>NZ_OENA01000103.1:0-2854 GCF_900239185.1 Tenacibaculum finnmarkense
TAATAACATCATTTTTATTTAGTAATTTATATAAACCCAGCCTTTTAAAACCTTTTTTGTAGCGTTGTTTAGCTCTAAAATATAGACATAAGAACCCACCGGAAGTTTTGATTCTTTATTTATCGTTATTTTTCCGTTAGAAGTACCATCCCAATCATTATTATAGGTAAGCGCCTTGTACACTAAATTTCCGTGTCTGTTGTAAATACGCATAATATTCTTTGGATACTTATTTGCAACATCTGGCAGTACTATCCAAGTATCATTCACACCATCACCATTTGGTGAAAATCCGTTTGCCACTTCTTGATTCCTTTTTATACGAATTGTAGCGGTTTTATTTTTTGTACACGGGCTTGTCGATGTTACAGTATAAGTGTAAGTATTGCTATTGTTTTCAGCCCAAGAACCATCCATATCAGGGAACCCCTCTAAAGCTGCAAATAAATCATCTTCCGTAGGTTCTGTTCCGTCTAATATTGATAAAACGCCATCTAATCCGGCACTTTTTACTTCAGACTCTTCATTAACTATAATAGTTGCTTTTTTCGGATTACAACCTAAACTTGTAGTTTGTGTATAGGTATGTACTGAGCCGTTATTCCTCCATGTTCCACCAGTTTCAGGAGAACCTCCTAAAGCGTCAAATAATTGTTTCCCCGTTGGATTTACTCCTTTACAAACAGTTAAAGTTCCATCCAATCCGGCACTTTTTGCTTCGGATTGCTCCATCACAATTACTCTTGAAGAATTAGGATTACATCCCAAACTAGCCACCTGTGTATAGGTATATATTAAGCCGTTTGATGTCCAAGTTCCACCAAGATCAGGAGAACCCTCTAAAGCATCGAACAATTGTTTTTCTGTTAAAACTGTTCCCTTACAAACAGTTAACATTCCATTTTCACCAGCATTTCTTGCAGTATCTTCATCAACAGTTACACTTGCTGATTTCGGATTACAACCTAAATAAGTTGTTTGTGTATATGTATGTACCAAGCCATTTGAAGTCCAAGTTCCACCAACTTCAGGATTTCCTTTTAAAGCTTCAAATAATTCATCATTTGTAGGATTTATTCCCTTGCAAACAGTTAAAGTTCCATCCAATCCTGCACTTTTTGCATCAGATTCTTCATCAACAGTTACACTTGCAGATTTATTATTACAACCTAAATCAGTTGTTTGTGTATACGTATGTACGAAATCTTTTGATGTCCAAGTTCCACCCAATTCAGGATTTCCTTTTAAGGCTTTAAATAAATCATTATTTGTAGGATTTGTTCCTTTACAAACAGTTAAAGTTCCATCCAATCCTGCGCTTTTTGCATCAGATTCTTCATCAACAGTTACACTTGCAGAATTTTCTTTACAACCTAAATCAGTTGTTTGTGTATACGTATGTACGAAATCTTTTGACGCCCAAGTTCCGCCTGCTTCAGGATTTCCTTTTAAGGCTTTAAATAATTGTTTTTCCGTTGGATTTGTTCCTTTACAAACAGTTAAAGTTCCATCCAATCCTGCATTTTTTGCATCGTCTTGAATTGTAATTGTAACACTTGCTGATTTATTATTACAACCTAAATCAGTTGTTTGCGTATACGTATGTACCAAGCCATTTGAAGTCCAAGTTCCACCAACTTCAGGATTTCCTTTTAAGGCTTTAAATAAATCATCATTTGTAGGATTTGTTCCTTTACAAATAGTTAAAACTCCATCTAAACCTGCGTTTTTTGCATCGTCTTGAATTGTAATTGTAACACTTGCAGATTTATTATTACAACCTAAATCAGTTGTTTGTGTATACGTATGTACCAAGCCGTTTTCTGCCCAAGTTCCACCAACTTCAGGATTTCCTTTTAAGGCTTTAAATAATTGCTCATTTGTAGGATTTATTCCTGAACAAACAGTTAATGTTCCATTTAATCCTGCACTTTTTGCATCATCTTGAATTGTAATTGTAACACTTGCAGATTTATTATTACAACCTAAATCAGTTGTTTGTGTATACGTATGTACCAAATCTTTTGATGCCCAAATTCCACCAGCTTCAGGATTTCCTTTTAAGGCTTTAAATAATTGCTCATTTGTAGGAATTATTCCCTTACAAACAGTTAATGTTCCATCCAATCCTGCGTTTTTTGCATCGTCTTGAATTGTAATTGTAACACTTGCTGATTTATTGTTACAACCTAAATCAGTTGTTTGTGTATACGTATGTACGAAATCTTTTGATGCCCAAGTTCCACCAACTTCAGGATTTCCTTTTAAGGCTTTAAATAATTCATCATTTGTAGGATTTATTCCCTTGCAAACAGTTAAAGTTCCATCTAAACCTGCACTTTTTGCTTCGGCTTGAATTGTAATTGTAACACTTGCAGAATTTTCTTTACATCCTAAATCAGTTGTTTGTGTATACGTATGTACCAAGCCGTTTTTTGCCCAAGTTCCGCCTGCTTCAGGATTTCCTTTTAAGGATTTAAATAATTGCTCATTTGTAGGGATTATTCCTGAACAAACAGTTAAAGTTCCATCCAACCCTGCACTTTTTGCATCGTCTTGAATTGTAATTGTAACACTTGCTGATTTATTATTACAACCTAAATCAGTTGTTTGTGTATACGTATGTACGAAATCTTTTGATGTCCAAGTTCCACCAACTTCAGGATTTCCTTTTAAGGATTTAAATAATTGCTCATTTGTAGGATTTGTTCCTTTACAAACAGTTAAAGTTCCATCCAAACCTGCGCTTTTTGCATCGTCTTGAATTGTAATTGTAACACTTGCTGATTTATTATTACAACCTAAATCAGTTGTTTGCGTATACGTATGTACGAAATCTTTTGATGTCCAAGTT
>NZ_OENA01000103.1:2859-6479 GCF_900239185.1 Tenacibaculum finnmarkense
CTTGCTGATTTATTATTACAACCTAAATCAGTTGTTTGCGTATACGTATGTACGAAATCTTTTGATGTCCAAGTTCCACCAACTTCAGGATTTCCTTTTAAGGCTTTAAATAAATCATTATTTGTAGGGATTATTCCTGAACAAACAGTTAAAGTTCCATCCAATCCTGCGCTTTTTGCATCATCTTGAATTGTAATTGTAACATTTGCTGATTTATTATTACAACCTAAACTTGTTGTTTGCGTATAAGTATGTATTAAATCTTTTGACGTCCAAGTTCCACCAGCTTCAGGATTTCCTTTTAAGGATTTAAATAAATCATCATTTGTAGGATTTATTCCTGAACAAACAGTTAAAGTTCCATCCAATCCGGCACTTTTTGCATCAGATTCTTCATCAACAGTTACACTTGCTGATTTATTATTACAACCTAAATCAGTTGTTTGCGTATACGTATGTACCAAGCCATTTGAAGTCCAAGTTCCACCAACTTCAGGATTGCCTTTTAAAGCTTCAAATAATTCATCATTTGTAGGATTTATTCCCTTACAAACAGTTAAAGTTCCATCCAATCCTGCACTTTTTGCATCGGCTTGAATATTTAATTTAAACGTTTTAGTTTCGCTTAATTTTCCTTTTTTAGCTGTTAAACTAAGCGTAACAAAACCTTTAGTAGCATCTTGGTCGCTAGGCGTATATTTTGATAACAATTTGGCATCATCTTCAAAAAGACCAGTACCATCTGTTGTCCATTTTAAATTTGGATTTTCAGTAACACTTACATCAGAAAAAGTAAAACTATTATTTTCACAAATACTCGCCTCTGCCGGGTTTTGCATGCTAATTACAGGCTGTATTGCTATTGGCGCGGGGCTAAATTTGAAATATGTAATAGGAAGCTCTTTAGAAATACGTCCTTTAGTCGTTTTTTTACTATTGTTTTTATATCCAGCATAAGCAACTCTATTCTCTCCTTTATTATCCCATAAAAATGAAATAGAACTAAACATACCCATTGCTATTCCCGACTCATTTTCGTAATAAACCACTAAGTTTTTTGTTCCAGAATACACAAAATCTTCCGTTAGTGTAATATCACTTCTAGAAGTATCAAAACTAGCACCTGATTTCCAAGTATATTCACCATCAAATACTTTTGTAAAAGTACTCAAATCAGGATGGCTATTATTTGTAATTTCGTTTTCGCTAACCTCCTTTACATAAACACGCTGTTTTTTAGCACGTTTATATGTTTTATTTTTACAATCAGTATAAAAACCAATCGTAGTTAATTTTCCTGCTAAATTATTTAGATCACTTGCCTTATATAACATTAGCGACCAACTATTTTTTTTACCGCCATTATATAAACCTTCATCATATTTTACAGGACTGTTAGACTGTACCGATTGTCCACAACCACCAGTACCTACAGTAACCTCCATAACTTTAGTAGCTTTAATATTTGCAGGAGTTTTTATTGTTACTTTAGTTTTATCGGCACTAGTAATAGTAGCTGTAAAACTATAATCATCAGGAGTGTTTGTTTTAAATTTAGCAGTATAAGTACCATCCCCATTATCTGTAATATTTGAAACGCCAGTAGGTGAAAAACTTAATTTCCCTCCCGATTTGCTTAATTTTTTCCCATTTTTATCTTTTAAAACAACAGTAATCGTAGCTATCTCTTTATTATTAGCCCCAATTACAGGCTTGTCAACACTAAGAGTAGAATGTAATTCCGATGCTTTTACAGGTGGAGTTACTACAACCGCTTTAAACCCTATGATTACTTGAGGAGTAGAATTTTCTTTTAGTAAACCATACCAAATTTGGTCATGAGTGATGTTATTATATGCAGTTCTATAACCAAATCTATCTCCACCCGGCCAAAAAATCTTAAATTTAGGATATGGACTATAATCCCCCCATTGTTTGTACATTCCTCCATGGGTATTTTCTGTAATTTCTACGACTAAATTTTTATTTTTATCGTAATTAAAAGCGGTATTAAAAGGAATTTTAACGTACCCTGTATTCCTATCGTATTGAATACTCCCATTAAATACCTCAGTAAACCCACTAAATTTCTTAACAGTCTGCCCTCTATTGTAATCAAACTCACTTGTTCTTCTTGAAATTAATTTTAATCGAACTGTCCAATTTCTAAACGTACTAATATCTACATTACCCGTTGTATTTAATTTAAAAGTAAGACTTTCTATTTTTCCGCTTTGTTTTATCTCCGAACCTAAATAAATAATCTGACTATAATTATTACTTTTTCGGATGTTAATAACAGAATTATCACTAGCACTTCCGCCACCACCTATAGATACATTTTGTGCCGACAAAAAGAAGCTAAAATTTAAACAAAAGAAGAGCAGAATACTTTTAATAAAGAATATTTTATTACCCCTAATAGATTTACTAAACAACATGTTTTGATTATTTTTGCGCAAATTTATATTTATTTATTCTAAATAAGGATTAAAATTCACATTATTTTAACAATTATATAATACTAACAACTCTTTCAGTTACAAAATCATGAAAGCCATAATATAATAAACTGAACGACAGGTTAATACACTTTTAAAATGCTCTATAAATGCGAATTATTTTTTATAAAAAAAATTTAGAACGAATAAAAAAAGCCTTTTAGCTTCTTCTTTTTGACATAAAATCAAGAAAATTATTATTTAAAAAAGCTTAACAATAAAAAAAGAGGATCCTAAAAATAGCTATCTAATTAAAAAAAATATTGAATACGACACATTATTTTAGTTTAAAAAATTATAATTTTACCATTTCTAGTTCAATTTAGCACAAGATATTTCTGTTTTTTTTGAAGCAATTTCCCGCTTTCCGCACTCGCTTTTTTTGTTTAAAAAAAACAAAAAAGAGCTCAAACAAAGCTTCAATCGGGGCTAGGCATTTGTGTTAATTTTCATAAATCGATACATCAACTATAATTCCACCAATCTCTACCCTATCAATTCGAGTGATTTTTTCCTTCAAAAATTGTATCGAGAACTTTTTTAGTATCAAAAGAAAACAATTCAAATTCTCGATACTATTTTAATTCCTTTCAGTCATTAAAATCACTCGAATTGACAAGAGTTATCAAAAAAGCTATTTTTGTGATTCCAAAAAAGACGATTTGAATACAGCTTTAGCCAAGTATTTTTTACCAGAAGGAATTTTAGATTATTTTGATATTATTTCAGATAAAATTGAAAATGATCAGGTTCATTTTTATTTAGAAGAAAGGAATATGCTTCCCAAAGAATATGAATCAGAAATAGCGGAATCGAAAGGATTTTTACCAGAAATAACGGTGGAAGATTTTCCTTTGCGAGGGAAATGTGTTTTACTTCATATAAAACGCCGAAGATGGACGCTTTTAAGCAGTTAGAAAATAATAAAAAGAGATTGGAATTTAATAGCAAAAGGCACTCGAATAACCAGCGAGTTTGCCGATTTTTTAAAAAGTATCTCTTAATACAAACGCCGTAAGCGCTAGTAAATTCGGGGATTATTATAAATTCAACGGAAAAAGACTGCAATATCTTTACAAAAATAAACTAAGTGATTTTAAAAGTTGGCATCAAAAAGAA
>NZ_OENA01000102.1 GCF_900239185.1 Tenacibaculum finnmarkense
TCTTTTTTGTTTTGAGAACCACAAAAGAAACATTTTAATAGAATTTCAGAAACCTTTTTCTTTTTATTTTACAAATTTAAACAGGCTCTTAAAGTATAACTATTGAAAATTATAATTTAAGAAAATTAGCATTTTGAACTTTTACGCTAAATTTAATATAATCGTTATTAGTATATCCTTTTTTAAGAGTATCAATTTTGATTAATCCTTTAGCACCAGTTCTACCATCAACAAATTCAATAATATCTCCTGTTTTAAGGTCTTCGATATATTGAGCTCCTTTTGTAATACTTTCTAAATCAGAATTTTTAGTAACAGCATCAAAATCTAAAGAAGATTTTTTGAAGTAAAATTTATTTAATTGCTCTTTTGTTAATCCAGAAAATTTATTTATATCAATAAATGTGAATTTATCAGAATATACATTTGTAGAAGCAAAACTTGCCTTTGTTGTATAATAATATCCAAAATCCCAATAAGCTACGTAATCAGCATTGATATTTTTTTCTTGTTCAGTAAAGGTAACTCCTGGTTGAGTAATATCTTTTGTTTGTTGTGTAATTTTATATGTTTTTCCATCTAAAATAGAAACGAAACTTTTTAATTTTCCAGTAGCATCAGGTGCATATAATTGAACTGAATTAGATAATTCCGTAGTAAATTCGGTTACAGCTACATCGCCAATTCCATTTCCTGTATTGATGATAATTGTACCAACAGCTCCCTCATCATATGAATTTTTATGATATGGATTAGAAATATCTCCTTTACTATTTAAGTTAGCAAATCCTCCATGAGTAGTCCATAATTGATATACATAAGTTTGATTATTACCTGTTGGAGCTTTAAAAACAATATCGTAGGTAAAGCCGTCTTTTGCTTCATCACCTAAATTCAAAGAGTTATCATCTTTATTTAATTCAACGGTAATATTCGAAGTTGCAACGTCATATAATTCAGTGGTAGCTCCGTCAAGACTTTGTGTAATGTATAAACGTCTCATTTTGTTTTCAGCCCCTTCAAAATGTACCTTTACAGTTTCAAAACTGTTTGCTGTCGAATTTATTTTTAAAACAGGGTCTAATTTTGTTGCAGTTACATCTAGTTTATATTCTGTACTAGTTTCACCTCCTTCAACTAATCCTGTATCATCTCCACAGCTTGTAAATGTTGTTCCGATTAAAAATGCACTACAGGCGATAAATAATGGTTTCAATAAATTTTTCATTCTTTTTTTTGTTTAAATTATTTTTGATAAAACTATATATTCTTTTTCAAAATATATGCCAAAGAGCTTTATATTTGTGTTAAAACATAAATATTTCTAAATAGTAGAAACATTTTGTGTTTTAAAGTCACATTTTTAGCAAATTTTAACAAAGTAATAAAATGAATAACTTAGTAGAAGAATTACGTTGGCGTGGAATGATTCACGACATGATGCCAGGAACTGAAGAGCAATTACTAAAAGAAATGACGGCAGCATATATTGGTTTTGACCCAACTTCTGATTCGTTACATATTGGAAGTTTAGTACCTATTATATTACTTGTTCATTTAGAAAAAGCAGGGCATAAACCCGTAGCTTTAGTAGGTGGCGCAACAGGAATGATTGGTGATCCGTCAGGAAAATCAGACGAACGTAATTTATTAAACGAAGAAGCATTAGCCAAAAATGTAGCAGGAATTCAACGAACTTTAGCACGTTTTTTAAATTTTGAAAGTACTGCTAAAAACGCTCCTTTATTAGTAAATAATTATGATTGGATGAAAGATTTCTCCTTCATCGAATTTGCTAGAGATGTAGGGAAACGAATTACCGTAAACTACATGATGGGAAAAGAATCTGTTAAAAAAAGAATTTCAGGTGATACTACCGGAGGGATGAGTTTTACCGAATTTACCTACCAATTAATTCAGGGATACGATTTTTATCATTTATATAAAAACCACAACTGTTTATTACAAATGGGAGGTTCTGATCAATGGGGAAACATTACTACAGGAACAGAATTAGTTCGTAGAATGCATGTTGGTGAAGAGGCAAAAGCCTACGCAATGACTTGCCCATTAATTACCAAAGCCGATGGTTCAAAATTTGGGAAATCAGAAGGCGGAAATGTATGGTTAGATGCCGATAAAACATCCGTTTATAAATTTTACCAGTTTTGGTTAAATACTTCGGATGAAGATGCGGCTAAATATATTAAGATATTTACATTTTTAGATCAGCAAACTATTGCCGATTTAATTGAAAAACATCAAGAAGTACCACACGAAAGAGCGCTTCAAAAAACATTGGCTAACGCAGTTACTACTTTTGTGCATTCGCAAGAAGAATTAGAAAAAGCTATTGCAGCGTCAAATATTTTATTTGGAAAATCAACAGCGGATGATTTAAAAAGTTTAGATGAACAAACTTTTTTAGATGTGTTTGATGGTGTGCCACAAGCCGAAGTTTCTAAAGATGATATTCAAGTAGGTTTATCAATGATTGATGCTTTATCAGGAAAAACAAGCTTTTTAAAATCGAACGGAGATGCTAAAAGAGCTTTAAAAGAAAATGCTGTTTCAGTAAATAAAGAAAAGGTAAAAGAAGATTTTTTAATTACATCCAAAGATTTAATAGCCGATAAATACGTGTTATTACAACGTGGAAAAAAGAGCTATTTTTTATTAAAAGTTCTTTAATTAAGAAGCAATTTTTATATCAAAAGTTAAAGGGCATCGCTTACAGTTGATGCCTTTTTTTTGGTACTTATTACAACACCTAGTTTTAGGTTTTATACAACTAGAAGAGCAAACACTACTACAAGAAGTTGCTGTAAGTACTTTTGCTACCACTTTTGGCTGTATTGGAATAATCGGCGTTAATTTCTTAACATCCTTATTTTGAGTGTAAAATATAATCATTTTGCTGTAATTTCGCTGCAAATGTAATAATTATTTAGAACAAATAAAAATAATATTATATTCTCTAAAAAATGTAGTAAAAAAAATACTTAAACTATATTTGCTCTTTCTATTTTAAAAACACGTTTTGTTACAAAAATTAAGTATCTATTTTTTTATTTTATTGTATCTGGTAGCTATGTTGCGCCCAGTGGCTCCGTTTGTGGAGTATGCAATAAATTATGATTATATTTCTAAAGTTTTGTGTATTAATAAAGACAAGCCTGAACTTGCCTGTAATGGTAAATGTCAATTAATGTTAAAAATAGAACAGCAGCAGCAAGACGATTTTGAATCGCTTCAAATTGTTCTTAAAGATTATCCGATAGGTTTTATAGAATTGGTTAATTTACCAAAAAACACTTTAACAGCTTATCATAAAAAAGCATTATTTACCTACAATCAAACATATTCTTATCTGTTTGAAAATGCTACATTTCATCCACCCAACACTTCTTTTTTATATCGGTTAGCCTAATTTATACTTGTGTTTTTAACATAGGTTTTATAGGCTGTTTATTAAATTTTTTAAAATATAATTTTCTGATGACTTAAAAAAGTTCATCAGAATGTAAACACGTATAAAATGAATAAAATTTTAAGTTTAGTTGCAGCAGCAACACTATTAGTATCTGTATCATGTAGTAATAATGATGATGAATTAGCATTAAAAGGAAAAAACGATATTTCAGTTGAATTTGACCATGCAATGGCCGACGGCGATTTTATATTAGGAACTACCTATACTTTAAATGATGAAAAAATAACCCCTGATGCTTTAGATTATATTGTAGGGAATTTTACATTAACTAACGAAGAAGGAAAAGAAGTAGCAGTACCAGGTTTTTATATTATTAGTGAAGGTGGCGGTACAAAAGTGAAAAATTTAAAAGTTGATTTAAAAGATGTTCCTGCTGGGAAATATACCAAAATGAAATTTGGAATCGGTGTTGATAAAAAAACATATTTAAACCACGAAGAAACGTATAAAGCAGATAAATCAGGTGATAATATTGACCTTTGGGTAGCTGCAAGAAAATACGGTTTAACTTGGAGTTGGACAGCAGGTTATAAAAATTTAGCTTTTGAAGGTTCTTTTACTTCTCAAACGAATAAAGAAGAAACAGGCTATGCTGTACACCTTGCAAACACTGTTTTATATCAAGAAATAACCTTAGCAATTGAACATGTTGCGGTATCTGAAGAAAATGCACCTCAAGTACATTTAAAAGTAGATGTTTCTAAAACTTTAGCAGGAAAAAACACTATAAAATTATCAGAACAAAGTAGTATTATGGGCGGTGTAAAAGCAGGGAAGATATTTGACAATTTATTAGACCATATGTTTACTGTAGATCACGTACATAATTCAGGAGCGCACCATTAATTAGCGCCTTGTAAAATATATATTTATCAACCTCATCGATTAAAAAATTGATGAGGTTTCTAAAATGTTTTTATGAAAAAAACACTGTTTTTTTTTAGTTTCTTATTGATGTTATCATGTAAAGAAGCAGAAGCACCTTATGTGAAAATTCCATTAGTTTTTGAAAAACCTGCTAATTTCCCCGACTTAGCATATAATTTAGAGGCAAACCCACCAACCGAAAAAGGTTTTGAATTGGGTAAAAAGCTATTTTATGAAGGTAAATTATCTTCGGATGGAACTATTTCATGTGGTTTTTGTCATCTGCAAGCAAATGCGTTTACACATCACGGGCATCAATTTAGCCATGGTATTGATGATCAGCAAGGGGTTCGAAATACGCCACCTATTCAAAATGCCGCTTTTTTAAAGCAGTTTATGGCAGATGGCGCCACCGATAACCTTAATCGTTTTTCGATATTACCAATAACAAATCCTGTTGAAATGAATGAAACAATAGGAGGCGTTTTAGATAAATTAAAAGCCGATAACGAATATCAGAAATTATTTGAACAGGCTTTTGATGATGGTAAAATTAACATGTCAAACATGCTTAAAGCCTTATCGCAGTTTATGATGATGCTAGTTTCTTCAAATTCTAAATATGATAAATATGTACGAAATGAAGAAGGTGGAAATTTTACAGCTCAAGAAAAAAAAGGATTAGCGAGCTTTAAACAAAAGTGTGCTTCTTGTCATCAAACAGATTTATTTACAGACGATTCTTTTCGAAATAATGGTTTGGCGGAACATCCGATATTGAAAGATTTAGGAAGGGCTAAGGTTACTTTAGATGAAAAAGACAATTTTAAGTTTAAAGTGCCAAGTTTACGAAACATCGCCTTAACAAAACCATATATGCACGACGGGCGTTTTTATACCCTAAAAAGAGTGCTTGATTTTTATAGCAACGATGTTCAAAATACGCCAAATTTAGATCCTATTTTAAAACATTCAGACGGACGCTTAGGAATTGCATTATCCGAAGAAGAAAAAGAAAATATTCTTGTCTTTTTAAACACATTAACCGATTTAGAATTTATAACCGATGAACGTTTTTCAGAATAAAATTATACTAACAATAGCAGTCTTAAGTATTGCAATACAAGGTTTTTCAAATACGATATTTCCAAAGTCATACAAAGCTTTTTTAGAAGAAGAATGTGATGCCTGCGGATGTAGTAATAACGGTGGAAGCCTAGGAATGGGCGGAATTATCGACAATAATTTTGTAGGGGTTCGGTATTTGTATCAACAATATGAATCAAAAGATGGAATTTTTACAGATTCGTCTAAAATTGATGAATCTTTTAATACTATTCAGCTTTGGTCAAGAATTCCTGTGGCTACAAATTTAGAATTGCAGGTATTTGTGCCGTATCATGCGCATCATAGAAATTATGTCGATAAAACAACAAATATAACGGGCTTAGGCGATATTACACTGCTTTCAAATTATACGATTCTTGATAAAAAACAAGGTGATTATAACGAGAAAACCGAAAAAACATCGATGGTAAATCATGTTGTAAAAGTGGGTGTTGGTGTAAAGCTTCCTACAGGAAAATATACCCAAGAAATTAACAATTCAACAAACCCAAGTTTTCAATTAGGAACCGGTAGTGTTGATTATATGTCGAACCTACAGTATGTTTTTAAATATAATGATTTTGGTGTAACAAATTACCTAAGTTATTATTATAAAAACACGAATAATAAAAAATACCGTTTTGGGAATCAATTTAATTTTAATAGCACGCTTTTTTACGTTTTAAAAGATACTAAAAAGAATGTATTTATTCCATCATTAGGAATTTCAGGAGAGTTTTACAGTGTTAACAAACAATTTAACATGGAGGTAAAAGGTTCTGACGGACACGCCTTGTTTTCGAGTATTGGCTTGGAATATAATACCAATAAAATAACTTTTGGAGCATCAGGAATGTATCCAATAAATCAAAATTTAGCACAAGCAAAGGTGGAAGTAAAATTCCGAACAAGCTTATACTTAAACTATAACTTTTAAAAAATAGTTACAAAATTATAATCATGAAAAAAATAGTACTAATCCTAGTAATAGCATTTCTTATGCCTATTTCTAAGAATTTTGCACAACAAAAAAATCAACAAAATCAGCAAAAAATATATAAAAAATATCAAGGAAAAATTATTGATAAAAATAATAATCCAATAGTTGGAGCTACTATTATTTCTATAGATAATAAAAATATAGGAACCGCCTCAAATTTAAATGGCGATTTCTCTATCAAATTAACAAGCTTAAAAAATCAGAAAAATGTAAAAGTAAACATTACAAGTGTCGGCTATCAAACAAAAATTGTAACACTTTTAAATAAGTTAAACACAATTCAATTAGTAGAAGATTTAGAAAGTTTAGAAGAAGTTATTGTTTCGGCTTCTCGTGAAGCTCAAAAACGTAAATATATTCCTGCGGCAATTGGTTTGGTTACTGAAAAAGATATTGAAGAGTCTAAGGCTTTTGGAATTGAGCAATTGGTAAATCAGGTTCCTGGGGTGTATATGAGTACTTCAATGGCGGCAAGTAACGAGCAACATATGATGGCAATTCGTACGCCAATATCAACAAAATCGTTGTTTTTATACTTGGAAGATGGCTTGCCAATCCGCCCTGTTGCAGTGTTTAATCATAATGCGTTGTTAGAAATGAACAGTACTGCTTTTGGTCGGGTAGAAGTGGTAAAAGGACCTGCATCGAGTATTTACGGAAGTGAAGCAATTGGAGGAAGTATTAATTTTATCACTAAAAATCCTAGAAAAGAATTTGGCGGTTCGTTTGCGATGGAAGCAAATACTTTGGGCTTACAAAAAGTACAAGCAGAAGTATCTACAACGGCTTTAGACAAGCATGGTTTTTACCTAGGAGTTCATAAGGTGCGCCGTGTAAATGGTTTGCTTGAACATTCTGATTATGAGAAATTTGCTATTACCTTTAAAAATGTAAATGATTTTTCTGAAACGTTACGTTGGACAAATACCGTTTCTTTTATCGATTTTCGTTCTGATATGGGGTCAAGCTCTTTATCCGAAGAAAATTATTTGGCAGGAAAATATAAGAGTAATCATACGTTTGCTGAAAGAGAAGCAACGGCATTGCGTTTTCGTACGACTTTAGATAAAACATGGAACGACAGCAATAAAACGTCTTTTAATTTTATCTACAGAAATAATGAAATGAATCAAATCCCTTCTTACAGAATGTCAACAAGAAGTGATTTTGGTGAAATTAATTCGAATAAATTTACCAGTGCAGTAGCGTTGGTTCAACATAAATTAGATTTTAATTTTGCAGATGCTTCTTTAATTGTAGGAGGTACGGTTGATTATTCGCCACAAGATTATTATGCGAAAAAAATAAAGGTGAATTATGATAAAACCACCAAGAAATTTACGGGTTATCAGCAAACAGACCTATATAAAATGTTTTATCAGGCTGATATTTTAAATTATGCAGGGTATGCACAGTTTGAAATTTCGCCACTAGAAAACTTAAAGGTAACTGCTGCGTTGCGTTATGATGGTTTTAACTATGATTACGATAATAAAGATGAAGGAAAATCGGGTGTAAAAGACCAAAAAGTAAGTTATAATAATGTATCTCCTAAAATAGGAATGAATTTTAATGTTACCAACAATATTGGTTTTTATTCAAATTATTCAAAAGGATTTACACCGCCACAAGTAGGGTCGTTGTTTAGAAATAGTGGTGTTGATGAGGTAGTTTATGCCCTAAAACCTGCCAATTTTGATAATTATGAAGTTGGAGGATATGTAGCTATAAATTCTGATATAAAATTAGATGTTACCGCCTACAGATTAGATGGTAAAAACAGGCTGGTTACCACTTCGGATGCTAGTGGAAATTATTTAAAGCAAAACGCAGGAAAAACACGTTCGCAAGGAATTGAGTTAGGGGTTAATTGGAAAATTTTAAACAATTTAACTTTTGATTATAATGCAAGTTACGCTACACATAAATATCTGGAGTTTTACAAGGCTGTAAAAGATAAAAAAACAAAGGCATATTCAAAAATTGATCATTCAAATACCGATATGCCAACGGCACCAAATTATATTGCTTCGATGTCGTTAAAATATACGCCAATCGATAATTTGTTAGTAACATTTCAGCACGAACAAATAGGAGCGTATAATACGAGTCTTGAAAATGAAGCTATTATAGCAAAGGATGCTTCAGGAAATAAAATAATGGGAACAAGTACTTATGATGGGCATCAGATTTTTAATTTGAAGGCAAATTATACCTACAAAAAATTTGATGTTTGGGCACAGGGCTTAAATATTTTTGACACGTTATATTCAACAAGGGCTTCTTATAGATATGGAAGTACAAAATATGGTGTAGGTGCTCCAAGAGCATTTCATTTTGGGGTGAAGTACAACTTTTAATATTCCGTTTAATATCAAATTTTTAAAATAAAAAGTCTTTTTACTCCCTTTTTATTTTTTTAATAACTAAAGTAAAAAGACTTTTAAAATTTTATAAAATGAAAAATAGAAAACTAAATCAATGGCTTTGGAAATGGCATTTTATTGCTGGGCTTATTTCCTTGCCTTTTATATTGATGTTATCGATAACTGGTGCTGTTTATTTGTTCAATCCTGATGTACAAAGTAATGCAATTGCGAAAATTCAAAACATTCAAGAGGTTGAAACTTTGCAAACAACACCAATTTCGTATCAACAACAGTGGGAGAATGCTATTAAAAAATTAAAAAAGAAACCAAATTCAATGGTTATTAATGATAATCCTCAAAAAGCTACGGAATTTGTAGTTGGAAGGTTTAGTCATAAAAAAACTGTTTTTATAAATCAATATACAGGCGAAGTTTCAGGAATGTTTTCGCCTAAAACTTCGTGGATGTATTCTATAAGAAAATTACACGGCGAATTATTAGCAGGAAAAGTAGGAACATTACTTATTGAATTAATTGCCAGTTGGATGGTGGTTTTAATTATAACAGGAGTATATATTTGGTTTCCATTTTCTAATTTTAAAGATTTAAAAGGGCTTTTTACAATTCGATGTAATCAAGGAAAAAGAACTTTATTTAGAGATTTACACGCTGTTACAGGTTTTTGGATGTCGATTTTATTATTACTCGTTTTAGCGGGAGGTTTGCCGTGGACAGATGTTTTTGGAAGTAATTTTAAATGGGTTCAAAAAGTAAGCAATACAGGATTTCCTAAAACATGGAGCGGACGTGGTTTAATATCCGAAGTAAAAAATAAAGAAACTATAAAGATAAAAACCTTATCAATAGATGAAATGGTTGCCATTACAAATCAGCAAAAATTACAAGGAGTAATTAGCATTGGTTTGCCAAAATCAGCAAAAAGTACGTTTAGTGTTTCGAATAAAACATTTCCTTTAGATGCTCAGAAAAAGTTACATTTTAATCAGTATTCAGGTGAATTAATTAAAGAGCATACTTGGAGTGATGTCGGTTTTTTAATGCGTGGAAGAATGTGGGTAATGGCATTTCATCAAGGGCAGTTTGGTGGCTGGAATTGGTGGCTAATGTTTGGCGTTGCTATCGGTTTAACAATAATGACAATTGCGGGTTTATTTTCGTACTTATCAAGAAAACAAAAAGGAAGTTGGGGCGTTCCAAAAGTATCATCTCAATTTAAAGTAGGCAAACTGATTGTTTTTATACTTGTTTTATTAGGGGTATTGTTACCAATGTTTGGAGTGAGTTTGTTGTTGATATTTTTATTTGAACAATTATTTAAATTTAAAAAAACGCATTTTTAACAAAAGTATATTTCCTTGTGATATTATTGGAAAACAAAAAACCTCTTTTTAAGAGGTTTTTGTAGTTTATTTAGTCTTTTTTATTTTGAAGCTAATCTTTCAGAAAGAGAATTTGAATTTTCGCCAATTAATTTTGAGGCTATTTCCATTTTGTTTTTCCCGAAATTTTCATCAAATTTTATTCTACTATTCTTAGCTGCATAAGAAACAGTAGTCTTTTTTTTAGATTTTTCTAAAAGATTTTTAATTAAATTTTCCATAAAAGGTGGTTTTAAAACTTTATTATTATCCCTTGAAATATCAAAAATGGTTGCTTTTGTTGTAAAGTGTTATATTTCAATCTGAATATTCACTTTTCCACCAAGTCCCTTTTCTACGATGTCAAATAATGTTTTCAATGTTAAATTACTCCCATTATTTTCAACTCGAGAGATATAGGTTCGTTTTTTATCCACCAAATCTGCTAACTGGCTTTGTGTTAAGTTTTTTTCCTCCCTTGCGTTTCGTAATAAAAGACCTATTTTAAACGATTCAAAATCACGTTCTAATTCATCTCTACGCTCAGTTCCTTTTTCTCCGTAAACATTATTTTTTATGTCTTTCCAGCTTGTCGTGTTCATTTTTATGTGTTTTTTTCTTCGAAATACGAATTCATTAATATTAAAGCCTTTTTGATTTCTTTTTTAGGTGTCTTTTGCGTTTTTTTTTGAAATCCATTTAATAGGATTACAAGTTTTCCTTTGTCGAAAAAACAAAATACCCTCCAAATATTAGAAGCCAATTTTATACGGGCTTCATAAAGTCCATTTGTTCCAACCATTGCTTTTAAATATTGAGTAGGAACTCGCTCGTAAGTTTCAATAATTTCGATGACTTTAAAAATTTTGTCTTGAACTTTTTGAGGCTGATTTAATAGAAATTCTTCAAAATATTTCTGATAAGCAATTACTTTACGCACTTTATTATCCATATCACAAAGGTAACTTAAAAGTTACTATTTGGCAACTTTTTCTGTTTTTGAATGTGTTATTTATGTTTTTAATGGGGTGTAATGGTTGATTTTGTTGTAGCTAGTTTTTATTCATTTTTTTCTAGTGAAGTAATAATTCCACTTTCAACATCTTTAAATAAATTATGATTAATTTCTTTTCCACAATTACACTTATATTCACCATAACATAACTCCGTCATTAATATCAATTCATGATTGTTTTTACAATATGGTCTTAAATCTAAAATTTTATATCTTTCGTTTTTTACTTTAGCATTGAATTTAAAAAGAAAACTATCTGTTGAATTATTTATATAAACCAAATGTTCATCACCTATTTTCTTTATTGATTTTTTCATCTTTTTCTCACGTTTTGTTTCATTTATAGATTTTTTTCTTATTGCCACTTTTAATATTGAAAATAAAACAATAAACACAATTATTTGCCATAAATGAAATTGATAATCGAGTAAATTCAAAAGTTTACTTGTACTATTTGAAAAATAATCAGTTATACTTTTTAAATTTTCTCCAGCTTTAATATAAGCTCCTATTAATAATAAAATTATAGGAAAAATATAGGTTTTAAATATTTCTTTCAAATTCATATTTTTTTCTAATTACACAAAACAACTAAATAAACAAACAAACCCTTCACAATAAAAGGCACACTTATTTCTGTTTCAAGGGTACTAATATAATTAATCTAAAACACTTTCAATTCATATAGCAAAGAAGTCATTAAGTACTATTCGAACAACTATCTAAAAAATAAAAACTGATTAAGTACGTTGTAAATTTAACAGAAGTATGGGGTATAATTAAGAAATAATTCAAGTAAAGGTTTGTAATTTTGAAAACAGTAATTATAAATTAATCAACTTTAAAATAATTTCAACATGAAAAAAATAATCTTTGTTACAGCAGTTTTAATACTAACAGTATTATTTTCTAATCAACTAAATGCACAAAGTTTTGCAGGATTAGATAAAAGCCCGATGGATGTAGCAGCATACCCTAGTAGTTATCGAATTTCAGATAAATTAGTGAAAGTAGTTTATAGCCGTCCGCAATTAAAAAGAAGAAGCGTTACTAAATTAGCACCTAATGAGAAAGTTTGGAGAACAGGCGCTAATGAAGCTGCTGAAATCACCTTTTATAAAGATGTAAATTTTGGAGGTAAAGAAGTTAAATCAGGAACTTACACGTTATTTACCATTCCTGGAGATAAACAATGGACGGTAATTTTAAGTACCGCCAAAAATGTTTGGGGAGCTTATTCTTATAGTGAATTGGAAGATGTAGTAAGAGTATCAGCAAGTGTATCAACATCAAAAAAATCGATTGAAGCATTTTCAATTGCATTCAACGGACAAGAAAATGATGCAACCATGTATTTAGGATGGGGAAAATTAATCGTATCTGTGCCTGTAAAAGGATAAAAAATTAACAACAATATATAGTGCATTAAATAGGTTTTTAAATCCCCCGATTTTTAAACCTATTTTTTGTTGCTCTATAGTATTATGTTTTTGTTTCGATGGATAAAAAATAAACAAAAATAGTATTTAAAATAAACGTAAATTTGTAGCTTCTTAAACGAAATACAATGCAATATAATCATCAAGAGATAGAAAAGAAATGGCAACAGTTTTGGGCAGATAACCAAACATTTAAAGCCAGTAATGAATCAGAGAAACCTAAATATTATGTGTTAGATATGTTTCCTTATCCTTCAGGAGCGGGGCTACATGTTGGGCATCCTTTAGGATATATTGCATCTGATATTTATGCACGTTATAAGCGTCATAAAGGATTTAACGTATTGCATCCGCAAGGATATGATTCTTTTGGTTTACCAGCAGAACAATACGCAATTCAAACAGGACAACATCCTGCAATTACGACCCAAACAAACATAGAAACCTACCGTAGCCAGTTAGATGCCATCGGTTTTTCTTTCGATTGGTCTCGTGAGGTGAGAACTTCTAGTCCTGAATATTATAAATGGACACAGTGGATTTTTATCCAATTATTTAATTCTTGGTATAATAAAGATTCAGATAAAGCTGAAGATGTTTCAACTTTAATTTCTGTATTTGAAACAAAAGGAAACACATCTGTAAATGCAGTTTCAGAAGAAGATATCGCTGTTTTTTCTGCGGATGATTGGAATGGCTTTTCTGATAAAGAAAAAGAAGCTATTTTATTACAATATCGTTTAACTTATTTATCTGATACCGAAGTAAACTGGTGTCCTGAGTTAGGAACAGTATTGGCAAATGATGAAATTATAAACGGTGTATCAGAACGTGGAGCGCATCCTGTAGTTCGCAAAAAAATGACCCAATGGTCTATGCGAATTTCAGCATATTCACAACGTTTATTAGATGGTTTAGAAAACATCGACTGGCCACAACCTTTAAAAGATAGCCAAACAAATTGGATTGGAAGAAGCCAAGGAGCAATGGTAACTTTTAAAGTAGATGCTTTAGAAGTGGAAGCTGGTGTAAAATTATCATTCAAAGAATTAGAGGCATTAAAAGAAATGCGTTTAAACTTATCAAAGGCTGAAGAAGTACTTTGGAATGAATTAAAAAATAAAAAAGGAGCATCAAAATTTAGAAAAAAATATACTATCGGTACATTTTTAGTAGATTATGTATGTTTAGCAAAAAATATTGTTGTTGAATTTTCTGGTAAAGAAGATGAAGCGGCAAGAACTACGTATTTTGCAAATGAAGGACTTCATATCGTTCGTTTTACAAATGAAGAGGTTTTAGAAAATGTTTTAGGTGTTGTATCTAAAATTAATAATACCATTCAATTTGCAAAACCTCTTGAGAAATCAACAGTTGAGGTAGCAGAAACAGTTGTACAAAACGATTATGTAATAGACGTTTTTACTACAAGACCTGATACTATTTACGGAGTATCTTTTATGACATTAGCTCCAGAACATGAGTTAGTAGCTAAAATTACAAGTGAATCTCAAAAGAAAGCTGTTTATGCGTATATCAAAGCAACGGCAAAGCGTTCTGAAAGAGATAGAATGGCAGATGTAAAAACTATTTCGGGAGTATTTACAGGAGCATATGCTTTACACCCATTTACAGGAAAACAAGTACCAATTTGGATTGGTGATTACGTATTAGTAAACTACGGAACAGGTGCTGTTATGGCAGTTCCTTGTGGTGACCAACGTGATTATGATTTTGCAAAAAACTTCGGATTAGCAATTCCTAATATTTTTGCTGATGTTGATGTTTCTGAAACTGCACATGCAGATAAAGAAGGAACTAAAATTGCAAATTCTGATTTCTTAGATGGTTTATCATATAAAAAAGCCATGAAATTAGCCATTTATGAAATGGAAAAGCAAGGTTTCGGTTTTGGAAAAATAAATTACCGTTTACGTGACGCTGTATTTAGTCGTCAGCGTTATTGGGGAGAGCCTTTTCCAGTTTTTTATAAAGACGGAATGCCACAAATGATTGATGCAAAATACTTGCCAATTGTTTTACCAGAAGTTGAAAAATATTTGCCAACCGAAGATGGAAAACCACCTTTAGGAAATGCGGAGGTTTGGGCTTGGGATACTGATAAAAACGAAGTAGTTTCTAACGATTTAATTAATAACGAAACTGTTTTTAACTTAGAATTAAACACCATGCCAGGTTGGGCAGGAAGTTCTTGGTACTTTAACCGTTATATGGATGCTACAAACGAAGGAGAATTTGTAAGCAAAGAAGCGGCTGATTACTGGAAAGAAATCGATTTATATATTGGAGGTTCTGAACATGCAACAGGACATTTATTATATGCTCGTTTTTGGCAAAAATTCTTGTTCGATAAAGGCGCTTTACCTGTTGATGAATTTGCAAAAAAACTAATCAATCAAGGAATGATTTTAGGAACATCAGCACTTGTTTATGAAGCATTGTTTGATGGTAAAAAACATAATTTATATGTTTCAGCTGATTATTTTCAAGGAGAAAATCAAATAGAAGATACTGAAGCTGATGATAAATTAGGTTCTCGATTACATAAAAAATTAGTCGAAGCAGGTTTAACAGAAGAAACAGAAGAATCTTTAACGTACAGACCAATTCATATTTGTGTAAGTACTTTAGAAGGAGATATCAATGTAAATATTGATAAATTAAAAGCTTGGAGATCAGAATTTGAAACTGCTGAGTTTGTTTTTGGAAGAGATAATCAATTTGTATGTTACAGAGAGGTTGAGAAAATGTCAAAATCTAAATACAATGTTGTAAATCCTGATTTAATTTGTGAAGAATTTGGAGCAGATGCATTACGTTTATTTGAAATGTTTTTAGGTCCTTTAGAACAAACTAAACCTTGGAAAACTTCAGGTATTTCAGGAGTATATTCTTTCTTAAAGAAATTATGGAAATTATATGTTGGCGAAGAAGGAGTTATTATAACCGAAGCTGAACCGACAAAAGAAGAATTTAAAATTTTACATAAAACCATTAAAAAAGTACAAGAAGATATAGAGAATTTCTCTTTTAACACTTCGGTTTCTACTTTTATGATTGCGGTAAATGAGTTAACTGCTTTAAAGTGTAATAAACGTGCTATTTTAGAGCCAATATTAGCTTTAATATCTCCATATGCACCACATATTGCGGAAGAATTATGGAATCAATTAGGGCATGAAGGTTCAATTTCTACCGTTGATTTCCCTGAATTTGATGCCTCTTATTTAGTAGAAAGTTCTAAAAACTACCCAGTTTCTTTTAACGGAAAAATGCGTTTTACTTTAGAGTTAGCATTAGATTTATCAAAAGAAGAAATTGAAAAAATTGTATTAGCAGACGAGCGTACAATTGCGCAATTAAAAGGAGAAGCTCCTAAAAAGATAATTATTGTTCCTGGAAAAATAATTAATCTTGTAGGGTAATTACCTTATAAATAAGTCACTAAATTTTTTATATAAAGCCACAAACGATTAATTGTTTGTGGCTTTATTTTTTAAGCTATTTTTGAATCATAAAAATATATAAAATGAATTTATTTAAAACAATTTCCCTTTTAGTACTACTATCTTTAGCAACAAGCTGTGCTTCAGGCTATAAAACTATTAGTCCTGAAACACTTAATTATATATCAAAAAGTACCGATAAAGGGGTTATTCTTGAATATAAATACGAGTTATTGAAAAAAAAATATCATAAAAAAGAACTTTCAAAAGGTATTCGGTTAATTGCAGTTAAATTGACTAATAATTCTGATAAAGATATTGTTTTTGATAAAGACTTAAAATTAACCTACGACGATGGCGCAGGTTTATATATTATGGAAAATGAAATGGTTTTTAAATCATTAAAACAAAGCGTTGCTTCTTATTTATGGTATTTATTATTAACACCTTTAAGATTTTACACCACCGATTCTAGCAATGGCTACAATCAACAAACAAGCTCAACACCTGTTGGTTTAATTGTAGGGCCAACAATAGCAGGAGGAAATATGATTGCTGCAAATTCGGCAAATAAAAAATTTAAAAAAGAGTTATTCGACTATAATATAACCAATACTACCATTAAAAAAGGCGCAACAGTTTCAGGGTTAATCGGCGTACGATCTGACGGATATCACGCAATTAAACTAGTTGTTTTAGACTAACTTAGCGTTTGTTTTCTAATTTAAATTCTGATAAATAACCCGTTTGTTTATCAGAATTTATAGTTTTAATCATTAATAACGTGTACTAAAAAACAGTAAATGCAAAAATTACCCTTCAAAAGCTCTTGGCTTTTTTTATTAATACCTATCGGAATGATTTATTTTGTATTTGTACCGCAAATTCAAAAGCAATATGAAAGATATAATAAACAGCAAATAACGCTTCAAAATGATATTCGCACTTTAGACTCTTTAAAACACGCCAAAAAACTAAATCGAAAAGGCACACATTTACTTAAAAAACTAGAAATAACTGTGCCTGTTCATCAAAAAGTGTATGGTAAACAAAAATTTCTATATTATAAAACAGGCGGAATGTTACTTGTTTTAGTTTTTATGGGAATCGGTATGCTAGTAACAAGTTATCTATCTAATAGAAAAAAAACATCCTCTAAAAACAAACAAATCGATTTTATTTTTGATGATTTTACGACCGATCAAATAGGACAAACTATTTCGTGGGATGGTTTAGAAAGTTCAGGAAGCAATTTTGCGAGTGAAACATTTAAAAAAACAGCACAAGGTTATAAAATAACAGGAAGTTCATTTACCAAAGTTTTTGCCTGGAGTTTTTTCTTGATAGGATTAAATTATGTCGCTGTTTCATTTTACGAATTTTATCAAACTTCCGATATTCCGCTTACTTTTATGAAAGGCGGAAAATTATTTTTTACATCAGGAGGTGTTTTCTTCATTGTAGGAGTTATTTTATTATTTATGTTTTCGCCAAAAGCATATATATACACTCGAAAAAGAAAAATAATTGTAGGAGCAGAATTATTAACATTTCAGCAAGTACACGCCTTACAGGTTTTAGAGAAATTTATATCAGGCAGCAGTTCTTCGGGAAGTTATTTTTCCTATGAATTGAACTTAATCACTAAAAACGGTGAACGCTATAATTTATTAAATCACGGTGATAAAACCTATATTTTAAGCGATATGCTAAAAATTAGCAAACTCTTAAATGTACCCGTTTGGAATAATGGCGTTGTATAACATCGATTAGATAAACTTTTAGTATTTTACACCAAAAATAGAACCAAAACCTGTGTGTATTTTATCTTGTAATAAACCCAATTTAAATGCTCAATATTTTAATGATGTTCATGAAATATCTACCGATATTTGGGCAGCATTAAACTGTACAAACAACTGGTATTTTCATCCGAAGTACTTAAAAGCATTACAGCAAAATAATTCAAAAATACAATTTGCTTATATTGTTTTGTTTGATGAAAAAAATACAGCAATTGCTTTTGCAACCCTTCAAATAGTCGATTTTTATTTAGACAGCGTTAAAAATGAGATGCAATCTATTGTACATTGGGTAAAATGTATGGGACGAAAATCGGGTTTTTTATCTCCTGAAAAAGCCTTTAAAATACTTACTTGTGGTAATACTTTTGTAAGTGGTGAGCACGGTATTTTTATCAAAAAAAATCAAAAAAGAAATGAAATTATTCCCAAAATAGCCCAAGCTATAACAGAATTTTCTAATTTGAAAATTGAAAACACAGCCGATGCTTTTATGTTAAAAGATTTTGAAAATAAATCATTATTTAGTAAATCGGTATTAAAAGAAAAAAATTATAATTCTTTTAATGTAGATCCTAATATGATTTTACATGTAGCTGAAAATTGGAATTCATTAGATGATTATTTAGCCGCTTTAAAAACAAAATTCAGAGTAAAAGCCAGAAAAGCATTTAAAAATAGTGCTGTTTTAAAAACCGAAGATATTACCGCAGACAGATTAAAAGATTTATTACCTGAAATGACTTTTTTATATAAAACAGTTTCAAGCAAAGCGAGTTTTAATTTAGGCGATTTCAATTTACAAACTTTTCAAACTTTAAAAGATAATTTAGGTGATGCTTATTTTTTAAAAGCCTATTGGTTAGAAGATAAATTAGTTGGTTTTTTATCAGGGATTTTTAATCAAAATTCATTAGATGCTCACTTTGTAGGAATCGATTATCAGAACAATAAAGAGTACGCTATTTATCAGCGAATGTTATACGATTATATTTCTTTAGGAATAGAAAATCAAGTAAAAACCATAAATTTTGGACGAACCGCTAGCGAAATAAAAAGTTCAGTCGGTGCTGTTCCACAAGATTTGACTATTTATTTACGCCACAAAAAAACCATTACAAACAGTATTTTAAGTTTGTTTTTGAAAAAAATTCAACCATCAGAATTTAAACAGCAATATCCTTTTAAAGAAAAAAAAACACTATCAGAACTTAAATTGTAGCTATGAAAAATACAGCAGAATTATTAAGTATATTAACCTTAAAAAATACAGATAACAATAATTTTAAAGGAATAAGTAAAGATATTGGAAGTCCCATTGTATTTGGCGGACAAGTTTTGGCACAGTCTTTAAATGCTGCGTATCGTACGGTTTCAGACCAGCGTATTTTACATTCCTTGCATTCGTATTTTTTAGAAGCAGGAAATTTAGAACTGCCAATTACTTATAATGTACAGGTAATTCGCGATGGCGGAAGTTTTTCAACCCGACGTATAACCGCCTCTCAAAACGATAAAACAATTTTTATATTAGCCTGTTCTTTTCATAAAAAGGAGGAAGGTTATCAGCATCAAAAGCCCATTAAAAAAGACATCAAACAACCTGAAGAATTGTTAAGTTGGTCAGATATGTTGGTTGAATTTGATCATTTTTTGCCCAAAAAATTAAAAGCATTTTTAAGCATTGATCGCCCTATTGATTTTAAACCTGTTCACCTAGCAAACCCGCTCGACTTAAAAAATTTGCCAGCAGTTGTCGATGTTTGGTTCAAATTAAAAGACGCTCCAAGTAATTTAACCTTGGCTTTAAAGCAGCAAATTTTAACCTATATTTCCGACTACAACCTATTAACCGCCTGCTTAAACCCCAATGCGAGCGTTGCTAATTTTGGCAATACACAAATGGCAAGTTTAGACCATTCTATGTGGTTTCACCGTGATTTTGATTTTTCCGATTGGTTATTATTTTCAATCGAAAGCCCTAGTGCATCTGGCGCTCGAGGTTTTGCAACAGGTAATATTTACACCCGAAAAGGCGTTTTAGTGGCATCGGTTGCGCAAGAAGGATTGATGCGTGCAATTAAAAAGAAGGAATCATAAAATCAGAATTATATAAAACAGATTAAAGATTTTTTGAAGCAATTTCCCGCTTTCCGCACTCGCTTTTTTTGTTTGAAAAAAACAAAAAAGAGCTCAAACAAATGCTTCAATCGGGGCTAGGCATTTGTACTTAAAACTAAATTTTATCTAAAAAGAATATAAGATAAAACAGAAATTCAATTCGAATACGTGAATACAGATTTATAGAATCTTCTGCCATATTAACAGACCTCACAGGTTTTTAAAACCTGTGAGGTCTAAGTTTAACTAAAAAACGAAGAGCTTGTTTAAATTTCATCTGAAAAAAAATATAGCAGAAAAATAAGAAATTGCATCGGTCAACCTGAATTTTCCGTAGCCAATTAAAAAAAACGCTAATGAATAAGATATCAATCCTTTTAATTATTTTGACTTTATCATTTAAAATTTCTCTTGGTCAAAATTTTGGCAATTTCCCGAATATTGAGAAACAAAAACTACACAACGATTTAGAGATTCTCTATCAAGGATTGAATAAGTTCCACGCTGGAATGTATTGGTACACACCAAAAGACAGTGTAGATAATGCTTTCAAAAAAGTAAAAACACAAATAAATAAAGATCTGAATGTGCTTGAATTTCATAAACTCATTGCGCCTTTAGTAGGGCTTTCAAGAGAAGATCATACAGATATATATTTACCGAAAAGGGTAAAAGAAAAGATAAATAAAGAAGCTGCTTTTATTCCTTTAACTTTTGTCTTTCTTGGCACAAAACTATATTGTTTCAAAAATGGTTCGAATTATCAAGAGTTGAAAATTGAAGGAAAGGAAATTGAATTGATAAATGGTGAAAAACCTATCGATATTGTTGCGAAAATTGGAAGCTTATTTGCTTCAGATGGTTTTATAAAAACAGTTAAATATAGTGATCTAAAAGGGTTTAATTTCTCTAAATATTATTTTTACCACTACGGAAATATTAAAGATGTAAATATTAAATTTAAAGAATTAGAGCACCTAATAGTTATTAAATCTTTAAAAATTGAAAATATCAACAACCATTTACGTTCAAGAAATTCAAACAATAAAGATGCTAAAGAAAAAGACCTATTAGAGTTTAAAATATTAAATAAAACAACTGCTTATTTAGGACTTCATTCGTTTTCTAATTCTGATATAAAAAAGCAAACTAAAGAAAGAAGTTTGAGTAAATTTTTAGAAAATAGTTTTGAGTCAATTTCAAATAATAATATTACAAATTTAATAATTGATGTAAGCGAAAACGGAGGTGGTAATGAAGGTAATGAAGGAATCGTTTATTCATATTTAGGAGACAATTATCAAAAATATAAGAAAGTCAGGGCAAAAACTCAAAAAGCAGTTCTTGATAATGGTATTGACAAGCCAATAACATTAAAAACATTTGGATTTTTAGAAAGGACATTTGTAAACAAAAAAATGCCAGATGGCTCTTTAGAAAGGAAAAAATGGATTGGATATGGTTTAATGGCGTACAAAAAAGCACCGAAAAACAAATTTACAGGAAAGCTATATGTCATCATCAGTCCAATAACTTATTCTGGTGGAAGTGAATTTAGCAATATGGTTTATTCAAATGATAGAGGGACTTTTGTTGGGCAAGAAACTGGCGGTGGATATTTGGGAAACACAAGTGGTTATAGCCAAGAACTTATTTTACCAAATTCGAAAATTGAAATAGACATTCCTGCTTTACAATTTGTTATGAATGTTGAACAAAAACTTCCTTTTGGAAGTGGGGTAATTCCTGACTATAAAGTTATACCAACTTTTGAGCAATATAATAGTAATGTAAACGCAGCTTTAGAATATATTTTAAAGCAGATTGAAAACAAAAAATAACTGCTAAACTTAAAGTAAAATTCTTTTTTATAAATTCATTACTTACCGAAAGTTTTAGTTTTTTAATACGTCATTAACCATATAGTAAAGGTTAATGCGATGCTGAAATAAATTCAGCATGACGATAAACTTATTTTATATCCTTTAAAAGCAGTTGAATACTGGTATTTCCGTTCCAAGTATTTTCATCTAGTGCGTATGCGATATCAAAATCGTTTTTAATTAAAGGAAGTTTTTTTCCTAAACTAAAACCGATAGCGCTGTATGTTTTTTTATCGGCAGCAGAAATAATATTTAGTTTTAAATGTGTTTTATCAGCACCTACTTGTTTTCCAAAACCATTATCTCTAACGGCAGTTGTTGAAAAAGTCGGCTTTAAATTTAAAGGTCCAAAAGGCGCCATTTGTTGAATAATTCTAAAAAACTTAGGCGATATTTCCGATAAATCTAATTCTGCATCAATACTAATTTCAGGGGTTAATAAATTTTTATCAATAGTTTTAGCAACGACTTCTTCAAATTTATTTTTGAAATTCTCGTATTGTTCTGGTTCTAAAGTTAAACCCGCAGCATATTTATGTCCACCAAATTGTTCAATAAATTCAGCACATTGTTCTAAGGCATTATACACGTCAAATCCTTTTACCGAACGTGCCGAAGCCGCTAATTTATCGCCACTTTTTGTAAAAACTAACGTAGGTCTGTAATAGGTTTCTATCAATCGAGAAGCTACAATTCCGATAACTCCTTTGTGCCAAGTTTCATCAAAAACAACCGAAGTAAATCTTTCAGTTTCATTATTTTCTTCAATTTGAAGTAAAGCTTCTTGGGTGATTTTTTTATCGATTCCTTTTCTATCAGCATTAAATTTTTCAATTGATGAAGCAAATTCAACAGCTGTATCAAAATCCATTTCTGTTAAAAGATTTACGGCATGAATTCCGTGTTTCATTCTTCCTGCGGCATTTATCCGAGGAGCGATGATAAAAACAACATCGGTAATGGTTAATTCTTTTTTATCTAACTGTTCAATAATGGCTTTAATTCCGTTGCGTGGTTTTGTGTTAATAACTTGTAATCCGAAGTAGGTTAAGGTTCTGTTTTCGCCTGTCATCGGTACAATATCGGCAGCAATTGCGGTGGCTACCAAATCTAAATATGGTATTAAATCATCAATAGTTTGCCCTGTTTTTGAGGCTAATGCTTGAATCAATTTAAAACCAACGCCACAACCACATAATTCATCATAAGGATAAAAACAATCTATTTGCTTCGGATTTAAAACAGCAACAGCCTTCGGAATTTCTTTACCTGGTTTATGATGGTCGCAAATAATAAAATCGATGTTTTTATCAGCAGCATAAGCAACTTTATCAATAGCTTTAATTCCACAATCTAAGGCAATAATTAAAGAGAAATCATTGTCATCAGCAAAATCAATTCCCATGTATGAAACGCCGTATCCTTCGGCATATCTGTCAGGAATATAGGTGAAAATGTTTGGGTGAATTGTTTTTAAATAAGAAGAAAGTAACGAAACTGCGGTGGTTCCGTCAACATCATAATCGCCAAAAACCAAAATATTTTCGTTGTTTGCAATCGCTTTTTCAATGCGTTGCACGGCTAAATCCATGTCTTTCATTAAAAAAGGGTCGTGCAAATCATCTAAAGAAGGACGGAAAAACTGTTTTGCTTTATCAAAAGTATCAATATTTCGTTGTACCAAAATTTTAGCCAGCGTTTTTTCAACAGATAATTCTTTAGCTAATTGAGTTACTTTTAATAAATCGGGAGTTTGTTTTAACGTCCAACGCATAGTTTCTGATATTTATTTGTTATTGATTATGAAAATGAGATGTGATTTTTACTTCTGCAAATCTTCGAAACATTTCCATTACACCACAATATTTATCTACAGATAATTGTACTGCTTTATTAATTTTTTCTTCATTTAAATCAGTTCCATAAAAATGATAATCAACAGTAACTATGTGGTAATATTTAGGATGTTCTTGGGTTAACTCGCCAGTAACTTCCATTTTAAGGTCAGTTATTGAAGTTCTCATTTTGTTTAAAAGAGGAATAATATCTAAGCCTGAACAGCCTGCTAATGCCGATAACATCATTGCTTTTGGTCTTAAACCTTCACCTTTTCCACCACTTTCTTCGCCAACATCTATAAAAACTTTATGCCCGCTAGGGTTGTCGGTTTCAAATTGCATGTTTTCTTTCCAAACTGTTGTAACTGTATGCGATGCCATATTTTGTGTATTTTGATACAAGCAAATTTAAGGAAGCGATAATAATACTTGTTCAATATTCGAATAAATTTATCTTAAGAAATTATTTAGAATATTTGTAGAAAATAAAAAGGCGATAAAAATAATTTTATCGCCTTTAATATAGTAGTTAGTGGTTATATTACTTTTTTAATAAGTCTCTAATTTCAGCTAATAAATCTTCTTGGCTTGGTCCTTTTGGAGCTTCAGGAGCTGGTTCTTCCTTTTTCTTTAAAGCGTTCACACCTTTTACAACCATAAACATTACAAAAGCAACGATGATAAAATCAATAATGTTAGTTAAAAATTCACCATAAAGAATCGCAACTTCACCAGTTACTTTTCCTGCTGCATCAGCAACCCCTTCTTTAGCGATGTATTTTAAATCTTTAAAGTCAGCATTAAATAATAACCCGATTAATGGAGATACAATTCCGCCTGTAAAAGAAGTTACTACTTGTTTAAAAGCAGCACCCATAACAAAACCAACAGCAATGTCGACTAAGTTACCTTTCATTGCAAACTCTTTAAATTCCTTAAGCATACTCATGTTTTTTTGATTTAATAGTTAATACTTTGCAATTATAAGTAAAAATTAGTGTTTAACCACTCTTTTTACACGTTGAGATATAGCGGTAAGTGTTTCATACGGAATGGTTTCACATTTATGGGCAATGTATTCGATATGTTGCTGATGGTTAAAAATAATAACTTCATCACCTTCATTGCAATCAATATTGGTTACATCAACCATAATCATATCCATGCAAACATTTCCAATAATAGGCGCTGGTTTATTGTTGATAAAAATAAAGCCTTCTTTTTTACCTAGTTTACGTGAAATTCCATCGGCATGACCAATAGGAATTGTTGCACTACGGGTAGGTTTATTTGCTACAAATGCACGGTTATAGCCAACAGTTTCACCAGGTTGAATAATATGAATTTGCGAAATAATTGATTTTAAAGTATGGGTGTTTTTTAACTGAGCAGTTTCTTTAGGATTATTTCCAAAACCATACAATCCGATGCCAATACGCACCATGTCAAACTGGGCCTGTGGGTAATTAACAACGCCTGAGGTATTTAATATATGAATCATCGGCTTGTAGCCTAAGTGTTCATAAATTTGTTTTACAATATAAGCAAAGTTATTAATTTGTCCGATGGTAAATTCTTGTTCATTCGGGTCTTCACTAGCAGCTAAATGCGAAAAAACAGATTCTACCTTAACATTATTCGATTTTTTTAATTCCGAAATAAGCTTTGGTGTATCGGTATGCCAAAACCCTAATCTATTTAAACCCGTGTTGAATTTAATATGAATAGGATAGTTCATCAGGGGTTTTTGATCTGCTAATTTTAAAAAAGCATCAAATATTTTAAAATTGTACAAGTTTGGTTCTAGCCTATATTTTACAATATCTTCTAAATTTTGAAGCTGCGGATGTAATACTAAAATAGGTGTTTTAATCCCTGCTTCACGTAAAACAATTCCTTCATTTGAATAGGCTACGGCAAAATAATCAACTTTATCTTGTACTAATTTGGCAACTTCTGTGGCTTCACTTCCGTATCCGAAAGCTTTTACAACAGCTAAAATTTTAGTGTCAGGATTTAGTTTTTGCTTAAAAAAAGCAAGATTATGCTCAATTGATTTTGCATCAATTTCTAAAATAGTTACATGATTATTCATCGGATAAATTTTCTTTCTTTTTATGTTGTTCTTGTACTGCTTTGTAATAAGCAGCTCTGCTTAAAGGCTCGTATTCTTGTACTTCACCTAATAAAACAAGGTCATCACTGGCCGCTTTTCGATGACTATAATGTGCTAAGTTACCGGTATGTGTGCAAACAGCATGTACTTTTGTAACATATTCTGCCGTAGCCATTAAAGCGGGCATTGGTCCAAAAGGATTTCCTTTAAAATCCATATCTAAACCTGCCACAATAACTCGAACACCTCTATTGGCTAGTTCATTACAAACAGCAACGATGCCTGAGTCAAAAAATTGTGCTTCATCAATACCAACAACATCAACATTGTTTGCTAGTAATAAGATATTGGAAGAACAAGGAACGGGTGTTGATCTAATTTTGGTCGCATTATGTGAGACTACTTGTTGATTGTCATAACGAGTATCTATAGTTGGTTTAAAAATTTCAACACGTTGTTTTGCAAATTCGGCACGTTTGAGTCTGCGGATTAATTCTTCAGTTTTTCCTGAAAACATTGAACCACATATTACTTCAATCCAACCAAATTGCCCTGTATGATTTACTGTATTTTCGAGAAACATTTTGTATTTTTAGGCGCTAATTATTGATTTTTGTCTTACTTTCGAGTAAAGAACAAATTTATTAAAATTAAACAGTAAAAATTAAAATCAAAAGAACAACTTATGCACAAAAAGCTAGCGTCAGATTTAACCAGTTTAGCACACGCTATTTTACAGATGAAAAATAAGGAAGATGTGTTTGAGTTAAAGCAGAAGGCATATGAAGTTTATGAAAAACTTTCGGTTTTAGTCTATATAGAAGAATACATAAATAATACGCCAAATCCTTCGAAATCAAAAGAAGAGTTATTGAGTGATGTTTTATTGGCAGAACAAAACAGAACCAGAATTGAAATTGAAAAAAGAGACCTTGAAATTTCTTTATTAAAAAAAGAAACAGTCGTTTATCAACTAGAAGAAGAACTTGACGAAATTCCTAAATTTAAAATCCCTGAAAATAAGATAATTGAAACAAAAATTGCTGATACTACTGTTTTTGATAGTAAAATTATTGAAGATACTTCTGTTAAAAATCATTTAGTAAGTCCTTTTGAAAAAATTCAAGTGAAAATTGAAGGGAAAAATCAAGAGAAAATCACAAAAGAAAATGATAAAAATCTTGATGAAAAGATTGAAGAAATATTCGTAAAACAAACAGAAAAACGAACCGAAAAGAAAGATGTTGTATCGGTAAAGGATGCTTTAAATGAGTCAATTAATTTAATACCTGAAGAAAAACCTAAAAAGCTAGTTGTTTTAAAGGCCGTCGAAGAAATTACAGAACAGCCTTTTGATGAAATAGCTCGTTTATTATCTGATCCTGATGATGCAAGTAAAAAAGATGCAAGTAAAAAAGATACGGGTAAAAATGAAGTTGAAAATGATGTTAAAAATACTGATGAACTAAAAACAAAAACCCTTGAAGAAGAGTTAGACGGAACAATTTCTGTTGATATTATGGCTGATTTATTTGAAAAAGCACCAGTGAAAAAATCATTAAACGATTTTTTACAAAGTACTATTCAAATAGACTTAAATGATAGGATTGTTTTTGTAAGACATTTGTTTAATGGCAATCAAAATGATTTTAATAGAGTAATTTCGCAGCTGAATACTTTTAAAACAGAAAAAGAAGCTAAAAATTTTATCAATAAGATGATAAAGCCTGAGTATAATTGGTCAGGTAAAGAGGTTCACGAAGCTCGATTATTTGAAATTATTGAAAGAAGATTTGCTTAAAAAACAGTACATTATGAGTAATAAAAATACAGGAATGAAGTATATATTTTGCATGAAATGGGGTACGTTGTACGGTCCTGAATACGTAAACAGACTGCATGCTATGGTAAAAAAGAATTTATCATATGATTTTAAAATGGTTTGTTTTACCGATGACAGCACTGGAATTATAGACGATGTTGATTGTTATGATATTCCAGAGATGAAAATCCGTACAGACATACCTGAAAGAATGTGGAAAAAATTAACAACACTTAAAGATGATTTGTATGGGCTTGAAGGAACAGCCTTGTTTTTAGATTTAGATATTGTTATTGTTGATAAAATTGATTGCTTTTTTGACGTTGAAGGTTCTTTCAGAATTATCAAAGACCATAGTTGGAGAACTTGGAGAATAACAGGAAATTCATCTGTTTATAGATTTGAAATAGGAAAGCATGGCTATGTTTTTAATGATTTTATCAAAAATTTTGACGAATTAAGAAAAATCCATAGAAATGAGCAAGAATATTTAACACATAGTATTAACGATAATTCAAGCCTTCAATATTGGGATAAAAAATGGTGTCCTAGTTTTAAGTATGATTGTGTTTCAAGATTCCCTTTAGCTTTTTGGAAAAAACCTACAATACCTGAAGGAGCTAAAATTATAATTTTTCATGGAGAAATTAATCCACATAATGCTATAAAAGGAGGAAGAGGTAAGTGGTACAGGTATGTTCGCCCTGCGCCTTGGGTTGCTGATTATTGGATTCAGTAATGTGAAATGAAGTAAATAAAGGGTTAAGAGGGGGACTTGAAAAAACTTAACGCCACTTTAATTTGTTGTTATTATGCCTTAAAAGTAAGTACGGGCTTTAATACATTTTTAGATAAATCAATAGAAATACTTGAATTAAATAACAGAGATAAACCGCTTCTTCCATGTGTTGCTAAAGAAACTAAATCAACATTATTTTCATTTGAGAAATTTAAAATTCCATCTTGTATTGAAGTATCATTGTACACTTTTATGGTGTGATTCCCTATTTTGTAAGGTTCAATAAAAGTTTCAATTCTTTTTTTAGAATCGCTTGTGTTTTCAAAATTATCGGGAGTATTAATTTTTAATAAGTAAATTTTGCTTTTAAATTTTGCAGCAAACTCTAAGAAGCCTTCAAATGCTTTTGTTTCTTTATTTTCAAAAGAAGAGGCGAAAACTAGTTTTTTCAATTTAAAATTATCATTATCTTTTTTAGTGATAATTACAGGTATTTCAGAGTTTCGAACTGTTTTTTCAGTATTCGAACCAATGATAATTTCTTCTAAAGCTGTTTGTCCTTTAGAGCCCATAATAATTAAATTGGCATTGATTTTTTTAGCATAATCTCGAATTCCTTCATACGGATTTTGAAAACGTATTGAATGATATACATTGTCAAAATCAGCAAAGAAAGTGTTTTTGTAATCGAGTAATTTTTCTTTAATCATTTGAATGTATAGCATGCTTTCAGGAATGCTAATATTTGCACCAGAACCCATGTCTCTAAAACCACTAGGTAGTTCAATCATATGAATTAGGTGTATTTCGCCAGCTGTTTTTTTAGCTATTTTGGCTGTTAGTTTCGCAGCATATTTAGAATGCTTAGAAAAATCAATAGGAAGTAATATTTTTTTCATAATTAAAAGATTTAAAGATAGATACTGCTGTTAAGTTACGAAAATTATTCTAAATTAGAAAACCAAAAGACATTTGTATGTTAATGAATAACTTACTATATTTGCACCAAATTTATTAATTAGATTGATACAGGGGACGAGAGTCCCCTCTTTTTATACCTTAGCATGAATCAAGAGAAAGTTAAAGAATTATTAGACGAAGCATTATTAGAAAATGAATCATTATATTTAATTGATTTGCAATTTTTAGCAAACAGTAAAATAAAGGTGATTGTTGATGGTGATTCAGGAGTCCCTTTAAACGAATGTATGCGTATTAGTAGAAAAATAGAGCATAATTTAGATAGAGAAGAGGACGATTTTTCTTTAGAGGTAACAACACCCGATATTGCGCATGCCTTAACGGTTAAACGTCAGTATAAAAAAAATATAAACAGAATTTTGAAGGTTAAAACAGCAACCGAAGAATTTGAAGGTACGTTGACCCAAGCAACCGATAAAGATATTACCCTGTTTTGGAAAGCAAGAGAACCTAAGCCAATAGGTAAAGGTAAGCATACGGTAGAGAAAACAAAGGTTTTGTTGTATCAAGATATTAGTGAAGCAAAAGTGAAGATCATATTTTAATAAGAGAATGAAATGGAAAATATTGCGTTAATTGAGTCATTTTCAGAATTTAAAGATAATAAAAGTATAGATAGAGTAACTCTAATGTCTATCTTAGAGGAAGTATTTCGTGCAGCATTAAAACGTAGGTTTGGATCAGATGAAAACTTTGATATAATTATTAATCCTGATAAGGGAGATTTAGAAATTTGGAGAAATAGAATTGTAGTAGCAGACGGTTTTTCTGAAGATGATAATGAAGAAATAGAACTTGCTGAAGCACGAAGAATTGAGCCAGATTTTGAAATTGGTGAAGACGTATCAGAAGAAGTAAAATTAATAGATTTAGGAAGACGTGCTATTTTAGCATTACGTCAAAACTTAATTTCTAAAATACAAGAACACGACAGTACTAATATTTTTAAGCAATTTAAAGATTTAGAAGGAGAAATTTATAGTGCTGAAGTACACCATATTCGTCATAATGCTGTAATTTTGTTAGACGACGAAGGAAACGAAATTGTGTTGCCTAAAAGTGAGCAAATTCGTTCAGATTTTTTCAGAAAAGGAGATTCAGTTCGTGGTGTTATAAAATCAGTAGAATTAAGAGGTAATAAGCCTGCTATTATTTTATCAAGAACTTCGCCAGCATTTTTAGTGAAGTTATTTGAACAAGAGATTCCTGAAGTATTTGATGGGTTAATTACCATTGAAGGTGTAGCAAGAATTCCTGGTGATAAAGCAAAAGTTGCCGTAGATTCTTATGATGATAGAATTGACCCTGTAGGAGCTTGTGTTGGTGTAAAAGGATCTCGTATTCACGGAATTGTACGTGAATTAGGAAACGAAAACATTGACGTAATTAATTACACGAAAAACGAAGCATTATTTGTAGCAAGAGCGTTAAGCCCTGCTAAAGTAACTTCTGTAGATATTAAGCCTTACGAAGAAGAGAAAAATGGTAAAAAAGGACGTGTAAGCGTTTTATTAAAACCAGAAGAAGTATCAAAAGCAATTGGTCGTTCAGGAGTAAATATCCGTTTAGCAAGTGAGTTAACAGGATACGAAATTGACGTACAACGTGAAGGGTTAGAAGAAGAAGATGTAGAGTTAACAGAGTTTTCTGATGAAATAGAAGATTGGGTTATTGCAGAATTTAATAAAATAGGTTTAGAAACAGCGAAAAGTGTACTTGAAAAAGACGTTTCAATGTTAGTACAAAGAACCGACTTAGAAGAAGAAACAATATTAGATGTTCAGCGAGTTCTAAGAGAAGAATTTGAAGAATAATCAATATAAAGGAAATCAGTCTCCTGCTAAATTGATGATAATCAATACGAAATCTGATAACCAGAGAAAAAGAACGTAACTATGCTAGCGTGTAAAGTGTGTTTTTTGAATATAAAGTATAAAATAATTTATGGCTGAAGGCAACAAATTAATAAGACTTAATAAAGTATTAAGAGAATTTAACATTTCTTTAGATAGAGCTGTAGAACACTTGGCTAAAAATGGTCATAAAGTAGAATCACGTCCTACTGCTAAAATTTCTGATGCGGAATATCAAATATTACTTGATGGGTTTCAAACAGATAAATCTAAGAAGGTAGCCTCTAAAGAAGTAAGCGAAGAAAAGCGCAAGGAAAAAGAAGCTAATCGCCTACGTGTTGAAGAGGATCAGGAGAAGAAAAGAGTAGAAGACGAAGCTAAAAAGCAAGAAGTTTTAAAAGCCAAAGCTAAAAGATTAGAGGTTAAAACCGTAGGGAAGATTGATATTAAAACTGGAAAACCAGTAGAAGATACAAAACCAGCTGCGCCTGTAAAAGAAGCACCAAAAGCGGTTGTAGAAACCCCTAAAAAAGAAATACCTGTTCAAGAAGCTAAGATTGTTGAAAAACAAACAATCAAGGTAGCTGAAAAGAAAATTGAACCAGTTAAAGTTAAGGTTCAAGAACCTAAAGAAATTAAGATTAAAGAAGTTAAGCCCGAGGTTGTGAAAGCAGAAACACCTAAGAAAATAGACATTAAGGAAGTAAAAAAGGTTACGGAAACAAAGCCTGAGGAAGTAAAAGCAGAGAAACCTGTTGAAATTACTGCCGAAAACGCTGTAAAGTTAAAAACACAGTATAAAAAATTAGACGGTCCTAAAATTACAGGAATTAAAATTGATTTAAAACAATTTGAACGTCCTAAAAAGAAGAAACCAGAAGCTAAAACAGACGCTGACAAAAGAAAGCGTAAACGTATTAGTAAACCAGGAACTCCAACAAAACCAGGCGAAAAAAGAGTCGTTAGACCTGCTCAAAATAGAAGCGGTGGAAACCGTACACCATTTAGAGGTAGAGCAGCTCAAAGACCAGCCGTTAAAAAAGAAGAACCAACTGAAGCAGAAGTACAAAAACAAGTACGTGAAACTTTAGAAAGACTTCAAGGTAAATCTAAAAGAGGAAAAGGAGCAAAGTATCGTAGAAATAAAAGAGATGCTCACAGAGAACACACCGAAGCTGAATTAGAAGCACAAGCGTTAGACAACAAAATCTTAAAAGTAACAGAATTTGTTACTGTAAGTGAAGTTGCTACGATGATGGATGTTCCTGTAACAAACATTATTTCTTCATGTATGATGTTAGGAATGATGGTAACAATGAATCAACGTTTAGACGCTGAAACATTAGTTATTGTTGCTGAAGAATTTAACTATAAAGTAGAGTTTGTTGGCGCTGAAGTAGAGGAATCTATTGAAGAAGTTGAAGACAAACCTGAAGATTTAATAAATCGTGCGCCAATTATTACGGTAATGGGTCACGTAGATCACGGTAAAACATCGTTGTTAGATTATATTCGTAAAGCGAACGTAATTGAAGGTGAATCAGGAGGAATTACACAACATATTGGTGCATATTCAGTACCAGTTGGAGATCAACAAATTGCCTTTTTAGATACACCAGGTCACGAGGCCTTTACAGCAATGCGTGCCCGTGGAGCTCAAGTAACCGATTTAGTAATTATTGTAGTTGCTGCCGATGATGATGTAATGCCTCAAACAAAAGAAGCAATATCTCACGCACAAGCAGCTGGCGTTCCAATTATCTTTGCTATCAACAAGATTGATAAGCAAAATGCGAACCCAGATAATATTAAAACACAATTATCAGCTATGAATTTATTAGTTGAAGATTGGGGTGGTAATATTCAATCACAAGAAATTTCAGCTAAAACAGGACAAGGAGTTGAAGAATTACTTGAAAAAGTATTATTAGAGGCTGAAATATTAGAATTAAAAGCTAATCCTAATAAAAAAGCAACAGGAGCAGTTGTGGAAGCTTTATTAGATAAAGGTAGAGGATATGTATCAACAATTTTAGTGCAAGCTGGTACTTTAAAAATTGGAGATTATATTTTAGCTGGTAAACATAGTGGTAAAGTAAGAGCTATGTTTGATGATAAAGGCGCTAAAGTTTTAGCTGCCGGACCATCAACACCAGTATCAATCTTAGGATTAGACGGAGCACCACAAGCTGGTGATAAATTTAATGTATTTGATGATGAGCGTGAAGCGAAACAAATTGCAGCAAAACGTTCTCAATTACAACGTGAGCAATCTGTAAGAACTCAAAAAACATTAACATTAGCCGAAATTGGTCGTCGTATTGCGTTAGGAGATTTCAAAGAATTAAACATTATCTTAAAAGGAGATGTAGATGGTTCAGTAGAAGCCTTAACCGATTCATTCCAGAAATTATCTACGGAAGAAATTCAAGTAAATATTTTACATAAAGGAGTTGGAGCAATTACAGAATCTGATGTATTATTAGCAACAGCTTCAGATGCAATTATTGTTGGATTTAATGTACGTCCACAATCAAATGCAAGAGTTATTGCTGATAGAGAAGAAGTAGATATTAGAACTTATTCTATTATTTATGATGCTATTAATGACTTGAAAGATGCCATGGAAGGAATGTTATCTCCTGATATGAAAGAAGAAATTCTTGGTAATATTGAAATTAGAGAAGTTTATAAAATTTCTAAAGTTGGTAATATTGCAGGATGTATGGTAATGAATGGTAAAGTAACCAGAGATGCTAAAATCCGTATTATTAGAGATGGTATTGTAGTTCATGATGGTTTCTTATCTTCATTAAAACGTTTCAAAGACGATGTTAAAGAAGTAACAAAAGGATACGATTGTGGTCTTCAGATAAAAGGTTACAACGATATTATTGAAAGAGATGTTATTGAAGCTTATACTGAAATTGCAGTTAAGAAGAAGTTGAAATAAAACATTCTAAAATATATAATTAAAAAAAGACACCTTATTAAGGTGTCTTTTTTTTGTTTATAAGAAGTAGTAAAAATAGCGTTAATTTTATTTAGAGTAAATCTAAATAAGATGTATATTTGTTGCCGTAATAACTTTAACTATGGAAAACATTATAAAAATATACGACAATGAAATAGGTATTTCATTTTGTTGGAAAGATACAACGAACACTTTAATTCAAATAATCTTTAGAGATACAGGCTTTCATTTAAATGAAAATCAAATTGAATCATTTTTAGAAAAAGTACTCGATTCTAAAAGCCAAAAAAACTGTGCTACTTGTACTAAAGGAAATAATTGCAAGTCTATTTTATTACAAACCCCGTCAGATAAAGTAAGTATGGCAGTATCACAAATTGAATTAGGGCAAATAGACGATTTATTAAAAGGAACATTATTTCAAATGCGCATGAATAACTATTTAGACGATTTGTGTAAAAATTAAAAAATAGGAGCTTGTATTTCTACAAGCTCAATCTTTTTTATCAAACAAAATTAGTCTTCTTTAATTAAGTACATATAAACAGGATAATGATCGCTATAGCCGCCACTGTATTTACCAAACGAAAAACTTCTAAAAGGATAGCCTTTGTAGCGTCCTTTTTTTTGTGTTAAAAATAGCTTATTAAAAACCCCTGCTTTAAACATCTTAAAGCTCGTAAAATCTTTTTTCCTTTTACTAGAAGAAACTAATTTATTGCTTATAATTATTTGATCAAATAAATTAATATTATCGCGATATCCTAAGGTGTTAAACCCTCGTCGAAACATGTTTTCAAAAGGATTATAAAGGTCTTCTTTTTTTAGATTTTTCTTTTTCGCTACTGTTTTTAAAATTTTTTTAAAGCTACTGTTAATCGGATCATCATTAAAATCACCCATAATTAAAAGCTTAGGGCTTGGGTCATTTATTTTAATTTTTTCAATAATTTGGATAACTCTGTAGGCTGCTTTTTCTCGTAAAGGCCTACTTTTTGCTTCGCCACCTCTGCGAGACGGCCAATGATTTACAAGTATATGAATCAATTCATCATCTAAATATCCGGCAACCCATAAAATATCACGGGTATATACTTTTCTATTATTTTTATAAATACGAGGATTGAAAGCTTCATAATGAATCGGTTTAAAATATCTTTTCTGATATAATAAACCAACATCAATACCTCGTTTATCAGGAGAGTCAAAATGAATAATGCCGTACTTTTTATTTTTAAGATTTTCCGATTCTATTAAATCTTCTAAAACCTTTTTGTTTTCAACTTCGGCAACGCCTAAAATAGCAGGGCTTGTTTTTGTTTTTTCAGCCCCTAATTGTAAAATAACATTGCTAAGTTTATCAATTTTATCCCAATAAATCTTTTGTTTATTTCCTTTGATAGCCATGATAGGGCTTGCTTCATCATTTTTTGAAGTATCATTAATCGTATCAAATAAATTTTCAAGATTGTAAAAACCAATAGTTCTTATTTTATATTTTTTTTGAGCATATAGTCTGTCAGAAAATAAGCTAATAACTAGCATACTTGTAAGTACTATTATTTTTTTCATCATAAGAAATTTTACATCAAAAATAAATCAAATTTTAAGCTTAAAAATACCGCAATTAAAAATATCTAAATTTCTTAACAATTTCTTAACAAATAAAACAGCTATACCGCTTAATTTACACGCTATAATCTAACGTGTTTTGTACTAGTGGTTTAATATCTGTAAAGGGCTGTTTATGAAGAAATTTACAATAACAATTTTATTATTATTTTTAAGTTTATTTGATTTAAATGCACAAAATAGTGTAAAAGGAACTCTTGTACATGCCGATACTGAAATAGCATTGTCGGGCGTTAGTATCCATATAAAAAAAACAGCTATTACCAGTATAACCGCTGTTGATGGTACTTTTATTTTAAACAATTTACCCAAAGGAAATCAACTCCTTACTGTATCATTAAACGGGTTTGAAACTCAAACTTTTCCGTTGCAAGTATCCGAGACTCCTATAAATTTAGGGACTATTTTTTTATATGAAGCCACTACGCAATACCAAGATTTAAGTACTATTATACTTACAGATGATGAATTAAGCGATGATGCAAATACCGCCGATAATATTGCGGGTTTATTGCAAGCCTCAAAAGATGTTTATTTACGAACTGCCGCCTACCAATGGAGTGCTTCTTTTTATAGTATTAAAGGGCTGGGATCTGAAAATTCAAAAGTGCTTATCAATGGTTTTGAAATGAATAAATTATACAACGGTCGTCCGCAATGGAGTAATTGGGGTGGTTTGAATGATGTATTGCGAAATCAAAATTTTAGCAGTGGTTTATCGCCTTCAAATTATACGTTTGGCGGTGTTTTAGGCGCAACAAATATGAATACTCGAGCTTCAGATTATAGAAAAAGTGCCCGAATTTCCTACGCTTCTTCCAACAGAAGTTATTCCCATCGTTTTATGGCAATGTATGCTTCAGGGATTTTAAAAAATGGCTGGGCAGTTACCGCATCAGCAAGTAAAAGAACGGCATCCCAAGGATTTATTAACGGCACAATGTATAACGCAAACTCCTTTTTTATCTCTTTAGAAAAAATAATAAATGAAAATCATAGTATCAATGCCACGGCTATTTATGCTAAAAATACCCGTGGAAAATCTGCCGCAAATACACAGGAAGTGTACGATATTAAGGGTATTAAATACAATCCGTATTGGGGCTATCAAAACGGGAAAATTAGAAATGCCCGCGTAAAAAGAATTGAAGAACCTATTTTGATGTTAAATCATTATTGGAATATGACTAATAAAACTACTTTAGAAACAGGAATTGCGTATCAATTTGGAGAAATGGGCAATTCTCGTCTTGATTTTAACGGAGGAAATGATCCAAACCCTACCTATTATCGAAAATTGCCGAATTATTTTTTAAAAGATTCTTATTACGGTAAAGATTTTGAAAATGCCTATAAATCATTAGTGAATTTTCAAAATGATGGACAGCTAAATTGGAAAAATTTATATGTAGGAAATGAAAAAACTGCCGATAATGCCTTGTTTTCACTTTATGAAGATTGTACCGATGATACTCAATTAAGCCTTAAAACAATTCTAAATACCCAAATAAATGAGAATATTACCTTAAGTGGTAGTTTAGATTATACGATATTGTCTTCTGAAAATTATGCAAGTATTGTTGATTTATTTGGCGCAACGGGGTATGTAGATATCAATAAATTCGGAAATTTAGGTGAAGATGATTATCAAAATGACTTATTACATCCTAATAAAATAGCAAAAGTTGGCGATAAATTTAAATATCATTATGAAATAGCGGCAAAAGTATATGGTGGTTTTACACAATTACAATTTAAATATAATAAAGTAGATTTTTTTATCGCAGGAACTGTTAATAGTAGCAGTTATCAGCGAAAAGGCTTGTTTAAAAATGGTATTTATCCTGGTGATATTACAAACCCAGAAATCCCAAACTCTTTAGGATATTCTGAAAAGTTAAATTTTATGGGTTATGGCGCAAAAGCGGGGGCTACTTATAAAATTTCAGGACGGCATTTGTTAAATTTTAACGGGGGCTATACTAGCAAAGCACCTTCAATTCGAAATTCTTTTGCCAATTCAAGATCAAATAATTTAACCGTTGCTTCGGTTAGTCGTTTATTAAATGAAAAAATAAGCACTTTTGATGCCAGTTATATTGTAAGAATGCCCTTTTTAAAAGCAAAACTTACAGGATATTATACTACAATTAAAGACGCTAGTAATATTGCTTTTTATTTTACAGGTTCTGAAAATCTTTTTGTTCAAGAAGTTTTAACAGGAATAAACAAACAGCATTTAGGAGCTGAATTAGGTATTGAATCGCCTATATTATCAACTTTTAACTTACGGGCAGCCGCAAATTTAGGACACTATATTTATAATAATAACCCCAATATTACGCTAGCATCAGAAATAAGTGCCGATTCACAAAAGGCAGGTTTTGATAAAAGAGGTATCAAAAACTACGGAAAAGCAAGCCTTAAAAACTATAAAATAGCCTCAGGACCGCAAAGAAGTTACTCTTTTGGTTTTGATTATCGAGATCCAGATTATTGGTTTGTAGGGGTAACAGGTAATTATTTAGATAAAATATATGTTGCTCCTTCGGCGATAAAAAGAACGACTTCTTTTATTTCAGATGATACTCAGCTTTTTCCAAATTATGATGCCGATTTGGCTAAAAAACTATTAACTCAAGAACAATTTGACGGATATTTTACTTTAAATGCCATTGGCGGTAAAACCTGGCGGGTTGGTCAAAATAAGTACATCGGTTTTTTTGCAAGCGTTAGTAATTTGTTAAATAAAGCTTACAAAACAGGTGGGTACGAGCAAGGACGAACCGCTAATTATGGTTTAGAAAGTGCCGATAACGCTAATGAAACACCTGTTTTTGGTACAAAATATTGGTACGGAAGAGGGGCGAGTTATTTCCTGAATGTCAATTATAGGTTTTAAAAATACTTCTAAAAATTCAAAAATTTAAAATATCAAAAATGAAAATAGTTAAGCTAAGTATCCTGGTTTTTATCATTTTTATAGTACTGCCTTTTTCTTCTTGTGTAGGAGATGACGAGTTTTCACTTCCAACTTTATCAGCGGAAAAAGAATACGAAAATTTAAAATCATTAACGCAAATTGCTAGTTTATATCAAGGGAGTTTGGTTGAAATTAAAGAAGAACTAACAACATCGGGCTATGTAGTTTCTAGTGATAGGGCAGGGAATTTTTTTAAATCCATCTTTATTCAAGATGCACCTGAAAACCCAACAATTGGTTTTGAAATGAAAATTAACGCTACCAATTTACATGAGCGCTATGCTGTTGGGCGTAAAATTTTCATCAAACTAAAAGGTTTATTTTTAAGTAAAAGTAAAGATGGAAGTTATCAAATAGGTGTTCGAAATAGCTTCGGGAACGGCATTGACAGAATTGGGGTAAACGATTATGTTCGTTTTATAGACAGAGGCGCTGAAATTGCAAAAATTACGCCTGTTCTTTTGAAAATAAGTGAATTAAATGAAAAACATCAAAATATTTTAATCAAAATTAAAAAAGTACAAGCTGAAATAAAAGGTTTAAAATATGCCTGGCCAAAAGCAGGAAGTGTCGATTATTCAATTGATAGAACATTAATTTCCTGTGATTCATTGCAAAAAATAATTTTCAGAAATAGCATTTTTTCAGATTTTAAAGGATTGTTAATTCCTGATAAAAAAGGAAGTATTACAGGGGTTTTTACCATGTTAGAAAGTGAAAAAATACTAACGATTAGAAATACTTCGGATGTTAATTTTACAGAAGAATATGGCTGTTTTAATAATCCAACACTTGCTGATGTAGCTACGATAAAAGCTTTTTTTAAAGAAGAAGAAACCGTAATTTCTGATAATTTAAAACTAAAAATAAGTATAACTTCGGATGCTACTAAAGGGACTATTTCAGCTAAAAATGCTTTTGCACAAGACGCTTCCGCAGGAATTTCATTAAATTTTACAGCGATTCATAACTTAAATATAGGCGATCAAGTAGAAATAGCCGTTGGCGGATTAAAATTAACCAATCCAAATGGTGTACTTACTTTAAATGTTGAAAATTCAAATATAATAAGCTTACAATCAGGTACATTACCAACGCCCGAAATTATTACTTTTGAAGATGCTTTATCGGGTGTTTATCAAAGTAAATTGGTTAAAATTGAAGGTGTTCAGTTTAAAGATATTACTAAAAATTATCAAGGTGAAAACATGCTAACTACTAATTGTGAAAATGAATTAGCGCTTTTATCCGTAGAAAAAGAAGCTGTGTTTGCTAATAATTTAGTCAGCACTAAAAAAGGCGCTATTACAGGAATAATAACCCAAAATAATGGTGTTAAATTATATATCAGAGACGAATTGGATGTGAATTTTACTGAAACTTACGGATGTACACCTGTGGTTATTCCTCCGCCAATTAATCCGGCACCAACGGGCGATTTATTCTTTTCAGAATATGCCGAAGGGTCAAGTAATAACAAATATATTGAAATTTACAATGGCACAAATATCGATATAGACCTGTCTAATTATACGATTGAATTACATATTAATGGATCAACAGATAAGCCTAAAATTTTAGCATTAAGTAGTTTGACAAATATTATTTTAGTAAAAAGTGGCGTATTGGTAATCTATAATTCGAGAGCTTCAGATGTTATTAAAAACAATGGAACTAGTAGCTCATCGGTAGCTTCTTTTAATGGTGATGATGCGCTTGTTTTAAAAAATAACGATACTGTTATAGATGTAATTGGTTTATTAGGAGAAGATCCTGGCAAAGGTTGGGCAGTTGCAGGTATTGAAAATGCGACTCAAAATCATACTTTAGTTAGAAAATCGAGCGTGGTTAAAGGGAGTATTACTTGGGATGCAAGCGCTGGCACAACTGCCGATAATTCTCAATGGGAAGTAAAAGAGCAAGATGATTTTTCATCCGTAGGAAAAAAATAACCTCAAAATTAGGGTATTATTGAAAACCAAGTTTTATAACTTGGTTTTTTTTACGCATATTTACCTAGTAAATAGTAAAAATGTCATCAAACAATCGAATTACCCGTGCTTTTAATCAGGCTAAAAAATTACCTTTAAATAAGGATTCTAAATATATTTTATTTTCAGATTGTCATAGGGGCGATAATAGTTTTGCGGATGATTTTTCGCATAATAGAAAAATATTTGAGTACGCATTGTCGGAATATTTGGCGGCCGATTTCACTTATATTGAATTGGGAGATGGCGATGAGCTTTGGGAAAATAAATTTGATGCTATTTTTAATGCAAACAAAAATATTTACCTGCTATTAAAAGAATTTCATGCAAAAAACAACTTGTATTTTATTTGGGGAAATCATGATATGGCATATAAAAACCCTAAAAAAGTTCAAGAAAATTTAAGTACTTATATTGATTCATCCACAGGAAAAAAAACAGCATTACTGCCTAATGTTTCTTTTTCGGAAGCAATTCTATTAGAGCAAAAAAATGGCGCTTCTATATTTTTGTTGCACGGGCATCAAGCAGATTGGTTTAATTATGTTTTTTGGAAATTTAGCCGATTTCTAGTTCGTTTTTTATGGAGACCCTTACAAATTATAGGCATTAAAGACCCTACAAGCCCCGCTCAAAATTATAAAGAACTGATAAAAGTAGAACATCGTTTAGAAAATTGGATTAAAAAAAATAAACAGCAAATGGTGGTAACTGGGCACACCCATCGTCCTCGGTTTCCAAATTCTAATGAATTGCCACATTTTAATGATGGCAGTTGTGTACATCCGCGTTGTATTACTGGCTTAGAAATAGAAAATGATACTATAACGCTTGTCAAATGGTTTGTAACAATAAGTAAAAATGGCACAATGAAAATATCAAAAGCTATTTTAGAAGGTCCTGAGCCTATTTCACAATACATTTAAAATACAAATAACAATTTAGTAAACCTCTCTTAATACCAAGTTGTAGCTAAAGGAATATTTTTGGTATCTCTTATTATGAGAAATAAAGCCATTGGGTAAATATTAGTTTTTGTCGACTATTTTATTAGGCTAGCTGCCTCTGATCAAGGCAGTTTTTTTTATTTAACATCGTGTTTACGATAAGTTAACATTAGTAGTAGTTCTTTGCAGCGACAAAAATTAATACTTACTAATGAACATCAAAATAGCACTTACAATTGTAAGTATGCTTGTGTTATCGCATGCCTACACACAAGAATCAAATGCTCCTAAATTTGGTAAAGGACTCTTTAATTTAAAGGGAGATGATAATTCTTGGTCAATGAATATTGCTGCAAGAGTACAGTTTTTAACAACTGCACAATGGCATTCAAATTCCAATGGTTTATCAAACCCAAAATCTTCATTTTTAATAAGAAGAGCCCGTTTAAAATTTAATGGTTTTGCATTTTCTCCAAAATTAAGCTATAAAGTAGAGTTAGGACTTTCTAATAAAGATATTGGCGGTGCATCGGTATTTACAAACAATGCGCCTCGGTATATTTTAGATGCTGTTTTAAAATGGAATTTTCATCAAAATTTTGAATTATGGCTAGGGCAAACTAAATTACCAGGAAATAGAGAGCGAATTGTTTCTTCTGGAAACCTTCAAGGAGTAGACAGGTCTTTATTAAATAAGCGCTTTAATATCGATAGAGATATGGGGCTGCAATTAAGGCATCATTTTAAAATAGCAGATACTTTTGTTGTTCGTGAAATTTTATCCATAGCACAAGGAGAAGGACGAAACATTACCACTGGAAATATTGGAGGGCATCAATATACGGCACGATTAGAATTTTTACCTTTCGGAAATTTCAAAAGTAAAGGCGATTATAAAGGAAGTGATTTAAAAAGAGAAGAAACGCCAAAATTAGCTATTGGTACTAGTTATGATTTTAACAATAATGCCGTTAAAAATAGAAGCAATCAAGGAGCTTATATGTATATAGATAATAGCAAAGACCATAAATTAGCCGATAGAATATACCATAAAACGGATATTTCAACCTTATTTATTGATGCAATGTTTAAATATAGAGGATTTTCTTTTATGGGTGAATATGCTTATAGAGACGCTAAAAACCCTATTGCAAGAAATTCTGATGGAACTTCAACAGGTGCTATTGTTCAGGTAGGTAGCGGTTTAAATTTACAAGTAGCTTATTTATTAGCAAAAAACTGGGAAGTATCTGGGCGCTACACCAATATTGATTTAGAAAAAATTACTAGAAGAAATTTAGAGCGTCAATACACCTTAGGTTTGTCAAAATATATGGTAGGGCATAAGCTTAAGGTACAAACAGATATCAGTTATTTAGACGTAGTTAATAGTGGCAATAAGCTAGTGTATCGCTTACAAATCGACATACATTTTTAAAAAAATAACATAAACCTAACATAGGTAGTATAGTACTGTTTGTAATTTTGCAAAAAAAATAAAAGCCAAAAATGGGAGATCCATATATTTTGATGTTAATCGGGCTAGCTATTTTAGCTATCATCGATTTAGTAGTAGGTGTTAGTAATGACGCTGTTAATTTTTTAAACTCAGCAATTGGTTCAAAAGCAATTCGGGTTCGTAATATTATGATAATCGCCAGTGTTGGTGTATTTTTTGGAGCCGTAACCTCTAGTGGTATGATGGAAGTTGCTCGTAAAGGGATTTTTAACCCGAACATGTTTATGTTTCAAGACATCATGTTTATTTTTATGGCAGTGATGATTACCGATGTTTTATTACTCGATATTTTTAACTCCCTAGGGATGCCAACATCTACAACGGTTTCCATTGTATTTGAATTATTAGGAGCAGCTGTTTGTATATCATTACTAAAAATTTCAGCAAACGATTCACAATCATTTGCCGATATTTGGAACTATATTAACCATGAAAAAGCGGTAGAAATTATAAAAGGAATACTACTATCCGTCGTTGTTGCTTTTTCAGTAGGTGCAATTGTTCAGTTCATATCTAGAATAATATATACCTTTAATTTTGCAAAAAGAAAAACTTATATAAGTGCATTATTTGGTGGTTTTGCTATTACAGCAATTACCTATTTCATCATTATAAAAGGAATGAAAGGTACGCCTTGGTATGCCGATATTAAAGATTCAATAGAAGGAAATACCTTATTAATTATTTCAGGAAGTTTTGTTGCTTGGAGTTTAATATCTCAATTTTTAATAAGTGTTTTTAAAATTAACATTTTAAAATTAATTATTGGAATAGGAACATTTTCATTAGCAATGGCTTTTTCAGGAAATGACTTAGTAAACTTTGTTGGAGTACCAATTGCAGCATTAAATTCTTATGAAGCATGGAAAGCCTCAGGAGTTTCTGCCGACGCATTTTCAATGGGTATTTTAGCAAAAAAAGTACCATCTAATGTATGGTTATTATTAGTAGCGGGAGCTATTATGGTCGTTACTTTATGGACCTCTAGTAAAGCACAAGACGTTATTAAAACAGGTATTAATTTATCAAGACAAGGAGAAGGGCATGAAAAATTTCAACCAAACCCATTATCAAGAATTGTTGTTAGAATCGCCATGTTAATTAACGCTGGTATTCGTAAAGTATTTCCAGCAAAAACAATTGCTTTTGTCGATGCTAAATTTCAAAAACCAGTTATAGATTTATCTAAAGATAAAACATACGAAATGCCTGCCTTTGACCTAGTAAGAGCAGCAGTAAATTTAATTGTTGCAGGTATTTTAATATCAATAGCAACCTCAATGAAATTACCATTATCAACAACCTATGTAACATTTATGGTAGCAATGGGTACTTCTTTAGCCGATAGAGCTTGGGGGCGTGAAAGCGCAGTATATAGAGTTGCGGGTGTAATTAATGTAGTAGGAGGCTGGTTTTTAACGGCAATAATCGCCTTTGCAGCAGCAGGAATTATCGCTTATTTAATTAGTTGGAGCATGGTAATGATTCCTGTATTATTATTAGTAGTAATACTTTTAATAACAAGAAACACATTAATCCACAGAAAGAAATCAAAAGAAGAAAAGAAGCAAATCCATATAGAACGCGCAGAATTAATTACCATTAACGGAGTAATTGAAGAAAGCGCCGATCATATTGCAGGAGTAGCAAGTCGTGTAAATAAATTATACACTAATGTTGTAAATGATTTAGCAGAACACGATTTAAACAAGTTACGTAAAACAGAAAAGCATGTAGCTAAGTTAAACGATGAAATTGACGGATTAAAAGACGGCGTATTCTACTTCATTAAATCACTAGATGAAACCTCGGTACAAGCAAGTAGATTTTACATTTTAGTATTAGGTTATTTACAAGATGTAGCACAATCTATCAGTTACATATCTAAAGCAAGTTTTAAGCATGTAAACAACAATCATAAAAACTTAAAGAAAGAACAATTAACCGATTTAAAACATATTGACGATACACTTTCTAAGTTATTAGACGATATTAGTACAACTTTTGAAAACAGAAGTTTCGAAAAACTAGAACTTATAATCAATGAAAAGAAGCAGTTATTAAAAGACGTTTCAACTTCAATTGAAAAACAAGTAGCACGTATTAGAACAGACGAAACAAGCCCTAAAAACACTACATTATACTTTAGTGTTTTATTAGAAACACAAGATTTAGTTTCTGCGCTTATGAGTTTGTTAGAAACCTACGAAGAATTTCATATAAGTAGTAAAAACAGTTAATTCGTTTTTACTAAAATTCATTAAAACCCTCAATTCTAATTGAGGGTTTTTTTATTGATTTTTTTTTAGCAGCAATTTCCCGCTTTCCGCACTCGCTTTTTTTGTTTTTTAAAAAGAAAAACAAAAAAGAGCTCAAACAAAGCGTCAATCGGGGCTAGGCATTTGTACTAATTTCGATAAATTGATAAATCAACTATAATTTAGGCAAAGTTCACACTATCATTTCGAGCAGTAAAATTTAAACCTCACAGGTTTTTAAAACCTGTGAGGTTTGTTCTTGTTTGGAGAATTTAAAACGAAATTTCCATTAACAAATAATAAATATCAGTTTGCTATCGCGAGGATCTTGCTCGCGACCACACCAAGAAGAGCCAAAATAATCTTAAATTTGAAAAGCTATCCTATATAAGGACAAAAACCCGTAGGGACGAACCTATGAGTTTTCCCGATTGGCAATCATCTTCAGTAATTACACCTGATTAAAATTTCCATACGAAAAACCACAAAACCCCTGTCAGTTCGAGTGATTTTTTTTCCTTCAAAAAAATAGTATCGAGAACTTTATCAGTCTTAAAATCAAAAAAACAAATAAAAATCTATTACTAAAATAGCAATACAAAACATTCGAAGCTGTTTTTAATCACTTTTAACACTCCAAAAAAAACATAATTTCAGATATTAATACGTGTTAATTTTAGTAGAAGACTACTTTTTAAAAGCGAAACAGTATAAAAAACACACAAGGCAACCCATTAAAAATCAAGACTTAAAAAAATACTTCAAAAATAAATAAATAAAAGCCCTTGTCAGTCCAATAAAAGGACGTAGATTTGCAACCGCTAACAACAAAACGCAAGTTTAAAAGTTAACAAAAGATCATTAAAATATCTGCAGAAAACATTTTATTAAAATGTAAAAAACAAGCTAAATTTAGCTTGTTTAAAACAAATTAAAAGATGTATATTTGCAACC
>NZ_OENA01000101.1 GCF_900239185.1 Tenacibaculum finnmarkense
TGGCGCATCTTGTGGAGTTGAAGATCCGCCGCCTTGGCTTGGTATGCTTGTTTGTGGTGTATCCCATGACACATTATCTGCAAAACCTGACAATCTCGACAATTGTACTACACTCATATTTTTACTCATAATTCCCGCTATTTTACGTTTTCTTTTTATCGTCCTTTTTTCTAAAGAACAACAAGCCAGCTGTTACTAAACCCGCAACGCCAATAGCATATTTATTTTTAGAAATAAAAGTTTCTTTTTCTTCGGTTTCCGTAGTTTCCGTGCTTAAATTCATAGGCACATTATCAGGAACAACCGTTTGAATTATAGGTTTCGGCGGTTTAAAACCACCTGTTACAACTCTTTTTAATTTATCGTCTGCTATTCTTTTTGCATTCGCTAATGCTAATTTTTTGGCTTTGGATTTGGCTGCTCTAGCCGCTAATGTTCTTGCTTGATCCTTTTTTAATTTATTTTCAAAAGCAAGTTTTATTGCATTTTCTTCTGCTTTATTATTAACTATGACGAATTTCTTAACATCTTTATTATATTTTATTTTACCAGACTCGACATCGTCAATATTTGGTTTTGAAGTAACTATGAAGATTGGTTTTTTTGATCCCTTAGGTCGAAAAGGTTTTACTTTAATTTTAGCTGGTTTAAAACCACCTGTGGTTTTTACTAATCGCTTAGTTGATTGCCTTGTTTTCGGTCTTAATTTTATGATTGGTCGTCTGCTTATTGGTCTTCCAAAACGCTCTTTACCGTTACCGTCCATAAACACACCACGACCACGACCAGGGACACCTGCTAAACCATATATGTTTAGTTTACTTTCCATTATGCTACTACTTTTTTAACTTGTGAATTTTTATTTTTGAAATAAAAAACGCCACCAACTAATAAAGCACCACCTATAATTAAAGGCAAATTTTCTTTTGATAAAAACGATCCAAAACCTGCGGTATTCATTTTTTTAGCTGAATTAATAGATACCATATTTGATGCTGTTTGTGCAGTTTTAGTTGCTGCAATTTTAGCTTTCTTGATGTTATCTCGTTCTATTTTATAGTTTGTTATTTTTGTTTTTACTGCTTGAATTTGTGTTTTTATCGAACTGGTAATCGTACTGTTACTTGCTAATATTTCATTAGCTCGCTCAATACCTAAAGTTTGTTTTTGCTTTAAAATATTAATTCGCCCCTGTACTTTACCTAGTGAATTTTCAGCAGATTGTAAAGCCGTTTCTGCGTGTTTTCTTCGTCTTTTTGCTTTTTTACAAAATGCGCCTAAACCTAAAGATTCGGCAATTGTTTGTTCTTGCTGTAATTCTACTTGCAGTTTTTTAATTATTCGCCCAGTTCGTTCGACTTCTTTTTCAAGATTCGCC
>NZ_OENA01000100.1 GCF_900239185.1 Tenacibaculum finnmarkense
TCGGGTAATGACCTTTACCTTGGAGGTACATTTATAACAGATATTTATAAACATAAATAATTTATAAAAATCAATTCATAATGGCAAACTACCCAATATTCCAAAAGAAAATACAACGAGCAGAAGGAGGTTATCAAAGATTAAAAAATGATAGCGGAAATTACAACTCCTTAAAACAATTAGTCGGAACAAATTTTGGTGTTTCGGCTAAAGTTTATGAACGAAATATCGGCAGACCACCAAGCATTGCCGATATGAAAAATATTACCCAACAAATAGCACATACTATCTTCAAAAATCAATTTTGGGATAGTATCAATGCTGATAAAATAACATCGCAAGCAATTGCTGAAACATTTGCAGACCACGCAATAAACGCAAGCCCTAAAAGAGCTACAATAATAATGCAACGTACACTAAACAACGCATTTAATAAAAAGCTTTTAATCGATGGAATTGCAGGAGCAAAAACAATAACTGCAATTAATAGCGTAGATGCTAAAGAATTATTTAATGCCTATTCACAAGCTCGTAAAAGCTATTATAGCAGTTTACGAGATTGTAAGCATTTTTGCAATGTTTGGCATCGCCGAGTAGATGAATTAGCAACCGACCATAATATAAGTATCAATAAACCAGTACACGGTTTATCAAAAAAAAAAGCCTAAAATTAATTTTTGGTTTGATATTCATTGCTGGAGTAACATATTTAGCAACGAAAAAAACAACCTTACATAAAGCATTAAAATAACACCATGACCATACAACAGCAATTTAAAAATCTAAACGGATCAACAGTTTCAAGAAGTCAATTAGAAGCAATTATCGAAAACGCTAAAAAAGCAAACGATACTGAAATAATTTACCGTTTATCAGGGATATTATTAGCAAATAAAGGCGTTAATAGATTTAATGTTTCATTACGTAATTACCCGACAGCCTTAGCAGGTTCAAGGCACAAAGGAGCATACAAAGAAGCATTAACCGAGTGCGGACGTTTGCGTAAAG
>NZ_OENA01000099.1 GCF_900239185.1 Tenacibaculum finnmarkense
ACTAGCTTGTTGGTTTAATTTCTGCAACAATTGCGGTGCAATATCCTTGCTCTTACCGCTAGAATCTTTGACAATTACTTTATTACCGTGTTTCGCTTGTTCTATTTGCGCCCAAGTACCACCGATAGTATTTAATAGTCCCATGAAATTAGTACCTCCCCAGAATTGACTACCGCCACCGCTATCAGGTGCATCTTGTGGCGTTGAATATCCGCCACCTTGGCTTGGTATGCTTGTTTGTGGTGTATCCCATGATACATTATCTGCAAAACCTGACAATCTCGACAATTGTACTACACTCATATTTTTACTCATAATTCCCGCTATTTTACGTTTTCTTTTTATCGTCCTTTTTTCTAAAGAACAACAAGCCAGCTGTTACTAAACCTGCAACGCCAATAGCATATTTATTTTTAGAAATAAAAGTTTCTCTTTCTTCGGTTTCCGTAGTTTCCGTGCTTAAATTCATAGGCACATTATCAGGAACAACCGTTTGAATTATTGGTTTTGATGGTTTAAAACCTCCTGTATCTCTTTTAAGCTCGTCAATTGCTGCTGCTTTCGCTCTGGCATCAGCTATTCTTTTTGCTTTAGCTCTGGCATCGGCTAATTTTTTTGTTCTTGCTCTTGCTATTCCTGCTTGTAACGCTTTTAAATCTGCTCTTTTTTTTGCGTTTTTTGCTTCTGCGGCTGCTTTTCCTTTTGCTACAAATGCTCTAAATTCAGCAGCTTCTTTAGCTCTTTTTATAGCTCGTTCTTTTGCGTATTTAACTCGATTTGCTTTTGCTTTTGCTATTGTTTCGGCTGATATTGCTTTTACCTTGGCAGCAGCTTTATTTTTGGCAACTGCTATTGCCTTTAATCTTGCATCTGCCGCTACTCTTGCTTTTGCTGCTGCTATTCTTTTAGCAGTTGCTTTTTTCAATGCTAAAGCTTGTTTTTGTTGCGATAGTTTCGAATTAGTAGAGCTGGTAGTTGAATTATTATTTAAGTAATTAACTAAACCTGTTTTTTGTTTGCTATTTGTTGCAACTGCTATTCTTTCTTCAATTGCTATTCTACGTTTAACTCTCTTAACTAATCGTTTTATTAATCTATTACCAGCGCCTATTGATGTACCTTTATAACCTTGGTCGTCTATATCTAGCCTACGAAATAAAGAATCTACTATTCTATTTATTTCTGATTGGCTGTTAATTCGCCCATAATCAAGACGTAAAGATGTTTCTTTTGCAGGTTTAAAGCCTCCTGTTGTTTTTACTAACCTAGTTACTTGCCTTGTCTTTGGTCTTAATTTGATTATTGGTCGTCTGCTGATTGGTCGTCCAAACTGCTCTCTACCGTTACCATCCATAAACACACCACGACCACGACCAGGAACACCTGCTAAACCATATATATTTAATTTACTTTCCATTATGCTACTACTTTTTTAGCTTGTGAATTTTTATTTTTGAAATAAAAAACGCCACCAAATAATAAAGCACCGCCTATAATTAAAGGCAAATTTTCTTTTGATAAAAACGATCCAAAACCTGCGGTATTCATTTTTTTAGCTGAATTAATAGATACCATATTTGATGCTGTTTGTGCAGTTTTAGTTGCTGCAATTTTAGCTTTCTTGATGTTATCTCGCTCTATTTTATAGTTTGTGATTTTTGTTTTTACCGCTTGAATTTGTGTTTTTATCGAACTGGTAATCGTACTGTTACTTGCTAATATTTCATTAGCTCGATCAATACCTAAAGTTTGTTTTTGCTTTAAAATATTAATTCGCCCCTGTACTTTACCTAGTGAATTTTCAGCAGATTGTAAAGCCGTTTCTGCGTGTTTTCTTCGCCTTTTTGCTTTTTTACACCAAGCCCCCAATCCTAAAGATTCGGCAATTGTTTGTTCTTGCTGTAATTCTACTTGCAGTTTTTTAATTATTCGCCCAGTTCGTTCGACTTCTTTTTCAAGATTCGCC
>NZ_OENA01000097.1:0-126534 GCF_900239185.1 Tenacibaculum finnmarkense
GGTCGTTGCCTTTCTTTGAAACCTCAATCTTTATAGATTGAGGTTTTTTTTGTGCCTTACTTTTTTTAATTTATCATCAATAATTATGCTTGATCCTTGACAGTTATTTTGATAACTCTTTTCAATTCGAGTGATTTTAATGACTAAAAGGAATTAAAATAGTATCGAGAATTTGAATTGTTTTCTTTTGATACTAAAAAAGTTCTCGATACATTTTTTTAAAGGAAAAAATCACTCGAACTGACAGTTGTAATTTTGTGCGATTTTGAGTTTTTTTTAGGCTAGTTCTCTTTTTGATGGGATGCTGAACTAAATTCAGTATGATGTTTGTTTTTTTAAAAAAAATCACTCGAATTGACGGTAGAGATTGGTGGAATTATAGTTGATGTATCGATTTATGAAAATTAGCACAAATGCCTAGCCCCGATTGAAGCTTTGTTTGAGCTCTTTTTTTGACTTTTCTTCAAAAAAAAGCGAGTGTGGAAAGCGGGAAATTGCTTCAAAAAAATAGTATGGTGAAATGTATAGAAAAAAAATATGTCTAGACAGGTTTAAGTTTGGTGCAAAAAAAACCCGAACAATTGCTCGGGGTTTTATAAGTGCTTTAATTGATTAATGTAAAGTGAAATTAATAGGTATGTAATATTCAATATTAGCAGGGTTTCCGTCTTGTGTACCTGGAATAAAAGTAGCTAGATTTGAAACCATTTTTTTTGCTTCTTGCTCTAGTAATTGACCATTTTTAGGTCCTTTCATTTTTATATTACTAACCTTACCTTGTTTGTTTATAATAAAACGTACCCAAACTTTACCTTCAATGTTTTGATCGGCTGCAGCTTCTGGGTAATTAAAATTTCGTTGAATATGACTAATCATTCTTTCATTAAAACAATTGTTTTTTTCTGTATCAGCTACTTTCAAACAGGTTTTAAATTGTGGGATTTTCTGTACTTCGTTAAATTTAATGAAATCAGTAATTATTTTTTCTGCTTTATTAATTGATTTTGCTGATTGTTTTTTGATGTTTCTTGTTGCTATTAAATTTTTAGCATTAGGGTGTTTAAAGGTGAAAGGAATACCGTATTTAACTTTTACTGCTTTTCCATTATGTTTTCCAGGGATAAATTTAGGAAGTTTGTTTATAATTCTAGAAGCTTCTTTTTTTAGTGCATCACCATTTTTAGGTCCTCTTATTTGAAGTGCGCCAACATTACCTTGTTCGTCTATGGTAAATTGAACCAATACTCGACCTTGAATACCTGCATTAAATGCCGCTTGTGGATACACAAAGTTTTTGGTTATATGTTTTGCCATTTGTGTTTCAAAACACTTAGCTTGTTTTATTAAAGGCACATTGTTACATTTTGAAAATAAAGGAATTTCTTCAACCAAATTAAAAGGAATTCTTTCAATCGTTTTAGAGTTATCTTCTAATTCAAGTTTACCTACTAATAAGGTGTTTTTTTTGATATTGCTAATTTTTTGGGTAGTATTAGTGCCGCCAATAGCAGTTACAGTTTCGTTTTTTTTACGAATTACACGCCTTCTTGTAGATACCTGAATAGATAATTGTTTCTTTATTCCGTCCTTTGTTTTTTCAATAGCACACTTAGTAATACTATTTGGATCAGCAATAGATTCATCAGGAGAAGTACATTTTTCTTGCTGTGCAACGCTTATTACAGATGCAAGCATAGTAATTAGTAGTAGTGTAAATTTCATCATATGACCCTCTGTTTATTTTATTAACAATTCATTAACATTGTAAACATACAGAAAAAAAAATAGAAATATGTATATATTTCTATTTTTTAACATTTTAATATGTATTTTATTAGGTATTTCTTTATTTAAAAGACCTTTTATTACGATTAAATCAATAATGAATCTAAATAATGAATATTAATCTGATGCTAGGTTAAGAGGGAATGCGTATGTAACAACAACAGGTAAACCTTTTTCTTTTCCTGGATTAAAACGAGGTAATTTATTTATGATTCGATCTAATTCTTTATGCAGTCGTTTATTGTTTTCACGACTTCTTATTTTTGAATTAATTATTTTTCCGTTAAGGTCAATGCTAAATTGAATATATACTTTAGTTTTAGTATTTTCAGTAATATAATCTTCTGCATAGAAGTTTTTAAGAATATGCTTATTAATTTTTTCTTTAAAACATTTAATATTGTTTTCTTTATCACTGTGTTTACAATCGTCAAACATTGGTATTTCTTCAACTAAGGTAAATAAAACTTCTTTTGATAGGTTGGGTAGGTTTAATGCTTTATTACCACTAGAATTTAAATTGTTTTCTTTTTTTCTAGATCGATTATTAACTCTTTTTCTTGCGATGTTTGTTTTTGATATTTGTCTAGCATTATTTTTACCCTCTTTAATATCGCATTTTTTAATCGAAATTATATTTAAATCAATAGCGTCATCTTTAGGGGATTCACAAACTTTTACTTGGCTTTGCACATTAAATAAATTTAATAGCATAATCAATAGCAGTAGGGGGAGATTTTTCATTTTAGAGAGCATTTTGTTGCACTGTAAAGATGCTAAAGTATTCTTGCTTATGTTTTAAGTAAGTAAATAATTTGTTTTAATTAATTACGTATTTAATGTTAAGAACGTTAATTTAATGTTAACAAAAAAAGGTACACTATTTAAAAATAGTGTACCTTTTTTATTAATTATTGTTGTAAAAAATTATTTTACAGCCATTAATTCAACATCAAAAATTAAGGTTGCATTTGGTGGAATAACTCCTCCTGCACCAGCTTTTCCGTATGCTAAGTTAGATGGAATTACAAATCGTGCTTTGTCACCAACTTTTAATAATAAAATTCCTTCATCCCAACCAGCAATTACTTGACCTACACCAACAGCAAAATCAATTGGTTGCTTACGCTTGTAAGATGAATCAAATACAGTACCGTCTAATAATTGACCTTTATAATGTACAGAAACATTAGCACCTTTTGTAGCTTGTTTACCATCACCATTTTGTAAAATTTTATAACGTAATCCTGATGGAGTTTCGTCATATCCTTTAGCAACAGTATCTAATAATTCAGCTTGTTCTGCTTTTTCAGCTGCTTCACGTTTTTCACGAGAACCTTCAAAAGTTCTAAAAGCTTCAACAGCATTGAATTTTTCAGCAGTTTCACCTACACGAATAATTTCAATATCCATGGTGTCATTTTGAGCGATAGCATCTACAACATCTTGTCCTTCAACAACATTTCCAAAAACAGTATGATTACCATCTAAATGAGGCGTAGGAGTATGCGTAATAAAAAATTGAGAACCATTAGTTCCAGGTCCTGCATTTGCCATAGATAATTTTCCAGGAGCATCATGTTTTAAATCTGGATGAAATTCATCTTCAAATTTATAACCAGGGCTACCAGTTCCTGTTCCTTGAGGACAACCTCCTTGAATCATGAAATCAGAAATCACACGGTGAAACTTTAATCCATTATAATATGGAGTTCCTTGTGGTTTTGCGTTGTTATCTAAATTTCCTTCTGCTAAAGCAACAAAGTTACCTACAGTTCCAGGAGTTTTTTCGTATTCTAAATTCACTAAAATAGCACCTTTTGGTGTTGTGAACTTTGCGTAAATTCCGTTATTCATTTTTGTTAGATTATCTTAATTAATATTGAAAAATTTTTTTCTTCGGATAAAACATTTAAATATATCATCCGAAGAAAAAGCAAAATTAGTTCTTTACTGATAAAGTTGAAAGGTTTAAGCTTAAACCTATGTTAATATTTGTTGAATTTACATTTCCGAAAGGTGAATAATATTTTCCACCCGATGCAAGAATTGAAATACTTTCGTGAATATCATAACTAAAACCAAGTGTTGGACGTACAATAATACCTTCATCAGTATCTATTCCTGCGCCACCACCAGCACCAGTCATCAATTCAGCAAAACCACGGACTTTATTATTTAAAAATCGAGGTGTGTATATTCCTCCACCAACTAATCCGTGAGCATAACCGCCTGAGCGACCATCGTAAGCAAAACTAGCTTCTCCAGCAATGTATAGCCATTTATTAATATCGTAATTTACTTTTAAACCGATAAGTTGTAAATCAATTTCTTTGGCATCAAATTTATCATCAGTTTTAGCGACATCAAAATATGTTTGATTTTGAATTTCAACTCGTAATCCTTGTGTATAAAAATTGGTGTATTTTTTTTCTTCGGATGTTGTTCCTCCATTTAATCCGTAATATTTCAATCCGAAACCAACGGTATATGCTTCTAAATCGCCAGCAATAGCAAGATAATAACCTCCGTGACCACTTAAAGCAAATTTGTCAGTTATTTTTAAATCGATTCCTGCGGATGGATACACCATTAAACCTCCTTCAGGAGCAACACGTCCGCCAGCAGCACCGACTGCTAGTTTTGTAAAAATATTGATGTATTTTGATTGATAAGGATGATATCCTGCACCAAAAAATAAATCCATAAAACCAGCACGTAGTCCTTTATATATAGCATCGGTATGAGCGAATAAAAAAGTGTTTTCGCTTAGGTATTTTTGATATTCAAAACCTAATACATATAATGTTTCATTTAAAGCAGTTCCGTTGTCTTTTTTAGAATTTCCAAAAGGTTTGAAAAAATCAAAACGAATTTGCTGTGCATTTTTTACAACAGGTTTACTCCAGAAATTATCCGAAGAAATATTTTTTGCTGTAAAATTTTGATGTGCTTTATTATAATCCGTAAAACGTAAAATACTTGGTATTTCAACAAATAAAGAAACTGAGTTACTTTTTATTTCTCCTGATAAAAAATTCAAATGACTGTATTGTACTCCAAAAGAATAATTATCTTTTTTATATTGTAAACCAATATTAGGATTTATAAATCCGCCATCATTTACCAAATTTCGGTATCCGCCACCGCCACCAAAATGAAGGTTTGCATCTACATATAAATTTTTATAAAGTTGTTTATTTACGCCTAATTCTGCACCTAAAGTAAATAATCCACCTTGGTCACCAGTAACAGCAAAATGAAATCCTGCACCACCATACAACCAATTGTTAATCGGTATTTGATAATGTAAACCAGCCAAGCCCATGGTCGGTTTTAAATTCGGGAATTTATCCGTAGGCATTTTTATAGGAATAAAATTCAAACGAACTTTATTCTGTAATGCTGTTCCTTTTAGGGTTTTTAAATCTTGCCCAAAAGAGTTCTGAGTAAAAAGAAACAACATAAAAGCTAAAAAGACGTTATTACAAACGTTTTGAAGTGTTTTAGTACTAATAATATGATTGCTTTTATGTTGCATCTTTAAAATAATTAAAATCGATTATTTTTCAAATTCACTCGTAAAGTGAAGTTTTACAGTAGGATATTTACTTTGTGTCATTTGCATGGTAAAAGAAGAATCAGCTAAAAACACTAATTTACCTTCTTTATCTTTGGCTAAATAACGTTGTTTTACACGTTTAAATTCTTTGAATTCTTCACTTTTTTCGTCCTCAGCTTCTACCCAACAAGCTTTGTGTACAGATATGTTTTCATAGGTACATTTTGCACCGTATTCATGTTCTAATCTGTATTGAATAACTTCGTATTGTAACGCACCAACAGTTCCTACAATTTTACGCCCATTCATATCCATAGTAAATAATTGTGCAACCCCTTCATCCATTAATTGATCTAAACCTTTATATAATTGTTTAGATTTCATTGGGTCGGCATTGTTTACATAACGGAAATGCTCTGGAGAAAAACTTGGAATTCCTTTAAAGTTTAACTGTTCTCCTTCGGTTAAAGTATCACCAATTTTAAAGTTTCCTGTATCATGAACACCAACAATATCACCAGGAAAAGATTCATCAACAATTTGTTTCTTTTCAGCGAAAAAGGCATTCGGGCTTGAAAATTTCATTTTCTTACCATTACGAACATGTAAATAAGGAGAGTTTCTTTTGAAAGTTCCAGATACAATTTTGATAAAAGCAAGTCTATCTCGGTGTTTAGGATCCATATTTGCATGAATCTTAAATACAAAACCTGTTAATTTTTCTTCTTTAGAATCAACTAAACGTTCTTCTGCTTTTTTAGGTTGTGGTTCAGGAGCAATTTCAATAAAAGCATCTAATAATTCTTTTACACCAAAATTATTTAAAGCCGAACCAAAGAAAACAGGCTGTAAATCACCTGCTAAATATTCTTCTTGATTAAATTCAGGATATACTTCTGTAACTAATTCTGCTTCTTCTCTTAAAGTTTCGGCAGCAGTTTCTCCAATAATATCATCTAGTTGAGGGTTTGATAAATCATCAAACTGAACACCTTCTGAAATTTTTGTTTTATTATCCGCAGAAAAAAGATTTAATTTCTTTTCCCAAATATTATAAATTCCTTTAAAATCGTACCCCATTCCAATTGGGAAACTCATCGGAGTAACACGTAAACCTAACTTTTGCTCCACTTCATCTAATAAATCGAAGGCATCTTTACCTTCTCTATCTAATTTATTGATAAAAACTAGCATCGGAATTTTACGCATTCTACAAACTGCTACTAATTTTTCAGTTTGAGGCTCGACACCTTTTGCAACATCAATTACAACGATAACACTATCAACAGCGGTTAAAGTTCTAAAAGTATCTTCAGCAAAATCCTTATGCCCAGGGGTATCTAATATATTTATTTTTTTATCTTTATAAATAAAAGCCAATACAGATGTGGCTACCGAAATACCTCTTTGACGTTCAATTTCCATAAAATCGGAAGTTGCTCCCTTTTTTATTTTGTTGTTTTTTACCGCACCAGCTTCCTGAATTGCGCCACCAAATAATAATAACTTTTCAGTTAAAGTAGTTTTACCTGCATCGGGGTGTGATATAATTCCGAATGTACGTCGTTTTTGTATTTCTTCTAAAAAGCCCATCTATCAAATTTTAAGGCTGCAAAGGTACGGTTTAATGCTTAATTTTTCAAGGCTTTACTGCTTAACTGTCTAAAGGTTTAATTGTTGAATTGATTGCAATTTTGTATGTTTGCTTTTAGTAAAAATGATACATGAAAGAACAGGTAATATTAGTAGATGCCCACGATAATCCGATTGGGTTAATGGAAAAAATAGAAGCGCATGAAAAAGCGTTATTACACAGGGCATTTTCTGTTTTTGTTTTTAATGATAAAAAAGAATTAATGCTGCAACAACGCGCCGCCGATAAATATCATTCTCCTTTATTATGGACCAATACCTGTTGCTCACATCAAAGAGATGGCGAAACCAATTTAGGTGCAGGAAAACGTAGGCTTCAAGAAGAAATGGGTTTTATTTGCGATTTAAAAGAAGTATTTTCATTTATTTATAAAGCACCTTTTGATAACGGATTAACAGAACATGAATTAGATCATGTAATGGTTGGAACTTTTAATGACCAGCCAAACATCAATAAAGAAGAGGTTGAAAGCCATAAATGGATGACTTTAGAAGCTGTTAAAAAAGATATGGAAGAAAACCCTGAAATTTATACGGCTTGGTTTAAAATTATATTTAAAGAATCGTACGATATTTTAAAAAATGCTTAAATAAATTATAAAAATGCCTAAAGTAACTGTACATAGAAAAGCGCATTTTAATGCTGCTCACAGGTTGTTTAACCCTGATTGGTCTGATGAAAAAAATCAGCAAATTTTCGGGAAGTGTAATAACCCAAATTATCATGGGCATAATTACGATTTAATTGTTTCTTTAACAGGTGAAATAAATGCAGAAACTGGGTATGTCTATGATTTAGGAATTTTAAAAGGATTGATTAAAACTCAGGTAGAAGATGTTTTTGATCATAAAAATTTAAACCTTGATGTTGCCGATTTTGAAAATTTGAATCCTACGGCTGAAAATATATCAGTAGTAATATTTAATAAATTACGTGGGCATATTCCTGTAAATTTAGCGTTAGAAATTACGCTTTATGAAACTCAAAGAAATTACGTTACTTATAACGGATCTTAATGGTATGATACAGCAATTATTACGGTTTGAACCTATTTTAAAATCTAAAATTTGGGGAGGGCAGAAGTTAAAAACAGTACTCCATAAAAAAGCAACCAAAAAAGATGTTGGTGAGAGTTGGGAAATTTCAGATGTACAGCAAGATATTTCAATTGTTAGCAATGCTGCTTTAAAAGGACGCAGTTTAAAATCACTTATTCAAGAGTTTAAAGAGCAAATTGTTGGCGAAAAAGTATATTTAATTTTTGGCGATAAATTCCCGTTACTTATTAAATTTATTGATGCTAAAAAAACCTTGAGTTTACAAGTACATCCGAATGATGTTTTGGCACAAAAAAGACATAACTCGCTCGGGAAAACCGAAATGTGGTATATTGTAGATGCTGATAAAAAAGCAAAAATAATTATTGGTTTTTCAGAGGAAACAGACAAAAAAACATTCTTAAAAACGGTTGAAAATAACGATGAATTAGCGTTGCTTAATATCGATTATGTTAAAAAAGGCGATACTTTTTTAGTGCCATCAGGACGTGTACACGCCATTGGAAAAGGTGTTTTATTGGCAGAAATACAAGAAACGTCGGATGTTACCTATCGAATTTCCGATTGGGGAAGAAAAGATTCGAACGGAAAATTAAGAGATTTACACCTAAATTTGGCATTAGATGCCATTGATTATTCGGCAAAATCAAACTATAAAGCAGAATATTTAAAGCGTAAAAATAATCCATCAACAATTGTTGATTGTAAATATTTTACTACAAATTATTTACATTTAACTAAAAACTTGATTTTAAATAACGATGATAAAGATAGCTTTGTAATTTATATGTGTGTTGAAGGAACCGTAGTTTTTGAGTATAAAAAACAGCAGGAAAAACTTCGTTTAGGTGAAACTATTTTAGTGCCAGCTTGTATTAAAAATGTAACTGTTATCACCGAAAATGCCAAACTTTTAGAAGTTTATATTAAATAAAAAACACTTCAAAAGAAGCGTAAAATAAGCCCAAAACAAGTAAATCTCTCATTTTGAGCTTCTTTTTTACCTTTAAGCATCAAAATTAAGATGCTTTTTGTAAGTGATATCCAAAGAGTGCTTTACAGATTATTTCTTGCTTTTTTTCTTCTTTTGAAACCGTTATCTGTAAAATAATTTCGGTGTCACTCAATTTTTTAATATTATTTTTAATGATAAGATTATCATTTAAATAGGCGTTTTTGATAATATCAAAATCAATGCTTTTAAAACTTAAATTAGGGAAGTTTTTGTGAAATACAAGGGAAGAAGTTACGCTAGTTTCAATTTTTCGATATAAAACACCTGTTTTTAGCGTTTTATTTTTGTGAACCTGTTTTTTACTAACGGTAAATTGTAACGTACTATTTTTAGAAGTGATTTGGGTATTCATTATTTATGGGTTTATTGGTGGAAATTTAGATTTTTCGTAAAACGGATTTTGAACCAAGCACATTATTGTTTTTAAGCGCATATTAATTTGTTTTGACATTTTTACGGTGTTCATAGTTTGTTGAATTTTAAAAGATTTGTGAAAAAAGTATAAAAAAAAGGTGCTTTTTATAAAAAAGCACCTTTTGTAGTTTGTATTAAATTGGTTTTAAAACCGTTGTTTAAAGCGATTACTAGGCGTACTTTTTATATAGGCATATTTTTTGCGCATAGGCAACATACACTTTATCATGACGATAGTGTTTAAAATAATGCGATATGTGTATAAAAGTACTTTCATTACAAATTGACTAAGGTCAAATTTAATAAAAAAAATCAGAAAACAGCTAAAAGCTTAAAAATAATACTGTTAAAGTTTTAATAAGCCTGCTTTTGTTCATTTTAATACTTTATTTAAATATGTATCTTTGATTTGTGTAAATAACTATAATTTATGAAAATAATTGCAATGATTCCCGCGCGTTATAGCGCCTCTCGTTTTCCTGGGAAATTAATGAAAAATTTAGGAGGAAAACCTGTGATTGTAAGAACCTATCAAGCTGCTGTTACTGCCAATTTATTTGATGAAGTTTATGTGGTAACCGATTCGGAAATCATCTTCAAAACCATCGAAAAAGAAGGAGGAAAGGCTATAATGAGCATCAAAGAACACGAATGTGGTTCGGATAGAATTGCCGAAGCTGTTGAAAGTTTAGAGGCAGATATTGTGGTAAATGTTCAAGGAGATGAGCCTTTTATCGATACTGTTTCTTTATCAAAATTAATAAAATCTTTTGAAGATGATAAAAATAATACTATAGATTTAGCATCATTAAAAGTAGCAATGACATCTTTAGAAGATATTGAAAATCCTAATAATGTAAAGGTAATTACCGATGTTAATAATTTTGCTATCTACTTTTCGAGAAGTGTAATTCCTTTTCATAGAGATAAAGAATTAAACGTTACATATTATAAACATAAAGGTGTATATGCTTTTAGAAAACAAGCCTTACTAGATTTTTATAATACGCCAATGACGCCAATTGAAGCTGCCGAAAAAATAGAATGTATCCGTTATTTAGAGGTTGGTAAAAAAATAAAAATGATTGAAACATCGGTAGAAAGTATTGGAATTGATACCCCTGAAGATTTAGAAAAAGCAATAAAACAACTCGAAAATGAATAAAATAAAAGTAATTGCCTTTGATGCCGATGACACACTCTGGATAAATGAAACTTTTTTTAGAGAAGCTGAAAAGGAGTTTGCGAAATTATTATCGGGCTACGAAACTGAAAATAAAATTCATCAGGAATTATATAAAAAAGAAATTGATAATCTTAAAATTTACGGGTATGGGGTAAAAGGTTTCGTGTTATCAATGGTAGAATGTGCTTTAGAATTATCTAATTATAAAGTAGATCAAAAAATTATAGATAAAATTCTTGAAATCGGTAAAGAAATGCTAGCCCAGCCAATCGATTTATTAGATGGGGTAGAAGAAGTACTGCAAGAATTACAAGGAAGGTGTAAAATAATTGTTGCCACCAAAGGTGATTTATTAGATCAAGAGCAAAAATTAGAAAAATCAGGTATTTTAAAATATTTTCACCATACCGAGGTAATGAGCGATAAAAAACCTGCTGATTATTTAAAGTTGATAAAGCATTTAGATATTCAGCCTTCGGAATTATTAATGATTGGAAATTCGTTGAAATCGGATGTTTTGCCTTTAATTGAAATCGGTGCTGCTGCAATTCACGTGCCTTTTCACACCACTTGGGCGCACGAACAGGTAGAAGGAAATCAAAAATCAACAGAATATCAAACGGTTAGCAATATTACTGAAGTGTTAAATTTTTTATAGATGCAATATTTAGATATTGAAAATTGGAATAGAAAAGAGCATTTTAATCATTTTAGAACTTTAGCCGACCCAACATTCGGGCTTGTTGCCGATGTTGATGTTTCTAGTTGTTATCGGCAAGCAAAACAGCGGAAAGACTCCTTTTTTGTACGCTATCTTCACGCGTGTATGAAGGCAATTAATGCCATTGATAATTTTAAATACCGAATAGAAGGCAATAAAATAGCAATTCATAAGGTAATTAATGTATCAGCAACTATTGCACGAGCAGATACTACTTTTGGCTTTTCGTTTATTGATTTTTCAACTGATTTTGAGGTTTTTAATGCAAATTATCAGCAAGAAAAAAAGCGTGTACTTAGTTCCGATAATTTATTTCCGCCTAAATATTCAGTAGCTTGTGTACATTGTTCAGCCTTGCCTTGGGTTTGTTTTACAAGTCATAAAGAACCAAATTCAGGAAATAAAAACGATAGTGTTCCACAATTTTCTTTTGGAAAAATAAAAACAGTAAACAATAAAAAATTAATGCCTGTAGCAATCAATGTGAATCATGCGTTGGTCGATGGATATCATGTAGGACAATTTTTTGATAAATTTCAGGCCGAATTAGATAAAATCGATTAATTTTGCAAAAAAATAATAATTATGGCAAGCATTAAAAATTTAAAAAAAGATATCGATTATACTTTAGGAGATATTATTGATATCTGTAGATTATCAGCAGCGTTAAACCCAGGTGAAACTGCAGAAAAATCAGAAGCTATTGTAGACGAAGTTTTTGAAACTTTTGATACTTTAATTGCAAAAATTAATGCTAAAAATGTTGAAAATAAAAAAGCACATTTTAAAGCAATTAGTACTGAATTAGAAACCAAAGCAAACGCTTTAATAGAAAAATTAAATAACTTATAGTTAACTGTAAGTTAAATGATTAAAACTGATACTTTAACAGGTGTCAGTTTTTTTTTGCTGAATTTTAACATATTATAAGGAATAAAATGTTGTAAATTACGTTCGTAATATAGAACATATAAACCCCCGTTAATATATAATAAACATGGCAAGAGCAATGTATGAGTACACCAAAACAGTACTAGAAAAGGTAAGTTTTAATACTGATTTATTTTGTAGAGAGCTAGAAAAAGCATTAAATAGATTATTACCTTACGAAATAAATGAATTAACCATCTGGTTAAAACAATATACTGTAAATAAGCCTAAATTATATCCTAGTTTGGCTTTAGTTAAATAATTAGTATAAAAAAAGAAGCTGTATGGCTTCTTTTTTTATTTTTCTACTGTTTTTTTTTACCTCTTAGCTTTTTTATTAGTTTGTGGTTAAATTTGTGTTCTGAAATTTGTAAAGCGAGTATTTTTTTGTAAGATAATATTTTAGAAACTTCAGATTGAAACAATGTTTTAATTTGATATTGTTCTTTTTTTATGGCATGTATTTTTTCTAAAATATCTTTAGATTCTTTTTCGGATAATTTTTCAAAACCTCCGCTATCTGGTATTCTTTTTTTTAAAATGAAGCGTTGTTCTCTATGTAAGGCAATTCTTTTTTTGTCATATTTATTATATACTGGCCAAAATCTTTGCGCTTCACTTTGGGTTAAATTTAATTTTTCAGTTAAATAAGCAATTTTATAAGCATGTATTTTATGCGATCCTCCTTTTCGGAATTGCGCTTGACTAGTAAAGCTAGTTAAGAAGGTTATTAATAGTAGGATTATAATTTTTTTCATTTTTATTGAATTTCATTAAAAAAAGAAGCGTTGTCAATAGTATTTAAATAGGCCTCTAAATTTTCTTTGTTTATTGAAGCGAATACATCTTCGTCAAAATCCTCAGCATCTAAAATTGTTGCTAATTCATCATTGCTACTAGTACCATATCCATTTTCGTACCAATAGGATATATCTGCTTGTGTTATATCATCAAAAGAATGTTTTTTATCAGTAGTAAGATGGTTTAAGCCTATAAAAAGTAATATTGAAGCAGCTACTGCAATAGGAATTAATTGTCGTATTTTTTTATAGAAAGAAATTGTTTTTATTTCTTTCGATGTTTTGATATTTAGTGTTGATAAAATATTTTCATCAACAGTATTAAAGTAGTTTTTAGGTGTTTTAAAACTATTTTTCTTAGAGAAATGAGCTGTTTGTATAGACGACAAAATAGTAGCTTCAATATTTTCAAAGTAATTTTCAGGAACAGAAAAATTTGTTTTCGATCCTGCTTTATTAGATATAAAATCTATTTTATTTTTTAATTCTTTATCCATCTCTACTTTAAGACTACCGTATTGTTAAAAGGTTTAATGACTGTTTTTAATAAATTTTTCAATTTTTTTTACAGCAATGTGGTAAGATGCTTTTAAAGCCCCTATTGATGTTCCTAGTATGTCGGAAATTTGGGCATACTTCATTTCATCAAAATACTTCATGTTAAAGACTAATTGTTGCTTTTGAGGTAGTGTGGCTATTGCTTTTTGTAATACGATGGCTATTTGATCTGGGGTAAACCAGTGGTCGCTATCTAAAGAAGAAACTAATTGTTGCTGATATTCAGAAATAGCAACATTTTTTTCTTTAGCTCTTTTATTGATAAAGCTAATAGATTCGTTCGTTGCTATTCTGTACATCCAGGAATACAGTTTACTTTCTTTTTTAAAAGCACCTATATTTTTAAAAATTTTAATAAAAGTATTCTGTAAAACATCATCAGCATCGGCATGAGAAATTACAATTTTTCGTATATGCCAATACAATCGCTCTTTGTAGAGCGATAGTAATTGTTTAAAAGCTGCATCCTTTGTGGTAGGATTTTGCAGCTTTTTTATAAGTGTAAGTTCGTCTGTGGTCAACTAAAATAATTTAGTTGTTAGACTTTAAAGATCGTAAAAGGTTTAAAACCTAACTAAGTTTTTAAACTCGTTTTCTAGAACAGCCAAACAAACGTTTGTCTTTAATGGTTTTAGAAACACCTTCAGGAAGCATTTTTTCCCAACCTTCTTCGTTGTTTTTAATCATTTTTAAAACTTTTCTAGAAAATATGTGTAAGCTATCTTCATCTAAGTTTTTAATATCTACAAAGCGTCCGTTGTGTTTAAAAAACTTGTACAATTCTTTCATTCGAGGATGTACTTTTAGGTTTTCAGTATTGATAAATTCACCTGTTTCTTGGTCTTTGTAAGGATAGGTATATATTTTTAAATCTCTGTAAAAAAGTTTACCAGAAGCCTCTAAAATTCCACCGCTAAGATTGCGATAATATTTTTCATCAAAAATTTGAACAAGACTTTGAACCCCCATTGTTAAGGCCATTCGTTCTTTGGTAAATTCACCAAAATAATCAACCAATTTAAAGTACTCTTGATAATTGGTAATCATTACATTTTGCCCAAGTGCACAAAGTAATTCGGCTCTGTCTAAGAAATCACGCTCATTAATTTCACCTTCTGAACGAAGATTACTAAGGGTAATTTCGAAAATAATTTGTGTTTTATCGGGGTTTACTTTTTTATCGGCTAAAAACAATTGTTTAGAGCGTTCAAACATATCCATATTTACCTTGGTAACAGGGCGGTAACTACCACGTAATGCTAAAATATTCTTTTTGTAAAGTACTTGAGCAGGCAATAAGTTGTTTCCATCAGGACCGAACATTACGGCATTTGTCATTCCGTTTTTAACCAATTGTAGGCTCATTAAACGATTATCAACATACATAAATCGAGGTCCTGAGAAATTAATCATGTCAATTTCTAAGCGATCGCTATCAATATTATCGTAAAAAGATTTTAATAATTCCTTTGGATTATCATTTAAATAATACGCTCCATATACTAAGTTAACCCCTAAAATTCCTAAAGTTTCTTGTTGCTGACGTGCATCGGTTTCTTTAAAACGCAGGTGTAAAATAATTTCGTTATAATCTTCTAACGGATCTAACTGAAAACGAATACCAACCCATCCGTGTCCTTTAAATTTTTTAGAAAAATTAATCGTTGCAACGGTATTTGCGTAGCTAAAAAATAATTTATCAGGATGTTTTTGACGATCAAGACGATCTTCAATTAAATCCATTTCATGTTTTAGCATTTTTTTTAATCGTTTTTCAGTTACATAACGATTATCATTTTCAATCCCATAAATAGCATCTGAAAAATCTTTATCATAAGCACTCATTGCTTTTGCAATAGTACCTGAAGCACCTCCAGCTCTAAAAAAATTACGAACAGTTTCTTGTCCTGCACCAATTTCAGCAAATGTCCCATAAATATGAGAATTTAAGTTAATTTTTAACGCTTTACTATTTGTGGTGGGTACGGTACTTATTTTTTTATCTCCTTTAAGTGTGATGGCCATTTTTCTAATTTTATGTTATCGCTACAAATGTACTTAAAATAGCAACTATCATATACTTTTTGTCTTATTTTTGTGTTAACAATGATGAAAAAAATGCAATTGAAAATTACTTTTTTAGGTACAGGAACATCTACAGGCGTTCCGATGATTAATAGTACGCATCCTGTGGCGTTGTCTAACGATTTTAGAGATAAGCGTTTGCGTTCTTCTATTGTTATTTCTTGGGATAAAATTAAGTATGTTATTGACTGTGGTCCTGATTTTAGGCAGCAGATGATACGTGAAAAAGTAAGCTCAATAAACGGGATTTTATTTACCCACGAACACGCCGATCACATTGCGGGTTTAGATGAAATACGCCCGTATTGTTTTCAAATGGGTGAAGTACCAATTTATGCAACCCAGCGAGTTTTAGGTGTTTTAAAGAAAAGATACGATTATATTTTTACTACAGAAAACCGATATCCGAGTGCACCAGCGGTTTTTAGCACTGTAATTTCGCATAAAAATAGTTTTATTCTTGATGGAGTTAAAGTTACACCAATAGAAGTAATGCACGGAAGATTGCCTATTTTAGGCTATCGTTTTAATAATATTGCGTATTTAACAGATATTAAAACTATTTCATCCGAAGAAAAAAAGAAACTGACTAATTTAGAGGTGTTAATTGTTACAGGATTACGAAAAGAACCGCATGCAACACATTTTAATTTAGAAGAATCCTTGGCTTTTATTGCCGAAATAAAACCTAAAAAGGCCTATTTAACACATATTAGCGAATTATTAGGTTTGCATGAAGAGGTTGAAAAAGAATTGCCCGAAAATGTTTTTTTAGCCTATGATGGTTTGAAAATTTAAATTCTCGTCATGCTGAATTTATTTCAGCATCGCATCAACAGGAGAATTACGGCAAATCAGGATGTGAAACTGAAATAGATTCCCTTTGACGGATTCGATTCCTTATTTTTCTGTTATATATTTTTTTCAGATGAAATTTAAACAGGCTCTAATATTTATTTTTCTAATATTCATATTGATTTAAAGTATCATAATTAATTTTATCTTTTAAAATAGCATCTTATTTTTACATCAAAATCAGATTAGAAAACACTTAAAAAATTACTTGAATGAAAATAATTATATCTCCAGCAAAGTCCTTAGATTTTGAAACAAAAGCTTCTACAAAATTATATTCTCAACCAAGGTTTTTAGAACAGTCAACAAAATTAAATAAGCAATTAAAAACACTTTCTCCACAAGATTTAAGTGATTTAATGAAAATTTCTGATGATTTATCAAACTTAAATTATCAACGAAACCAAGATTGGCAAACTCCTTTTAATTTAGACAATGCAAAACAGGCGATTTATTCTTTTACAGGAGCAGTTTTTAAAGGAATCGATGTAAATTCTTTATCCGAAGAAAAAATACCAACCTTACAAAACAATCTTAGAATTTTATCAGGATTATATGGTTTGTTAAAACCTTTAGATTTAATTCAACCGTATCGTTTGGAAATGGGAACAAAATTAAAAGTCGGCGAAACCGAAAACTTATATAAATTTTGGAATGATACCTTGGTAAATTCGTTAAATGATGAGTTAGAAGATGATGAATTATTAGTAAATTTAGCGAGTTTAGAATATTTTAAAGCCTTGCCAAAAAAACTTTTAAAAGTACCAATGATAACGCCTGTTTTTAAAGATTTTAAAAATGGAGAATATAAAACAGTAATGACTTATGCCAAAAAAGCAAGGGGTTTTATGGTGCGTTATATTATCGAAAATAATGTTAAAACTATAGAAGAATTAAAAGGTTTTAATATCGATAATTATGGTTTTTCACAAGAAATGTCAACTGAAACGGAATTATATTTTACTAGATAAATGATTAAAAAAAGCCTGAAATTAGCCATTTTATCAACAGTATTTGCGTTGATTGCCATTTATTTGTGTAATTTTTTAATAGAAAAACAAACAAAAAATAAACTGTATTCTAGCGTAACTGAAATTCCGAAGCGTAACGTGGGGCTTGTTTTGGGTACGTCAAAACATCTGTTAAATGGGCGTGTAAATTTATATTACAAGTATAGAATACGTGCGGCGGTATCGTTATATAAATCAGGAAAAATTACTTTTATTATTGTAAGTGGTGATAACAGCACCGAAAAATATGACGAGCCAACTACGTTTAAAAATGATTTGATAAAAGCGGGTATTCCTTCGGATAAAATATTCTTAGATTTTGCAGGTTTTCGAACTTTAGATTCTGTTGTAAGAGCGAAAGAAATATTCGGGCAAACCGATGTTATTATTATTTCTCAAAAATTTCATAATGAAAGAGCTATTTATTTGGCTAATCATTTTGGCGTTAAAGCAATCGGTTTTAATGCGAAAGATGTTTCTGGCAAATATGGGCTAAAAGTTCAATTAAGAGAATATTTAGCCCGAGTAAAAGTATTTGTTGATATTTTATTTAATGTTCAGCCTAAGTTTTTAGGGAAATCAATAGAAGTGAGGTAGGTTGGTTTTTATAACAAAATGATTAATTTCTTTTTAGATAGCTAATATCTAACCTGTTTTTACCTTTTTTATTTTCTGTATATTTAGTAGATACACATTCGTTACAAATAACTTCTTTTTCATTATTAAAATAATCAGTAACTGTTATTTTATTATTTTTGATGTGTTTCGCAATTGTTTTGAATCTTGTTTTATAAATAGCAGTATTTAAAAGTTTTTCTTTTAAAACGGCTTCGTTCTCATTCCCTAAAACATACATTTTTAATAAAAAGTTATTACAGCCGTTGATACTAAAAGCGTATTCAAAACCTTCTTCTTTGTAAAATTCTAATTTTAGTTGATTAAAAGCAGGATCTATATCATAATTGGTTTCATACTCTTCTTTAAAGATGCGTTTATTTTTCATTGCTGACATAGCACAATCAATATAATTCAGCGATATTATTTTACCAATTTTAAATCCAAGATGCGTATTTATATGATAAATAGGGAATTTATTAATTTTACTTTGATGGCTTGTACTTATTTTGATAATAGGTGTTTTGTTTTTAAATCCTTCAATATTATAGATGTAATTAGAGAAATCGCCAAAGCCAAAATACCCGATATAATCTATATTTTTTGGCGATTTTATTTGAACAATACCATAAGAAACCATAAATTCATTTCCACCGTCACTGGTATCCGTTATTTTTGCCCACATATCTTGTGTATCATCTTTATTAAAATCATTTAAACTTTCGTCATAGAGTTCTATATCTACAGTACCTAATGTAAAATTATGGTCTAAATTATAAATAATATAATATTTTCCAATAGAATAGCCCTTATATATAGAGAAAAGCTCTGTTAGATATTTTTCACGAAAACTATCTCTTATTTTTTCATTATCAGTTTTACAGGATTGAAATAAAAAGAAACTAAGGATTATAATGGTTATTTTTTCTTTCATGTTTTTTGAATAAACATTTGTTATGTTCTTTAGATGAATAAATTTAATAAATAAAATTTTTAAGTTCTGATATAAGAAAGTAAATTACTTTATTAAAAAACAAAAACCCTCTTTTTAAGAGGGTTTTTATAGTTTTTTTATAATGATGATTTTTTTAACAAGCTGCTAAACCAACCGTAATTGCTAAACCACCTTCAGAGGTTTCTTTATATTTTCTGTTCATATCTTTTGCGGTTTCCCACATTGTATCAATCACTTTATCCAAAGGAACTAACGATTCTTTAGGATTTGTTTCTAAGGCTAATTCTGCGGCATTAATTGCTTTAATTGCGCCCATAGCATTGCGTTCAATACAAGGTATTTGCACCAAACCTCCAATAGGATCGCAGGTTAAACCTAAATGATGTTCCATGGCTATTTCTGCGGCAACTAAGCATTGCCCAGGAGTTCCGCCTAAAAGCTCTGTAAGTGCTCCTGCAGCCATTGCCGATGAAACGCCAATTTCTGCCTGACAACCACCCATAGCTGCCGATATGGTTGCATTTTTCTTGAAAATACTTCCAATTTCACCAGCGACTAATAAGAATTTTTTGATGTGTTCAAAATCAGCATCATGATTTTCAATCACTAAATAATACATTAAAACAGCAGGAATTACACCTGCACTTCCATTTGTAGGAGCGGTTACAACCCTACCTAAAGCGGCATTTACTTCATTTACTGATAAAGCAAAACAGCTTACCCATTTTAATATTTCACGAAACTTAACTTCGGTGCTTCTAATAGCGGTAATCCATTGTTCTTCGTTGCTGTAAGTAGCGTCTTTAATTAATTTTTGATGCGTACCAAAAGCTCTACGTTTTACATTTAATCCGCCGGGTAAAATACCACCTGTATGACAACCGATATACATACATTCGAGCATGGTATCCCAAACACGTTTTAACTCTGTGTCAATTTCAGCAGGCGATTTTAAAACCAATTCATTCTGATACACAATTTCAGAAATATTTTTGCCTTCTTTTTCGCAATAATCTTCTAATTGTGTGGCTCTGTTTATAGGATATGGAAAGTTTACTTCGTTTATTTCGGTATCTTGAGTTACTTTTATTTCTTCTTGAATAACAAAACCACCCCCGATAGAATAATAGGTTTCTGTAGATATTTCTTTTCCTTTGCAAAAACCTCTAAAAATTAATCCATTAGAGTGAAAAGGCAAGAAATTTTGATTAAAAACTACATTTTCAATAGAAAAAACCAATTGTTTTTCGGCATTAAAATGTAAGCTTTTAGTTTCTTTTATTTTATTGATAATTGTTTCAATACTATCAACAGGAATGTATTCAGGATCGGTACCACTTAAACCTAGTAAAACGGCTAAATCAGTTGCATGACCTGTTCCTGTTAACGATAAAGAGCCGTATAGGTCTATTTTAATACCATCAATAGTATCAAAAACACGCTCTTTTTTTAATTTTTCAATCCATTGTTGGGCAGCTCTCCAAGGACCTAAAGTGTGTGAACTTGAAGGACCTACGCCAATTTTAAGCATATCAAAAACACTAATAAATTGAGACATAAATTTAATTTGTTTGTTGAGCGCTAAAATAGAAAAAGTCCTGTATTAAAATCAATACAGGACTTTTTTTTATGAAAAATGTGCATTTTGTATTTCGCTTACATTCCGTACACTGCTTCTTTGTTAAATTTCTTTGCTAATAAATAGTACACTACAGCTCTGTATTTCTTTCTTTCTGAGCGTCCTATTTGTTCCATAACTTGGTCAATAGCTTGGTCTAATTCAGCGGTATCTGCTAAACCTAACTTTTTTATTAAAAAGTTGTTTTTAACGGTTAGCAATTCTTTTGGGTCGGTACCTGATACTGTTTCGGCATCTGTTTTGTAAATTGAAGGACCTAATCCTTTAGTTACTGCTGTTAATAATTCAAGGTTTACAGACAGTTTTCTGTCGTCCATAAACTTTTTATACAATTCTACTTTTTCGTCAAATTTACTCATCTTTTTTCTTTTAATTATTTGTTAATCTAGGTGTTGTAGCATTAATGATTCCAAATATAGCTAAATAATTTGTTCTTTCAAATAAGAAAAATAGATATTGTATAGTTGTTATTTATTTTAATAAATTCGAATAATTTATTGTGATTTTGGTGTTTTTAAGGAGTAATTTATAATAATAGTATTATTTTGAGTGGTTAAAATAGGGTGTTTTTTAGCTTAAAAAAACAAGTTTATCATTTTTTAAGCATCCTTTGACAGTAAAAAGTCAAATTGACAGTAAAAATATAGGAACTTATTTTTTGTAGATAAACCAATTGTTATACGAAGGTAATAAAAACACGCTTGTTGTGGCTTAGCCCTGATTGCAGCAATTGTTTGAGCTCCTCGCAGAGAGCGAGTGCGTAAAGCAGGAAACAGCTCCTAATAAGTATTATTTTAACCCTAGCGCCTTGTATTGAATTGTTGTTAATTAAATTGTTGAAAACAAAAATAAAATAAAGTAATTAGGTATTATTATTGTAGTATATTTAGCTATAATCAAACAGGTAGCCTATGTCGATATTAAAATTTGAATCTATGTTGAAAACCAACGATGTCTATTTTTTTGATGCTGTTGAGTTTGAAACAATTATTGAACACTATTTAAATATAGCTAAAAATTCTTTAGCTAAAAAAGCGGTTGCCTTAGGTTTAGAACAGCATCCGTCATCAATTCAATTAAAATTGATGAAAGTAGAGCTTTTAGTTTTTGATAATGAACTAAAAGAAGCCACTCAATTACTGAAAAATATTGAAGCTGTTGAGCCTTATAACGATGAGGTTTTTATTCAAAAAGCATTAATTTTATCTAAAAAGGAATTGCATATTGAAGCGATTGCTGTCTTAAAAGAGTCCTTATCTTTTATAGAAGATCCAGCAGATATTTGGTCAATGTTAGGTATGGAGTATTTGTATTTAGACGATTATAAAAATGCCCGTTTAAATTTTGAAAAATGTGTAGCTTTTGATGCCGAAGATTTTTCGTCTTTATATAATATTGTGTATTGTTTTGATGTAGAAGAAAGGCATATTGAGGCGATACAATTTTTAAACACCTATATAGATAAAAACCCTTATTGTGAGGTGGCTTGGCATCAATTAGGTAGAAAATATGCCGAAATAGGCATGTATAGAGAGGCGCTTACGGCATTTGAATATTCGGTATTAATCGATGAAACTTTTATCGCTGGTTATTTAGAAATGGCAAAAACATTAGAAGATTTAAACCGCTATGAAGAGGCTATTAAAAACTATAAAATAACCTTAGAGTTAGACGATCCTACTGCTTTTTCATATATAAGAATAGGGGAGTGTTACGAAAAGTTAGAAAATGTTAATGCGGCAATTCATTTTTACAAAAAAGCCGTTGCTCAAGATCCATCGTTAGACAAAGCCTGGATATTATTAACAACTATTTGTTTTGAAGATCAGAATTATCAGAAAGCATTGTATTATGTGAAAAAAGCGATTAAAATAGATGAAATAAATCCTTTTTATTGGCGAATATATAGCGATATAAGCTTAAAATTAAATTTTTATGAAGAGGCTGTAAAAGGACTTTATACTTGCATTGAATTAGGTGACGATGAAATGGAAGTTTATACTGATTTGGCAGATATTTTATTGTTTTTAGGTGAATTTGATGAAGCCTTAAAAACGTTGATTAAAGCGAAAAAATTATATGAAGACTTTGCTGAAATTGAATATCGTTTGTGTGGTTTGTTTATGATTTTAGACAAGCAAGCCTATGGTTTAACACATTTAAAAAATGCGTTGGCGATTAATTTTGAATTGCACGATATTATAAATGAGTTGTATCCTACTGTTTTTGAGCATGAAAAAGTTCAAGAAATGGTTTCTGATTATAAAAAAGCCTTGAAATAATTATTTCAAGGCTTTTTTTTATTTCTTTGGATAAAAAAATCACCTAAAATAAGCTGAAAAACTTAGGAAATTCGCTTCCAAATTTTTAGTAAAATCCCTATACAAATTAAAGTTGTTACAGTTAATATTGATGCTAGTAATGTTTTGCCGTAAATCCAGTTTCCTGTAGCGAATAAAAAACTATAAACTCCGATTGTTCCCGTAATAAAACCGACAATTTTTATACCGATATTTTTAAATTTATCTTCGCCTTCAAAAATTAAACCCTCAAAATTATCAATTGTTTTTTTATCCGTAGGTTTTGTTAAAAGCGTTACTAAAATCCATCCGAAAGTAGTAATTACGACACCAATAATTAATTGCCAGTAGCCTGCGATTTCAAAAAATGGATTTTCTAATTTTCTGTTGATAAAAAAGAAAAGCGCAATTATAAATGATATTCCCATTGCAGCAATTTCACTGTACGGATTAATTCGGCTCCAAAACCATCTTAAAATAAATAATAAGCCTGTTCCTGCACCAATTTGCAATAATAAATCAAAAACATCTTTAGCCGATTGCAAATAAAATGAAAATAAGGCGGCACAAATCATTAATAAAGCGGTAGAAATTCGCCCAACAACAACTTTTTGTTTTTCCGAAGCTTCTTTATTGATAAAACGACTGTAAAAATCATTCACTATATACGAACTTCCCCAATTTAATTGGGTAGAAATCGTACTCATAAAAGCGGCTATTAAAGAAGTTAATACAATCCCTAGTAAACCTGCGGGTAAATAAGTCATCATAGCGGCATAACCAACATCATGCCCTTGCATTTCTTGGGATAAATTAGGAAATGCCTGATTCATGCTTTCTAAACTAGGGAAAATAATTAAAGATGCCAGCCCGACAATAATCCACGGCCAAGGACGCAAGGCATAATGTGCAAAATTGAAAAATAAAGTTGCCCAGGTAGCATTTTTTTCATCTTTAGCAGCAAGCATTCTTTGAGCGATATATCCGCCACCACCAGGCTCTGCTCCAGGATACCAAGTACTCCACCATTGCACGGCAAACGGAATGATAAACAAAGTAATTAACGATTCCGTATTTGAAAAATCAGGTAACATATTTAATTTCCCGCTTACATTTGGATGGCTTAATAAATTTGATAAACCATTTATTTCAGGCATATTTACAATATAAATCGTAGCCCAAACCGAACCAATCATGGCAAGTATAAATTGAACAAAATCGGTAAGTAAAACACCTTTTAATCCGCCTAAAGACGAATAAATAACCACAATAATAGACGAATAGATTAGCATTTCACTTTGTGATATTCCTAATAAAATATTTGCGATTTTAGCCCCTGCCAAGCAAACTCCAGCCATGGTAATAATATTAAAAATTACGCCCAAATAAATAGCTCTAAATCCTCTTAAAAAACCAGCCATTTTACCCGAATACCGCAATTCATAAAATTCTAAATCAGTAGTAATTCCTGATTTTCGCCATAATTTCGCATAAAAAAATACGGTTAGCATTCCTGTGAGCAGCATTGCCCACCAAACCCAGTTTCCTGAAACACCATTTTTACGCACCAATTCGGTTACTAAACCTGGTGTATCGGCGGCAAAAGTGGTAGCAACCATCGAAACTCCTAAAAGCCACCAAGGCATATTTCTACCTGATAAAAAAAAATCAGCACTACTTTTTCCTGCCGATTTTGATGCCCAAACACCAATAAGTAATGAAATGAGAAAAAATCCTATAATAATTGCGTAATCAAGCGTCGTTAATGTCATCTAGTTTTATTTAAAGGGCTAAATGTAGTTAAATAATATGATACGTTAAATTTCTGCTAAACCCTAAAAAATGATTTTATCTTTTGATAAAAAACCACTTAAAAAGAGTAAATTTGATATTCACTTTATTTTATGATGAAAATAAAAAAAATAGCAGTCATGACCTCTGGAGGAGATTCCCCAGGAATGAACGCAGCAATTAGGTCGGTAGTAAGAACATGTGCTTATTATCAGACTCAATGTATGGGTGTTTATAGAGGATATCAAGGTTTAATAGAAGGCGATTTAGTTTCTTTTACAGCTCGAAGTGTTAATAATATTATCAATAAAGGGGGCACTATATTAAAAACGGCGCGTTCTGATGATTTTAGAACCAAAGAAGGGCGGAAAAAAGCACACGAAAAATTACTAGAAAATAAGGTTGATGCTTTAATTGTTATCGGTGGCGATGGCTCTTTTACAGGTGCGGTTCTTTTTGGCAAGGAATTTGATTTTCCTGTTATCGGAATTCCAGGAACGATTGATAATGATATTTACGGAACATCCCACACTATTGGTTACGATACGGCTTTAAATACGGTTGTTGAAGCGATTGATAAAATTAGAGATACGGCATCATCGCATAATCGATTGTTTTTTGTTGAGGTGATGGGGAGAGATGCGGGGTTTATCGCCTTAAATGCAGGGGTTGGTGCAGGAGCTGAAGAAATTTTAATTCCTGAAGAAAATTTAGGATTAGAGCGTATGTTAGCATCTTTAAAGAAAAGTAGTAAAAGTGGTAAATCATCAAGTATTGTAGTGGTTTCCGAAGGAGATAAAACAGGTAAAAATGTATTTGAATTAGCCGATTATGTTGAAAAAAACATGACAGCATATGAAGTTCGAGTATCTGTTTTAGGACATTTGCAAAGAGGTGGCGTTCCTAGTTGTTTTGACCGAGTTTTAGCGAGCAGATTAGGTGTAAAAGCGGTTGAATTATTACTTGACGGAAAAACCAATTTAATGGTTGGGCTTCAGAATAATAAGGTAGCAACAACTACTTTAGAAAAAGCAATAAAAGGAAATAATAGTATAAATATGGAACTTTTAAGAGTTTCTGATATTATGACCACATAATTTAAAATAAGAATATTAAATAGTTAACATAATGATAAAAATAGGAATTAACGGGTTTGGTAGAATAGGAAGGTTAGCATTTCGTACTGCCATGAAAAGAGAAAATATACAAGTTGTTGCGATCAATGATTTGTTAGATGTGGAGTATTTAGCCTATTTATTAAAATATGATTCTGTACACGGTCGTTTTGATGGTGATATTGAAATAAAAGAAGGAAATTTAATTGTAAACGGACAAGAAATAAGAATTTCTTCGGATAAAAACCCTGAAAATTTAAAATGGGATGCTGTACAGGCAGATTATATTTTAGAAGCAACAGGTTTATTTACTGATGAAGAAAAAGCAGCTTTACATATAAAAGGCGGTGCTAAAAAAGTAATTATTTCAGCGCCATCAAAAGATGCCAATATGTATGTGATGGGGGTAAACCATCAAGATTTAAAAGCCGATGAGGTGGTTTTTTCAAACGCTTCTTGTACTACAAATTGTTTGGCACCTGTAGTAAAGGTAATTAATGATGCTTACGGCTTAACCGAAGGTATAATGACTACGGTTCATGCGGCAACGGCTACACAAAATGCTGTTGATGGTTTTAATAAAAAATGGCGTAGAGGACGTTCGGCAATGAATAATATTATTCCAACCTCTACCGGAGCGGCAAAAGCGTTGGTAAAAGTGATTCCTGAAATGCAAGGGAAAGTAACGGCAATGGCAGTTCGAGTACCTACGGCAGATGTTTCTTTAATCGATTTGACTTTTAAAACTCAAAAGGCAACTTCGTTAAAAGAAATTATGGAAACTTTTAAAAAGGCTTCTCAAAATGAATTTAAAGGAATTATAGGTTATACTGAAGATGCGGTTGTTTCTCAAGATTTTGTTTCAGAAACACATACATCGGTAATTGACGCAGCAGCAAGTTTAGAACTGAACGAACACTTTTTTAAGGTAATTTCTTGGTACGATAACGAATATGGTTACGCTACAAAAATTGTAGATTTAATAGAATATTCAGCTTCTTTATCAATGTTTAAAAGCTGAAATTTAGAATTAAAAATCCCCGCTATTAGCGGGGGTTTTTTGATTATTTTAGTATGGTTATTTAACGGCAATCATGCTAATTTCTACATTTACAAATTTCGGTAAATTTGCTACCTCTACAGTTTCTCTTGCAGGTGCAGTTGCTTCATCAAAATATTGGGCGTAAACGCTGTTTATTTTAGCAAAGTTATTCATATCAGAAATAAAAATAGATGCTTTTACTACGTTTTCAAAAGTCATTTCAGCAGCGACTAAAACTTCTTTCATATTTTCCATTACTTGTTTTGTTTCAATTTCGATGGTGTCCATTACTAATTCACCATTTTCAGGATTAAAAGCAATCTGTCCTGAGGTATATAAGGTGTTTCCGCTTAAAATAGCTTGGTTATAAGGACCAATAGGTGCAGGAGCTTTTGAGGTAGTGATAATTTTTTTCATAGTATATTTTATCTTTTGATGTATTAAAAGTGTGTGTTATTTTCGATTAAAATAAGGCTCTATCTGGCGGTTTATTTTTATCCCATTTCAAATCGCTTAATACTGCTGATTTTACACCGATAAAGAAATTGTAAGAAGTTCTTGGTCCGAAGGGTGTCCAACCAAAATTTAAACGCCAACTGTCTAAATCTCTAGAAAAATTTAAATTGGTATAAGAAAATCCATTGTTTTTAATATCGTAACCAGAATTGAAACCAACGCCCCATTTGGGTGATAATTCTATGTTTCCGCTAAATCGTAAAGTGTTTATATTAATGCCACTTTTAAGCCCATCATTACCATAGTTCATGGTGTAAATTAAGTTTAATGTCCATGGTATTTTATGATGGTACAATACCGTTTCTGCTACGTCTTTATTTTTGTTTTTTGATGTGTTAGAAAAATCATTGGCATTTTGAGATGTTTGCCCAAATAAGTCAGGAGTGTCTTGCGCACCATTTCCATTATTTTTATTAGGATTCTTTTCACCTTCTTTATTCTTGCTAAAATCTTTGCTTGACAATGAATAGTTTGCTGTTAATCCTATTTGTTTTACTCTAAATAAATTCGCGTTAAATTTATCTATTTGCTTCCCGTTTTTATCTATTTGATATGGGTCTAAAGACATATTGGTATTTAAGGCTAACTTGTCTTTAAATAATCGTGTGCTTGCGTTTACAGAAACATCACTCCAACGAATACTATCTTTAGTAATGTCATATCTGGTAGAAAAATCTAAGTTATTTAAAAGCATTATTTTCTGATCATCGGCATCGCTATCAGGGTCTTTTGGTGCAACTTTAGCTTCTAAAACATTGTTTACCGAAATACCAATTGCATTTGAGGTTCCATTTGCAGGTTTACCATATATTCCTCCTTCGAAAGGCGAATAAGTAAGTAGGTCAGTAGGGTCTGAGCTTTGCTGTACTTGTAGGTCGTAATTCTTAGCCAAATTAGGCGTATATCCGTAAGAAATAGATGGTCTAATAGTATGACGAATGGCTTTTAAACGCCCTTTTTTAAAGTTAAAAGTACCATAAATATTGGTTGATAATGATGCGCCAAAATTATAATTATGATATCGATTAAAACCACTAATAGTATCGTTTACAACTGCGCCTAAATTTTTACTAGCATTAATCTTTTTAGGGTCGTATCGTTTATGAATTTTATCAAAATACCAAACATCTTTATAGCTTGCATTAGGCGATAAAGTAAAGTACTTAAAGGCTTTTAAACTAGTACTAGTGCTTAAACTATGTTGAACTCCTGACTTAGCTGTTTTAAACATTTTAGGAGTAAAAAATTCATCATCAGTAGTATTTATTTCATAACGCCCTTGCATATTATAATTAAATCCCATTTTTTGAATGGCATTGTTTTTAGCACCATCTTTCCCTGTAAACGGATAAAGTGGTTCTGAATTTACCTGCAAAGAAGGTAGTGTCATGGTTATTTTTTCGGTATTCGTATTTTGACCATGTTGCAAGGTTAAACTCATATTAAAAGGAGTACCAACAAACTTTTTATAGTAAGATATAGAAGAGTTTAAACTGTTGTCTATTGCCCGAGCATTATTTGCTTGATTTTGTGATTCTAAGAAAAAACGACTGCTTCCTAAATTAACCGCTGCTGAAAATTTAGAGTTTGGGCTTGCTTTTGAATCTTGATTATGACTCCAATTAATATTGAAACTAGACCTTTTATTATAGTTTGATAAACCTCTGATTCCTTGAATTTTGTTTTGAAATTGAAAATTAAAATTCCCGCTAAATTTATAGCGTACATAATAACTAGATTCTACTTGTAAGCCCCAACTTCCATTGGTATATAAATCACCTAAAACAGTTAAATCAAAATAATCGCTTAAGGCAAAGTAATATCCACCATTTTGCATAAAAAAACCTTGACTGTTGTTTTCTCCCCAAGAAGGGATGATAAAACCAGAGGTTCTTTTATCAGTTAAAGGAAAATAGGCAAATGGCAAAACTAAGGGTGTTGGTACGTCTGCCAATACTAAATGACTAGCGCCTATAATTATTTTTTTACCAGGAACAAGTTTTGCTTTACTGGTTTGTATATAATAATCGGGACGTTTCTTTTTAGAGGTTGTAAAACGCATTTTACGCATGTAAATAGTAGAATCGTTTACTCGTTTTGTTTTTTCGGCATAGGTTATAATTCCATCTTGAACCGTTTTTACACCGTAAATAAGGGCTTTTTTTGTCTTGAAATTAAATAAAATAGAATCTTGTTCCGATTCTTGTGCTCCTTGTTTAAAAACTGGTTTTTGATGATAACCTAAACTGTCTTTTATTCCTTTGGCATATACGGTATTGTTTTTATAATCTAAAACAATAATTCCTGCTTTTAAATCAATATCAGTATAGGTTACTTGCGCTTTGTTGTATAAGGTTACTGTTTTATTTTTTGCATTTTGAATGGTGTAATCTTCTGCATTGTGAGTAATAATTCCATCAATAACCTCTTTTGGTTTAATAGAGTCGTTTGCAATGCTGTCTTTTTTAAAGTTTAAAAGTTGCTCTTTTTTTAAATCAATTAGGCTATCTTTTGATTGATTTATTATTGTCTTTTTTTTCGTTTTCTTAGAGGTAATCCTTGAGTTACCAATGTCTTGAGCTGCGCTAATTTGATAACAAAAAAGGCAGAAAACTAAAAGTATGTAAGTTAGATTTGTTCGCAATGTTATAAATGCTATTTTTGTGTTATATTTAAAAGCTTTGGCGTGCTATTTGTATGCCAAAATACAAAAACCAAAAATAGTTAAATTTTATTGATGCAATTCTTAAAATTACGTAAATATAATCACTTGAAAAATAATTTTTTATTTTTAATCTTCATTTTTTGTTTTTTGTGGGTTTCACAGGGTGTTTTTGCCCAAAAAAAATACACTATTGTTTTAGATGCTGGTCATGGGGGAAAGGACGCTGGTGCTTCGAGAGGTGCATATATCGAAAAAAAAATAGCCTTAAAATTAGTTCTGAAAATAGGGGCTATTTTAAAAAAAGACCCAAGTATTAATGTTCGTTATACCCGAACGAAAGATGTTTTTATAGAGCTTCATAAACGCGCTAGTATTGCTAATAAGAAAAATGCGGATCTATTTGTATCGATACATTGTAATTCTAATAAATCAGTAAAACCACATGGTTCAGAAACCTATGTGCTTGGTTTAAAAGGGAATGATGAGAATTTTGAAATTGTAAAAAAAGAAAATGCTGTAATTTTATTAGAAGATAATTATAGGAAAAATTATGATTACGATCCTAATTCGCCTGAGTCTTTAATTGGATTATCTGTTTTACAGGAAGAAAACTTAGATGCAAGTTTGGCGTTGGCTAGTTTTGTGCAAACCAATTTTAAAAGCATCAAAAGATATGACCGAAAAGTAAAGCAGGCTAATTTTTTAGTACTGCGTGAAACCGCTATGCCAAGTGTTTTAATTGAGTTAGGTTTTTTATCAAACAAAACAGAAGGACGGTTTTTAAATTCAAAGTACGGGCAGTTAAAAATGGCAAAATCAATTGCTACTGCTATTAAAAAATATGTAAAAAGGTTAAAATTAAACACTGTTAATCAAGATGTAGTAGCGGTTTCTAAGCCTAAAAAAACCGTTGTTATTAGAAAAAAGAAAGCTGTTAAAAGAAAAAAACAAGCAGTTCGTAAAAAAAAGATACTCTTTAAAGTACAAATAGCAGCGTCTAAAAAACGATTAAATAAGCGAAATTTTAATTTTAGAGGCTTAAAAAACATAGAATCAAAATATATTAGCGGTTATTATAAATATTACTACGGAAGTTCGACGCGTTTATCTAAAGCAAATAGCAGCCTGATTAAGGTAAGAAAGGCAGGGTATAAAGATGCCTGGGTGGTTGCTTTTAAAAATGGTAAAAGAATATCGGTTAAACAAGCGTTAAAAAACCGTTGATTTAGCAGAAATCAATATTTCTACTCCCGAAAATTATTAGTATTTTCGTGCTATAATTTTTATATATGTCAAAAGAACTTAAAACTGGTATTGTTGCTGTTGTTATTATCGTATTATTTATTTGGGGCTATAATTTTTTAAAAGGAGAAAATTTATTTAGCGGTAGTCGCAGGCAGTTTTTTGTGGAGTATAAAAATATTAACGGGCTTAACAAGGCAAGTTTAGTAACCATAAACGGCTTAAAAGTTGGTAAAATTGATGATATTTCGTTTAATACAACCCCTGAAAAACAAGGTGTTTTATTAGTAGAGATATCTTTAGATAGCGATTTTGAATTTTCTAAAAATAGTATTGCTCGAATTTACTCAGCAAGCTTAATGGGTGGGCAAAATTTAGCAATAGTACCAAAATATGATGGCGGACTTGCTGTTTCTGGTGATTATTTAAAAGGAGAGGTAGAATCGGATCTTTTTTCATCTGTAGGTGAAAAATTAAACCCTATTCAGTCAAATTTACAAAACGTACTTATAGGCGCTGATTCATTATTAGTAGGAATGAATACTGTGCTAGATCAAAAATCACGTACAAGTTTAAATAGCAGTATTCGTGGTTTAGAAGGAACAATAACAGGTATTCAAAAAACATTAAAATCAGTAAATAATTTATTGGTTGATAATAAAGAAAACCTAACAGCAACGCTTACAAATACTAAAAAAATTACGGATAACTTCTCAAAATTATCAGATGATTTAGCCAACTCTAATTTAGGTGCAACCGTTAAAAAACTAGAAACAACCCTAGGAAATGTAAACGGTTTATTAGCAAATATGAAAGCGGGTAATGGAACTTTAGGAAAGTTAATGACTGATGATAAAATGTACACTAATTTAACCAATGCTTCTAAAGAAATGGAAGAACTATTGCGAGAAATGAAGTTAAATCCCAAAAGATTTGTTCATATATCATTATTTGGTAAAAAAGCAATACCTTATAATAAAGAAGCAAATAGCAAAAACATAAGCTCTAAATAAGCTTATAAATACAAACCCTTTACAAACTTAAATAAATATAGAACGATGGAGAAATATTTATCAAACATTATTTTTGCAGCAATTTTAATTACAGGTATTGGATACTTTGTAATGAATGTTCGCAAGCTGATAAGAAATATCAAATTAGGAAAAGACATTGATCGGTCTGACAGGAAGCCTGAGCGTTTCAAAAATATGGCAAAAATAGCCTTAGGACAATACCGAATGGTTCGTCGTCCGCTTTCAGGAATTTTACATATTGTAGTGTATGTAGGATTTATTTTGATTAATATCGAAATGCTAGAAATTGTAATTGATGGGTTATTAGGAACACACCGTGTTTTTCAACCTATTTTAGGTGATGCCATTTACGGATTTTTAATCGGTAATTTTGAGATTTTAGCTGCCTTAGTTTTTGTAGCAGTTACTATTTTTTGGCTGCGTAGAAATATCCAAAGAGTAAAACGTTTCTGGAGTAAAGAAATGACAGGTTGGCCAAAAAACGATGGGAATATTATTCTATATTTTGAAATGGTATTAATGTCATTATTCTTAATTATGAATGCTACGGATATTCCTTTTCAAGAAGCAGGAACAGGAAATGTAGTTTCTCAATTTATAGCGCCTTTATTTAATGGTTTTTCAGCAGAAACACTACATATTATTGAAAAATCAGCTTGGTGGGTGCATATTATAGGAATTTTAATTTTCTTAAATTATTTATATTATTCAAAGCATTTACATATTTTATTAGCATTTCCAAACACCTTTTTTGCCAATTTAAAACCAAAAGGACAATTTACAAATGTTGCCTCGGTTACTAAAGAAGTAAAAATGATGATGGACCCCGATGCTGATCCGTATGCTATGCCCGAAGAAGGAGCAGAAGAAGAAGTTCCTGAGAAATTTGGAGCCTCCGATGTTACCGATTTAAACTGGGTACAATTAATGAACGCTTATACCTGTACCGAGTGTGGACGTTGTACCTCGTCATGCCCGGCAAGTTTAACAGGAAAAGAATTATCGCCACGTGCTATTATGATGAAAACACGTGATCGTTTAGAAGAGGTTGGTAAAAATATTGATGCAAACGACGGTGTTTTTAAAGACGATGGAAAGCAATTATTAAACGATTATATTTCTCCGGAAGAATTATGGGCGTGTACAAGTTGTAATGCTTGTGTGCAAGAATGCCCGATAGATATTGATCCTTTATCTATTATTTTAGAAATGCGTCGTTATTTGGTGATGGAAGAATCAGCAGCACCACAAGAATTAAATTCAATGATGGCAAATATTGAAAATAACGGAGCGCCTTGGCAGTATAGCCAGCAAGATAGATTAAACTGGAAAGACGAAGAATAAACATTTTTTAATTAACAATTATACGTGCTGAATTGTATTAATTCAAAACCTATAATTCAAAAATTTGTAAATTATGATAGTACCAACGATGGCAGAAATGATGGCGCAAGGAAAACAACCAGAGGTGTTGTTTTGGGTAGGAGCGGCAGGAAGTTATGATGATAGAGCAAAGAAAATAACCAAAGCATTTGTAAAAATATTATACCTCGCAAATGTAAATTTTGCGGTGTTAGGAACTGAAGAAAGTTCAACAGGAGATGCAGCAAAAAGAGCAGGAAATGAATTTTTGTTTCAGATGCAGGCAATGATGAATATTGAGGTTTTAAACGGATACGAAATAAAAAAAATAGTAACCTGCGACCCACATTCATTTAATACCTTAAAAAATGAATACCCTGAATTAGGAGGTAGCTATGAAGTATATCATCACACGCAATTTATCAGTAAATTAATAAAAGACGGGCGTTTATCAATAGATGACACTAATTTAAAAGGCAAACGATTAACCTATCATGATCCTTGTTATTTAGGTAGAGCCAACGAAATTTATGAAACTCCACGTGAATTATTACGAAGTTTAGGGGTTAAAATGACCGAAATGAAACGTCATAAATCTACTGCTTTATGTTGTGGTGCAGGAGGTGCACAAATGTTTAAAGATGCCGAAAAAGGGGATAAAGAAATTAATATTTTACGAACCGAAGATGCTTTAAAAACCAATCCAGAAATTATAGCAACAGGTTGCCCATATTGCAATACCATGATGACTGATGGTGTAAAATTTAAACTAAAAGAAGATCAAGTTATCGTGCAAGATATTGCCGAATTAATTGCTGATGCTAATAATTTATAGTTCCAAAAAATAAAAAGATGCCTTTAATAGATGATAAAGAGTTTCTTAAAATATGTAAAGAGTTAGATCATTTAAAAGAAAAAGAAAAAGATCTTGAACGAGGTTATATTGACTTAAAATTAGAAAATGTCAAAATTAGCAGCGGTAAAAAACACCGAATTTTACTTATTTTTGCATTAGGGACCTTAGTTTTATTTTTGATTGTAAACATGTATTATAAACATGATAAATTTACAGCGATTAATCATCAAAAGAAATCGTTAGAAAAATTAATCGATAGCATTAATAATGTAACAAAATTAGAAGAATCGGCACGGTTAAAAAAACAAAAAACAGTGGCTCTTTTAGTAAAAAATAAAATTGTTTTCACCGTTCAAATTGGTGCTTTTGGAAATCTTAAAATGCCTGAGACATTAACACAAGAAGGAGGGATTCGAAAAATGCCTAACAATTTAGGTGAAAAAACAGAAAAATATATTGCAGGCGCTTTTTCTACCTATCAAAATGCTCGAATATTTAGAGATGAAATAAAAAAAATAGGTATTAAAGATGGATTTGTAGTTGCATTACGTAACGGAAAAAAAATATCGATTAGTACTGCTGTAAAATTATCAAATACAGATCCTTTCGATACTTTAAAAGAGTCAAGTACTGATTAAAAAAACGCATAAAAAACATAATTTAGAAAGTTACATCTTAAAAAAGGAAAGATTTACTCTTTCCTTTTTTATGTTTCAAATTATTAAAACAAAATAATAAATGATTAAAAATTTTATAAAAGCAGCACGTTTACGAACCTTACCGTTATCGGTTTCAGGAATTATTGTGGGAAGCGCCTTAGGTTTTGAAGCCTTTTTATCAACAACCATACTTTCAGAAAACACCACAAGTTCTTTCTGGCAAACGCCTATTTTTTGGCTAGCAATATTAACAACAATAGGTTTTCAAGTAGTATCAAATTTCGCTAATGATTACGGAGACGGCATCAAAGGAACAGACGATAACAGAGAAGGAGAAGCCCGTATGGTTTGCTCAGGAGCAATTACGCCAAAACAGATGAAAATGGCAATAATTATTACCGCAGTTATTACTTTAATCGTGGCATTATTGCTTATTTATGTATCTTTTGGAAAAGATAATTTTTTATATTCCGTCATTTTCTTCGGATTAGGAGTTGCCTCTATTGTTGCCGCTATAAAATACACGGTTGGTAAATCGGCTTATGGTTACAGTGGTTTTGGTGATGTTTTTGTATTTGTTTTCTTCGGATTATTAGCCGTTGTAGGAACGTATTTTTTATATACGAAACAATTAAACTTTACTGTTTTTTTACCTGCAATTACTATCGGATTGTTAAGTACGGCTGTTTTGAACTTAAATAATATGCGAGATAGAGTAAACGATGCAAAAGTTGGTAAAAACACCTTAGTTGTTAAAATGGGAGCTAAACTAGCTAAATTGTATCATTATAATTTGATTATTGCATCCTTTTTATTTGCAATGATATATGTAGTAATTAGCTATAAATCGCCTTTGCAATTTTTATTTATACTCGCTTATTTACCAATTATAAAACATTTATTTTTTGTCTATAAAAATAAAGAAGAACCCTTATTAGACGGCGAATTAAAAAAAGTAGCATTAAGTACTTTTTTATTTTCAATTTTATTTGCTTTAGGAAACGTTTTATAGCAAGCTTACAAACTAATATTATAAAAAGAATACAATGAACATTACATTTTACGGACATGCTTGTTTCGGTATCGAAATTAACGGAACACATTTATTAGTAGATCCATTTATTACAGGAAATCCGTTGGCATCAAATATTGAAATGAACGATATTAAAGCGGATTATATATTAGTAACACACGCACATCAAGACCATGTTTTAGATGCTGAACTTATAGCAGAAAGAACAGGTGCAACCATTATTTCTAATTTTGAAATAGCACAATATTATAGCGCTAAAAATTTCAAAACAGCCGCTGTAAATCATGGTGGAACTTTTAAAGTTGATGCTTTTTCAGCGAAATATGTAAATGCAATTCATACCTCTTCATTTACCGATGGAACTTACGGAGGGCAACCAGGCGGATTTGTAATTTCATCCGAAGAAAAAACATTATATGTTGCTGGAGATACTGCCGTTACTATGGATATGAAATTAATTCCGATGACTACAAAATTAACAGCAGCTATTTTTCCAATAGGCGACACCTTTACAATGGGTATTGAAGATGCTATTATTGCTAGTAATTTAGTTGAATGTAACAAAGTAATCGGTTGTCATTTTAACACGTTTCCACCGATAGAAATTGATGTGAATGATGCCAAAAGCAAATTTACGAAAGCTAATAAAGAATTGACTATTTTAGAAATAGGACAAACTATAAATTTATAATATCTGCATGAAATCAATAAAAATAATTTTAGGAATTGTAACTGCTTTAGTGCTTGTTTTTTTCTTAACAGGAATCATTATTACTGAAGTTAAATATCGCACAGAAATTGAAGTTAACAAACCGATTGCTATCGTTTTTGAAAATTTTAAAAATGTAGATCAGCTAAAAAAATGGTTGCCAGATGTAAAATCAATCGAACCAAAGCAAGAAAAACCAGGTGTATTAGGCAGTACTTATAACGTAATTGTCGAAAATAATGGACAGGAAGTAAAAATGGTTCAAAGAATTTCAGATTATATCGAAAATGAAAAAATAACTTTTCAGTTTCATTCTAATCAAATGGTAAAAACCACCGAATATAATTTTATAGCCAACGGAAATACTACTAAAATTGTTCAAAATAGCAGTGTAAATAGCAAATCATATATGACAGCTTGTTTGTATCCTTATTTTAAAGGGACTTTCAAAAAAATAAGTTTATTATCGTTAAAAAAATGTAAAGAATACGTAGAAAAATAATTTTTTGGGCGTTCGAGCGGGCTTTACATTACAATCTTTTGTTCGTGCCTCACAAAAGGATTTCCATTGCAATCCCTAACGCAAAACCAACTTACATTCTAACAAAAAACATTAATAAAGCCAACAGATGATACAAGCAACTTATCATAAACATTTATTGAATTTTAAACAAGCAAGCGGTACATCTCGAGGTATTTTAAGAACTAAAGAAACTTGGTTTATCATCTTAAAAAAAGACGGAAAAACAGGCATAGGAGAATGCGGTTTATTTAGAGGTTTAAGTATTGATGATGTTCCAAATTACGAAGAAAAATTACAATGGTTTTGTGCAAATATCAATCAAGGTTTAGAAAAGTTATTAGTTGAAGCGACTTGTTTCCCTTCTATTCAATTTGGTTTAGAACAAGCTTTTTTATCATTAAAAGCAGAAAATAAATTTGAATTATTTCCTTCAAATTTCACAGAAGGAACAGAAAATATTCCAATCAACGGTTTAATTTGGATGGGTGATAAAGCCTTTATGCAACAGCAAATTAAAGATAAATTACAGCAAGGTTTTAATACTATCAAAATGAAAATTGGCGCTATTGATTTTGAAACAGAAATAGGTTTGTTAAAATCTATTCGTAAAGAATTTTCATCCGAAGAAATAACGCTACGAGTTGATGCAAATGGCGGATTTACGCCAAAAGATGCTTTACAAAAATTACAACGATTATCGGAATTAGACATACATTCGATCGAACAGCCGATAAAGCAAGGGCAATGGCAAGAAATGGCAAATTTGTGTGAAAAAACACCATTACCAATCGCTTTAGATGAAGAATTAATAGGTGTTTTTACATCCGAAGAAAAAGAAAAATGTATTCAAACAATTAAACCGCAATACATTATTTTAAAACCAAGTTTAGTGGGCGGATTTAAAGGAAGTGAACAGTGGATTTCAATCGCTAAAAAATACGATGCCGATAATTGGATAACTTCAGCATTAGAAAGTAATATTGGTTTAAATGCCATTGCACAATTTACGCAAACGTTAAAGAACCCGCTGCCGCAAGGCTTAGGAACAGGGAGTTTATTTACCAATAATTTTGAAAGTCCGTTAGAAGTTTCCAACGGAAGTTTAGGTTATAATAGTAAAATAGCTTGGGAATTTAATTTAGATTAACGTTATTTAGTTTTTATTATCATAATAATATCAAAATTTTTAACAAATGAATTTTATACAACAAGCATATAAAGGAAGAAATAATTGGCTTTATTACTTCGCTGCGATTACTTTAATCCTCTTCGGATGGCAATTAATAGGAATACTTCCTTTGGCATTAGTAGCGATTTTACATTCGAAAAATTTGGGAGAGTTTTCGAATGCTGCAAACGAAAGTTTTATGAGCTTAGGAATTGACAAAAATTTGTTTTTATTTCTGATGATATTAATGTTTGCTATCGGATTATTTTTTTTATTCGTAGCTATAAAATTTATTCATAAAAGAGCTTTCAAAACAGTTGTAACAAGCCGTAGAAATATTGATTGGAGCCGTTTTTGGTTTGGTTTTGTAACTTTTGGAATAATTGCCGTAAGTGTAACGTTGTTAGGCGTTTTTTTATCTCCAGAAAATTATACTTGGAACTTTAAACCTGTACCTTTTTTTACATTAGTAGCCGTTTCTTTTTTGTTTTTACCTTTACAAACTAGTTTTGAAGAGTTGTTATTTAGAGGGTATTTTATGCAAGGTTTAGGGACTTGGTTTAAAAATAGATGGATGCCTTTAATTATAACTTCTGTAGCTTTTGGGTTATTGCACGGTGCAAATCCTGAGGTTGAAAAATTAGGGTATATTTCCATGGTTTTTTACATAGGAACTGGTTTTTTCTTCGGAATTACAACTTTAATGGATGAAGGAACAGAGTTAGTTTTAGGCGTACATGCTATAAATAATATTGTAGCTGCTTTTTTAGTAACTACAAATTGGACAGTTTTTCAAACAGATGCTTTATTTGTTGATACTTCAGAACCTTCAGTAGGTATCGAAATGTTTTTACCTGTTTTTGTATTGTATCCGTTAATTTTATTGTTGTTTTCTAAAAAATACGGCTGGAAAAACTGGCAAGAAAAATTAACAGGAAGTATTCAAAAACCACAAGGAAATCTAGCGAATATTGAATAATTATAGACGTTTTCATAAGGGTTTTCAATTAAACGGAATTTCTTTTTTATCCGAAGAAGAATTGCTTGTTTTTTCTGGTAAAATATCAGAATCTATACATGCTTTTTTAAGTGATTGGTTTAATGAGCGCGATTTTGTAATCGTACAAACCTCAGGTTCAACAGGAAAACCAAAACCGATTAAGTTGCAAAAAGAATTTATAAAAAATTCGGCTTTAGCAACAGGGAATTTTTTTAATTTAAAAGAAAATACAACAGCTTTACTGTGTTTATCTACCGATTATATTGCGGGTAAAATGATGTTAGTTCGTGCCTTAACTTTAGGGTGGCAATTAGATATTGTAATAGCAGATTCTAATCCGTTGAAAGATAAAAAACTACTTAAAAAACACTATGATTTTTCGGCAATGGTTCCGTTGCAATTGCGAAATTCATTAGCCGATTTACACAAAATTGATAAATTAATTGTAGGTGGAGGCGTGGTTTCTTCGGATTTGACACGTGCTATTCAAAATATTTCAACAAAAGTATTTGCTACTTATGGAATGACTGAAACAATTACGCATATTGCTGTTAAAAAACTGAATAATTTTAAAGAACACGAATCTGTGTCAGCGTCTGATTATAGCGTTTTATCAAACGTAAAAATTACTGTTGATACCAGAGATTGTTTAGTTATTGAAGCACCAAAAGTATCCGAAGAAAAAATAATAACGAATGATATTGTAAAGTTGATTTCTGCGACTAAATTTGAGTGGTTAGGACGTTTTGATAATGTTATTAATTCTGGAGGCGTAAAATTACATCCCGAAAAAATAGAAGAAAAATTATCAGAAATAATAACACCCCGTTTTTTTGTTATCGGAATTTCTGATGCTATTTTAGGTGAAAAATTAATTTTAATTATTGAAGATACAATTTCAGATAAAGCAAAGAATGATTTCGATTTTGAAATTAAAAATTTAAAAACACTTACTAGGTTTGAAATTCCTAAAGAAATTTATTTTATTGATGATTTTATAGAAACAGACACGAAAAAAATCCAACGTAAAAAAACCTTGGAAAAAATAATATTAAACTAGCTTTTTTACTCTTAAAAAAGCTAGTTTAATTATAAAATTTAAACATATTTTAAGCGTGTGTGTTTTTTTTACGCGCTGTTATTTTTTCAAGCTCTTTAATTACATTATTAGAAGCATTGGCTGATATTTCTTCAAATAATGCCTCAAAATAATCGTCGTCTACATAACCCTCTTCTTCATATTCCTTTTTATAGGTTTCTAGAATTGTTAAAATAGCTTGCTGTATTTCTTTATTTTTAGTGTTATTTAATGCAGGAATAAAAAGAGCTTCCATAGCGTCGCCATCTTCACCACTAAGCATATCCGTAGGAAGTTCTTCTAATAATTTTAACAAGGCTTCAGATTGAAATTTAGGGAAATGATTGTCAATTAATTTATCTTGATTGGTAGTGCTCCAAAAACGATGCCCTGCATCATAATATTCACAAGCTTTAAGAAATTGAGATACAATAGCAAGTTGAGCATCTATATTTTTTCTTTTGATAATTTCTGCTATAGCAAAAGAGGTGATTTCAAAATTAAAATAGATGTTTTGTAGTGTCATTTGAACAACAGCAACTAGTGTTTCTGGCGAAAGATTATTGATGTGTTTTTTAAAATATTCGTCTAATATAGGAGTGGTAACAAAACTTTCATCTTTCATTTTGACTCCCAAAAATTGAGTAAAAGGATGTTTATTATCGTTATAATAGATGGTTATTAATTCGTTTAGCGTTTTAATTCCGCTTTCAAAAATTGTTGCATCCGCTGTTTTTAAATTTTTTATAGCGATAGAAAATACAGAAAGATCGTTCGGCTGTGTTTGTTCTTTATAACCTTGTTTTATTTTGGTAATAAGAAGTGCTTCTGCTGCTTTTTCGGCTGCTTCAGAAGTGTCAAAATAAGTTATTTTTATGCTAGGGTTTTCATCAGAAATACGATTAATAATTGTACATGTTTTCTTTTTAAAAGTGATAATACAAAAGTGTGTATTTCTATCTTTTGTAAGAATAAGGTATTTTTCTAAATGCTTCATAAGACTTGTTTTTTATTACTGTTTAGTTGTTTATATGTGTAAAAATACTCTTTTACATTGATTTTTTCATCACTGTTTTCAGGGTGTTTTTTTTGAAAAATCATCTAAATAAAGAATTAAGAAGTCTATTTGTTTTGTTATGAAATTTATAGCATTAAAACGCCTAGTCTAATTGAATATAAAAGCTTTTTTTAGGGTAAGTAGCACTTTTTTTTTGATTTAAAGATGTGTAACTAAAAAGTTTTATAAAATGATAAAGCCCAAAACCTTTTGATTTTCAAAATGTTTACGTATATTTGCAGTCTGTTTTTATGGGCTATTTGTGCTTTAATATCAACGAAATAATAAAACACTTGTTTTTGATAGCGTTGTAATTAAGTTTAATAGTGGGCATAAAAGCAAAAAAATAAATATTAACTGGTTTCAGGTTTAGTAGTTACGGTGTATCCGTAGGGTCAATAGAAATTACTAAATACCAAAACCGAAATTTAATTAATTATGTATACAGATCCAATTGCGGATTTTCTTACTCGAGTGAGAAATGCTATTGCAGCAAATCATCGAGTAGTTGAAATTCCTGCTTCAAAATTGAAGAAGGAAATGACGAAGATTTTGTTCGATCAAGGTTATGTTTTAAGCTATCAGTTCAATGACGATAAAGTTCAAGGAACTATCAAGATCGCTTTAAAATACGACAGAGACACGAAAGAATCAGTAATCAGAAAGATTCAAAGAATTTCAACCCCAGGTTTACGTAAATACGTTGGTTCGAAAGAAATGCCAAGAGTATTAAACGGATTAGGTATTGCTATTGTTTCTACATCGAGAGGTGTAATGACAAACAAAAAAGCAAAACTTGAAAATGTTGGTGGTGAAGTATTATGTTACGTTTATTAATCACTTTGTACGATGAGTAGAATAGGAAAAAATCCAATCGCATTACCACAAGGTGTTGAAGTTAAAGTAGACGGAAATGTGGTTACAGTAAAAGGTAAATTAGGAACATTAACTCAAGAGTTAAGATCTGAAATTACTGCAGGAATTGAAGATGGTGTTTTAACAGTTAAAAGAGCATCAGATAGTAAAGATCATAGAGCAGCACACGGTTTATACCGTTCTTTAATCAGTAACATGATTGAAGGTGTTTCTAAAGGTTATACTAAGGAGTTAGAGTTAGTAGGTGTAGGTTATAGAGCATCTAACCAAGGGCAAAAATTAGATTTAGCTTTAGGTTTCTCTCATAATATTGTTTTAAACATTGCTCCAGAAGTAAAAGTTGAAACAGTATCTGATAAGGGTAAAAACCCAATCATTAAATTATCTTCTTTTGATAAGCAATTAGTTGGTCAAGTAGCAGCTAAAATCCGTTCTTTCCGTGCTCCAGAGCCATATAAAGGAAAAGGTATTAAGTTTGTAGGAGAGATATTAAGAAGAAAAGCAGGTAAATCTGCATAATAAATAAGAGAAATTATTATGGCATTATCAAAGCTTGAAAGAAGACAACGAATTAAGTATAGAATTAGAAAAGTTATTACTGGAACAACTGCTAAACCTAGGTTATCAGTTTTTAGAAGTAACAAGGAAATTTATGCTCAATTAATTGATGACGTTACAGGTGTGACATTAGCATCTGCATCATCAAGAGATAAAGAAATTACAGCTGGTTCTAAATCAGAAGCTGCTGCTGCAGTAGGTAAAGCAATTGCTGAAAAAGCTGCTGCAAAAGGTTTTGAAACTATTTCTTTTGATAGAAATGGGTTTTTATACCACGGTAGAATTAAAGTATTAGCTGAAGCTGCTAGAGAAGCTGGTTTAAAATTTTAAGAAATTATATTATGTTAGGATATAAAAACGTAGAAAGAGTAAAACCAAGCGGATTAGAGCTTGTAGATAAATTAGTAGGTGTACAACGTGTTACCAAAGTAACTAAAGGGGGTAGAGCATTTGGTTTCTCTGCAATCGTAATAGTTGGAGATGGTAACGGTGTTGTTGGTCATGGATTAGGGAAGTCTAAAGATGTTGCTTCTGCAATTGCTAAAGCGATTGAAGATGCTAAGAAAAGTTTAGTACGTATTCCTCTTTTAGACGGAACCTTACCTCATGAACAGAAAGGTAAATTTGGTGGTGCGAAAGTATTTATCAAGCCTGCCTCTCATGGTACAGGAGTTATCGCCGGTGGTGCAGTACGTTCAGTATTGGAATCAGTTGGTGTTAAAGACGTATTATCAAAATCTCAAGGATCTTCAAATCCTCACAACGTAGTGAAAGCAACTTTTGATGCTTTATTACAATTACGTAATGCTGCAACTATTGCTAAGCAAAGAGGTATTTCTTTAGAGAAAGTTTTTAACGGTTAAAATTTAAGACGATGAGTAAAATTAAAGTTACACAAGTAAGAAGTAAAATTGGTCGCCTTAAAAGTCAAAAAGCAACGTTAGAGGCATTAGGTTTACGCAAATTGAACCAAACTGTAGAGCACAATGCAACAGCTCAAATTTTGGGAATGGTAAAAACAGTTTCACACTTAGTTTCTGTAGAGGAAATTAAATAAGACAATAATAAGATGAGTTTACATAACTTAAAACCTGCAGTAGGATCTACAAAGAGCCGTAAACGTATAGCACGTGGAGAAGGTTCTGGTAAAGGAGGTACTGCAACAAGAGGTCATAATGGTCAGAAATCTCGTTCTGGTTATTCTCGTAAAATAGGATTTGAAGGAGGTCAGATGCCACTTCAAAGACGTGTACCTAAATTTGGTTTCACAAACATTAATCGTAAAGAGTATGTTGGTGTTAATTTAGAGAAATTACAAGAATTAGTAGAAAGCGGAAAGATTTCAGATACAGTAACTTTAGCGATTTTAGTAGAAAATCGTTTAGCTCGTAAAAATGACTTAGTAAAAATACTAGGAAATGGTGAGTTAAAAGCTAAATTAAACGTAACCGTACACAAATTTACTGCAACAGCAAAAGCGGCTATTGAAGCTGCAGGAGGTGAAGTAGTTACATTATAAAACAACTGTAAATGATGAATTTTATAAATACATTAAAAGACATTTGGAAGATAGAAGAGTTAAAAGAGAAATTACTTTTAACCTTTGGTTTAATTACTGTTTACCGTTTTATGTCGGCAGTTCCATTACCTGGAATTGACCCGACACAGTTAACAGCATTGCAAGACAGTACTTCAGGTGGACTTTTGGGTTTATTAAACGCATTTACAGGTGGGGCATTTGCTAGAGCGTCAGTAATGGCTCTTGGTATAATGCCTTATATTTCTGCTTCGATTGTAGTTCAGTTAATGGGTATCGCGGTACCATATTTACAAAAATTGCAAAAAGATGGAGAAAGTGGACGTAAGAAGATTACGCAAATTACAAGATGGTTAACAATTGCTATTACATTGTTTCAAGCGCCAACCTATATTGGGATTATTCAAAACCAAATGGGATTAGGACCTGAAGCATTTTTAGTACCAGGAGTTACCTTTTGGGTATCATCAATTATTCTTTTAACTGCAGGAACAGTTTTTGCAATGTGGTTAGGAGAACGTATTACAGACAAAGGAGTTGGTAATGGTATTTCATTATTAATTACAGTAGGTATTTTAGCGAATTTTCCAGCAGCTTTTATTCAAGAGCTAGTTTCTAAAGGAACAACTGGAGCAGGAGGTATGATGATGATTCTAATAGAATTAATAGTTTGGTTTGTAGTGATTTTGTTAACCGTATTATTAGTTACCGCAGTACGTAAAGTTGCCGTTCAATACGCACGTCGTACAGCGATTACTGATATTAAAGATGTTGACGGTGCTCGCCAGTACATTCCTTTAAAATTGAATGCATCAGGTGTAATGCCAATTATTTTTGCACAAGCTATTATGTTTTTACCAGTAGCTTTAGGTCAGAAATTTCCAGCATTAAACAGTTTAACTGACAACTTCGGATTATGGTATAACGTTATTTTTGCGGTCTTAATTATTGTATTTAGTTATTTTTATACGGCGATTACAATCCCTACAAATAAAATGGCTGAAGACTTAAAAAGAAGTAATGGTTTCGTTCCAGGGTATAAACCAGGAGAAGAAACTGCAAATTATCTAGATGCTGTGTTATCAAAGATAACATTTCCAGGATCTTTATTTTTAGCAGCTTTATCTATTTTACCAGCAATCATTGTAAGGTTTGGGGTAACTCAAAACTGGGCAATGTTTTTCGGAGGTACCTCTTTAATCATTATGGTTGGAGTTGCAATAGATACCATACAGCAAATTAACTCGTATTTATTAAATAGTCGTTATGACGGTTTAATGAAAACAGGTAACAGTAACAGAAAATCATTAAAATAATATGGCTAAACAACCAGCAATTCAACAAGACGGAACAATCACTGAAGCATTGTCAAATGCGATGTTTCGTGTAGAATTAGAAAACGGACATATTGTTACGGCTCACATTTCAGGAAAAATGCGTATGCATTATATCAAGCTTTTACCAGGAGATAAGGTAAAGTTAGAAATGAGCCCATATGATTTATCAAAGGCAAGAATTACTTACAGATATTAAAAACACACACTGATGAAAGTAAGAGCATCATTAAAGAAGAGAAGCGCCGAGTGCAAGATTGTACGACGAAAAGGCAGATTATACGTAATAAATAAAAAGAATCCTAGATTTAAACAAAGACAAGGGTAATGGCAAGAATAGCAGGTATTGATATTCCAAAGAATAAAAGAGGTGTTATCGCTTTAACTTACATCTTTGGTATAGGAAACAGTAGAGCTAAAGAAATTTTAGCAGCAAAAAATATAGACGAAAGTATCAAAGTTCAAGATTGGAGCGATGATCAAATTGCAGCAATTCGTGAGCAAGTAGGTAGTTTTACTATTGAAGGTGAGTTACGTTCTGAGGTTCAATTAAGCATTAAGCGTTTAATGGATATCGGATGTCAAAGAGGTATACGTCATAGACTTGGCTTACCTTTAAGAGGTCAAAGAACAAAGAATAACTCTCGTACTAGAAAAGGTAAGAGAAAAACTGTAGCTAACAAGAAAAAATAAGTTAGATAAGTAATAAAGATCTAATAATAGTTGTAAAACTATAAAGTTAGAAAACTAAATTACTAAAACTATAATAATCATGGCAAAGTCTAAAATAACAAAAAAACGTAAAGTTGTAATTGAATCAGTTGGTGAAGCTCACGTAACTGCATCATTTAACAACATTATTATTTCTTTAACAAATAAAAAAGGTGACGTTATTTCTTGGTCATCTGCTGGTAAAATGGGTTTCAGAGGTTCTAAAAAGAACACTCCGTATGCAGCTCAATTAGCCGCAGAAGACTGTGCTAACGTAGCAAAAGAAGCAGGTTTACGTAAAGTAAAAGTGTATGTTAAAGGACCAGGTAACGGTAGAGAGTCTGCAATCAGATCTATCCACAATGCTGGAATCGAAGTAACTGAAATCGTTGATGTTACTCCTATTCCTCATAACGGATGTCGTCCACCAAAAAGAAGAAGAGTATAAGTTGATTTTATCAACTTATATTTTTGTTTCGCGTACTTTTGTGCGCAAATAAAATATTTTTTAACTAAGTAGGAATAAGATTATCGAAGGAGTACGCCTTAATTCATAATCCCTACTAAAACAACAAGAAATGGCTAGATATACAGGACCAAAAACTAAAATTGCTCGTAAGTTTGGTGAAGCAATTTTTGGAGAAGATAAATCTTTTGAAAAAAGAAATTACCCTCCAGGACAACACGGAAACGCAAGAAGAAGAGGTAAGAAATCGGAATATGCTACCCAGTTAATGGAAAAGCAAAAAGCGAAATATTCTTACGGAATTTTAGAGCGTCAATTTAGTAACTTGTTTAAGAAAGCTTCTGCTTCTAAAGGAATTACTGGTGAGGTTTTATTACAATTATGTGAATCTCGTTTAGATAACGTTGTTTTCCGTTTAGGAATTGCTAACTCAAGAAGAGGTGGACGTCAATTAGTTTCTCACCGTCACATTACTGTGAATGGAGAAATTGTTAACATTCCTTCTTATGATGTACAAGCAGGAGACGTTATTGCTGTAAGAGAGAAATCTAAATCATTATTAGCAATTGAAAATGCTTTAGCTGCTAACAGTAATGTTTACGAATGGTTAAGCTGGAATTCTGATTTAAAGTCTGGTACTTTTATCAAAGCTCCAGAGAGATTACAGATCCCTGAAAATATCAAGGAACAATTAATCGTAGAATTATATTCTAAATAATAAAATAATCATCTTGGTATTTAGCCAAAGGGTTTATCTGTGTTTCTTCAAACTAATAAACCGCGCAACTAAATAACAATTAAAACGAAGAAAAATGGCAATTTTAAATTTTCAAAAGCCTGATAAAGTAATAATGATTGAATCTACTGATTTTTCAGGAAGATTTGAATTCAGACCTCTTGAACCAGGTTTTGGATTAACAGTTGGTAACGCTTTAAGAAGAGTATTATTATCTTCATTAGAAGGTTTTGCTATTACATCATTACGTGTTGACGGTGTTGATCATGAATTTTCAACAATTCAAGGAGTTGTAGAAGATGTTACTGAAATCATCTTAAATTTAAAACAAGTTCGTTTTAAGAAACAAATTGAAGATACTGATAGAGAAACAGTATCAATAGCTGTATCTGGGCAAGAGCAATTTACTGCAGGAGATTTACAGAAATTTATGTCAGGTTTTCAAGTACTAAATTCAGATTTAGTATTATTTAACTTAGATAAATCTGTGAGTTTTAACGCTGAAATCACTATCGAAAAAGGTAGAGGTTTTGTGCCAGCAGAAGAAAACAAAAGACCAGGTGCGCCATTAGGAACAATTTTTACAGATTCTATTTACACTCCTATAAAGAATGTAAAGTATGCTGTTGAAAATTTTCGTGTAGAGCAAAAGACCGATTTCGAAAAATTAGTTTTCGATATTGATACTGACGGTTCTATTAACCCTAAGGATGCTTTAACAGAAGCAGCAAAAATTTTAATCCACCACTTTATGTTATTCTCTGATGAGCGTATCACTTTAGAGGCAGATGAAATTGCACAAACTGAAACATACGATGAGGAATCATTACATATGCGTCAGTTATTAAAGACGAAATTAGTAGATATGGATTTATCTGTTCGTGCTTTAAACTGTTTAAAAGCGGCTGAAGTAGATACTTTAGGAGACTTAGTATCATTCAATAAAAGTGACTTAATGAAGTTTAGAAACTTTGGTAAAAAATCATTAACTGAGTTAGATGAGTTAGTGGCAAATAAAAGCCTTAATTTTGGAATGGATTTAAGCAAATACAAATTAGATAGAGATTAACCTTTCATATTTTGCTCCCTTAAAAGGTTGTAGCAAGATGAAAGATAAAAACCAAAGTCATGAGACACGGAAAGAAATTTAATCATTTAGGTAGACAAACAGCGCATAGAAAGGCAATGTTAGCTAATATGGCTTGTTCTTTAATAGAGCACAAACGTATTAACACAACAATTGCTAAAGCAAAAGCTTTTCGTACATTTGTTGAGCCTTTAATTACAAAGTCTAAAACAGATACTACTCATAATCGTCGTACAGTATTCAGTTATTTACGTAACAAAGAAGCTGTAACCGAATTATTCAAAGAAATTTCTGTAAAAGTAGCAGATAGACCAGGAGGATATGTACGTATCATCAAATTAGGAAACCGTCAGGGAGATAATGCTTCTATGGCAATGGTTGAATTAGTTGATTATAACGAAATTTACAATCCTAAAGGAAACAAAGCTAAGAAAAACACACGTCGTAGCCGTCGTGGTGGAGCTAAGACTGCTGATGCAGCTGCTGAAACTTCACAAGAAGAAGAATAAAAATGAAAATTTTTATAATTTATATCAAAGGGATAAACATTTAATGTTTATCCCTTTTTTTTTATTTATTTTTGCAAACAAAATTACACAACACACACTAAATGAAATATCAACAACGTAAAAAAGCACTAGTTTTGTTAGCAGACGGAACTATTTTCTATGGAAAGTCTATTGGAATAGAAGGCACTTCAACAGGAGAAATTTGTTTTAATACAGGTATGACTGGTTATCAAGAAATTTTTACTGACCCTTCTTATTTTGGACAATTAATGGTTACCACCAATGCACATATTGGTAATTATGGCGTTAACAAAGAAGAGGTAGAGTCGGAAGGAATTAAAATTTCAGGATTAATTTGCCGTAATTTTAGTTTTACACATTCTCGTGTAGATTCTGATGGAAATTTGTTTGACTGGTTTAAAGAGCATAATGTAGTAGCTATTTCTGATGTAGATACCAGAGCATTGGTAGCCTACATAAGAGATAACGGTGCTATGAATGCTATTATTTCTACTGATGTAGACAATATTGAAGCTTTAAAAGAGCAGTTAGCAGCAACTCCTAACATGGAAGGCTTAGAACTTGCCTCAAAAGTATCTACTAAAGAACCTTATTTTATTGGAGATGAAAATGCTTCACTTAAAATATCGGCTTTAGATATCGGAATTAAAAAGAACATTTTAAGAAACCTAGTTAAAAGAGACGCTTATATTAAAGTGTATCCTTACAATGCTACGTTTGAGCAAATGAGTGATTTTAATCCTGATGGATATTTTATTTCAAACGGACCTGGAGATCCTGAGCCTTTAGTCGCTGCTCAAAATACGGCAAAAGAAATTATCAAAAGAAATTTACCGTTATTTGGTATCTGTTTAGGACACCAAGTAATTGCTTTGGCAAACGGAATTTCTACCTACAAAATGCACAATGGGCATAGAGGAATTAATCATCCTGTAAAAAATTTAGTAACAGGAAAAGGTGAAATAACTTCTCAAAACCATGGTTTTGCTATTAATAGAGAAGAAACAGAAGCACATCCTGATGTTGAAATATCACATGTACATTTAAACGATCATACGGTTGCTGGTATTAGAATGAAATCTAAAAATGTATTTTCTGTACAATATCATCCAGAAGCAAGCCCTGGACCACACGATGCAGAATATTTATTTGATGAATTTATTGAAAATATTAAAAAGGCAAAAACCGAAGCATAATCATTTTATCAATTAGTTGTAATAATTAATTAAAATGAGCTTCAATTTATAAATTAGAAATTGTAAAAATAGCCTTCCTGTGAATCAATATTTACAGGAAGCTATATTAAAAATAAAAACTATGAGTATTATAATCAACATTCACGCACGTCAAATTTTTGATTCAAGAGGTAATCCAACTGTAGAAGTAGATGTTACTACAGAAAACGGTGTTATTGGTAGCGCTGCAGTTCCTTCAGGGGCTTCTACTGGAGAACACGAAGCTGTTGAATTACGTGATGGCGGAAAAGATTATATGGGTAAAGGCGTGTTAAATGCGGTGAAAAACGTAAACACTTTAATTGCTCAAGAATTATTAGGCGTTTCTGTTTTTGAACAAAACATGATTGATCAATTAATGATTGATTTAGACGGAACTCCAAATAAATCTGTATTAGGAGCCAATGCTATTTTAGGTGTTTCTTTGGCTGCTGCAAAAGCTGCTGCAATCGAGTTAGGCTTGCCTTTATATAGGTATGTAGGTGGTGTTTCAGCCAACACATTACCTGTTCCGATGATGAATATTATTAACGGAGGATCACATTCTGATGCGCCAATTGCGTTTCAAGAATTTATGATAATGCCTGTAAAAGCTAAAAATTTTACAGAGGCAATGAAAATTGGTTCTGAAATTTTTCATCATTTAAAGAAGGTTTTACACGACAGAAATTTATCAACAGCTGTTGGAGATGAAGGAGGTTTTGCACCAACTTTAAACGGTACTGAAGATGCTATTGAAACCATCGCTTTAGCAACTAAAAATGCAGGATATAAATTCGGGGAAGAAGTAATGATCGCTTTAGATTGTGCTGCTGCTGAATTTTTTGTTGATGGAAAATACGATTATACCAAGTTCGAAGGAGCAAAAGGAAAAATTCGTACAAGTAAAGAACAAGCCGATTATTTAGCTGAATTAGCTCAAAAATACCCTATTATTTCTATCGAAGATGGAATGGATGAAAACGATTGGGAAGGTTGGAAATATTTAACAGAAATTGCTGGCGATAAAGTGCAGTTAGTTGGTGACGATTTATTTGTAACCAATGTGGAGCGTTTATCAAGAGGAATTGAAAACGGAATTGCCAATTCAATTTTAATTAAAGTAAACCAAATAGGAACTTTAACCGAAACAATTTCGGCAGTAAATATGGCGCATAATGCAGGATATACTTCTGTAATGAGTCATCGTTCTGGTGAAACTGAAGACCACACAATTGCCGATTTAGCCGTTGCATTAAACTGCGGACAAATTAAAACTGGTTCGGCTTCTCGTTCAGACAGAATGGCGAAGTACAACCAATTATTGCGTATTGAAGAGCAATTAGATGGGACAGCTTATTTCCCTAAAGACAAGGCTTTTAAATTCAAATAGTTAAATATTATTTATTTGTAATATAAGAAAACTCATACTTTTGTATGGGTTTTTTTTATGCCATAGTTTTAAAAATATAAAAATTATTTGAAGCAATTTCCCGCTTTCCGCACTCGCTCTTTTTTGAAAAAAATCAAAAAAGGAGCTCAAACAATTGCTTCAATCGGGGCTAGGGTTTTGTACTATTTTAGATTAATTTAGAAAGAAATTTAATATTTATCTCAATAACAATAGACCTCACAGGTTTTTAAAATCTGTGAGGTCTAATTTTTAATAGATTCTAATTTATTTGATGCTAAAATAAGTTAAAAAAATAGCGGTGTTTTTATATTTACAAAATAATAACCTAAGAAACTATTTCAAAAAAAGCCCTTTAAAACCCATTTTATATTTCAAAATAAACTCAAAAAAGACTGTTTATAATTAATCAATTCTTTTAAAAAAAACTAAAATAAAACTTTTACTATCTTCAGAAAAAGAAGTTTTATCTGAAATAAAAAGATATAAAAAACATCCTGAAAAAAATAAAAAAACAAGTGAAAACAGTTTGTTAAAAAAGAACGGCTAAGAATCTATTTTACAATATTATCAGTATAATTTATTTAAAAATGCAGAATTAATAAAATAAAGAAACAATCTGACGTTTTATTTTATAGCACATTTTAGTTATAAAAGAATAAAACCATGTTTTTAAAAATTTAATATCAGTGTTTTACTAAACTTAAAAGAATTCTTTATGATGTTTTTAAAAAGAGCTATTTAATTGTTTTTTAGTTTTATAGGACGTATTTTATCAATGTAAAAACATAATTTTTTTTAGGCTAAAAATACTGAATAATACGGTGTTTACGATTATTAAAAAACGCTGAATGCTAGTTTTAAAATACTTTTAAAAATGGTATATTTGTAATTCACTTCAACTTAAAAATAAAGATAAAAATGGCAGATATAGCAAAACTACAAATTGGTGATAACACGTATGAATTCCCGTTAATTAAAGGAACAGAAAACGAAACTGCAATTGATATTAAAACATTAAGAGGAGCATCTGAAGGTGTTATAACAATTGATCCAGGATATAAAAATACAGGTTCTTGTTTAAGTGCAATTACATTTTTAGATGGTGAAAAAGGAATTTTAAGATACAGAGGATATTCAATTGAAGAATTAGCGGAAAAAGCAGATTTCTTAGAAGTTGCCTTCTTATTAATTTTTGGAGAATTACCAACAAAAACAGAATTAGAGAAGTTTAAAAAAGATATTTGTGAGCAGTCTATTGTTGATGAAGACATCAGAAAAATTGTAGATGCATTTCCTAGAACTGCACATCCAATGGGTGTTATTTCATCATTAACATCAGCATTAACAGCATTTAATCCAACTTCTGTAAATGTAGATTCAGAAGAAGAAATGTACAATGCAATTGTTAAAATTTTAGGTAAATTTCCAGTATTAGTAGCTTGGACAATGCGTAAAAAACAAGGGCTTCCGTTAGATTACGGTGACTGTAGTTTAGGGTATGTAGAAAACACCTATAAAATGATGTTTAAGCAACCAAATAAAGATTATGTAAAAAATGATGTTATTGTAAGTGCTTTAAATAAATTATTAATCTTACATGCCGATCACGAGCAAAACTGTTCAACATCTACTGTAAGAATTACAGGTTCTTCTCACGCAGGATTATTTGCATCACTTTCAGCAGGAATTTCTGCACTTTGGGGACCATTACACGGTGGAGCAAACCAAGCAGTATTAGAAATGCTAGAAGCAATTAAAGCTGATGGAGGAGATACTAAAAAATACATGGCAAAAGCCAAAGATAAAAACGATCCGTTCCGTTTAATGGGATTCGGACACCGTGTTTATAAAAACTTTGATCCAAGAGCAAAAATTATTAAAGTTGCTGCTGAAGAGGTTTTAAACGATTTAGGAATTGAAGATCCTATTTTAGATATCGCAAAAGGATTGGCTGAAGAAGCGTTAAGTGATCCTTATTTTGTTGATAGAAAATTATATCCAAACGTAGATTTCTATTCAGGAATAATTTACCGTGCAATGGGTGTACCTGTTGAAATGTTTACCGTAATGTTCGCCTTAGGTCGTTTACCAGGATGGATTGCTCAGTGGAGAGAAATGCGTTTAGGAAAAGAACCAATTGGACGTCCTCGTCAAGTATATGTTGGAGAAAACATTAGACCTTTCAAAGAAGTAAGCGAAAGGTAATCAATAAAATTATAATAAAAAGTGTCATTAAAAAACATCATTCAAAAATGACGTATTAATGACACTTTTTTATGTGAAGTAGTAGCATTTAACAATTTAAGATCAAAGAAAATGAATACCATAAAAATTATAAAAAATAGGTCAGATATTGGTGCCGGAACACGTGGTTCTGATATGGGAATTGATGCCATTGAAATAGCGGCAATTAATCAAGATAACGATTTTTTTAATCGCTATGATTTTGAAGATGTAATTACAGAAAATGAATCTGTTTACGATAAAAAAAACAACTCATTTGGTAAGCAAATAAACAGTGTTTTAAACCAATGTAAAAGAGTTAGTAATCATGTAAAAGTAAATTTACAAGAAGGAAATTTCCCAATTGTTTTATCAGGAGATCACTCATCAGCATTAGGTACAATTAGTGGTGTTAAAGCTGCAAACCCAACAAAAAGAGTCGGTGTTATTTGGATTGATGCCCATGGTGATTTACATACGCCATATACATCTCCTTCAGGAAATATTCACGGAATGCCTTTAGGTGCTGTAATTTCTGATGATAATTTAGACTGTCAAATAAATGAAGTAGATAGAGAAACTACTGATTTATGGGACAGAATGAAAAATATCGGAACACCAGGTCAGAAAGCATTGCCTGAAGATATCGTGTTTTTTGGTGTTAGAGATACCGAAGAACCTGAAGAAAAGCAGATGGAAAAATACGGCATCAAAAATTATATGGTTGCCGAGGTTCGTTACAGAGGTTTAGAAGTTTGTGTAAACGAAGCACTAGAAAAATTAGCTGATTGTGATATTCTTTATGTTTCTTTTGATGTAGATGCGATGGATTGTGATATGATTTCTTACGGAACAGGAACTCCTGTTGCAAAAGGTTTTGACGACAAAGAAATCGTTCAAATTATCAACGGGTTATTAGCTAGTAAAAAAGTTGCTTGTGTTGAGTTTGTAGAAGTAAATCCATTATTAGATTTAAAAGGAAATAAAATGGCAGAAACCGCTTTTGATGTACTTCAACAAGTAGCAAAAACCATTGAAAAATTATAAATAAGAAATTTATTTATTAAAAAAAGCATCAAACTTTACTGTTTGGTGCTTTTTGTTTTTTTAACAAAATAAAAGGCTATAATCTTTTTTTTATCAAAAATAATAATACATTTGCCTTGTAAACTTTAGGAGTAGCTATTAAATTAGTTTGAGAAACATCCTTAGAACCTGATTTGGTTAATACCAACGTAGGAAAAAGTTATGTTCGATACTACATCGAAATACTACCATTTTGGTTTACAGTAATATTTTATAAATATGATTACTATACAAGTAAACCAACAAGAACATCAAATTTTAGAAACCCAAACACTGCAAAAGTTCGTTGAAAATTTAAAAATTCAAACCAACGGTATTGCTATTGCTATAAATAGCAGTGTGGTTAAAAAAACGGATTGGGCTTTCAGGTTGCTTCAAGATAATGATGATATTTTAATTATAAAATCAACCCAAGGAGGCTAAGGCTGACGTTGATTTTTGTTTAAAAAAAAGAAAATTACCTATCAAATGAAGAACAAAGACACTGCACCAAAACAAGACGGAATTACAAGACAACCGTTTCCGAATTCACAGAAAATTTATGTAAACGGAACAATTCACCCGCAAATTAAAGTAGCGATGCGTCAAATTTCGTTAAGTGACACGGTAGATTCTATGACCAAAAAGAAAACACCAAACGAGCCGGTAACGGTTTACGATACTTCAGGTCCTTACACCGATCCAAGTAAAGAAATTGACGTACATGCAGGTATTGAAAGAATCCGTGAACCTTGGATTAAAGACCGTGGCGATGTAGAGCAATTAACGCAGTTTTCTTCAAAATATTGCAACGAACGTTTAAACGATATTCGTTTAAATCATATGCGTTTTAAGTTGTTAAAAAAACCTTTACGAGCTAAAAAAGGGCAGAATGTAACACAATTACATTACGCTAAAAAAGGAATTATCACCCCAGAAATGGAATATATCGCTATTCGTGAAAATCAACGAATAGACGAAATGACCGAAATTACAAAACAACACAAAGGAGAACATTTTGGAGCTAATATTCCTGATAAAATTACACCAGAATTTGTACGGTCAGAAGTTGCAAGAGGTCGTGCAATTATTCCATCAAACATAAATCATCCAGAAGCAGAACCTATGATTTTAGGTAGAAACTTCTTAGTAAAAATAAATGCAAATATTGGTAATTCTGCGGTAACATCATCTATTGAAGAAGAAGTAGAAAAAGCCGTTTGGGCTTGTCGTTGGGGAGCTGATAATATTATGGATTTATCTACAGGAGAAAATATTCATGAAACTCGTGAGTGGATTATCCGTAACTCGCCGGTACCTGTAGGAACAGTGCCAATTTATCAAGCATTAGAAAAAGTAAACGGTGTTGCCGAAGATTTAACATGGGAAATTTTCCGTGATACGTTAATCGAGCAAGCCGAGCAAGGAGTAGATTATTTTACCATTCACGCAGGCGTTTTGTTGCGTTATGTGCCAATGACCGCAAAACGTGTTACAGGAATTGTTTCTCGTGGGGGTTCTATTATGGCAAAATGGTGTTTGGCACATCATAAAGAAAGCTTTTTATACACGCATTTCGAAGATATTTGTGAAATATTAAAACAGTACGATGTTGCCTTTTCTTTAGGTGATGGATTGCGCCCAGGTTCAGTAGCCGATGCCAATGACGAAGCACAATTTGCGGAGTTAGAAACTTTAGGAGAGCTTACAAAAATAGCCCGCAGGCATGAAGTTCAGTGTTTTATTGAAGGACCAGGTCATGTACCAATGCACATGATTAAAGAAAATATGGAGAAGCAAATTGAACTTTGCGACGAAGCTCCTTTTTACACTTTAGGGCCTTTAACAACCGATATTGCACCAGGTTACGACCACATTACTTCAGGAATTGGAGCGGCTATGATTGGTTGGTACGGCTGTGCGATGCTGTGTTATGTAACGCCAAAAGAACATTTAGGATTGCCAAATAAAGAAGACGTTCGAGTGGGAGTAATTACCTATAAAATAGCGGCGCATGCTGCCGATTTGGCAAAAGGACATCCAGGTTCTCAGCACAGAGATGACGCTTTGAGTATGGCACGTTTTGAATTTCGTTGGGAAGACCAATTTAATTTAGGATTAGATCCTGAAAGAGCTCGTGAATATCACGATGAAACTTTACCAGCAGCAGGTGCTAAAATTGCACATTTTTGTTCTATGTGTGGACCAAAATTCTGTTCTATGAAAATTTCGCAAGAAGTGCGTGATTTTGCAGCCGTTAATAAAATAACCACAGATAATGAGGTTATTAAAAAAGGTTTTGAAGAGAAATCAAAAGAATTTATCGAAAAAGGATCAGAGGTGTATTTATAAAAATATAGTAAAAAGAAGAAGAAGGGAAAGTAAAAAAAGAAGAAGAATTAGGAGGTTCCTACGCCTTAAAAAAAAGGCGTAGTCGGGCTTTCCGTTCTATCTTTTTTATTTTGAAAAAAAATAAAAAAGGATGCCACTGCAATCCCTAACCCAAAAAAAATATGCTGTAATTATTAGAAACTACTAGGCAAGTAATTTACCGTTCCAAGAATAAATTAGGTTATTTTTGCCCAAAATAAGCATCCACAAAACCAAACGACTATGATTGTCCTTATATCTCCAGAAAAAGATGTAGCAAATGAAATGCAAATACTACATCAATTATTTGAAGCAGGTTTGGAGTGTTATCATTTAAGAAAACCATTTAAAGATTACCAAGAACATATTGTTTACCTAAATCAGATACCTGAAAAATATCACAACAAAATAGTAACACATTATTTTCACGAATTAGTTAATGAATATTCGTTAAAAGGAATTCATTTCCAAGAGCAAAAAAGGCGTGATGCCCTAGAAAACGGCAGTCGTTATTTTATAGGATTAAAAATGCAAGGAAAAACCATGAGCAGTTCTTTTCATGAGCCCGAAGAACTTGCTAATTTCGATATCGAATTTGATTATCATTTGCTAAGCCCTATTTTTTCATCTATCTCAAAAAAAGGATACCAAGGAAGAGGTTTTGATGTCAATAATATTGATAAAACAATTATTGGAATGGGCGGAATAACAAGTGAGACTATATCAAAAACGCTTGCTTTAGGTTTTCAAGGAATTGGTGTTTTAGGAGGTGTTTGGAATTCACAAAATGCTGTGGAAAGTTTTAAAAAGATTCAAAAAGAGTTTGATTCATTACAATAAAGCATTGAATTTGAAAAATCAAAATTACATACTCACTATTGCTGGGCTTGATCCGTCAAGTGGTGCGGGCATTACTTCCGATATTAAAACATTTGAAGCTCATGGTTTACATGGATTATCGGTATGTACAGCGGTTACTGTTCAAAATGATATCGCTTTCAAAAATTGTATTTGGATTGAAAAACAGGTAATATTAAATCAAATTGAAACAGTATTTGAACGTTTTGAAATTGGGCTGGTAAAAATAGGAATTATTCAATCTTGGGAAGTTTTATTAGCGGTTGTTTTGACGTTGAAAAAGTTAAATTCTAGCATAAAAATTGTGTTAGATCCTATTTTGAAAGCAAGTGCAGGATTCGATTTTCATAACACACAAAATTTAAAGGTATTTGAAAAAGTATTGCAAAACTGTTATTTTGTAACACCAAATTACGATGAGATAAAAGCCTTGTTTCCAAGCAAAAATATTGAGGAAACTATTGATTTTATATCCCAAAAAACAAATATCTATTTAAAAGGAGGACATAGAGCAGATAAAAAAGGTTGGGATGAAGTTTATTATCGTAAAATAGTAAAACTAAATATTCCGCCTATAACAACTGTTGTTTCTGAAAAACACGGAAGCGGTTGTGTTTTATCATCCGCTTTAGCGGCTAACTTAGCCTTAAATTTTTCGTTAGAAGATGCTTGTAAAAACACCAAATATTACACAGAACAATTTTTAAATTCAAATAAATCGTTACTAGGAACGCATAATTATAACCTTAATTTATAAAATAAATGATAAGTAAATTACAATATATAACACAAGGAGAAACAGCACAAGACCATTTAGATCATATTCAAACGGCATGTGCTTCGGGGGCAGAATGGGTACAGTTACGATTAAAAGGTTTTGATCCTAAAACGATTTTAGAAACCGCAAAGAAAGCCAGAGAATTAACGGCTCATTATCAAACAAGGTTAATTATAAACGATTACTACAAAGTAGCAAAAGAAGTAAATGCAGATGGTGTTCATTTAGGTAAAAAAGATGACTGCCCGTTAAAAGTACGTGCGTATTTAGGGAAATTTTATAGCATTGGCGGAACTGCAAACACTTTAGAAGAGTGTAAGGTTTTACTAGATAAAAAAGTAGATTATATCGGTTTAGGTCCTTTTCGTTTTACAGAAACTAAAAAGAATTTAAGCCCTGTTTTAGGAGTAGATGGCTATAAAAAAATCATCGAGGAATTAAAAACTCAAACACCAATAATTGCAATTGGAGGCATCACTTTAGATGACGTTGCTCCAATTGTACAAGCAGGTATTTATGGGGTTGCTGCATCAGGAGCTATTACCCGCGATTTTACGAGTATTCCTGTTTTTCATAAAATTTTAAGTTCGCCAAGCACGCAAGAGCAAGTGTATAAAATGGATGATAAATAGTTGTCAAAATTAAAGTGAAAATTAAAGTAAAAATTAAAGTGAAAAATTAAAGTGAAAATGAACAAAACATTAAAAATAGCAGCTAAAGAATTTACATCGCGATTATTCACTGGAACAGGTAAGTTTAGTTCTTCAAAATTAATGAAAGAAGCATTATTAGCCTGTGAAAGTGAATTGATAACGGTGGCTTTAAAAAGAGTAGATGTTCAAAATAAAGAGGATGATATTTTAATTCATTTAAAGCAGCCTCATATAAATTTATTGCCAAATACCTCTGGTGTTAGAACGGCAAAACAAGCTGTTTTTGCGGCTGAATTATCTAGGGAAGCATTGGAAACAAATTGGGTTAAATTAGAAATTCATCCCGACCCGAGGTATTTATTACCCGATGCTATCGAAACCTTAAAAGCTGCTGAAGAATTGGTTAAAAAAGGTTTTGTAGTGATGCCTTATATTCATGCCGATCCTGTTTTATGTAAGCGTTTAGAAGAGGTTGGTACACAATGTGTGATGCCATTAGGAGCACCAATAGGAAGTAATAAAGGCTTAAAAACAGCTGATTTTTTAGAGATAATTATAGAACAATCTAACGTTCCTGTAATTGTGGATGCTGGTATTGGCGCACCATCGCACGCTGCATACGCTATGGAATTAGGCGCCGATGCTGTTTTAGTAAACACGGCAATTGCGGTTTCTCAAAATCCTGTGGCAATGGCAAAAGCGTTCAAAATGGCTGTTGAAGCAGGGAGAATGGCGTACGAAGCAAAATTAGCGCCTATTCAAAAACAAGCAGTAGCAAGTAGCCCGTTAACGAGTTTTTTAAATTAAATCTTTTTAAACTAAATAATGAGTCATTTTAAAGAACTTTTCGATACCTATAATTGGGATGAAAGCCTACAAAGTATCTTCGAGAAAACCGCTGTTGAGGTAGAAAATGCGTTATCTAAAGAAAAATTAGATTTAGAAGATTTTAAAGCATTAATATCGCCTGCGGCACGCCCTTATATTGAGCAAATGGCTCAAAAAAGTAGCTCGCTTACTAAAAAACGCTTCGGAAATACCATACAAATGTATGCGCCGATGTATTTAAGTAATGAGTGTCAGAATATTTGTACCTATTGTGGGTTTAGTATGACCAATAAAATACCTAGACGTACTTTATTAGACGCTGAAATTTTAAAAGAAGTCGCTTTTTTGAAAGATAAAGGCTACGACCATATTTTGTTAGTTACCGGTGAAGCGAATAGAACGGTGGGCGTAGATTATATTAAAAATGCGATTGCGTTAATTCGTTCGCAATTTTCAAATATTACGATCGAAGTTCAACCTTTAGATCAAGCAGAATATGAATCGTTAATTGATGCTGGATTGTATGCGGTGTTGGTGTATCAGGAAACCTACCACAGAGAGGAGTATAAAAAGCATCATCCGAAGGGGAAAAAATCTAATTTTGATTACCGTTTAGATACGCCCGACAGGTTAGGAAAAGCAGGAATTCATAAAATAGGATTGGGTGCTTTATTCGGATTAGAAGATTGGCGTGCCGATAGTTTTTTTACCGCATTGCATTTAAAATATCTGCAAAAAACATATTGGAAAACAAAATATTCTATTTCGTTTCCCAGGTTACGACCGCATTCTGGTGGATTAGAACCAAAAGTTGAAATGACAGATGCCGATTTGGTGCAATTAATGTGTGCTTTTCGTTTGTTAGACCAAGATATTGAGTTATCAATGTCAACAAGAGAAAGTGAAGTTTTTAGAAATAATATCGTAAATTTAGGGACAACTTCTATAAGTGCAGAATCAAAAACAAATCCTGGAGGATATGCGGTAGCACCAGAGTCGTTAGAGCAGTTTGAGATTTCAGATGAAAGAAGTACCGAAGAAGTAGTGAAAATGCTGAAAAGTCAAGGTTTAGAAGTGGTTTGGAAAGACTGGGAGCATTTTGAATCTGTATAATTTATGTGATTTAATTTATAGCTAAAAAAAGAAAATGAGCTTATCAAAAGAAGAAAAAAAACAATATAACCGTCATCTTATTTTAGATAAAATAGGTTCAGTTGGGCAGTTAAAACTTAAAAATTCAAAAGCTTTAGTAATCGGTGCTGGCGGATTAGGCTGTCCTGTATTACAATACTTAACAGCCGCAGGTGTTGGTACAATTGGTATTATTGATGATGATAAAGTTTCGCAAAGTAATTTACAACGTCAAATTTTATATACAATTGATGATATTGGAGTTTCAAAAGCAGAAACTGCCAAAAACCGATTATCAAAGTTAAATCCGTTTGTGAAATTTAATGTTTATAAGGAGAAATTAACACGATTAAATGCTATTTCATTATTTGAACAATATGATGTTATTGTTGATGGGAGTGATAATTTTTCAACCCGTTATTTAAGCAACGATGCTGCTGTAATTACTCAAAAACCATTGGTTTATGGCGCAATTTTTAAGTTTGAAGGACAGGTAAGTGTCTTTAATTATAAAGGCAGTGCGAGTTACAGATGTTTGTATCCAACGCCACCAAAACCTGATGAATCGCCAAATTGTTCTCAAATTGGTGTTCTGGGTGTTTTACCAGGGATTATCGGTAGTTTTCAAGCAAATGAAGCGATTAAAATAATTTGTGAAATTGGCGATGTTTTAGCTAATAAATTATTGATGTATGATACCTTAACAATGCGTCAAATGGTTTTAGATTTTGAAAAAACGCCAGAAGGAGTTATTACAAAATTAGAAGATAATTATGATTTTTTCTGCGGAATTATAGAAGCTGAAAATGAAATAACAATCGAAGAATTACAAGTAGATTTATTAAAATATAATTTATTAGATGTTCGTGAAGACTGGGAAAGAGAACAACATCATATTGGAGGACAGCATATTCGTTTGGTAGAATTACCAGACCGATTAAATGAAATTGATACAACGAAACCTGTAATTGTATATTGTAAATCGGGTATTAGAAGTAAAAGAGCGATTTCTTTTTTAGAAGATTCCTTAAAAGAGGCAATTTTAATAAACCTTAAAAATGGTTTAAATTAAAAAATTAACACGTATTTATTTTTAGAACCTGTTTAAATTTCATTTAGACAGGTTTATAGCATAAAAATAAAAAATCGAATCCGTCATGCTGAAATAAATTCAGCATGACGATAATTTAATTTTTAAACTAGCGGCTCTTATAAAAAGATAAATACGTGTTAAAAACAACAAATAGAGGATTATTTTCTAAAATATTTATATATTTAAAGTCTTAAAAAAAAATTAAGCCTTGAAATTAATCAAACAAAAGAAATTATATTTTTCAGATGAAAAATCAGACAAAGTTTATGAAGTTGACCTATGTGAAAGTCAAGATTTATTTATAGTAAACTTTAGATATGGTAGAAGAGGCGCGAGTTTAAGAGAAGGAACAAAAACTGTTTTTCCTGTATCTTATGAAGAAGCCGAGAAAATCTTCAATAAATTAGTCGGAAGTAAAGAAAAGAAAGGATATTCAGAAGCCAATTTAAACACTCATTTACAAGAAGAAATTACTCATTTCTTTAAATCCTATAAAGACTTAGAAAAGAAAGAAGAAAAAAGTACTACACGAAAAGATACTATTTTAAAGTATTTAAATCAAGCTTTAAAAGGAACTTATACCCGAAATTGGAAAGTATCTAGAATTATAAATAGAGTTGGTGTTTTAAAAATAAGAGAAGCAATACCATTAATAGCTCAATTTATCCATTCATCGGATGAGTTTGAACAGTATAATGCGTTATCTGTTTTAATTGATTTTAATGAATCAGATTATGTTGAAGATGCAATTAAAATCTTCAAAAAAGATACTTTTAATACTATTGGAGCTAGAATATCCGTAGCTTATATTTTAAAGTATGGAAATGCTACAAATGTAAAAATAGTACAAAACGAAGTTGCAAAGCATATTACAAAAACTGAAATAGATTCTTTAGCAACACAGTTTTTAGGAGAAGGAAGTAAAAATCCGATGTTGTTATTTTATACGTATGTTCATTCCTATAATAATGATGTGGAGAGAGCTACTTTATTCGATATAATAGCGAAAATCCCTTTAAAAGTAAACACTTTTAAATCTGTACGTTATATTTATAGAGCGGCTTATGCTATAAATGATATTCAATTTTTTGCCTTAGTATCTAAACGAATTGCTATTAGTAACGCCACTTACAGTTCTGATTATCCAAATATAGATGATGAATATAATTGGGTAGAAGCATCCGTAGAAAAGAAAAAACCAAATCCAAGAATTGCTTTTTCAGGAAAAACAAAAAACTATTTTAATAAAAATACCTATCAGAAAATATATACCTTAAGTACAGAGAATCAACAAGGGTATATTACATGTGCTAAAGAGATATTATGTTCTTTAAATGATCAGATAGATGTAGCTCCTGAAAATACGGTTAGTGAGTGGGTTTATAATCAGGAAACTGGTTATGAATTAGAAAAAAGACAGTATCCGAAATACCATCAATTTTTAGCTTTGATGTATATCTTGTATGGAAATTCAACAAGGTTTAAATGTATCGGTAATAAATGGTTTTATATTGATGAACTTACCGATAATACTATAAGAGAAGATATTCTTCCAACTCTTTGGAATGAAAAATCAGAAGAAGTATTGTACATTCTTGCTAATGCAAAAAGTAGTATTGCTGTTGATTTTTCGTTAAAAATTATAAAAGAGAATCCACATTTTTTAGAAAATTTATCCGAAGAAATAATAGCCAAATTAATACGACATTATCATCCGAAGGTATTAGATTTAATAGCTGAGGTTTTAGAGCAAAAATATGCGATAGCCCAAGCATCAGAAGAAATTCTATTGATTTTAGTATCTTCAAGATATAAAAAAGCTGTTGAATTAGGAATAAAATGGTTAGATAAACATGAAGCTTCGTATTTATCAAGCACTTCTTTACTAACCAAATTACTACTTACTGATGAGGTTTTAGTTATTGATTATTTAAGTAATTTATATAAAAATAATGTAGCATATAATACGTCAGTATCTATAGATGATTTAATAACATTGTTTGATGAGCCTTCTAAATATACTGCTGAATTTTTAATTTCGGTTAATTATTTAATCGGAAATACATTTTTCGGAGAATTATTAAGTGCTACATCTGCTCAATATATAATTAGTTTATCGGCTTCAAAATTTGTAACAAATCAGTTGTTTGCAATCAATTTAGCAAAACACAATACTACATCTGTTTACGAACTTTTTAAAGATACTTATAAAGAATATATTACTTCAGATGAAGCGGTTTTAAGAACTGCAGGTGTTGAACTTTTAACATATTTTCCTGATGAGTTCTTATTAGAAAATAAACAAAATATTATTGGTTTTTGTTTTTCAGAAGATGAAGCAGTTAGAAAAGCAATAGAGCCAACAATTCGTAAATTAATTCATTTAGATGAAGAGTTTAAAGAGTATTTACGTAAAAAATTATTAGCTTCTTTAATAGAAGATGAAACGTATGAAGGTTTACATCAAAATTGTTTTAATATTTTAGTACAATTTTATGGAACTCAAAAAGAGCCTGTATCTGAAGAAGAAATAATAGCGTTAATTTTATCAAAACATGAATTTGCACAGAAGTTAGGAACGCCACTTTTTGAAAGAAGAGTAGATATGAATAACTTAAAAATGCCTGAATTAGTACGTTTAGCACATAGTGATGTATTTTCTGTAAGAACACAATTACATAATTATTTTAAAAATAACGTAGCCAGAGTAAATTACGAATTAGAAGAAGCATTGCCTATTTTTAATACGAATTGGCAAGATGTTATCGATTGGGCTGATACTTATTTTAGAACATCGATTGATGCTAAAAATTGGACAGTCGCATTATTATTATATGTATGCGACCACATAAAAAATCAAGTACAGCATTTAGGTAGAAGCCTAATTACAACTCATTTTTCAGAAGAAAAAGGATTGCCGTTACTTGTTAGTTTACAAGAGCATCCAACGAAAAGTATGCAGTTTTTTGTAACCAATTATTTAGAAGGATATGCTTCGGATAATATAAAAGTTATCTTACAATTAGAAGATTATTTTAAAACAACCTTATTTTATATAAATACTAACAGAGCTACAAAAACAAGAGTGTATTCTTTTTTAGAAAATCAATCGAAAAAATATAAAGAAATCGCTGAGATGACCGTAAGAGTTTTAACAGCTATTTTAGATACAAAAACAGCAATTGATAAAGATAAAATTATAGATATTTTAATCACTATTTCTGAAATACATACAGATGTAGAAGTGCCATTATTAATTAAATAAGCGTAAGAAAAAGAATGAAGTTTAATTTTAAATATAGTGGCAATAGTACTGTTAATAACGGAATTGCATCTACAGGCGTAAGTTTTGCACCAGATGTATTAAGAGAACCTACGTATTTTGTAGGAAGCTTAGACAAGAAAATTCCTTTTAGAGAAGCTATTTCAGCCTTACATCATGTAGTAATTGCCGATTTTAATTTTCAACCTAAAGATAATACAGAATATTTAGCTTGGTTAAAAGGTCAGGAAGAAGTATGGATTGCAGATGCAACAGCAGAATTATCTGGGCTAAAAGAAGATGTTAGAGAAGTTCAAGAAAAATTAAAAAAATTACGTTCAAAAAGAGAAGAAATTACAAAGCCTTTTTATGATGCACAACGAAACTATTTTAATTATTTATATAAACGAGATTATGCTGCTTGGTTTGTTTTAGATCCTGTTATTACAGTGCATCCAGATCAAGTATTTTTTGAATGTTTTAGTCAAGATGAATCTGTTTACGGGAAATTATCTTGTGGTTACGATGTGTTTAAAAACATAAATGAGTTTAAATGTGGAACAACTAACATTGATTATTCTAAGGCGTTATATAATGAGTTTCAAAAAATAAGAACTTATAAAGAAACCGAATTTAAAGTAGATCCGAAGGGTTTTGATGTAAAAACAACAGGAGAAGATACCTACAGAGAAGTAAAAATTGATTTGCCCGATAGTTGGGTTCGTGGATTTTTACAAGTAAGTAGTGCCATGACAAGCGATAAAGTATCTTTTGATTTACATCCTGTGGATATTGCTAATTTTATATCCGTATTAAAAAGACACAAAGAAAAGAAAGGACCAAGGGCGATAAAATATATCTTAAAACCTGGTAAACCTATTATTGCTGTTTTTGAACCTTGGAATATTGAAGTAGCTTGTTTACAATCGATATATGAAGGTGATCAAGAAAAGGAAATAAGAGTTTGGGGAAGAAGAAGAATAACGCTTTTAGAACGATTATTGCCAGTTACTACTAAATTTACAGTTCATTTATTGGGAAGCGGTATGCCTTCTTTTTATATCGCACATTTGGCAAATGATATGTATTTTACATTAGGATTATCTGGTTGGACAGCCAATGATTGGACACAGACAACTAATTTAGATTTGCTTTCGCCAAGAGGACAAGTTCCTGCAACAACCATGCAAACTATTTATTTGGCATTGCGAAAAGATTGGTTAAATACTCCGAGTAATTTGGCTAATGATTTAGGACTAGATAAAACAACGGTAACACAATCGTTACAAACTTTTACACAAGCAGGAAAAGTGGTGTACGATTTAAAGAATAATGTATATCGAATTCGGGAATTAAAGAAAGATGGAATTGATTTAGATAGCTTACGTTTTTCTAATGAAATTGATAAAACAGCCTATGAATTGATGGAGTCAGGAGCTGTTGAAAACTTAAAAACAACTATTGATGGCAATAATATAACGATAAATGCGACAGTAAGTAATAATTATAAGACAAGTGTACTTATTAACAACGACCTTCAAATTGTTGATGCTAAGTGTGTTTGCAGTTATTATCATCAAAATAAAATGACAAAAGGACCTTGTGAACATATTTTAGCCACAAGAATCGCTTTTGATAAAAAAAATTAATATATTTAAACCTTGGTAGTAATAAGATAACAACCTTGCAATTTGATTGGTGTATCGCCAATCTAGCTTACAGACACCCAACGCGTCACTGACTCGAACTTAACTTGTGAAATAGGTACTATAATGCCATTTCCGGTTAAACTTCTTCGAAGTGAAATAGCACTATAGTACCTATTTCACTGGAGTTGTTCAATTCAGTCTTTAGAATTGTACGAAGGGAAAAAATATACATCTTATTGCTACCTCTTTTTTGTTTTATGGATAATTCAGCTACGAGAAAACAAGAGATTTACGACAAAATTAAAGAATCATCAAAACATGAATTTATTCTTTCAGAAATGAAACGATTAGGTTTTTGGGGCGATGACAAAGTAAATTTCGAAAAAGTAAACGCCTTTTTAAAAGAAGAAAATGCCCTATCGGGGGATTTGTCAAAACTTGTAAAAAAGGAAAGATTAATAAAAGATACCGATGCTTTTATCGCCAATAAACACAAAGAGCGAAAGAAGTTATCAAAAGAAAAACAAAAAGAAACTAAGCTTAAAAGAGAGCAAATCCGTAAGGAAAAAGCGGAAAAATGGCAGCAAACTAAAAAAGAAGATATTACTTATTTAGGTGCTGGTTATTCTCATCAGTTAAACGATACTCAAATAGATGAGGTAAGACTGAAAGAAGCTGATTTACCAATTTATCATTCGGTAAAAGATTTAGCTGAGGCGATGAAAATTACGGTAAATGAACTTCGGTTTTTAGCTTTTTCAAGAAAAAACTCACAAATTGAACACTACAAACGTTTTAAAGTTGCTAAAAAATCAGGCGGATATCGTTTAATTTCTGCGCCAATGCCTCGTTTGAAAAGAGCGCAACATTTTATTCTAGAAAATATTTTAAATAAAGTAATCGTTCATGAAAAAGCGCATGGTTGTGTAAAAGAACGGTCGATTATTAGTAACGCAATGCCTCATGTAGATAAAGCTGTTGTTATTAATCAAGATTTGAAAAACTTTTTTCCATCAGTTACTTATAAAAGAATAAAGGGAGTTTTTAAATCATTAGGATATTCAGAACAATTAGCGGTTGTTTTTTCATTGTTATGTTCAGAATCTAAAATTTTAGATATTTCTTTATTAGGAGAAAATTATTTTTCACAAAGAGGAGAACGTTTTTTACCACAAGGTTCGCCTTGTAGCCCTGCGATAACTAATATTTTATGTCGTAAAATGGATTTTCGATTAGATGGTTTGGCGATGAAATATGGTTTTGCCTATTCTCGATATGTTGATGATACTACTTTTTCAGGGAATCAAGCACAATTTAAACATATTACAGCGATATTAAAATATTCTAAAAAAATTATATCCGAAGAAAATTTTAATTTACATCCTGATAAGCTTAAAATAATGAAGCGAAATCAACGACAGGAAGTAACGGGTATTGTGGTGAATGAAAAATTGAATATCAATAAAAAATCATTAAAACGTTTTAGAGCATTGTTATATCAAATTGAAAAAGAAGGTATTGCAGGTAAAACATGGAACGGCGGATTGAATGTTTTAGCAGAAATTGACGGATATGCAAATTATATTTATCAGGTAGATAAAGAAAAAGGTGTTAAATATAAGAGTCAAGTAGGTGATATTCTGAAAGCACATTCTTATAAAGAAAGTCATCAAGAAAAATATGTTAAAAACACTAATGATATTCAAGGAAATGATGTTTCAGAATTAACTTCTAAAGTAGAAAGTAAAGAAGATTTGGGGATTTTAAAAAAAATAAGTTCTTTGTTTAAAAAATAAATATTTCATCAAAAAAAGCGTTTTCTTATTATTTATCTGATAAATTAATAAGAAAACGCCTATTAAAAATTATCTAAATTATGGATTTGTTGACCATAAAGAAGCGCCTTTTAACATTGCTCTTCTTGGTAAAGTTAGACCAGCAACAATTAATTCTGCAAAATCTTCAGGTTGTAACACTTTTTCAACATTTCCGTCGGTAATCCCTAATTCTAACGACATATCGGAAGCAATCGTACTCGGGGTAAGCGTGCAAACACGAATATTATTTTTACGAACTTCTTTCATTAACGATTCCGACATTCCAATAACCGCAAATTTAGAGGCAGAATAGGCTGAGGTTGTCGCATTTCCACTCAAACCAGCCGTTGAAGCAATATTAATAATATCACCTTGATTTTTTTCGATTAAATACGGTAAAACCTCTTTAGTAACATAATACATTCCCATTAAATTGGTTTGTATAATTTGTGACCAATCTGAAACTTTCATCTCGTTAAAAGTTCCAAAGGCTGCAATTCCTGCATTGTTTACTAAAATATCAACGGTTTTAAAGGTGTCAATAATTTCTTTGATTCCTTTTTGAACTTGCTCATAATTACCAACATCAAAAACGGTATAGATAGCATCAATTCCGTATGATTTTAATTCGGCAACGGTTTCTTGCAATCGTTTTTCGTTTCTACCTGTAATGGCAACGTGTATTCCTTTTTGAGCAAAAGCGATTGCGGTTGCCTTTCCTAATCCTCTACTTCCACCAGTAATGATGGCTTTTTTATTTGTTAAATCTTCCATTTTTATAAACTGTTTGTATAAGTAAAGGTATTGTTTTTTGGAGCTATTTCCCGCTTTCCGCACTCGCTCTTTTTTGAAAAAAATCAAAAAAGGAGCTCAAACAAATGCTTCAATCGGGGCTAGGCATTTTTACGAAGTTTCAGGTTTTTCTATTTTCTATTTTTTCTTTTTAACATTAATAAATAATATTGTGGCAAGGATAATAATAATACCAACACCTTGTAAAAAACCAATCTGTTCATTTAGTATTAAAAAAGCACTTAAAACCGAAATAGGTATTTCTAAAGCGGCAATAATACTTGTTAATCCGTTACCAATTACGGGCACACCTTTGCTAAATAAAATAGGAGGTAATACGGTACCAAACAAGCCTAAAACCATTCCCCATTTTAGTATTTCTACGGAATTTACTTCTTCAATAATTTGAAAATTCCAAAAAATAAGGATTGCTAAAAAACCGCCATATACTAAATATTTACTTCTAGTTAAACTTGGTAATTCTAACGAAATTTTATTAGAAGCATACATAGAAGCGGTATAAAATATGGCTGCCGAAAAGCCGTATAAAAACCCCATAAAATTTAAATTAAAATCACTTTCAAAAACTTTTGAGGCTAATAAAGTACCTAGTAATACCATTATTGAACCTATTATTTTTGCTTTTGAAACAAGTTTTCTATCGATAAAAAATTCTAAAAGGATGCCCATCCAAACTGTTTGCATTAACAGAATAATTCCTACAGAAACAGGAACATATTGTATTGATAAATAATAAAAACTACTGGTAAGCCCTAAAGAAGTTCCAAAAAAAATCAATTTTAACCTCGGGTACTTTGCTGTTGATATGGCTGTTTGGTTTGCTGTATTTGTTGCTGAAATAGTTTTTTTTGATTTCGTATTAATAACAAAAGTAGCGATACTTAAAACAAGTACCCCAAAAAGATATTGCAAAAAAGTAAGCCCCGCTGTACCAAAATTATTATGATTGGCTAATTTAATAATAGTTGCTAAAATACCATAACTAGCTGCTCCTATAGAAACGAATATCATTCCTTTTATTTTGTTCATTTTTTAAATTTTAGATGTAATTTGAAGTAATAAATTTTTATAAAACGTGTTTTTCAGTAGGCTTAAAAAAGAAAATTGAAGAAAATTATGGCTTTATTAAAAAAGTAAAAACGCATCAAATTGATGCGTTTTTTTTAGGTAAAAAAATAGATGTTATTATTTTTCAGCTACTTTATCGACAGTTAAACGATTTTCACGATTGGCAATTTCCCAAGCTGTATAAAAAACCAAACGCGTTCTGTTTTCTAATAGTTCGTAGTTAATTTTATCGGCAGTATCGGTTGGTTTGTGGTAGTCTTCATGGGTTCCGTTAAAGTAAAAAATAACAGGAATATTATGCTTTGCAAAATTATAATGATCTGAACGATAGTAAAAACGATTTGGGTCATTTTCATCATTATACGTATAATCTAAGGCAATATTGGTATATTTTTTATTCATCGCCTCAGAGATGTTGTGCAACTCTGTACTCAATTTATCGGCACCAATTAAATAAAGGTAATTAGGTGTTTCTTTGTGTGCTTTGTCAACACGCCCAATCATATCAATATTTAAATCGGTAACGGTATTTTTTAAAGGAAAAATAGGATTTTCGCTATAATATTTTGATCCTAATAAACCTTTTTCTTCGCCTGTTACATGTAAAAATAAAACAGAACGTTTAGGTCCTTTACCAGCATCTGCTGCTTTTTTAAAGGCTTCTGCAATTTCTAATATTGCTACTGTACCCGAACCGTCATCATCAGCACCGTTGTAAATTTGTCCGTCTTTAATACCTTCGTGGTCTAAATGTGCCGAAATAATAATAATTTCATCAGGCTTTTCAGAACCTTTAATAAAGGCAAGCACGTTTTCAGAATCTTTTAATACCAAGTCATACCTGTTTTTGCTTAAAAAAGCACTAGGCACTTCTTGAAAATAATTGCTACCACCTAAAGGTGATTTAATTTGTTGGGTTATATAAAAATCTTTTAAATATTTTACCGCTTTCTTTTGCCCAGGTTCTCCGGTATTTCGTCCTTCAAATTCATCCGAAGCATAGATAAATAAATGCTTTGCTAAATCTTTTGCAGTAATTGTTTTTGCAAATTTATCAGCATAATCTATGGTTTTATCAATTTCGATACTTGCTGTTTCTTTTGTGCTTCCACAGGCTGTAAACACAATTGCACTTGCTATGTAAAGTAATTTTTTCATCAATAAATAAAGGGTTTTTTATGGGTTTGTGTTCAGTAACAATAATTATTACCAAAGGTCAAATTTAATTATTCTTTATAATGAATTGTTTTAATGTTTTGTTAAAACTGATAAGTTCTTTAGGAAATAGCGAATCAAAAGCATTTTTTTTGATTAATTCTTGCGAATTTCCGCAATAAATTTGTGTATCGGCAAGTAAAATAAATTCATCGGCAAGTTGAATGGCAATATTTACTTGATGGGTAGAAATAATAATAGTTTTACCTGTTTGTTTGACTAATTTTTTTAACAACGAAAACACCTTAAAGGTGTGATGAATGTCTAAATGTGCGGTGGGTTCATCTAAAATAATAAGGTCGGTATCTTGGGCTAAGGCACGTGCAATAAGAACGCGTTGTAATTGCCCGTCGCTTAATTGGTAAAAGGGTTTGTTTTTTAAATGCGCAATATCAGTTTGATCAATTGCCCAATTAATTTTGTCAATATCGCTATGTGTTAAGCTGTCAATCCAATTGGTATAGGGCTGCCTTCCTAAGGCAATTAGTTCAAAAACAGTTAGTTGGCTTTCAGGCAAACGCTCGGTTAAAACCAAACTTAAAGTGGTTGCTAATTCTTGAAATGAATAGTCTAAAATGTTTTTCTGATTAATTTTAACGCTGCCTTTTAATGGTTTTTGAATATTAGAAAGCGTACGCAATAAAGTTGATTTTCCTGCACCATTTTTACCTAAAAGCGCTACAAATTTTCCCTGTTCTATTGTTAAATCAATGGCTGAAAGAACAATATTTTGTTCCTTTTTTGATTGATAACCGATGGCTAAATTTTCAGTAGTAAGCACCGTTTTTTTTTTAGAATTTATCAAAATTATACATGTATTTTTTTCTTACGAATTAATAACCAAATTACCACAGGTGCGCCAAATAGCGAGGTAATGGAATTAATAGGCAAGGTAAATTGGCTTGTTGGTAATTGTGCAATTGCATCGCAAATTAATAAAATAATGGCACCGATAAGAGCTGCTGCGGGTAGTAATATTTTATGGTTCGATGTGTTAAAAATTATCTTAGCAATATGAGGAATTGCAATGCCAATAAAGGCGATAGGTCCTGAAAAAGCCGTGATTACACCTGTTAATAGGCTGGTAATTAGTAAGATAATGGTTCTGCTTTTTTTAATGTTAATCCCTAGGCTTTTAGCGTAATTTTCACCTAATAAAAAGCTGTTTAAAGGTTTTATAATACTAAAACTCGCTATAATTCCGATGCTGTAAATACTAGCAAAAACAGCCAATTCTTGCCATGATAAATTCCCTAAACTTCCAAAACTCCAAAATAAATATTGTTGAATTTGTGCTGCTTCACTAAAATAAGATAATACGCTAATTACCGCAGAAGTTAAGGAGCCAAACATTAATCCGATAACTAAAATAGCCATGGTATTTCGCACTTTATTAGCCGCTATAATTACGGCAGATAAAACCAAAAAAGCACCTAAACTAGCGCCGATAGCCAGCGTCCAATTAGAAGTTGTTATTGAAAACAGCGCAGCACCAAATACCCCTGAGCCTAAAATAAGCAAGGCAACACCCAAACTTGCGCCCGATGAAATTCCTAAAACAAAAGGACCAGCTAACGGATTTCTGAATAAAGTTTGCATTAATAACCCACAAATTGACAAGCCTGAACCTACCATAACAGCTGTGATTGCTTTTGGTAATCGGAAATTTACAATAATGGTTTGCCAACTTTCTTTCGTTGCAGTTCCGCCTGTTAATGCGTTAAAAATATCTTTAAAAGGAATGGAAACCGAGCCTAAACTAATATTTATAAAAAAAACGACAACTAATAAAATCGCTAAGGTGACAAAATGTTTGCTGTATTTTTTTGAAGTATTCAATAGTGAATAAAAGTTTAATTTAAGCGTTTGATTTTAAAAATTCCACTAATTTTTGAATAGCTAATCCGCGGTGACTAATGGCATTTTTTTCTTCGGATGTCATTTGTGCAAACGATTTGTTAACGTTTTGAGGCTTAAAAATAGGATCGTATCCAAAGCCTTTTTCGCCTTGTTTTTCGGTTAAAATATCGCCTTTACAAATTCCGTCAAATAAAAATTGCTGTCCGTTTAAATTTAAACAAATAGCCGTTCTAAATTGTGCTTTTCTATTTTCAGTTTTATTTAATTCCGTCAATATTTTTTGCATATTATTTTCTGAATTAGAAGGTTCACCCGCATAACGTGCCGAATAAACGCCAGGTTGTCCGTTTAAGCTTTCAACCTCTAAACCGGTATCGTCAGCAAAACAATTTAATTTGAAATTATCGGTAATATGGTCTGCTTTTATCTTAGCATTTCCTTCTAAAGTCGCTGCTGTTTCTTCAATATCATCAAAACAATTAATATCTTTTAAAGAAAGTAACTCAATGCTTTTTGGAAGCATTTTTTGTACTTCCGCGAGTTTATTTAAGTTGTTGGTAGCGAAAACAAGTTTCATATAAGTTAAAATTTTAAGTACACAAATGTATTGTTTTTTAAGCAAAAATAACGAAATACAACCCTTGTTATATTTCGTTATTTTTAATAAAAAAGTATAATAAAATTATCCTTTTAATTTATTTAATTCTACTTGTTTGGCTGTTATTTCAGCTTGTATTTTATTTAAACGCTCTTCAATTCTAATAATAATCGCTTTTTTACGAGCAATGCTTTCTTGTGATGTTGTAGGGTCTAACTGTGCTTTGTTTAATTTGGCTTTCATTTTGTCTAAGCCCTCTTTAGCACTAATTAAAATTTCTTGATTAATGCTAATATCATCTTCATAATCGCTAATTAAAGTACCTTTTTCTTTAACAATAGATTTTTCTTCCGCTTTAATTTCGTTGCTTAATTGCTTTAATTTTTCAGCTTGTAAATGCAAAGCTTCTTGCTCTTTTAAATACGCAATTTCTTTAGCTTTACGATCTTCTTCTAATTTTACACGAGCTTTTTCTAACTCTTGTTTTCGCAATGCTAATTTAGAAAGTGTATTGTTGGTGTTTTCAAGTGGCTTTGGCTCTTGAGCTTTTTGAGTCTGTTTAGCGAATTCAACTTGTGCTGATTTGTTATTCTTTTTGGTTTTGTTATTTTTTTGAGCTGCTTCTTTCCCTTTCTTTTTAGCTAATTTTGTTTCAAGAGTTACTAATTCTTGTTTTTGATGCTCAATTTGAGTATTCAATTTTGTTAATTTATTTTCTATATTATTAACAATATTTTCTTTTCTGCGGATGTTTTCTTTAGTAGCTTTTTTACTTTTTTTGAAGTTTTCTAAATTGCTATTTACACGCTTTAAGGCTTTAATACCACTCATTAAAACAGCTTCATTCGCACTAATTTTATTTTTTTGAATCTTTACGTTGTTTTTTAAAATTTTAATGTCACTTTGAGCACTTGTTTGTTGTATTCCGATAATAAAAGTGAAAAAGATAGTAGTTAAAATAATTTTGATTGTATTCATAACGATAGTTATTGTTTTTTTCTTGTTTTTTTTGGGGGATGACAAAATTACGGCTTTTGACGCCTGAAAATAGCTTAAAAAGTGTTAAAAAAAATATAATTTAAAACAGTAAAATTCTAATAAAAAGGAACTTATATATTATTCATGATGATACGGCTCATTGCGTAAAATAGTAAATCCTCGATAAATTTGTTCTACAATAAACAAACGAATCATTTGGTGTGAAAAGGTCATTTTTGATAGCGATATTTTTCCTGTCGATTTTTTGTAAATAGCATCAGAAAAACCATAAGGACCGCCAATAACCAACACCAATTGTTTGATGCCCGAATTCATCTTTTTCTGTAAATATTGCGAAAATCCAATAGAAGTAAAGTCTTTTCCTTTATCGTCTAACAACACCAATTGATCGGTTGCTTGTAATTTGGCTAAAATTAATTCACCTTCTTTTTCCTTCTGTTGCGATTCGCTTAGGTTTTTTACATTTTTGATATCGGCAATAATTTCCAATTCAAATTTTACGTAGTGTTTTAACCTGTTTTGATAATTATCAATGAGTTGCATTAAATTTTTATCATCAGTTTTACCAATAGCGATTAGTTTTATTTTCATAAGTTGTAAAAGGGTATAAAGGGCTGTTAATTTGAATTAATTTTATCTGCAAATTTATTTATTTTAACTCATAAAATTCATCAGAAAGAATAATTTAATTCCGTAGGATAAAATCAATCCGTATTTTTACGGGATAATTAAAGAAGACAGAAAAGCATGATATCAAAAGAACAATTTAACAAAGAGCTAAATTTAATAATAACAAATGCGATTCGTGAAGATATTGGCGATGGCGATCACACCTCATTATCATGTATTCCTGCGGATGCTACTGGTAAAGCAAAATTATTGGTAAAAGATCAGGGGATTATCGCAGGCGTTGAATTTGCTAAAATGGTTTTTAACTATGTTGATGCCGATTTGAAAGTAGAAACTTTTATCAATGATGGTGATTCTGTAAAATATGGCGACATTGTTTTTTATGTAACAGGAAAATCGCAATCTATATTAATGGCAGAGCGTGTGGTTTTAAATGCGATGCAACGTATGAGTGCTATTGCTACGAAAACTGCTTTTTTTGCCGATTTATTAAAAGGAACAAACACCAAAGTATTAGATACGCGTAAAACAACGCCTGGAATTCGTGCTATTGAAAAATGGGCGGTAAAAATTGGTGGCGGCGAAAACCATCGATTTGCTTTGTACGACATGGTGATGATTAAAGACAATCATATTGATTTTGCGGGCGGAATTACACAAGCAATTACTAAAACTAAAGAATATTTAGCTGATAAAAAACTAGATATTAAAATTATTGTAGAAGCACGAAGTTTAGAGGAAATCAAAGAAATTTTATCAAATAAAGGCGTGTACAGAATTTTAATCGATAATTTTAATTATGAAGATACACGCAAGGCAGTTGCTTTAATTGGCGATACTTGTTTAACAGAATCATCAGGAGGAATTACCGAAGAAACCATCCGTAAATATGCCGATTGTGGTGTCGATTTTATTTCGTCGGGCGCTTTAACGCATTCGGTTTATAATTTAGATTTAAGTTTAAAAGCAGTAGATTAATTTAATAAAGTGTCATTGAAGCAAAAGCAGTAATCTTTTTATTTGAATTTGTTTCAATGATAAAATAAGTAAGACAATGAAAAAACATATCATCGTAGCAACAACAATTGCTTTGGCAGTATCTTGTACTACAAACCCAAGCGAAAAAGCTAAAAAAGATAAAACCGCCGTGAAAACAGAAAATACCATAAATAGTGCAAATAATCCTTTGTTGGTTAAAAGCACTTTAGCGTACGGAGCGCCTGATTTTACTAAAATTAAGAACGAACATTTTATGCCTGCTATTTTAGAGGGGATGAAATTACAGAACCAAGCGATTCAACAAATAATTGCCAATAAAGAAGCGGCAAACTTTAAAAACACAGTTTTAGCTTTAGAGCAAAGTAGCGAAACTCTAGACAACGTTACGGCTGTTTTTTACGGATTAACAGGCGCACATACAAACGATACGCTTAAAAGTATTCAAAAAGAATTAGCACCAAAATTTTCTAAACATTCCGATGATATTTTATTAAATACTCCATTGTTTGCTAAAATTAAAACAGTGTACAATGCTTTAGATACGGCTAATTTAGATGCTGAAAGCACACATTTAGTAAAAGAGTATTATAAGAATTTTGTAAAAGCAGGCGCTAATTTATCCGAAGATAAAAAAGCAGTTTTAAAGGATATAAATTCTGAAATAGCAACTTTATCGAACGATTTTGGTAAAAAATTATTAGACGCAAGTAAAAAAGGCGGTGTTATAATTACTGATGTTAAAAAATTAAAAGGTTTTTCTGCGGATAAAATAAAATCATTAGAAAAACAAGCTGATAATACTAAAACTTACGAAATTCAGCTAGTAAACACTACACAACAGTCATCATTACAAAGTTTAGAGAACAGAGAAGTTCGTAAAGAATTATACGAAAAATCGATTCACAGAGCCGATTCAGGTACTTACGATACCAGTGAATTAGTACAAAAAATGGTTTCTTTAAGAGCTAAAAAAGCGCAAATTTTAGGTTTTGAAAATTACGCAAGTTGGAGTTTGCAAGGAACGATGGCAAAAACACCTGCTAAGGTTTTTGAAATGTTTGAAGGTTTAATTCCAGGGTCTTTAGAGAAAGCATCCGCAGAAAAAAAAGAAATTCAGGCTGAAATGAACAAGCAAGTTAAAGGAGCAACTTTAGCTGCTTATGATTGGAATCATTATGCCGAAAAAGTACGTACATCAAAGTATAATTTAAATGAAGATGAAATAAAACCCTATTTCGAAATGACCACCGTTTTAGAAAAAGGGGTGTTTTATGCCGCTACAAAATTATACGGAATCACCTTTAAAAAACGTACCGATTTACCTGTTTATCACAAAGATGTCGTTGTGTACGAGGTTTTTGAAGAAGACGGAAGTAAATTAGGCTTATTTTATGGCGATTTTTATGCCAGAGATAGCAAACGTGGTGGTGCGTGGATGAGTTCTTTTGTAAAACAATCAAAATTACGAAATCAAAAACCTGTAATTTATAATGTTTGTAATTCGTCAAAACCTGCGGCTGGCGAACCTGCTTTAATAAGTTTTGATGAGGTTGAAACAATGTTCCATGAATTTGGGCACGCTTTACACGGTTTATTTGGAAACCAACAATATGCGTCAATTTCAGGAACAAGTACTTCTAGAGATTTTGTAGAATTTCCGTCTCAATTTAATGAAAATTGGTCAACACATCCAGCCATTTTAAATAACTATGCGGTGCATTATAAAACAGGAAAAGTAATTCCTGCTGAGTTATTGAAAAAAATTAAAGATGCTGGAACTTTTAATCAAGGGTATTCAATGATTGAAAATTTAGCATCGTCGAGCTTAGATATGAAATGGCACACGGTTTCTGCAAATACTAAAATTGAAGATGTGGCTAAATTTGAAGAAGCTGCCTTAACTCAAATGAAATTAAAACTTGCCGAAATTCCACCAAGATACCGCTCAACCTATTTTGCACATATTTTTAGCGGCGGATATGGCGCTGGATATTATTCATATTTATGGACAGAAATGCTAAGCCACGATGCCTACGCTTGGTTTAAAGACAACGGGTTATTAACGCGTGAAAACGGGCAAAAATTCCGTGAGCAAGTTTTATCAAAAGGAAACACGATGGATTATGCAAAAATGTATCAAAATTTTGCAAGAAGAAATCCTGAAGCTACCCCAATGTTAAAAGCAAGAGGTTTAAAATAATTCAATTTTTAATTTATATAAAGAATGTTGTGTTTATGTGTTTCTATAAACACAGCATCTTATTTTTTACTTTTTTATTATGGATGATTTTTTTGACAGTGAAACCTTTTCTAAAATTGATTTTTCAAAAATAAAAATTAAAAAAGGAGAGTATGATAGTTGTACTTTTTCGAATTGTAATTTTGAAAATGTTCATCTTTCTAATATTCAGTTTTTAGAATGTGAATTTATCGATTGCAATTTTAGCAATACTATTGTAACAAACACCGCTTTTAAAGAAGTGTCTTTTATAAAATGTAAAATGATAGGTGTTAAATTTAATGAATGTAATCTGTTTTTATTACAATTTCGTTTTACTGATTGTCAATTGACTTTTTCATCTTTTTATCAACTAAAAATACCAAAAACATTATTTGTAAACTGTAATTTAGAAGAAGTTGATTTTACAGAAGCAACTCTTACTAATGCAAAATTTGATACTTGCGATTTAAAAAAAGCCATATTTGAGGATACAATCTTAGAGAAATCAGATTTTAAAACGGCTTTTAATTTCTCAATAAATCCTGAAAATAATAAGTTAAAAGGAGCAAAATTTTCAAAAGAAAATGTAATCGGGTTATTACATAAATACAATATTTTTGTTGAGGCTTAGAAGATGTTTTATTATGCTTTTTTATTGTAATTGTTTATCTTTAAATTTATAATTTCCTTTACATTTTTTACACTTTTATATCTTAAAACGATTGTATCTTTGTTGAAAAATGTAGCTGTAATAATGACAAAACCAATAGAAAATAGACTAAGTAAAATACCTATAATTAATTTATTGGTGATTTTTTTGAAGAAAATAAAAATACCGAGGCTACAAGGAATGAGCCTATACGATGTTATTGAATTATATGTAATCGGCATTGTAAAAGGCGCTTTAACAACAAGAGCAGGAGGAATTGCGTTTAGTTTTTTTATGGCTATTTTCCCTTTTATGTTATTTATTTTAACGCTAATTCCGTACATTCCTATTGATGGATTTCAAGAAAATCTCTTCGGATTAATCCAAGAAATGCTACCGCCTAAAACTTTTGATGCCGTCGATTTCGTGTTAAAAGATATTATTAATAATCAATATAGTGGTTTATTGTCTTTTGGGTTTTTAGCCTCTATTTTTTTAATGACCAATGGGGTAAATGCTATTTTTGGAGGTTTTGAATATTCGTATCATATCAAAGAAATTAGAAGTATTTTTAGAACGTATTTTATTTCATTAGGTGTATCGTTATTAATGTCCTTTTTTTTGATAATAACAGTGATTTTAATTATTCTATATCAAGTAGCGCTTGTTAGTATTGACAATACAGGTTGGCTACATACCGATGATTTAAACTTGTTTTATTGGGGGCGAGGTTTGTTGTTTTTAATTATGATTTTCACGATTGTTTCACTGTTATTTCGCTTTGGAACAACTCAAGGAAAGGATATAAAGTTTTTTTCAGCAGGCGCTATTTTAACCACTGTTTTATCGTTGTTTACATTTTATGTTTTCGGGATTTATGTGGTAGAATTTTCTACTTATAATCAGTTATATGGCTCGATTGGAGCGCTCTTAATTTTGATGCTTTTTATTTGGATAAACGCCATTATTTTATTGTTAGGTTTTGAATTAAATGCGTCAATTTACCGATTAAAACGTACCCATAAAACTTCGTAAATTAGCGATAAATTCAGATATTTGCATTTAAAGTGGGTTTTAGTATTTTATTGAACCCTTAATTTTACCATCAATTATGAAACCATCAATTCCAAAAGGAACAAGAGATTTTTCATCAACAGAAGTTGCGAAAAGAAATTATATATTTAATACCATAAAACATTCGTTTGAAAACTTCGGATTTCAACCTATTGAAACACCAAGTTTTGAAAATTCATCAACCTTAATGGGTAAATATGGTGAAGAAGGAGATCGCTTAATCTTTAAAATTTTAAATTCTGGCGATTATCTAAAAAAGGCTGATGAAACCTTATTATCTGAAAAAAATAGCCAAAAAGTAACGGCTCAAATATCAGAAAAAGCATTACGTTACGATTTAACAGTGCCGTTTGCACGTTACGTGGTACAGCATCAAAATGATATTACATTTCCTTTTAAAAGATATCAAATTCAACCTGTTTGGAGAGCCGATCGCCCGCAAAAAGGACGTTTTAGAGAGTTTTATCAATGTGATGCTGATGTTGTAGGAAGTAAATCGTTATTACAAGAAGTTGAATTTATTCAATTATACGATACTGTTTTTAGTAAATTAGGCTTAAACGGAGCGACTATCAAAATTAATAATCGTAAGATATTATCAGGAATTGCACAGGTTATTGGCGCATCTGATAAATTAATCGATTTTACGGTAGCCCTTGATAAATTAGATAAAATAGGAAAAGAGGGTGTTGTAAAAGAAATGCTTGAAAAAGGAATTTCACAAGATGCCATTGAAAAAGTAGCGCCGTTATTTAGTTTTTCAGGAACTAATCAAGATAAATTAAGTTCTTTAAGTGCGATGTTAGAAGCATCCGAAGAAGGTTTAGCAGGGGTAGAAGAATTGCGTACCGTTGTAAATATGATTGAAGAAATTGGTTTATCATCTGCAAGTTTAGAATTAGATGTAACTTTAGCACGTGGTTTAAATTATTACACAGGTGCAATTTATGAAGTTGCTGCACCAAAAGAAGTAAAAATGGGTTCTATCGGAGGCGGAGGTCGTTATGATGATTTAACAGGGATTTTTGGTTTAAAAGATGTTTCAGGAGTTGGAATTTCTTTCGGATTAGACAGAATTTACTTGGTGATGGAAGAATTAAACTTGTTTGAAGCGGTTGAATTGCCAAAACCTCGTGTATTATTTTTAAATTTTAACGAAGCGGAGAATTTATCAAAAATAAAAGCGATTAAAAATTTAAGAGAAAACAATATAAAATCAGAGTTATACCCTGATACCGCAACGAGTAATAAGCAAGAAAAGAAACAATGGAAATATGTTGGTAGCAGAGGCATAGAATTTGTAGTTACTGATGTAAATAACGATGTGTTTGTTTTAAAAAACATGCTAAATGGTGAGCAAACTACTTGTTCTTTAGACGAATTGAAAAAAATAATACAGTAAATTAAGTACAATGTTGTAAATTTGTGCCCTAATAAAAGAAAGAAATGTTTGAAGTGAATAGCAACAAAATGAATGAAGATAGAATCGATGATATAGGAGATAATCATGTAGGAACCTCGGCTAAAAATCCTTTAAGAGCTGATGCTTTTGATTTATCTGACCAAGAAAAAATAGCTAAAATCCAAGAAAGTGTTAAAGATATTCTAGAAACCTTAGGGATGGATTTAACCGATGATAGTATGCAAGGAACGCCAAAACGTGTTGCAAAATCATTTGTGAATGAAATTTTTATGGGATTGAATCCTGCAAATATGCCAAAAGCATCTACTTTCGAAAATAATTATAATTATGGCGAAATGTTGGTGGAAAAGAATATCGTTGTGTATTCTACCTGCGAGCATCACTTATTGCCAATTATAGGACGTGCGCATGTGGCGTATATTTCTGGTGGAAGAGTTATCGGTTTGTCTAAAATGAATCGTCTTGTTGAATATTTTTCGAAAAGACCACAGGTACAAGAGCGTTTAACCATGCAAATTGTACAAGCAATGCAAGAAGCTTTAGGGACGCAAGACGTAGCCTGTGTTATTGATGCAAAGCATTTGTGTGTAAATTCAAGAGGAATAAAAGATATTGAAAGCTCAACAGTTACTGCTGAGTTTGGCGGTAAGTTTAAAAATAAAGAAACAAAGCGTGAGTTTTTAGATTATTTAAAAATGAACACTGATTTTAATTAATAGTAACATTAATTATATATTTTATAAAACGGACAACTTTAAAGTTGTCCGTTTTTTTTGTAAAATAGTATCGCTTGTTGTAAACAAAAAAGAAGTAAGATGCTTTAAATTAACAATTGAATTTTTTAATTATCTGATAATCAAGCTTATTAATGTTTAGTTCAATTTGATGTCTTGTTATTTTACATTGGCATTACGCTAAGGTATCTTTTAATAGGTGTTTTCTTAACGTTCATAATTGTACATACGGTCAAATTATAATTTAATTTGAATTGTAATTTTTAACGATTGTAAAACGTAAGTAAATGAATAATTTTAAGCTTTTTGTAAGCATATTGCTAGGTGTTTTTATTAGCAGCACAATTTTAGCACAATCTTCTACTATTTCAGGAGTAATTAGCGACGGTAGCTATCCATTGCCAGGGGCAAGTGTGGTGTTAGCAGGAACTACTATTGGAGCAGATACCGATTTTGATGGTAAATTTGAACTGAATAAAGTAACTTCTGAAAAAGTAACTTTAAAAATATCTTTTATAGGATATCAAGAAAAAAGAGTACAGGTCTCTTTAAGTAAAGGAGCGCATAAAAAGCTAGGAACAATTGTTTTAAAACAGTTAGAACAGCAATTAGATGAGGTTGTAATTACGGCTTTAGGAATTAAAAAAGAAGAAAAGGCTTTAGGATATTCTGTATCAAATTTAAAAGCAGCAGAACTGAATCAGGCAAAGGAAACAAATTTAGTAAATGCTTTAAATGGAAAAATTGCAGGTGTTCAAATTACCAACGGATCTACAGGTGTAGGTTCAACATCAAGAGTTGTAATCCGTGGAGAAGCTTCTTTAACATCAACAGCTAATGGTCCTTTATTTGTGGTTGATGGAGTGCCAATTCATAACAATACTATTTTTGGTACAGGTCAAAATACGGGTGGAAATGAAATGCAAGAGGTCGATTATGGTAATGGTGCTTCTGAAATTGACCCTGATAATGTAGCGAATATTAGTGTATTAAAAGGTGCAAATGCGGCAGCTTTATACGGTTCTCGTGGTTCTAACGGAGTCATATTAATAACCACTAAAACAGCAAGACGAAATAAAGGTTTAACCGTTACCGTAAATACTGGTACAACAATCGAAAAAGCGTTGAGGTTGCCAAAATATCAAAATAAATATGGGCAAGGATGGGCAGGAAAGTTTAAATATGCCGATGGATTAGCGAATGATTTAGGTATAAATGATCAGGAAGATGTTTCTTGGGGACCTGAGGCGAATGGTCAATTAGTTACTCAGTTTGATAGCCCAACAACATCGGGAGTAAGAGCCGGAGATATATTCGTAAGAGGATGGGTTAGGGATGCTAATGGAAAAATTATATCGCCAACAACAATGCCGAACGATATTATTGCAACACCATTTGTAGCAAGACCAAATAATGTAGAAAATTTTTATAAAACAGGATTTACAACCACTTTTAGTACCGCAATAGGGTTTGGAGCAGATAAATCAGACTTTTTATTTAGTTTTGGTTCTTTAGATAATCAAGGAATTATTCCTAATACAGGCTTAAAAAGAAAATCATACCGAATAAATGGAAGTGTTGATTTAACCGATAAGTTAAAAATTTCGTTAAAATCAAACTATATAAAATCAAGTAGTGATAACCGCCCAAGTTCAGGATATGGTTCAGAATCGGCAATGTATATGTTTACCTGGTACGGACGAACAGTAAATACATCGGCTTTAAAAAATTATTGGCAAAAAGGCTATGAAGGTTTAGAGCAGTACAACTATAATTATGCTTGGCACGATAATCCTTATTTTATGCTCAATGAAAATACCAACGCCTTTAATAAGCACAGGCTTTTAGGGAATATCCAATTGGAATATCAAGTATTAAAAAACTTGAAATTTCAAGCAAAAAGTGGTTTAGATTATTATACTGATAAAAGAGCCTCAAAAAGAGCTTATAGTACACAACGATTTTTAAAAGGAGCTTATAAAGATGAAAGAGTTGATTTTACAGAGGTAAATACCGATTTTTTATTTTCTTATGATAAAAAAATAAATGATGCTTGGAATGTTGATGTGAATTTTGGAGGAAATCAAATGAAACAAGAAATTAATTTTTTATCGAGCATGGCAAATGGTTTGGTTATTCCAGGGCTTTATAATCTTCAAAATTCTATATCAAATGTAGTAACAACGCAATATAAAGAAGAAAAAGAAATTAATAGTTTATACGGTACGCTAGGTATTGGGTATAAAAATAAAGTTTTTGTAGATGTAACAGCAAGAAACGATTGGTCTTCTACATTACCAGCAAAAAACAATTCTTATTTTTATCCATCGGCATCTGTAAGTTTATTGATCGATAAAATTTTTGAAATGCCTGAAGCTTTTAGTTTCTTTAAAATTAGAGGTTCTTTCGCCCAGGTTGGTAATGATACGTCTGCGTATAATTTAAAAACACCATATTCATATCAAACACCCTATGCAGGAAATAAAACATTAAGTAGAAGTTCGGTATTATTAAATGAAAATTTAAAGCCAGAAATGAGTACTTCTTATGAATTTGGAACAGATTTAAGAATGTTTAATGGAGCTGTAGGAATCGATTTTACCTATTATAAATCTACTTCGGAAGATCAAATTATGTCGGTTCCAATTACCAATACAGTAGGGTATAGCGCACAAATAATCAATGCGGGTAAAATTGAAAATAAAGGAATTGAAGCTTTGTTAACGATAAAACCTATCCGTAATGAAAATTTTGCTTGGACAACCAGTTTAAACTTTTCTAAAAACCAAGGAACAGTCGTTGAGTTAACAGAAAACATGGACGTTTTAACCATGGCATATGCTTCGGTATATGGTGCGGAAACTTCAAAAGTTTTTATACAGGCAAGAAAAGGAGAGAAGTTAGGAAATATGTACGGAAGAAAATTCGAACGCCATAACGGAAAAATAGTTTACAAAGACGGTAAGCCAGTTGTAAATGATAAGTTACAATTACTAGGAAACTATAATCCAGATTTTTCTTTAGGATTTAAAAATAGTTTCAAATATAAAAACTTTGATTTATCTGTTTTAATGGATTGGAAACAAGGTGGAACCATTATTTCAAGAACAAAACAGATAGCGGCGTATGCTGGAAATTTAGATATTTCTGAAAATAGAAATAATTACCAAGACATTGTACCCGATGGCGTAAAGAAAGTAGGCAGTGAATATGTTGCTTTAACCGATGCCGATGCAATAGGTTGGTGGAGTTATTACAAGCCGTTGTACAATAGAAAAAATCAACAAGAAACAGGGATTGTAGATGCCACTTATGTAAAATTAAGAGAGGTAAAGTTTGGCTATAATGTTCCTGCTGGTTTGATTGAAAAATTAGCAATGGAATCTTTAAAAGTATCTATAGTAGGTAGAAACTTAGGATTATGGACACCATCGTCAAACCCTCATTTTGATCCAGAAACTTTAGCAATGCAAGGCGCAAATGTTGTTCCAGGAATCGAGGACGTATCGTATCCATCATCAAAAAGTTACGGAATCAATTTTTTATTCAAATTTTAATTAAAGAAACTTAGAAAACTTAGAAAATATGAAAGTTACTAAAATATTTAAAGGATTTATAGTCCTTGCAGTTGCAACCTTTATTTCTTGTGATGATTTTGGCGATATTAATGTAAACCCAAATGAACCAACTACTGCCCAGGCAACTTATTTACTAACCAATACAATTTATACCGTAGGAAATCAAACGACTAGCGGTGGTTTTACCTACGCAAGTATTTTAATGCAAGAGCAAGGTAAGTCTGATTTTAATGTAATAGATCAATATAAAATTGATGCCAATAATTCACTTTGGATTACCAATAACAGGCTTTTAGGAGATATGAATGACGTTTTAAAAGAGCAAAAAACAAATGCCTCGATTAAAGCTGTTGCCAAAATAATGAAGGCTTTTATTGGCGCACAATTAACCGATTTATATGATCCGATTCCTTTTTTTGAAGCAGGCGATAAAAATAATTTAACACCAAAATACGATAAACAAAAGGATATTTATACGGCTTCAAATGGTGTTTTGCAATTACTTTCTCAGGCTGTGAGTACTTTATCAAAAGACAAATCTTCAATAACAGGAGATGTAATGTTTGCGGGAAATAAAAATGCTTGGATAAAATTTGCAAATGTTTTAAGATTGCGTTATTTGCTTAGGATTAGTGATAAATACCCCAATGCGGCTGCTCAAATAAATCAGATTGTAGCCTCAGGAGATATTTTTAAATCGAATGCCGATAATGCTATTTTACCATTTACTTCAGCACCAAATAATTGGTATTTATCAACAGCAAGAGAAGGCGATTTTAAAATTTTAAACATTACAACGACTATTTTAAAAATGTTAACCGACAGACAAGATCCTCGAATTTCTTTTTATTATAAGCCAAACGCGTCAAATACCTATGTAGGAATAACACCAGGTTCAAATGATAGATCGGGTAATTACACTGGTTTATCGGATAATTTAAGAGCAAGCAATGTATTAGACATGGTTTTTGCAAGCTATTTTGAGCAAGAGTTTATTTTATCCGAAGCAGCAAGTAAAGGTTTTATCGATAGCTCAAAAGCAAAATTACATTATGAAAATGCGGTAAAAGCAAATTTTGAATATAGAAATATCGAAATACCTGCGGATTATTTAACTGCAACATCAAAAGGAGCCTTTAAAGGAACGGTAGAAAATATTATAACACAAAAATACTTGGCAAATATCATGTCGGGTTATGAGTCTTGGTTTGATTATCGAAGAACAGGGTTTCCTGTTTTAACAGCAGCACTTAATAATACAAATTCAGATAAAATACCAGTTCGATTTAAATATCCATCGGAAGAAACTTTTACTAATAAAGTAAACAATACCACAGCAGTTTCTTGGTTAGGAGAAAATAATTATAACGCTGAATCTTGGTGGGATAAATAAAAGAATAAAATAAATTTTAAAGACAAACCAAACCTGTTGTGATTATTGTTTTGTAAAGCAATTACAGCAGGTTTTTTAATATTAGTACTTCAAATAAAATAATTATGGTAAAAATAAAAGTGTTTTTTATCTTGTTTTTAATAGCCTTAACCGCTTGTAATAAACAAGTAAATAATAAGGATAAAAGCAATAAAAATAATCAGCAAGAAGAAAATAAACAAGCCCAAAAGAAACCTGCTACTCCAAAAGTTGTTTTAATAACGTTAGATGGTGTTCGTTGGCAAGAATTATTTTCAGGAGCAGATTCATTGTTGGTTTCTAATGATAAATATGTAAAAGACACGGCAGTATTAGCGTCGCATTTTTGGGCAAAAAAACCAAGTAAAAGAAGGGAAGTTTTGTTTCCTTTTATGTGGAGTTATATCGCTAGAAACGGTGTTATTTATGGAAATAGAAAGGAAGGTAATAAAGTAAATTTAACGAATAATCGTTGGTTTTCATATCCTGGTTATAGTGAAATTTTATGTGGATTAGCAGATGATAAAAGGATAAAAAGCAATGCTAAAATTGATAATCCTAATAAAACAATTTTAGAATTAGTAAATAATTCAGAAGTTTATAAAAATAAGGTAGCTGCTTTTGCTAGTTGGGATGTTTTTCCGAGTATTATTAATAGAACAAGAAGTAAATTACCAATAAATGCAGGTTTTGAATCTGCCGATAGAACAACAGGTATTTCAGCGATAGAAAAACAATTAAATAGCTATCAAAAACAAACACCAAGCCCTTGGCACAATGTGCGATTAGACGTTTTTACACATAATTACGCTCTTAATTACATGAAAGAAAAACATCCTGATCTGGTTTATATAGCCTACGGAGAAACCGATGATTTTGCCCACGATGGTAAATATGATCAGTATTTAAACGCTATAAAAAGATCGGATACTTTTATTAAAGATTTGTGGAATTTTGTTCAAAATGACACTTATTACAAAAACAACACTACCTTTATTATAACCACAGATCACGGACGGGGAACAGTGCCTTTAGAAACATGGAAACATCACGGGAATAACTTAAAAGACCATGGAAAAACATATACAATTAAAGGATCAGACCAGGTTTGGCTTGCTGCTTTTGGAAGTGGAATTAAAAAACAAGGAGAAATAAAGAATGAAAATCAGTTGTATAGCAATCAAATAGCTACGACGATTGAAAATATTTTAAAGGTGGATGTTTTAACAGGTGAAGCAAGCAAAAAAAATTACCATTTATTGATTAAATTATTTTATACCCTGATACAAAAAAAAAGACTTCCTGGGAAAAGGAAGTCTTTTGTACTGTTTTTATATTGTAGATAATTGTTTATAAAGTAGCTTTTTATACTTTTTCTAACAATCGAAAACCTTCCCCGTGGATATTGATAATTTCAACATTTTCATCACCCTTTAAGTATTTTCGAAGTTTGGCTATATACACATCCATACTTCTAGAAGTGAAATAATTATCATCTCTCCAAATTTTTGTTAAGGCTAATTCACGTGGCATTAAATCATTTTTATGCACTGCTAACATTCTTAATAATTTACTTTCTTTAGGTGAAAGTTTTTGAGCCTCAGCACCGTTAAGTGAAAGATGACGTAATTTAGAATTAAATTCAAAGCCACCAATTTTGAACTCAAATTCATCAGAATCACTTGACTTTTCGTTCTCTTTACGTTGTAAAATTGCTTTTATCTTATGTAATAAAACTTCCGAATCAAAAGGTTTATTTAAATAATCATCAGCACCAACTTGATATCCTCTTAAAACATCTTCTTTTAATGTTTTAGCAGTTAAAAATATAATAGGCACTTCTTTGTTTGTTGCTCGGATATCTTGCGCTAATGAAAAGCCATCTTTACGAGGCATCATTACATCTAAAATACATAAATCATATTCACCGTTTTTAAACATAATTAATCCGTCAATACCATCTTTGGCAAGTGTAACGTTGTAATCGTTTAAGGCTAAATAATCTTTAAGAACTGTTCCGAAATTAGGATCGTCTTCTACTAATAATATTTTTTTGCTTCCCATGTATTTTATTTTATATTAATGGCAATTTCACTGTAAATAAGCTTCCTTTACTTTTTTCACTTTCAACGTAAACAGACCCTTGATGGCTGTCAATAATTTCTTTTACATAAGCCAGTCCTAAACCGTGTCCTTTTACGTTGTGTATATTTCCGTTATGTTCTCTGTAAAATTTATCAAAAATATATTTTTGAGCATTTCTACTCATTCCAATTCCTTGGTCTTTTACTTTAAAAATAAAGTATTTATTGGTGCTTTCGGTGTAAATATCAATTTTAGGTGCGCCTTCTGAATATTTTAAAGCGTTTTCTAGTATGTTCACAATGATATTTGTTAGGTGAAATTGGTTTCCAAGAACCTCGGTAGATATTGCTTGATAATGCGAAGTTACCGTCCCATTTTTATCATCGACTAATAATTGAATATGTTCAATAGCTTCTTCAATCGTATCGTGTATATCGATAGCATCTTTACTAATTTCAATCTGATTTTTTTCTAATCTCGAAATTCGTAAAACATTTTCAACCTGTCCGTGCATTCGTTTATTTTCTTCACGAATCATTTTTACATAGCGCTTTATTTTTTCAGGTTCTGATATTATTTTTGGGTTTTTAATGGCATCTAAAGCTAAATTTATAGTTGCAATAGGTGTTTTAAACTCATGGGTCATATTATTGATAAAATCGGTCTTTATTGCCGATATTTTCTTTTGACGAATTAATTGATATAATGACGTTGCAAAAGCCGCAATAATTATAATTATAAATAATAAAGAAAGCCCTAAAACATTAAATATTTCTGATAATAATTTTTTTCGTTCATTAGGAAATTTTATATATAATTTATATTTGCTAATGCCGTTATTATCTGCTAATAAAGGATAATTTGCATCGTTTGGCTTTATGTTAAAATAACCCGATTTTAATTGCGTAGCCAAGCCATCTTCATATACACCGTATTTAAATTTTTGGGTGATATTCATTTTAGCCAATTCTTCTTTGATGGTAAAATTAAGTTCTTTATTGCTAATTCGTTGATTTATAGGGAAGATTTTTTTTCTTTCCTGCAACATATCTTCAATTAATTGTTTATTGAATTTAGGATAGGTTTTAAATCTCGAAATTCGACCCTCTTTAACAAAGGGTGTAAAATCATTATTTGATTTCATTATTTGGGAAAAATAAAAATCTTGTTTCCCCGAATACCGCTTAATAACAATAGAGTCATTGTTAATAAAATCACCAGGCATTTTAATGCTTTCTCCTAAAACAGTTGTTCCGAAGGTAAATTTTCTTTTATTAGTGGTGTCTATTTGTTGAAATAAATAGGTGGTTATTTTTGCTTTGGAAACAAATTTTTTATCCTTAAGAAACTCTTGATTGTTTTGAAAAAAATCAGCGTACTCTCTTTCTTTAATCCTTTCAGAAGTTCTAGCTAATGCAATTTTGATGTTGTTGTCAAATTGTTGTTGCTTGTTTTTTACAGCGTCTTTAATCCAATATACTTGAACTGAGATGATTCCTATTAAAGAAATACTCATTAAAACAACAATAAGAATAAAGATTTTCTTACCCATTATCCAAAAATAAATTAATAAACTGAAGAGAGCGTTGCTTTTAACGTATATTAACTAAGTTTTTATGAAATTAAGACAAATTTAACAAAAATGCTTTGTAAAACGTTAATTTTTTACTTTTTTAGTTAAAATAGCATGAATTATCGCCACCTGCTGTTGTGTTTTTTTACGGGTAATGTTTTCAATAATATAATGAGATTGTAGTGTTTTTTTAGTTTGACTCCATTGATTATTAATACGGCTTTTAACGGCATCAATTGTAGTGTTGTCTCTTTTTAAAACACGTTCAATTCTAATGTTTTCAGGGGCTGTTACGGTAATTATTTTATCACAAAAAATATTGCTACCGTTTTCAAAAAGAATGGCATTTTCGTATAAAATATAGTTTTTATTGGTGTTTTTAAGAATAAAGTCTTTAAAATGATTGTTTACCACAGGATGTACAATGGCGTTTAAAATAGCTAATTTATCTTTATCGTTAAAAACGATATCGGCTAAAAAAGGTTTGTTTAATTGCTTGTTTTTGTAAACATCTTCACCAAATTCAGCGATTAATTTTGTTTTAATTTCATCCGAAGAATTCATTAATTTTTTAGCTTCATTATCTGCAATATAAATAGTACTGTTTTTATACTCAGCAAACATTTTTACTACCGTAGATTTTCCGCTACCAATACCACCTGTTAAACCTATAACCATTATTTTTGTGTTTTTTTATGTATTAAAAAATCTATTTTTTTAGGAACTATTCGCAGTATTGTGATAGAATCAGGAAATTGAATTAATTTAGGCGTTAAATAAGAAGTTTCGTTACTTGTTATCTGCTTATAATCGCAGGCTATTTTAAATAAATTGGCATTTATTTTATTAAAGTTTTTTAAGCCTACCTTGTAAATTATCTTTACTTTTTTAGGAAATATATTGATGTTTTTTGGTGCATTTTTGATGCTAATAGGCACTTCTATTTCACCTTCTGTAAATTTATCAACAATGATGCTTATTTTGGCAGAATTAACCTCTTTTTTTAGTTGTTCAGGTGTTTCAATAGTCCCTTTAAGTGTGGTGCTTTCAGAAATATTTTCTAGCGTTATTTTTTTTAAATTTAAAAAAGTAATTTTATCAATTAAAGAAGTTTCTCCAGAAATTAACACATGGCTAGGAGTTATTTTTATAGGGCTAGCTAAGTCATAACCTAATTGAAACTTGAGTTCTAAATTTGCTTTTAAAGGTACTTTTTTTGACGCTAAAGTTCCCATTTCTAAAGGAATACTGTCTCTTTGAAATTTAATCAATTCAATTCCTGAATTTAGCTGTCGCTGTACTTCTGAATAGCTATTTTTAGTTAAAAAATAATAGGCATTATTTTTTTTTCTATGGGCTTTTTCTAAATTGAGTTTTATATTAGAATTTATAAAATTTTGGGCAATTAATTTAAAACCACTTCCTTTTACTACAAGCGCTATTTTTTTAATGGGTGTATTAATAATTGTTTTTTGTATGGCAATATTGCTGTAAGTTACTACTGTTTCTATTTCGGTAGTATATTGTTTTGATAAATTTATGAGCAACCAAAAAAGTACGGAAGCTGATAAAAATCCAAAAAAGGTTTTTGGTATGTTAAAGGTTTTTTTCAAAGTGTTGAATATATTGCAATCTACATAAAAAACAAAAAAAGAGCGCTAATTAGCGCTCTTTTTTATAAAAAGTAGTAGTTGTTATTTTTTAACCGCTGTGTATTTTTTGCTTAATTCCATTGAAATAGCAGAGCGTTCAAATTTAATTTTACCAGCACCTGTTTCGATAGTAACAGTATTTTCGGTATCGTTAATTTCAACAATTTTACCATGAATACCACTAGAGGTAATTACTTTAATTCCTTTGACAACAGTAGCTTGGAATTTTTTTTCATCTTTTTGACGTTTCATCTGTGGACGAATAATCAAAAAATAAAAAACACCTATCATTGCTACAAAAGGAAGCATATTCATAATACTTTCTTGGGTACTTGCTTGTAAAAAAATAGTTGTAAACATTATGCTGTTTTCTTTTTAGGAGTTACCATACCTGTAATCTTAATAACTTCCTTACCTTTTACAGTGTTGGTTGTTAGTGTAATAGATTTAGATTGTTTATTTGGTTTTCCACTGGTATTAAAACTTACTTGAATTTCTCCAGTTTCTCCAGGTGCAATAGCGCCTTTAGGCCATACAGGCACTGTACATCCACAACTTGCTTGTGCATTTGTAATTACCAAGTCGGTTTTACCGCTGTTTGTTACCGTAAAGGTAGTTTTAACAACTTCACCTTCGTTTACGATTCCAAAATTATGCTCTTCTTTATCAAAAGAAATAGAAGCTGTTCCTTTACTAATAGAAACATCTCTTTTTTCAGCATTTTCTACATTCTCTTTTTTTACTTTAGATGAGGCATCGCTTTTTCCGCAAGAAATAAAAATTCCTGTTGAAAGAACAACTGCAATTGCTACTGCTATTTTCTTCATGTTAAATATTTTAATTTGTTTTGGTAAAAATAATAATTTTTTACAATAAACCTCTACCAATTTTAACCATCTTATTTGATGCTAAGTAATCTTTCGATAATTTATCTAAAACACCATTAATAAAATAGCTACTCTTATTGGTTGAATAATCTTTTGCTACCTCAATATATTCGTTAATACTTACGCTACTAGGAATTGATGGGAAATGTAAAAATTCAGTAATCGACATTTTAATAATAATCATGTCAATATCGGCAATTCTATCAGCTTCCCAGTTAGGTGTTTTTTCAATAATATCGTCTTCGTAGGTATGTTGATTTAATGCCGTTTTTTGAAATAATTTAGACACAAACTGTTTGTCTTCACTATCTTTATAAAGGCTTCCAAGGATAAAAGGATTCTGTTCTTTTTGTTTGTTTAATGATTTAACAATCCAAGTGTTTACAAAAGGAATATCATCAACCCAAGAAATCATTTTATCTTCAAAATAATCGGCTAATTTTTCGTTAGGCGCTATAATTTCTTTGAAAAAAGAAACCACAAAAGCACTATCAATATGGTATGAATCACCTGGAGTATTTGCATAATTTTTATACAACTCACTGTTTAATAATTCATCTAAAATAATTCGTACATATTCACTATCAAGTTCCCAGTAATTAAGCTCATGAAGTTCAACATAAGCACTTAAACTGCTGCTTTCATTTAATTTATTGATTACTCGATTGTCAATAAATTTAGTGTTTGGATTCAAGTCTTCTTTGGTAGCAAGTATTTTCTTTTTAGAAAGCGCTATTCGCTTGTTTGCTAATTTTTGAACTTGAATTAATAGTTGAAGGTTCAAAACATATAAGTCATACATTTTATCAATGCTGTCTTTTAAGAACTTTTCTTCTTTTAGGATGTCATCACTGTGCGATTGTTGCATGGCGTAAACCGACTGCATTACTTTAACTCGAATATGTCTTCTGTTAATCATTTGAAAGAACTTTTAAAAACTTTAAAAAAAAAGAGCGATAGAAAGTATTTCTAACGCTCTGCAAAAATAAAACTTTTTTATTTTTTAACTAGTTATTTTGTTCTTTTTTACGAGCATCAATTCTAGCCTGTGCAATATTAAAAGCAGCTTGGTGTGTTGTGCTGTTTTCTTTATCTGCTAAATTGAAAATATCTAAGGTTGTATTGTAAATATTTTCAGTTCTTTTTAAGCTCTCCGCCTTGTCGTAGCCTGCAACTTCAGCATATACGTTTATAATTCCACCAGCATTAATTAAAAAATCAGGTGCGTAAGCAATTCCTTTTTCTCTTAATAATTTACCGTGTCTTAACTCGTTTTCTAATTGATTATTTGCCGCACCAGCAACAATTTTTGCTTTTAATTGCGCAATACTTTGGTCATTTAAGGTAGCACCTAAGGCACATGGAGCATAAATGTCAACATCTAAACCATAAATATCATTTCCTAAAACAACGTTAGCACCGTATTTTTTACTCAATTCTTCTAAACGAACTTCGTTAATATCGTTTAAAATTACTTGAGCTCCTTCGTCAGTAATATGCTTTACTAAAGTTTCACCAACATGCCCAACTCCTTGAACTAATACTTTTTTACCAGCTAAGTTGTCTGATCCGAAACGGTATTTAGCAGCAGCTTTCATACCCATGTAAACTCCATAAGCTGTTACAGGCGATGGGTTTCCTGAACCACCAATTTCTTCAGAAATACCAGCAACATGTGGGGTTACTTCACGAATAACATCCATGTCGTGAGTTTCCATACCAACATCTTCAGCAGTAATATATTTTCCACTTAATGAGTTTACATACGCTCCAAACTTACGCATTAATGCGTCGTTTTTTTGAGTTTTAGCATCACCGATAATTACGGCTTTACCACCACCAAGATTTAAGCCTGTAATTGCTGCTTTATAAGTCATTCCACGTGATAAACGCAATACATCATTTAAGGCTTCTGATTCACTTTTATACTGCCACATTCTAGTACCTCCTAATGCAGGTCCTAATGTTGTATTATGAATACCAATTATTGCTTTTAAACCTGTATCTTCGTCATTACAAAAAACGATTTGTTCGTGATTGTCAAAAGATAATTGACCAAATACTGGGTCATTTTTAAGGTCTTTAATATCAACGATTTCTGATTTCATTTGTTTTGGTTTTTAATTTAGAAACTGTTTTATCAATCTCTAAAAATTTGAAGACAAAAGTAAGAAATCGTTAAAACATAAGCAAAAAAAGAAGTCTTAATTACAGTATCTTTAACAACGTCACTTTATACCGTTGCTTTTTTAACTTAAAAACATTTTTTATCTTGAAATCATTAAAATATCTTAATAAATATTTTGTTAAATATAAATGGCGCTTATTGCTAGGAACTTTAATTACAGTTTTGGCAAAAATTTTAACACTTAAAATACCTGATTTTGTAGGGAATTCTTTAAATATTGTAGAAGATTATCAACTTGGAAACGCCACTACTTTATCCGAAGTAAAAACAGTATTATTCAAAAATATAATGCTCATTATTGGTGTTACTTTATTGGGTGGTTTTTTTACTTTTTTTATGCGACAAACTATTATTGTGACCTCAAGAATGATAGAATTTGATTTGAAAAATGAAATTTATCAGCAATACCAACGACTGTCTACTAATTTTTATAAAAAAAATAGAACGGGCGATTTAATGAACCGTATTAGTGAAGATGTTTCTAAGGTGCGTATGTATTTCGGGCCGGCAGTGATGTACACTTTAAACATGATAATTTCGTTAATTGTTGGGTTTAGTCAAATGTATGAAATTTCGCCAACGCTTACTTTATATACTATGATTCCGTTTCCTATTTTGTCGGTTTCTATTTTCGTATTAAGCAAACAAATTAACAAACGAAGTACGGTTGTTCAAGAATATTTATCAAAATTAACGACGTTTAATCAAGAGTTTTTTTCAGGAATTAATGTGGTTAAATCGTACGCAATAGAACAAGAAGTAATTGCTTCTTTTGATGAAATTGCCAATAAAAGTAAAGATAAAAATATCGAATTACATAAGGTACAAGCCTTGTTTTTTCCGTTGATGATTTTATTAATCGGAATTAGTAATAGCATCGTTTTATATATTGGAGGGCAACAATATATTGCCGGCGAAATTCAATTAGGTGCTATCGCTGCGTTTGTTATGTATGTAAATATTCTTACCTGGCCGGTAGCGGTGGTTGGTTGGGTAACCTCTACGGTACAACAGGCGGCAGCATCGCAAGAACGAATTAATGAGTTTTTAGAGCAGGTTCCTGAAATTAGAAATAATACAGATACAGCTACAGAAATACAGGGTAAAATTGAATTTAAAGATGTTTGTTTAACGTATGATGATACTAATATTACCGCATTAAATAACGTAAATTTAGTTATCGAAAAAGGTGAAACCTTGGCAATTTTAGGAACTACAGGAAGTGGTAAGTCAACCATTATAAATTTAATTGCTCGATTATATGATGTTAGTAAAGGTGCTGTTTTAATCGATGGAAAAAACATAAAAGACTGTAATTTATACGATGTTAGAAATCAAATTGGTTTTGTACCGCAAGACCCATTTTTATTTTCTGATAGCCTTGAAAATAATATTAAATTTGGGAAAGAAAATGCTACGAAACAAGAAATTATTCAAGCAGCTAAAAATGCGGTAATTCACGATAATATTATCAATTTTAAAAATGGCTATCAAACTGTTTTAGGTGAAAGAGGCGTTACTTTATCGGGCGGACAAAAACAACGAACCGCTATTTCTAGAGCTATTATTAAGACTCCGAAGATATTAATTTTTGATGATTGTTTATCGGCAGTTGATACCGAAACAGAGCAACAAATTCTCTCAAATTTAGACCGTATTTCAAAAGATAAAACAAGTATCATAATTAGTCACAGTGTTTCGTCTGTTAAAAATGCCGACAAAATAATCGTTTTAGATGCTGGTAAAGTTATTCAGCAAGGCGTTCATAATCAATTGATAAAAGTAGCGGGTTATTATAAAGAGTTATATGAACAACAACTTTTAGAAAAAGAAATGTAATGTTTCGTATTGCCAAATCAATTATTTTGTTAGATTTGTTGAGCAATTTTAAGTAAATAATTATTATTTAAGAAACGAACTATGAGTGAGCGAGAGAGAGTAGAACAAGAAGAGATTTTTTCACAAGTTTTAAGAGCAGGAAGAAGAACCTACTTTTTTGATGTAAGGTCTACAAAAGCAGATGACTACTATTTAACAGTCACTGAAAGTAAAAAATTTACGCATGATGATGGTTCTTTTCATTATCAAAAACATAAAATTTACTTATATAAAGAAGATTTTTCAGACTTTAAAGAAATGCTAAACAAAGCAACCAGTTTTATTGTTAATGAAAAAGGTTCGGAAGTAATTAGTGAGCGTCATCAAAAAGATTATAAAAAAGAAGAAGAAGAGAGTGAAAGTGAGGTCGAAGTGGCTTTAGCGTCTACAGAAAGCTTTACCAATGTTTCTTTTGATGATATTTAATCAGCATAAAAACGAATAATTATACAGCAATTTATTGTTATAAATTGTTACTAAAAAAATAGTATTTTAAATTCAATTTACACTAAAAGCACCTAACTTTTAACAGTTGGTGCTTTTTACTTTTAATTACAACACTTTTTTCATCGTTTCTGATTTTGATACCGTTTCTAACCATTCACTTTTAGGGTTACTTTCTTTTGTAATTCCGCCGCCAATAAAAAGAACTGCTATATCTTTTTTAATTTCCATACATCGTAAATTCACAAAAAGTTCCGAAGTGTTTTTACTTGTTTCGTTTAAGTTTAATTCGCCTAAAAAACCGGTATAATACGCTCTATTATAGTTTTCATTTTTTAAAATAAATGCCTTAGAAGCTTCTAAAGGCACACCACAAACCGCAGGAGTTGGGTGCAGTTTTTTGATTAGAATAGCATTTTTAGTGGTTATTTTTCCTGAAATTAATGTTTTTAAATGTAGTAAATTCCCTGCTTTTGCTGTTTTTACTTCGCCTTTTTCGAGTGAATTACAAATTTCAGAAAGTTTATCGGTTATATAATCGGTAACAAATTGTTGTTCTTCAAGTTCTTTAGGTTGCCAAATAACATTTGTTGTTCCGTTAAAAACTTGAGTTCCGGCTAAAGACATTGTTTTAAATTGTTGTCCTTTAATTTCAACTAAAGTTTCAGGGGTCGCGCCAAGCCACATTCCTACCTTTGGATGATACCAAACATAAGTAAATGCGGTGTTGTAATTTGCAAGTAGTTTTTTAAAAACACTAATTACATTAAAATCGGTAAGTTTTATGAGTTCTTTTCTCGATAAAATAACTTTTTTAAAAAGCCCTGAATTAATAGCATCAATTCCTTTTTGAACTAACTTGATATGTGCTTTTTCTTGGCGATCATCTTGCTTGTTTTTCTGATGATTTTTTGGCTTACTTTCTGAATTAGTATCAGAAATAATAAGATTTAAGGAGTTTTCTTGTAAAAATTCCGCCGTATTTCTAGGGATTAAAACCGCTGTGTTTTTATCATCAAAAGCTGCGAAAACAAAGCCACTCTCAGTATAGTTTGTAGCGGTATATAAGGTGTCGTTATTTTGAAAAAAACCATTTAATAAGGTTGAATTTGGTTTTCTGTAAACAACAAAAGGTAGTTTATTTTCGAGTGCTTTTTCTATTTTTGAAAATATGTTCAATCTAAATTTATTTTATAATTAGGCTAAAAATCTTACTTTTTATCTGAAATTTTATCTAAAACAATGTTGGTTATTTTACATAAAGAAATTAAATTATGTTGTTCATCAACAATTTTAACTTCCCATAAATGCGTAGTTCTTCCTTGGTGAACGGCTTTTGCAGTAGCGAAAACAGTACCGTCTTTTTTGCTTTTTACATGATTAATACTAAGCTCAATTCCTTTTACAATTTTGCTGTTATCATTTAAAAAAAAAGCCGAAGCACAGCTACCAACGGTTTCCGCTAAAGCAGCAGTAGCACCACCGTGTAAAATTCCGTGAGGCTGATGTACTTTTGAATTTACAGGCATTTTGGCGGTAATAAAATCTTCGCCAACGTCAACAAACTCAATTTGAAGCGTTTCCATTAAGGTGTTTTTATTGTAACTATTAAGTATTTCTAGTGATTGTTGTGTATCCATTTTATTAAAATTATCATTCAAAAATACGTATTTTTGTAGCGACAAAAAATGATAGAATGTATAAAGTACGTGTAATTTTAGATACAAAAAAAGATGTAATAAGAACCTTGGTGGTTAATCAGGCAAAATCATTAGAAGATTTGCATGCTGATATTGCTAAATCATTTGGTTTTAATGGGCAAGAAATGGCATCTTTTTATCGAACAGATGAAGATTGGAATCAAGGAGAAGAAATTCCTTTATTTGATATGTCAGAAGATGGTGAAGCACCATCAATGGCAAGCTGTGTTATAAAAGAAACCTTACCAAATACGAACGATAAGTTAATATATGTGTATGATTTTTTACAAATGTGGACTTTTTATGTAGAAGTTGTAGAGCAATCAGCCGAAGAAGTTAGTGAAACTAAAATAATTTTAACCATTGGTGAAATTCCAGACAAGGCTCCTAAAAAAGAATTTACAGCCACCAAAGAAGATCAAGATGGTAATTTTGAAGATGATTTTGATGATCAATTGAATGATCAGTTTACAAGTTTTGAAAATATCGATGATTTCGATTTCGAAAACTACTAAAGCGATAAGAAAAGTGCGTGTTATTTTAAAATAATCCGCACTTTTTTTAGCATCAATATATTTTTAGGAATTACTTCAATGAAAAGAGTTGCATTAGAATATTAAATTTTATATATTAAAAGATGGCACAATTTATAAAACTGTATAACGAAAATCCAAATCCGAAAGAAATTGCTAAAATTGTAAAAGTATTACAAAATGGCGGTTTAATTATTTATCCAACAGATACCGTTTATGGGCTAGGTTGTGATATTACCAATACAAAAGCATTAGAAAAAATTGCCAAAATAAAGGGAGTGAAGCTCGAAAAATCTAATTTTTCGTTTATCTGTAATAATTTGAGTCATTTATCAGATTACGTAAAACAAATAGATTCTTCAACTTTTAAAATATTAAAAAGAGCCTTTCCTGGTGCTTATACTTTTATTTTACCGGGAAGTAATTCGTTGCCAAAGGCTTTTAAAAAACGTAAAACCGTAGGGATTCGTGTGCCAGATAATGCCATAGCACAAGCAATTGTGGCGGCTTTAGGAAACCCAATAGTTTCAACATCTATTCACGATGATGATCAGCTTATAGAATATACCACCGACCCTGAATTAATTTTTGAGAAATGGCAAAATATTGTTGATATTGTTATTGACGGCGGTTATGGCGATAATCAAGCATCAACAGTAATTGATTTAACTAGCGATTATCCTGAAGTAATTCGACAAGGTAAAGGAAGTTTAGATATTTTGTAAAAAATACGCCACGTAGAGACGCGAAGCTTCGCGTCTCTACGTGATATGCGCGTTATTTTAATTCATCAAACTTCGTTCGCCCCAAAGCATAACACTGCCAAACAATAGAAGTATGTTTGTTATAATTTGATTTTTGCTGTAATTTTTTTCTTTTACTAAGGAATTTAAAAAAGTTCGCATAAAAGCTAAAATGAGCTTTTAAAATAGCCATAGTATGTTTGGGTTTTAATTCTGCTAAAAATTTAATCCCTGCAATTCCATCTAAAATTAATCTAGAAAAAATCACAAAAAACACTAATTTATTCGGAACATTTTTAAGGATATTCAATAAGCTATTTCTGAAATTCAAATAGGTTTTCTGCGGATTTATTGCCTGTAAGGTTGCACCGCCAACATGATAAACTGTTGAATTCCCTACATATTTAATAGTAAAATTTTCATTTTTTGCTCGCCAACATAAATCGATTTCTTCTTGATGTGCAAAATAATCTTCATCAAAACCATTTAGTTGATGATACACTTTTGAGCGAATAAAAAAACAAGCTCCAGAAGCCCAAAAAATTTCGGTAGTATCGTTAAACTGCCCGTTGTCGGTTTCTAAATGATTAAAAATACGTCCACGGCAATACGGATACCCATATAAATCGATAAAACCCCCGCCAGCACCTGCGTATTCAAATTTAGTTTTATCTTTCGTTTTTTGTTTAAAATCTAAAATTTTAGGCTGAATAATTGCCGTATTTTCTTCTTTTTTAAAAGTATCTAAAATAGGTGTAAGCCAGTTTTTAGTAACCTCAATATCAGAATTTACTAAACAATAAATATCGGCATTAATATGTTGTAAAGCATCATTATATCCTTTTGCATAACCACCATTACTACTGTTTTCTACTATTTTAACGGTCGGAAAATTTTGTCTGATAAAAGAAATAGAAGCATCCGAAGAAGCATTATCGGCAACATAAATATCAGCCTGATTTACACTGAAATTTACGATACTTGGTAAAAATTGTTCTAATAATTGTTTACCATTCCAATTTAATATAACGACTGCTGTTTTCATAATTGCGAATTTATCAATTATTTATTATTTATAATCAGGAATATCTCTTAAAAAAATATAGGTTTCGTTTTCTTTATCGAGCTGACAGAAATAATGCTCTAATCCGTTGGTAACAATTAGATAATTGGCATTTAGTTTTAAATTATAACGTGCAATTTGGTCGAAAGTATCTTGGGCAATTTTAATTTTTGGCGCTTTACATTCTACAATAATATTCGGCGTTCCATCCGAAGAAAAAATAACAATATCGGTTCGTTTTTTTAAGTTGTTAATAATTAGCTGTTTTTCAATAGCAATTAAAGTTGCAGGGTATTTTTTCTCTTCGATTAAAAACTGTACAAAATGTTGCCGAACCCATTCTTCAGGAGTCAATACCAAGTATTTTTTTCTTAAATTATCAAAAATAAACGTCTTATTATCGTTACTTTTGAGCCTAAATTTGTAGGTAGGAAGATTCAATTTTTGCATGCTTCAAAAATAAGAAAATGAACGAAATTAAAACGATCGTATCCGATATAAAAAAGGGAAATATAAAACCTATTTATTTTTTAATGGGCGATGAACCTTATTATATTGATAAAATATCTGAATATATTGAAAAAAATGTACTTGACGAGTCTGAAAAAGGCTTTAATCAAGTGGTAATGTATGGAAGAGATGTAACGATTGATGAAATTATAGCCTCGGCAAAACGCTATCCGATGATGGCAGAAAAGCAGGTGATTATTGTAAAAGAAGCACAAGATTTAGTTCGTACAATAGATAAACTTGAAGCTTATGCCGAAAATCCGCAATTAAGTACGGTATTGGTTTTTAACTATAAATATAAGAAACTTCATAAAGGTAAAAAAATCTATAAAGCGATTGCCAAGAACGGTTTAATTTACGAGAGTAAAAAATTATATGAAAATCAGGTAGCCGATTGGATTCGTAAAGTTTTAGCAGGTAAAAAATATAGTATTGAGCCAAAAGCATCACAAATGTTGGTGGAATTTTTAGGAGCTGATTTGAGTAAAATATCCAACGAATTGGATAAATTAACGACTGTTTTGCCTAAAAAAACCATTATTACAGATAAACATATTGAAGATAACATTGGTGTTTCAAAAGATTTTAACAATTTTGAATTGCGAAAAGCAATCGGTCAAAAACAGGTTGTAAAGGCAAACAGAATTATCAATTATTTTACGCAAAACCCTAAAAATAATCCGCTGGTAATGACTATTTCATTATTGAATAGTTTTTTTACACAATTATTAATGTATCACGGTTTAAAAGATAAATCGAAAGGTAATGTGGCGAAGGTTTTGGGTGTAAATCCTTATTTTGTGGATGATTATAGTTCGGCTGGAAAAAAATATCCGATGCGAAAAGTATCGCAAGTAATCGGTTTTTTAAGAGAGGCAGATATTAAAAGTAAAGGAGTAGGAGCAAATCAATCATCCGAAGATATTTTAAAAGAATTATTGTTTAAAATATTGCATTAATTTCAAAAAGAAAATCTGTAATTAACAAAATTAGTATTTTCGCAATTCAAAATATATATACATGATTACTGTAGATCAATTAGCGGTTGAATTTAGTGGAAAAACCTTGTTTAAAGACGTATCGTTTGTCATAAATGAGAACGATAAAATAGCCTTAATGGGTAAAAATGGCGCAGGAAAATCGACCATGATGAAAATTATGGCAGGAGTTTCAAAAGCTACTAAAGGAGGTGTTAGAAGCCCAAAAGATACCGTAATTGCTTATTTGCCACAGCATTTATTAATGGAAGATAATTGTACGGTAAGAGAAGAAGCATCCAAAGCATTCGACGCTGTTTTTAAGATGAAATCCGAAATGGAACACTTAAATAAAGAGCTAGAAACTCGTACAGATTATGAGTCGGAAGCGTACATGAAAATTATTGAACGTGTCACCGATTTAGGAGAAACTTTTTATGCTTTAGAAGATATAAATTACGAAGCAGAAGTAGAAAAAGCTTTAAAAGGATTAGGTTTTAAACAAGAAGATTTTGACAGATTAACGTCAGAATTTAGTGGAGGTTGGCGTATGCGTATCGAATTGGCTAAAATTTTACTGCAAAAACCCGATTTAATTTTATTAGATGAGCCAACAAATCACGTAGATATAGAATCGGTAATTTGGTTAGAAAATTTCTTGCTAAACAAAGCCAAAGCAGTAGTGGTAATATCGCATGATAAAGCTTTTATCGATAACATAACCAATAGAACCATTGAGGTTACTATGGGAACAATTCACGATTATAAAGCAAAGTATTCTCATTATTTAGAATTACGAAAAGAACGCCGTTCGCATCAAATAAAAGCCTATCAAGAACAACAAAAAACGATTGATGATATTAAAGGATTTATCGAACGTTTTAAAGGAACATATTCGAAAACAAATCAAGTAGCATCACGTGTTCGAATGTTAGAAAAAATTGTGCCTATTGAAATTGATGAAGTTGATACAACATCATTAAAATTACGTTTTCCACCATCGCCACGTTCTGGAGATTATCCTGTAAAAGTAGAAAACTTAACCAAAAAATATGGCGATTTAACCGTATTTAAAGACGCAAGTTTTTCAATAGCTCGTGGAGAAAAAGTATCGTTTGTAGGGCGTAACGGAGAAGGGAAATCAACCATGATAAAAGCTATTATGGGCGAAATAGATTTTGAAGGCGAATGCGGTTTAGGTCACAATGCCAAGGTTGGATATTTTGCTCAAAATCAGGCTTCATTATTAGACCCTGAATTAACCGTTTTTCAAACCGTAGATGAGGTTGCAGAAGGAGATGTACGAACGCAAATAAAAAATATTTTAGGGCGTTTTATGTTTGCTGGTGATGATATTGAAAAGAAAGTAAAAGTGCTTTCGGGAGGAGAAAAAACACGTTTGGCAATGGTTAAATTACTTTTAGAACCTGTAAATGTGTTAATTTTAGATGAGCCTACAAATCATTTAGATTTACGCTCGAAAGACGTAATTAAAGAAGCGTTATTACATTTCGATGGAACGTTAATTTTGGTATCTCACGACCGTGATTTCTTACAAGGATTATCAGAAAAAGTATTCGAATTTAAAGAACAACGCGTTATTGAACATTTCGAAACTATTGATGTTTTCTTAGAACGAAATAATATAAAAGCATTAAAAGAAATCGATTTATAAAATTATTTTTAGAAGCAATTTCCCGCTTTCCGCACTCGCTTTTTTTGTTTGAAAAAAACAAAAAAGAGCTCAAACAAATGCGTCAATCGGGGCTAGAAATTTGTGCTAAGTTTTATATTTCGAGTTTAAATTTTATAGAAAGGAAACAGTCAATTGAATCCGTCAAACAGAATTTATTTGAGTTTCTCATCCTGATTTGCTACAATTTTGTCAATTCGAGTGATTTTAATGACTAAAAGAAATTAAAATTGTATCGAGAATTTGAATTGTTTTATTTTGATGTTAAAAAAGTTCTCGATACAATTTTTTGAAGGAAAAAAATCACTCGAACTGACAGTTTCTTTTATTTCTAAACAGGCTCTTAAACAAAAAACACCGTTAAATAATTTTAACGGTATTTTTTGTACATAAATAGGATTTAAAATAGTTATTCGGTAACTTTTAAACGCGCTTTTGCGGTAACTGAAATATCAGAAAAATCGTTATTTATATATTTTAAATATCCAGCAATGGCAATCATTGCAGCATTATCGGTTGTATATTCAAATTTTGGAATATAGGTTGTCCATCCCCAATGTTTTTCTGCTAAAGCTAAACGTTTTCTGATTTCTGAATTTGCAGAAACGCCACCGGCAATCGCAATATGTTTGATATCGGTTTGTTTCACGGTGTTTTTTAATTTATCCATCAGAATTTCAACAATAGTATATTGAATTGAAGCACAAATATCATGTAAGTTTTCTTTGATAAAATCAGGATTTTCTTTTACATTTTTCTGAATAAAACGTAAGATTCCTGTTTTTAATCCGCTAAAACTAAATTGTAAATCGCCCACTTTCGGTTTGGTAAACTGAAAAGCCTTCGGATTTCCTAATTGTGCATATTTATCAACTAAAGGACCTCCAGGATACGGTAATCCTAATATTTTGGCTGATTTATCAAAAGCTTCACCAACGGCATCATCAATAGTTTCGCCTAAAATTTCCATTTCAAAATGATTGGTAACTTTAACAATTTGCGTGTGTCCGCCACTAATGGTTAAACAAACAAACGGAAACGGTGGAATTTTAGCATTTTCATCTTCAATAAAATGTGCTAAAATATGCCCTTGCATATGGTTTACGGCAATTAGCGGAATATTTAATCCTAAGGCGAACGATTTTGCAAAAGAAGTACCGACCAATAAAGAACCCATTAATCCCGGGCCACGTGTAAAGGCGATCGCGCTCAAATCATTTTTGGTAATATTTGCCTGTGCAATAGCTTGCTGTACTACAGGAACGATGTTTTGCTGATGCGCTCTTGAAGCTAATTCAGGAACAACACCGCCATATTTAGCGTGTATTTCTTGGTTTGCAACCACGTTGCTGATTACTTTTCCGTTGTAAATTACCGAAGCGCTTGTGTCATCACAAGAGCTTTCTATACCTAAAATGTAGCTGTTTTCTGTACTCAATGTTTCATGTATTAAAATGCAAAAATATCGTTATTGTGTTACATTTTCGTTAAAATTAATATTTCTTTAAAATAAGGCAATATTTTTGCCATTAGCTGATTACATTTGTTTGTAACTTTATGAAGCTTTTCATTATTAAAAAGATAAAAAACATACTATATAGGGTATCAAAGTACGTGTTACTTGGGCTGTTATTGCTTGTTTTTTTGCTGTCATTACCTTTTGTGCAAAGTAAAATAGGCGCACAGGCCACCAATTGGTTAAATAAAGAATACAACACCGATATTCTTGTAAAAAAGATTGATTTTTCTTGGCTAGGAAGCGTTCAACTAAAAGGTATTGAAATTAGAGACCATCATAAAGATACCCTTATTTTTGTTGAAAATTTAAGCACTTCACTTTTAAATGCCAAACGAATATTAGACAATAAAGTTAATTTAGGCGATGCTTCTTTGCGTGGGGTTTATTTTAATATGAAAAAATACAAAGGTGAGCAAGATGATAATATTGCGATATTTATAGATCGTTTTGATAGCGATACGCCAAAAGATAGTCTGTCAAGTGTTTTTGTTTTAAAAAGTGATAAAATAGCGGTTGAAAATTTAACTTTTAAGTTTTTAGATGCTAATAAAAAAGATCCGTTGGAGTTTGCGGCGTATCATGCAAGCGGTAATTTATTAGATTTTTCTATAAAAGGACCCGATGTTTCTTTAAAAATGAGAGACATGTGTTTTTCTGAAAACAGGGGCATTAACATAACCAATATGTCTACGGATTTCACCTACACAAAATCATTTATGAATTTTGATAAAACAGTGTTGGAAACTGATAATAAATCAAAAATAAAAGGGGCTATTAAACTTAGCTATAACCGAAAAGATTTTGTTAATTTTAATGATAAAGTAAGGTTTAGGGCTAAAATATTAAAAAGTGCTATTTCAATTAAAGACATCAGTAAATTATACAATGAGTTAAGCGGTAATGATATGCTCTATTTTACAGGGAATATGAAGGGGGTTTTAAATAATTTTAGCCTAAACAATGTGCGTCTTCATTCTCGAAAAGGAATGAAGATTATAGGAAATATGGGCTTTGTAAATGCGATCAAAAAAGAAAGAGGTTTTATTTTTGATGCCGATTTTAAAAATGTTACTGCAAATTACGCGCAATTAAAAAGCGTGCTTCCAAACTTATTAGGTAAATCATTGCCTTCTGAATTTCAGCGATTAGGGAATTTTACACTGCAAGGATTGGTGAAAATTACACCTGAGCAAATGGAGGCGACTATTTCTGTAAAATCGGAAATAGGAACGACTATTTCTGATTTGCAGTTAACCAATATTGATGATATTGACAAGGCTAGTTATGTAGGAGAGTTGGCACTTATAGATTTTGATTTAGGCGTTTTTTCAAACAATCCGATACTTGGTAAAATATCATTAAAAGCCGATGTAGATGGTCGTGGTTTTAATTTAGAAAACATAAATACGGTTGCTATTGGTAAAATTAGCAGTTTAGAATTTAACAACTATAATTACAAAGACTTATATATTAACGGGCAGTTTCAAAATAAAAAATTTGATGGTGTTTTAAATGCAAAAGATGAAAATTTTAAGCTGAATTTTGAAGGTTTGGCCGATTTTTCATCAGTAATCAATAAATTTGATTTCATTGCCAATATTGATCAAATTGATTTGAAAAAAACAAGTCTTTTTACGCGTGATAGTATTGCTCAATTAAAAGGGGTTGTTAATTTGAATATTTCAGGGAATACTTTTGATGACATTATAGGTAAAGCAACTTTTAAAAATGTAGCGTACAAAAATCAAAAAAAAGAATACCTGTTTGAAAATTTTGAAATAAATTCATCGGTAAAAGATAGTATAAAAACCATTGAAGTAAATTCAAAAGAAATTGTTACAGGTGTTTTAAGAGGGAAGTTTTCTTTTGAAGAGTTAATTCCGATTACTCAAAATGCCTTAGGAAGTGTTTACACGAATTACCTGCCTAATAAAGTAGCGCCAAATCAGTTTTTAGAATTTGATTTTACTATTTATAATCAAATTATCGATGTGTTTTTACCAAACATCGCTATTGCTGAAAACACCAAGTTAAAAGGGCGAATTAATGCCGATAAAAATGCGTTGAAACTAAAGTTTTCATCACCAGAAATTGATGTTTACAAAAGTGCTATTCAAAATATTGTGTTAAGAATGGATACTAAAAATCCGCTGTATAACACGCATTTAACGGCTGGAAAAATAAATACGCCATATTATAATATTAAAAAATTAAACTTACTAAACAGAACTCAAAACGATACTTTATTTTTTAAATCGGTATTTAAAGGTGGGAAAAATTATTCAGAAGGCTTTAATCTTGATTTTTATTATACGATTAACGAATTGCAAAAATCAGTTGTTGGTATTCAAAAATCGACTTTTAATTACAAAGGATTTGATTGGATTATTAATAAAACATCAGATAAAAAACACAAAGTTGCTTTTGATTTAAAAAAGAAAACCTACGAAATAAGCCCATTTTTAGTAGAGTCTGACCAGCAAAAAATTGAATTTAAAGGAGTTGTTAAAGATAGTACGTATAAAAATTTGAATGCCCGTTTTACCAAAGTGAAATTAGGTGGTTTTTTACCGCTGATAGATAACTTGAGCTTAGCAGGAAATTTAAGTGGTGCTGTTGATTTACAACAAAAAGAAGGCAACATAGCGCCAAAGGGAAACCTATCAATAACAAATTTTAAAATAAATAACCTGGCTCAAGGAACTTTAGCAATGGAAGTTTTAGGAGATAATTCTTTTGACAAATATAAGGTAAACCTATCATTAATTAATGATTCGATAAAAAATATTTCAGCTATTGGAACTCTTGATTTTTCAAAAAACAAGCCAACTATTTCTTTAAAAACAGCTTTAGAAAACTATGAATTAACGGCATTCAGCCCTTTAGGAAAAGATGTTTTAAACAGGCTTAGAGGGAATGTTTCTGGAGGTTTTATGGCAACAGGTTTTTTAGATAATCCGAATTTTCAAGGTGTATTAAATGTTGAAAAAGCGGGGTTAACTTTTCCGTATTTAAATGTTGATTTTGATTTAAAAGGAAACACCAAGGTTCTTTTAGATAAACAACAATTTAAACTTAATAATGTTTTATTAACCGATACAAAACATAAAACACAAGGAACGTTATCGGGGTATATTGCGCATCAAAATTTTAAAGATTGGTATTTAAAATTAGATATTGATACTAAAAATTTATTAATTTTAGACACCAAAGAAACCGTAACATCATCTTATTACGGAACAGGTTTTTTAGATGGAAATGCTGAAATTAGAGGGCTTACTAATAATTTAGATATTGTTATCGAAGGAAAAACAAATAAAGGAACGCTGTTTGTAATTCCGTTAAGCGACGTAAAAACAATTGATAATTACAAATTAATCCGTTTTAAAACGGAAAAACCAACCGTTGAAAATGCGCATCAAACCATAAAAGATATAAAAGGGCTCGATTTAAAAATAAATTTAGAGGTAACTAAAGATGCTGTAGCTCAAGTGGTAATTGATAAGGTTTCGGGGAGTGATTTAAAAGGAAGTGGTATTGGTAATTTAAGAATAGATATCAATACGCTTGGTAAGTTTAAAATGTATGGCGATTTTGAAATTCATAAAGGAATGTATAATTTTAAGTACGCAGGAATATCAAAACCCTTTGCGGTTCAAAAAGGCGGGCGAATTTCGTGGAATGGAAACCCGTACGAGGCGGAATTAGACTTGGTTGCGGTTTATAAAACCAAAGCAAACCCTGCGCAATTATTAGATAATATTAATTCAAATCGTAAAATTCCGATTAATTTATACACCAAAATAACAGGCGGATTGTTTAGTTCAAAACAAGAATTTGATATTAAAATTCCTAATGCAAATTCAACAGTAGCGTCTGAATTAGAGTTTATTTTAAACGGAAATGATTTGAATACTAAAATGCAGCATTTTTCATTTTTATTAGCTTTTGGTACTTTTTATAATGAAGAAACAATAGGTAATAGTGCGGCAAGTGGTTTAACAGGTACCGCATCGGAAATAGCTTCAAGTATTTTAACAGATATGTTAAATAGTGAGGGTAGTAAATTTCAATTAGGGCTAGGTTATACACAGGGCGACAGCGGAAATGGGGAGGAAATTAATAATTTAAAATCAGACGATCAGGTAGATGTTTCTATTTCTACTCAATTAAGTGATCGGGTGCTTGTCAATGGTAAGGTAGGCGTTCCGGTGGGGGCAAATACCCAAACAAGTATTATAGGCGAGGTTAAAGTTGAGGTATTATTAAATAAAGAAGGTAGTTTAAGGGCAACTGTTTTTAACCGACAAAATGAAGTGCAATATTCAACTGAAGAAGAGGGTTATACTCAAGGTGTAGGACTTTCATATCAAGTGAATTTTAATAACTTATCAGAGCTTTCTCAAAAAATAGGCTTAAAAAAATCACCTAAAAAAGACACTATAAAACCTATGAAAAGTAGGTTGATTAAGTTTAAAAAACAGTAAAAAAGAAGCATAAAAATTAGATGAACAGAACCAAAAAAGATTATTTAGTAATCATGTTAAAAGGAATTGCAATGGGTGCAGCAGACGTTGTTCCAGGAGTTTCAGGAGGAACAATTGCATTTATTTCAGGGATTTATGAAGAATTGTTAAACGCTATAAGTGCTGTTAATTTAGACTTATTGAAAACCTTTAAAAAACAAGGGCTTAAAAGTGCTTGGAAGCAATTAAACGGGAATTTTTTAGCAGCTCTTTTTACAGGGATTTTTATCAGTATTATTTCTTTAGCCAAAGCAATTAAATGGCTGTTAACAAACCAACCAATTTTATTATGGGCGTTCTTTTTTGGGCTGGTATTGGCAAGTATTATTTACATTGCAAAACAAATAAAACACTGGAGTTTTAAAGGGATATCTATTGGTGTTTTAGGTGTTTTCTTCGGATATTTAATTACGGTTTTACCTGCTGTTAATGGGCAGGAAGTTAGTTATTTATTCTTAGTTTTTTCAGGGGCAATTGCTTCTTGTGCTATGATTTTACCAGGAATTTCAGGGTCTTATATTTTATTGTTAATTGGTGTTTATCCGCTAGTGATGAATGCTTTAACTAATAGAGAGTTAAAAACAATTTCGGCAATTGTAATAGGAGTTGTAATAGGGTTAACCACTTTTTCAAAACTATTAAAATGGTTGTTTTATAATTATAAAAATGAAATGTTAATTGCTTTAACAGGTCTTATGCTGGGGTCTTTAAATAAAGTTTGGCCTTGGAAAACAGTTTTAACAACCTACACAGATAGGCATGGCGCTGTAAAACCACTTTTAGAAAAAAGTGTATTGCCTTTTTCTTATGATGGAAACCCGGAATTAATGTATGCTTCAATATTAATTATTATAGGATTTTCATTAATTTTATTACTAGAAAAATTAGCCGTAAAAAAATAATAAAAATCGGTTAAAAAACAACTACTTTAGTCTTTTTAATTTTAAAAATGTATAAGCAACAACAGCGCACATTATTACAAAAAACACTGCTTTTTTTTAAAGGAATGACCATGGGTGGTGCTAATAAAGTCCCTGGTGTTTCTGGCGGAATGGTGGCTTTTGTAATGGAGTTTTATGAAGAACTTATTTTTTCTTTTCAGCGGATAAACGGCAAGGCTTTTAAATTACTTTTTAACGGACGTTTTAAAAGTTTTGCTAACTACACAAATTTGCAATTTTTAGCACTGGTAATGCTAGGGAGTATGTGCAGTTATTTTACCATTTCGTTAGTGTTAGATTATTTTTTAAAAAACAATGAAGGCTATGTTTGGTCGTGGTTTTTTGGGATGATTTTAGGCTCTATTTATTATCTTTCAAAAGATTTTAACGATTGGAAATTTAAAAATATTATCGCCTTAATAATTGGTGTTTCTATTGGTGTTTTTATCAGTTTTTTAACCCCTGCAAAAGAAAATGATAATCTTTGGTTTGTTTTTATTTGTGGAATTATAGGCGTTTCAGGCATGACACTTCCTGGGTTATCAGGTTCTTTTATTTTAATTTTATTAGGAAATTACGTATTGTTATTGGTCGACAGTGTTAATGTTTTTGCTGGTATTGTAACGAGCTTGTTGTCGGGTAATTTTGAAGTATTAAAAGATCCTATAAAAATAAGATATTTAAAAATTATAAGTGTTTTTACCATCGGTTCTGTTTTTGGTTTGGTGTCAATTTCACATGTTTTAGGTTATGTTTTAAAACGATGGCATCAATTAGTAACGGCTCTTATTATCGGTTTTATAACAGGTTCGTTAGGTATTGTTTGGCCTTGGAAAAAAACACTCTTTAAAGTAAATGAACAAGGGTTTTTATTGGATAAAAAAGGACATAAAATTGTGGAAAATTACCAGCGATTTATTCCTGATTTAGCACTACAAGAAACATGGGTTTCAATAGGTTTTATCCTTTTTGGTATCGCCTTAATTTTAATGATAGATTATTATGGAAGAAAAAGAAGTTAAAAAAATGTATGCTTTGGTAGGAAAAAATATTTCATATTCCTTTTCAAAAGGATATTTTACCAATAAATTTAAAGAGTTAGGGCTTGAAACAAGTGAATATGTAAATTTTGATATTCAGTCAATAGAAGAGTTATCAGCAAAAATAAAAGAAAATAAAACGACTTTAAAAGGAATGAATGTAACAATTCCTTATAAATTGGACGTTTTTAATTTTTTAGATGAAATAGATAAAAAAGCCCGAAAAATAGGTGCCGTAAACACTATTAAAATCTCTAAAAAAGGAAAATTAACAGGTTTTAATACTGATGTTTATGGTTTTAAAAAATCCTTGAAACCATTATTAAAAAATCATCATAAAAAAGCCTTGATTTTAGGAACAGGAGGCGCATCGAAAGCGGTGGCGTATGTGCTTAAAAAATTAGGCATTACATATTATTTCGTTTCTAGAAATCCGAAGGGTAAAAAAGAGGTTTCTTACCAGAGTTTATCTAAAGAAACTATAGAAACACATCATTTAATAATTAATTGTACACCTTTAGGAACACATCCAAATATTAAAGATTGCCCTGATATTCCGTATCAATTTATCGGTAAAAAACACCTGCTTTTTGACTTAATTTACAACCCCGAAATAACTACATTTTTAAATAAAGGACAAGAAAAAAATGCTGCCATAAAAAATGGTTTAGAAATGCTAGAACAACAGGCTGAAAAAGCTTGGAGAATATGGAATAATAGTTAACAATAAGTTATTGAAAATAAAATTTGGTATTCTATAAGAATCCGTATATTTATAAAATAAATAATCAAGGAACTTAAACATTGTAGATATGTTAGAAAATAACGAAAAAGAATTACAAGAATCAATTGCTGAACAAGTTACTCAGGTGCAAGTAGCAACAGAAAATGCAGTAAACGCAGTAGAGAGTGAGGTAGCTAATGAAGCTGAAAAAGTTGATGAAAAGCATGAAATACCAATGCTAGATTACGCTACAATGGAGTTAAGTACTTTGGTAGCGGAATTAAGTAAGTTGTTAGACGGCTATCAAATACAGCAATTAAAAACCAATATTGATGCGATTAAAAATGCTTTTAATGCTAAATTTGGTGATTTAGTTGCACAAAAAAAGGCAGTGTTTTTAGCGGAAGGTGGAAATACTATTGATTTTCAGTTTTCAAGCCCTATTAAAGCAGAATACAACAAATTATTAGGCGATTACAAAGCAAAAAGAGATGCTCATTATGCGAAGTTAGAAAATCAGCTAAAAGAAAATTTAGATAGTAGAAATGTTTTAATTGATGCGTTAAAAACATTGATTGAAAAAGCTGATGGAAAAACAATGTATAATGATTTCCAGGAAATTCAAAAGAAATGGCGAACTATTGGACCTGTACCAAAAACAAAATACAATGATACTTGGAAAATTTACCATCATCATGTAGAGCGTTTTTATGACTTATTAGACTTAAATAAAGATTTTAGAGAGCTAGATTTTAAACATAATTTAGAAGAAAAATTAAAAATAATTACCCATGCAGAGGCTTTAAATGAAGTTGCTGATGTAAACGTAGCCTTTAAAGATTTACAAGATTTACACCGTATTTGGAAAGAAGAAATAGGGCCTGTAGGTAAAGAACATAGAGAAGATGTTTGGGGTAAATTTAGCGAAGCTACTAAAAAAATACACGATAAGCGCCATCAATATTTTAGAGAATTAAAATCTAAATATCAAGAAATGATTGATGCAAAGTTAGTGGTTATTGAAGAAATAAATGCTTTTGATACTTCCGCTAATAACTCACACAACGATTGGCAAAAAAGTATTGTAGAACTTGAAAAACTACGTAAAAAATACTTTGACATCGGAAAATTACCTTATAATAAAAGTGAAGCTGTTTGGCAACAATTTAAAAATGCGACCAAAAAATTTAACAGCTCAAAAAATGTTTTTTATAAGGCAGAAAAAAGTACTCAAAACGACAATTTAAAAAGTAAAATTTCGTTAATAGAACTTGCCGAAAGTATAAAAGATAGCGATGATTGGGAAGAGGCAACCAATACGATGAAGCGTATTCAATCTGATTGGAAAAAAATTGGTCATGTGCCAAGAAAATTTTCTGACGATATTTGGAAGCGTTTTAAAGATGCTTGTAATTTCTATTTTGATAGATTACACGCTCAAAAGAATGAGCAAAATAAAGAGCAATTAGAACTTGTTGTTGCTAAAAAAGAGTTTATAGAGCAATTAAAAGCATCTGAAAACTTAACCTTAGAAAACATTCAGGAGCGTATTTCACAGTGGAGAGCTTTAGGTTTTTTACCAAGAAATGCACGTCATTTAGATGAAAAATTCAACAAAGCTGTTGATGCGCATTTAGGAAACTTAAATATGAGTAAAAGCGACATCGAGCTGATGAAGTTTAAAAATTCTATTGATACGTATTTATCTCAAAAAGACTTTAAAAAATTAGACAACGAACAATATTTTATCCGTAAAAAAATAGATGAAACTGTTCGTGAAATGCAACAATTAGAAAATAACTTAGGGTTCTTTTCTAATGCAAAACCTGACAATCCTTTGGTTTTAAATGTTCGTAAAGGAATCCAAGAATTTAAAGATCAATTAGATGTTTGGAAAGCAAAATTAAATTATATCAAAAAATTAGATTACTAGATTTAATTTTTAATTAAACATAAAAAAAACTCGAATCCTATACGATTCGAGTTTTTTGTTTTAAAAAATAATGCGTTAAAATTGCATGCCAATTTTAAGGTTTAAAACTCTTCCGGTCATGTAATTGGGGATGCCGTATTGCTGTTTACTATACGCATCACGTACCCAAGTATTGGTTATTGAATTGCGAATGTCAAATAAATTGAATAACTCTAAACCTGCTGTTAATTCTTTAAAGTTTGCTAAAAAACCAGTACTTTTTTTCTTTGAAATATCCGTAAAAATATAAGAAATACCAACATCGGCACGTTTGTAATCGTTTAATCTATGTTGGTATTTATAAACATCGGTATAAGCAGGCGAACCACCAGGTAATCCGGTGTTATACACAATATTTAAGTAGGCTTTTAAGCTCGGGATATTAGGTACGTAATCTTGAAATAATACGCCAAATTTTAAACGCTGATCGGTTGGTCGGGCAATATAGCCTTGGTTATTGGTGTCTTCTTGGGTTTTTAAATATCCGAAACTCACCCAGCTATCATTTCCTGGTACAAACTCGCCATTTAAACGAATATCCAATCCGTAGGCGTAGGCTTTTGTTGTGTTATCGGCACGGTATCGAATCCGAACATTATCGACTGAATAGGCATTTACATCGGTTAAATTTTTGTAATATAATTCGGTTGTTAATTTAAAAGGGCGTTTCCAAAGCTTAAAACTATAGTCGTTTGCTGCTACAAAATGAATCGCTTTTTGTGCTTTTACCTTCGGATTAATTTTTCCGTTGTAAGCACGTAATTCTTTGTAAGATGGCGGCTGAGAATACCATCCTCCTGAAACTCTAAAAAGCATGTCTTTGCCCCAATCGGGTTTAATGGCAAATTGTGCTCTTGGGCTAAATGTAACTTGATTTCTAGTATTTTTGATGGTGTTTTTAGCCGCATTTTTTACGCTCCAATTATGTGAACGAACGCCAATATTTAGCCAAACTTGATGATTTTTCCAAGTAGTTTTTCGGCTAAATTGTAAAAAACTACTAATGCGATTAATATCAATATTATTTTTTGATTTTACTTTGTTAAAAGGTTCAATAGCTGCCGTAAAAGGCTCATAGGGTTGGATATTAGTACTATGATGTGGCGGACGAATACTAAAACCTAACGAGTCAATAATTTCCCATTCATTCATACGGTCTTTTATATTTTCTGTTTGAAATTTCACGCCTGTTTTCCATTCATTTTTGCCATCTTTTAAAGTCGCTTTAAATTCAATAGTACGAATTAAAGCATCTAAATCATTTCGGGCATGGTTTATTTGCGAGCCAATCCCTTGTGCAAAGGTTACTTCTTCAAAATTTTGATTGTTTTCAGAGTTTTCAGAGGCTTTTGTAATTTCGCTTAGCTTGTAAGCCGCAGCAATATCGAAATATTCTTCTTCTTGGGTGTTGAAAGTTGAAATAGTTCCTGTTATTTTTAAGGCGTCATTCACTTGATAATCAGAAGAAAAAGCGCCAAAAAGGGTTTTAAATTCGTCTTTTTCCTGCCCTTGATAATAGACTATTAATTCCAACGGGTTGGCAAGTGTTCCAAAACGTGTTTTTCTGGTTAGCGGTTGGTATTTGTATTTATTTATCGAAAAATTACTTAAAAAATTTAAGGTTAGTTTTTTAGTTGCTTTGTACGATAAAAAACTTTGAACATCGGTAAATGTTGGGCTAAAATTTACAGCAACTTGTTTACTGTTTACAAACAAACTATTGTCGCGATACCGAACGCCAATAAGGGCGCTTAATTTATTGTTTAAAAAAGTATCTTCTATAGTAAAACTTGCTCCTAGTAAACTCAAGGCTATTTTTGCGCCAAATTTTGTAGGTTTTCGGTAGCTAATATCTAAAACAGAAGAAAGTTTATCGCCATATTTAGCTTGAAAACCACCTGCCGAAAAATTAATATTTTGCACCATTTGCGGATTGATAAAACTCAAACCTTCCTGTTGCCCCGAACGAATTAAAAACGGTCGATAGACTTCAATTCCGTTTACATAAACAAGATTTTCATCAAAATTTCCGCCTCTAACATTGTATTGTGTACTTAATTCGTTGTTATTGCTAACCCCTGGAAGTGTCATCAAAATATTTTCAACACCTGCATTTGCACCGAGTATATTTTTAACTTTTTTGGTAGAAATTGTGCTAATTCCTTTTGCTTGTTTTCGGTAGTTTTTAACAACAACTTCTTCTAATTCTTGGCTTTTAAAATAAAAAGTAGGAGCGTAGTTAAAAAGTTTTTTTCCTCGAGAGGTAAATTTTTTAGTAATGGTTTTATAAGTAACATGGCTAAAGGTAACACGCACTGTTTTGCGCATTGGAATGGTAATTTTATACTGTCCGTTAGCATCGGTTGTTGTTCCTTTTGATAAATAAGAAATAGCAATTCCTTGAATAGGAATGTTAAGTTTATTCGTTAAAGTCCCTTGTATAATGGCTGTTTTTTGTGCAAAAGCCTGGGTGAAAACCAAGGAACAAAATAAGATTAAGAAGCGTGTTTTTTTCAAGGTTTTTTATTTTTTATGAAGGTTACTTTTTATAGAAAACTGCCGAAAGTGTTTTTAAATTACCAACATTATCAGAAACAACAAGTTTAAAAATATGCTTGCTTCCAATTAGTTTTTTATCATTAAAATTATAGGTAAGCAATCCTTTTTTATGATTGTATTGCATTAAAATCCATTGGTCATCAATGGTTGCATTGAAATTTTTAATGCCCGACTGATTATCTTTAATTTTTACTTTTAGCGTCTTATTTTTCGACAACCATTGTTGGTTTTTAAAATTGTATAATTTAATAGTAGGTTTTATGCTATCAAAAAGTAATTTATAACTTCCTAAAACTTTGGTTGAGGTATATATTTTATTGGTTTTCTTTTTTGTGTTAGCGTATCTTGGGTACTTCATATTGCTAACATTGGCAATATAAACTTGTTTTTTTTGAGTATCAGTTAAAAGAGAGGTGTTAAAAGTTAAGGTGTATCTTTTATCTATCGGCACAGTTTTATTATGAACTTTTACAATATCATTATCAATAGAAAAATTAATAAAACAATCAGTATAAAAGGTGTTTTTAGGAAAGGCAATGCTTACATTTTTAAGGGTATATTTATGAAAATCACTTGCAATTATTTTATAAGCTGTACTGTCTTTTTCTTTAAAAACTAAATTACTTTTTACACCTTTAATAGGTATTTTAATGGTGGTGGTATTGTGTTTAATATCTTTAGCAATAATTTCTACATTATAACTAGCGCCATTTTTAATGGTAATTTTACCATTATTAACCAAATCTTCATATAAATTTAATCTATTGGCTTTTACTTTGTGTGTTTTCTGAACCCTATTTTTGTAGGTTTTATAGTGTTTGTAATCAATCAATAAATTAATGTATTTACTTTCAGCAAATGAAAAAGTTTCAAGATCATGATAATAAACCCTGCTACCGTTTACTTTCATTTCGAGGCTGTAAATTCCGTTTTTATTACTAGCGCCATTTAATCTATCAAAAACACTTACACCAAAACCAATAACGCCACTAGCGGTAATTCGCTGACTAATATAATTATTCGGTGCAGTTTTTTTAAATGATAATACCGATTTTAAGCTAGAATTATTAACCCTTGATTGCGTATTTAACGGATACGCCATTATTTTTTGAATCGTAGGAGCGGTATCATCTTTTGGGGTAATACCAAATAACAATGGATTTATAATATGTTCGGTTTTAGTATCTCTAATTTCATAATGTAAATGAGGACCTCCAGAGCCGCCAGTATCGCCAGTATAACCAATAATTTGTCCTTTTTTTATAGGAAACTGTTCGTGTGGAGTAAACAAGTTACCTGTTTGATAATTTTTCTTTTCATATTGAATGCTTTTAACGTATTTTTCAATAGTAGGTTCAAATTTTTGAAGATGTGCATATACGGTAGTATATCCGTTAGGATGTTCTAAATAAATAGCTTTTCCAAAACCATATTGCGATACTTTAATACGAGAAACATAGCCGTTTGCCGCTGCATAAATAGCAATACCTTGTTTTCCTTGTGTTTTTATATCGATGCCTGAATGAAAGTGATTGCTACGAAGTTCACCAAAAGTACCCGATAAAATAATAGGAATTTTTAAAGGCGCTGAAAAATAGTTTCTAGGGTATTGCTGTTGGGCGTTTCCTGAGTAAAAGAACAGTAAAAAAATAATAGAAAAATAAAATTTCAAAGCAGTGGGGTTTTAAACAAAAATACTAAAAATAAGCGAAACACTTAGAGTGTTAATAATCAGTATTTTATTAAAAAGTACTAAAAGAGTTGCTATTTAAAATCTATAATGATAACTTTGTCTGTATAGTTTTATTCTCAAAAAAATAAATGAGTACCCCTTTAGAAGCAATTTATTTACTGGAAGATAAGTTAAAAAACTTATTACATAAGTATGAGTTTTTAAAAGAAGAAAACCAAGTTTTACGTGAAAATCATGCGAAACTATATGGTTTATTAGAAGAGAAAACGCAAGAATTAAAAATAAAGCAAGAAGAATATCAATTGCTTAAAGTTGTTAAAACTATGCAAGGCAGTAGCGAAAATAGAAAAGAAACAAAGCAAAAAATAAATACTTTAGTTCGAGAAATTGATAAATGTATTAGTCTTTTAAATTCATAGAGGTTCTTTAACATGACAAAAATAAAAGTTAATGTAGTAATTGCAGGACGAACGTATCCTTTAAGTGTTGAAAACACTGATGAAGAACAAGGAATGCGTACTGCTGCAAAAAACATTAATGATTTACTTGTTAAGTTTGAACAAAATTATGCAGTAGCTGATAAGCAAGATGTATTGGCAATGTGCGCATTGCAATTTGCATCTAAATTAGAAATTGTATCTTTAACAAGTGATAAAGAAAATACTGAAGTAATAAATAAAATAAATGATTTAGCTAACTTGTTAGAAAAACATTTATAACGTTCTTTTAAAATACAGATATATTAATATTACTGCCTACATTAGTACATTGTTTATTAAACTCAACACTATTTATTTAGAAAGGATGAGTCTTGGTTTTTAAAGCATGCCGAATTTATTTTCGGATCCTTGACAAGCCAGTTAGTCCTAAACCTGTTTTTACGGAGTTTATAAAACCTTATTAATGTAGGTTTTTTTATACAATTAAATTAAAATTATGGATGGAAATTTATTTCCTGTATTAGCAGGAATTATAGGGGTAGCAATCGGTTTTATTATAGCTAAAATAGTAGAGAAATCTAAAGCAAATAAGCTAATTATAGAAACAAATAAAGAAGTAAAAAACATTGTTAAATCGGCTAAGATAGAAGCAGATTCAATAAAAAAAGATAAAATATTACAAGCTAAAGAGAAGTTTATTGAGCTAAAATCTGAGCATGAAAAAGTAATTTTATCAAGAGAAAAGAAAATCTCTGATGTAGAAAAAAGAACTAGAGATAAAGAAAGTCAAATTTCATCAGAATTAGATAAAAATAGAAAATTAAATAAAGCAGTAGAGAATAAAGCTACCGATTTTACTTCTAAAATTCAGGTTTTAGAAAAGAAAGAAGCTGATTTTGAACATAAAATAGAAATTTTAGAAAAGAAAGAAGCCGAGGTAGAAAAAGTACACAAACGTCATGTTGATATGCTAGAGCAAATTTCAGGCTTATCGGCAGAAGATGCTAAAACCGAGCTAGTATCATCATTAAAAGATGAAGCGAAATCAGAAGCGATGTCTTTTGTACAAACAACTATTGAAGAATCAAAAATGACTGCACAGCAAGAAGCTCGTAAAGTTGTTTTAAAAACCATTCAAAGAGTAGGAGTAGAGCAGGCTGTTGAAAATTGTGTGTCGGTATTTAATTTAGAGTCTGACGATGTTAAAGGACGTATTATTGGGCGTGAAGGTCGTAATATTCGTGCTTTAGAAGCTGCAACAGGTGTTGAAATTATTGTTGATGACACACCAGAGGCGATTATTTTATCGTGTTTTGATCCTATTCGTAGAGAAATTGCTCGTTTATCGATGCATAAATTAGTAACCGATGGGCGTATTCACCCAGCAAGAATTGAAGAGGTTGTTAAGAAAACAGAAAAGCAAATTAGTCAAGAAATTATAGAGGTTGGTAAACGTACCGTTATCGATTTAGGAATTCATGGATTACACCCTGAATTAATAAAAATTGTTGGGCGTATGAAATACCGTTCTTCTTATGGGCAAAATTTACTACAACATTCTCGTGAGGTTGCAAATCTTTGTGGTATTATGGCGGCTGAAATGGGCTTAAATGCAAAAGCTGCTAAACGTGCTGGTTTATTACATGATATTGGTAAAGTGCCAGAAACAGAAAGTGAATTACCACACGCTTTATTAGGGATGCAATGGGCTGAGAAATATGGCGAAAAACCAGATGTTTGTAATGCAATTGGAGCGCATCATGATGAAATAGAAATGAAAAGTTTGTTATCGCCAATTGTACAGGTTTGTGATGCTATTTCAGGAGCAAGACCAGGAGCGCGCCGTCAGGTTTTAGATTCTTATATTCAGCGTTTAAAAGATTTAGAAGATATTGCTTTTGGTTTTGTAGGTGTACAAAAAGCATACGCTATTCAAGCAGGACGTGAATTAAGAGTTATGGTTGAAAGTTCAAAAGTAAACGATACCAAAGCAGCCGAATTATCATTTAATATTTCACAAAAAATACAAAATGATATGACCTACCCAGGGCAGGTAAAAGTGACTGTAATTCGTGAAACTAGAGCTGTAAACGTAGCAAAATAAAACAAAATATTTGTATTGAAATTTACTGAAAAACCCGCATTTACGATGCGGGTTTTTTGTGTTTAAAAAGTAGTTTAATGTAAAAGCTTTGCTTTTATCTGCTATAAAATATTTTTTTAAATAAAAGAAAACATCTAAATTGATTATTCTAAAAATTTATCAGCATAAAAACTTTATAATTACTAAATTTGAAACATGAATTTTACCAAAACAACCGAACAAAACTCAAAGTATGATAATTTAGAAAAAATGAGTATTTCTGAAGTATTATCAAACATAAATAACGAAGATAAAACTGTGCCTTTGGCTGTTGAAAAAGCCTTGCCTCAAATTGAAAAATTAACCGAACAAATTGTGTTAAAATTACAACAAGGCGGGCGATTATTTTATATTGGCGCAGGCACAAGTGGGCGTTTAGGTATTTTAGATGCTAGCGAATGTCCGCCTACCTTTGGTGTTGGGCATAACCTAGTTGTGGGGCTTATTGCTGGTGGCGATATTGCTATTAGAAAAGCCGTAGAAAATGCCGAAGATGCGACCAAACAAGGTTGGGCAGATTTGCAAAACAAACAAATTACCGCCAACGATGTTGTTGTTGGTATTGCTGCTTCTGGGACTACACCTTATGTAATTTCGGCGCTTGAAAAATGCAACGAAAACCAAATAATTACGGGCTGTATTACCTGTAATAAAAACAGTCCTTTGGCGTTAACGGCGCAATTTCCTGTTGAGGTAGTTGTTGGAGCGGAGTTTTTAACGGGCAGTTCTCGAATGAAAGCAGGTACAGCACAAAAATTAGTACTAAATATGCTTTCTACGGCAAGCATGATTCAGTTAGGGAAGGTAAAAGGTAATAAAATGGTTGATATGCAGCTTTCTAATAAAAAATTAGTAGAAAGAGCTAAAAAAATGCTAATTGCTGAGTTACATATTAATAATAACCTTGCGGCAGTATTACTAGAAAAATATGGAAATGTTAGAAATGCTATTATAAATTTTAAAAAAACCACTGAAAATGACTAAAAAAATAACAAATGATGTGGTTGTAAAAAAGTTTTTAATTTTATTAGGCTTATTAATTGTGTCGCCAATTGTATTGAGTTTAGCCTTTAAAGCGCAGCGTATTTTTACCCAAAGCCCTAAAATATATATTGCCTATGCCTTATTGGTTATCGGTATTTTTTTACTGTTATTTACGGTATATTATGGTTTTAGAACTATAAAAACCTTTTTAGATGCACTTTTTAATTCAGGAGTTTAGTTGTTTTTACAATAAGCTTGTTTAAAAAGTAAGGCTGTCGGTTTGAATATTTTTTTTAGATAAAATTATTTGAAGCAATTTCCCGCTTTCCGCACTCGCTTTTTTTTGAAGAAAAATCAAAAAAAGAGCTCAAACAAAGCGTCAATCGGGGCTAGGCATTTAGTATATTAAACTTTATTTTTTAACTAAAATTGAATAATCCTGTTCAAATTCTCGATACTATTTTAATTCCTTTTAGTCATTAAAATCACTCGAATTGACAAGGGTTATCAAAATAACTGTCAGTTCGAGTGTTTTTTTCCTTCAAAAAAATGTATCGAGAACTTTTTTAGTATCAAAAGAAAACAATTCAAATTCTCGATACTATTTTAATTC
>NZ_OENA01000097.1:126539-265273 GCF_900239185.1 Tenacibaculum finnmarkense
TAGCTATTAAAATCACTCGAATTGACAAGGGTTATCAAAATAATTGTCAGTTCGAGTGTTTTTTTCCTTCAAAAAAATATATCGAGAACTTTTTTATCATCAACAGAAAACAATTCAAATTCTCGATACTATTTTAATTCCTTTTCAGGCTTTAAAATCACTCGAATTGACAAGAATCATCAAAATAACTGTCAGTTCGAGTGTTTTTTTCCTTCAAAAAAATATATCGAGAACTTTTTTATCATCAACAGAAAACAATTCAAATTCTCGATACTATTTTAATTCTTTTTAGCTATTAAAATCACTCGAATTGACAAGGGTTATCAAAATAATTGTCAGTTCGAGTGTTTTTTTCCTTCAAAAAAATATATCGAGAACTTTTTTATCATCAACAGAAAACAATTCAAATTCTCGATACTATTTTAATTCTTTTTAGCTATTAAAATCACTCGAATTGACAAGGGTTATCAAAATAATTGTCAGTTCGAGTGTTTTTTTCCTTCAAAAAAATATATCGAGAACTTTTTTAGTATCCAAAGAAAATAATTCAAATCTCGATACAATTTTAATTCCTTTTAGTCATTAAAATCACTCGAATTGACAAGGGTTATCAAAATAATTGTCAGTTCGAGTGTTTTTTTCCTTCAAAAAAATATATCGAGAACTTTTTTATCATCAACAGAAAACAATTCAAATTCTCGATACTATTTTAATTCTTTTTAGCTATTAAAATCACTCGAATTGACAAGAATCATCAAAATAATTGTCAGTTCGAGTGTTTTTTTCCTTCAAAAAAATGTATCGAGAACTTTTTTAGTATCAAAAGAAAACAATTCAAATTCTCGATACTATTTTAATTCTTTTCAGTCATTAAAATCACTCGAATTGATACTATTTTAGCAGATAAAGACACGAAATTGAATTATTTTTTTTTGAGTGATACTGTTTCTTATTTTTCTGTTACAAAACTTTTTTTAGCTAAAATTTAAACAGGCACTATGAGTCATAAATTTTTTTATCTTTTTACTTTAGAGTGTTTTAACTTTAAATTAACAAAGGTATGCCTGCTTGTATATAATTTTTTTTAGCCTCTTTTTGTTTAAAAAAACAGGCATGATTATTGTTATTTCTTTTATATATAAACACTTAACTTATTTATTTTGAAAAAAAAATATACAAGAAATTTGTTTCATTTTATTTAAATAAAGATTAATATTGTAAAAAATTAACACAAAAGTATGAGATTAAAAATTTCTTTAATACTTGTTTTACTAACGAATATCACTCTTTTTGCGCAGGTAAAAATTGGTGATAATCCTAGTGATATCAACCCGACTTCTATTTTAGAGCTAGAAAGCACTGATAAGGTTTTCGTTTTAACTCGTATGGATAATACGGTAATGCAAAGCTTGCTTTTAAATTCCGATCCTGATAAACGTCCTTTACAAGGTGCGTTGGTTTATAATACGACTGATAACTGTGTTTTTATGTATAACGGTGCTGCATGGGTTAGTTTATGTAATTTAGCGACGAGTTCTGTTGAAGTAACACCTGCTGCTACTGCTCCTACAGCAAATAATAATTTAGGAGATTTTTGGATTAACACAACAAATAATCAAACAAGTCTTTTTGACGGTGCAGCTTGGGTTTTATTAAATCCGACAACTAATACAGGAAGTTCTGTAAAAGTAACACCTGCTGCTACTGCTCCTACAACAGATAATAATTTAGGAGATTTCTGGATTAATACAACAACCAATCAAACAAGTCTTTTTGACGGTGCAGCTTGGGTTTTATTAAATCCGACAACAAATACAGGAAGTTCTGTAAAAGTAACACCTGCTGCTACTGCTCCTGCAACAGATAATAATTTAGGAGATTTCTGGATTAATACAACAACCAATCAAACAAGTCTTTTTGACGGTGCAGCTTGGGTTTTATTAAATCCGACAACGAATACAACGAGTACTGTTGAAATTACAAAGCAAGCTACTGCTCCTATATTAAATAATACGAAAGGAGATTTTTGGATGAATACCACAACCAATCAAACAAGTATTTATAATGGTACAGCTTGGGTTTTATTAAATGAAAATCCGAAGAAAGGAAATGGAGCACCTACTAATATAACAGCTCCAAATTCTGTGGCTGGTGATATTTATGTAGATACCGCATCAGGAACAATTTATGCCCATAACGGAACAGCTTGGGTTACACAAACAAGCACAACTGTAACAGCAAACAATGGTTTAAATATTGACGCTGCTAACAACATACAGTTAGGTGGAGCTTTAACAAAACCGACAACAATAACAACATCCGCTACAAATACCTTAACTATTGAAGGTTTAGAAGATGGAAACGCAACAACTGATAAGGTTGTTACTGTTGATGCAAATGGTGTTTTAAGAAAAGTAACGCTAGCAAATATAGCTGTTCAGCAAGAGGAAATGGTATTAACAGCTGCGACACTAAATCAAGTAGAGTTTTTAGTAACTTTAAAAACCGAAGATAAAATAAACGTTTATAGAAACGGTGTTCGTGTAGGTTTTACGGTAAACGCTGCTAAAACTGGTATTACATTAGAGGATGATGCAAAATGTTATACAGGCGATCAAATAAGAATAGTACAAATTTATTAAATAAAGAACCCCAATTAAAACCAAAAATGATGAAAAAAACAAACTCGTTCAAATTAGCAATGGTTGCTGTAGGAATGTTAACTATCGGAACTGTTAGCGCACAGCAAACTGATGCTACTAATGCTGATTTAGCAAAACAAGCAACAGCTGTAAAATCTGTAGATAACAAAGGTACAATTAAACATGTACAGGTTGCTAATGGTCTTACTGAAGCTACGGATGCTGCAACTAATGTAACTACTTTTCAATTAGGTGGTGTTTTAGTAGCTCCTACAACTATTACTGCTTCTGCTGGTAAAGCTCTTAATATTGCAGGTATTGCAGAAACAAGTGTTGCTGGTGGTGATTTACCTGCTACTGCTTTTGGTGATGCTGGTTTATCTCTAATGGTTAGAGATGAACAAACTGGCGAAGTTAAAAAATTATTAGCTTCTGATGCTGCTATGTTTTTAAGTGCATTTAGCCCAGCTGCTTATGGTACTGGAAATACGACTACTGTTACGGTTATTGGTTTACCTAAAATTGATCCTGCGGATGCTGTTGATCCTTTAACTAATCTAGCACATAATAATAGCAAATCTAGATTATTTGTATATAAAAACGGTGTTAAATTAGTTTTTGGTACTGACTTTACTGTTAATACTGCTGGACAAGTTGATATATTAGTACCTGTTATAGCAGCAGATGATATTATTGAAGTTCAATACACAAACTAATATTACTGCTTAAAAGCAACAATATATTTTTAACCCTAGGCATTGGTTTTATAATTAAAACCAATGTTTAACGGTTATTTTTAAGATATTACAATTACTTTTTCTCTTTTTTTTATCCCCAAAACCACCTTCTACTACAAGGGTTTAAATTTTAAGATATACTTACTCTTCTATAAATAGCTTATAAATTAGTAATGATTATAATAAAATATAAAATAAATTTATACCGTATGATAAATTATAAATTACTTTTTGTTTTTAGCCTTTTTTTTATCTCTTTAAAAATAAATGCACAACAATTTAAAGTTGTTGATAATAAAGGAACTATAAATACGGTGTTTAAAAATACGGTAACTACAGGAACGCCACCAACTACACCAATAGAAGGCGATGTTTGGTTTGATACTGCTAATAGTGAAATAAAAATTTATGATGCTGCTGTTTGGAAAAAAATAACCAATACAAATCCACTTCTCGATAATATATATACCGCCGATGGAACTATTACTGCTGATAGAACTATAACAGGTAACACAGTAAATAGATTTAATATTGGTTCTTTTAAAGGTTTTTTTATTTATAATACCGAATATATAGATTTACGAGCTACTCAAACTATCAATTTACAAGCAACTAATGGAGTTGATTTACGTAGTACTACTATTGCTCATGAAAATTTTCAAGTAAAAAAACAATTTATAGACGCTAGTAACAATGCTGGTACAAATGGGCAAGTTTTATCATCAACAGGAACAGTTACTAATTGGGTTGATAGCGCAAATAGCACTTGGCTTGCTAAAGATGATAATTTAACTGCGGATAAAAACGATACCAAAATATATAAAAATGATAATGTTGGTATTGGCGATTTTTCAGCAACTACTATCGATGCACAATTACACGTAAAAAGTACTGATGTCCCTTTTAAAATTGAACCAAACACTACTACGCCTACAGGAATAAGTGGCGGACAGATGTTTGTTGACAGCACAAATGGTATTTTATATATTTATGACGGCACAAGAGCGAAATGGCTTAGTGTTGATCGTACTATGGTTGGCTGGGGTGTAAATAACGCTAATACTGGTAATGAATATTTAAGACAATTTAATGGCGCACAGTCTAGTCAAAATGGTTGGCGAATGATTAGAAATGGTACTATTACGGCAATAAGTGCGCAAACAGACATAAATCAAACTTGGACCTTAGAAATTCGTAAAAATGATGGTACAATAGCAATAGCATCATTAACAATAACGAATCAGCAAGGAAACCATAATAATACTCTTAATATTGATGTTAACGAAGGTGATTTTATACAAGCATATTGTAATGGTACTAATGTTAGTCATCCTGAAACTTTAATAGAAATTGCTTGGCGAAAATAAGATTGGTAATAGTATGTAGCAACAAGTAAAATAACTGTAAAAAATAAGTTAAAAAACTTTTAATATAGTAGCGTATTATAGTTAGAGCTGCTTGGCAACAAATAAATTAATATATTTTAGAATGTTTTATTCTCAAATATATTTCAATTATATTTACGCAAAAAATTGATATAAGGCTATTTGATAAAAATAGTATTACTTTTATTGCTAATTGTTAAACAGATGAGAAACTATAAACAGCGTTTATTTACCTTAATTATTACTTTTATTTTAATCTCTTTAAATACAAATGCACAAGAATTTAAAGTTGTTGATAATAAAGGAACTATAAACACGGTATTTAAAAACAACGTAACTACAACGACAACATCAACCGCACCTTTAAATCCCGTAGAGGGCGATGTTTGGTTTAATGATGTTGATAGCGAAATTAAAATTTATGATGGTGCTATTTGGAAAAAATTATCAGATACCAATAACCTTACTACAAATTTTTACAATGCAAATGGAACCTTAACTTCTCATAGGGTTTTAACAGGAAGCACAGGATCTGGCGGAAAATACGACCTTTCTTTTAACGATATTAGAAATTTTACCGTACATACTGATGTAACTGAAATACTTAGTTCAGGCAAAACAAAAATTGGTTCTAGTGTAGGTGATGTAACAATTACAGCTTTTGGAAATATACTGTTAGATAACAACACGAGTATTGCTAAAAGTCTTGGTATTGCTGAAAATCTTACTGTAGATGAAAATTTTAAAGTAAAAAAACAATTTATAGATGCTAGTAACAATGCAGGTGCAAATGGGCAGGTTTTATCATCAACAGGAACAACTACAAAATGGGTTGATAATATCAAAAACAAGGTAACTGCTACTGCAACATCAATTGAGCCTAGTAATTCAATAGAAGGCGATGTTTGGTTTGATACCGTAAATAATGAAATAAAAATTTACGATGCTGATGAGCCTATAGTTGCTAATCAATGGAAAAAACTTTCTAATATTACCGCTGCTGCCAATAATATTTATACTACAAATGGAAATATTACTGCTGATAGAACTATAACAGGTAACATAGTAAATAGATTTGATATTGGTTATTTTAAAGCTTTTATGATTTCCAATACTGAATTTATAACTTTTGACGCTACTGAAATGATCAATTTACAAGCAATTAATGGAGTTAATTTACGTAGTAGTACCATTGCTGATGAAAATTTTCAAGTAAAAAAATCTTTTTTAGATAAGGATGGCGATTCAGGTATAGCAGGGCAAGTTTTATCATCAACAGGAATAGGAACTGATTGGATTGACAATGCCGCACACACAGGAACACCAGGTTCTATATTTTTTGCGGGAACAGATGGGAAGCCAACAGAAAACAACATACAATTAACCTGGGATAACACAGCTCTTAAGCTTTATGTAGGAGCTCCTTTTAACACTACAGATACTAATAAATTAACTGTAAACGGAACAGCAAGAGCTACCCGTTTTAGGAGTTCTAATGGTACCGTAGGAGATCCTGCATTTAAATTTTCAGGTGATAATAATACAGGAATGTACCGTATGGCTGCCGATCAATTAGGTTTTACAACGGGTGGAGTAAATGCTTTATCAATAGATGCTACACAGAATATTAGTATTCCTAAAAATTTATCAGTAACAGGTACTTTTGCTGATACAACAGGTGATGTTGGTACAGCAGGGCAAGTTTTATCATCAACAGGTATAGGTACAGACTGGGTAGATGCTATTGCTTCAGGTAATAGGGGCTCTGTTGATAATATTTATACAGAAAATGGAAGTTTAACTTCAGATAGATTAGTAACAGGTGATAATAAATCATTTCGTTTTACAGATTTAACTGATTTTTATATAGATGATACAAATTATATCGCACTACAATCTACAGGTTATTTAGATTTAAGAGCTGCTAGTGGTATTAACGTAGTTGACCACGCACGTTTTGTAGAAAATATTACTGTAGATAAAGGTTACAAAGATAGTACGGGAAGCTTTGGAGGAAATGGGCAAGTTTTATCATCAACAAGTACAGCTACAAAATGGGTAGATGCTACTGCTAGTGGTAATATTTATACAGAAAATGGAAGACTTACAACTGCCAGAACTTTAGATGCAAATAATCTTAACTTTTCATTAAATAATATTGATGAGTTTAAAGTAAACTCTAATACAGCTGAAATACTTAGTCAAAATAACTCTAAATTCGGGTCTATAAATGGCGGAGTAATTATTGAAGCAGCTAATAATATACAATTAAATAGCAATGCAACTATAACTGAAAACCTTACTATAGCAAAAAACCTTACTGTAAATGAAAATATTTGGGTAAAGAAGCGATTTAAAGATACCAGTGGAAGCCCAGGGTCGTTTGGACAAATTTTAACATCAACAACTTCAGGTACTAATTGGATTGATAATCCTGCATTAAATAATTGGTTAACCACAGGAAACTCAGGAACAACAACGGCTAACTTTTTAGGAACTACCGATGATGTTAAAATGCAAATACGCTCAAATAACATTCCGATGTTAGAGTTTGGTCGTAGGCAAACATTAGGCTTAACTCAACCATACCCAGATTATACTGATATTGATCAATCTGTAGTGCATGTTAAGGGTGCTAATGGTGTTTCGGCTTTACAATTTCAGGCAAGTGGTACTACGTTTTATAAACCCATGTTTTTCACCACTTCAAACGGAAGTTTTAGACTGAAAGGAAGTGCTGGAAAATCAGATTTTTTCGAAATTGGTTCTGCAGGACCTGATAATCAAGGTCGTTTAGAATTTATAGTTGGTGATGATGGCGATGAACCAATGATTTTTAAAAGTTATAACTATAGAGGTGCTGAATTTCATAGAGAATTATTTCGTGTTCAAGGTAGTGCGGATGCTAGAGAGAGTAAAACAAGGTTTGGTATTAATTTAAATCCACAAGAAGTACCTATTGCGGGTAATTTAGATAACAATGCTAATGACGCTTCTTTTAAAAAGGCAAACTCTACCTTTCAAGTAGCTGGTTCTATTTCAAAATCTATTATTAAATCTGATACTGATTTTACTTTAACAGAAGACCATTATACCTTGATTGCTAAAGATCAGTCAAATACTAGAACTATAACCTTACCTGCTGCTAGTAGTGTTACAGGGCGTATTTATATTATAAAAACAAATTGGTATCGAGGAGTGAACTTAAATATTACTTATATAACAAGAACAACTAATACAACTAATTATATACCAAGTCGAAGTACAGTTCAGTTACAATCTGACGGAACTGATTGGCAACAAATAAATTAATTTTCACATATATTAATAGTATGAAAAACTTACTTTTTATCATTTTATCCACTACAGTAACCTTTGCCCAAACGGCATTTAAAAACACGGGGACTATTCAGTTACATGATGATGCAAACATTGCTTTTCATACCAATTTAATTAATGATGGCGATTTTAGAAACAGTAAAGGAACAGCGGGTTTTTATAGTGAGACCGAAACACTAATAGTTTCAGGAGCTAAAAAAGCAACTTTTTACAATCTTGATATCGCTGTTGCAAATAACTTGGTCTTAGAAAAATCATTAGCCCTTACCAACGATTTAAGTTTTATGTATGGTGATGTTATTACAAAGAAAAGCAATCTAGCTATTTCTTTAGAATTTAATAAACATCGTTTTTATGTAGGTGAAGATGATGATAAGCATATTAACGGTTATGCAATGCTAAGAGATACAGGAACTGATGAATTTACATTTCCAATTGGAGATGGCGATAATCTGCGTCCGATGAAATTACCTATTCAAAATAGGCAAAACACTTTTTTAGGTGCTTATTTTTTTGAAGATCCAAATATGCCAACAACTTTTTCTGAAAATTTTTTAACAGATAGTAAGCAAGTCTTTATTGATAACGTTAGTAAAACAGAATTTTGGGATTTAAACGGTGCATCAGAAACAAGCATTACCTTAACTTGGAATGACCGTAGTGATGTAGCGATGCTATCAAAAAATAGTCTTGAAAAATTAAGAGTTGTAGGTTGGAGTAACGACAATGACCAATGGGAAGACCTTGGTGCAACCGAGATAACAGGAAATTTAACCGAAGGATCGGTAACCTCAAGCAGTTTTATTCCTGATAATTATCAAATTATAACCCTAGCATCGGGCTTTACTGATTCAAACAACATAAACCTTTTAATATCACCAAATGGCGATACAAAAAACGAAACATTAGTCTTTAAAAATTTAACAAAATACGATAGTAATAGTTTAGAGATTTTTAACCGTTGGGGTAATCTTGTTTACAATACAGAGAATTACAAAAATGATTGGACAGGAGAATCTACCGGTAGGTTTGTAGTAAATTCGAAAGATAAATTACCTGCAGGTACGTATTTTTACATCTTAAACTATGTAGTTCACGGAGTATCTAAAACACAAAAAGGATGGGTTTATATCAATAGATAGATCTATTTTTATTCTAATTTGTGTAGTCAATAAATTAAAAAAGCAGATGAATATTCATCTGCTTTTTTTTATGTTTACTGTTGTAAAACTTGTGAAAACGATTTTTAAATAGCGTTTAAAATACTATTTAAAGCCTCACTAGGTTTCATAACAACATCAGTTAAAGCATCATTTGGTTGGTAATACCCACCAATGTTAACAGCTTCTCCTTGAACTTTATTCAATTCATTTACAATTACCGCTTCATTTGCTGCTAACTTTTCAGCAATAGGAGCAAACTGTGCTTTTAATGCTGCTTCTTTATTTTGAGCCGCTAAAGCCTCTGCCCAATACATTGCAATATAAAAATGAGAACCTCTATTATCTAACTCTCCAGTTTTTCTAGAAGGTCCTTTTTTGTTATCTAATAATTTATCAGTAGCCAGGTCTAAAGTTTCAGCTAAAACGTTCGCTTTACTATTATTGTTGCTAGTTCCTAAGTGTTCTAAAGAAACAGCTAAGGCTAAAAATTCACCTAATGAATCCCAACGTAAATGATTTTCGTTAACTAATTGTTCAACATGTTTAGGGGCAGAACCACCAGCACCAGTTTCAAATAAACCACCACCATTCATTAACGGAACAATAGATAACATTTTTGCCGAAGTTCCTAATTCTAAAATCGGGAATAAATCGGTTAAATAATCACGTAATACATTTCCTGTAACAGAAATCGTATCTTTTCCATCTTTTACTCTTTCTAAAGTATATTTAGTCGCTTCAACTTGCGATAAAATTTGAATATCTAAACCAGCAGTATCGTGGTTTTGTAAATATTTTTCTACTTTTTTGATAACTTCAGCATCATGCGCTCTTTCTTTTCCTAACCAGAAAATAGCAGGCATTTTTGAAGCTCTAGCACGAGTAACGGCTAACTTTACCCAATCTTGAACAGGTGCATCTTTTGTTTGACACATTCTCCAAATATCGCCTTGTTCCACTTCGTGGGATATTAAAACAGTTCCATTTGAATCAATTACATTAACAGTTCCGTTTGCAGAAATTTCAAAAGTTTTATCATGCGAACCATATTCTTCCGCCTTTTGCGCCATTAAACCAACATTAGGAACCGTTCCCATTGTTGTAGGATCAAAAGCACCATTCTTTTTACAGAAATTGATGGTTTCTTGGTATAAACCAGCATACGAACTATCAGGAATTACTGCTTTGGTATCTTGTAGTTTCCCTGCTTTATTCCACATTTGCCCCGAAGTACGAATCATTGCAGGCATTGAAGCATCAATAATTACATCCGAAGGAACATGTAAATTGGTAATTCCTTTATCAGAATTTACCATTGCTACGTCTGCATTATTTGCATAAATAGCGTCAATATCAGCTAAAATTGCTGCTTTTTTATCGGCAGATACTTCTTCTAAATTACTAAGTAAGTTTCCGAATCCGTTATTTACATCAACACCAATTTCTTCAAAAGTAGCGCTATGTTTTGCGAATAAATCTTTAAAGAAAACACGAACGGCATGCCCAAAAATAATTGGGTCAGAAACCTTCATCATCGTTGCTTTCATGTGTAAAGAAAATAATAATCCTTTTTCTTTGGTATCGGCTAATTCTTCAGATAAAAAAGCCAATAATGCTTTTTTACTCATTACTGAACCGTCAATAATTTCGCCATCTAATAACGAAACTTTTTCCTTTAAGGTAGTTGCTGTTCCGTTTGCGCTTGTATGTACAATTTTTACATCGGTAGCATCTTTTATAGTAACAGATTTTTCGGTATGTGCAAAATCACCATCATTCATTGTAGCAACATGAGTTTCAGAAGTTGAAGCCCAAGCACCCATTGAATGCGGGTTTTTCCTTGCGTAATTTTTCACTGCTTTCGGAGCTCTACGGTCAGAATTTCCTTCACGTAAAACTGGGTTTACAGCCGATCCTTTAATTTTATTATAACGCGCTAAAATAGCTTTTTCGTCCGCTGTATTTGCTTCCTCTGGGAAGTCAGGTAAAGCATACCCTAATGATTGTAATTCTTTAATTGCTGCTTTTAGTTGAGGTACAGATGCAGAAACATTTGGTAATTTAATAATATTAGCTTCTGGTTTTTTAGCCAATTCACCTAAAAAAGCCAAGGCATCTTCAACTTGTTGTTCTTTAGTTAAGAAATCTGAAAAATTAGCAAGAATACGTGCTGCAAGAGAAATATCTTTGGTTTCTATTGCTATATCAGATGATTTTGTAAAGGCTTTTACAATAGGTAAAAACGAACGAGTAGCTAACGCAGGAGCTTCATCCGTTTTCGTGTACATAATTTTTGCTATTTTGCTCATATATCAGTTTTTTAACGCGGTGTTGTTAAAACACGCACAGTTATTATTAAATTTATTGAAGTATTGCAAATTTAAGAATTAGAAATGATTTTTTTGATGCAAAACTGTTAATAGTTAGGGTGTTTTATTATCGATATGATAAAATTAAATCCGAAAAATATGGGTAGATACGCCGATTTATCGCGTCTTTTTTTACGTGTTTATAAACCAAAAAAAAGCGCTGTGAAAAATCACAACGCTTTTTTATAAGTTGAATAAAAAAGTTATTCCTAACCTCTTCTTTCTTTAATTCTTGCTTTTTTACCAGTAAGATCTCTAAAGTAAAAGATACGTGCTCTACGTACAATACCTTTTTTGTTTATTTCAATTTTCTGAATAGCAGGTAAGTTAATAGGGAAGATACGCTCAACACCTACAGTACCAGACATTTTTCTGATAGTAAAAGTTTCAGAAGCACCAACACCTCTTTTTTGAATAACTACACCTCTAAAAAACTGAGTACGTACTTTTTCTCCCTCTCTAATTTCGTAATACACAGTAATTGTATCTCCTGAAGAGAATACTGGTAATTCGTTTCTTGTTACAAATTCGTCTTGAACAAATTTTACTAAATCCATGGTAATGATATTTATATAGTTTTATAAAACAACATACACGAGTATCGTCAGAGGTTAATTTATTGCTGCAAAATTAATCAAAATATTATAAAATACGAACTTATTTTTAAATAATATTTATTGATTTACACTGTTGATTATCAGTTTATTTAATCGATTATTTTTTTAATACATATAGCCAATAGTTTCAAATAAAATAGGTAGCTAAAGTATAAAACGATTATTCATCTAATAAATCGGGCCTTATATTTTTGGTGTGTTCGTAGGCTTTTTCTTCTCGCCACTTGTCAATTTTAGGGAAATTCCCTGATAATAATATTTCAGGAACTTTCATTCCGTCATATTCTGCAGGTCTTGTGTAAACGGGTGGCGATAATAAATTATCTTGAAAAGAATCTGTTAAAGCAGATTGTTCATCGCCTAAAACTCCAGGGATTAAACGCACAACAGCATCGCATAAAATAGCAGCTGCTAATTCTCCGCCTGTTAAAACGTAATCGCCAATAGAAACCTCTTTGGTAATAAATTTATCACGCACACGTTGGTCAACTCCTTTATAATGCCCTGTTAAAATAATGATATTTTCTTTTAACGAAAGCGTATTTGCTATTGATTGATTCAATGTTTTCGCATCAGGTGTCATATAAATAATTTCGTCATATTTTCTTTCAGCTTGTAATTTAGAAATACAAGCATCAATAGGCTCAATCATTAAAACCATTCCTGCGCCACCACCAAATTGGGTGTCGTCTAGTTTTTTGTAAGAGCCAAGCCCATAATCACGTAAATTATGAAAATGAATTTCGGCTAAACCTTTGTCAATAGCGCGTTTCATCATTGAATGTTCAAACGGGCTTTTTAATAAATCGGGTGCTAGGGTAATAATGTCTATTCGCATGTTGGCAAAGATATAATTTTTTTAAATTTCTTAGGAAGCTCTTTTGTAATAAACAGCTCTTTTTTTGTAAAAGGATGCTCAAATTGTAGGCTAGAGGCGTGTAAATACAATCCTTTTCCGTTTAAAACAAAGCCGTCTAAAAAATGTTCTTTATCGCCTAAAATAGGGCTATTTATAGCTAATAAATGTTTTCTTAACTGATGTTTACGCCCTGTTTTTGGTGTTAATTCAACAAGATTTAACATTTTGAATCGTTCAGAAATAACTGATTTTATCAGTTTATAAGATGTTTCAGCTTTTTTATCATCAATAGGAAAATCAATAATTCCGTTATTTTCTATTTTCCCGATAGTTACTGCATGATATGTTTTTTGAATTTCTTTATCCTCAAATAATTTATTTAAAGCGATGATACTCGAACTTGTTTTTCCAACCAATAAAAGCCCACTTGTTGGATAATCTAATCGATGTACAGGTCGAGGGCGAACAGCATCTTCTAAAGGGCTTTTTTTGATATTTTGCAAGAGTGCATTATCAATAGTTGCAAACGAGTTTCCACTAACTAAAATACCAGCAGGTTTATAAATAACAGCTAAATAATCATCTTCAAAAATAATTTCTAACGGAAAATCAAAGTGCTTAAAAGTAGTGTCTTCGCCAATTTTATACAATTCTATTTTTTCATTTCCAGTGATAAATAGGGCAGAAGTGGCAATTTTTTTATCAACAAAAATTAAGTTTTTTTTTAGCGCTTTTTTAATACCCGATTTTGTTGGAATGGTTTTAAAAATTCCAACACCGTATTCTTGCAATCGAATGGGGTTTTCTAGTAACGGCACTTTATGAGTTTCAGATAGGGTCATTTAATATATAAAAATAGATTCTCGTATTTGGTTTTGTATTTATTTTTCTTCTTCTTTAATTTCAGTAATTTTTACGCTGCAAAAAGAGCGTAAATCTTCAAAAAAGAGCGTAAAATCTTCTTCAAATAAGCGGTAATGGTTTTCTAAATCTTCCGAAGCCAGATTCATTTGAGATTTTCCTTGTGTACGTTTATTAATGCCGTTTAATACTTCTTGAATTCCGTTGGTAAATTGATAATTATACAGCCAATTATACCGTATCATATTTGGCAATAATTTTTGTGTTTTTTCAGGGAGAATCTGTTTGTTTTCTTCTAATAATTGATACACAGAATTTACGTAAATATCTAAAGGGATTTCTGAATAAATAGCCCAGTTTTTAGCTAAAAAATGATCGAAAAAGATGTCAATAATTACGCCGTCGTAATGTCCGTAGCGTTCGTGTAAACGTCTTTTACTTTTTCTAACAATTTTATGTGCATCGGTATAGGTATCAATTTGGCGGTGTAAAAGAATGCCTTTTTGAATTTGTGGGTTAAAATGAGTTATTTTGTTGCCTTTAATATGATCGGCAATAAAATTTCCAATCATTAATTGCGTGTCATTTCCTGATAAATATAAGTGTGATAACAAATTCATAGCGTAAATGTAAACAAAAAAACCACAACAGTTAGGTTGTGGTTTTTAAGATGTTATTTACTGTTTAGTTTTTACTAGGGATATTTTTTAAAATTTCTAATAAAAATTTCCAATATTTTTGTGTTGATGAAATTTGAGCACATTCGTCAGGAGAGTGTGGTCCTCTAATATTTGGTCCGAAAGAAACCATGTCCATATCAGGGTAATTTTGCCCTAAAAGACCGCATTCTAAACCTGCATGACAAGCAGCTACATTTGGCTGCTCGTTATGTAATTCTACATATAATTTTTCAACAACTTTTAATATTTCAGAATTTAAATTTGGCAACCAACCAGGATACGAACCAGAAAATTCAACATCAAAACCTGCTAATTCAAAAGCCGAACGCATTGCGTTTGCTAAATCCCATTTATTACTTTCTGAAGAAGAACGAGTTAAACAAGCGATTCTTATTTTTCCGTCTTTTGCAGTAACACGAGCGATATTATTAGAGGTTTCTACTAATCCTTCAATATCTGGGCTCATACGATATACACCATTTAAAGCCGTGTACATTGATTTTATAAATCCTTCTTGAATACCTAAATCCATCACGTTTTTAGGGGTTTCAACTTGTTCTAATTCAATTGATAAATTAACTTCTAATAAAGCAAATTCTGCTTTAATCGTATTTATTAATTGTTGAGTTTCAAATAAGAAAGGTTCTTTTGATACAGTATCAACAACAACTGTTGAAAAACTTTCACGAGGAATAGCATTACGTAAACTACCGCCATTTATATGGGCAACACGTAAACCAAAGTTTGTAAAACCATCAAATAATAAACGATTCATTATTTTATTGGCATTTCCTAAACCTTTAATAATATCCATTCCTGAATGACCTCCTTTTAAACCTGTAATAGAAATTTTAAAAGCCGTTGTATTTTCAGGAGTAGCTTCTTGAGTATAAGTTCTTGTAGCGGTAACATCGACACCACCTGCACAACCCATGCTAATTTCGTCATCATCTTCGGTGTCTAAATTTAATAAGATTTCTCCTTTTAAAATGCCACCTTCTAAGCCCATTGCACCAGTCATACCAGTTTCTTCATCAATAGTAAACAAAGCTTCAATAGCAGGATGTACAATTTCTGAAGATTCTAAAATAGCCATAATTGAGGCAACACCTAAACCGTTATCGGCACCCAAAGTAGTTCCCTTAGCCCTTACCCAATCACCATCAACAAACATTTTAATTCCTTCTGTATCAAAATCGAAAACAGTGTCAGAGTTTTTTTGATGTACCATGTCTAAATGACTTTGAAGTACAATGGCTTTACGGTTTTCCATTCCTAAAGAAGCTGGCTTGCGAATAATTACGTTTCCAACCTTATCGACCATCGTTTCTAATTGCAAGTTTTTACCAAAATCAACCATAAATTGGATAACTTTTTCTTCTTTTTTAGATGGACGAGGTACGGCATTTAAGTCGGCAAAATTCTTCCAAACAGCTTTAGGCTCTAAGTTTCTTATTTCTGAATTCATTGTAAATTGTTTGTTTAAATGTAAGCAACAAAGATACTTTTTTAAACTGATATATTTTAGCGATGCTATTTGAAAAATTGTAAATTTGCGGCATGGATTTTTCTTCAAAATTACTAGAAAAAGCAGTCGATGAGGTAAGTCGATTGCCAGGAATAGGCAAGCGAACGGCGCTTCGTTTGGTCTTACATTTATTAAAACAACCTACTGAAAACACCGCTTATTTAACAAGTGCTTTAACGCAGTTACGAAACGATGTAAAAGCCTGTAAAAAATGTCATAATATTTCCGATACCGTTTTATGTGAAATTTGCAATAACCCGAATAGAAACGCTAGTATTGTATGTGTTGTTGAAGATCTTCGAGATGTAATGGCTATTGAAAACACGGCACAATTTAGAGGGATGTATCATGTTTTGGGTGGTAAAATTTCGCCCATTGAAGGAATTGGTCCTCAAAATTTAGAAATAGCATCTTTGGTTGCTAAGGTTAAAAAAGGCGAAATAAAAGAATTGATTTTCGCTTTGAGTGCAACGATGGAAGGCGATACTACAAATTTTTATATTTACAAGCAAATAGAAGATTGCAATATAACAACCTCTACCATTGCCCGTGGAATTTCGGTAGGCGATGAGTTAGAATATGCCGACCAAATTACTTTAGGTAGGTCTATTGTAAACCGTATTCCTTTTGAGCAGTCAATAAAAGTGTGATAAAAGAGAAGTGATATAAAAAGTGCATAAAAAAATCCGAAATTTTTAAAATTTCGGATTTTTTATGAGTTACTGTCTTTTGTAAGTTAAACCATTACTAGGAAAGGTAAATTCTTGTTTATCTTCAGAGAAAGTAATGTTTAAATCGGCACCATTACCTGTATATCCGTGTTTTTTAAAGTTATAAGTATTGTTTTTGTTATTTTTCCAATAGCCTTTATAAGATGATTTTTCATCCTTAGCGCATAAATTATTGGTGTTATTATAATCATTAAAAATATAATAACCATTATTAACAAAGGTGTAGCTGTCTTTTTTTTGGCAAATATCTGTTATAGCTATGGTGTTTTTGTGGGTTAATTTCCAAATACCGATAAGAGGATCTTTGGTTTCTATTAGTTCTTCAGGGGTTGGTATTTCATCACTTTTAGAAGCACATGAACTAAGTAAAATAAGGCTAATAAATACTAAAAATATTTTTTTCATACTGTTGTTTTAAGATTGTTTTTTAAGGTGTTTTTAATTTTTTTTGATGTCAAAATAAAAATTAACGGATTATTTATCCTGTTTTTTAAGCAATTCACTGTCTTGTTTGTCCCAAGATTTTTTAGCTCTTAATTTTTTGTAAAACTGAATTCCAAGCATTAATAATACACCAAAAAGAATAATTCCTGCAACTCCCCAAACCCAACTAATCGTGTTTTTTAAAACCACTAAAAAAACGACGGCAAACAAAATTATAGTTGGTGCTTCGTTAAATATTCTTAATTTTGTAGGGCTGTAATTTATTTCATCTCGCTGTAATTCTTTATATATTTTATGACAAAATCCGTGGTAAAAATATAAGGCTAAAACAAAGGCTAATTTAACGTGCATCCAAGGCAATTCTAAATAAATAGGATTTTCTATAAGCATCCAAATAGCAAAAAAACTCGCTAAAAATAACGATGGCCAGGTAATAATATACCACAAACGCTTGGTCATTAATTTGTACTGCGTTTGTAAAATTGTTTTGGCAGGTTCTTCTTTTTTTTCGGCTTCTACATGATAAATAAATAAGCGCCCAACATAAAATAAACCCGCAAACCAAGTAACTACAAAAATAATATGTAGTGCTTTTATATATAAAAAATCCATAATAAAAAAAATGAGGTCTTAAAACAATATTGTTTTAAGACCTCAAATTTAATGATTTTAATGTAATTAATTACATTTGCTTTTTTAATTCAGCAATAGATTTAGCAACAACAACTCCTGGTAATTTTATAGGTGCTGCAATTTGAGCTAAAAATGTACCTTTTACTTCTCCTTTTTTATAGGTCGTAAATCCAATTCTGTACAAACCAGTAGTAATGGCTTTTAAAGGATTTCCTATTTCACTTTTATACCTTAATAATGAATTATATCTAGATCCACTAGGTAATTTAGGCATTTCGCTACTATCATCATTTTTAGCAAGTGTGTGCCAATTTGCGTTTTTAACTTTACTTTCGGTAATAGAACCTTTTGTAAAAATATCTGAACGCTCTAAAGTAATGTAAGTATCAAAATAATCTTTAGATTTTTTATTTGCTTCAAAATCAGCAGATACAATGGCATTTTTCGGTTTGTTTTTTCCTACAGGAGAAACCATTCTGATACCTAACTCAGGAGAAACAGCAGGAATCCAAAGGTATAAATAATAGAATTTTTTTCAATCTTTAACTTCGTCTTCATTACCTGGCTTCACAAAACCTTTGTAAGAAACTACATCGGTGTATGGAAGTCTTATTTTTTTAAACCCAAGATTTTTTTGAGTTAAACCTCCGAAAGTACCAACTTTCTTTTGAGCACTAATACTTCCTACAGATACCACAGCAATAGCAAGTCCTGCAGCAATTTTTTTTAAATTTTTCATTGTTTTTTATATCTAATTTAGAGCGAATATAGATAATAAAATTAGAATAACGCACTTGTTTTAAGTTTTTTCACTTATTAATCCAGTCAGCTAAAACATTGACCCATTGTTTATTGTCGTTAATACAAGGCACTGTATGGAATTCTTCACCACCGGCTTCTAAAAACTCGTGTTTTCCTTCCATGGCAATTTCTTCTAAAGTTTCTAAACAATCAGAAACAAAAGCAGGTGTTACAATTGCTAGTTTTTTAATACCATCTTTTTCGGCTTTTTTTACAATAGTTCTATCAGTATAAGGTTGTAGCCAAGGATCAACTCCTAAACGAGATTGAAAAGAAGTAGAAACCATATTTTCATCTAAATTTAATGCTGATATTACATTTTTTGTAGTTTGAAAACATTGATGACGGTAACAAAATTCATGCGCTTTTGATGGCGTATTACAACAGCTTCCGTCTATTTTACAATGGCTTTTTGTAATGTCAGATTTGCGAATATGACGCTCAGGAACTCCATGGTAAGAAAATAATATATGGTCGTATTCTTTATCGGCTAAATACTCTTTAATACTGTTCGATAAAGCGCTGATGTATTCCGGTTTTTTATAAAAAGCAGGAACATCGGTAATTTTCATCTCTGGGAAAAACTCCTTTCTAACTTCTTCAGCTAAGACCACAATAGTTTCAGTTGTTGCCATCGCAAATTGAGGATATAAAGGAATTAATAATACTTCGGTAACACCTTTATCATGTAATTCTTGCAATCCTTTTTTAATGGTCATTGTACCGTATCGCATTGCTAAAGCAACAGGATATTCAGTTTTTTCTTGCACCTTTTTTTGTAATCTTTCTGATAAAACAATTAAAGGAGAACCGTCTTTCCACCAAATTTTTTTATAAGCCGCTGCTGATTGTTTCGGGCGTGTGTTTAAAATAATTCCTTTTACTAAAAATGAACGAAACCAATACGGAACATCAATTACGCGTTCGTCCATTAAAAACTCTCCTAAATATTTTTTTACATCCTTTGGATCTGTGCTTTCAGGTGATCCTAAGTTGACTAATAAAGCTCCTTTCATTTTTTTGTTTTTTTGTCAATCTAAGTAAAGCAAGTTTGTTTAAAAGAACCTGATTTACCGTGTTTTTAATGTTATTTTATCTTATTTAATTGATTTGTTGTTTCATATAAAGCAATGCTTAAACTGTGTATTACGTTCATTGATGAGTTTCTACCAAACATAGGAATTGCAACAGTTGCATCAACATTATTAATGTTTTCAATGCCATTTCTTTCACTTCCTAAAAGTAGTACTATTTTTTCTTCGGATGTAAAATCGAAATTTTGAAGCGCTACACTTTTATCGGCAACTTCAATACCTATAATGGTATTTCCTTCGGCTTTTAATTGCTTAATAACTTGGTTGAAATCATCATAAATTTCATGTTCAATTTGCGCAATAGTATTTCTAGCGGTGCGTTTTACGTTTCTATTTTGAATAGAAGGCGAACTTTGGTGTAAAAATATTTTTTGAACCCCAAAACTCTCGGCAATACGAAAACACATACCGATGTTTTCAGGAGTTCGTATGGCATCGCAAACAATGGTTATTGGAAATGTTTGTTGCTTGTTTTCTATGTCGTAATGCGTAAGTTGTTTCATCTTTTTTACTTTTGATTGGCTTGTAAAGAAATTACATATTGTTTTGGAGTAGTGCCAAATTTCTTTTTAAAAGCGGCTATAAAATGGCTAGAAGTACTGTAACCAAGTTGTAAACCAACTTCGTTTACGTTAAATTGATTGCTTTCTAAAAGTTTGCGCGCGTGTTCCATTTTGTAATCAAAAAGAAAACTGTAAACCGTGTCGCCATATATTTGTTTAAAGCCTTCTTTTAATTTTTTTAAATTTAAACCCACTTCGGTAGCAAGTTCTTGTAGGGTAGGCGGTTCACTCATTTTAGCAATAATAATATCTTTTGCATGTCTTATTTTTTGAATTTCTCGATCATCTACTAAAAAAGGACAGTATTCATTTTCGGTATTTTCGCCAGTATCAAAATGAAGGCTTAATAATTCGTATGTTTTCCCTTTTATGTAAAGATCTTTCATCGAACTATGGTTTTTTGCCGTTAAAATTTGCTGTAAAACCATTAAGGCATTTGGGCTAATTTGAGTATCGTCATAATATTTTTTATGCTTATTATCATCGCTTAAAAAAGGAATATAACTGGCTTCTTTTGAAAATAAAGCATGAAATTTTTCAATAGAAATTAAAAGAGACACCAAAGATGTTTTCGGTAAAATCTCTAAGTTTATAGGAAGGTTTTGCTGTGGGTTATATAAAAAGATAACATGCTTGTCTAACACGTTAAATGTATAGCTGGTATTGTTAAAATGAAACTTGCAATTCCCTTTAACACAATAATGTAACTGTATATAGGAGTTGTCAATGTCTCTTTTGTAAAATTCAGTTTCGTTGGTGTTATTTTGAAATTTTAAAACAAAAAAACCTTTTTCTAGGATGATTTCTCTAAACGTACTTTCTGCGATGTTTTTTGACATAGTCTAAAATATAATTAAAAATAATCTATTTAGAATGACTCTAAATTGAATTAGCTTCCATAGCTGATTTCACTGCAAAAATACACTTTATAAGTGTTTTAGAGATGTTTTTATACTAAAAAACAGCAAGCGACATTAAAAGTTCTTTGAGCGACATTTTTTTTTATTTAATCTTTATATTTTTGTCACTCCTTACTGAAGAAGACTGAATGGCAACAGATAAACATAACAAGAATTTATACAACATAGGTGTTAGCTATAAAAAAGCTGATGCAACTATTCGAGGTAAATTTAGTATTTCGAAAGAAAACCAAGTAGCACTTTTAGAAGATGCAAAACAAAGCGGGATTGATGGCATTTTTGTGTTATCAACCTGTAACAGAACCGAAATTACAGGTTTTGCAGCGCATCCTTTTCAGTTAATAAGCCTATTGTGTAAATATTCTAACGGAGCAATTGAAGAATTTGCGGAAGTATCAAACGTTTATAAGAATAACGAAGCAATTCGCCACCTCTTTAGAATGGGGACAGGTTTAGATAGCCAAATACTAGGCGATTATGAAATTGTTGGGCAGCTACGTCAGGCTTTTAAATTAGCAAAAGAAATAGGAACGGTAAATGCGTATTTTGAGCGTTTATTAAACCACGTAATGCAGGCTAGTAAGCGTGTAAAAAACGAAACAAAACTAAGTTCAGGGACTACATCGGTTTCTTATGCAGCAGTTCAGTATCTTATTAAAAATTTACCGAGTTATAACGCTAAAAACATGTTGGTTTTTGGCTTGGGTAAAATGGGAAAACATACTTGTAAAAATTTAGCAGAATATACACAAAATAAATCAGTACGTTTAGTTAATAGAACCGAAGAAAAAGCCATTGAATTTGTAAAAGAGCATCCAGCTATTCAAAATGCGAAATTCGAAAACTTAAACAAAGAAATCGCAAATACCGATGTGCTAATCGTATCAACAGGTGCGGCTCAGGCAACCATTAAAAGAGAACATGTTTTAACAAAAAACCCGCTTTTAATTTTAGATTTATCAATGCCTGCAAACGTATCGAAAGAAGTTGCCGATTTACCAAATGTTACGCTAATAAACGTTGATGAATTATCAAAAATAACAGATGAAACATTGGCTATTCGTCAGCAAGAAGTGCCTGCAGCAGAAAAAATTATAGAAATCTATAAAAATGAGTTCAAAGAGTGGTTAAATCATCGTAAATTTACACCCGCAATTACGGCGTTAAAAGAATCGTTAAAAACTATTCAACAAGATGAAATCGCTTTTCATAAGAAAAAAATAAAAGATTTTGACGAATCGCAAGCAGAAGTAATTACATCAAGATTTATTCAAAAAATAACCACACAATTTGTGAAACACTTAAAAACCGAAGAAACTTCTGTCAGTAATAGTATAGAAGTAATGGCAAAAGTGTTTGGGGCAAATTTAGAAACTATCCATGCAGAAGACAATTAAAATAGGTACACGAGATAGCCAATTGGCTATGTGGCAAGCAAACAAAGTTCGTAAAGAATTAGAAGAATTAGGGTACGAATGTGAAATAATTCCAATAAAATCAACAGGAGATCTTGATTTAGATACACCGTTACACGAATTAGGAATTACAGGTGTTTTTACTAAAAATTTAGACCTTGCTATGTTAGCTGGTGATATTGATATTGCCGTGCATTCATTAAAAGATGTTCCAACGGTTTTACCTGAAGGAATTATTCAAGGAGCTGTTTTAAAACGTGCAAATTACAACGATATTTTACTATTAAAAGATAACGAAGAGTTTTTTGGGCAACCAAATGCTGTTATTGCAACGGGTAGTTTACGTAGAAGAGCACAATGGTTAAACCGTTATCCTACGCACGAAGTAGTTGGTTTAAGAGGAAATGTAAACACACGTTTACAAAAATTAGAAGATAACGAATGGGACGGCGCTATTTTTGCTGCCGCAGGATTAGAAAGATTAGGAAAGCGACCAGAAGGAGCAATTAACTTATCGTGGATGATTCCTGCACCAGCACAAGGAGCAATTATGATTACTGTTTCAAGTAATGATGATTTTTCTAAAGATGCTTGTGAGCAACTAAACCATTACGAAACACAACTTTGTGTAGGTATTGAGCGTGAGTTTTTAAACTTATTAGAGGGCGGTTGTACTGCGCCAATAGGTGCAATTGCTTATGTTGACCCTAAAACGGAAGAAATAAACTTTAGAGGTTTATTATTAAGTGAAGATGGTAAAAAGAAAATATCAGTAACTAAAAATGCTAAAGTTGGGCGTCATCGTTTTTTAGCGAAAGATTGTGCTGATTATATTATCAATAAAGGAGGTAAAGAATTAATGATAAAAAATGTAGAAGAAGAAAAAGACTTCGCTATTTATTCTACTAAAAAATTATCTGAAATTCAAAAAGAATTAGTTGATTCATCAATTGATGTTCAAGATAGTGATTTTATTAAAATTCGTTTTAATAGAATTGCTCCTAAAGTGGTTAAAGATGAAATTGAAAATGTAATTATCACCAGTCAAAATGGGGTAGAAGCAATTGCAAATTCATTTACTTCGGATGAATTAAATTTCAAAAATATTTATTGTGTTGGGCGTAGAACCAAAAAATTAATTGAGCAAAGAATCGGAAAAGTAGTAAAATCTGAAAGAAATGCTTCAAAATTAGCTGCTTATTTAGCAACTGAAATAAAAGGACAATCTGCTACTTATTTTTGTAGTGATTTACGTTTAGATACGTTACCAAATACGTTAAAAGAAAACGGAATTACGGTAAACGAAGTAGAGGCGTATAAAACGACGCTTAGTTCATCTAAAGTTGACGATGCTGTAAACGGTGTGTTATTTTATAGCCCATCAACCGTTGAAAGTTATATGAAAGAAAATACGGCAGATAAAATAGCCTTCTGTATTGGTGAAAGTACTGCAAAAGAAGCTCGTAAATATTTCGAAAATGTACAAGTTGCTAAATTACCAACCGTAGAAAGTGTTGTTGAATTGGTAAATGCACATTTTATAAAAGAATAAAAAAGTAAAATTAAGTGCAGTTAAGGTTTTTTAGAAATGTTTACTGCGCTTAATTTTATCAAAATATATTGTTATGTTTCGTACAAGAAGACTTAGAAAAACCGAAGGAATTAGAAGATTAGTTAGAGAAACAAAAGTATCTGTTGATGATTTTGTATATCCTTTATTTATTGAAGAAGGTGAAAATATTGAAACAGAAATAAGTTCTATGCCTGGTATCAAACGTTTTTCTTTGGATAGAATTTCTAAAGAATTGGATGAGGTTGTTGAATTAAATATTCCTGCTGTTTTATTATTCGGAATTCCTGCTAAAAAGGATGACCAAGGAACTGAAACATGGAATGATAACGGAATCATGCAACAAGCAATCCGTTTTATCAAAAAGAATTATCCTGATTTATATGTAATTACTGATGTTTGTTTTTGCGAATATACATCGCACGGTCATTGTGGCGTTATTCATAATAATGATGTTGATAATGATGCAACTTTAGTAAATATAGCAAAACAAACTGTTTCGCACGCAAAAGCAGGAGCAGATATGGTTGCGCCTTCAGGAATGATGGATGGAACAATTGCCATGATGAGAGAATCTCTTGATAATACTGGCTTTGCGAACTTACCAATTATGGGGTATTCTGTAAAATATGCATCAGCATTTTACGGACCTTTTAGAGAAGCGGTAGATTCTGCACCTTCTTTTGGTGATAGAAGAACCTATCAAATGGATGCTGCGAATAGAGATGAAGGAATGCGTGAAGCAACTTTTGATGATCAAGAAGGAGCAGATATTTTAATGGTAAAACCAGCGTTATCTTATTTAGATATCATTAGAGATTTAAAAAATAATTTTGACCGACCAATTGCTTGTTATAATGTAAGTGGAGAATATTCAATGGTAAAAGCAGCAGCAGAAAAAGGTTGGATTGATGGTGAAAAAGTGATGATGGAAAGCTTACTGTCAATGAAAAGAGCAGGAGCCGATATTATTATTACTTATTTTGCTAAAGAAGCGGCAAAAGTTTTGAATAGAAAATAAAACGAAATACGAATTGTCATATCTAGTAAATTTTTAAAGAAATAATAAATTTGTATCAAAGAGGTTAATTTTAAGCCTTTTCGATACATTTTTATTTCATATAAAATCCTAGAAAATATGATTCTAAAAAAACTATAAAAATGGAATTCAAAAAATCACAAAAACTATATAAAAAAGGATTGGTAAACCTTGTTGGAGCTGTAAATTCGCCAGTAAGAGCGTTTTCATCAGTAGGAGGGAATCCATTGTTTATCAAAAAAGCAAAAGGAAGTCAAATTACCGATGTTGATAATAATACGTATGTAGATTTAGTATTGTCTTACGGACCAATGATTTTAGGGCATCGTCATGAAAAAGTAGAGAAAGCTATTAAAAAAGCCTTGAAAAATGGGTATTCTTTTGGTGCATCTACAGAAAATGAAATTAAATTAGCTAAAATAGTTTGTGATGCTTTTCCAGGGATGGATAAAGTTCGTTTTGTAAATTCAGGAACAGAAGCTGTTTTAAGTGGAATCCGTTTGGCAAGAGCTTTTACAGGAAAAGATAAAATTATAAAATTTTCGGGTTGTTATCATGGGCATCAAGATGCTTTATTGGTTGCAGCAGGTTCTGGTTTGGCTACTTTAAGTTTACCAGGAAGTAAAGGAGTGCCAGAAGGTGCAGTAAAAAATACATTGATTGCTACTTATAACGATTTAGAAAGTGTAAAAGCACATTTTGAAGAACATGACGATATTGCAGGGGTTATTTTAGAGCCTATTGCAGGTAACATGGGAGTTGTATTGCCTTCGGATAACTTTTTGACAGACTTAAAAACCTATTTAGAATCAAAAGGAGCTTTGTTAATTGTTGATGAGGTTATGACAGGTTTTCGTTCTAAATTTGGTGGTGCACAAGAATTGTTAGGGGTAGAAGCTGATATTACGTGTTTAGGAAAAGTAATCGGTGGAGGTTTCCCTGTGGGAGCTTACGGAGCGCGTAACGAAATTATGCAAGAAGTGTCGCCTTTAGGAGGAATGTATCAAGCAGGAACACTAAGTGGAAATCCAATTGCGATGGCTGGTGGAATTGCAACTTTAACCGAATTAAAAAGACAAAACCCGTACGATAAATTTAATGAAACTGCGCAAGCGATTGAAACGTTTTTATTAAATTCGGCACAAAAATACGGCGTAGAAATAACAGTTAACAGATTTGGTTCGATGGTAAACCCATTTTTCACCAATGTTACGGTAACTAATTTTGAACAGGCACAAACATCAGATACCAATAAATTTGCAACCTTCTTTTGGGCAATGATCAAAAACGGTGTATTTTTACCACCATCACAGTTTGAATCTTGGTTTTTATCTTCAGCTTTAACAAAAAAAGATATGAAAAAGGTTTCAAAAGCGATTGATAAAGCAATGGAAGCTGTTTCTAAAATATAAATAACAAAATAGCTGTCTGTTCATTTTTAAATTTTAAACGAATTAAAAATGAACAGTTAGTAAAAAAGTATAAAATGATAAAAAACGATTTATTTTTAAGAGCATTAAAAGGAGAAACTGTAGATCGTCCACCAGTTTGGATGATGCGTCAAGCTGGGCGTTATTTACCAGAATTTCAAGAAATAAAAAAGAAATACGACTTTTTTACCCGTTGTAGAACTCCTGAATTAGCTTCAGAAATTACCGTACAACCTATCCGTAGGTATGGAATGGATGCTGCTATTTTATTTTCAGATATTTTAGTGATTCCACAGGCGATGAATATTGAGGTGCAAATGAAACCTGATTTTGGTCCTTATTTACCAAGCCCGATTAGAGATCAAAAAGGATTAGATACCGTTGTTGTTCCTGATGTAAATATCGAACTAGACTACGTAATGCAGGCTATTAAAGTAACCAAAGAAAAGTTGAACGACCAGGTTCCTTTAATTGGTTTTGCAGGGTCGCCATGGACAATTTTATGTTATGTTGTACAAGGGCAAGGATCAAAGAATTTTGACAAAGCAAAAGAATTTTGTTTTACAAAACCAGTTTTGGCACACCAATTGCTTAGTAAGATAACAGAGACTACGATTGCTTATTTAAAAGCAAAAGTAAAAGCAGGTGTAGATGCTGTTCAAATTTTTGACTCATGGGGTGGAATGTTATCACCAACTGATTATCATGAATTTTCATGGCAATATATCAACGAAATAATTGAAGCATTAAAAGACGATGCACCAGTTATTGCTTTTGGGAAAGGATGTTGGTTTGCTTTAGATAAAATGGCAAACTCAAATGCTTCAGCATTAGGAGTTGACTGGACATGTTCACCTAGAAACGCACGTTATTTAACAGGAGGAAATATTACATTACAAGGTAATTTTGATCCTTCTAGATTGTTGTCGCCACCAGCTGAAATTAAAAAAATGGTACACCAAATGATAAATGAGTTTGGTAAAGACAAATATATTGTTAACTTAGGGCACGGAATTTTACCTAATATTCCGCTTGAAAATGCAAAAGCATTTATCGATGCGGTAAAAGAGTATAAGGTTTAAAAATGTAACCCCCTTTTAAATTATTAAAAATGAATAAAATAGTACTTATATTAACTTTATTACTAGCAACGCAAGGTTTTTCTCAAAAGAGAATTTATTACAAAGATATTGTTGATCAGTGTATTTCTACGGGAAGTAATGATGTTGCAATGTTAGACGATGTGGTGTATAATTGTATTAAAGATAAATATATTTCTAATTATAATTTTACATCAATTAAAGGAGAAACCATAAGTACTGAAGCTATTGATATTCCTATTGTTTTATTAGCTGCTGCTACATGGTGTGCACCTTGTTGGGGAGAAATTCCTGCATTGAATAAAATGGTAGAAAAGTATGACGGTAAAGTAAAATTTATCATGCTTTTTTCAGATTTAGAAAAAGGTGTTGCTAGAATGGCAGAAAAACTTGACAAAAGAATATTCTTAGTTCCTTCTACTGAAAAATTAGAAAATAGATCTTCTTTAAATGTAGCTGGTTTTATTCATAAGTTAGATTATCCGTCGGCATATTTAATTACCGATAAAAAACGAATTTTAGACTTTAAAAGAGGTGCTTTATCGCCAACCAAAAAGATGGGATGGGATGAAGTTAATAAAATTAACGAACAAGAATTAGATAATTTTATTAAAGCGGTAATTAAATAAATGCTGATTTGACTTTAATAACACATTGAAAATATAGTGAAAATACTTCAAAACCTCTTTCTTTTATCGGAAAGAGGTTTTTTAATTTAGTTAAAATAATAAAAATGATAAAAAATATACTACAAGCAATAAAAGCTTATTTCGGGGCTTTTCAATTAATATCGAAACTAAAATTATGGAACTATTTTATAATTCCGATATTAATAAGTGTTTTTACTGCTATTATAATTGCAAGTTCAGCCTACGCTTTGTCGGATGATGTAGGGCATTATATCGCTAATTTTTGGAAATGGGATTTTGGAAAACAAACCTTTGAAGTAATCAGTACTTTTTTAAGCGGATTATCAATTTTACTTATCGGATTAATACTTTACAAACATATTGTTATGGCATTATCGGCACCGTTTATGAGCCCTGTATCAGAAAAAATTGAAGCGTATTTAACTGGCGGAAATCACAGCCATCGAAAAACATCTTTTCAAGAGCAGTTAATAAGAGGAATTCGAATAAATACTCGAAATTTACTGCGTGAATTACTTGTAACGATTCCTGTTTTATTGCTAAGTTTAATACCTGTAATAGGATTGTTTTCAACCGCATTATTATTTTTGATACAAGCCTATTATGCAGGTTTTGGTAATATGGATTACACCTTAGAACGTCATTTTAAATACAAAGAAAGTGTTGAGTTTGTAAAAGAAAATAAAGGAACAGCGGTAGGAAACGGGTTGGTATTTATCTTATTTTTATTAGTGCCGTTTATAGGCGTATTATTAGTTTTACCGCTATCGGTAACTGCTGCAACAACAGAAACTATTAAAAAAATTCAATTAAAAAAAGTATCAGAATAGGTATTTTTGCAGGAGGATTTACCAAATAGATAAGAATTAAGAGAAGAAAGAATTAAAACATGAAAGATCAGTTTTACGCATATATACAAGAATTACAAGACAGCATAACCTCAAAACTAGAACAGGTTGATGGAAGTGCAAAGTTTCAAGAAGACAACTGGAAACGTGCCGAAGGTGGCGGAGGAAGAACTCGTGTTATTGAAAATGGCGCTATTTTTGAAAAAGGAGGTGTTAATATTTCAAAAGTTTTTGGCGAGTTACCAGAAGCATTACGCAAACAATTTGGCGTTGAAAATGGTGATTTTTTTGCCTGTGGATTAAGCTTAGTTTTACATCCGAAGAACCCATTAGTGCCAACAGTACACGCAAATTGGCGTTATTTTGAAATGTATGATGAAAAAGGAAATATCGTTACGCAATGGTTTGGTGGAGGTCAAGATTTAACACCGTATTATTTATTTGAACAAGATGCAACGCATTTTCATAGCGTTTGTAAAACAGCCTGTGATAAACATCATCCTGGTTTTTATCCGAAGTTTAAGCAAACCTGCGACACTTATTTTTGGAATACTCACCGAGAAGAAGCTCGTGGAATTGGTGGTTTATTTTTTGATTATTTAAAAGAAACTCCTGAGTTTTCAATTGCTGATAGGTATAATTTTGTAACCCAGATAGGAAATAGTTTCTTAGAATCATATGTGCCAATTGTTGAAAAAAGAAAAGATATCATCTATAATAAACAGCAGAAAGACTGGCAAGAAGTACGAAGAGGACGCTATGTAGAATTTAATTTAGTACACGATAGAGGAACTTTATTTGGGCTAAAAACAAACGGACGTATTGAAAGTATTTTAATGAGTTTACCGCCGGTTGTTCAGTGGAAATATAACCATCACCCAGAACAAGGAAGCGAAGAAGCTAAATTATTAGCAGTTTTAGCGACTCCTAAAAATTGGGTATAAGGCAACTATTATTTTAAATAGAAATACATTATTTTGTGAAAAGCTCAGTTAAACGTCATTTTTGGTTAGTTTTATTCAACCTAAATTGTTTTATAGCGTTATAATTGTGAATTATTTAATGACTTAGGGGTCTTGCTGTTTTTTAAATGACGAAAATCATAAAAAAATGCTCGATTTTTAGTAACTTTGCACACCTTAAAAAAAACTTATACTATGGCTAGATACGAATTGAAATTACCTAAAATGGGCGAAAGTGTTGCAGAAGCAACTATTACATCTTGGGTTAAAGAAATTGGAGATACTATTGATATTGACGATACGGTTGTTGAAGTAGCTACAGATAAAGTAGATAGCGAAGTGCCTAGTGAGGTTGAAGGAACTTTGGTTGAAATTTTATTTGACAAAGACACTGTTATTCAAGTAGGGCAAACAATTGCGATTATTGAAACAGCAGGAGATGATAGTGAGCAAGCACCTAAAACGGATGCTGTAAAAGCCGCTGTTGTAGCTGTTGAAAAAACAATTGAAGAAGCTTCGGTAATTAAAAATGAAGTATCGGGTGTCATTAATACATCGTCAAGCGATCGTTTTTACTCGCCATTAGTTAAAAACATTGCAAAAGAAGAAGGAATTTCTTTTGAAGAATTAGAAACTGTTAAAGGAACAGGAAAAGAAGGACGCGTTACAAAAGCGGATATCTTATTATATATAAAAAATCGTAAAAATAAACCAGAAATTACTACTGCACCTGTTTCCCCTGCCGTTGTTAAGGTTGAAAAACCAAAAGCCGCAGTGAAATCAGCACCAATTACTTTGTCGGGTCAAGATGAAATTATTGACATGACTCGCATGGGTAAATTAGTAGCAAAACACATGGTTGATTCGGTAAAAACATCGGCACATGTACAGTCGTTTATTGAAATAGATGTAACAAATATTGTTACTTGGAGAAATAAAGTTAAAAACGCATATCAAAAAAGAGAGGGTGAGAAATTAACATTTACGCCAATTTTTATGCAAGCGGTAGCGCAAACAATTAAGAAACATCCGATGATAAATATTGCTGTTGATGGCGATAAAATTATCAAAAGAGGAAATATTAACTTAGGGATGGCAGCAGCCTTGCCTGACGGAAATTTAATTGTGCCAGTTATTAAAAATGCCGACCAATTAAGTTTAGTAGGTATTACCAAACAGGTAAACGATTTGGCGGTTAGAGCTCGTGGAAACAAGTTAAAACCAGACGATATTCAGGGCGGAACTTACACGGTTACAAACGTAGGTAGTTTTGGAAGTATTACCGGAACACCAATTATTAATCAGCCGCAGGTAGCAATTTTAGCCTTAGGAGCGATTGTTAAAAAACCTGCAGTTATTGAAACTCCAGAAGGCGATTTTATTGGAATTCGTCAAAAAATGATTGTATGTCATTCGTACGATCACCGAGTTGTAAACGGAGCTTTAGGAGGAATGTTTATTAAAACGCTAAAAGAAATTTTAGAATCTTGGGATGTAAATCAAGATTTTTAGAAATAACTTATCAACCTAGATATTAATGTAGAGACGCGATTTATCGCGTCTTTATTTGTTTAAGAGCCTGTTTAAATTTTAAAGAAAGTGTTCTTTAAAAGAGATAAACGTCATGCTGAATTTATTTCAGCATCACATCAACAGGAAAGCTACGGCAAATCAGGATGCGAACCTGAAATAAATTCAGGTTGACGGATGCAGTTTCTTATTTTTCTGTTATAATTTTTTTAGATGAAATTTAAACTATTTATTTTTTTGATAAATAGCGAACAGAGCCGATTTTAAATCAGGATATTTAAACGCATATTTTTTAGCTGTTTTTTTAGCAGAAACTCGGCTTCCTTTTAATAAAATACACGCCATTTCGCCTAAAATAAATCGCAATATAAAAGCAGGAGCATTTAAAAATAACATCGGTTTTTTAATGGTTTTACCAAGTGTTTTTGTAAAACTTTTATTGGTTTGATGTTCGGGAGCTACGGCGTTATAAATACCTGTAAACTCATTTTTTTGTGTCGCTTTTACATATAAATTAGATAAATCATCTATATGAATCCATGGCATATATTGGGTACCACTTCCTAAAGATGCTAAAAATAAAGGGGTATTTATTTTTGATAAAGCGCCACCAAATTTACTAAGTACTACGCCGGTTCTTAAAATAGTTACAGGAATGTTTAATGTTTTAAATTGATTTGCCGATTTTTCCCATTCAACACAAACTTTTGATATAAAATCGTTTTGAGGAACATCAGTTTCTGTAAAAATTTGCCCTGAAGTAACAGCGCCATAATACCCAATTCCTGAAGCTGAAATAAAACCTTTTAGCGGAATATTTAATTCTTTAATGTTATCAAAAAGTAAATTAGCAGAGGCTACTCGGCTGTTCATTATTATTTCTTTTCGTTCGGGTGTCCAGCGTTTATCGGCAATTCCTGCGCCTGCCAAATGAATAATATGTGTAACGTTTTCAAAAGCTTTTTTATCGATATGTTTTTTTGAAATATCCCATTTAAATTCATTTTTTTTCTTCGGATTTCGGCTAAGTATTGCCACATCAATATTAAGTTCTTTAAAAACCTGTTGCAGTTGTTTGCCTACCAAACCTGTGCCTCCTGTAATTAATACTTTTGTCATACTGTTCTTTGTTTTTTAGTTTTATGAAACTTAAATAACGAATATAATCAACTTTTTTAAATTCTAAATACTAGCAGAAATTTCTAGCCCCGATTGAAGCAATTGTTTGAGCTCCTTTTTATTTTTTTAAAAGAAAAAATAAAAAGAGCGAGTGCGGAAAGCGGGAAATAGCTCCAAAAAAACCTCTTCATAATATAGATGAAGAGGTTTAGGTTTTGAATGAAAAAGGAGGTAATTACGCTTTTATTTAGTCGCAATAATCCATTTGTTAATTTTATTTTCAAGTAGCGCCAACGGAATACAACCCGTTTCTAAAACTTGATTATGAAACTCACGAATATCAAATTTAGCGCCTAATTCTTGCTTTGCTTTAGCTCTTAATTCTCTGATTTTTAACTGCCCAATTTTATACGATAACGCTTGCCCCGGGTTTGCCATATAGCGCTCAATTTCTGAAATAATACTCGCTTCGCCTTCGGCTTCGTTATCTAATGAATATTGAATTGCTTTTTCACGACTCCAGCCTTTGGTGTGCATTCCGGTATCGACAACCAAGCGAATTGCTCGGTGCATTTCCATGCCCAACATCCCAAAATATTGATAAGGATCGGTATATAAACCAAGCTCTTTTCCTAGGTTTTCGGTGTATAAAGCCCAGCCTTCACCGTAGGCGCTGTACCATAAGGTTTTTCTAAATTCGGGCAAATCTTGGTTTTCTTGGGTCAATGAAATTTGATAATGATGCCCAGGAATTGCCTCGTGTAAAAATAAAGCTTCGTCTGAAAATACGTTGTATTTTGTAGCGTCAGGAATGGGTGTGTAAAAAACGCCAGGACGTGTTCCGTCTAAAGATCCTGCGTTATATTCGGCACTTGCTGATGCTTCTCTGAATTTTTCGGTTTGTTTTACAACAAATGGTGTTTTAGGTTTGTTACCAAATAATTTTTTTAATTGCGGTTTCATTTTGGCATGAATGGCATTAAAATTATCGATAATTTGTTTTGGCGTTGTGTAGGGCATTAATTTTTTATTGCTACGAACGTCATCAAAAAATTCTTTTAAACTTCCTTTAAAACCGACTTGTTCTTTTACTTTTTCCATTTCAGATAAAATACGGGCAACTTCGCTTAAACCTAATTGATGAATTTGATCGGCGGTCATTTGTGTGGTCGTATAATTTTTTATGGCGTGGGAATAATAGGATTTTCCGTTAGGAACGGCATCAATTCCACTTGTTTTTCTACCTGCTTTTAAATAATCGGTTTGTAAAAAAGTGTGCATTAATTTGAAGGAAGGAATTAATTTAGCCTCCAACATATTTGTGTACGATTTGGTTAGTATTTTTTTATCAGCATCCGAAAAATCCGAAGGAAAATTGCTTATAGGCGTATAAAATAAATGCTCGGTTGTTGTTGCTTGGGCTAATGTTTTAAACTGCGGAATTACTTTTTTAATTAAAGATGCTGGCAATACATAACCCTCTTTAATTCCTTGTTGCATGTTTTTAATGGCGGTTTCTAGCCAGTTGTAATAACCGTCTAATCTGCCTAACCAATTTTGATAATCTTTAACGGTTTTAAAAGGCTGTGCACCGCTACCACTACCAAAAGTCCCCATGGTTAAGTTAATAGTCCACATTTGGTTTATGGGCATTAAGGCATCGTTTTTAAAGCTGTTTTGCGCTAGTGCCATATTGCAATCCCAAGCTAAAACAGCCTTACTCATTTGCTCACTTTCAGATAAATCAGCATCTTTAAAATGAGTTAATTTTGTTTTAAATTTGCTGTAAAAAGCCGTGTTCTTTTGTTGATAAGCTTCCGATAAGGTATTTGGAAATTGGTCATTAAAACGATTATCGCCTGCATTTGTAGCATTAATTGGGTTTAATTTTAATTTTCCTTCGTTATATTGGTTTAATAATGTGTTAAACGCGGTGTTTTTTACATTTGCTGTTTTTTGCTGATTTACTGCTTGCGTATTTGCTTGTTTTTCTTCTTTACAAGAAGTTAGCAATGTAGCGGCGGCTACTACGGATAAAAATATTTTTTTCATAAGTATTGGTTATTTAAGCTGTTTTTTTAGGATTGTTTTTAGTCGTTTTATTTTCATATAATTCGGCACCCCAAAGTTGAATGTCTTTTTCGTGTAAATTAGCATGATGAAATAACTGATTAAATTCTTTTTTAATTTCTTTGATAGCGCCAGAATCTTTGGTTCGAACACTTGTTTCGTAGTTGTTTTTTAAACCACTAACAGTAAAATTTAACGAACCTACATAGGCTATTTTATCATCAATTATATAAATTTTACTATGGATAAAAGAATCGCTTAATTTTGATTTATAAGGCGACATATACACTTTAAAAGGGAACAATTGTGAGTAGCGATACGTGTTTTTTGGCGCAATTTTTTTGCTAAAAGATCTGTAAACAAAACAAAGTATTATTACGGGAATAAAACCAATTGAAATTAGGGGGTTTTCGGTTTCATAAAAGGCAAAGAGCATGGTCATTAGTACCCCAATAATACTGAATATTATTATTTGAGAAATTGCCTGCCATCTTTTAGCTGAAAGGCCTTTTTTCTTTTTGTTTTGAACAATTAATTTACGGATATTTTTATCGGAATCATTTTTAAAGTCTTCAATATTATCGGAAGTAATTAATTCAATATTTAGTTTTTTAGCTTTTAATTTGATGAGCTCCTTTACTAAAGAAGCAGATAAATAAGGGGAAACAATTTTTATAGATTTTTTGGCATTTTGAATATCACTAATTAAGTGTTTTCCTGCGGCTTTACCTATATAAATATCACATTTGGCATTGTTAATAAACATTTTGAATTCGTTGTTGTAATTAGTAATTATTTTAAATAAGTAACAGCGGTTAGCGTTATATTATTTAAAATTAAAAAGGGGATTTAATAGCTAGTAAATTTAAGAATTATCCAATTCTTGTGCCGTTTTTAATGTTTTTATCCGCAGAAATAAGCGTTACTTCTTTGTTGTCGCCAATAGCACCTAGCACTAAACATTGGCTCATAATATTGGCTATTTGTTTTTCAGGAAAGTTGGTAACCGCTACAATTTGATTTCCTATTAATTCTTCTGGCGTATATAATTTGGTTATTTGTGCCGATGTTTTTTTGATGCCAAATTCACCGAAATCAATGTGCATTTTATAAGCGGGATTTTTTACTTCTTTAAATATTTCAGCAGAAAGAATAGTGCCAATACGCATTTCTACTTTGGTAAAATCATCCCAAGTTAATGATGTGTTTTTTTGCATTTATTTTTATGTTTTTTTAGTGGTTTTGTGTTTCTATACAGGTACTTTTCTATTGGATAAAAAGAATTGTTTTTATAGAAAGCGTAGTTTTTTTATCGTTGTAAGTTTAGAGCTTAATTTCCTAAATAAATTAAAACTAACAATTAATTTTATAGCGTGTTAGAAAATGGTATTTTATTGATACTTGTTTAGTAGCCCAAAATCAAAAGGTGTCCATAAACAAGATTTTAATCCCGTTTCTTTAAATCCAATATTTACCCAACTGTTACAGGTTTTAAAACAGGAATAACTTCCTTTTGATCTATAAAAATTATCTCTTGATGAATAGCCTTTATTTTCAAGAATCATTTTCATACCATTTTCATTAATTTCAAATGTATTGAGTAAATAACTGTTTAGTTTTTGTAATTCAGAGTAATTTACTTTTATTTGAATCCAATCTGAACGTTTCTGTTTATAGCGAGTTACGTGCATTAATGTTGAACTTTTTAAAAATAATGCTCTAAAAGCATTGCTAAAAGTTAAATCGCTCAAAGTTGGTGTGTTGATATAAAAATTTCCATCTCCCCAACCAAAAGATAAATATTTTTCACTTTTTTCGTGTTTTATTCCTGATAATACTAAGCTATCAACGTTTTCTATTGGAATTACAATGTCTAAATGAACTCCATTTGTATTTAAATAAATCAGTTTTTCAGCACTTTCATTATTCAAAATTCTGTCAACTGTTATTGAAGATAGAATTAAAGAAATAATTATATATGTTGTTGGAATTAATAAAAAAGATAAAATCCATTTAATTATTTTCTTTCCTAGTTTCATATAGTTTGGTTCATCTGTTTGCTAACAATTATATAAAGTAAAAACGAAATAAGAACGTAAAATTACATATAAATACAAAGCAAAATACACGGAAGGTAAAAAAGTATCATATTTAAGATAATAAAAAAAATGTTAGAAAATTTATCAGATTAATTAAATGAACAGCGTATTTAAAATGGCATTAAAATATCCCTTCTTTTTTAACAGAAACTTACCTAAATTTCTATTTCATTATTCTTTATAAAGTGCCTATCTTTAGCATCTATTAATAGTCATTTTTTGTATGAAATTATATCAAGAAAACCAATTAAAAGTATACAACTCTTTATCAAAAAGTAAAGAGCTTTTTAAAACTGTAAACGACGGACACGTAGGTATGTATGTGTGTGGTCCTACGGTTTATAGCAACGCCCATTTAGGAAATGTACGAACATTTATGTTTTTTGATGTGGTATATCGTTACCTCTTGCATTTAGGGTATAAAGTACGTTATGTGCGTAATATAACCGATGCGGGGCATTTAGAAAATGATGCCGATGAGGGCGAAGATAGAATTTCTAAAAAAGCACGTTTAGAAGAAATTGAACCTATGGAAGTAGTACAAAAGTACACCGTAGATTTTCATAATGTTCTAAATAATTACAATTTTTTACCACCAAGTATTGAGCCAACGGCAACGGGGCATATTGTAGAGCAAATTGAAATGATTAAAGAAATCATGGAAAAAGGTTTTGCTTATCAAGTAAATGGTTCGGTGTATTTTGATGTGTTAAAATATAATGAAACTGGTAATTATGGAATTCTTTCTGGACGAAAAATAGAAGATGCTATTCATAATACACGAGTTTTAGACGGGCAGTCTGATAAGAAAAATCCACAAGATTTTGCACTTTGGAAAAAAGCAGATGAACGTCATATAATGCGTTGGCCTTCGCCTTGGAGCGATGGTTTTCCTGGTTGGCATTTAGAATGTTCGGTAATGAGTACCAAATATTTAGGTGAAAAATTTGATATTCACGGTGGTGGAATGGACTTAAAATTTCCACATCACGAATGTGAAATAGCACAATCGCAAACTTGTAGCGGTGTTACGCCTGTAAATTATTGGATGCACACCAATATGTTGTTGTTAAATAGCCAGAAAATGGCAAAATCAACAGGTAATTTTATTTTACCTAACGAAATTTTAACAGGAGAAAATGACGTTTTACCAAAGGCATTTTCGGCAAGTGTGGTTCGTTTTTTTAACATGCAAGCCAATTACAGAAGTATCCTAGATTTTTCAGGGGAAGCCTTAGAAGCATCAGAAAAAGGACATTCAAAATTAATGGAAGCGGTAAACTTCTTAGAAAAAATTGAAGCAGGAAGTTCTTCTACTTTTGATGTTCAGAAATGGAAAAAAGACTGTTATAATGCCATGAATGATGATTTTAATACGCCTGTATTAATTTCTCATTTATTTGAAGCGGTAAAAACAATCAATCAAATAAAAGAAAATAAAGCTAGTTTAACCCAGGCTGATTTATCAGAATTTACAACAACTATAAACGCTTTTGTTTTTGATGTTTTAGGATTGATGAACGAAGCTGTAAAAGATAGTTCAGATAAAGTTAATGGCGTAGTTGAGTTATTAATCAAGCTACGAAAAGAAGCGCGTGAAAATAAAGATTGGGCATTATCTGATCAAATTCGTGACGAATTATTAGCTTTAGGTGTTCAGTTAAAAGACGGAAAAGACGGAACAAGTTTTTCTATTAATTAATAAATAGTTGAAAAAAATTTTAACATATCCGTTTATACTTTTGGTGCGGTTTTATCAAACAGCAATTTCACCATTTACACCAGCGAGTTGCCGATATTCGCCAACTTGTTCGGGTTACGCCATTGAAGCCTTGCGAAAACACGGCGTATTTTATGGCGGTTGGTTGGCTTTGAAAAGGATTTTTAGCTGTCATCCATGGGGCGGAAGCGGATATGACCCAGTGCCTGAAAAGCCTGTGTCAAAAAAAGAAAATAAATAATAGTCGTTTTAATGTAATGACATAAAATAAAATAATACATGAATTTTTTATCCATCGTATGGGATTTAGATCCTGAAATTATAAAAATCGGTAGCTTCGGTATTCGTTGGTACAGCTTAATGTTTGTAGCGGTTTTTATATTAGGGCTTCATTTAATGAAGAAAATTTTTATAAATGATAATATTGCTGCGGAAAAATTAGATCCATTATTTATGTATGTTTTCGTTTCGATGTTGGTCGGAATGCGTTTGGGTGATGTTTTTTTTTATAGTTGGGATTATTATCAACATCATTTATTAGAGATATTTTTACCGATGAAAGAGCAAGAAGGCGCTTCTACATTATTTGGATTGATAAAAGGATGGAAATTTACAGGTTTCACAGGTTTTGCAAGTCATGGAGCCGCAATTGGTATTCCGATTGCCTTGTATTTTTATGCTAAAAAACATTTGCAAAAATCGTGGTTGTTTATTTTAGATAGAGTAGCGGTTTTGGTTGCTTTGGCAGGTTTTTTTATCCGATTAGGAAACTTTTTTAATTCGGAAATTTACGGAAAACCAACAGGAACGAGCTTTGGCGTTATTTTTAAAAGAGCAGGCGAAACTGTGGCGTGTCATCCAACGCAATTATATGAAGCGTTTAGTTATTTAGCCTTATTTTTTGCTTTATGGCATTTTTATTGGAAAACAGATAAAAAGAAGCAAGAAGGATTTTTATTCGGATTGTTTATGGTTGTTTTATGGTCGCTACGTTTCTTTATCGAATTTTTGAAAAAAGCACAAGTAGATAGCAGAGAAGATTGGGTTTTAAACTCTTTAAACACAGGACAAGTATTGAGTATTCCACTTGTTTTAATAGGTGTTTGGCTGATGTTTAGAAAATCGAAATAAATTTAATTTATATAAAAAACCTCCAATTTAATTGGAGGTTTTTTTGTTTTTGTCAATTCGAGTTATTTTAATAACTAAAAGGAATTTGAAGGAAAAAAATCACTCGAACTGACAGTTTTTTAACTTTAAGAAGTAATTCTTTTTAATTCAGAAATTAACGCAATTTTATTTTGTTCATCCGAAGAAGAATGTCCTGCGTTTTCAATATTTAATGTTGAATTATTTAACGCATCATGCAATCTGAAAGCTTGAATTGGCGTACAAATAAAATCGTAGCGCCCGTGAACAATTGCGGTTTTAATATCTTTAATTTTATCGATGTTATTCATGATAAAATCTTCCGGAATAAAACAATTGTTTTTAATATAATGCGCTTCTAAAATTGCCATTGATTTGTACGAAAAAGTTTTTAAAACCTCTTCGGTATCGGTAATTTTGTTAATTGTATAAAAAGACATTTCATAAAACGCCCATTCATACGCATATTTATTGCTGATTTCTTCATCATCGCAGGTCATCATTTTTAAATAATAATCAACAGGATTTTCGCCTTTAGGAACTAATTTATTAAAACGATTCCAAACATCAGGAAAAAATTCTTTAATTCCACCGCCAATATAATGGTCAAATGCGTATTTATTTGCTAACCAAATTCCTCGAATAATCAATCCTAAAACACGCTCTGGATGATGAATTGCATAGACAAGAGAAAGCGTGCTTCCCCAAGAACCGCCAAAAACATAGACTTTATCAAAATTCACATAATCTAACAAAGCATTAATATCTTGTAAAAGAAGTTGTGTTGTATTATTTTCGATACTTCCAAAAGGCTTACTTTTTGAAGTTCCTCGCTGGTCAAAAAACAGCACATTGTATCGTTCTGGGTCAAAAAATTGCTTGTCTTTTTCGCCAAAACCAGCTCCTGGACCACCGTGTAAAAAAATTACAGGAATCCCTTTTGGGTTTCCATATAATTCAAAATATAGTTCGTGTCCGTGAGAAACAGGGAAATATCCTGTTTTATAAGATGCTATGTTTTTTTCTGATGTCATAATATATTTTACTTGAAAGTTTGCGTTTAAAAAGATAAAGATACGGGTTTTGCTAGTTTTTATGATAGTCTAAATATCAGAATAATTTGTAAGAAACAAGGGATTGAAACGTTAGCCAGACCTCACAGGTTTCTAAAACCTGTGAGGTCTAAATATATAATATATTATCGGCTTAAAAACTTACTAATAATAATCAAATAAGCAACAACCCCTAGCCCCGATTGAAGCTTTGTTTGAGCTCCTTTTTTTTCTTTTAAAAAAAAGAGCGAGTGCGGAAAGCGGGAAATAGCTTCAAAAAAAAATCCTAAGCTATAAACTTAGGATTTTGATATTAATATTCAACTTTATCTTGTTTTTCTGTCCATTTTTCAAACGGCTCTAAAGCAATTTTTTGCCCTATTTGCTCAAAAGAAATGCTACGCTTTTCGTAAGGCAATGCAATTTCTTTGTAAATAAAAGCATCGTCAAAACCAATATTTGCGGCATCTTGTTGGTCACATCCGTAGTAAACTTTATCAGGTCTTGCCCAGTAAATTGCGCCTAAACACATCGGGCAAGGCTCGCAAGAAGTGTAAATAATACAACCGTCTAATTGAAAAGAACCAAGGTTTTTACAGGCATCTCTAATTGCTGTAACTTCGGCGTGCGCTGTTGGGTCGTTGGTCGAGGTAACCTTATTATTTCCGCTACCAATAACCACACCGTCTTTTACTACGATACAGCCAAAAGGACCGCCTTCATTGTTACTCATTCCTTTTAAAGCCGCTTTAACAGCTTCACTCATATGTTTTTCGTGTTCGTTCATTGTTTTTGGTTTTAGGGGGCAAAAATCACTGCCTAATTTAAGTGATTTAGCATATTTAATTAATAAAAAAAAGTAAAATATTTAAGTATTATTCTTTAGCACCGTGACTTTTCGCAGTTTCAATCCAATGTTCGGATAATCCTTTTGTATCGGCTCTTAAACCTCTTGATAAATGCAAAGCTACGGCAATTATTAAAACCGAAGCCTGATGAAGTTCTTCAAATGTTTGTAAACTTCCAAACTCTTCTTGTGCTTTTAAAAGTAGAAAATCGTTGTGTTTTTGAGCGAAAGTAACAGGATTATTTTCGTGATTTGTTATATTTGGAATCATTAAATAATCTAGCCATTTTTTACCGATTCTTTCGGCTAATTTTTGTGATGATTCTTGTCCTATTTTTCGCCACGCTGAAAGTGTTTTGGTATCGCCAGAGGCTGATAACCCAGAGTCTAAAAGCAATTCAAAACCAATATCAGCAATGTTTTGCATCACCATTAAATACGCATCTAATGCTTTTTCATATTGATGCGCTTCTTGTCCTTTTAAGTAATCGCCTACGCTAAGTTTTGGTAAATCTAACACTTCGGAACAATCTGTTAAGCACGGGAAAGCGTTTCCTTCGTAAATATATTCGGCTTTTTCAAACTGAACTTGACGACCTAACGGATACAAACGGCAGGCTAGAGGTCGCCCAAGATGTACGCTACAACCAGCGTTATCTAAATATTGGCTACATGATTTCTGTCCTTTTTTATCGGTTTTTCCATCAAAAAGTAATTGAATACCGCCAAATTCACTATAAAGATCCCGAAATTCTCTAGTACTAATTTTTTTCTCTTGACTAAAACTAAATAATTCCCACGGATTCAGCATTACATCTTTTCCAAAACAACACGAGCCTGAACGTGAGCAGGTAAGCGGTAATGTACTTTCAGAATTTAGTTTTGTTACTTGCATTTTGTATGTTTTATTTTAAAAATGAATCGTTGAAAATGAGTACTAGCTGTTTTTATAGCGAGGGCAAAAATAAGATTTTAAAAACAAAAATCCCTACAATTATAAATTGCAGGGATTTTTAAATTATATAAATGATAAAAAGAAGCTTATTTCAAGCCACCAATCATTTCTTCAGGTTTTACCCACTCGTCATATTGCGCTTCTGTAACATAACCTAAACGAACCGCTTCTACTTTTAACGTAGTTCCGTTTGCGTGAGCCGTGTTTGCAATTTCAGCAGCTTTATAATATCCGATTTTTGTATTTAAAGCAGTAACTAACATTAAAGAATTATTTACTAATTCAGTAATTCTAGTGTGATTTGGCTCAATACCAGCCGCACAATTTACATCGAAAGATACACAAGCATCTCCAATTAATTGAGCAGATTGTAATACGTTTGCCGCCATCATCGGTTTAAAAACGTTTAATTCGTAATGTCCTTGTGTACCACCAACAGTAACCGCAACGTCATTACCCATCACTTGCGCACAAACCATCGTAATTGCTTCTGCTTGCGTAGGATTTACTTTTCCTGGCATAATAGAAGAACCTGGCTCGTTTGCAGGAATAATTAATTCACCAATACCAGAACGAGGACCAGAAGCCATCATACGAATATCGTTAGCTATTTTATTTAAAGAAACCGCTAATTGCTTTAAAGAACCGTGCGTTTCAACAAAAGCATCGTGAGCTGCTAATGCCTCAAACTTGTTTTCGGCAGTAATAAAAGGTAATCCTGTAAATTCAGCAATATATTTAGCTACTAAAACATCGTAACCAGCAGGCGTATTTAATCCTGTACCAACAGCAGTTCCACCTAAAGCTAATTGTGATAAATGCTCTAAAGAATTTTTTAAAGCTTTTAATCCGAAGTTTAATTGTGCAACATAACCAGAAAATTCCTGCCCTAAAGTTAGGGGAGTAGCATCCATTAAATGCGTACGTCCAATTTTTACAACGTCTTTAAACGCTTCCGATTTTGCTTTTAAAGTATCACGTAATTGTTCAACTCCAGGAATGGTAACTTCTACAATTTTCTTGTAAGCAGCAATGTGCATTCCTGTAGGAAAAGTATCGTTTGATGATTGCGATTTGTTCACATCATCATTTGGTTGAATCGTTTTTTCACCTTCACCGATAATTTTACCTGCAATTTCGTGCGCTCTGTTGGCAATTACCTCGTTACAGTTCATGTTCGATTGTGTTCCCGAACCTGTTTGCCAGATTACTAACGGAAACTGATCGTTGTGTTTACCTGCTAAAATTTCATCACAAACCTGTGCAATTAAATCTCTTTTTTCGGTAGCTAAAACACCTAATTCTGCATTTGTGTAAGCGGCTGCTTTTTTAAGATATGCAAAACCATATACAATCTCTAAAGGCATTGAGCCAGCAGGACCTATTTTAAAGTTGTTACGAGAACGCTCTGTTTGCGCTCCCCAATATTTATCCGCAGGAACTTCAACATTTCCCATGGTATCTTTTTCAATTCTGTACTTTGCCATTTTAAAATTATTTAAAAGAATATAATTTAACTTACCTCCAAATTTACAAATTCTTATAGGTTTTAGTCGTGATTTTTATCATATTTTATTGGATAAAAAGAAAATTAGTTCTAATTTTGCCTTGTAACAATTATTCACAGAAAACAAATGTTAGATTTTTCACAATTTTCAGGATTAGTATTATTCATGTTTATTTTTACAACTGGTTTTTGGTTGTTAATTTTCTTATTAACATTTGTTGTTCCTTATTGGATTGGTGGAACAATTTTAGAAAACTTGAAATTAAAAAGAGACGCTAAAAAAGCCGCTCAAGGTAACTAGACTTTTATAAAAGTATATAAAAAAAGCTCGTTCATTTATTTGAACGAGCTTTTTGTTGTGCGTAGTGGTTTTATTTTTATTTGAAGCAATTTCCCGCTTTCCGCACTCGCTTTTTTTGTTTGAAAAAAACAAAAAAGAGCTCAAACAAAGCTTCAATCGGGGCTAGGGGTTTTTGCTAAAAATTTTATTTTTCACGAAGTTTTTTAAGCTGATAATTTATTTGAATGTTTAGACCTCACAGGTTTTAGAAACCTGTGAGGTCTGTCTTTGAATTGAGAAGAATCATCAAAAAAAAACTAAGAATTGCGTTAGGGATTGAATGGCATGTTTGAGCTCTTTTAGTTTGGTGCTTTTTTGCATCAAACTAAAAAGCGAGTAATGAAAGCCCGCTCGAACGCCCAAAAAAAATTACCCGCTAAATTCTGAGCCGCCGCCATTATTTTGATACGCAGGTTTTCCTCTTTTCTTCTTTTGATTAAAACGATAGGTAAAACTCAACGATATTTGACGTTCACGCCATTGAAAAGTTCCATCTGCTATTGTTGATGGATTTTCACGTCCGCCATAATAGGTAGTGCTTTCACGCTTACGAGAATTGAATAAATCGCTTACATTTAATACTAATGAAGCTTTATCTTTTAAAATATCTTTACTAAAAGATAAATTTGCCATAAACATTCCTTTTATATTACTTTGCGCACTATTTTTAGAACCACGATACATTAATCGTGTTTGCCAAGCAATTTTTGCGGGTAATGTGACGCGTGAATTAAAACGAGCAAACCAACTATTTTCGTTTACTTCTGCTAAATTTGTAACAATTTTTGAACCATTTTGAGAAGTATAAGTGTGTGAAAAAGCATCGGTATTAAATTTATAATAATTGAAACTTGCCGATAAACGTACTTTTTTTGTAGGATTATAATTACTTGTAAATTCGAATCCGTAGCGGTTTTCGTCGTTTAAATTTACTGGCTGACGAACAAAAACATTATTTCCATTTCGTTCTTCTATAACCGATATCGGTTGAACAATATCCGTTGAATGTTGATAATATAGAGAAGCACCTAAGTTGAATTTTCTGATTTTTGTGTTGTAACCTAAATCAAAAGAATTGGTAAATGTCGGGTTTAAATCGGGGTTTCCTCTAAAGACACTAGTAGCTGAACTTCTGCTTTCAAAAGGGTTTAAAAACCAATGACGCGGTCTTTTTAAACGTTTGCTATACCCTAAAGTTAGGTTTTCGTTATCGTTTAATTCGTAGCCAATATTTACTGTTGGAAACCATTTGGTGTATTTTTTAGTTGCTTCTTGATTGGTGGTTAATACGTTTAAATCAATATCTGTAATTTCTGAACGCAGTCCTAAAAGATACGAGAATTGATTTATTTTACTTCCGTATTGCGAATAAAAAGCAAATACATTTTGCTTAAAAATAATAGCATTTGACGGGTCAAAATTATTTGTTGAATTTAAAATAGTTACGTTAAAATCAGAGCTTAAATCTTGATAACTTGCTTTATGCCCAATTTCGAATTGACTGTTTTCTCCAATTGGCAACACATAATCTATTTGAAGTAATTTTTCTTTTGTACTTGTTATTTGTGAATTTAATTCAGATAAAACGCCATTAACCGTAATTGGCATATTTTCTGTTTCTTGGCTGTCTCCATATTGTAAATCGATGGTTATTTTTTGCCCTTTATCATTTAAATTATTGGTGTAATTTATAGAGTATTGTTTGTCTGTACCATTTTCTTGTTCATTCTCGATACGAATTTCGTTTAATAAAGGTTGCGAAGAATTATTGAATAAAAACCTGTCTGTTAAATTAGTGGCAACATCATCTGCTTTATGTTTTCGATACACAAAATTACCTGTTACAGAACTTTTTTTATCAATATAATATTCTAAGCCAATAGAAGCATTGAAGTTTTTGTTTTTTCTATCAAAAGTTCTATCTTCTATTTGTGTGCTATCTAAAATGCTATTTTTTAAATAAGAAAAGGTGGTTTTTGAATTTCCTGGACCTTTTTGGTAAGAATAACCAAGGTTAGAAAATAAGTTGAATTTTTTTGTGCGATAATTTAAATTTGGTGCAATTCGAACTAAATCAGGATTACCTGCCGTAATATTTAATGAGCCGTTAAAACCTGTAATTTTTCCTTTTCTAAGGATGATATTTAAAATACCCGCAGTTCCTTCCGCATCATAACGTGCCGATGGCGAGGTGATAACTTCTATTTTTTCAATGGCATCGGCGGGTAAATTACGTAGGGCATCTGTGCCTGTTAAGCCGACTAAAGCCGAGGGTTTTCCATCGATTAAAATACGAACGTTTTCATTTCCTCGTAAGCTTACAGCGCCTACAGCATCGACACTTACCGAGGGTACATTGTCTAAAACATCCGAAGCTGTTCCGCCTTTTAGAGTCATGTCTTTACCAACGTTGTAAATCTTTTTATCTAAACGAATTTCTACGGTTGATTTTTCAGCAATAATTTCAACTTCATTTAACTTTTCTGCATCCTCGGAAAGCGTAATAATACCTAAATTGGTATTTTCAGTCAATTTTTTATTGGATAAATTTTTAGTTTTAAATCCGATAAATTCTACTTTAATTGCATAAAATCCTTTAGGAACTTCAATAGAAAAGTTTCCTTTTGTATCTGTTATTCCTCCAGAAATACGTTTGCTTCGCGTGTGTGTGAGTACTAAAGTTGCATATTCTAAAGGTTGTTTAGTATTCGATTCTATAATTTTTCCTGTAAGGGTAATTTTAGGAATAGTTGCCCGATTTCTTGTGTGTTTTTGTGCAAATACTGCTACAGAAAATAAAAGAATACTTATAAGTGTAATTTTTTTCATCGAATATGTAATTGTTTTAATAATAAGTGTGATTAAGAGCCTGTTTAAAAATTAAATTAAAACTAAATTCTCGTCATGCTGAATTTATTTCAGCATCGTATCAACAGGAAAAATAAGGCAAATCAGGATATGAAATTGAAATAAAATCCTTTTGATCGATGCGATTCCTTATTTTTCTGTGATATTTTTTTTTCAGATGAAATTTAAACAGGCTCTAATAAGACTAAAATATTCTTTAAAGGTTTAATCTTTTTGTTGAAAATTTTTAAATAAAAAAAGGTCGCATTTAGCGACCTTTTTAGTATTGAAATTATGAAAAATAAAAATTATTTTTTATTCTTTGCATTTTGTTGAGCAGCTTGTTGCTCTTGAGCTTGTTTCATAGCGCTATCTAAACGTTCACGGAACTTGCTTTTAGCTTTTTCAGGCTTCTTTTTGTTCTCTTGAATTTTTGCATGAATTTTAGCTTCATCAATTACAAAGTTTTTAATAACTAACATAATTGCGATAGTAAGTAAGTTTGATATAAAATAATATAAACTCAATCCACTTGCGTAACTGTTAAAGAAAAATAACATCATAAGCGGAGAGAAATAAATCATATATTTCATCATCTTTTGCATGTCAGGCATTCCTTCTTGCGTTGGCGCTTGCATGTTTGCTTGCTGACTTTGGTTCATTCTCATGTAAAAGAAAATAGCGATAGATGCTAAAATTGGGAATAAACTAATATGATCACCATAAAAAGGAATTTTAAATGGTAATTTGAAAATTTCATCATAAGCTGATAAATCATCAGCCCATAAAAAACCTTTTTGACGTAAATCAATTTCCTTTGGAAAAAACTTAAATAATGCAAAGAATACCGGCATTTGTAATAAGGCAGGAATACAACCCGACATCATGCTTACACCAGATTTTCGCTGTATTGCCATGGTTTCTTGCTGACGTTTCATGGCATTTTCTTTCCCTGGATATTTCTTGTTGATTTCTTCCATTTCTGGACGAATCACTTTCATTTTTGCACTCGATAAATACGATTTATAAAGTACTGGCGACATAATAATACGAACAACGATGGTCATTAAAATAATGATTAATCCGAAGTTACCAATAAAACCTTTTAACATGTTAAATACAGGATAGAAAACATATTTGTTTAGCGCACCAAAAATACCCCAACCTAAATTCATGTTATCTCTTAATCCTAATTCATTGTATTTTTTTAAGATGTTATAGTCGTTTGGTCCGTAAAACCATGACATATTTTGGTTAATTTCACCATTTTGAACAGTTACAGGAATGTTAACATTAAATGCTTTTAAAAATTTAGTTCCTGTTGCACCGTCTTCTTCATAAGCTTCTTGCTTTAAAGTTGGTTTAGAAAAACCGTCTTTATTAATTAAAATAGAAGAGAAAAAATGTTGTTTTAAACTAATCCAAGTTGCTTTATTGGCAATTTCATCATTTGATTTTATTCCAAGACACTCCATTGAGTTGTCTTCATAATAATGAATTGCGGTATTTTGATTTTCGTAATTAAAGGCTTTTTCATTTGAAAAGGCTTTTAATTTCCAATCTAAATTAATAGGATTACTAGCATTTATTACAGTACTTAAACCCTGTGAACGTACACTAAAATCAACTAAATAATCGTCTTTTTTAATTTCGTAACGGTATTCTAAAAATTGAGTTTCTGATACTTTCAATTTCATCGAAAGTATTTTCGTATCGCCATTTTTAGTTAAAGTAGGTGCAAATAATAAATCTTTGGTATTTAGAATACGGTTATCGGTAGTTCCAAAATTAAGATTAAAAGAAGCATTTTTATCTTTTACTAAATATAAAGGAAGCGAATCGTAGGTTTTGAAGCTTTTAAGTAAAGCTTGGGTAATTTGCCCTCCTTTATTATCAATAGTTAATTTAACAAGATTGTTTTCAATAGAGGTAACGCCACTTTTTGCTGTTGAAGCGCCATAAGCAAAAGCACCTAATTTATTTTTTAAGGCGATTTTTTGTAGTGAATCGCTTAAAATTGCTGTTCCTACTGCGTTATTTTGAGCTGTTAAAGCATCTGTAACTTGTGTTGTTTGCGTTTTAGTTTCAGGAGTTACTTCAGGCTTGCGACTGTTCATCCACCAAAGTAGTATTCCTCCTAATAAAAGCATTCCGATGAATGACTTTACATCAAATTTTTTTTGTTCCATTGATATGTGTTATAAATGATGACAACTTGTCATTGTTTATTCTGATAATTTAAAAATACCAGAAAAATCAGACAAGTTTAGTAAAACCGAATCGTTTTTATGAGGTTTTACCGTTATTAATTTTAATAAGGATATTCGCTCAAAGAATGTTCCATACGTATTAAAAAAGAAAAAAAATCCTGTAATTTTTTAATTACAGGATTTTTAAATTTATTTTTTAGATTGCTGTAAAGCTGCTTTTATAAAACTCACAAATAAAGGATGTGGGTTTAATACGGTACTTTTATATTCTGGGTGATATTGTACGCCAACAAACCAAGGATGTGTAGGGATTTCAACAGTTTCAACTAAGCCTGTTTCAGGGTTTATACCTGTTGATTTCATTCCCGCATCTTCTAGTTGCGTTTTATAGTCGTTATTATACTCGAATCTGTGGCGGTGACGTTCGCTAATTGAACTTGTTTTATAAGCTTCAAAAACTTTAGAGTCTTCGGTAATTTCACAGTCCCAAGCTCCTAAACGCATGGTTCCACCTTTTTGGGTAACTTCTTTTTGTGCTGCCATTAAATTAATAACAGGATCGGCTGTTTCTTCATCCATTTCAGTAGAATTTGCATCCTTTAAACCTAAAACGTTGCGAGAATATTCAATAACGGCCATTTGCATCCCTAAACAAATTCCTAAAAATGGAATGTTGTTTTCACGCACATATTGTACTCCTGCAATTTTACCTTCAATTCCTCTACCACCAAAACCTGGGGCAACTAAAACACCGTTTAATCCTGCTAATTGTGAGGCAGCATTTTCAGGAGTTAATTCTTCAGAGTGAATCCAACGAACTTTTACTTTTGTTCTGTTAGCTGCTCCTGCATGAATAAATGCTTCGGTAATTGATTTATATGAGTCGTGTAATTCAACATATTTACCAACTAAACCAATTTCAATAGTAGCAGTTGGGTTTTTATGACGCTCTAAAAACTGATTCCAAGCTTTTAATTTTGGTTGTTTACGTGTAGATAATTTTAATTTCTCTAAAACAACATAATCTAAACCTTCTTTAAACATTAAATTAGGCACATCGTAAATAGTTTCTGCGTCTAAAGATTGAATAACATCTTGTTTTTTAACGTTACAGAATAAGGCTAATTTACGCTTTATAGTGTCGTTAATTTCATGTTCTGATCGGCATACTAATATGTCAGGGCTTACACCGCTTTGCATTAGCATTTTTACAGAATGTTGTGTTGGTTTGGTTTTTAATTCACCAGCGGCAGCTAAATAAGGAACTAAAGTTAAGTGAATAACAATAACGTTATCATCGCCTAATTCCCATTTTAATTGACGCACTGCCTCTACATAAGGCAATGATTCAATATCGCCAACAGTACCACCAATTTCGGTAAGAACGATGTCATAATCTCCCGTTTTTCCTAAAATTTGAATACGTTCTTTAATTTCATCGGTAATATGTGGTATTACCTGAACTGTTTTTCCTAAAAATTCTCCTTTACGCTCTTTGTTAATTACAGATTGGTAAATTTTACCTGTAGTAACATTGTTTGCCTGAGAGGTAGGAATGTTTAAAAAACGTTCGTAATGCCCTAAATCTAAGTCTGTTTCGGCACCGTCATCAGTTACATAGCATTCTCCATGTTCGTAAGGGTTTAATGTTCCTGGGTCTATATTAATATACGGATCTAATTTCTGGATAGTCACTGAAAAACCTCTTTGCTGTAATAATTTAGCTAAAGAAGCGGCTATAATTCCTTTTCCTAGTGATGAAGTTACGCCTCCTGTTACAAAAACGTATTTAGTGTTGCTCATGGTATTGTTAGGTTTGGGCAAAAGTAAGAAGTCTGACTATCCGAACAAATAAAAAAGTAAAAAAAATACATAAAAAAAGCGTATTTTTGTAAAGTTGAAAAATATTTCAAAAAAAACAAATGGAGTATTTGTAAGACAAAAAAACTATTGTATATTTGCCCACGCTTTTAGCAGACGGAAATTCATAAAAGCAAGTTGAATTAAAGACCATTTTTAAAAACATAAATAATGCCGAAAAGAACTTACCAACCATCGAAAAGAAAAAGAAGAAACAAACACGGTTTCAGAGAAAGAATGGCATCTGCTAATGGACGTAAAGTACTAGCTAGAAGAAGAGCTAAAGGAAGAAAAAACTTAAGTGTATCTTCAGCTCCAAGACCAAAAAAATAATGATTAACAATCGTTAATATATTAGGTGTTACTATTTTTATAGTAACACCTTTTTTGTATATAAACTTTTTTTACCTTTACAGAAAACCACAACAACAACAACAACACAACACCTACTTAAAATGCCTAAAAATCAAGACCTTAAATCTATCTTAATAATCGGATCAGGGCCAATTGTTATTGGACAAGCCTGTGAATTTGATTATTCTGGAACGCAAGCTTTACGCTCTTTACGTGAAGACGGAATTGAAACTGTTTTAATCAATTCGAACCCTGCAACGATCATGACAGACCCTACCATGGCTGATCATGTGTATCTTTTACCTTTAAATACCAAGTCAATATTACAAATATTAAAAGAGCATCCACAAATTGATGCAGTTTTACCAACAATGGGTGGTCAAACAGCTTTAAATTTATGTATTGAAGCTGATGAAAAAGGTATTTGGGAAGATTTTGGTGTAAAAATTATTGGTGTTAATATTGATGCCATTAATATTACGGAAGACCGTGAGAAGTTTAGAAACTTGATGATAGACATCGGTATTCCAATGGCGCCTCAAGCAACTGCAACATCATTCTTAAAAGGGAAAGAAATTGCTCAGGAATTTGGTTTTCCTTTAATTATTAGAGCGTCGTTTACTTTAGGTGGAGAAGGGGCTTCTTTTGTATATAAAGAAGAAGATTTTGATGCATTATTAACTCATGGATTAGAGGTTTCTCCAATTCATGAAGTAATGATTGATAAAGCGCTTATCGGTTGGAAAGAATACGAATTAGAGTTATTAAGAGACGCTAATGATAACGTTGTTATTATTTGTTCGATCGAAAATATGGACCCTATCGGAATTCATACTGGTGATTCAATTACGGTAGCTCCTGCAATGACACTTTCTGATAAAACATTCCAAAAAATGCGTGATATGGCAATCCATATGATGCGTAATATTGGTGATTTTGCAGGAGGATGTAATGTGCAGTTTGCTATTTCTCCAGATGAAAAAGAAGACATCATTGCTATTGAAATTAACCCAAGAGTTTCTCGTTCATCAGCATTAGCAAGTAAAGCAACAGGATATCCTATTGCAAAAATTGCGGCTAAATTAGCCTTAGGGTATCATTTAGATGAATTAGACAATCAAATTACAAAATCGACATCAGCTTTATTTGAGCCAACTTTAGATTATGTAATTGTAAAAATTCCTAGATGGAACTTTGATAAATTTGAAGGTTCTGACAGAACGTTAGGTTTACAAATGAAATCTGTTGGTGAGGTAATGGGAATTGGACGTTCGTTTCAAGAAGCATTGCACAAAGCAACACAATCGCTTGAAATTAAACGTAACGGTTTAGGTGCCGATGCAAAAGAAAATAAAAACTACGACGAAATTATAGAGAAGTTAACATACGCTTCTTGGGACAGAGTTTTTATTATTTATGATGCTATCAAAATGGGAATTCCGTTGAGTAAAATCCACGAAATTACGCAAATTGATATGTGGTTCTTAAAACAATACGAAGAATTACACGAAATAGAAAAAGAAATTTCTAAATATACCGTTGATACGCTTGATAGAGATTTATTATTGGAAGCAAAACAAAAAGGATATGGAGATCGTCAGATTGCTCATATGTTAAAATGTTTAGAAAGTCAGGTATATAAAAAGAGAGAAGAATTAAATATCAACAGAGTTTACAAGTTAGTTGATACTTGTGCTGCTGAATTTAAAGCAAAAACTCCGTATTATTATTCAACTTTTGAAAGTGATATTGTAACCAAAGAAGGTGTTACAGTGGTGGCTAACGAAAGTGAAGTTACTGCAAAGAAAAAAATTATTGTTTTAGGTTCAGGACCAAACCGTATTGGGCAAGGAATTGAATTTGATTACTGTTGTGTTCATGGTATTTTAGCAGCTGCAGAATGTGGTTATGAAACCATTATGATTAACTGTAATCCTGAAACGGTTTCTACAGATTTTGATACGGCGGATAAATTATATTTTGAACCTGTTTTCTGGGAACATATATATGACATTATTAAGCATGAAAAGCCAGAAGGAGTTATTGTTCAATTAGGTGGACAAACTGCTTTAAAATTAGCGGAGAAATTAACGAAATACGGAATCAAAATTTTAGGAACGAGTTTTGAAGCCTTAGATTTAGCCGAAGATAGAGGTAGTTTTTCTGATCTTTTACTGAGAAACAAAATTCCATTCCCAGAATTTGGAATTGCTGAAACAGCCGATGAAGCTTTAGTTTTAGCGGATCAATTAGATTTCCCAATTTTAGTTCGTCCATCGTATGTTTTAGGAGGGCAAGGAATGAAAATTGTTATCAATAAAGAAGAATTAATAGAGCACGTTGTTGATTTATTAAGAAGAATGCCTGGTAATAAATTATTATTAGACCATTATTTAGATGGCGCAATTGAAGCAGAAGCAGATGCAATTTGTGATGGTGAAAATGTGCAAATTATCGGAATTATGGAGCATATTGAACCTTGTGGAGTACACTCTGGAGATTCAAACGCAACCTTACCAGCCTTTAACTTAGGTGATTTAGTATTACAGCAGATAAAAGACCATACAAAAACCATCGCTTTAGAATTAAAAACGGTAGGTTTAATAAATGTTCAGTTTGCTATTAAAGATGATGTAGTTTACATTATTGAAGCAAACCCGAGAGCATCACGTACGGTGCCTTTTATAGCAAAAGCGTATAAACAGCCGTATGTAAATTATGCAACCAAGGTAATGTTAGGCGAAAATAAAGTTACTGATTTTGATTTCAATCCTCAGTTAAAAGGGTATGCGATAAAGCAACCGGTATTTTCATTTAACAAATTTCCGAACGTAAATAAACAATTAGGACCTGAAATGAAATCAACAGGTGAAAGTATTTTGTTTATTGATGATTTAAAAGATGATCAGTTTTACGACTTATATTCAAGACGTAAAATGTACTTAACAAAATAATTTTTTTAAGATTAAAAATTAAAAGCCTATCAGAAATGATAGGCTTTTTTTATAGGTGAAAAATATAAATTTGAAATCTATTGTTAAATATTAATCGAAATTATGGTAGATAATTCTAGCCCCGATTGAAGCAATTGTTTGAGCTCTTTTTTGTTTTTTTTTCTTCAAAAAAATAAAAAAAGCGAGTGCGGAAAGCGGGAAATAGCTCCATAAAAAAACCTCGAAAGTTATAAAACAATCAAGGTTTTTAATTTTTTATGTATTTTAAAATTATATTTAAAATGATTTTAGCATTAAAGGAACGCTATTATAGTTCAATTTTTACATTGTATTTTTCTAAATCTTTAGTGTAATTTTGATGTACAAAAGTTTCACTGTCAAATTCTTCTTGACGTTTCTTTTTCATTTCAATACGTTTTATCGCCTTTAAAAAACGCCTGATTTCAATATCGTCATTTACAATTAAACCAGGAACTTGAACGCTTTTCCCGTCTTTATCTTTAGCAACCATGGTAAAATAAGACGAGTTACAATGCTTGGTAACTCCTGTTCTAATATTTTCAGCTTCCACACGAATACCAACAACCATCGAGGTGCGTCCTGCATAATTTACAGAGGCTTTCATGGTAACCAACTCGCCAACTTCAATGGGATTTAAAAAATCAACCGTATCAACCGATGCCGTTACGCAGTATTCGCCAGAGTGTTTTGAAGCACAAGCAAAGGCAATTTGGTCTAATAACGATAAAATATAACCTCCGTGAATTTTACCGCTAAAATTAGCGTGCGATGGCAGCATTAATTCTGAAATAGTGATACCAGTTTCTTCAACGTGTTTAAATTTTCGAGTCGTTTTATTTGTTGTTTTGCTTGTCATTTTGTTAGTTATTATTCTTGTTTTTTAATTTCAGGAGTCTCTTCTAAACTTCTAAAATGAGGTGAATTTTCTTGTTCTACTTTGGTAACAAAATATTTAGAATCGCCTAACCATGAAAAGGTTCTGTAAAGCTCTTTATACGTAATTTTAACATAACGTCCTTGAAATTTTTGTAAATCGGCAATAACTTTCTTCTCATTGTCTTGCACTGAAAAAGAAAAAATTTGAGCACCAGAAATACCTTGGCTAATTTCACCTTCCCAGCTTTTAACAACAACTCCTTTGTAGCTTATTTTTATAAGTTCGCCAGAGCGCACACCTTTACTATAAGGTACGTAATAAATAAAAGCATAATAGGAAAAAGAAATTAATGTGATAATAAGAATAATTAAAGCGACTATTTTTTTCATGGAACGGTTTAAGTTTAGGTAACAAAAGTAAGGCTAATATTTAAACTTGTAAAATGAATTGAAAGTAGTAATTTTGTGTGAGTTCAAAAAATAATAAATATGAATTATATTTTATTTGATGGTGATGTAAGAACCGCTTTATTACCATTTACATATACAAAACCCGTTGCCGATATTAGGGTCGGAATTTTAACGATTCGCGAAAAATGGGAAAAACATTTAGGATCAACCACCACAACAGTTACTGAAGAATATTTAGAAGAAAAATATCCGATGGTAGAGTTGGAAGAAAATGTGCTGTTAAATGCCTCTTTTTTACCAACAGATTCATTGGTTGATATGGTAAGAGCATTAACCAAAAATCAGGCAATTTTTAAGGGTGAAGATGTGATTGCTTTTTATACCAACGACAGCCAAGACGAAGTGAATTTTGCAAATTATGAGCAAATTGAATACCAAGAAGAGCTACTTCAAATTAGAAATACTTGGGATATCTTTTCTTTAAATGATAAAGCAATTCGTGCTGATTTTGATTTAATTACCGACGGCAGAACATCTGAGCCAATTCCTGATACAGTAAATTGTATCAATAAAAAAGATATCTTTATTGAAGAGGGTGCAAAACTAACATTTGCAACTTTAAACGCAAGTTCAGGACCTATTTACATCGGTGAAAATGCCGAGATTATGGAAGGCGTTGTAGTAAGAGGCGCTTTGGCAATGTGTGAAAATTCGGTATTAAAATTAGGAGCAAAAATATACGGAGCAACCACTTTAGGGCCTCATTGTAAAGTAGGAGGAGAGGTTAATAATTCGGTATTAATGGGCTATTCTAGCAAAGGACACGATGGGTTTTTAGGAAATTCTGTGCTTGGAGAATGGTGTAATATTGGAGCAGACACTAATAATTCTAACCTTAAAAATAACTATGCTGAGGTAAAATTATGGAGCTATGATACGGGTCGTTTTGCAAAAACAGGCTTACAATTTTGTGGTTTAATGATGGGCGACCACTCTAAATGTGGCATCAATACCATGTTTAATACGGGAACTGTAGTAGGTGTTTCCGCTAATATTTTTGGTAGCGGATTTCCTCGAAATTTTGTACCTTCTTTTAGTTGGGGAGGCGCTTCTGGGTTTACAGAATACAAAACCAACAAAGTTTTTGAAGTAGCCGAAATGGTAATGAAAAGACGAAATATTGAGTTTGATGAAAAAGAACAGCGAATTTTAAGTCATGTTTTTGAACAAACTAAACAGTATAGAAATTACTAAGATTCCGTTTAAATTTCATCTAAAAATAGCATCGAATTCGTCAATCTGAATTTATTTCAGATTCGCATTCTGATTTGCCGTAGTTCTCTTGTTGATGCGATACTGAACTAAATTCAGCATAACGAAAATAGATAAGAGAGTTAAAATCAAAATCCTCATAATTTATATTGTGGGGATTTTTTTTATAATTATTTTTTGAAGCTATTTCCCGCTTTCCGCACTCGCTTTTTTTTGAAGAAAAATCAAAAAAAGAGCTCAAACAAATGCTTCAATCGGGGCTAGGCGATTTTGCTGAAAATAATATTTGTTTGATCATTTATAATTTGAACATTAAAATTGTCAAACCCCTAAATTATCCTTAAAATTGCCGAATGAAGTACAGACAATTAACAAAAGAGCAATTTGAAGGATTGCATGAAGAATTTGCACGTTTTTTAGCATCACAAAGTATCGATGCCAAAGAATGGAAAGAATTAAAAGAACAAAAACCAGCCGTAGCCGAAGACGAAATGAACGTTTTTAGTGATGTCGTTTGGGATGATGTACTTACAAAAACCGAGTATTTAGAGCATTTTTCACCAAAAATGGTTAATTTATTTAAATGCGATAAAGATGAAATTCATCGTATTATGGTAACTATTGATAAAGATATAAATTTATTAGAACAAGAAGGTTTTGAGTGGTTAATGCAAAACCCGAATGATGAAAAAGTCGAACTTTTTACAGGAACGATAAAGTATAAAAGAGAACGAAATGTTGAGGTTTTCGATTTAATAGAAAAAGGAAGTTCAATATCAAAGGGAGAAATTTACGAGTATTTTAGTAAGTTAACATCGTAAGTAATTTTAAAAAAATATTACAAAACGTCTTTAATAATTTAAAGACGTTTTTTTATTCCATATAATTTAGAAAATAAATAAGTGTATTTTTGCAAGATGATTGACCAAGGATTATTAGCATATTTAGAAGGTTTTATTACCGACAAAAGAAAAGAAACATTTAACAGCGTTTTAAATGAAAGAACACGTCATTTTACTGTTGTTTTAGAAGATATTTATCAACCTCATAACGCAAGTGCGGTGGTGAGAAGTTGTGATATTTTTGGTGTTCAAGATGTGTATGCCATTGAAAATAGATTTACAAACAAAGTATCTCGACACGTTGCAAAAGGAAGCCAAAAATGGTTAAATATCAACAGGTATAAAGAAGATGGCGATAATACAAAAGCCTGTATTGACGACTTACGAGCAAAAGGTTATCAAATAATTGGTACAACACCACATACTGATTCATGTGTGTTATCTGATTTTGATGTTACTAAAAAATCAGCCTTTGTATTTGGTGCCGAAAAAGACGGGATTTCTGACTATATAAAACAAGAAGCCGACGGTTTTTTAAAAATTCCGATGGTTGGTTTTACCGAAAGTTTAAATATATCGGTAGCCGCTGCAATTACTTTGAACGATGTTACGGCACGTTTGCGTAAAACAAATATCGATTGGAAATTAAGCAAAGAAGAACAGCGTGTTTTATATTTTGAATGGATTAAAAACACGATAAAAAATCCTGATAAATTAATTGAATATTATCATAAAGAATTACAAAATTCTTAATTAGTACTGATAATCTTTAAAACCAAATCTTTAGTCAACGTTTGTCCGTTGGCTATTTTTTTGATGTTATCAAAGGTAAATACAAAATTACAACCGCTTTTATAATCAGAGCATCCATATGCCGATTTTCCTTTTAAAACTGTTCCTTTTTTACATTTCGGGCAGGGGATAGTTTCTGTGTTTTTGGTGTTCTTCGAAGTTGAGGTTTTATCTGTTGCTTGTTTTTCTTCTAATTTTAAATTGAAATTTTCATCAAAACGAACTAGACCTTCTATTTTATCATTTCCATTTTTGAAACCTTTTAAATTGGTGGTGCAACCTTTATCTAGCAAGCGAATTAATTGGTTTTCAGAGACTTTTTTATCCATAAAACTAAAAGGTAAAGTAAAATTACAACCCGTTTTATACCCTGAACATCCGTAGGCTGTTTTTCCTTTTAATAATTGCCCTTTTTTACATTTTGGGCATGTTTTACCGACAATTATTTTCTTAGAAGCAACCTCTTTTTTAGCTGATTTTATAGTTGTTTTAGGTGTTTGGTTATCCGAAGAAAGTCGTTTTGTTTTATTGCTTGAACGAACTTCATACACCAATTCATCCACCATTTTTTTCATGTTTTTGATAAATGTTCCTGCATTAAATTCGCCACGTTCAATTTCTTTTAGTCGCTTTTCCCAAAGCCCTGTAAGTTCTGCCGATTTTAATAATTCGTTATCAATTAAATCAATCAATTCAATTCCTGTTTCGGTAGGAATTACCAGTTTTTTCTGACGTTCAATATATTTTCGTCTAAATAAAGTTTCAATAATACTTGCACGAGTTGACGGGCGACCGATACCATTTTCCTTCATTAATTCACGCATTTGATCGTCATCGACTTGTTTTCCTGCGGTTTCCATAGCACGTAATAAACTAGCTTCGGTGTAATTTCGTGGTGGTTTGGTTTCTTTTTGTAAAAAACTAGGTTCGTGGGTTCCTTTTTCACCTTTTACAAAAGTCGGTAATACGTTGGTTTCTGTTTTTTTGCTGTCGTTTGCGTGCTCAAAAACAATACGCCATCCTTTTGATAAAATTTCTTTACCGCTTGTTTTAAAAGATATATCACCAACTTTTCCAATTACAGAAGTGTTCGCAACATCACTTTCAGGATAAAAAACAGCAATAAAACGACGGGTAATAATATCGTACACTTGTTGCTGATTGTAGGGTAAATTATTTTGAATCCCCGTAGGAATAATAGCGTGGTGATCGGTTACTTTTTTATCATCAAAAACCTTTTTAGATTTCTTTATTTTCTGCCCTAATAATGGTTTTGTTAAGGTATTAAAATTAGTTAGTTTCCCTAAAATTCCTGCTATTTTTGGATACACATCGTTGGGTAAAAAAGTAGTATCAACCCTCGGATATGTTACCACTTTCATTTCATAAAGCTTTTGAACCATTTTTAATGTTTCATCCGCAGAAAAGCCAAATTTAGTATTACAATATACTTGTAATCCTGTTAAATCAAATAATTTAGGAGCGTATTCTTTTCCTTTTTTCTTGGTCACCGAAGTAATTTCAAAATCACTTTCTTTTACTTTATCAGCAAAAATCTGCCCTGCTTCTTTCTTTAAAAAACGACCTTCTTCGTAAGAAAAAAGTGTTTCTCTGTATAGGGTTTGTAGTTCCCAGTAAGGTTGCGATTTGAAGTTTTGAATTTCTTTAAATCGATTAACCAACATTGCAAGGGTGGGGGTTTGCACTCTTCCTACGGATAATACTTGTTTGTATCCGCCAAATTTAACAGTGTATAATCGGGTGGCATTTAAGCCTAATAACCAGTCGCCGATGGCACGTGAAAACCCTGCGTAATATAAATTATCGTATTCTTTAGAGGGTTTTAAATTTTTAAAACCTTCACGAATTGCTTCTTCGGTTAGCGATGAAATCCATAAACGTTGCACTTCGCCTTTATAACCAGCTTGGTTGATTACCCAACGCTGTATTAATTCTCCTTCTGTTCCTGCATCGCCACAATTAATAACCAAATCGGCTTTGTCAAATAATGATTTTACAATTTTAAATTGCTTTTGAATACCTTGATCGCCGGTTACTTTGGTATTAAAATGTTCGGGAAGCATGGGTAAATTATTCAAATCCCAACTTTTCCAATGTGGTTTGTAATCTTTGGGCTCTAAAAGCGTGCATAAATGCCCAAAAGTGTAGGTTACCGCATAGCCGTTTCCTTCAAAATAGCCATCTCTTTTGGTGTTGGCTCCTAATATATTAGCAATTTCTTTTGCTACACTTGGTTTTTCGGCAATACAGACTTTCATTAGCTTTATTTATTCGATTTTTAGAGATTCGAAATTACTAAAATAAATTGGTTCGTGTGAAAACTAATTTTTTATTCTTCGGATGCTGTTTTTTCTACCATTTCTAAATAAATATCTTCTACATGTTCTCTCGCCCAAGCTGTTTTTCTTAAAAAACCAAGGCTTGATTTTGTTGTTGGATTGTTTATAAAACAACGAATATTTACACGTTCTCCTAAATATTCCCAGCCATAATGTGCTACTAAACGTTCTAAAACTTGTGCTAATTTTACGCCGTGAAGTGGGTTTTTTAATTGTTCTTCAGTAGCTTGTCTTCTAATTTTTTTAACAGGTTTTGCTGTTGTTTCTTCGTTTTTTTGTTGGTCATTTTGTTGGTTATTTTCAGTACTATTATGATTATTTTCTACGGTCATTGTTTATATAGTATTTGCCTGTTATTTTTTTCTGATTTTAGCGAAGTTATTGATTTAGACCTTAAAATTCAAGCTAAATTTTTAGACATTTTTAAAAAATTAGGTAGCGTATATTTATTTAAATAACGGCACTTTTAATAGGCTATAATAAAGTACCTTTGACGCAGTTTTATAACGCTTTTAATTTGTAAAACTAAGTAGCTATTTTTAAGCTGACAATAACAGAAAACCCAATTATGATTACAGACATAAAAATAAATAAACCAACGCCAATTGCTGTTGATAAAACCATAAAACCATATAAAGGTGGTACAAATATTAGAGCTACTATCGAAACTTTAGAAGCTGGTAAATACGTGCTAATTACTGGCTTATACAGTAATGGTTTAACGCTTTTAGAAGAACTACATAAGTATTTGAAAAGAACGTTGCCAAACAAAACTTTTGAAGAACAACGTGCATATAGAGCAAAATACCAAGCGCTTTCAAACCTTGTTTTAGTTGAAATAGCTGATCATAAATTAGTTGTTAGAAAATCGCCATCAATAGGTTGGTTTGAAAAATTTTATCCTGAAAACACCAATTATTTACTAACTTTCCCTCAAGTTCAAGGGTTAAATAGTGCTTGGCAATGGTATTTAAAAGGACTTACGATTCCTGTTTTACGTAATAAAATACATCCATATTATGGAACGTATTTTCCAACTCGTTTTGAACATTTATATATTTTTGATAAATGGTTATCAAAATATGAAGGTGCTAAAAAATCGGCTGTTGATGTAGGTATTGGCTGTGGTGTTCTTTCTTTTCAGATGGTAAAACATGGTTTTCAGAAAGTTTTTGGTACCGATACCAACCCAAATGCGATTGCTGGATTATCTGAATTTATGGGAGAAACAAAGTTATCTCGAAAAATAGAGTTAGACTTTGGGCATCTTTTTGGAAACTTAAAAAAGCAAACAGAATTAATTGTTTTTAATCCACCTTGGTTGCCAAAATTACAAAAAGGCGATGCAATTGATAAAGCAATTTATTATGATGAAGATTTATTTCCAGAATTTTTTGAACAAGCAAAAGAACGTTTGTTACCTGATGGAAAATTACTGCTTTTATTTTCAAATTTAGCAGAAATAACCAATGTAACAGAAGAGCATCCAATAAAGAATGAACTTGCTAACGGAGGAAGGTTTAAATTGGAAAAATGTTATACAAAACCTGTAAAAAGAGCTTCTGAAATAACAAAACGTAACCAACATTGGCGTTCTTTAGAAGAAGTACAACTTTGGGTATTGACTCATAAATAAGCTGATTTACATAAATATATTTTGTAATGAATTAAACCTCACAGATTTTTAAAATCTGTGAGGTTTTTTATTGAGGATAAAAAAGTGTTGGTTTGTTGTACTTTTAACTACACATTTTCCATTAAAAAACTAGTAATTTTATCTTTTCGATATTGAATATTTTCTTTTGTCCAAAGTGATTTTTCTTTTGTGATTTCTTGAATTTCACGTTGTTGTTCGGAATGTTTATAGCTGTCTCTTTTTTCGATAAATGGTTTGTTTCCTTCAGAACAGTTATGAGATTTAGAAAGTAATAAATAGTTACCTAAACAATTTAGATACTCATTTATAAATGTTTCATCATAAGTATCATATCCTTTTTCAGGATTTTCAGTTTGTGGAGCAATATGTTCTAATTCAGGGTTTATGATTTTATCAAAACGAGTAGGCGTATAGCCGTTTTTCCCTTTAGATTCTAAATTGTTTTCATATTTCCAAAGTAAAAATTTAGAAGTTTTATGATTGATACCGCCTTGTAAAGAGCGTTTTAATTCAGTATTATTCCAATATGCCCACCACCAATCTTCTGTTGTTTTCATCCATTGGATTCTGTCAATAATTGTTGTTATACTTGGGTTTTCAAGCGTGAAATTTTGATAAACATCATTTATTCTTGAGGTAATATCAGCTCTAGTACCAATTAATCGGTGTCGTAAAATAATCGATTCTAAATTAGAAGATAGTTGATTAATTTCTTGTATCGGCAACCCAAATTGATACGCTTTAATTAAAAAAGGTATCGCAATACCGATTCCGCCAAGAGTTACAAGAGAATGAATTTCTAAATTTCCTCTTTCATCTTTTCCGAAAAAAGTGTTTAAATGTTCAAAACTATTTGCTAACGATTGCGTAAATTCTTGTATAAAAGGAATTGGATTTTCTTGGGAAATTAGTTTGTTTAATCTGTCAATTGCATTTGTTTCCCAAAGAGAATTGAAGTGTACACGAAGCGTATAAGTTAAAATATCGTCTTCATTAATTAGGTATTCTATTGATGAAATTGATTTATATATTTTCTCAAAACGAGTTTTAATTTCATCAATTAAAGAAGCTTTTTCTTCACCGCCATACAGGTGAACATTAAACATGAATTGTGCTTTTATAATTTCTAAATTCGAAGGTTTTTTTCCCCTATTATTTTGAAAAATAAACATTTGAATTGCTTCGGATTCATCTTTTACAGGATGCGTTGTACACGATGCGTTTTGAACAGTATTTAACATTTCAAGTAAATAGTGTTCGTTTTTATCAGAAAAAATAAATGTAAAAAAATCAAAAGCTTCTACAATTCTTTTTGCCGATGTGGTTTCTAGTCCGTTTTTATCTTTTTTAGATTGGTCGATCACATAATCTTTAAAAAGTTGTTTATCATAATCAACCGTTTCAAATCGATATGTATTTCGTCTTTTTATAATATCTTCAAAAATCTCTTCTTCGGTATCATTTAAAGGTCTAATTTCTTTTAATCGGCTAAATAATGCAGAAAGAAATATAACAATTGTTGTCATACGTTGTTGTCCGTCAATAATTCCGAAGGTATTTTCAGACTGTTCTTCAAATAGAAAATGACCAAAATAATATTTTGATTTTGTGGTACTTTTATTGTAATTTTCTAAATCGGTAATAAAAGTATTTACTTGTTTAGGTGTTTTTTTAGCATCGAATTCTGTTTCCCAAGAATAGGCTCTTTGATAACTTGGAACATGAATTTTATTTCCAGCGAGCATTTGTTTTACTGTTGTTGATGGCTTCATTTTTCTAGTATTTTTTATAAAAATAGGAATTAAAAATGAAATATTATCGAAATAAAACCATCAATATTAGTGGTTTATAAAAATTAAATAGAATCTGCCTTATAATTTTAATCTAAACCTTAAATTCTCGTTGTCTTTTTGCTTCAAAAGTTAAAATAGCGGCGGCAACCGAAACGTTCATCGAGTCTATTTGCCCTTGCATCGGAATATTGATGTTTTGCGTTGCTTTATCGCGCCAAATTTGAGTTAAACCTGTAGCCTCTGTACCAACAACTAATGCAGTAGCTTGTGTGTAATCATTTTTATGATATTCGTTGGAGTTCTGTAAAGTTGCACTGTAAATATTGATGTTTTTTTCTTGTAAAAAATCAATAATTTCTTCGGATGTACCAACGCCAATTTGATTGGTAAAAAGACAGCCAACACTAGAGCGTACAATGTTTGGGTTAAACAAGTCAGTCTTCGGATTTGCTATAAAAACGGCATCGACATTTGCGGCATCGGCGGTACGAAGCATTGCACCGATATTACCAGGTTTTTCAATGCTTTCGAAGACTAAAATAAGCGGGTTTTTAGTTTCAAACTGAATAGTATCTAAACTAAAATTTTTAGCTTTTACAACCGCAATTACACCTTCGGTAGTATCTCTGTAGGCTATTTTTTGATAAATTTCTTTAGTAATTTCGATGCAAGAAGCAGTAGCGACTCTTATAGCTTTTAAATCTTCCAAAGAAAACATATCAGGAACAAATAAAAGGGTATCTATTTGATAATTTCCTTTTATAACCAACGAAATTTCACGCTGTCCTTCGACTAAAAATAAGCCTCTTTTTTTTCGTTCACGCGATTTATCTTGAAGTTTTAATAAATCTTTAATATAAGGGTTCTGTATGCTGCTAATTTGTTTCATAACCGCAAAAATACCTAATATTGGGAATTTTTATAGTTATTTATAGGAGAATATATTATCCGTGTTTTTATAGGTCGATTTCAACCATTTCTGCTCTTGCTCCAAATCGGATAGGTAAAATACTCGTTCCAATTCCTTTTGATATATACATTTTTGGCTCGGCTTTATCATACCAACCTTTTAAGTAATTACCGCTTCCTTGAGGTTTGAAAGGCACAATTCCTAAAAATGTAATTTGACCTCCGTGAGTATGCCCCGAAAGAACTAAATCAATCGTTAAATTTCCTGTTTGTTTTGCAATAATATCTCTATGTTGTGGACAATGTGCTAAAACAATATTGGTTTGGGTCTGTTTTATGTTTTCAGTTGCGTTTTTAAAATCAGGATTTCCACCAACCAAATCGTCCATTCCAATTATTGATATTTCACGATTTTTTATTGAAATTGTTCTGTTTTCATTGATTAATAATTCACAGTTATTTTTTAAAAAGATCTTTTTAAGTTCTGTTAAATTTACTTTCCCCCAATATTCCCAGTTTCCAGTAATTGCATATTTTTGGATAGAATTATCTATCAATTGCAAAAACTCATTTAAGGAATCAATTTTTTCAGTTTTATCAACAGAATCACCTGTTATAAATATTAAATCTGGTTTTATTGCGTTTATTTTTTTTGCAATAGATTTGTGAAAATATCGTAATTTGTCAAAATGTAAATCTGAAATTTGAATAATTTTCACCTTGTTTTCTTTTGATTTTGAGATGTCAAAATAATTCCACTCAATATTATATTTTTCAAACCAAAGTGCGTCTAAAAGAACTAATCCAATAGATGTTAATATTCCTCTCTTTATAAATTTTCTTCTATTTAATTTTTTCATTAAACTTCTTAAATATTCTGTTTTTTAAAAAAAACAGGTTATTAAAAATAATTACAGTTCACCAAGATTTAATTTCCCTATTTTTTTATCACCAGATAACCAAGCCGTATTTTTATCAAAAAATTGAATGCTATAATAAGGCTCTTCGCTTACTTTTTGCCAAGAATTTCCGCCATCATTAGAAAAACAAACGCCTGTTATACCTACAGCAAAAAGTTCTTTACCGTTGGTGTTTGGTACATATTGCACGCAACTTTTGTAGGTTGGGTTTTGATTATCGGCAACTAATTTCCAGGTTTTTCCACCGTCGGAAGTAAGTGCTTTGTTGGCGCAATTATTAGTAGGTTTGGCGTAGTTTCCGCCAATAATAAATCCGTTATTTTCATCATAAAAATCAATAGAATAAATACCTTGCGAACCATTTCCTTGGATAATAGGCGTGTTGTAAATTTCCCAAGAATTTCCAAAATCGGTAGATTTTAAAATCCGTGCTTTTGTACCGCCAGAAGCAATCCAAACCGTGTTATTAACTATCGAAATATTGGTATTACTTGCGGCATAAAAAGCTTCTCCTTTTTCAAATGTTGGCAATTGGCTACAGGGTAATTTTGTCCAAGAATTTCCGCCATCCGAAGTTAAAATAATAGCCGCACAATTTTCTTTATCTGTAGGATCTCCTACGGCAATTCCGTGTTTTTTATCATCAAAAAAATGTAAACTATTGTAAAAGACCTTCGGATGCTTTTCCAGATAGACAATTTTTGTGGTATCGGCAGTAATTTTATATAACAAGGCAGGGTTTTCAACAGATAAAGCAAAAACCGCATTTTTAGTTACAGCAATACTTCTAAAATTAGGAATAATACTGTCTTGATAACGTATTTGTGTTTGATTCCAAGATTTTCCACCATTTTTAGTACTACCAATTATTCCGTTTGAACCCGCAAAAACGATTTCATTTTTATGGATAATTTTAAGTGCACGAATACTGGTGTTTTCTTGTTTAAATTGACTGATTTTAATACTTTTAAATTTTCTAGGGCTAACTTCTTTTGGTGAAGTTTTTTGACAAGAAAAAGAAATAAATAACACTAAAATTAAAATAGGGAAACGGTTCATTTTTTGATATTTTTACAAAACTAAAAATAGCGAAATCAATTTACTTATATCAAAAAAAATACATGAAAAAAGCATTGGTAATTTCTGGAGGAGGAAGTAAAGGCGCGTTTGCGGGCGGTGTAGCTGAATTTTTAATGAAACAAAAGAAAAAAGAGTACGATTTATTTGTAGGAACATCAACAGGTAGTTTAATGGTGTCGCATTTAGCGCTAGGTAAAGTAGATTCCTTAAAGAAATTATATACCAATGTAAATCAAAAATCTATTTTTAGTAACAGTCCTTTTAAAATAAAGCTGGTTCATGGTGAAAAAGTAATATCTATTCGACATAGAAATACGTTTTGGAATTTTTTAAACGGAAGAAAAACCTTTGGGGAAAGCAAAAATTTAAGAAAATTAATCAAAAAGAATGTTACCCGTGAAATGTATGATGAAATTCGTGAAAAAAACAAGGAAGTTGTAGTAACGGTATCAAACCTAACAGCAAACCAAATTGAATATAAAGCGATTTCAGCATGTACTTACGAAGATTTTTGTGATTGGATTTGGGGTTCGTGTAATTACGTGCCTTTTATGAGTTTGTTAGAAAAAAATGGCTGTCAGTATGCTGATGGTGGTTTTGGAAGTTTAGTGCCTATTCGAGAAGCTATTTTACGTGGCGCTAAAGAAATTGATGCGATTATTTTAGAAACCGAGGTGAATCAAATTAATAGAATGCCTGCTAAAAACCCGTTTTCGCTAATGCTAGATGTTTTTGGTTTTTTGCTAGAGCATGTAGAAAAACATAATATTACTATTGGTAAATTATCGGCAAAACACCATGATGTAAAGTTGAATTTATATTATACACCAACTGTTTTAACAACAAACACTTTAGTTTTTGATAAAAAATTAATGACAAAATGGTGGGAATCGGGCTATGAATATGCTGAGAAATTAGATGCTGAAAAAATGGCGCCATTTAGGCCTGAAATGCTCGAAAATCAGGAAGCTATTAAAAATCAGGAAATAGAAGAAATAGAAGAAGGCTTGTAAATTATTTTTTAATAAAAAAACCCAACTTTTTTAGTTAGGTTTTCTTAGTTTTTTGTTCACTTTTTTTATCAAAAAGAAGGATTATTTTAAATCAACATACATGGTGTTGTAGTTTACATTGTTTGATTTTGAACTTCCAATTGTTTCTAATTGAATCATTTTACTATTCGTGTTTCCACGAGCTCCTGAGCTTATCAGTTGAAGTGTTTTTGCTAGTAAAGGCTCGGTTTTGTTACCTAATTCGCCTAAGTTACCAAAGTCTTCAAAACGTGTTACTGTTGGAGGAATACCTTCTTTATCGTTATGATTATCTTTGTTTACAATTTCTAAAACAATGGGTTGCATTGCCCAATTATGTGCTGTATTAATGTCTTTTTTACTAAAAGTAGGAGAGTCATATAATGTAATTGAACCTACATATTTTCCGTGGGTTTTGCTTCCGACTGTTTTTACGTTAATATGTGGCACTAAACCGTTAATAACTAATTCAGATGCCGATGCTGAACTTTCTGTAATAATAAAATAAATATTGCGTAGGTTTAAACTGTTAATTTCTTCCGAAGCACTTATTTTATCTGTAAATTTATTGGTAATATCATCAGGATTAAGAACTGCCATATATTTACTGTTCCAGCGTTGTTTTGCAAAAATATCACCTGTAAATTGCCCTGTAATCATACTTGCTAATCGGGTTGCTGTGGTTACAGAACCACCGCCGTTATATCTTAAATCAATAATTAAATTTTGAATACCTGCTGTTTTAAACTTAAGAAATGCTTGGTTTAATTCAGAATCAAAATTTGCGGTAAAACTATTATACATTAAGTAGCCCATTTTTTGCCCCGCATGCTCAATTGTTTTGGCAATATGAATTGGATTTTCGGTATAAACACTTTTTTCAAGAGTATAGCTTGTTGTATTTGTTATTGGATCACCATTATTATAATCGGCTAAATTAATAGTGTATGAATTTGCGTTTGAAAATAATAATTCTTTGTAATTTTTATCGTTTATCGGTGTGCCATTTACTTGGGTGAAAATCATCCCTCTTTTAATACCTTTAGTATCGGCGTCTGTTCCTGAAACAACATAACGAACATAACCAAATACTTCGCTAGCGTTTGTTTTGAATCTTTTTAAGCCAAATTCCATTCCTGTGGTTTGGCTTGTTCCTTGAAAAGATTGCTCTAAGGCAAGATAATCATCAACAATCCACGACCATTTATCTAGCTCATTTCTTTTGTGTAATAATTTTTCAAAAAAGTCTGACGGGTTTTCTGTTTCTGATAAAAAAGCATATAATTCTTGGTCGTTTGTAAAGCGTTTATCGGATAAATCAGCTACTTGATCTTGCCATAAGTAATTGGCATTTAATCCTTTCCATATAAAATTTTGAATTTGAATATCGCTTGGAGTTGCTGCTTTTTTACTGCAAGAAACCATTGACATCAGTAAAAATAAGCTGAAAAAGGTACTAGAAAATGCTTTAAATAATTTCATAAGGAATATATTAGCTATTATTAACGCAATTTAATGAATAATATTATTTTTTTATTAAGTTTGATGTAATAAACTTAAAATGAAGGATAAAAAGGCCTTTTAAAAATAGGCAAGTAAATAATATACTTGCTAACTTGGCATTACATTTGTAGGAATATATTTGTTATTGTGTTCTTTAAAAAGATTGAAAAAGAAATAGTTATCGAATATATTGAGTTGAAAATGGAAAAAATTAAAAAAAAATGGATAGTAGCAGTAACAGTAGCACTTTTAGTGTTGTTTTTTGTAGGAAATAAAAAATATGAACACTATCAGCAAAGAGAACAATTTTTGCAAATAACAGTAGCATTACAGTTAGTTTCAGAAAATTTAAACAAAGGAAATACAGCCTTAGCACGTTTAAATACCTACGATAAAACAGTACAGAAAGTAATAAATAGCGTAAAATAAAAGCTAAAAAAGATGACGAAAATTATAACAATAATAATAGGATTGATATTTACAGTAAACCTAAGTTTTGGGCAATCAATATTTGATAAACTAGAAGATATGGACGATGTATCGTCAGTAATTGTAAACAAAGATGCTTTTGAAATGCTTTCAAAATTTGATGTAAATTCACAAGATAACGAGGCTATAGAGGTTTTTAATATGGTTAAAAATTTAGACGAGTTAAAAGTATTTTCAACCAAAAAGCCAAGTGTTGTTGTTCAAATGGAACAGCTGCTTAAAAGTGCTGTTAGCAAAAATAATCTGGTAGCGTTGATGCGTATAAAAGATGAAAATTCTCGTGTAAAAATTTATGTAAAATCAACTAAAAACAAAAATTTTGTAAGTGAGGTTTTAATGTTTATAAAGGATAAAAAAGGTGAAAATGGCAATGCAGAATCAATAATTGTATTTTTAACAGGTACTATTGATATTAATAAAATGTCAAAATTAGCAGCTACTTTTTCTAAGGATAAATAACAATAATCTTAAAAATAAAAAACGAAAACCATCAACTTATTGATGGTTTTTCTTTTTAACGACGCATTAACAAGTCTCCAAATAGAATTTCTTATTTTTGAGGTTCAAATTAAACTATTTTATGAAGTTTCAAAGCGCTTTTATACTGATACTCCTTTTTTGTACACTGAATTTATTTTCACAGTCGACTGCTGTTTATCATCCTGAAACAGCTAAAATTCACGATTTAATTCACACTAAATTAAAGGTTGATTTTAATTTTAAAGAAAAGCAATTAAACGGCGAGGCTTGGATAAGGTTAAAACCTCATTTTTATCAAACCGATAAGGTTACTTTAGATGCCAAAGCCATGCTTATTGATAAAATAACGATGAATAATCAAAAATTAGCCTATAATTATGATGATTTTAAATTGATTATTGATTTGCCTCGCAGCTATAAAAAAAATGAAGAATTTATCATTTATATAAAATATACGGCACGCCCTGAAAAGGTAAAACAAAAAGGAAGTGCTGCTATTACCTCGGCAAAAGGCTTGTATTTTATCAATCCGACAGGTTTAGATAAAAATAAACCAACCCAAGTTTGGACTCAAGGAGAAACCGAAGCAAGTAGTTGTTGGTTTCCTACAATTGATGCGCCTAATCAGAAAACTTCACAAGAAATTTACATAACTGTTCCTGATAAATATGTAACATTATCTAACGGTAAATTAGAAAATCAACAGAAAAACAGCAACGGAACTCGTACCGATTATTGGAATTTTACTCAAAAACATGCGCCGTATTTATTTTTTATGGGCGTAGGCGAATATGAAATTGTAAAAGATACCTATAAGAATATCCCTGTAAATTATTATGTCGAAAAAAAATATGCACCACACGCAAAGGCTATTTTTGGAAATACGCCTGAAATGTTGGGTTTTTTCTCGAAAATTACAGGCATCGAATATCCGTGGAATAAATACGCACAAATTGTAGGGCGTGATTATGTAAGTGGTGCGATGGAAAATACTACGGCGGTAATTCATGGCGAACATGCCTATCAAATGCCAGGGCAATTAATTGATGAAAACATCCATGAAAATACCATTGCACACGAAGCTTTTCATCACTGGTTTGGTAATTATGTAACGGCTGAAAGTTGGAGTAATTTAACGGTAAATGAGAGTTTTGCCAATTACAGTGAATATTTATGGCAGGAATATAAATATGGAAAAAATGCTGCCGATGCACATTTATTAGAAGATATTGAAGGCTATAAAAACGGGCAGAATTTTGATAAACATTTGGTGCGTTTTAACTACACTGATAAAGAAGATATGTTTGACGCTGTTAGCTATAATAAAGGTGGCGCAATTTTACATATGTTGCGAAATTATGTAGGCGACCAAGCATTTTATGCGGGTTTAAAACATTATCTGACGGCTAATAAATACGGCACTGCTGAGGCACATCAATTGCGATTATCTTTTGAAGAAATTACAGGAAAAGACTTAAATTGGTTTTTTAAGCAATGGTATTTTAATAGCGGACATCCTGTATTGGAAATTTCTTATGATTATAATAAATTACGAAAAACAGTAAGCGTAAATATTATACAAACTCAAGAAAACGACTTTAAATTTCCTTTAGCTATTGATATTTTTGAAGGTGATAAACCAACGCGTCATACTGTTTTTGTAAATGATAAAGATGCTTCGTTCACATTTGCATTTGTAAAACAACCAAGCTTAATTCAGGTAAATGCTGATGGAGTTTTATTATGTGATATTTTTGAAAATAAAGTATTGAGCGATTATATATATCAACTAAAATACGCTGCTAATTATCAACATAAAAAAGAAGCTTTAGTGGAGGTTTCTAAGCATCAAGATGATAAAAAAGCCTTTAATGCAGTTGTAAATGCTATGACTGCCGATTTTTATAAACTTAGAATTTTAGCCTTAGAAAACATTAGTTTAGCGAATAAGAATGCTAAAAAAACTGCCATTGAAAAAATAAAAGAACGTGCTGTAAACGATTCGAAAACATTGGTGCAAGCAGCTGCTATTGAAACTTTAGGGAAATTAACCGACCCTGAATTAAAATCGGTTTTTGAAAAAGGATTGCAAAGTACATCGTATGCCGTTTTGGGAAAATCGTTAGTAGCGATGTATTATGTTGATAAAAAGTTGGCAATTCAAAAATCAAAAACACTGCCTATTGAAGTGAAAAAAATTATAGCAAATCCTTTAATACGTATTTATTTAGAAGAAAATGACGACGATGAGCTTATTTTTATTGCAAGTAATGTAATGTCGGGGATGTATTTAAGTCAAGATAATCAAATACAATCGTTGTATAAAAAGGCGTATTTAAAAATTGCAAAAAGTAATAATATGCAGGCTATTAAAAATTTATCGGCAGATATTGTTTCGAAAGGAATGCAATATAAACAATATGGTTTTGATAAAGTAGGCGTAAATTTATTGCGTGAGTTGGTACAAAAACAAAAGAAAGAGAATCATCCTAATAAATTAAAAAATATTGAAATTGCAAAAATGGCAATGGCGCAATTATTAGAATAAAAAATAGTTAAACGAAATTCGTAATTATTGGCATATTAGTTGCTTTTGTTATCAAAATTTAAAACTCATGAAAAAAACTACTTTATTACTGCTTTTTATAAGCTTTGTAACGCTTTCTTGCAACAGTCTTAAAACCACTGAAAAAGCATTAAATACAGGCGATTATGAAAAAGCAATTGCTTTATCAATTAAAAAATTAGCAAAAAATAAGTATAAAGCGAAAAACCAACCCTACGTTATAACGCTTCAAAATGCTTTTTTTAAGGCTACAAATAGAGATTTAGAAAAAATAGATTATTTAAAAAAAGAGGCAAATTCTGCAAATTTAGAAGCTATTTATACGTTATATCATCGCTTAAAAAATAGACAGGAAAAAATAAAACCTTTACTGCCTTTAACTGATGTTTCAACAGGTAAAATTGTAGATTTTAACTTGGTTAATTACGACACTAATATTATTGAAGCCAAAGAAAATTATGCCGATTATTTATATCAAAAGGGTGTTCGTTTATTAAATACTGGCTATCAAAATAAGATGAATTATAGAAATTCATATACTGTTTTTACCAAATTAAATAAAATATCACCAAATTATAAAAATACCAACGATTTACAGAAACAAGCACATTTAAAAGGAACAGATTATATTTTTGTATCCTTAAATAATCAAACAAATCAAATAATTCCGAGAAGGCTAGAAGCTGATTTATTAGCATTAGACACCTATGGGTTAAATAATTTATGGACGGTATATCATGCGGAAAAAAATAGTTTAGTAAAGTATGATTTTGATGTGGAGTTAAATTTGAGAAGTATTGTTATTTCGCCCGAAAAAATTCACGAAAAAGAAATTATCAAAGAAAAGCAAATCAAAGACGGTTTTAAATATTTAAAAGATAACAAGGGCGGTTATGTAAAAGACAGTTTAGGTGTTAAAATTAAAGTTGATAATTTTAAAACTATTAGATGTCAGTTGTATCGTTTTACACAATTTAAGAGTAGTAAAGTAGCAGGTGTTGTAAAGTATTTTGATAATTCAACAAATCAATTAATAGAGAGTTTTCCTATTGATAGCGAATTTATTTTTGAACATATTTACGCTCGTTATGATGGAGATAGACGGGCTTTAGACGAATCGTTTTTTAATTTAACAAGATTGCAATCGGTAAATTTTCCATCAAACGAGCAAATGGTTTATGATACAGGAAGCGATTTGAAAGAAAAATTTAAACATATAATTACTCGAAATAAATTGAGGAACTAAAGCGGTTTTAGATAAGATTCATAGAAAAACTCCTGTTTGTAGCAGGAGTTTTTTTTAGGTGGAAAAGTTAGCCGATAATTTACTGCATCTTTTCAAAAAAGGTTAATTCATAATCGGGCAATGCGGTTGGATTGGTAATTTTGATGAGGTCTTTTAATACCAAATCGGGGCGGGTTGGGGCTAATTCAAAATAGATAAGCCCACCTGTTTTTCCTTTTTTTGTGCCAATTGTATATACATTTCCATTTTTTAAAGCATCAAATTCTTTGTAGTGTTTATTGGCGTTTAAAATTTCGTTTTTTGTTTGATAAAATCCGCAGCCAAGCCAAAAATCGGCAGTTTTTCCTTTGTCTAAAACACTTTCAAAACTAAGTTGTAAACTTCCCGAATTATTGGTTTCTTTCCATAAATAATCTAGATGCGCATCTTTAAAAAAAGTAGCCATAAAACTATTTCCGCCAGGAAGATTCCAAACTTCTTTAAACATGCTTCCTGATAAAATGCTTGGATAATTAGGGCTTTTTTGAGCCGTATTTTTAGCCTCTAAATAGCTTTTTTCAATAGCATTAAAAATACTATCGGCTTGTTTTTCTTTATCTAAAAGTACACCAAAAAATTTAATCCATTCCGCTCTTCCTAAAGGTGTTTCTTCTAGCCAATCGCCATTAAAAACAACAGGAATACCTGCTTTTTTAATGTTTTCGTATAGTTTACTATTTGGATGTAACGAAAAACCAACCACCAATTCTGGCTGTAACTCGAGTAGTTTTTCGGTGTTCATATTTTGTTCATTTCCAAGCTCTATAATATGACCAGTATCAATTATTTTTCTTGTTTTTTTTGATGAAATATATTTAGTGTGTGGAAACCCAATTAAGGTGTTTTCACTATTTAAAAGTTCGAGCATCGGGATGTGTGTGGTGCTAGTAACGACTAATTTTTTTACAGGAATTTTTAGTTCATTTTTAGAAATATCAGTTTTATTGGTAAGTGTAAATTCAAATTGTTTTTTAGAGTTTTGAAACACTTTTTTAATGATTAATTTTTTCTGATTATTTTCAGTAATAATATCAAAGCCCTTGGCGTATTTAATGCTGCTAAAATTATGCTTTTCAGTATTTTCTTGTTTGTTTTGATGTTGAGGTTCTTTTTTATCGGTGTTTTTACATCGGATAAAAAACAAGGAAATAATAAGAAGTGTAAAAAAATGTTTCATTTTGATGCTTGAATTATAGTGTAAATTTAACAATATGCCCGTAATTTAGTTTCAAATCGAAAGAATTTTCTAGCGGAATATTATGTACAAAAGCCCACAAACTTCTGATTACTCCTGCGTGGGTAACAATAACAACACGTTGTTTTTTTAGCTTTTTAATATCATTTAAAAATTGAACAGTTCTGCTATGTAAATCAATGTAAGATTCGCCATTAGTAACGGTAATATTTACAAAATCGTTCATCCAAATATCTAACTCGGGTTTATTGATATCATCCCATTTTTGAAGTTCCCAATCGCCGAAATCGAGTTCTTTTAATCTATCATCAAAAATAATAGTATCAGATAATTGTTCAGCTAATAATTTACATCGCTGTAAAGGACTTGAATAATACGCTGTTTCGATATCATTTATAGGAACTTCTTTTAAAATAGGGGGTATTTCTGCTAAAAAAGTATCGATAATGCCAATATCTGCTTGCCCGTAGCAAATTCCTTTTTCAATATTTGGCGTGGTATGTCTGACTAAAATAATTTCCATAAAATAAGTATTGATAAATAAAAAATAACTTCGGATACCTGTTGTAATGCCCCAGCACAATCGCCTGTTTGTCCGCCAATCCATTTTTTGAAAAAACGCCCCATATATAAATACGTTAAAAACAACGGAATTAAAACGGTAAATACTCTAATGTCTTGAAAAAATACAAGCGGAAAAATTCCGAAGAAACCAGAAATAATTAACGCTTTTGTACTCATTTTTTTTGTGGTCGGTTTTACTTTCGCTGTGTCAATATCTCTTACATATTGATGTGTATATAATAAAATAGTTGCGATAAATCGGCTAATTGCATGTCCTGAAATCAATAGTAAAGGAATTGTTTTAATCGAATTATTGAATTGTAAAAGTTGGTGTAAACACAATAATTTAATCGATAAAAGGCAAATAATCCCAACAACACCATAAGTTCCTAATCGAGAATCTTTCATGATGGTTAAAATTTTATCTTTGCTCCATCCGCCACCAAAACCGTCGCACACATCAGCAAAACCATCTTCATGAAAAGCACCTGTTGCTAAAATAGAAGCAATCAAACTAAAAACAAGGGCGATGTTTTCATTAAAAAGATACGCTGAACCAACATAAGCTAATGCCGAAATTACGCCAATAAGAATACCAACTAACGAGAAATAACGACTGCTTTTATTTAAAATATCCGAAGAATGATTTACCCATTTAGGGCAGGGGATTCGGGTGAAAAAAATAACCGCAGTTAAAAAATAATGAATTTGATTTTTCATAAATTACCCTTCAGATATATTGGCACTTTTAAAAGTTGCCATTTCATTTAAAAAACTAACAGCCGATTTTACAATAGGAAAAGCAATCGCACTACCAGTTCCTTCGCCTAAACGTAAACCAATATTTAACAGTGGTTTTGTCTTTAAAAATTGCAACATTTTTTGATGACCTTGTTCGCCTGATGTATGGCAAAAAATACAATACTCTAAAACGTTTTTATTGATAGCCTGTGCCGCTAATAACGCCGAAGTAACAATAAATCCATCTACTAAAATGGTCATTTTTAAAGATGCCGCTTCTAACATTGCACCGCACATCATTACAATTTCAAAACCACCAAAAGTAGCCAAAGCATCTATCGGATTTCGAATGTTTTTTTGATGTAAAGCAAGGGCATTTTTAAGAATTTTAGCTTTTTTAAGAACTCCAGAATCATCTAAACCAGTTCCTTTTCCAACACAATCTTCAATAGAAATATCCGTAAAATAACTCATCAATAAAGAAGCAGAAGAAGTGTTTCCAATTCCCATTTCACCAAAACCAATAGTATTTGTTCCTTGTTTATGTAACTCTGTAACTAGTTTTTTCCCTTTATCTAAAGCTGATAAACACTCTTCTGTGGTCATTGCTTTTTCAATACTATAATCTTTTGTTCCTTTAGCTATTTTTGCTGATATCAAATTAATATTTGGTTCAAAATCAGCGTTTACACCTGCATCAACAATTTTTAAATTGATATCATTCTGATTACAAAAAATATTAATTGCAGCTCCATTGTTCAAGAAATTTAACACCATTTGTTGTGTTACTTCCTGGGGATAAGGACTCACCGATTTTGATTTTACAATTCCGTGGTCGCCAGCAAAAACAACAATAGTTGGTTTTGATATGGTAGGAGTAAGACTGTTTTGAATTTGTCCTATTTGTAAAGCAATTTCTTCTAAAACTCCTAACGAACCAATTGGTTTTGTTTTGAAATTAATTTTATCCTGAAGTGCAGTTTTTAGCGTATTTGAAAGTGGTTTTATATCAGTAGAATACATTTTTTTAGTTTTTTATTTTAAAGTTAAAGGCAATCCTGATACCATAAAAGTGGCTTTATCGGCTTTTTTTGCAATATATTGATTCGTCCAACCTTGTAATTCGGTGAATTTTCTACCAATTTTAGTATCGGCATGTAAACCCATGCCAATTTCATTTGAAATAATAATAATAGTTGCATCAATTTCAATTAGTTTGTCAATTTCTTTAGTAGCTAGTGTTAAACTTTCTTGAACATCATTTTTAGTATCTAAATAAAAATTAGTCAACCATAAAGTAACGCAATCAATAACTACGGTTGCATTTTTAGGAATTACATTACTGATGTTTTTTTCTTCTTCAATAGTTGTCCAACGTTCATCTCTATCAGAAATATGTCTGTCTACACGTTTTTTAAAATCGGCATCCCAAATCCTTGAAGTTGCTAAATAATAAGGGTTTTCTGATAATGATTCTGCTAATTCTTGTGCATAACTGCTTTTTCCTGAACGTTCTCCGCCAGAGATATAATACATCATAATTAATAATTATAATAAATGAATTTATTGCAAAGATTGTAAACATTTTTTAGAAAAAGAGAATAATAGCTTTTTTAATGATAATGAATTCTTATTGTTAAATTATTAAAATAATAGTCTACATTTGCCGAAAATTTAGGTTTTGATGTTTAAAAACATAACATCAAATTAAAAGGGAATTCGGTTAAATACCGAAGCTGTTCCCGCAACTGTAAGCTAGAAAGCTTGTAATAATTCTTTAGTCACTGTTTTTTAATGGGAAGACCAATTACAAGACGCAAGCCAGGAGACCTGCCTATATTTTAAATAATTCAAACTTTCGGGATAAAGGTTTTTAATATATTTATGAAAAAACACGTACTTTTTATACTATTTTTTATGGTGGCATTTGCTTGCTTTGCTCAAAAAGATTCGATTTCGAATGTTTTAGAGGAAGTGGTGGTTGTTGGAAATAAAAAAATAGCTCCTAAAAAAATACGTGTAAAATCCATAAAAATAGGCATAAAACAACAAGTTAAAAACCCTATTAATTTCACCAATCTTTTACGATATAACAGCCCAATTTCCTTTAGAGATTATGGAAATGGGGGCGTAAGTACAGCTCGTTTTAGAGGAACTTCGGCTTCGAATACTTTGGTGCTTTGGAATGGAATCCCGATTAATTCCGTTGGTAGTGGGCAAACCGATTTTAATGCCTTATCTGCTAATATTAGCGATATTGTAATTGTTCAAAGTGGCGGAAATAGTACCGATTTTGGTTCGGGAGCTATCGGTGGAACGGTGCATTTAAACGATGAAATAAATTTTAAAAAACATCAAAAAATTCATATTTTTTCTTCTTTTGGAAGTTTTAATACAAGTTCTAATTTTTTTAAAAGTGCTTTTGCTGATAAAAAATGGAGCGTAAAATTGGCTTCTACATTTAATTATTCTGATAATAATTATACCTTTATCGATAAGCGATATAAAGATGAAAATGGGCATTTATTGAAAAATAAAAATGGAAATTATAAAAATTATGGCGTTAATTTTAATATCGCTCACCAATTTAATTCAAAAAATAAACTTGCTTTTTATACCACAAAATATTACGGAAATCGGTTGTTTTCCGATGGATTACCAAACCCTTCCGCAGGAAGTGAACGTAATGAAGATTTTAACCAACGCAATTTATTACAGTGGAAATATAATTTTTCGGCGTTTAAACAGCGACTAAGTATTGCTTATTTAACGCAAGAGTATCGCTATTATGGAACTAAAAATGCTACCGATTTTAGTTTTGGAAAATCGCAAACGACACATATTAATTATAACTTAACTTATAGGGCTTCGAATATTTTATCTTTTAATTATAAAACTGTTTTTGAAAATATTACGGGCAAAAATTTAGCTAATAATTCAGAAAATAATTCAAAAATAATTAAAAAAAGAAATTCAATCGCTTTTATCGGAAGTGTAAAATATCAGCCTATCAAAAAAGTTAAAACAAGTTTACAGCTAAGAAAAGAACTTAATTCAGATTTTAACGTGCCTGTTTCTGTATTTGTAGCAGGTGAATATAAAATAGCTTCAAAAGTAAATTTTTCAGCGAATTTCTCTACCAATTACAGAGTGCCAACGTATAACGAAATGTATTGGCCGATAGTAGGAAACTTACATTTAGTAGCAGAAAATTCGGTTCAAGGAGAAGCGGGTGTTTCTTTTAAAAATAAAAATATAGAGTTAAAATCAACAGCATTTTATATTCATATTAATGATAAAATTTTATGGCTGCCCGCTGGAAACAGTAATTTATGGCGACCAAAAAATGTAAATGATGTAGTTCATAAAGGAATAGAATCTTTTATCAGTTTTCAAAAAAAAATAGCAGAACATCGATTTGCTATTTCATCGAATTACACGTTTACAACGGCTGAAAATATCGAAAATAATAAAATTTTGCCTTATGCTCCAAAGCATTTATGGAATTTTACTGCCGATTATTCTTATAAAAAAATTAGTGTTTTTCTACAGAGTTTATATCAAAGTAAAGTATATACGAATGAAATAAATTTAGATTTTTATGCACTCAAAAAAGTAAATGTTCAAAATATAGGGCTTAATTTTAATTTATCAACAACAAAAATAAACCTTCCTACAATTGGGGTAACGGTTAATAATATATTTAATAAAGTGTATTATTTTTCAAATTTACGCCCGATGCCAGGAACAAATTTTAATATCAACTATAAATTTTAATAAAATGAAAATTACAAAAATATTTTTATCGCTTTTTTTAGGGAGTTTACTTATTACTTCTTGTTCTAGTGATGATGCCCCGATTAAAGAACTTCCAAGTGACTATACTAAAGGAATTATTATTAGTTCGGAAGGAGGGTTTGGAAATAAAGATGGCTCAATTGCTTATGTAAATAGTCAATTATCGAAGTTAGCAACAAATTTCGTTTATACAGGTGAAAATAATGCGCAATTAGGTGGATTAATTCAATCAATTGCCTTTTCTGATACCGATGCGTATATTATTTTAAATGATGTAAATACCATTATTATTGCCGATAAAACAACGTTTAAGAAAAAAGCAGAAATTACGACGGGCTTAAAAAACCCTAGATATATGACCGTTGTAGGCGATAAAGGATATGTTACCAATTGGGGCGATGGAGGAAATGTTACTGATGATTATGTAGCTATTATCGATTTGAAAACTAATAAAATTGAAACAACAACTATTTCTTTAGAAAACGGTGTAGAACAAATTTTAAATAAAGATCATAAATTATATGTTTCTCACAAAGGAGCTTGGTCGTCAAGTAATATTATTTCTGTGGTCGATTTAAAGGCAAATAATAGTGTTTCTAAAATTATCGTAAAAGATAATCCAGATGAAATGGCTTTTGATAACGCTGGAAATTTAATTGTTTTATCTGAAGGAAAACCTTTAACTTATAATGATGATTATACAAAAGTATTAACTTCAACAACCTCTTCAATAAGTTTTATTAACACTTCTACTAATAAAATAGTAAAAGAATTAGTTTTTCCTGAAAACAAAAGAGCGACTTACATGAGTTTCGATAATAATAAAGTTTATTATTATCAAGGAAGTAATGCTACGGTCTATAATATCACTAATACATCATCTAATTTAGCGACTCAAGGTATAAATGTTGGTTCAATTTACGGAATGAATGTAAGACAAAATCAATTATTTACGGTAGAATATGCGTTTAAAAAATTAAGTAAATTTAAAGTTTTTGATATAAATACTAAATCAGAAATATATGCTTCACCTGTAGGTTTAGGAGCTTCTAAAATTTATTTTAATAACTAAAAGACTAGAAGAAGTCTCTTCTTCTCATAGAATAATCCCCCAATTTTGAATTGAATAAGCCCGCTAACATATTGTTAAGTGGGTTTGTTTTTTATAAAAACTTCTCTTTTATTTCTTTGGATGGAATTATACACGTTTCTTTTTTGCCAAACCATTTATACCTGTTTTTTGCGATAATATCATAGCAAAAATCACGAAATCCTTCAGGTAAAAACCTTAAAAATACTGTTAAACGCCAAAAACCACCAAAACAAGCCATTATTTTTAAAACTGCTGTCGATTTTATATCATAAGAAATAGTGGGTTCATATAAAATAATGGAATCAATTTTTGTAGTGTCAATTCCTAAATGTATAAGTGTTTTTTTACCAATATCCGACTGTAAAGAAGCAAAAACAAACTGGTTTTTTTTATCAAATTTAATTATTTTTAAAACTGAAGAATTGCAAAAATTACAAATTCCATCAAATAGAATTATTTTTTTATCGACAGGTAAATCAGTCATTTAAGTTAGCGTGTTGAGGTTAAATTTAAAATTACTTAAAAAAAATGTAACATAAATCAAAATTAAGCGTCTTGTAAGGAAGTAAATACTAATTTAACATAAAATTAGTGACAAATTAAGCATCAGTATTTTTTATCTTTAAAACTAACTAGCGCAATGATTCGAATAGAAAACTTACACAAATCTTACCCAATCGGTAAAGACTCACTTCATGTTTTAAAAGGATTAGATTTACATATTAAAGAAGGAGAATTTGTATCTATTATGGGGTCATCAGGTTCAGGAAAATCAACTTTATTAAATATTGTTGGCTTGTTAGATTCACATGATGATGGAAAATATTATTTAAACGGGCAGTTAATTGAAGATTTAAACGAAACGAAAGCAGCTGTTTTACGAAATAAATTTTTAGGATTTATTTTTCAGTCTTTTAATTTAATATCTTATAAAACCGCTCTAGAAAACGTAGCGTTGCCCTTATATTATAAAGGTGTAAACAGAAAAGAACGCGCGGTAATCGCCTTAGAATATTTAGAAAAAGTAGGCTTAAAAGAATGGGCGCATCATTTGCCAAACGAACTTTCGGGCGGGCAAAAACAACGAGTTGCTATTGCACGAGCCTTGGTTACAAAACCCAAAGTTGTTTTAGCTGATGAGCCTACAGGTGCGTTAGATTCTACTACGACAGATTCGGTGATGGATTTATTAAAAGGAATTAATGAAGAAGGAATGACGGTTTTTGTAATTACCCACGAAGAAGAAGTTGCCGAACAAACTAAAAGAATAATTCGTTTAAAAGATGGGGTTATTATTAGTGATGAATTAACTGCCAACATCGAAAATAAAGTTAAATCTAAATCAATTTAAATATGTTTGATTTAGATCGTTGGAGAGAAATATTTCAAAGTATTAGTAAAAATAAATTACGTTCGGTAATGTCTGGCTTTACCGTGGCTTTTGCAATTTTACTATTTACCTTACTTTTTGGAATTGTAAGCGGATTAAGTAATTCGTTTAAAGGCGCTTTTGTTGATGATGCCATGAATACCATGAGAATTCGTGTTTGGAAAACATCAAAACCTTATAAAGGCTTACAAACAGGGAGAAAAATTCAACTTAAAAATAAAGATTTTAATTTTATCAAAAAAGAATATGATGATAAAATTCAGCATTTAACGGCGCGTATTTATAAGAATGTAAGTATTTCGTATAAAAATAAATCAGATAAGTATAGTTTAAGAGCCGTTCATCCCGATGATCAATTTTTAGAGAAAACAATTATTGATCAAGGTAGATATATTAACACGCGCGATTTACAAGAAAAATCGAAAGTTATTGTTATTGGTCGTTTGGTAAAGCAAGATTTATTTGGTGAAAAACCAGCCTTAGGAAAACGAGTAAATGTAAACGGAATATCTTATTTAATTATCGGTATTTTTTCTGATGATGGAGGCGATAGAGAAGAGCGTCAAACCTATATGCCCGTTACTACAGCACAGATGATTTATGGAAATAACGACCATTTAAGTCAAATTGTTGTGGGCTATGACCCTACACTAAGTTTAGATCAGGCAATTGCTTTTGGAAATAAAATGGAGCGTGATTTACGTAAAAATTTAGACATTCATCCAAACGATCAAGGGGCACTTTCTGTACGGAATATGGCGGAAGCAAATAAGGGTATTGGTACTTTTATGATGGCGTTGTATTTTATTGTCATTTTTGTAGGCTCAGGAACTTTAATCGCTGGTATTATAGGAATTAGTAATATTATGATTTTTGTAATTAAAGAACGTACCAAAGAATTTGGTATCAGAAAAGCATTAGGTGCAAAGCCGTCGTCAATAGTAGGAATGGTAGTGCAAGAATCCGTATTGATAACTACAATTGCAGGGTATTTAGGGCTGTCGTTAGGAACCTATATTTTAAGTTTACTTGGCGATAGTTTAGAAAAATATTTTATAAAAGACCCTAGCGTAAGCCCAGGGATTGTAATAGGAGCAACTGTTGTTTTAGTTTTATCGGGCTTAATTGCAGGATATTTACCTGCAAAAAGAGCCGCGAATATTAAACCAATTGAAGCATTAAGAGCAGATTAATTATGAAATTTTTATTTGATTCAGATACTTGGCAAGAAATTTATGGAAGCATCCGTAAAAATAAAGTTAGAACCGTAATAACAATTATAGGGGTTCTTTGGGGGATATTTTTATTAGTTGTTCTGTTAGGGGCATCTCGAGGGATGGAAAATAGTTTTAAGAAAATTTTTGGAAATTTTGCAACCAATAGCGTTTTTGTATGGACGCAATCTACCGACAGACCTTTTAAAGGCTTTCAAAAAGGAAGACATTTTTCACCCACATTAACGGATGTTAAAATATTAAAAAAAGAGTTTAAAGAAATAAAATTATTAGCACCAAGAAGTCAATCGAACGGGCAGATAGTTAAAGGTTTCAAATCTGGAAGTTTTGATATTAGTGGCGATTATCCTATTTTAGATCAGGTGCAAAAAAAGAACTTGATTTATGGGCGTTTTTTAAACGAAAATGATATTTTATCTAAAGCAAAAGTAACGGTAATTGCCGAAGATATTTATAAACAACTCTTTGAAAAAGGCGAAAAACCAATAGGAGAATATATCAAAATTAACAATATCAACTATAAAGTAATTGGGGTTTATAAAGAGTCAAGCAGTGTTAATTTTGATGGTGCTTGTGCTTATATTCCGTTTACAACCTTTCAGCAGGTGTATAATATGGGTGATAAAATTCATTGGATGATGATAACAGCCAATGAAGGAGTAGATATTAAACAGTTAGAAAAAGATGTATTATTAACCTTAAAAAACCTACATAAAGTGCATCCTGATGATAAAAAAGCCTTCGGAAGCGTAAATTTAGGGGTTGAAATAGCAAAGTTCACAGGCTTTTTAACAGGAATGCAATTTTTAACATGGTTTGTAGGAATCGCTACTTTAATAGCGGGAGTTTTTGCAATTGGTAATATTTTATTAATAACGGTAAAAGAACGTACCAAAGAAATAGGAATCCGTAGAGCCTTAGGAGCAACGCCTAAAAGTATCCGACAACAAATTGTATTAGAATCTGTTTTTTTAACAACCATCGCCGGGATGCTAGGAATTATATTGGGCGCATTGGTACTTTATTTAATAGATATGGCTTTTGGGCAAGGGCCCGATGCTAAATTAATTAACCCAACGGTAAACATTCCAATTATATTAATTGCCTTTACTACTTTGGTAGTATTAGGAACTTTAATAGGATTAATACCCGCACATATGGCAACAGTAATCAAACCAATCGAAGCATTAAGAGAAGAATAAATCAATTAACAAATTATGAGTAAGAGAGCAAAAATTATTTTAGGAATTGTAGCAATATTATTTGCAATAGCGTTAATATGGTTCGCAAAAAAGAACAAAAAAAATAGTGTAACCTACGAAACGGAAACAGCATTTAGAACAACAATAGTTAAAAAAACCGTAGCAACAGGAAAGGTAATTCCTTTAGAAGAAGTTGAAATTAAACCTCAAATAGCTGGTATTGTTTCTGAAATTTTAGTGGAAGAAGGTGCTATTGTTAAAGCAGGCGATTTAATAGCAAAAGTTAGAGTTGTTCCTAACGTAGCGTCTTTAAACAGGGCAAATGGTAGTGTGAAAAATGCAAAATTATCGTTTAATAATGCAAAGCTACAATTTGATAGAAATAAAAATTTATTTGATAAAGGAGTAATTTCTCGTCAAGATTTTGAAAATGCGGAATTAAATTATAACAACGCTCGTTTGTTATTAGCCAATGCAAAATCGGACATGGATATTATTAAAAAAGGAACAACATCAGGTTTAGGAAGTGCTGCAAATACAAGTATTAGAGCAACAACTTCGGGGATGGTTGTTGAAATTCCTGTAAAAAAAGGGTATCAGGTTACACAAACCAACGATTTTAATGCTGGAACAACAATTGCTCGTATTGCTGATATGACCAAAATGATTTTTGAAGGAAAAGTAGATGAGTCAGAAGTTGGTAAATTAATTAAAGGAACAGCAATTGAAATAGCTATCGGGGCGATTGAAAATAAGAAATTTCCTGCGGTTTTAAATTTTATAGCACCAAAAGGAACCGATGAAGGTGGAGCAGTGCAGTTTAAAATTAAAGCCGATGTTACCTTAGATGATGCCTTTTTTATTAGAGCAGGATATAGCGCAAATGCAGATATTGTTTTAGAGAAAAAAGACTCGGTTTTATCAATAAAAGAAGCATTGCTTAGGTTTGATAAAAAAACAGAAGAACCGTATGTTGAGGTTGAAACATCAACAGATAAATTTGAAAAAATAACGGTTAAATTAGGAACTTCAGATGGTGTAAATGTTGAGGTTTTAGAAGGTGTTACCAAAGATGATAAAATAAAAATTTGGAACAAAGCATCAAAAGATACGAACGATACGAAAAAAGAACATTAATCATTTTAGTTTTTTAATTGGGTTAAAAGGAGAAATTCAGTATTGAATTTCTCCTTTTTTTATGGTTTTTTTTAATTCTAGTGATTAAAATGTTATCGAAAAGGGGAATTTCTCTTGCTTTATTTGATAGCAGGTATTTTACCTATTTACTAAAATAAACAACGGATGTTTAGCCCCGATTGTAGCAATTGTTTGAGCTCTTTTTTGTTTTTTTCTTTTTTAAAAAACAAAAAAAGCGAGTGCGGAAAGCGGGAATAGTTTAACAAAAAAAGCAACCCTTAAAAAGAGTTGCTTTTCTATATACATGATAAAATTTTCTTATCCTTTGTAAAAAGGTAATTTAACGACTTTCGCAGCTAATTGTTTTTTACGAACTTGAATAAAAATTTCAGAATCTACTTTTGAATTTTCTTTAGTAACGTATCCTAAACCAATTCCTTTTCCTAAAGAAGGACTCATTGTTCCTGAAGTTACACGACCGATTACAGTTCCATCAGCATCAACAATTTCATAATCATGACGAGGAATTCCACGTTCTGTTAATTCAAAAGCGACTAATTTTTTAGTAACACCCGCTTCTTTTTGAGCCTTTAAAGCTTCAGAGTTTACGAAATCTTTGGTGAATTTAGTAATCCAACCTAAACCAGCTTCTAAAGGAGAGGTGGTGTCGTCAATATCGTTACCATATAAGCAATATCCCATTTCTAAACGCAAAGTATCACGAGCCGCTAAACCGATTGGTTTAATATTCCAGTCTGCACCTGCTTCAAAAACTTTTTTCCAAAGTTGCTCTACATCTTTATTTTTTACATAAATTTCAAATCCTCCAGAACCTGTGTAACCAGTTGCCGAAATAACAACGTTAGGAATCCCTGCAAAATCAGCAATTTCAAAGGTGTAAAATTTAATCGTTGATAAATTTACAGCTGTTAACGACTGCATAGCTTCCACAGCTTTTGGTCCTTGAATAGCTAATAAAGACCAGTCATCAGAACGGTCTTCCATAGTAACATTTAAGTCGTTATGGCTAGCAATCCAATTCCAATCTTTTTCAATGTTAGATGCGTTTACAACTAACATATACTCGTTTTCAGCAATCATGTAAATAATTAAATCATCTACAATTCCGCCATCAGCATTTGGCATACAGCTATATTGCGCTTTACCAGGAACTAATTTTGAAGCATCGTTGGTTGCTACTTTTTGAATTAAAGCTAAGGCATTTTCTCCTTTTAAGAAAAATTCTCCCATGTGGCTTACGTCAAAAACACCAACGCCTGTTCTAACCGTTTCGTGTTCTATATTGATTCCTTCGTATTGTACAGGCATGTTATAACCAGCAAAAGGAACTAATTTCGCACCTAAAGCTTCGTGAATATGTGTTAATGCAGTATTTTTCATTCTAAAATTTTTTATTTAAAAGTATATGCTAAAATATTGAAAAATGACAAATAAATAACCTTATTTTGGTTAATGTTTTAATGAATTATTACCTAAAAATGTGTTGATATTGTTTTGTGAAAATAAGGAAGTGAAGTTAAGCTGCTTTAAAGTAAGAACGTTATTAGATGAATTAATCAACTAGAACCTTTATTTTTGCTTTTTTAGATAAAAATAAGTACCAAAGATGAGCCAAGAACAACCAAATAATCCGCTTCACGGAATAAAATTAGCCACCATGTTAGAAGAACTATATTTAGAATATGGTTGGCAAGAATTAGGAGAAATTTTAAACTTAAATTGTTTTAAAAATAATCCGACATTAAAATCGAGTTTGAAATTTTTAAGAACAACGCCTTGGGCTAGAACCAAAGTAGAGAATTTTTATTTGAAATTTATACGTTAAATTTATTTTTTGGAGCTATTTCCCGCTTTCCGCACTCGCTCTTTTTTTGAAAAAAATCAAAAAAAGGAGCTCAAACAATTGCTTCAATCGGGGCTAGGGATTTCTACTTATTTATAGAAATACGGTATTTTATAAGTATATTTATACCTCACCAATTTTTAAAATCGGTGAGGTGTACGTTTTATATATATAATTGTATTTTTACGAATTCAACCGAAAAATTACTAGAATTCACTATGTATTTCATCGACGTTATATTGCCTATATCATTAAAAAAAATGTTTACCTACGCTGTAAACGAAGCCGAATTTTCGTTCCTTAAAAAAGGAATGCGAGTGGCGGTTTCTTTCGGGAAAAGTAAAATTTATACGGCACTTGTTTTTAATATTCATCAAAATGCTCCTGAAGTATATAAAGCAAAAGATATTCATCAAATTTTAGATGAAACACCTATTGTACACGAATATCAATTAAAGCATTGGCAGTGGATTTCGAGCTATTATATGTGTTCGTTAGGCGATGTTTATAGGGCGGCATTACCATCGGCTTTTATGTTAGAAAGTGAAACAATTATTTATAAAAATGACAGTTTTACAGATGAAACTATTTTAACTGATGACGAATTTTTAATTTTTGAAGCCCTTCAAAATAGTTCTGAACTTACACTTAATCAAGTTGCTAAGATTATCGATAAAAAAACTTTTTTACCTATTATTGATGGTTTAATTAACAAAGAAGTTGTTTTTATTAAAGAAGCAATTTATGAAACATACAAGCCTAAATTAGTAAAATATGTTCGTTTAAATGCTGCACATCAATCGAATGAAGCACTTCAAGAATTGCTAGAAAATTTATCAAGAGCAAAAAAACAACGCGAAGCAGTGCTTGCTTATTTTCAATTAGCAGTATCTAAAAAACCCATAAAAGCAAAAGAATTAGAAGAGAAATCAGGCGCATCATCAGCAATATTAAAAGCCTTGGTTGATAAAGAAATTTTTGAGTTTTATCAAATTCAAACCGATAGAATTAATTTTGAAGGAGAAACCAATCAAATAAAAGAATTAAACGAGTTTCAACAGCAATCTTTTAATGAAATTAAAACATCTTTTGAAACTCAAAATGTAACTTTATTACACGGGGTTACAGGTTCTGGAAAAACAGAAATTTATGTAAAACTGATAAAAGAAGTAATCGCAGAAGGCAAGCAAGTATTATTTTTATTGCCAGAAATAGCGTTAACAACTCAAATAATTAGTCGATTAGAACGTTATTTTGGCGATTTTATATCCGTTTTTCATTCTAAATATTCCATGAACGAGCGAGTAGAAGTTTGGAATAACGTGTTGGAAAATAAACCAAAAGCACAGATAATTTTAGGCGCTCGTTCGGCTGGTTTTTTACCATTTTCAAATTTAGGATTAATTGTAATTGATGAAGAGCATGAAACTTCTTACAAACAATTTGAACCATCACCACGCTATAATGCCCGCGATTCGGCAATTGTTTTAGGGCATTTACACAGCGCAAAAGTGTTGTTAGGTTCTGCAACGCCATCGTTAGAAAGTTATTTTAATGCCAAGCAAAATAAATATGGTTTTGTTGAATTAACCCGTCGTTTTGGAAATATTCAACTGCCAAAAATCGAACTGATTGACATCAAAGAAAAGCAACGAAAAAAGCAAATGAAAGGGCATTTTTCCGATAGGTTATTAACCATGATTACCGATGCTTTGGAGCAAAAAGAACAGGTTATCTTATTTCAAAATAGGCGTGGTTTTTCTCCCGTTGTTGAATGTAAAACCTGCGGTATTTCTCCAGAATGTCCAAATTGTGATGTCAGTTTAACATTTCATAAATTTAGACGAGAATTAAAATGTCATTATTGCAGCTATCAACGAGCGATGCCTAATAATTGCGGGGCTTGTGGAAGTACAACCCTTGATACAAAAGGCTTTGGAACAGAGCAAATTGAGCTAGAACTAAAAACCTTATTTCCTGATTATAACATCGGAAGAATGGATTTGGATACCACACGTGGAAAATACGGCTATCAAAAAATAATTGGTGCCTTTGAGGCGCAAGAAATTGATATTTTAGTAGGAACACAAATGTTATCGAAAGGCTTGGATTTTGAAAATGTATCGTTAGTGGGTATTTTAAGTGCCGATTCTATGTTAAATTTCCCTGATTTTAGAGCCCACGAACGTGCCTATCAATTAATGGTTCAGGTGTCGGGTAGGGCAGGGCGTAGTAAAAAACAAGGAAATGTTGCGATACAAACTTACAACCCAAATCATCAAATATTACAGCAAGTTTCGACCACTAATTACGCCGAAATGTACAAAGAACAATTGCAGGAGCGTTGGGATTTTAAGTATCCACCATATTATAAATTGATTAAAATTACGCTAAAACACAGGGATGCTGTTCGCGTGGAAATGGGGGTAAATTGGCTGGTAAAATCATTACAAAATGTGTTTGCGCAAAATGTTTTAGGACCAACAACGCCAGCGGTATCGCGTGTTCGAAATTTGTATATTAAAAATTTAGTAATTAAAATTCCGCCAAAACAATCGTTAGGAAAAACAAAAGAACAAATTATTAGGGTGAAAAATTCTTTTGAAAGTGTGAAGGATTTTAGGTCTATTCGTTTTATTATGGATGTGGATGCGTATTAAATATTCCGAATATCAAAAATATCGCCACTATTTAACTGATTTTGAGTATCAATTTTATAAATAGTATCGGCAACAAAACTAGGCGTGTATAATTTATTTTGATTTTTTAAATCGATAAAACGCTGTACATTTTTAAAATCAGTTTCGTGGGTGTTTCTGATTTGTATTTGCATATCCGTAGCAACAACACCTGGGTAAATTGCTATACATTTTACGCCATTTTCTATTTCCGATTGTTCAGAAGCAATTGTTTCTGTTAGCATATCGATTGCTGCTTTTGATGTGCAATAAACACTCCAGCCTTCATAGGGTTTTTTGGCTGCGCCCGATGAAATATTGATGATTTGTTTTTTACAGGATAATTTTTGTGTTTTCTTGATAAATAATCCTGATAAAGTAAGAGGCGTACTAATATTTAATTGAATAGATTTTGAAATATCATTGGCTTCTAAGTTTTCTAAACTCGCTATTTTACCTAAGCGCCCAGCGTTATTAATTAAGGTAATTGAAGTGATTTTAGAAGTTGATTTTTGATGGATAATTTTATCTAAAAGAGCCGTGAAAATAGTTTGAGTTGCAATACTATCCGCTAAATCAACTTTAATAGATTTACTATTTTGTGTGTTTTTTACTTCGGATTCGGATATTTCAGTTGAAGTTCTAGCTAATGAAAACACACTGTAATTTTCAGAAGCATATTTTTGAGCCAACGCCTTTCCAATTCCTTTACTTCCGCCTGTGATTATGATGATATTCATGAAAAAAAATATAAGAAAGATGAAAAATACTAGCAAATTTTACTCAAAAAACTCCTTTGAATTTTCCCAAGAAATAGTCATTTCCTTTAAAGTCATATCAGAAATTTCTTTGTCTTGTTTTTTGGCTTGTTTTTCTAAATATTGAAAACGATTGATAAACTTTTTATTCGTTTTTTCTAAGGCATTTTCAGGATTTACCTTTATAAGTTGTGCGTAATTTATCAGTGAAAATAACACATCGCCAAATTCTTTTTCGATACGTTCTTGATTATCAGCTTTTATTTCTTGGTTTAATTCCTGAATTTCTTCCTGAACTTTCTCCCAAGCTTGCTCAGGATTTTTCCATTTAAAACCAACGCCAGCAACTTTTTCTTGAATTCTACTTGCTTTTACCAAAGCGGGTAAACTTTTAGGAACACCTTCTAAAACAGAAGTTTTACCTTCTTTTAGCTTTAGTTTTTCCCAGTTTCGTTTTACTTCTTCTTCATCTTTAACAACAACATCACTATAAATATGCGGATGACGATGAATTAATTTATCAGAAATTGAATTTGCAACATCGGCAATATCAAACGCCTTTTTTTCGCTTCCAATTTTAGCATAAAAGACGATGTGTAATAACACATCGCCTAATTCTTTTTTAACCTCTTCTAAATCATTGTCTAGAATGGCATCTGCTAACTCGTAAGTTTCTTCAATCGTTAAATGACGCAAACTCTCTAAAGTTTGTTTTTTATCCCACGGACACTTCTCACGAAGATCGTCCATAATGTCTAACAAACGGTTAAAAGCGTCTAATTGTTGCTTACGAGTATTCATAATTTATTTAGTTTCTTCTGGAGTTGCTACTTTTTGTAAGGTATTAAAATCGAAATTAGCTGCTGCTAAAGTATTATACCATTGAATTACCTTTTTAATGTTAGAAGCATACACACGTTCTTTGTCAAAACCTGGTAAAACTTCTTCAAAATAAGCCATTAAAGTATCGTTACTTTCTTTATGAGAAAGTGCTTCTTTACCTTCTTGTTTCTCAGCCATACTTTTAAGAATAACTGCTAAAGGCACTTCTTCTTCGTAAGTGTAAATTGCGATGTTTTCTAATAAACTTACATTGTGAGTTGCTGCAATAGGAAAACGTTTTCCATCAACAATTGAACGAACGATTACTCCTGTTTTTGTTTGAGAGATAATTTCAAATAATCCTGGTTTCCCAGTAACTGCTATAACTTTGTTAAATTCCATATTATGGTGTTTTTAGTGTATCTTTATATAAAAGACTATTTTTTCTTGGCATTCGGAAAACGCATTCTGTAACCCGCGTCTACTTTTCCTTTAGAAATATTTTCTAATTTCTTTTTAATCAAGCGTTTTTTTAAGGTCGATAATTTATCAGTAAATAAAACACCATCAATATGATCGTATTCATGCTGAAAAACACGTGCCGCTAAACCGCTTAAAACTTTGGTGTGTTTGTCAAAGTTTTCATCTTGATATTCAATAGTAATGGTTTCTTGACGAAAAACATCTTCACGAACATTCGGAATACTTAAACAACCTTCGTTAAAAGCCCATTCTTCGCCTTCTTCTTTGATTATTTTTGCATTTATAAATACATGATTAAAGTTTTCTAAGGCTTTTCGGTCTTCTTCGGATAAATCTTCATCATCAGCAAAAGGTGAGGCATCGATTAAAAATAAACGAATATCTTTACCTATTTGTGGTGCTGCCAACCCGACACCTTGCGCATTGTACATTGTTTCTTTCATATTCGCAATTAATTTTTCTAACTGCGGATAGTCTTTATCGATTTCTGTTCCTACTTTACGTAATACGGGATCTCCGTAAGCAACAATGGGTAAAATCATGTGTTTTTAAATTTTTTAAGGGTACGAAAATACAAAGAATCGTTTATGTATAAAATTATTTGTTGTATAAATACGACTGTAAGATGATAGTTGCGCTTATTTCATCGACTAAAGCCTTATTTTGACGCTGTTTTTTGTTCAGACCGCTATCAATCATGGTTTGAAATGCCATTTTTGAGGTAAAACGCTCGTCTTCTCTTTTTATTGGAATGTTTGGTATTGATTTTGCTAATTTTTCTAAAAAAGGAAGTATTAAGGCTTCACTTTGGCTGTCGGAATTATCCATTTGTTTTGGTTTTCCGATGATAAACAATTCTACGTTTTCTTTTTTAATATAGTCTTTTAAAAAAGATATTAATTCTTTAGTATTAATAGTTGTTAATCCTGATGCAATAATTTGTAATTCATCAGTAACTGCAATTCCTGTTCTTTTTTTACCAAAATCGATGGCTAAAACTCGTCCCAAATGTTTTTATTTTTTAGTGTCTTTTAGAAAAAAACTTTTTAACTTTTCGAAAAAAAGACTTTATACGTAATTGTGTTTTATCTCTATTTAAATGAACTGTATCCTGAATATGGCGACTCCAACCTTCGTGTTCTATAGCACCTTTATTTAAAATAGCACCTCTAAAGTTTAAAGAGTGAAAAATAACACTAGCTTCTCCTTCATGACCATTAGTATAAAATAACCCAACTTTTTTATAATCGGATAACCTACGTAATCCAGGATTTAATGTAAAGCCATGCCAAACACGTAAATAGTTTGTAGCCATTAACTTATAATCTACTCCTGTTTTAGTTGAAAAAGTGGTTTTTTCAATAGGGTGTCCGTTTGTATCGCTCTGTTCTCTAAGCCAAACAGTCATTATGTTTTTATTCTCCTCTAAAATACTCAGAGATTCCTCTATAAAGTTCGATCTTAAAAATTTCCAGTCATCCTCACAATGAAAAATATATTCAGTTTCTACATAAGAATAAGCTAAGTCAATACTACGCATTTGACCTAATTTAGGATTATTTACAATTAATCTATATCCTTTTAGTTCTGGGAATTTATCTAAAACATTTCTTATACTATTTTCTTTTGGGCTATCTTCTATAAATATGTATTGTGCTATTGGATATTGATTATTCTCTATAAAACTTTGTAAAGTTAATTCTAGTAAATCATGCCTATCACAACTTGTTAGTACAAAGGTTATTGGGTGATTCATTATGTTTTTTCACAAAAATAAAGTTTTAAACCTTTATAAATTGTACTTCTTTTGTTTTTTTAAATAATAAATAGTGTTAAAATTTTTAAATAGATATTAAATGCCTAGCCCCGATTGAAGCAATTGTTTGAGCTCTTTTTTGTTTTTTCTTTTAAAAAAATAAAAAAAGCGAGTGCGTAAAGCGGGAAATTGCTTCTAATAATTTAGATAGTTTAAAAGAAAATGATGTAATTTTAACAAGAAAAAAACATCTGTTTAAAAAAATATATCTTCGCATACAATAGTTATAGAGGCTTTATATTTGCATAAAATTTTAATTATTAAAAAATGACAGCATTACAAGATATTATAGAAAAAGCGTGGAATAATCGTGATTTATTAAAAGAAGAAACAACTATTAACGCCATTAGAAAAGTGGTTGATTTATTAGATGCAGGAACTTTGCGTGTTGCTGAACCTACTGATAATGGTTGGCAAGTTAATGAATGGGTAAAAAAAGCCGTTGTGTTGTATTTCCCTATTCAGAAAATGGAAACTTTAGAAGCTGGTATTTTTGAATACCACGATAAAATTCCATTAAAGAAAAACTTTGCTGAAAAAGGAATTAGAGTTGTGCCAAATGCGGTTGCACGTCATGGAGCGTATATTGCATCAGGAACAATTTTAATGCCTAGTTATGTAAATATTGGTGCCTATGTTGATCAAGGAACAATGGTTGATACTTGGGCTACAGTTGGTTCTTGTGCGCAAATCGGAAAGAATGTACATTTATCTGGTGGTGTAGGAATTGGTGGTGTTTTAGAGCCATTACAAGCTGCTCCTGTAATTATTGAAGATGGTGCTTTTATCGGTTCTCGTTGCATTGTTGTGGAAGGTGTTCGCATAGAAAAAGAAGCTGTTTTAGGGGCAAATGTTGTATTAACAATGAGTACTAAAATTATTGATGTTACGGGCGATATACCTGTGGAAACAAAAGGTGTTGTTCCTGCTCGTTCGGTAGTGATTCCTGGTAGTTATACCAAAAAATTTGCTGCTGGTGAATTTCAAGTTCCTTGTGCTTTAATTATTGGGAAACGTAAAGAAAGTACCAATAAAAAAACATCGTTAAATGATGCTTTGAGAGAGTATGATGTTGCAGTTTAATATGTTTTAAGCTTTAATAAATAAAAAAAGGTGCGATTTAAATCGCACCTTTTTTATTATAATTTACTTTCTTCATATAGTTTTCTAAGTTTTGCGTATTTTATATAAGAAGAAAAAGCTTGTAACATAGAAAATGTAATTCCGTCTAAACCATGTAAAATTCCTTTTTTAAGAATATAACAACGAATAAACGACCAAACTCCATGAGTGATAGGAGTGAAGAAGTGAACTTTTCTTCCTTGCTCAAAGTATTCTTCGGCTTGCCAAGTTGTATATAAATTATATTTACCTATAATTTGATGAAAGTCTTTCCAACCGTAATGTAATAGGTGTAAGTTTGTTTTTTTTAAATTTGTAGCCTGTATACTTTGATGTACTTTAGTTGTAGCAGGTTTTGCGGTTTGCTTATTAAAAAAACGACAAGTATATGAAGGATACCATCCTGCAAAATTAATAGGTTGTTTTTTTAAGAAATTTTTTCGTCTAAAGTTATAAGCATCATAAGGTTGTTTTAAATATTTCTGACTTTTTATAAACTGATAACTATCTTCATCTAAACGCTCATCAGCATCTAAATTTAAAATCCAATCATTTTTACAAAATTGTAGCCCGTGTACTCTTTGTAATCCATCACCTAAAAACTTTTGAGAATAGACTTTAGCTCCCATAGATTCGGCTATTTCAATAGTTTTATCGGTACTAAAAGAGTCAATAATAATTACTTCATTACACACTTTTTTTAAAGAAAGGATACAATCTTTAATATTCACCTCTTCATTAAAAGTAATTACTAAACCGCTTACATTCATTTTTAAATATTATTGTAGATTTGTAATGTCAAAAATACAATAATTAAATGATTCCAAAAATTATTCACTTCTGTTGGTATGGTAAAGGAGAGTACAATGAAACGATAAAAAAGTGTATTGCATCATGGCAAGAAAAATTACCAGATTATACGATTAAAAAATGGGATGAGACAAATACTCCTTTTGATAAACTCCCGTTTTTAAAGTTACTTTATAAGCAGAAAAAATGGTCGTTTATAACAGATTATGTGCGATTATATGCATTATATAAAGAAGGAGGAGTTTATATGGATACTGATATTGAAATTTTAAAACGTTTTGATGAGTTACATAAAGAAGATTCTTTTACAGGCTTTCAAACAAACATGGAAGATTCTCCATTTCCTGTTGCAGCTGGAATGATTGGTGCTAAAAAAGGGAATATTTTTATTTTAGATTGTATTAAAGAAACTGAAAGAAAACAGCGTTTAAAATTTAACGGAATGGGAGGTCCGCCTATTTTAACAAAAGTATTGTTAAAATATGGTTTGAAGGAGTATAAAACTCAAACTATAAAAAAAGTATTAGTATTAGATAAAAAATATTTTTATCCATTTTATATAAATGAAAAATTTACTAAAGAATGTATTAAACCTGAAACAATTTGTATTCATTGGTGGGAAGATTCTTGGGGAAACAAGCAAAAAGGTTTCTCGTATATTTTAGATAGTCTAAGTAGAAAATTACAAAAATTACCATTAATTTTCTTAAATAAAATTAGATACGCTTTTTTTGAGAAAAGTTTTTATATAATAGATCGTTTATAATAAAAATTTTAAAAAATGGATATAGAATATATATCTTATTAAAATTAATGCTTTTAAATTACTTTATTTAATATATGTTTTTATCCATTATAATACCAGTTTATAATACACCAATAAAATTTCTAAAAGAATGCTTAGATAGTTTAAAGCTAATTCCATCTTCAATAACAAGTGAAATAATAATTGTAAATGATGGTTCAAAAAGTGAGGAAATATTAAATTATTTATCAAATTTAGATGAAAATAAATATTGTTTAATTCATAAAAAAAATGGAGGACCAGGTTCTGCTAGAAATGTAGGAATTAAAGAAGCTAAAGGCGAATATATTTTTCCTTTAGATGCAGATGATATACTGAACGATGACTTTAGTTTATTTATAAGTTATCTTAAAGAAAATAAGAGTATAGATGTTTTGTATGGAGATTTATTATATTTTGGAGATATCGATAAAGTCGAAAAAAATCACGAGTTTAATAAAGTAGCGTTATGGTTTGAAAATAATATAGTTCCTGTATGTTCTTTTGTTAGAAGAGATCTTTGGGTAAAAGTAGGAGGTTTTGATGAAGGTTTAAAGACTTTTGAAGATTATGATTTTTGGATTCAGTGTGCTGTTAAAGGTGGTGATTTTAAATATTTACCGATGTTTACTTACAAATATCGTGTTATTGACAATGGAGTTTCACGATATCAAAATACAAAGATATTACATAAAAAATATTTTAAATTAATCAGAAGTAAAATACCTCTTACTGAAATAAAACTATCAGATGTTTTTAAATACATTAAAATTAGTTATTCAAGAAAAAGAACACAAAATAAAAATATATTAATAGCTAGTATAAGTGCTTTTTTTAGGTTATTAAAAGTGTTAAAAAAGATAATAATTAGGATAATAAATATAAAATAATATGAAACCTTTTTTTAAATGTGAATTAGAGTATTCGTGTTTTCCTCATTTGAATCAAATATATGACGGATTTAATAAGCTTAGCGAAAAAGGTATAATTGACCTTTCAGTTAAATATAGCACTTCTGCATCATCATCTTTAAAAGTGTTAGTTGATGGTAAATATACCGTTTTTTTTGATACAGCAGATGGTTTAAGTTGGATTCCTGCTTCTATAGAAGAAAATTTAAAATATTTTAAAAATAACATTAAAGCTGATTTTTATTTTAAAAGAAGTTTTAATCAGTTAATTACAGATAATGCACCAGACAACTGTAAAGTCTTTCCTTTAGGTTTAAATTATTTGATCACACCTCAAAAATATTTAGACACTAATTTAAAACGAAAAATAAAATTTTTTGTTAAAAAAAATATAAAAAAAGCGAAAAATAATCGTTTTTATAGTAACGATTTTGAATTTTACCCCGTTCGTCATAAAACAAATAAAATATTGTTTTTAACTAGGTTATGGGACCCTAATGAGGTTTCGTTAGAGCATTTAAAACAAGAAAGAGAGTTAATTAATAAAAATAGAATAAATTTCATTAAGAGTTGTAAAGCAGAATTCGGAGACAATTTTATAGGAGGAATTCAATATGATAATTTTTCGAAAAAAAATGGTAAAGATTTATTAATGCCTTCTTCAATGACTAATAAGCGTAATTTTATGCAAACGGTAAAAGAAAGTAATATTTGTATTTCTACTAAGGGGTTACATGATTCTATAGGATGGAAATTTGCGGAGTATGTAGCTGCATCAAGAGCGATAATAACAGAACCTTTATCTTATGAACTTCCAGGTGATTTTAATAATAATGAAAATTATTCGACATTTAAATCTACAAATGATTTAATGACTAATATATCTGAATTATTAGGTGATAATAATAAAATGGAAAATATGATGTATAATAATTACGAATATTATAATAACTACTTAAGATCAGATAAATTAGTATTAAATGCTCTTTTAAAAATATATGAATAAAATTTAATTTTTAGATTAAATGTTTGCAGAAATAAAAGAAAAATTAAAAACAGGCAAAACAATCCTCTATCCAACCGATACCGTTTGGGGTATCGGTTGTGATGCTACAAATATTGAGGCTGTTCAAAAAGTATATCAACTAAAAAACAGGGCTGAATCTAAAAGTTTAATTATTTTAGTTGATTCGGTAGAAATGTTAAAAAACTATGTTGAGGTGCTTCCAAAACTAGCAATTCAGCTTATTGAAAATGCTAAGAAACCAACGAGTATTATATATCCAAATCCTAAAAATTTAGCAAAAAACACCATTGCTTCCGATAATACCATTGCTATTAGAATACCTAAAGATGATTTCTGTTTACAGTTGATAAAAGCCTTTGGTAAACCCATTGTATCTACATCGGCTAATATTAGTGGACAACCAACCCCTAAAACATTTTCAGAAATAAGTACCGCAATTTTACAAAGTGTAGATTATGTGGTAGCTTTGCAATCTGATAAAAAAGTAGTGAAATCGTCTACTATTTTAAAAATAACAGCAACGAATGAAATTGAAATTATTAGAGAATAAATTTTAATTTCTTTTATCAATTTTTTGACAAGCACTTTTATAGTAACTTTTAAGAGTTGCTTTTTCTACTTTAATACCTACTAATATGCGTTATAAAATACCCAATTACTTGAAATTTTTATATGTAAATATTTTAAGTTTATTTCTTTTCGTAACTGTTTTAAGAGTTGCTTTTTACAGTTTCTTTATTAATAAATTAGTTATTGAAACCAATGATTTATTACAAGCAATTTCTTTTGGTGTTCGGTTCGATTTAAAAATGGCAATATTAGCTTTTGTTCCCGTAGCTTTAGGATATTTTTTATCTAAAAAGTTTTTCACTAAAAAACTAGCAAAAATAAGTTACCTGGTCTATTCGACTCTTTTATATTTGGTAATTGTATCTTTTTACCTATTTGATTTTGGGCATTACAGTTATTTGAATTTAAGAGTAAACGCGAGTGCTTTACGTTTCTTAGAAAATGTAAAAATATCGACACAAGTTTTTATGGAAAGTTACCCAGTTTATAAAGGTGGGTTTTTATTGTTAGTGTTGTTTTTCGTGATTATAAAATATCATAATTGGCTTTACACGAAGTTTTCAAAAACGAATTTTGTATCAGAAAAAAAGAATAAAATTATCTTTTCAATAGCTACTTTATTTGTGTTGGCTTTTGGAGTTTTTAGTAGTTTTCAGCATTATCCTTTGCGATGGAGTCAAGCATTTTTTTCTAGTAGCAAAGAATTGAATCAGTTTTCATTGAATCCTGTGCTGTATTTTGTCGATAGTTTTAAGTTTCGAAATGAAAATTACAATATTGATACGGCAAAAAAATATGTGCCGATTATCAATAATTATTTAGGAATAAAAGGCGATACCATCAATTTTGAAAGAAAAAGATCTTTTAAGATTAATGACAGCTTAGATATCTCAAAAAACAAACCAAATGTAGTTTTTGTAATGATGGAATCTGTAGGGAATGCGTCTTTAAGTTATTACGGAAATCCTATTAAAAGTACACCCGTATTAGATAGTTTAATGCGAGAAAGCATCAGTTTTACCAATCATTATGTACATAAAGCAACAACAGCAGGAAGTGTTTTTGGAAGTATTACAGGCCTGCCAGATATTGACAATGTAAAGTCAGCCTCTAGAAATCCGATGATTATCAATCAGCGAATATTATTTAATCAATTCGATGACTATGAAAAATTATATTTATTAGGTGGAAGTGCAAATTGGGCAAATATTAGGGCTGTTTTTCAGGCAAATATCCAAGGTTTAACCGTTTATGAAGAGGGGAGTTATCAAGAAGAAAATAGGGCAGATGTTTGGGGAATCGATGATTATGATTTATTTAAAGAAGCCGATAAAATTTTTAAAAAAACACATGATAGCAAGAAACCTTTTGTAGCATATTTACAAACAGCAACCAATCACATGCCTTTTACAGTGCCTGATAAAAAAGGAAGTTATGAGCCTTTAAATGAGCAAGATGTTGACAAGGGAATCTTAAAAAAATCAGGATTTAAATCTGTAGCACAACTAAATGCGCTTCGATATTTAGACTTTAATATTAATGAGTTTCTTAAAAGAGCTAAAAAATCAGGATATTATGACAACACTATTTTTGTTTTCTTTGGCGACCATCAAACAGCGATGAATCCGATAACGCATTTCAGACCCGCACACACTAAATTAGGGCTTTTAATGCATAATGTGCCTTTTATTATTCATGCACCCAAATTGGTAAAACCACAAGAAATTACTAAAAATGCGCATTTAGTAGATGTTGTTCCGACAGTGATGAGTTTAATAAAGCAAGATTATACCAATTATACACTTGGTCAAAATGTTTTGGATAGTTTAAAAACCAACACTTTTTCGTTTGTTTATAGAAATATAAAAGGCGAGCCAGCTTCTGGAATTATAAAAGATTCGCTTTATTACTACAAAACAGTTTACAATAATAAACACGAATTAATCAATTTAAATAATAATTCGTTAAAAGATATTAGTAACGAAAACCCCGAAAATAAAGAATTAACCAAAGAAATGGATGATTTATTAAGCTCTTTTTATCACAGTACAAAATATTTGTATTTTAATAATAAAAAGTAATTTTTCAAAAAAACAGTACAGAATATTATCTAATAATTTATGCAAGATCAATACTATAAAGAGGCAATTTCTGCCGAAATATTTCAATATATAAGCAAAGCAGCAGAACAATTACAGCTAGAAAGTTATGTAATTGGTGGCTTTGTTCGTGATTTTATTTTAGAACGAGGTACAGCAAAAGACATCGATGTGGTAGCTGTTGGTAGCGGTATTGAATTGGCTCAAAAAGTGGCTTCTTTACTACCTAATAAACCAAAAGTTCAAGTTTTTAAAACCTACGGAACCGCTATGTTGCGCTATAAAGAGGTTGAAATAGAATTTGTTGGCGCTCGTAAAGAATCTTATACCGAAGATAGCCGAAATCCTGAAGTGGAATCGGGGAGTTTACAAGACGATCAAAACAGGCGTGATTTTACTATAAATGCATTAGCGTTAAGTTTAAATAAAGATACCTTCGGATTATTATTAGATCCTTTTGATGGTATTGCCGATTTAGAAGCTAAAATAATAAAAACGCCGTTAGACCCTGATATTACCTATTCTGACGATCCGTTGCGTATGATGCGTGCCATTCGTTTTGCCTCTCAATTAAACTTTGTTATTGAGCAAGAATCGTTAAGTGCTATTGCTAAAAATGCAAAACGTATTGATATCATCACCAAAGAACGTATTGTTGTTGAGTTAAATAAAATTTTAGCTTCGGATAAGCCTTCTATTGGATTTTTATTGTTAGAAGAAACGGGTTTATTAGAACGTATCATTCCTGAATTAATCGCTTTAAAAGGTGTGGAAGAAGTTGAAGGACAGAAGCATAAAGATAATTTTTATCATACCTTAGAAGTAGTTGATAATATTGCAGAAAATACTGAAGATGTTTGGTTGCGTTGGGCAGCTTTATTGCATGATATAGGAAAAGCACCTACAAAACGTTATCATAAAAAACAAGGTTGGACATTTCATGCGCATGAATTTGTAGGCTCTAAAATGGTTTATAAATTATTCAAGCGATTAAAAATGCCCTTGAACAATAAAATGAAGTTTGTTCAAAAAATGGTCATGTTAAGCTCTCGCCCAATTGTGTTGGCTAGCGATGTTACCGATTCTGCGGTGCGTAGGTTGGTTTTTGATGCGGGCGATGATGTAGATTCATTAATGACGCTTTGCGAAGCAGATATTACCACAAAAAATCCTAAGAAATTTAGCCGTTATCATAAAAATTTCGAGCTTGTTCGTGAAAAAATTAAAGAAGTTGAAGAGCGCGATAAAGTGCGTAATTTTCAACCGCCAATTACTGGAGAGGAAATTATGAAGGCGTTCAATTTAACACCTTGTAGAGAAATAGGTCAGATAAAAGAAGCGATAAAAGAAGCTATTTTAGACGGTGAAATTCCTAATGAACATAAAGCTTGTTACGATTTTATGATATTAAAAGGAAAAAAGTTAGGCTTAGAAATAGCGTAGTTTTACAATTTTTGTCAATTCGAGTGATTTTAATGACTAAAAGGAATTTGAAGAAAAAAAAATCACTCGAACTGACAAGTTTATTTAGTTTTTAATAGGCTATAAATAAAAAAAGGAACGTTTTATAAAACGTTCCTTTTTTTTGTAATTATATTTAGTAAAAATAAATTTAGGATGGCCTTATCCGAAGTATTACGTTAAAGACTGCATGGTAACCAATTTATAATACTCGCCTTTTTTAGCTAATAATTCGTCATGTTTTCCTTGTTCAACAATTGCGCCTTTTTTCATCACAACAATTTTATCGGCATTTTGAATGGTCGATAATCGGTGTGCAATAACCAAAGAAGTTCTGTTTTTCATCATTTTATCTAAAGCAACTTGTACCAATTGTTCCGATTCGGTATCTAAAGCTGAGGTTGCTTCATCTAAAATCATAATTGGTGGATTCTTTAAAACAGCTCTTGCAATAGATAAACGTTGTTTTTGCCCTCCAGAAAGTGTGTTTCCACTGTCACCAATATTTGTATTATATTTTTCTGGTAAATTTTGAATAAATTCATCAGCATTTGCAATTTTTGCAGCTTCTAAAACAGCAGTGTCATTGGCATTTTGTGACCCTAACTTAAGGTTGTTTGTGATAGTGTCATTAAATAAAATAGAATCTTGTGATACAATTCCCATCAAATTTCTTAACGATTTTTTGGTGATGTCTCTAATATTGTCGTCATCAATTACCACCTCTCCTTTATTTACATCATAAAAACGAGTAATAAGGTTTGCTAAAGTAGATTTTCCACTCCCAGACTGTCCAACCAAAGCAACAGTTTCGCCTTTATTAATAGTTAATGTAAAATCTTTTAAAACATAATCATCTTTATATTTAAAAGAAATGTTTTTAAATTCAATTTTATTTTTAAAGGTCTCTTTTATAGTTGCATTTGATTTGTCTTTAATAGTGTTTTCTGTATTTAAGACCGTCATAATTCTTTCTGCAGAAGCTTCACCTTTTTGGATATTATAAAACGTTGATGTTATTAATTTTATAGGGTTTAAAACGGTGTAAAACAATACAATATAACCAAAAAACTCATCTGGTTGTAGTGCGCTTGTTTTAGATAGAACTTCGGTTCCTCCGTACCAAAGAATGGCAATAATGGTTGCAGAACCTAAAAACTCACTCATAGGTGAAGCTAATGATTTCCTATGAAAAACACTTGTCGTTAATTGTTTAAAATTACTTGTAGAGTTATTGAATTTTGTTGCAATTACACTTTCAGCATTAAAACCCTTAATTATTCTTAAGCCGGTTAATGTTTCTTCAATAAAAGATAAAAAATTACCAGTTTCTTTTTGTGCTTTTGCTGAATTTGCTTTTAGTTTTTTACTTATAGATGATATTATAATACCAGAAACAGGTAGTAAAACAAAAACAAATAAGGTGAGTTTTAAACTCATAAAAAGCATGATAGAGATAGATATTATAACTGTTAAAGGTTCTCTAACAATGGTTTCTATTGATGATATAATAGAACCCTCTACCTCTTGTACATCAGAAGTCATACGTGCTATGATATCTCCTTTTCTTTTTTCGGAAAAATAAGAAATCGGTAACTCAACAATTTTATCGTAGAGTTTATCTCGTAGGTCTTTTACAATACCTGTTCTTAAAAAAGCAATAACATAAGACGCTAAATATCTAAATAAGTTTTTTAGAAAAAATAATGAAAGTGCTAATAAGCAAATAAATACAAGTGTATTTATGTCACCTTCTGTTTTTATTTTTTCTGATATAAAATGATAAAAACTATCTTTTAAAAAATCACCAATTTTACTAAGACCTTCATAGTTTGGCTCATTTATAATTTTTTTATCAGTACCAAATAGAATCCCTAAAACAGGGATAAAAGCTAAAACTGATAGCACATTAAAAATTGCGTAAAGTATATTAAATACAATATTTAGAACTGTAAATTTTCGATACTTTTTTTCATATTTTAATATATCTTTAAAATATCCCATTAATTTAGTTTCATTTCTTTAATAATTCTTTGAATTTTTGCATCTAATGATGCTTCAATAGCCTCTGCATTTTTAATATTTTCTAACTTGGTGTTTACACTGAAATAAAATTTTATTTTCGGTTCTGTTCCACTTGGGCGGGCTGCCATTTTTGTTCCGTCGGTAGTTTGATAAATCAATACATTCGATTTTGGAATATCCATAAGTATTTCTTCACCAGTAATTAAATTCTTTTTAATCGATGATTGATAATCATATAAGAATTCTACTTTGGCACCGTCCATTTCTGTAAAAGGATTACTACGTAAATCAGCCATCATTTGCTTGATTTGTTGCGCACCGTCCATTCCTTTTTTAACGATAGCAATTAAATGCTCTTTGTAAAAATGATGACGGGTGTATAATTCTAATAATTCTTGATAAAAAGAACTGTTATTTGCTTTGGCATCCGCCGCAATTTCACAAGCTAATAAAGCAGCGGTTACCGCATCTTTATCTCGCACAAAATCACCAACCATATACCCAAAACTTTCTTCACCACCGCCAATAAAATCAAGCTCAGGGAAATCTTTAATCATTTTTGCAATCCACTTAAAACCTGTTAAACCAACTTTAGTTTCAACACCGTATGAACTCGCAATTTCATTAACTAAATTGGTCGAAACAATCGTAGAACCTACAAATTGTTTCCCGTTTAATTTTTCGTTATTTTTCCAATCATTAATTAAAAAATCGGTCATCATACTCATGGTTTGATTTCCGTTTAATAACTTCATGTTTCCTTCTAAATCACGAACAGCGATACCAATTCTATCAGAATCAGGATCAGTTCCTAAAACAATATCAGCACCTACTTTATTCGCTAAATCAACAGCCATTTTTAAAGCTTCAGGCTCTTCAGGGTTTGGCGATTTTACCGTTGGAAAACTTCCATTTGGCTGGGCTTGTTCCTCCACAATATGAACTTGGGTATAACCAGCACGTTTTAAAACTTCAGGAATTAATTTAATTGCCGTTCCGTGTAAATTGGTAAAAACAATTTTTAAATCTTTACGATTTTTTACATCAAAAGTTCCATTTTTAATCGATGCTTGCCAAAAAGCTTCATCAATTTCACTTCCGATGCTCGAAATTAATTCTTCATTTGCTTTAAAATTAATATCCGTAAAAGCTAATGAATTTACTTCGTTTATAATTGCCGTATCTTGTGGTGGCACAATTTGCCCTCCGTCAGACCAATATACTTTGTAACCATTATATTCAGGCGGATTATGAGAAGCTGTTAAAACAATACCAACATCACAACCTAAATGATTTACCGCAAACGATAATTCAGGCGTAGGGCGTAGATCTTCAAAAAGAAAAACCTTGATGTTATTTGCAGAAAAAACATCGGCAACAACTTTAGATAACCATTTGCTATCATGACGACAGTCATAACCAATAGCAACTTTTAATTCTTTCTTTGGATGTATTTGATGTAAATAATTACTTAAACCTTGTGTTGCTTTTCCTAAAGTATATTTGTTAATTCGGTTTGTTCCTGCGCCTACAATTCCACGCATTCCGCCTGTACCGAATTCTAAATTTTTATAAAACCTATCGGCTAAATCATCCGATTTTTCGCTTATTAATTGTTCAATTTCATTTCTAGTAGCCAAATCAAACGATTCAGAAAGCCATAATTTAGCTTTATTTAAGATCTCTTCCATAATATATAAGTGACGTAAAAGTACGTGTATTAAAAATTCAGTTTTTCTTTAATTTTGTAGTGTTTTTGCTGCGGATTACTTTTAATAATCAATTCTCCTAAAAATCCTGCTAAAAATAAGAGCGTTCCTAATATCATAGAAGTTAAAGCGATAAAAAACCAAGGGTTATCAGTAATTAAAATAGCTTTTATACCTGCAAATAAATGATAGATTTTCATAGAACCGATAAAAAATGCCGATAAAAACCCAAAGAAAAACATCAATGTTCCCCAAAGCCCAAAAATATGCATCGGACGTTTTCCGAATTTTGATAAAAAGGAAATCGTAATTAGATCAAGAAAACCATTCACAAACCGATCCATCCCGAATTTGGTAACCCCGTATTTTCGTGCCTGATGCTGTACTATTTTCTCGCCAATTTTATTAAAACCTTCATTTTTAGCTAAAACAGGAATGTAACGGTGCATTTCTCCGCTAACTTTTACGGTTTTAATAACCTCATTTTTGTAGGCTTTTAATCCGCAGTTAAAATCGTTTAATTGTAATCCTGATGTTTTTCGAGCTGCCCAATTAAATAATTTAGACGGAATATTTTTGGTGATAACATTGTCGTATCGTTTCTTTTTCCATCCTGAAACTAAATCGAAATTTTGGCTTGTTATCATTTCATACAATCCAGGGATTTCGTCGGGGCTGTCTTGCAAGTCGGCATCCATAGTAATAACAACGTCTCCTTTTGCCAAACCAAAACCAGCATCTAAAGCTTGCGATTTTCCGTAATTTTTTTGAAAACGAATTCCTTTTACGGCATTATTTTCTTCGGATAATTGCTCAATTACCTGCCAAGAAGTATCGGTGCTGCCATCATCAATAAAAATAATTTCATATAAATAAGTATTGGATTGCATAATTTTAGCAATCCAATTGTGTAATTCTAGTAAAGATTCTTCTTCATTAAGAAGTGGTATAACTACCGATATATCCATGTTTTTTTGATACAAATTAGTGCAAATTTAAAAAAGGTAAAGTTACAAAGTCTTTCGAATATTTGGAGTATTTCGAAAATTTTATAACCTACCTTTTTTAATGATTATTAATATTGATCTTCTAGAGTGTGTTTCATAATAGCTCCGCCAATTGCAGAAAATATAAATCCGAAGAAAGCAGATATAACTATTGAAACAGGAATTGTAATTCCTGGACCACTAAATTGTTTTGCTATTGCTGCCGATTTTTCAACCTCTTGATCATTTAAACCAGCGTCAAACCAAGCTTGTTTTTGAATTTCCATAACTTGTTCTTGAAAATCAGGTTGTATAAGATTCGTAAAAATCAACGTATATACAGCGCTAATAACTGCGCTAACTACTGCAATTCCTACACCTACTTTTAATGCTTCTCCAAAACTTAAAAAACCACTGTTAGTTGTTTTGAATTTTTTTATCCCTAAAATAATGAATGAAATCATGGCTACAATACCCACAATACCAATAATAGAGCTTGATGCGATTAGGCTACCTGCTGCATAAAATATCAAGTGAATAAAAATACCTAGAAGCCCTAAATATAGTCCATAATTTAAAATAATACTTTTACTGTTTACTTGATTTTCCATTGTTTGAATTTGGTTAGTTATACAAATATATTATTTTGTTTTCGATTCTAAATTAGTATAAAAAAGTTTCTAAACAATGTGTTAGTAGTCAGGTGGTTAAAAATGTTACAAAAAAAAAGCTATTTTTTTCATTGTCAATTTAAAAAAAGGATGTAAATTTGCCCCGGCAAGTCCTACACAACTAGCTCCCTTTGAATCCCCCAGGGCGGGAACGCAGCAAGGGTATTAGGTTGTAGCAGTGTGATGTAGGTAGCTTGCCATTTTTTTTGTCTTCTATTTTCGTTTTACTTTTCTTTAATTACCCTTTTCTTATTTCATCTAAATTATTCATCTAAAACTTATTTAAGTTTTTTTTTCATTTTACAGGGCCTTTTAAATTTTATCTAAAAAACGTTTTATAGCTAAAAAATCGAATCCGTCAAACTGAATTTATTTCAGTTTCACATCCTGATTTGCCGAATTTCTTCACTTTATGCGATTCTGAAATAAATTCAGAATGACGAAAATTTGGTTTTTATTTAAATTTTAATTTTTTTATACGTAAAAGTTCTCGATACAATTTTTTTGAAGGAAAAAAATCACTCGAACTGACAGTTTTAAATTTTTATTGGTCATTAATATTAATCGCGCTTCTTGGGTGATGTAAATTAACAACCTCTTTTAAATAGCTCGTATCTAAATGCACGTAAATTTCGGTGGTTGTAATACTTTCGTGCCCTAATAATTGCTGAATAACACGTAAATCTGCTCCATTTTTTAATAAATAAGTTGCAAAAGAATGACGCAAGGTATGCGGACCAATACTTTTTTTAAGATTTGTTTTAATGGCTAATTCTTTCAAAATAATAAAGATCATTTGACGGCTTAATCGGCTTCCGCGTCTGTTTAAAAAAATAATATCTTCTTCTTTTTCCTTCGGAGTTATCGCAGGGCGAATATCATTTATATAAAAATTTAAACGGTCAATAGTTGTACTGTGAATGGGTACAAATCGGTATTTATTTCCTTTTCCTAATACCCGAATATAACCTTCGTTAAAAAATAAATCGGAAAGTTGCAAATTAATTAATTCACTAACTCGCAAACCACAACTAAAAATGGTTTCAATAATAGTTTTGTTGCGTTCGCCCTGGGGATGACTCAAATCAATGGCGTTAATTAAATTGTCAATTTCTTCTTTTTCGAGGGTATCTGGTAATTTTCGAATGGTATTTGGGCTTTCAATTAAATCCGTAGGATTGTCTTTTCGATAATCTTCAAAAACTAAATAATCAAAAAAACTGCGCAAGCCTGAAATTAACCGTGCTTTGCTTCGTGGGTTTAATTTTTGACTAATATCGTACATAAATTGCTCAATTATTTCCGAAGTAATATTAATCGGAGAAATTGGCGTGTTTAGCGTATCAATAAATAAAATCAGTTTTTTAATGTCTCTTGAATAGCTTTCTATGGAGTTTTTTGCAAGTCCTTTTTCTATTTTTAAGAAGTTTGTATAATCTGAAATAGCTTGTTTCCAATTCATTGTATATAAGATTGGTTATTTTTAAAAAAAAACGTTTTAATAAGATAATAAAAAGTAAATTTGTTTGACAAATTTATCAATAAAAAATTAAAATTATGAAAAAAGTATTATTAATGATTGCTATTGTTGCTGCAGGATTTACAGCAAACGCACAAGAATCAGAATTAAATGTTGGTGGTACTATTGGTATTCCTTCAGGAGATTCAAGAGCTGATGTAACAGGAGCTATTGAGGTAAACTATTTATTTAAAGTTTCAGAAGAATTAAAAGTAGGTGGAGCTATTTCTCACATACATTTCTTAGGGGATGGCGCAGATGCCGCTTTTTTACCAATAGCAGCAGCAGGTCGTTTTACGGTATCTGAAAAGTTTTATTTAGGATTAGATATGGGATATGGAATAGGAGTTAGACCATCTGAAAATACTGAAAGTGGTTTTTACTACAGACCAATGGTTGGTTATAAAGTAACAAACGCAATTACAGCTCATGTTGATTATGCAGCAGTTGTTCTTGATCAAACAACACTTTCTTCTTTTGGAATTGGAGCAACATATTCTTTTTCTTTATAAGGAATTAAAATTTTAAATTATATAAAAGTGCTGTTATTTATAACAGCACTTTTTTTATGCTTAAATCGGATATACTTCATTTTTAGTTCGTTAAGTTTTTTTATGTCTAAAAATAATAATATGTTTGTTAGATAATTTTTTTTTAAAAAAAAACATGAAAAAAGTACTATTAACAATTGCAATTGTTGCTGCAGGTTTTACAGCAAATGCACAAAATAAAAATGAAGTTAAAGGAGGTTTTGCACAAGAAGATATTTATGTTTCGGGTAGTGTAGGTTATAGTAAAATGTCAGGAGCTGGAGACGTAAGTATTTATACTTTTTCTCCATCGGTTGGTTATTTTGTTTCTGAAAATATAGCTTTAGAGTTAGGTTTAGCGATTAGTGGTTCTGAAAATGGAGCTGCTGAATCAACTGCTTTTGGAGTTAAGGCAGGAGCAGATTATTTCTTTACTCCTAAAAATGATTTTTCTTTTGTTGTTGGGGCAGGCTTAGGATACACTACTTATAAAACAGAAACGGCAGGTATTGAAGGGCCTGATAGAAATACTTTTAGTCTTGATGTTTCTCCTGGGATTAACTATTTCGTATCTAAGTCGATAGCGTTAAAAGCTTCAGTTGGAGCTCTATCTTATAGCAGTTCAAAGGTAGATATTACGGGTGCTAAATCAGTTAATTCATTTGGTTTAAACTTAAATTTATCTAATGTGAATTTTGGATTAACGTATAAGTTATAATAAAATTTTAAGCGTAAAAAAGGGAAGCAATTTAGCTTCCCTTTTTTTATGCTTAAAAGTTAAAAGAGTATTTTTACCAAGTAAAATAGCAAAATATATTCTGATGAAAAAAATAATAATTATAAACGGACCGAACTTAAATTTATTAGGAAAACGAGAGCCAGAAATTTATGGGGCGAGTTCTTTTGAAGATTTTTTTAAAGAGTTAGAACAAACCTATAAAACTATTGAATTAAGTTATTTTCAATCAAATATTGAAGGTGAACTTATCAATAAATTACATGAAATAGGTTTCGAATATGACGGAATTGTGTTAAACGCCGCTGCTTACACGCATACTTCAATCGCTATTGCCGATGCTGTAAAAACAATTGAAACACCTGTTGTTGAGGTTCATATTTCAAACGTACACGCTCGTGAAGCGTTTCGTCATAAAAGTTATTTATCGGCAAATGCAAAAGGTGTAATTTTAGGCTTTGGCTTGCAAAGTTATAATTTAGCGATTCAAAGTTTTTTGTAAAAACCAATAACGAACGGCTAATAAAATAAATAAAGGTATTAAGGTAATTGAAAACAACTGCGTTTTTGTTATCCAAATAATCATTGAAATCACTAAAAATACCAGTAAAAATAGCATATATTTTGAAAGCCATTTTGGTGATTTTTTTTGTTTTAGTAAAAAAGCGACAATTAAATTCGGCGCAAAAGCCCATAAAAAGTTAAAGTTATTTGGCGCGGTTGAATGATTGGTGAAAAACCATAAATAGACAATTAAAACACCGGTGATTCCTGTGGTAAAAAACAATATAAAATCGAGCGATTTGCTTCTTTTGGCATTTTTATAATCTTTATAGGTGATATATAAACCAAGTAAAGAAAGTATTAAAATAATTAAAAATGGGCTGAAATTATCGCTTTTTGGCTGTTTTTCGTTAAAATCTAATAAAATATTGGTTTTTGAGATGATATTTTCTTTTTTTCCATCTTTTAAAACCTTAGAAATTTTTAAGGCTTCAAAAACATAATCGGGTAAATATAAATACTCGCTAGGCGTTGCAATTTTATCTAATCGGCTTCCTAAAGCGATGTTAATTCCTAAACTTCCCCAAGTATTTTGATGAATTTCGTTGTTCATTAATTCACGTAAAGACATTTTTTGGGTAACAAAATCATCTTTAAAAATTAGATTTTTGCCGACAACTTTTTTAATAATATCACGAGGTTTTGTGGCGCAGTTATCAAAATACGGGTCGTATAAATAGCCGGCATTTTCAGGTAAAATATTGATTTCTAAAATCGTGAAAAACTCATTTTTTTGTGCTTGCGATAAATTTAAAACCTGCTCTTTCACCCAGCGTTTATAATATTGTGCATTTTTTAAAGCCAAATAAAAAGGATATTTCGCTAATTTATATTTCATAAAACCCTTGGTGAAATCGGCATAAAAAGTAGGGTTTTCGAAATCAAAAATTCCGTAATTGTAAATTAAATCGAAGTTTAAAACAGGGTCTTTTACACGAATTGCAGAGTGCCCAAATTTTTCATACAAAACCTCGCCAGGACCTGAAGTAATGATGCTTATTTGTGCGTTATTTGATAATTCGAAGGTTTTTTTTAGGGCTATTTTATTAATTTGATCAATTTGTTTGGTTTGCCCGAAAAAAGAAGTAATTCCAACAAAAAAGAAAAGAAGAAAGCTACTAAGTGTAATTTTTTTTATCATCATAAATAAGCAAATAAAGTAAATTGTATGTTTTACAAATATCTTAATTAAGATTAAAAAAAAGTAGTTTTTATGGAGGTATTATTATTTAACCAAAAAGTTGCGCTTGTGACTTGAATTCAGCTTTCATCTGAAAAAAATATAATAGAAGAATAAGAAATAAAATCCGTCAAACTGAATTTAGTTCAGTTTCACATCCTGATTTACGGTGACTCTTCACTTTATGCGATTCTGAAATAAATTTAAACAAGCTCTAAAAAGAAACACCTATTTTTTGTTGAATAAAATTCAGAATAGTTTGTTCAAGCCACTTATTTTTGATGTTTTTGCCATTTTTTGAAGTGTTAAAAGTTGAAATAAATCCTACGTGTCCGCCGTATTTTGGCGTTAATAAATAAAAATTAGCCATATTTTTGGCTTCATCAAAAGGATAACATTCTTCGGATAAAAAAGGGTCGTCAAGTGAGTTGATAAGCAATGTTGGCAATGTAATTTTTTTGATATAGGGTTTTGAACTTGCTTTTGTCCAATAATCTTGTGGGCTTTTAAAACCAAATATTGGTGCGGTATATTGGGCTTCTAACTGCCAAAGTTTGGTCGCGTTTTGCACCTTTTTTTTATCTAATTTAAAATCGGGAAATTGATTAGATTTTGCAAGTATTTTGGGTTTTAAGCTTCGTAAAAACTCCTTTAAATAGAGCCTGTTTTTAAATTTAGATAATTCTGCTTGTGAACCTGTTAAATCAATTGGGGTAGAAATAGCAATTCCTCCTTTTATTTTTGATGAAATAGTATCATATTCGCCTAAATATTTTAAGGTTAAATTTCCGCCCAAACTAAAACCAACAATAATAATATTTTCATAAGTATAATTTGTCGCAAGATGTTGGGCTATAAAATGAACGTCATCAGTTTTTCCGCTGTGATAGGTTTCTAAAAGTAAATTATTTTCTGCGCTACAACTGCGTAAATTCATAGAAACCGTATCAAAACCTGCTTTATTTAAGTAGTTTGAAGTCGTAATTATATAATTAGATTGCGAACTTCCTTCCAATCCGTGAATCAATAAAACTAGCGTTTTCGAAGTCTTATGTTTTTGTGAGTTTTCTGAATTTATAGAAAAATCTAAATCAATAAAATCGGCGTCCCAAGTGGTAATTCTTTTTCGTTGATATTTTATAGTATCCTTAGCAAATAACGGACGATATATGGTGTTAAAATGTGCGTTTTTAAATAAAAAAGAAGGTTTAAAATCATCATTAAAATCATCAATAATAGTATCTGTAAAATTATTCATAAAATGGGAGGGAAGAATGGGCATATTTTGGGTTTATAGCAATTTGGTGTAAATATGATAAAAAATAAGTAAAGTTGAATCAAAATGTAAGATTGATACAATGATTTGTTATTTTCGCTATAAATATTGAAAAATAAAAATCATTTAAAATGAATATAAAAAAACACATCCCAAATTTATTAACTTTAGGGAATTTATTATGCGGAACAATAGCAACTATTTTTGCCATAAAAGGTGATTTTGTGGGAGTAGCATTTTTGGTTGTTCTAGGAATCGTTTTTGATTTTTTTGATGGTTTTGTAGCAAGAATGTTAGGCGTTCAGGGCGAATTAGGCAAACAATTAGACAGTTTAGCCGACATGGTAACTAGTGGCGTTGTACCAGGAATGGTAATGTTACAACTTTTAGTAAACGCTTTAAATGTTGATGCTGCAGGGTATTTTGGTATTGATACTTACGGCGCAACGGGGAGTAGTTTGCCGTATATTGGCTTGTTATTAACCTTGGGTGCATGTTACAGATTGGCTAATTTTAATATTGATACCCGTCAATCAGATTCATTTATTGGGCTTCCAACACCTGCAATGGCGTTATTTGTAATTTCATTGCCTTTAATTGCCGAGTTTGGAAAGCAGGAGTTTTTTATCGAAATAATTATGAATCAATATTTTTTATTCGCAGTTACCGCAGTTTTAACTTTTTTGATGAATGCCGAAATTCCGTTGTTTGCCTTAAAATTTAAAAGCTTCGGATTTAAAGAAAATGCGTTTAAATATGTTTTCTTAGCAGTGTGTGTGTTATTATTAGTGGTCTTAAAATTTGTAGCAATTCCTTTAATAATATTACTATATGTTGCTTTTTCAGTAGTTAATAACTTGAAAAAAGCGTAAAATAATATTGTTTTAAAACAAAAAAAAAGGAGCTTAATTACTCCTTTTTTTTATTCTGATATTTAAAGTCAGACTTAAATAAATTTAAGTTGATAGTTTCTATATTCTTTAAGAGTTTATTTAAATTTCATTTAAAAACGTTTTATCGTTGGAAATCGAATCCATCAAACGGAATTTATTTCAGTTTCACATCCTGATTTGCCGTAGTTCTTCGCTTTATGCGATGCTGAAATAAATTCAGCATGACGTTTAGGTGTAAAAAAACTTTAGTTAAATTTCAAATATTCTTTAAAACTTCTTCTTTTTTAAGATAAAATCTTTCCCTAAATAGACACGACGCACGGTTTCATCTTCGGCTAATTCTTCGGGGGTTCCTTCTTTTAAAATCCCTCCGTTATACATTAAATAAGTTCTGTCGGTAATCGCTAAGGTTGCCTGTACATCATGATCGGTAATTAAAATACCGATGTTTTTGGTCTTTAACTTGGCTACAATTCCTTGAATATCTTCCACCGCAATAGGATCTACTCCTGCAAAAGGCTCATCTAATAAAATAAATTTAGGGTCGGAAGCAAGGCAACGTGCAATTTCTGTTCTACGGCGTTCTCCTCCTGAAAGTAAATCGCCACGGTTTTTACGAACATGCCCCAAACTAAATTCATTAATTAATTCTTCTAAACGGGCTTTTCTTTCTGATTTAGATCGGTCGGTAAATTCTAAAACTGCCATGATATTATCTTCAATCGATAATTTTCTAAAAACAGAATCTTCTTGTGCCAAATAGCCAATTCCTTTTTGAGCACGCTTATACATTGGGTCTTTGGTAATGTCTTGGTCGTCTAAAAAAACACGCCCAAAATTAGGTTTTACCATACCAACAATCATATAAAAAGAGGTTGTTTTCCCCGCTCCGTTAGGTCCTAATAAACCAATGATTTCTCCTTGTTTTACTTCTAAAGAAATTCCTTTTACCACCTTTCGGCTACCGTAAAGTTTTTGTATGTTATCTGCTCTTAATTTCATGGGTAATAATTGCTCTTAATTTGTGATAAAAAGTACTTATTTTTCTTCTAAATCATCCCAAAATTCAACGGCTCTACGTAAATGCGGTATCAATATAGTTCCTCCAACTAAGGTAGCAATACTCATGGTTTCCATCATTTCTTCTTTTGTTACGCCTTTTTTATGAGCGGTTTCTAAATGATAGGCAATGCAGTCATCGCAACGCAAAACAGCAGAGGCTACCAAACCAAGTAATTCTTTTGTTTTTTCAGGTAAATGACCCTCTTTAAAGGCGTTGGTATCTAAATTAAAAATTCGTTTGATTATTTTATTATCGCCCGCTAAAATTTTATCATTCATTTTAGTTCGATAGTCGTTAAACTCTTGGACTTTTTGAGACATTCTTTTGTTGTTTTTTTAAAATAAATTGCGATACATAAATACTTACTTCATAAAGTATCATAATTGGTACGGAAACAATTATTTGACTCGCAATATCTGGTGGTGTTATTATTGCCGATAAAACCAAAACTACGACCAATGCGTGTTTGCGGTATTTTCGTAAAAATTCAGGTGTTATTAGTCCTATTTTTGTTAAGAAATAAATAATAACAGGCAGTTCAAAAAATACAGCAACACCAATTAATGTGTTGGTTATTAAGCTAATGTATGCTTCTAGTTTAAAATTATTTTCAATGGCACTTGATATTTCAAAATTGTAAAAGAAATAAACAGACATTGGTAAAATAACATAGTAACTAAAAAGTATTCCTAAGAAAAATAATGAGGAAGCAATAAAGATAAATCCTCTTGATTTTTTTCTTTCAGAACTGTGTAATCCAGGGGCTACAAAACGCCAAAATTCCCATAAAATATACGGAAATGCAACTACGAAACCTAAAATTAAAGACGACCAAATACCCGTCATTAATTGCTGTGTTGGGTTTAATGCCTGCAAGGTTTGTTTAAAACTAATATTGCAAAAACTACTATCAATACCAATCGCTGTAAATACTTTGCAAAAAAAATGATAGGTTGCAAAATCAGGTTTTAAATGCGCTAATAAAACTTCATTAAAAACAAAATTTATATTTGCGAAAATAAGAATTGCTATAATAAATATTGCAGCAAAACTTCTAACTAAATGCCATCTTAATTCTTCAAGATGGTCTAAAAAAGACATTTCTGTTGTTGCCATGTTAAAATATACCTTCTTTAATTAAATCATGTAAATGAACAACACCAACATAATTGCTATTGTTATCGGTTACCAAAATTTGCGTAATGCTATTGTTTTCTAAAGCTTCTAAAGCTTCAACAGCCATGGCATTTACATTTATAGTCTTAGGATTTTTACTCATAATATCGTTGGCTGTTAGCGCATCAATTTTAGTTGTTTTGCTAAGCATTCTACGAATATCACCATCGGTAATAATACCTGTTACATTATTGTTGGCATTAACAACCGCGGTTACGCCAAGCCTTTTTTCTGAAATTTCAACAATTACATTGGCTACCGAATCGGTGCTTGCTACCTTAGGTAATTGATTGTTTTTGATTAAATCATCAACACGTAAATATAAACGCTTTCCTAAAGCACCTCCTGGATGGTATTTAGCGAAATCACTACTTGTAAACCCTCGAAGTTTTAATAAACAAACTGCTAAAGCATCGCCTAAAACTAACTGCGCCGTAGTACTTGATGTAGGAGCTAAATTATTAGGGCAGGCTTCTTTGGTAACGAAAGAATTTAGTGAAAAATCAGCATTGGTCGCTAAAAATGATTCAGGGTTTCCGCTAATTGCAATTAATTTATTGTTTGCTTTTTTAATTAAAGGAACTAATACTTTAATTTCAGGGGTGTTTCCACTTTTTGATAAACAGATAACCACATCATCTTTTTGAATACTTCCCAAATCGCCATGAATGGCATCAGCAGCGTGCATAAAAAGTGATGGCGTGCCTGTAGAGTTAAAAGTAGCCACCATTTTGCTAGCAATGTTAGCGCTTTTACCGATTCCGGTAATAACAACACGACCTTTTGAATTGAATATAAAATTTACAGCATCAACAAACGAACTATCTAATAATTTTGCTAAATTAGCAATAGCATTACTTTCTAAAAGTATGGTTTCTTTTGCTGTTGAGAGAATTGCATTTGCGTCTTTCAAGTTAAAAAAGTTTTAAGTAGTTTTTAAAATGTAAAAATAGGAATATTTAAGAAGAAAACTTTTTAATAAAAATAAAATTTACAGGAGTTGGTATATTTTTTTTTTGTAAATTGGTTTAAGTTTTTAATTTTTTGATATTAGAGGATGAATATAGAGGAGACGGAGTTATACGGATCATTAAAGAAAATATTTGGTTTTGACCAATTTAAAGGTTTACAAGAGGTTGTTGTAAAAAGTATTTTAAACAACGAAAACACATTTGTAATAATGCCAACTGGTGGAGGGAAATCTCTTTGTTACCAGTTGCCTGCATTGATGAAGGAAGGTACAGCGATTGTTGTATCGCCATTAATAGCTTTGATGAAAAATCAGGTAGATGCTATTAGAGGTATTTCGGAAGAGCACGGAATTGCACATGTATTAAATTCATCTTTAAATAAAGCAGAAATTACGCAGGTAAAATCAGATATTGAAGCAGGAATTACCAAGTTATTATATGTAGCGCCTGAATCATTAGTAAAAGAAGAGTATGCTACTTTTTTAAGAGGGCAAAATATTTCTTTTGTTGCTATTGATGAAGCGCATTGTATTTCTGAGTGGGGGCATGATTTTAGACCAGAATACAGAAATTTGCGTAACATTATTAAACAAATTGATAATGTGCCAATTATTGGTTTAACAGCAACTGCTACCGAAAAAGTACAGGAAGATATTTTGAAAACATTAGGGATGAGTGATGCCAATGTATTTAAAGCATCTTTTAACAGACCAAATTTGTTTTACGAAGTATGCCCAAAAACAAAAGATATTGAAAAAGATATTATTCGTTTTATAAAGCAACGAATGGGGAAAACAGGTATTATATACTGTTTGAGTCGTAAAAAAGTAGAAGAAATTGCCCAAGTTTTACAAGTAAACGGTATCAATGCACTTCCGTATCATGCGGGGCTAGACGCTAAGAAAAGAGCAAGACATCAAGATATGTTTTTGATGGAAGATTGTGATGTTATCGTAGCTACAATAGCCTTTGGTATGGGAATAGATAAGCCCGATGTACGCTATGTAATTCACCATGATATTCCTAAAAGTTTAGAGAGTTATTATCAAGAAACTGGTAGAGCAGGGCGTGATGGTGGCGAAGGATATTGCTTAACTTTTTACTCTTATAAAGATATTGAAAAATTAGAGAAATTCATGGCTAACAAGCCTGTTGCCGAACAGGAAGTTGGGCATGCGCTTTTACAAGAAGTTGTAGGATATGCTGAAACTTCAATGAACAGACGTAAATATATTCTTCATTATTTTGGAGAAGAATTTGACGAAGTAAATGGCGAAGGAGCTATGTTAGATGATAACATGAGAACTCCAAAGAAACGACATGAAGCACAAGAAGAGGTAAAAACATTGTTGTCGGTAATTAGAGATACCAACGAAATGTATAAGCCAAAAGAAGTGGTTAATACGATTATTGGTACTGAAAATGCCTTGTTAAATTCGCATAAAACCACCGCGCAACCTTTTTTCGGAATTGGAAAAGATAAAATAAATCATTATTGGATGGCGTTAATTCGTCAAATATTAGTGGTTGATTTAATTAAGAAAGAAATTGAACAGTACGGTGTTTTAAAGTTGACAGAAAAAGGAAGGCAGTTTATAGAAAATCCTAGTTCATTTATGATGACCGAAAATCACGTGTACGCTACCGATGATGCCGGAATTATCATATCAACAACAAAACCAGCAACAGGAGCTGTAGATGCTAAATTGGTAAAAATGCTAAAAGAGTTACGAAAAAGCGTTGGAAAGCGTTTAGGTGTTCCTCCTTATGCTGTTTTTCAAGATCCTTCCTTAGAAGATATGGCATTGAAATACCCTATAAATTTAGAAGAATTATCTAAAGTTCATGGGGTTGGAGAAGGAAAATCTAGAAAATTTGGTAAAGATTTTGTAAAGCTGATTACAAGTTATGTCGCTGAAAATGAAATTATGCGTCCTGATGATTTAATCGTTAAAAGTACGGGTGTAAATTCAGGGTTAAAATTATTTATCATTCAAAATACCGATAGAAAATTACCTTTAGAAGATATTTCAAAATCAAAAGGATTGGCTATGAACGAGCTGATTAAAGAAATGGAAGCGATTGTTTTTTCTGGAACAAAATTAAATATTGATTATGCTGTTGAAGATTTATTAGACGAGGATCAGCAGGAAGAAATACACGATTATTTCATGGAATCGGAATCGGATAAAATTCAAGATGCTTTAGATGAATTTGATGGTGATTATGATGAAGATGAATTGCGATTAATGCGTATTAAATTTACCAGTGAAATTGCAAATTAAAAATTCAATTTTAAGAGATTGAATTGATTTAAAAATAAAAAAAGAACCTAATATTTAAATATTAGGTTCTTTTTTGTGCTTTAGTATCACTAAAAGCCTGTTTAAATTCTATTTAAAAAAATATCACAGAAATCGCATCCTAATTTGCTGTGTCTCTTTTTTTATCATAAAAAAGTTCTCGATACCATTTTTTGAAGGAAAAAAATCACTCGAAATGACAGCGTTTCTATATTATTCTTTCATTATGAAATTTTGATAAAATACCGCGCTTCCTCCTAAAATAAGCCCAACTAGTAAAAATAGTTTACCATAATTCCAATCTTGAAGATCAAATATAACACTGATTAATATTAACGAAGCAGCAATTCTTTCACTTATTTTGCTTATTCGTTTGTTAGTCATCATTAATTATTTTTCAGATAACAATAAAATTATTATTCTTTTTTATGTATAGTTATTTTATCAATAGTCGTTGTTGATTTACATCTAATTACATACAAATCAATATTCTTTAAGCTGTCTTTTCCTGTGATAAAATATTCAGGGCAGGGTTTTAATCTAGATTTGCTTTTACCAAAATTAACATCGCCATTTTTAAAAATGTTCGCAATGGTAGCGCTGTCAATATTTGTAGTGGCTAAAACTTGTTTTGCTTGTGCTGAAAATAAGCGTTCTCTAACGCGAATTGTTTTTAAAGTACGAGCGTCCATTCCGTAATCAAAAGAAACCTCTTTACTTTTCCATATAAAAAATACGACTAAAGATCCGAAGCCTAATCCGATTGCGTAATATCCAAAACGTTTTAATAAGTTCATAGTAAATTTTTATGATGGCAAAAGTACGTAAAATCAGCTTATAAAATTAATAAATTAATATCTCTATAAGGCAAATCAAACCAATCTGATACGGTTTTGTTAGTGGCAATTCCATGGTAAAAATACATGCTATTTCGCAAGCTTTTATTGTAGCGAGTGGCATTTTCAAAACCTCCCTCTTCAGCAATACTTAATAAGTATGGCATAAAAATATTACTAATAGAAACCGAGGCTGTTCGGGCATATCTTGAAGGAATATTAGGTACACAGTAATGAATTACTCCATGTTTTGTAAAAGTTGGCTTGCTATGGGTGGTTATTTTTGAGGTTTCAAAACATCCGCCACGATCAATACTTACATCGACAATAACGGCACCGTCTTTCATTTTTTCAACCATACTTTCTGTCGCAATAATAGGCGATCGGTCTTTTCCTCTAAGAGCTGCAATCACTACATCGCAACGCATTAAAGCTTTTTGTAAACTTTTAGGCTGAATCGTTGAGGTATAAATAGGCGATTGCACACTGTGTTGTAAATGCCTAAGTTTACTGATAGAATTATCAAAAACTTTTATTCGAGCACCTAAACCAATTGCCGATCTTGTGGCAAATTCACCAACAGTACCCGCTCCTAAAATAACAACATTTGTAGGAGGAACACCGCTTATGTTTCCTAATAAAAGCCCGTTTCCGCCGTTAGATGTTGTCATTAATTCTGCCGCAATATGAATGGAAGCAATTCCTGCAATTTCACTTAACGATTTTAAAATAGGGTGCAATCCTTGCTCATCTTTCATATAATCAAAAGCGATGGCGGTAATTCGTTTTTTTGAAAGCGCTTCAAAATATTTTTTAGTGCGTGTTTTTAATTGTAATGTAGAAATTAAAATAGCTTGTGGATGTAACATTTGAATTTCATCCAACGAAGGCGGTGCTACTTTTAAAACAATCGTACAAGCAAAAGCTTCTTTAATATTGTAGGCTATTTTAGCACCCGCTTCAGAATACTCCGTATCACTATAATTAGCTCCATCACCAGCGCCTGTTTCAACAACAACTCGATGCCCATTTGCCACTAAAGCTTCAACAGCATCAGGGGTTAAGCAAATCCGTTTTTCTTCAAAATGAGTTTCTTTGGGCAAGCCGATAAATAATTCCCCTTTTTGCTTTTTTATTTCAAGCATTTCGGGTTGTGGCATTAACTGCTCTTTGGTAAAAGGGGATATAAGGCTCATTATAGTTTGTTCGTTTTTAATTGAATATTTCGTTGTCCATTTTCTAAAAGAGTAATGTTAATGGCAACAGCATCTAAAGGTAGTAAATTTTTAACATTTTCTGGCCATTCAATTAAACACCAATCATTACTGTATAAATATTCTTCAATTCCCATGTCGTATGCTTCTTCTTCTTGTTCAATACGATAAAAATCGAAATGATAAACAGCCTGCTTATCTATTGTTTCATATTCGTTTACTAATGAAAAAGTGGGCGAATGAGCAACATCATCAACGCCTAATTTTTTACAGATTTCTTTTATTAAAGTCGTTTTACCAACGCCCATATCACCATGAAAAAGCAACACTTTATGTGGTGCATTTTTAATAATTTCTTCCGCTATTTGAGCTAGTTCGTTTAAAGAGTAATTTTTGTTCATAGTTGCAAAAATAATGAAGAGTTAAATACTATGTTAGTAAGTTTTAAAATTTGTATAAAAATAATTTGAAGCTATTTCCCGCTTTCCGCACTCGCTCTTTTTATTTTTTAAAGAAAAATAAAAAGGAGCTCAAACAATTGCTTCAATCGGGGCTAGGCATCTTTACTAAATTTCTACAAATTAAAATTATTTCGTTTTATTAAATTTATTTTAATGGCTAGTTGTAGCATTATTTAGGGCTATAAATAGCACAAGGTATAATTACTTCTTCTAACGATATTCCTCCGTGTTGATAGGTGTTTTTAAAGTACTTCACAAAGTGATTGTAGTTGTTCGGATAGGCAAAAAACAAATCTTCTTTGGCAAAAATAAACGGGCTATTTATCGCTACGCTTGGCAAAAATATATCCTTCGGATTTTGAACCGCAAACACATCTTTTTCCTGATAACTTAAACTTCTACCTGTTTTATAGCGTAAATTGGCACTAATATTTTTATCACCAACAACTTTTGTTGGGTTTTTGGCATTAATTGTACCATGATCGGTGGTTATAATTAATTTTTGCCCTAATTTTTTAGCTTTTTTGATAATTTCATACAATGGCGAATTTTTAAACCAGCTAACAGTTAATGATCGGTAGGCTTTGTCATCACCGGCAAGTTCTTTAATCACTTCCATTTCTGTTTTAGCATGCGACAACATATCAACAAAATTATATACAATAACCGTTAAATCATTTTGTTTGGTGCCATTGTAATTGTCTGCTAATTCTTTTCCGCTTTTAAGCGATACAATTTTATAATACTCGTGCTTAATATGTAAGTTTAATCTTTTTATTTGTGCTTCTAAAAAATCAGGTTCATATAAGTTTTTTCCGCCTTGATCGGTATCATTTTTCCATAAATCAGGATGTTTTTTTTCCATTTCTAAAGGCATTAATCCCGAAAAAATGGCGTTACGAGCATACTGCGTAGCGGTAGGTAAAATACTGTAATACGAATGTTCTTCTTCTTTTTTATAATAGGTATTTATAAAAGGTTCTAAAACACGGTATTGGTCGTAGCGAAGGTTGTCTAAAACAACTAATAAAACTCCTTTTTCACCTTCTTTTGTAGGAAGTTCAGGTACAACAAAATCTTTAAATAAGGTATGTGAAAAAGTAGGTTTGTCGTAACTAGTAAGCCATTGCTGGTAATTTTTTTTGATAAACTTAAAGAACTGAGAATTTGCTTCTGCTTTTTGAGATTCTAAAATAGAAAGCATTCCGGCATCGTTAATATGTTCTAATTCTAATTCCCAGTGCACTAGTTTTTTATATAAATCAACCCATTCTTGATGTGAATTTACCATGGCTAAATCCATAGAAATTTTTCTGAATTCTTGTTGGTAATTAGCCGTCGTTTTTTCTGAAATTAATCGAGAATGATCTAAATTCTTTTTTAAACTTAATAATATTTGGTTCGGATTAACGGGTTTTATCAAATAATCGGCAATTTTAGAGCCGATAGCTTCTTCCATTATGGTTTCTTCTTCGCTTTTGGTAATCATTACCACCGGGAGATTGGCATTTTTTTGTTTGATTAAAGCCAAGGTTTCTAAGCCAGTTATTCCAGGCATATTTTCATCTAAAAAAACGATATCAAAATTATGTTCACTTACCAAATCAATAGCGTCAGCACCGTTGGTTGCTGTAGTTACCAAATAGTTTTTCTTTTCTAAAAATAAAATATGTGGCTTTAATAAATCGATTTCATCATCAACCCAAAGGATCTCTATGTTTTTCATATAATTTTGAATTTACTTTTAAAGAATAGTTAAAAATAACGTTTAAAAACGGATTTGTTGTGTTTGTAATGGCTAAAAATAAGTTAATAAAGCCTTTGTTTATTTGGTTTTGTTGATAAAATATGATTATTTTGTTAGAAATTGAAGTATTTATAGATTTTGAAAAATAGAAAACCGAATAAATTAAAAATTATAAACGATCCTATTTATGGATTTATAACCATTCCTAATACCTTAATATTTGATATTATTGAGCATCCTTATTTTCAGCGTTTAAGAAGGGTTTCTCAAATGGGATTGTCAAATATGGTGTATCCTGGGGCAAATCATACCCGTTTTCATCATGCAATTGGTTGCATGCACTTAATGCAAAAAGCAGTGCATGTTCTAAGAAATAAAGAGATTGCTATTTCTGATGATGAAGCAAATGCCTTATATGTAGCTATTTTATTGCATGATATTGGTCATGGAGCTTTTTCACATGCTTTAGAACATAGTATTGTTAGTGGTGTTTCTCATGAAGAAATTTCACTGAAATTTATGAAAGCTTTAAATGATGAATTTGGAGGCAAGCTGAGTTTGGCTATTCAAATTTTTGAAGGAAAATATCCTCGAAAATTTTTATATCAATTAATATCGAGTCAATTAGATATTGATCGGTTAGATTATTTAAAAAGAGATAGTTTTTATACAGGAGTTACCGAAGGAAATATTTCGTCTGACAGGTTAATAGCTATGATGAATGTGGTAAAAGATCAATTAGTAATTGAAGAAAAAGGAATTTATTCGGTAGAACAATTTATTATTGCACGTCGTTTAATGTATTGGCAGGTCTATTTGCATAAAACCTGTTTGGTTGCCGAAAATACGTTGGTAAATGTGTTAAAACGCGCCAAAGAATTAGCAAGTAAAGGTATTGAATTACCTGCCGGAAAAGCCTTGAAGCATTTTTTATACAATCCAATTACACAAGCTAATTTTACAAAAGATACTTTAGAAATATTTGCAGAATTAGATGATTATGATGTAATGTGGGCAATAAAAGAATGGGTACATCACAACGATTTTGTGCTTTCTTGTTTATCAAAAATGATTATTCGTAGAAATTTATTAAAAATAGAAATTCAGAAAGAACCGTTTGGGCAAGAGTATATTACTAAAGTTTATAAAAAAGTTTTAGAGAATAGCAATATAAAAACGGCTGACTTAAATTATTTTGTATTGTCTGATAAAATTAAACATCAGGCATATATTACCAAAAATCCAATTAAAATTTACACAAAAAAAGGAAAATTGAAAGACATCGCTAAAGCGTCTGATCAATTAAATTTGAAAGCGTTAACCAAGCCTGTTGTTAAACATTATATATGTTATCCTAAAAAAACACAATTAGTTTAATTGTTAAACACGTCTAATAAGAGGTAATTAAACAAAAATAATTACTTTTGCAGCCAATGAAATTTACAGCAAAACAAATAGCAGACATTTTAGAAGGAGAAATTGTTGGTAATGCCAACGCAGAAGTTTCTAAATTATCTAAGATAGAAGAAGGTACAACAGGGTCATTAAGTTTTTTGTCTAATTCTAAATATAACGCTTATATATATACTACAAAAGCATCTGTAGTAATTGTAAATAAGTCTTTTGAACCAGAAAAACAGGTGCAAGCAACGTTAATAAAAGTAACGGATGCCTATGCGTCATTTTCTCAATTATTAGAATTTTACAACGAAGTAAAAAACAATAAACAAGGGCGTGAAAACCCACACTTTATAGCCGATTCGGCATTGGTAGGCAAACAAGAATATATTGGCGCATTTGCGTATATTGGCGAGCATGTTGTATTGGGTGAAAATGTAAAAATTTATCCGAATTCATATATTGGTGACAATGTTAAAATTGGCGATAACACCACTATTTTTGCTGGTGTAAAAATTTATTCAGAAACCCAAATTGGTAAGAATTGTAAAATTCATTCAGGCTGTGTTATTGGTTCTGACGGTTTCGGGTTTGCACCTACTGAAAGTGGCGAATATAAAGCAGTTCCTCAAATAGGAAATGTTATTATAGAAGATTATGTTGATATCGGCGCTAATTCAACAATTGATAGAGCTACTTTAGGATCGACAATTATACATAAAGGCGTAAAGCTAGACAATCAAATACAGGTTGCTCATAATGTAGAAATTGGTAAAAATACCGTAATAGCTTCTCAAACAGGTATTGCAGGTTCTGCAAAAATTGGTGAAAATTGTATGATTGGTGGTCAAGTAGGTATTGTAGGACATATTAGTATTGGTAATAATGTACGCATACAAGCAAAATCAGGAATTGGTAAAAGTTTAAAAGATAAAGATATAGTACAAGGAACGCCAGCTTTTGGTTATAACGCCTATAATAAATCGTATGTTTACTTTAAAAATTTACCAAAGCTAGCATCAAAAATAGATAAAATAGAAAAAGAGTTAAATGCTCAAAAAATAAAAAATGAGTAAGCAACAAAAAACAATACAGAACGAAATTACATTAACTGGTGTAGGACTGCATACAGGAAATGAAGTAACAATGGTTTTAAAACCAGCTCCGGTAAATCATGGATTCTCTTTTACAAGGGTAGATTTAGAAGGCGCTCCAACAATTCAGGCAAAAGCAGAATTTGTAACCGACACACAAAGAGGAACGAATTTAGAATGCAAAGGCGTAAAAATTCAAACCCCAGAGCATGTTTTAGCTGCTGTGGTTGGTTTGGAAATAGATAATTTAATTATCGAATTGAATGCCTCTGAACTTCCAATTATGGATGGTTCTTCAAAATATTTTGTAAAAGCTTTAGAGGACGCTATTATTGTGGCGCAAGATGCCGATATTGAGGAATATGTGGTTAAAGAAATTATCACCTATAAAGACGAAGAAACAGGTAGTGAAATTATTTTAATGCCTGCCGATGAGTATCAAGTAACTACAATGGTCGATTTTGATACTAAAGTTTTAGGAACTCAAAATGCGACATTAAATACAATTTCTGACTTTAAAAAAGAAATTTCACAAGCAAGAACGTTTAGTTTTTTACATGAAATTGAAATGTTATTAGATAATAATTTAATTAAAGGAGGCGATTTAAACAACGCCATTGTATATGTTGATAAAGAATTATCAGCAAATACTACCGAAAAATTAAAGAAAGCATTTAATAAAGAAGAGATTAAAATTCAACCTAATGGCGTTTTAAATAACTTAGAATTACATTGGGAAAACGAAGCAGCGCGTCATAAATTACTAGATGTAATTGGTGATTTAGCGTTAGTTGGTACGCGTATAAAAGGTAGAATTATAGCTAATAAACCAGGGCATTTGGTAAATACGATGTTTGCTAAAAAGTTAGCAAAAATTATCAAATTAGAGAAACGTAATAATGTGCCTCAATATGATTTGAATAGCCCTCCATTAATGGATATTCATCAAATAATGGACATTTTACCTCACAGACCACCGTTTTTATTGATAGACCGTATTTTAGAGTTATCAGATACGCACGTTGTAGGGATGAAAAATGTAACGATGAATGAACCTTTTTTTACAGGTCATTTTCCAGGAGCACCTGTAATGCCAGGAGTTTTACAAGTAGAAGCAATGGCGCAATGTGGTGGTGTTTTAGTATTAAATACCGTACCAGACCCTGAAAATTATTTAACCTATTTCATGAAAATGGATAAAGTTAAATTTAAACAAAAAGTACTTCCAGGAGATACTTTAACATTTAAATGTGAATTAATAACTCCTATAAGGAGAGGTATTTGTCATATGAAAGCTTTTGGATACGCAAATAACAAAGTCGTTGTAGAAGCTGAATTAATGGCACAAATAGCAAAAAAACAATAACTTTATGAATCAACCACTAGCATACGTACATCCGCAAGCAAAAATTGCTAGAAATGTAGTAATAGAGCCTTTTACCACCATACATTCTAATGTCGAAATCGGCTCAGGAACTTGGATTGGTTCTAACGTTACTATCATGGAAGGAGCTCGTATAGGTAAAAACTGTAGAATTTTCCCAGGTGCTGTAATATCTGCAATTCCTCAAGATTTAAAGTTTGATGACGAGGAAACAACTGTTGTAATTGGTGATAACGTAACCATTAGAGAGTGTGTTACTATCAATAGAGGAACGTCAGATAGAATGAAAACCGTAATTGGAGACAATTGTTTAATAATGGCATATTGTCATATTGCACACGATTGTTTTGTTGGCGAAAATTGTATTTTTTCAAACAATACTACCTTAGCAGGGCATGTAACCGTAGGAAGTAACGTGGTGTTAGCAGGTATGGTTGCTGTACATCAATTTGCATCAATAGGAAATCACGCATTTGTAACAGGAGGTTCTTTAGTTCGTAAAGATGTACCGCCGTATGTAAAAGCAGCTCGTGAGCCGTTATCTTATGTAGGAATAAATTCTGTCGGTTTACGCAGACGAGGATATTCTATCGAAAAAATTAGAGAAATTCAAGATATATTTAGAATCTTATTCCAGAAAAACTTTAATAATTCACAAGCGATTGATATTATAGAAGCTGAAATGGAGGCAACTTCAGAACGCGATGAAATTATTCAATTTATAAAAAATTCGCACCGTGGAATTATGAAAGGATATTTTAAATCAAATTAATTATAAAAATTAAACTGCAACTAATTAGTAGTTTATATTAATACATTACACAATGGCTACAACATCAGATATTAAGAACGGATTATGTATGAGATACAACAACGACATTTATAAAGTTGTTGAATTTTTACATGTAAAACCAGGAAAAGGACCAGCGTTTGTAAGAACAAAATTAAAAAGTGTAACCAACGGTAAAGTTGTTGATAATACGTTTCCTTCAGGAAGAAAAATTGACGACGTTAGAGTTGAAACACATAAATTTCAATATTTATATAAAGAAGGTGAAACGTTTCACTTTATGAACCAAGATGATTACAATCAAATTACTTTAGAAAAAAGTGCTTTAGATTCACCTGAATTAATGAAGGAAGGAGAGGTTGTAACTATTATTATTAATGCTGAAGATGACATGCCATTATCAGTAGATATGCCAGCAAGTGTAATTTTAGAAGTTACTCACACCGAGCCAGGTATAAAAGGAAATACCGCTACAAACGCAACAAAACCAGCAACGGTTGAATCAGGAGCAATTGTAAATGTGCCATTATTTATCAACGAAGGCGATAAAATTAAGGTAGAAACTACCAAAGGAACGTATCAAGAACGTGTTAAAGCATAAATTTATTCCCACTTCGGTGGGAATTTCTTTTTTAGAATGAAATTTAAAAATATACAAACTTTAAAGCAAATAGCTACTTTATTAGAAGTAGAATTTGTGGGAGATGAAAACTTCCCTATAAAAGGAGTTAATGAAATTCATGTAGTAGAAGATGGTGATATTGTTTTTGTTGATCATCCTAAATATTATGAAAAGGCATTAAAATCGGCAGCAACTACCGTTTTAATTAATAAAAAAGTGGATTGCCCAGTAGGAAAAACATTATTAATTTCCGATGATCCGTTTGCTGATTTTAATAAAATAACCAAACATTTTAATCCGTTTATAGCATCGAAAGAATGTATTTCTGAAAGTGCTATTATAGGAGAAAATACTATTATTCAACCAAATGTTTTTATAGGCGATGATGTTCTTATCGGTAAAAATTGTTTGATTCATCCGAATGTAACTATTTATAGCAATACGATTATCGGTAATAATGTTACCATTCATGCAAATACTGTTTTAGGAGCGGATGCTTTTTATTATAAAAATAGAGCAGAAGGTTTTGATAAATTGTTATCAGGCGGAAAAGTAGTTATAAAAGATAATGTCGATTTAGGAGCTTCTTGTACTATTGATAAAGGAGTTACAGGAAATACCACTATTGGCGCAGGAACAAAAATAGATAACCAAGTACATGTTGGTCACGATACTGTTATTGGTAAAAAATGTTTAATCGCATCGCAAACAGGAATTGCAGGGTGTGTTATTATTGAAGATGAGGTAACTATTTGGGGGCAAGTAGGTACAAACAGCGGAATTACCATAGGTAAGGGCGCTGTAATACTTGGTCAAACAGGGGTTACAAAATCGGTAGAAGGCGGTAAATCGTATTTTGGAACACCCGTTTCAGAATCGAGAAGTAAGCTAAAAGAATTAGCAGAAATAAAACGCTTTTTAAAAGAACAAAAAAAGAAATAAAAGTTTCACAAATCAATTACAAAAAACTATTTTTGTAAAGCTTAATAAATAAAAATATACCATGAGTGTTTTAGTAAATAAAGATTCAAAAATTATAGTTCAAGGTTTTACAGGAAGTGAAGGTACTTTTCACGCTGGTCAAATGATCGATTACGGAACAAACGTCGTAGGAGGTGTAACACCAGGTAAAGGAGGACAAGAGCATATAGGTAAACCAGTTTTTAATACAGTTGACCAAGCTGTACAAAAAGTAGGAGCAGATACTTCTATTATTTTTGTACCACCAGCATTTGCTGCTGATGCTATTATGGAATCTGCTGAAGCAGGAATTAAAGTAATCATTTGTATTACTGAAGGAATTCCTACAGCTGATATGGTAAAAGTAAAGTCTTATATCGATCAATTAGATGATTGTAGATTAGTTGGTCCTAACTGTCCAGGAGTAATTACTCCAGATGAAGCAAAAGTTGGTATTATGCCAGGTTTTATCTTCAAAAAAGGAAAAGTTGGAATCGTTTCTAAGTCAGGAACTTTAACGTATGAAGCGGCTGATCAAGTTGTAAAGCAAGGATACGGAATTACAACTGCAATCGGTATTGGTGGAGATCCAATTATTGGAACTACTACAAAAGAAGCTGTTGAATTATTAATGAATGACGATGAAACAGAAGCAATCGTTATGATTGGTGAAATCGGTGGTAACTTAGAAGCAGAAGCTGCTCGTTGGATTAAAGCAGATGGTAACCGTAAGCCAGTTATTGGTTTTATCGCAGGTCAAACTGCACCAGCTGGTAGAACAATGGGGCATGCAGGTGCAATTGTAGGTGGTGATGATGATACTGCTCAAGCAAAAATGAAAATTTTAGCTGAAAATGGAGTACACGTTGTAGATTCTCCAGCTAAAATTGGTGAAATGGTTGCAAAAGTATTAAAAAATGTTTTAGCATAGTTTTTTAAAACTAAGTAAACAATATATCTAAAAAATCCGTTGAATTTAAATTCAACGGATTTTTATGCTTAAGCTATTTTTTTTAATGAAGCTGAGAGCCTATTTTAAATTTCATTTAAAAACATTTTATAGCTGAAAAATCGAATCCGTCAAACTGAATTTATTTCAGTTTCGCATTCTTATTTGCCGTAGTTCCTTGATTTATGCGATGCTGAAATAAATTCAGCTGACGTTTATATCTTAAAAAAAAATACTTTAGTTAAAATTTAAACAGCCTCTGAAATATTTTTATTCCATAGTTTCTTCATTGATAAAATCATATTCGTTATTTATTAGCTTATCTAAATAAGATTCAAAACTATTTGCAATTACTTTAAATTCATCAGGGTCGTGTAAAAAACGTATTATTTGTCCTTTGTTTCCTTTTTCTGATGGGCTAAAGTCTATAAATAATTGAGAAGTTCCACCGTTATTTACACAATCAGAAAAGTGAAGCCATTTAACTTCAGCTGCTTTATTGATGATTTTATCATCTATTGCTACGTGACTAAAATCTCTTTCAATATAATCTGAATAATAATTAACAGCTAAATTTGTGTTTTCTATAATTTCTTTAGAAGATAATAAATAATAAGGATACTCTTCAATATCAGATCCAAGAATAAAAAAAGTAATTTCTTCGCCTGTATAGGTTCTAAAATATGTTCCATCAACATATTCTAAAAGATTTATAAAAGTATCAGGAATATCATTATATATTTCTTTAAGTTTTTTAATATTATTTATAGTTGCACCATGTTTAATTTTTTCAAAATGCAACCATGTTTCAGCTGAATTATGATTAAAATAAGCCTTTTTGAGTCCTATTATATATTGATTTACTATCTTTTTCATTTTTATAAAAACAATTTACTCAGTTATAGCATCTGATTTTTTATAAATTTCTTTTAATTCTTCTATCGTTTCTTCGGATGGATTTTCCCATAAACCTCTTTGAATTGCCTCTAACATACGTTCCGACATATCTTTTAAAGCCCAAGGATTATGCTCTTCGATAAAAGCTTTATTATCATCATCAAACAAATATTTTTCTGTAATCTGCTGATACATAAAATCTTCAATTAAATTCGTTGTAGCATCATAAGCAAATAAATAATCCATGGTAGCAGCCATTTCAAAAGCGCCTTTATAGCCATGTTCTTGCATGCCTTGCATCCATTTTGGGTTTACAACTCTAGAACGAAATACTTTTAATAATTCTTCTTTTAAAGATTTTACCTTTGGATTATCAGGGCGAGAATGATCACCAAAATAAGTTTCAGGTTGCGATCCTTTTATAGTATTTACGGCAGCGGTCATTCCTCCTTGAAACTGATAATAATCATCAGAATCTAAAATATCATGTTCTCTATTATCTTGATTTTGCATGACAACTTCAATATTTGCCAATCGTTTTTTAAAGGTTTCATGTGCCGATTTTCCACTATTATTTTTACCTGAATATGCGTAACCACTCCAATTAATATAAGCGTTTGCTAAATCATCCGAAGTAGTCCAGTTTTTACCATCAATTAAACCTTGTAAACCTGCACCATAAGCTCCAGGTTTTGAACCAAAAACTCGATATAAAGCTCTTTCATTGGCTTGTTTTTCATCTAAACCTTCTTCTTGCCATTGTTTTTTTTCTTGTTCAAAACGCTTTTTTATAGGATTTTGTTCTGCTGTTTCATCCAAAGAAGCTACTTTTTCAATAGCCGAATTAAACAGCGAAATTAAATCAGGAAAAGCATCTCTAAAAAAACCAGAAATACGCAACATTACATCAACTCTAGGTCTTTTTAATTCTAAAGTAGAAAGTACTTTAAAATCTTTAACTCTTCGATTACTTCCTTGCCAAACGGGTTTTACGCCAATTAACGCCAAAGCTTGTGCAATATCATCGCCACTAGTTCGCATGGTAGAAGTTCCCCAAACCGATAAACCGATAGAAGTAGGATATTCTCCGTTTTCTTGTAAATAGCGATCAATAATATTTTGCGCACTTTTTTGTCCTATTTGATACGCAGTTTCAGAGGGAACAGTTCGCACATCAACAGAATAAAAATTTCTTCCCGTAGGTAAAATATCGATGCGTCCTCTTGTTGGCGCACCAGAACCTCCCGCAGGAATATAGTGTCCGTTTAAGCCTTTAATTAAATGGCTAATTTCATTACTTGTCTTGTGTAAAACAGGCACTGTATGTTGTTTTATATAAGTGATTATTTCTGTTGTATAATCGCCAATATTCTCAATTTCTTTGTTATTTAATAATTGATTTACGATGTTTTTGGCTTTATTTTCTAATAATTCGACAGCTTGTCCGAAAGTTCGACAATGAATTCCGAAAATATCTTTATCAAAAACATCAGAATAAACAACATTTATAGGGTCAAAATTAAGTTGTAAATCTTCGGATAAACATTGTGTAATTCCTTTTAAATTTCCTTGTGGCAATCGATGTAAGGCAACAATTAAATCGACTAATTTTTCTTGTCTTGGTAATTTTCCTAAAATATGTAAACCACCTCTAATTTGAGATTCTTTTAATTCACATAAATAACCGTCAATAACTTCTAATAAAGCATCAATATCTTTTCCATCTTGATTTAAATCTGATTTTAAATGCGTTTCATTTACTAAGTTTTCAATTTTAGTTTTAATTAGCGAAGCACGTTTTCTATCTACTAAAGCCGATTCGTAAAATTCATCAATTAAAAGTTCTAGTTTTAGTAAATCGCCATAATTTTCTGCCCGTGTCATTGGTGGAATTAAATGGTCTAATATAATGGCTTGATTTCTTCTTTTGGCTTGTGTTCCTTCGCCAGGATCATTAATAATAAAAGGATAAAAATGAGGAATTGCTCCTAAAATTGCAGCAGGAAAACAAGTTTCTTTGCTCAAAGCGACACTTTTTCCAGGCAACCATTCTAAATTTCCATGTTTACCAATATGTACTAAAGCATCAGCATTAAAGCTGTGTTGCAACCAAATATAATACGCCAAATAAGCATGCGGTGGCGGTAAATCGGGCGAATGATAACTTGCTTGTAAATCTAAATTATAACCTCTACTTGGCTGAATACTAATAAATATATTATCAGAAAGAAATCCTGGAATTAAAAAATAACTGTTTTTAGAATCTTCTTTATAATTAGGCGATTTTTCAGGATTTCCCCATTGTTTTTCTACTTTCTCACGAAGTTCTACAGATAATTGATTGTAGTATTTATAAAAAATACCGACATCTAACTTAATTGTTTGTCGTTCGTTTAAGCTGTTTATTGTTTCTAAATCGTTGGTTACAGAATTTGTTAGTTTATCTATAAGTTGATTTGTTGTTGTTGGAAAATCATCTGATAAGCTGTAATTTTCTTCGGATAATTTTGCTAATATTTGCAAGGTACTTTGTGGAGTGTCTAAACCAACACCGTTTGCTAAACGACTATTTTTATTCGGATAATTAGGTAAAACTAAGGCGATTTTTTTATCAGAATTATTTTTATTTTGAAGATTTATCCAATTTTTTGCCATTTTAGCAACAAATTCACAACCTTCAATATTTGGAATATAAGAAACAACTTCCGAATCGGTTAAAGCATCTTTTTCAATCGATTCTTTAAACGAAATAACTTTTGATATAATTTTTCCATCTACCTCGGGCAAGGCAATATTCATAGCAATATCAGTAGGAGGTAAGCCAAAATCGCCTTCTAACCAACTTTCACGATTACAACTACCCATGATTGCCTGAATAACAGGAACGTTAAAAACATCAAACAAACTTTGTGTAGTATCATGAAATCCTTGCACACTAAAACCAGTTGTATTTATAATAACTTGAGGTTTTTCTATGTGATGTGATTTAAGTAAATCAAAAATTTGTTGTTGAATATCTTGCTCACGATATCCTGCCGCCATTAATGCGATAGCTGAAATTCCTTCAGATTCTAAAGCATCAATAATACTGTGAATAGGAGCTAAATTATTAGATAAATAGTAGCTTCTATATCCAAAAATAATGGCTTGTTTTTGGGTGCTTTTGGGTTTTAAAGTAGTATAAATACCTTCTTTAGGATGATATAAAAATAAATCAGGAATCGTTTTAATAGTATTCGGAATTACTTTTGCATCGGTAATTCGATTGCTAATTAATTGCAATGCCGATTGACAATTTTCAATACCACCAGATTGAATGTATTTCCAAATAATATCCACCTCTTTTAAAGGAATATTTGACGATTGCATCAATTCTAAATCGGGTTTGTTATCACCAGGTAAAAACAGTAACTGAATATTATTTTCTTCACAACATTCAGTTACAGCTTCACAGAGATAATTGTAATATGCTTTTCCACCTAAAAGTTTAAGTACTACAATTTTTGCGGTCGCAATTACTTCATCAACATAGGTATCAATAGTTAATTCTTGCTTAAAATAACTAAGATTGGCAAACCTGAAAGAAGGCGTTTTTTCTACAGAATTATGTATTAATTTGTAGGCGTTATTCATCATAAATAAATCAGAATCTGCGGAAGATAAAAAAACAATATCTCCTGGAGATTGATCGATGTAAAACACTCCTTCATCGTTAGGATTCCAGCCTCCTGGTATGGTAGAAATTAAATGCACATTTTTAGTTTTTTAGTTAGATATATTACAATTAAATATTATCCCTTAATAAGGAAATCATTTTTTCAGATGGGTTTTTCCAATCTAATTGTCAGGGCAAACTCATACTTTAATATTTAAGACTTTTAATAGATATGCTTCATTCCAACCAGCTTTAAGTCTTTTTCCAGCAATACCTTGTTTCTCT
>NZ_OENA01000043.1 GCF_900239185.1 Tenacibaculum finnmarkense
ATTAAAATAAACCGCTCTCTTTTTTTAATCATTAAAAAACTATTATTCTTTGATTATAGTAACCCTACTACTATGCACCCAACCTTCATTACCTTTAAAGCGTACAAACCACCATCCTTCTTTATAAGAATCCCCGATCAGGTTCTTTCCCTCTTTGGATACCATAAACTTCTCTCCATCTTCTATTTTGAATACAATTTTCCCTTTCCAGTTTCTCACATTAGTATATCCATCAGCATCATTTATTATTGCTTTTTTATATATCGGTTTTGGATTTCCATCATTCTTTGGTGTTTGTCCGTAAACTTTAATACTGTAATCTTTTAGTCTTTCAAAACCATAATAATCTACTATTTTCATTTTTTCTAGATATTCAGGAAACCTATCATAAATGTATTCTGGCAACCCCCATTTAGGTAAATCTCTATCGATAGCAGTGTTCATAATAAAAGCCAGTGTTTTATCTGGTTCTTTATAACTTATAGAATCTAAAATCATATCTTCCATATAAGTTTCTATAGGAAAATCCCCATCAGTATACTCATATACTTTTTTGAATAATTCTTGTCTTAATACTCGTCGAAATTTATCAGTGTTTTCAATTTTTTCGAGATCAAATAATAAATCAGGAACATCTACATGACTATAAAAATCGATTTGGCTAAATGCGCTGGACAAGATCATTTTATTACCATGATAACCATAATATTTTACTAATTTTTTTAAATCTCCTTTCCATTTCTTTTTGTATTTATGGATTATCTTTTGATCTTCATAAAATATTAAATTATTATACTCACAAAAAGTAGTCTCTTCTGCATTTTCACCTTCAAGAAGCATTGGTTCATCAATAACAATACGCTGCTTTTTTAGGATTATGTTTGGCATAAAATCATATGACATAGGAAAAATATTATCTGAATATTCATCAACATCAATACCGTATACTTTTTGTACTTGTTTACGAAATTCATTATAAGGTAATGGAGTAAAATCTTTGCATTGTTTTAAAAATTTTTCTGCAATAGGAATCAAAGTCTTTTCTATATATTCTATATTCTCTTTTTGGGGATCAAACCTCTTTTTTTTTATCGTATCCATGGTTTTAGCATTATTTATAAAGACATCAGTTGATGATATTTTATCTGATAATTCTTTAGATTTTTCTTCAACGTTCTTGCATCCAACATGCAGTAAAATAATAAACGTAACAATTAATTTTAATATTTTCATTTGTTTAATGTTTTATTCATCTTCTAAAATTCCTGTCCACTTGGTTGGTGAGTTTACAACACTATCAGTCCAAGGCTCTTCTATAACTTCTCGTTCTTCTATAATAATACGAACTTCTCTATTTTTTATTTTTAAATCTGCTATATTCTCAAATAATTCAGTCTCTAATTCGTTAGTATATTGTACTGTTGAAAGACATCCTATTGTAAATTTAGGATTCCAGTTATGTATGGCAATACCACCCCTATATCCATCAGGACCATTGGGAATAGTGGGCTGTATACCACCTGCACTAACATACATAGAATGGCTTTGCTCTCCTTTCTCTGCCTTTGGTATCAAATAATACTCTCCGGGCGGGCATTCATTATTTGTGCCATAACGATTAGCAGAGTGGATTCCGTATTTAATTTTATCCCCATGAGCGTCTCTAGATAAATAGGTCGTATAATCAGGTATCGGTAGGTTATCTTCCGCCTTTAATTTTTTATAAGTATCTAGTTCCATACTACGATACACGCATGTTTTATAACGCACTACATTTTTTAGATTAACAAAACCTTTCTTATTCTTATAATCAAATTTATCATGGGCTTTTCCATCTACAACTACTACTGTACCAATTTGACCATCTCGTCTTTTATAATCTACACATTCTTTGGCGTTAAGAGTTTCAATTGCTTTTTGAAAAAAATTATAGCGATCAGGAACACTATCATCGCTTGCATTTACCTCTTTACTAACAGCAGTAACAGCATCTAAACTATCTCCTATATCTGCTCTACTATTTAAAAATTTCCAATCCCAAAAAGCTAAGGCAGATACCATAGCGTCTTTAGCATTGTTTTTTAATTTATAGGGGTTATCACCACCTATCCAGTTAACATCTTCTTCATTGTCAATTTTCATCTTTCTATTAAACCTACCTTGCAAAGTTTTATAATTACTTTTCCAAGTAATTTGCTTAAATCCTTTACCACTATAT
>NZ_OENA01000069.1 GCF_900239185.1 Tenacibaculum finnmarkense
TTCTTCATACATCTCTTGATTTCCGTTAGATACCATATTAGCTACGGTAGATAATTGTGATAATTCAACGCCTAAACTTATCATTTTATCAAGCATGTCTTTTCTTAAAGTATGCAACATTCCTGTACAGTCTCCATTTTCTGTACGCTCTTCTCCTCTACATTTTGAATCAAATAAGAACCTTTCTAATTCATCTGGTTTGTATAACTTTGATTTGCTAAACGCAAATTGTAACCAATCTTTATTTTTGATATAACCTTGTTCTTTAACTAGATTAATTATTCTTGCAGGTTCTTTTGTTTTTATCCAATTAGTTGCACTTATATCATTATAAAAAATCATATTATTATAATGAAGTATCGTTTTTAGGAACGCATCATAATCGATATTTTCAAGATCCCCATCAGAAAACTCTCTAAACGTATAGGTATCTGGTAATATAAATTTCTCGTAATATAAAAGTTCCTTTGGAAACATTAAATCGTCATCTAAAAAAATTATTCTATAGTTAACTTTATCAACATCTAGTTTAAATATTTCTTCTATTTTATTTTTTAAGAGACCATAAGGAGGGGCTTTATATTTATTTTTAATGTCTTTTTTAATTTTTTTATAAGCGATTATTGTTTCACTAAAATCATTCTCTTTAAAATTATAAGGTAAACTATCAATTATTGCACCCATATTCTGTTTATTATATACTAATTCTTCTGCTTTTTTATCTTTTTTATTTCCATTGCAACTAAAAAAGCATATTATAATTATTAGCTGTATTATATTATTGTTCTTCATAAAATTATTTTATTTATTGTCGAGTATACCTGTCCACTTAATAGTTCCATATTTAGAATCTTCCCAATCACTTTCTATTACCTCTCTTTCTTCTATGATCACGCGAACAGGTCTTTGTTTAATACTCATGTTATGTACAACTTTGTTCTTATCTGTTCGCTTGGCATATTTCATTTCTTTATGAATAAATAAGTCTGGGATTTCCTCATCAATAAGTTTAAAAATTAGACTTTTATCATTCCCTGAGACAAATGTCAAGCAACCTTGAGCATCTTTAGGACTATATTGGTGTATTGCTATACCATCCCTATCTCCATCAGGTCCTTTTATTAGAGTACTATTTATACTACCTCCAATATAAACCTCATATGTTCTTTTTTCTTTAATCAAAAAATATTCTCCTGGTGGACATTCATTATATTGCCCATATCTTTTATCTGAATGTTTCACTATAACTGTTGCTTTTGTCTTTTTATCCGTATAATCTTTATCAAAAGCATCTCTTGACAAAAAGGTCGTGTAATCAGGAATAGGTAAATTATTTTTTTGTTTTAAATCTTTATATTGATCTATTTCCATACTTCTATATATGTCTGTTTTATAAACTACGTAATCACCTATTTTATGATCTCCTTTCCCACCAATCACCACCACCGTTCCTTTTTGCCCTTTACGATGTTTGTAATCTGGGCAATCTGCTACTTTTAGTATTTTTACGGCTTCTTCGAGATATGATTCTCTATGTGCATAGCCTTTAAAAGCATCGTTAATTCTATAAGTTACTGCTTTTAGAGCATCATCGCCTA
>NZ_OENA01000042.1 GCF_900239185.1 Tenacibaculum finnmarkense
AGCTCAAAAAACTAATTTATAGAATTATGAGCCTAGAATAATAATGTATAAACTTAATCAAGAAAAGAGTTGTTTTTTAGCTCAGTTCTTTGTTAGGCAACGTTATTTGTTTAATTTCTTTCATAAAAAGAGTATCAGATCGTTGTCTTAAAAAAAGAGAAATAGTCCCGTGTCCTCTATTATAATAAACAGTCTCCAAAGAATCCGTAACATACCCTTCTTTTATAAAAATTAAATCATCAACAAAGGTTAAACTTCTTGGTTTCAATAAGAAATATCCATTTTTTTTGGTGTAGACATATTTTGTAGAATCCCTTCGTTCATAAACCTTTACATTAGACAAGGGTTCTTTTTTTAAGTTAAATACATAACCTCTATAGTTCTCGCTTAGTTTTTCTTTACAACCCGTAGCTATAAATAAAATAATAATTAATAGTTTTTTCATTAGTTTAATTCTAATTTAGTTAACCATAAAAGCCCTAATAAATCTTTTTCAGAGAGAATTACTCTTTTATAATAGTCATAAGGGTAAAAATCATCTGCGTATTTCATTAAGTCAATTTCTTTACTGCCTGTTGGGTACTTTGTACCTTTAACAGGGTCTTGTATAATTACACTTGGATGAGAAGTTCCTTTATGGGTGTATGAATGATATTTACCTTTTAATTCAACCAATAATTGATGTCCAATTTCATGAGCAGCGGTTTCTTTAAAATATTGAACGGCATCTGATGGGATTCTATAATCCCATTTTTTGTTTTTTAGGTAGCCTTCTTTGTAATATAATTTTCTTGAAGCAAACCAATTATGAGAACGATTAAACGTACCATTTTCTGAATTCGTAAAATATATTATCTCAGGAGCCACCATACCTTGTTCATCCTGTTTACAGCTTAGATATACTTCGTATAATTCTTTATTTATATAGACACCTTTACCTATGTTTTTACTATTTCTTTCCCAATACTTCTCTATACCGTTTAAAGCTAATTGCTTTAAAGCATCGAAATTATTGTTTTTATTTCTTTTCTTTAAAATAGGGTCTTTAGGATCTATATCTTTTTCAGGTATTTTATCCCAAGGACAATGTTTAGTTATAGGAGCATAACTACCACTACCTGTTTCATAACAATCTTTTTCAGTTCCTTTTTCTCCACCATCTTTAAGGTTTATACGAAGCGTAACATCAATACGTTTGCTGTTTTTGTCTATTTTTGTGTCAACCCAATTTACTTCTTTGCATTCAAAATAAAATTCATCACTATCTACTGTTTTTTCAACACTTTCTATTTTTCCTTTTAAACGTGCTTTTAGTTTGCCATTAGTAAAAAGCGAACTATCATAAATACCATTACTATCAAAACCATCCCATTTAAAAGAATATTTCCCTATTGGGTAGTTCATTGGTGCTTCTTCTTCTATATTCTCTTTTTTTGTATTTGTTCCTTTTGCTATAATTATAACTTCATCTAATGTTTGTTTTTCAGAATAAACAGTATATATTACTTTGTCATCGAGGAGTACTTCTACACTGAATTCATCTATACCGTGTTCTAGAATTTCAATTTCAAACTCTATGAATTGACTTTCTGTATCTCCATTAAAATTAGAAATCCCGAGAGGAACAATAGTATTTTGTTCTCTTATAGGTTTAATTTTTAATTCGAAATTAGGAAGTAATGTTAGTGTCGCACTTTTCGATTCTGCCCCTGGAAAACTGGCTGTTGCTTTTAGTTTTATAATTTTCATAGTGATGAATTTTTAATGTTGCCTAACGTTTTATATATGGTTTGTTGCGTATTTCGAGCAACTAATTTAGTAAATAAAAACGGAATAGAAAATCCCATAAGGATTTTCGTAAGTAGGTTCGCACTAGCAATAAATTATATATTTTGTTAACCACAGTTCTTGTATTTTCTTTCCTTTTTTGTCCAGATTCGGCTCGATAAAAATTTCTGTTTTTTCAATCTTATTTATGAGGAAATCATATTCGAAAGTTGTTTTAAATTCCGCTATTTGTATTAAAATCAGTGGATTTGTTTCCTAAGATATCAATTCCGATATTAAAGTAAACATTATTTAATCGACTATTTTTTCTGCAATTTTCAGACTGTATAATACAATTCTAATAAGTCAATTCTTAGGTTTCTCTATTAAGAATCAGTTTTATAAATCCCGCATATGTTATTTCAGTTTTAAGATTCTTCAAAATCCACGTTCCTATATTCAGATTTTACGATATCACGAGCTGTTTCCGCTTCTGAATTATCCACAAAAAAGCGCTTCTTATTTCTCTTTTTTGATCAATTTTTTGTATTGTCCTGAAATAGGTTGACCTTTTTTTTGAATTTATAAGGTTAATAATTCCAGATTTTTTTTATTTCTTCGATACGATTTATATTC
>NZ_OENA01000098.1:0-165685 GCF_900239185.1 Tenacibaculum finnmarkense
ATACATCTTTTTTGTTTTGAGAACCACAAAAGAAACATTTTAATAGAATTTCAGAAACCTTTTTCTTTTTATTTTACAAATTTAAACAGGCTCTAAAACCGATAAATTAGCTATTGAATATAACGATGCACACGCCGCTTTAAGAGGTTTTGCAAAGAGTGATGTTAATTCGTCAGTGGTGTTTTTGGCAGGTATGAATCCTCGGTTATATGCTTATTTAGAGGGTTTTAAAGGTTTTTATCCTGATAAAAATGGGCATATCAACAAGAAAATTATCTTAAAAGTAAGTGATTACCGTTCGGCGTTAATCCAAGGGAAATTTTTAGCAAAAAAAGGAATTTGGGTATCGGAATACCGCATAGAATCTGGTTTAAATTGTGGTGGACACGCCTTCGCAACAGATGGATATTTATTAGGGCCTGTTTTAGAAGAATTTAAAGTGAAAAGAGCTGAATTACAAGAGTCAATTCAAAGTTTGCTTTTTAGTGCTTTAGACAAAAAAGAATATGTAGTTCCAGAAACCGATTTAACTTTTAAAATATCGGCACAAGGAGGTGTTGGTACTGCCGATGAGCATCAATTTTTACTAGACCATTATCAGGTAGATTCTGTGGGGTGGGGAACGCCTTTTTTATTAGTTCCTGAAGCGACAACAGTCGATAAACAAACGCTAGAGAAATTAATTAAAGCCAAAGAAAAGGATGTTTATTTGAGTGATATTTCGCCATTAGGCGTGCCGTTTTATAATTTAAAAGGAAACACAAAAGACCTAGAAAAGCAATCTTTTATTGATAAAGGACGCCCTGGGAGTTCTTGCCCGAAAAAATTTATCGCTTTAAATAAAGAGTTTAACGAAAAAGGAGTTTGTACGGCTTCAAGGCAATTTCAGCATTTAAAAATAAAAGAATTAACGGCTCAAAACTTACCAAAAGAAGCTTATTACAAAGAATATTCAAAAATAATAGCCAAAAGTTGTACCTGTGTTGGCTTAGGAACTTCAGCTTTATTGGCGTACGGTTTAGACACCAAAACAGAAGGTGCTGGCGTGTCGGTTTGTCCTAGCCCTAATATTGCTTATTTTTCTAAAAAGATGAGTTTAAAGGAAATTACAAAAACTATTTACGGGCAATCGGCAAGTGTTACAAGCTTAGAAAGACCTAATTTATTTATCAAAGAATTGACTATTTATATTGATTATTTAAAAGATAAATTAAAAGAAACGCCTGCAGATGCTTCGCCGAAAGAAATTAAATATTTAAAAACTTTTGTCAAGAATTTAAAAGAAGGTTTGTTGTATTATAAAAACTTATTTAATACCAAATATCAAAGTGCAATATTACATTACCCAGCAGTTTTAGCCGATTTAGAATTAAGTAGCCAAAACATAAATAAAGTAGCTTTAGCTATAGAAAAATTATAAAAATACTTAGCGTCTGTTTTGAAGAATTTTAAACAGGCGCTAAATTTATTTAATGATTTATATCATGTTTTAAGGGGTTGCAAAATGATAATTTCGTGCTCTAATTATCTATTATGAAATTGAAGCAGACATTAAAGGAGAAAATTACAGCGCTTAAAAACAAAAAGAATGCCATTATATTAGCACATTATTATCAAGATACCGAAATTCAAGATATTGCAGATTATGTAGGAGACAGTTTAGGCTTGTCGCAAAAAGCAGCAGAAACAACCGCTGATATTATTGTGTTTGCAGGGGTTCATTTTATGGCAGAAACTGCAAAAATTTTAAATCCAACGAAAAAAGTTGTGTTACCCGATTTAAATGCGGGCTGTTCGTTAGCAGAATCTTGCCCTGCCGATTCCTTTGAAAAATTTGTTAGAAAACACCCAAATCATACCGTTGTTACTTACGTAAATTGTAGTGCTGAGGTTAAGGCGCTTACCGATATTGTTTGTACCTCGTCTAACGCTTTAAAAATAGTGGAATCTATACCCGCTGAAACGCCAATTATTTTTGCTCCTGATAGAAATTTAGGGAATTATATTATGCAAGAAACAGGCAGAGAGATGCTACTTTGGGACGGAAGCTGTGTAGTTCATGAAGCTTTTTCTTTAGATAAATTAGCCGAATTATGTCAGAAATATCCAGACTATAAAATTATTGCACACCCAGAATCGGAAGAGCATATTTTAAAAACGGCTACCTATGTTGGGTCTACCGCAGGAATGATAAAGTATGTAAAAGAACATCCAACAGGAAAATTTATCGTAGCAACTGAAGTTGGTATTTTACATAAAATGAAGCAAGAAGTTCCGATGGCTGAATTAATTCCCGCTCCTGTAAAGGAAGATACGACTTGTGCCTGTAGCGAATGTGCTTATATGAAGGTAAATACCATGCAGAAATTATATGATTGTTTAGCAACGGAAAGCCCTACAATAGAGGTTGATAAAACCATCCGTGAGCGTGCTTTAATTCCTATTCAACGAATGCTTGATATATCAAAATAAATGATTAAAACAAATTATTTAGTCATAGGGTCAGGGGTTGCGGGATTAACTTTTGCCGTAAAAATGGCGGAGAAATTCCCTGATAAAACCATTACCATAATTACCAAAGGAAACGAAGATGAATCCAATACAAAATATGCCCAAGGAGGCGTGGCGGTTGTTTTAGATAAAGACGAAGATTCTTTTCAAAAACATATTGCCGATACTTTAATTGCCGGTGCAGGGCTTTGCGATAAAAAAGTCGTTGAAATGGTGGTTAAACAAGGTCCGAAGCGGTTTAAAGAATTAGTGCTTTGGGGGGCTAATTTTGACACCGATAGCACAGGCGCTTTTGATTTAGCAAAAGAAGGTGGACATTCAGAATATCGGGTTGTTCATCACAAAGATATTACAGGATATGAGGTAGAAAGAGCCTTGTTAAAACGTGTGCATCAGTTAAAAAATGTAACCGTATTACCCCATTATTTTGCGATAGATTTAATTACAAATCATCAGTTAAAAACAGTAAAACCTTCCACTAAATTATTAAAAAATACCACAGAAAAATCTATAGAATCATCAACGGATTTAACCTGTTTTGGGGCCTATGTATTGAATCAAAAAACTTCCGAAATTTTTACTATAAAAGCTGATAATACCCTGTTAGCTTCGGGCGGCGTAGGAAGTGTTTATGGGCATACGACCAACCCTGTAATTGCTACAGGCGATGGTATTGCGATGGCATATCGTGCAAAAGCGACTATTTTAGATATGGAATTTGTGCAATTTCATCCTACGGTTTTATATCAAAAAGAACAAAATTCTTCTTTTTTAATTTCAGAAGCTGTAAGAGGTTTTGGGGCGTATTTACGCGATAAAAAAGGAAATCGTTTTATGCCTACTTATGATAAACGAGCAGAATTAGCTTCTCGTAATATTGTATCGCAGTGTATTTATAAAGAATTACAAAAATCGGGCGATACACAGGTGTATTTAGATTGCACACATTTAGATATCGAAAGTTTTAAAAATCATTTCCCTACTATTTATCAAAAATGTAAATCGTTACATATTGATATTGCTAAAGATTGGATTCCTGTAGTTCCTGCCTCACATTATATGTGTGGTGGAATAGTGGTTGATAAAAACGGAAAAACAGCGATTAAAAACTTGTTTTCTTGTGGTGAAGCATCAAGAACAGGGTTACATGGCGCAAATAGATTGGCGTCAAATTCGTTATTAGAAGCCTTGGTGTATGCCGATAATATTTATAAATTTCTAGCTAAAAATAGCCTAGAAGATGATAAATTGAATCAAATAAATCAAGAAAGTGATCGTATTCCTCAGTGGAAAGCTAAAAAAATAGTGTTTTCAGATAATGAAGATTTAATTAAACAATATGTAGAAGAATTACAGCAATTAATGCGTAATAATGCGGGAATTGTCAGAAGTAATGAAGGTTTAGAAAATGCTAAAATTAAATTAGCAATTTTATATAATAAAGTTGAAACATTGTATAAAAATTCAAAAATAAGTGTTCCGCTTTGTGAATTAAGAAACATGGTTAATGTAGCTCATTTAATTATTAATCAATCGGCAGCACAATCAGAAAATAAAGGTGGTCATTATAATATTGATCATATTTTAGCGCGTGTTTAAAAATTAAATAAAAACCAAATTCTCGTCCTGCTGAATTTATTTCAGTATCACATCAATAGGAGAACTACGGTAAATCAGGCTGCGATTTTCTGTTTTCCTGCGATAAAACTTTTTTTGATAAAACTTAAACAGGCGCTAAGTTAAATAGTAGGCCTCACAGGTTTTTAAAACCTGTGAGGTCTGTTTATTTTTGAGAGAATATTTTAACAGCTTGTTTCTTTTTAAATTGTTGGCTGAAAATTACCGCTATTGCAACTAAAAAAAGTAGGCTAACTGCAACTAAATATTCAGGGTAATAATTGATTAAATCAATATTTAACCAAACAACAATTCCTTTGTAAAAAATTACAATTTCGGTTAATAAAAAGCCTATTATATAAAAGAGTAGGCTTTTTTTTGATAGCTGTATCAATTGAAATTGCTGTAAAAAAACAAGCAATGAAATACTTACAATTCCTAAAAAATTAAAATGTAAATAGCCGATTATAAAATCGATATTTGAAAAGATAACAGCTGAAAAATAAGGAAGTGTTCCTACAAATTGAAAAATTAATTTCATCATAAAAAGTAGCACAACAACTTTTAATCCTTTAAAAAGAACTGGTGAAAAAATGTTTTTTATCTTTTGATAATCAGCAAGTAAATGCTTGCTTAAAATATAAAAAGCTATTCCTTGTAATAAAGTACCAAAACTAGCAATTAAATAGAGTATAAAACTTGGTTTGTCCCACAATAAGGAAATCCCGAAGGTTAATACAACGCCTATATTTAGCATCCAAAAAAATCGATTAAATATTTTTTTAGCAAGGATGATTTTATGTTTTTCTAAAATATAAAAAAACACGCCGAAAAGTGCTAAAATAAACCAGCCGTTGTATTGAAAATGAAGGTAAAAATAAATGGCATTTCGGTATAAACTGGAGCCACTTCCTACTGTTTTTATAATAATTCCTAACGCCCAAGGTCCTAAGCTTGAAATAATCATAAACCATAAGGCGATGCGAATACATTTGTATGAATTTGTTTGTTTTTGTATCGTTGAGCTGTGTTTGAAAAAGAGGTATCCGAAGAAATAAGAAGCTATTAAAAATAGGGTGGAAAATACAATCGAAAAAAATGCGTAGCCTGTAAATGGAAAGCTAATCAGCATGCCAATAATGGTTATTTGGGTTGCCCAAAATAATTGCTTGTAACGAGTGTGAAGTGTTTTTTTATCTAAATATAATTTAAAAATAAGCGTAGTTAAAGCAGTATAAACCCAACCTAGCAAAGCAACGTGAGAATGTGCATGTACCATAAAACGATAATTTATTGGCAGGTCAATTACTGCAAAAACACGAAGTAAAACGCCTAAAAAAGCAATTAAAATAAAATATCCTATGGCTATTTTACTGTGTTTTTGTAATAAATTAGAAGAAGTATTTAACGAGGTTTTCATACAGATAAAAGTACGTAAAAAGCACGTAAAAATTATGTAAAAATAGTTGAAAAATCATCTAAAAATAGAAGGTAATAAAAGGAGAATATTGTAAAATGAAGAATATCCGAAGAAAAAACAACGCATTTATTCGTTAAAATAAATACGTTGCTTAGTGTATTGAAAAAGGTTGTTTTTATTATTTAGAGGTAAATAAAGTTGGTTTGATAGTAACCATTAACCAAGCCCAGTTATTAGTATTGTTGTCAGATGTTCCTTTTAAAACTTCCATTCCTTGTGAAGCAAACATTTGAGAATATCCTGCTTTAAAACCGATTTGTTTGGTGAAGTTATATCCGTAAACAAGGTCAATTTCTGTACCTAATTGCTTAGAAACATTTGCATTAATATCGGCTGCTGCTGAAAAATTATGAACAAATGCCGTTAAGCCTGATTTTTCATTTAATTTGAAATTAGCTTTAGCATAAATATCTAATAAACCAACATTATTTCCGTGGTTTCCTACGTAAAAATAATCCATAAATCCATTGAATTTATGATTTGTTCCATATAAAGGTGTAAAAGCGTTGTTATCGCTAGTATTAGAATCGTAATCATTACCACTTTGTAATTCAATTCCTAGACCTAATTTTGTTTTGGTTGAAACGTTATAATTACCTTCTAAACCTACTAAATAAGCACTTAAATCCCTGTTCATTTTATCAGTACCAAATTGATAATATAAATTTGCAGCTACTTGTAAATTATTTTGCTTACTTTTTAAATGTGTACCAACAGTTTGACTGTATTTAATTCCATCAGTAGTTTCTAAACCATTATTTAATAGTAAAAAACTTGCTGATAAAGTACTCCAATCTTTATGTAACCAAGCATATTGCATAGCTTTATAGGTTTTTTCAGTTTCTAAAGTTCTTCCTGTTACATTTTCTTTTGATTGATTAAAAGCCAAACCTAAATCTAACTTAATTCCATCTCTTTTGTATTTAAAAACGGCAATATCATGGCTACGAGCTTGTTGTGCCCAACCTAGGTTACCTAAAATTCTGCTATCGTCATACAGGACTTCTTGACGTCCTAATTTTAACGAGTAATTTGGGCTTAATAACACTTCTGCCCAAGCTTGATGTAAGCTTAATCCGTTGGCATCGGTGGTGTTTAATTGAGGCACATCTCCCCAAACTCTAATATCTTGTACGCTTACATAAAAATTTAATTTTTCAATAGATTGAGAAAAATTTAAACGGGTTCTTTGCGAGGTAAATAAACCAGCGCTTTGATTGTCTTTGATTAGGGTTTTAAAACCGTGTCGATATTCTGAACGAGTACGAAGTTCAGCAGCTACTTTTAACTGTCCGTATGATATTGTTGTAATAAGAATTAATAATGCACTAAAAAGTTTATTTGTTTTCATAATGGTTTTGATTTCTACAACAAATTACAGTAGAAAGTAGTTTATAAAAAATGATAAAAGTCATAGTATGTAAATAGTGTTCGTTAATAAGAATTACAGTTTATCGACACTTATTGTTTAGATAACGATATATTAAGTAAATTTAACTTGTTTAAGATGAAATGTAAACGACTATGCTATACATTAGAACTAAATTTTATTAAATATTAGATGGGAAAAAAAATAAATGTTTTATTAATTGAAGATACTATTATTGAAATAATGAAAATGAAGCGTACTGTTTCATTTTTAGAATTACAACATACTATTACAGAGGCGAAAGATGCAGAAATAGCACTTAAAATTTTAGAAGAAAAAAGTAATTTACCTGATTTAATTTTACTAGATTTAAACATGCCAAAAATTAGTGGCATTGAATTTTTATCAATAATAAAAAATGATGACGCTTTAAAACACATACCAACGGTTATTTTAACAACTTCGGATAACCAAAAAGATTTAGAAGAGTGTTATAGAATAGGCGTTTCAGGATATATTTTAAAGCCTTTGAAATATGAGGATTATGTAGCTAAAATTGAAGTTGTTTTGTCTTATTGGAGCATCAATGAATTGAAAAAGTATTAAAAAAAATATGAAAGGAATCGTTTTTACAGAATTTTTAGATTTAGTAGAAGAAAAATTTGGGCTAGAGGTTGTTGATAAAATTATATCACAATCAACGTTAGATTCCCAAGGAATATATACAGCAATAGGAACGTATAGTTTTTCTGAAATGTTACAGTTATTACAACATTTAAGTAAACATAGTGGAATTTCTATAGATGATTTATTATTGCTATATGCAGAACATTTTTTTAGCGTTATTGAAAATAGTTACCCAGGGCTTTTAGCAACCTACAAAGAACCGATTGAAATGTTGGCTTCTATTGAAAACCATATTCACGTAGAGGTACAAAAAATATATCCTGATGCTGAATTGCCAACCTTTATTATAAAAGAAAGAACCGAAAACTCGTTAATAATGATTTATAAATCGAGTAGGGCGATGCATCATTTTGGCTTAGGATTAATGAATAAAACATTTGAACATTTTAATACAAGTGCTACTATTGTTTTAGAAAAAATAAAACAAGATGGTACGGAAGTTAAATTTATCATTCATAAAAATTAATGAGTAATCATCGAATAGATATATTAGAACGAGCTTTAAAAAGACAGAAAGCAGCAAGGAAAATAGCCGAGAAAATATTAGAAGATAAATCAAGAGAATTATATTTAATATCCGAAGAATTAAAGGCAACAAATATAAAATTAGAAGCATCATTAATAGAAAAATCATCGCAGTTAAAAGGTGTTTTTGATAATATTAATGATTCTTATTTAATAATGAGTTTATCAGGCGATGTTCTTAAAATGAACGATGCTGCAATTGCTCTTTTTGGGTATGATATTTCAAAAGAAAAATTAAATGCAAAAAATTTAATATATCCTGAAGATGCTACCTATGCTTTTGAATCGTTTTATAAATTGTACCATACAGGTTCTTTTTCAAATTATATAGCAAGGGTTTTAACGAAGGAAAAAGAAATTAAATGGGTGCAAATAAATGCAAGTTTAATTTATGATAAAAATGATAAAAAAATTGCAGCCCAAGGAATTATTAGAGATATAACAGCAACAAAACGAACAACAGAACTTATCGCAGAACAAAAAAAAGAGTTGGATGTTATTGTTGAAAATTCTTCTTTAGGAATTGCGCTTATACAACAAGGTCGTTTTTTAAAAACGAATCGAATGTTTCAAGAGCTTTTGGGGTATTCAGTAGCTGAATTTTCTAAATTAACAATTAAAGATATTTTTTTTAAAGGAGATTATGCTTTTTCTAAAGAGTATTTAGATAAAATGAATAGTGGCGCTATTGATAATTTTGTGTTAGAAAAAAAATACAAAAGAAAAAATGGTACCGTTTTGTGGGTAAAAGCAAATGTAAATGCCGTAAGAAATGCTGTTGGAGCCATAAAATATGAAGTGGTGCTTGTTGAAAATGTTACTTTAAAAAGAGAAAGAACATTGATTATTGATATGATTAATGATTTGGCTAAATCTATTTTAGGAAAAGATAATATTTATGAAATAGCTTGGGAGGTAACTCAAAAAATAGCAACTTATTTAGATTCGGAAGATTGTGTTATTTTTTTAGTAAATCATAAAAATAATACTTTAGAACAGGTTGCCTCACATCATTTGAAACTTGATAAAAAAAATATCAAAAAAAATAGTTTAAAAATAGGTAAAGGAATAGCAGGAAATGTAGCCAAATCGGGTAAGGCAGAGATTATAAAAGACACCTCTAAAGATGCTCGATATGTTATAGAAGGCGAGCGTCGGTTTTCTGAAATATCAGTACCTATAATAAGTGAAGGAAAGGTAATCGGTGTTATCGATTCAGAACATATAGATAAAAATTACTATACCCAAGAGCATTTAAATGTGCTAGAAAACATAGCTAGTTTAGTATCGATGCAATTAAAAAGTGCCATAAATAGAAGGCAACGAGAGAAAGCAGAAATAGAAAACTTAGAACTTTTAAGTCAGTTAGAAAAAAGTAATAATGAGTTAAACGAGTACGCACATATTGTTTCTCACGATTTAAAATCGCCATTAAGAAGTATTGATGCCTTAGTTTCTTGGATAAAAACAGATAATAAAGGAAGTTTTGATACGGCTACTTTAGCAAATTTTAAGCTAATAGAAGGTACTTTGCAAACCATGGAAAATTTGATTTCTAATATTTTAGAGTATTCAAGTGCAGGTACAGAAACAAGTGAAAAAAAACAGGTCGATTTAAATTTGATTATTAATACTTTAAGAGGATTATTATTTATTCCGGATCATATTTTGATTAAAGTACCACGAAAATTACCAATGATTAATGGTGATCCAACGAAGTTTCAGCAACTTTTTCAGAATTTAATTAGCAATGCGGTTAAATTTAATAATAAAGAAAAAGGATTGATTGAAATAGAATTTATAGAGCAAACGTCTTTTTATCAATTTTCAGTAAAAGATAATGGTATTGGAATTGACAAGAAATATCATGATAAAATTTTTAAAATTTTTCAAGCGCTTAATAAAAGAGAAGATTCTACGGGTATTGGGCTGTCTATTGTTAAAAAAATTATAGAATTATATGAAGGAACTATCTGGTTAGTGAGTAAGCCTGATGTAGGAACTACCTTTTATTTTACCATTAAAAAATAATATATGAAAACAGTTCAATTGCAAAAAATAAATGGAAGTTGGGAATATTTAACCACTAAAATAGTTTTAAAGAATCCGCTAGTATTGGTTTTTGGAAATCGATTTTTATTGGAAGATGAAAATATTTACAATGAAATTAGGGCTATTTTTAAGCAGGGTCATTTGGTTTTTGGATCAACTGCTGGTGATATATTTTCTAAAACAGTAGCTGATCAAAGTATTACAATTACAGCTATCGAATTTGAAAAAAGCACCTACGTAATTAAAAGAGCGAATGTTTTAAGTTCGGCAAATAAAACAGGTAGTTTTCAAATAGGTAAAGAATTAATACAGCAGTTTACTCAAGAAGGCTTAAGGTATGTTTTTTTAGTTTCAGAAGGGAGTTTTATCAACGCAAGCCAGTTAACAAAAGGTATGAATGCTGCTACTAATAATAATTTATTAATAACAGGTGCTTTATGTGCGGATGCTGCTAGATTTGAAAAAACAGTTTCATCTTACAATGAAAATCCAATATCGGGCGAAATAATAGCGATCGGTTTGTATGGCGAATCTTTAGAGGTTTCTTTTGCTATTAATGGAGGTTGGACACCTTTTGGTCCTGAACGAATTGTAACAAAATCAAAAGGAAATATTTTATATGAGTTAGATAATAAACCAGCCTTGAATTTATATAAAAAATATTTAGGTGATAAATCAAAAGAATTACCTGGTGCGGCGTTGTTATATCCACTAAAAGTAAAATCTACCAATAATAAACAATCTATTGTTAGAACTATTTTAAATATTAATGAAGCGGATAATTCAATGATTTTAGCAGGCGATATTTTAGAGAATTCGAAAGTGCAATTAATGATGACCAATGTTGATAATATTGTTAATGCCGCCGAATTAGCTGCTATAAATGCAAGTGAATTAAGAACTAAAAAAGCTGAATTAGCTATTTTAGTTAGTTGTATTGGACGCAAATTAGTTTTAGACCAAAGAGTCGAAGAAGAAGTGGAAGAGGTTGTAGAAGTGATAGGAACTCAAACGACTGTTTGTGGTTTGTATTCTTATGGCGAAATTGCTCCGTTTAATGGAGAAAATAATTGTCAATTACATAATCAAACAATGACGATAACATTAATTAGTGAATAATGAACTCTCTTTTAAAAAGACAAATTAGAAAATATTTACCTAAAAATTTACAATCGAATAAAGAATTAGTAACATTTTTAGATGCTATTGATAGGTCATATACCACTTCGGATGATCAATTTTTAATGCTACAAAGAGCCACGACAATAAGTTCAGAAGAACTTTTTGATGCAGGTGAAAAATTAAAAGAAGAAACAAATTCTCAGCGCAAGGTTATTGGTAAACTAAAAGGTGTTATTGATACGCTTAAATTTTATGATTTAGAAGATGGGTATTCTATAGAAAACACAGACTCCTTAAAATTAGTCGATTTAATTGATAATCAAACCAAAGAAATTATAAAAATAAATCAACAGAAAGATTTTTTATTAAAAAGTTTAGCACAACAAAATAAGGAGTTAAACGATTATGCACAGATGATTTCTCATGATTTAAAAACACCTTTGCAAAGTATTGAGGCTTTATCTGCTTGGTTTTTGGAAGATTATGGCAGTGTTTTAGGCAAACAAGGAAAACAAAGAATAGCCCTTATAAGAGATAACATTGAAAAAATAGACACCTTAGTAAGCGCAATTCATAAATATGCAACTATTGATAAAACAATAGCGAAAGGTGCTGTTTTAAAAATGGATAATTTACTAACTACCATAATTAATCAGTTAAATATTTCTAAAAAAACAATCATAAATATCCCTGAAAAACTTCCAGTTATAAAAGGAAATAAAAAAATATTAGAAGAATTGTTTTTGAATTTAATCGGAAATGCTATTAAATTTAATGATAAAGAAGTTAAAGAAATAACAATAGGTTTTTCTGAAAATACTGATTTTTGGGAGTTTTATGTAAAAGATAATGGCAACGGAATAGCTGAAAAGTATTTTGATAAAATTTTTACTGCTTTTTTTAAATTGGAAAATGATTATAAGTCAGCAGGTATTGGCTTAGCAATTGTTAAAAAAATTATACACGTTTATAACGGAAAAATTTGGGTAGTATCTCAATTAAATGTGGGAACTACTTTTAATTTTACAATTAAAAAATAATGATGGAAACACCTAATTTAGAATATATAGAAAAATTAGCAAGAGGAGATCAAGCTATTCGTAAAATACTCATAGAGGTAATAAAAGAAGAGTTTCCTGCCGAAAAAATAGCCTATTATAAAAGCTTAAAAAGTAAGGAATACAAAAAAATTGAAGAAAATGTACATAAAATTAAACATAAAATTAGTATTTTAGGTCTTGAAAAAAGTTATAAAATAGCGAATGAATTTGAACATAATCTAAGAGCGCTTACGTTAGATAAAGCGCCAGATTTTGAGAAAATTTTAATAGTTATTTCAAATTACTTGAAAACTATTTAAAAGTATGAATTGTATAATTGTTGATGATGAAAAAATGGCAAGAGTAGTACTTGGTACGCTCTGTAATCAAATAAAAAATTTAAACGTAGTAGGTGAATTTTCAAACGCAATGCAAGCTATAAAATTTTTAAACTCGCATGAAGTCGATCTTATTTTTTCAGATATTCACATGCCTGATTTTAATGGTTTAGATTTTATAAAAACACTTAAAAATCCGCCAAAAATAATTTTAACTTCTTCTGATCCTAATTTTGCTATCCAAGCTTTTGAATATGATTTTATTGTTGATTATTTATTAAAACCGATTGAATTGCCTAGGTTTGAAAAAGCAATGGTTAAAGCTCAAAATCATCAATTAAAAGAAGCAGTTTCAACCAGTTCAAAGCACACAGAATCAGTAGGGTCTTACAGCAATGATTTTTATATAAATATTGACAGACGACTTATTAAAATTGATTTACCAAGTATTTATTTGGTAGAAGCCAAGGGTGATTACATTCATATAAAAACAGAGACTAAAAACTATTTGGTACATTCTACCTTAAAAAAAATAGAAGAAAAACTGCCTGAATCGTTATTTTTAAAAGTACATCGTTCTTATATTATCAATCTTAAAAAAATTATTGATATTGAAGATAATAGCGTATTAATAAAAAGAGATGTAATTCCTGTTAGTAGATCAAAAAGACCAGAATTAATGAAGCGCTTAAATTTATTGTAAAAAGATAATTTATCTAACGAAAATTACATTTCAACGACGCTAAGTTTGATTACAGCTAATTTTTTGAAAGGAGTAAAAAGTGGTTTGTATTTTAGGTTTGAACATATACCTACTATCATGACAAAAAAAAATACTTTTTCAAAAAAAATACTAGCCATCTTTTTTGTGTTATATAGTTTTACTATTGCTGCGCAAAATATACCTTTTAATTGTACTTATGACGCTTATTTATTTCAATATAATGATGTTTATTCTATTGATTTAGCATCAGGGAATTCTTATTTAGTTGCAACGGATGTTACTCCAGGAAGTATAAATGCAGCAGCTTATAATCCTACGGATGGATATATTTGGGGGTCATTAAGCACACCATCAAAAACAATTGTACGAATTGGAAAAAATTTTTCAACTACTACTTTTTATGTCGATGAACTTCCTACTAACACAAGATATGTAGGTGATATAAATACAAACGGTGTTTATTATCTTAAAGGAGGAGGTTCAACTTATTATAAAATAGATGTTGATCCTAACTCACCAACATATACGGAGCATTTAGCTACCGCAAATTTATCTAAAAATATAAGCATTCATGATTGGGCTTTTAATGCTGTTGACGGCAATTTATATGCTGTGGAAAAAAACACCAATATTTTATATAGAATAGACCCTAGTAATGGTATTGTAAGTTCATTAGGCGAAGTTCCAATTTTATCAGGATTAAATTATACCTATGGTGCTGTATATTTTGATGCTTCAGGACGATTTTATGTGTCCGCAAATCAAACAGGGACTATATATGTTATTCAAAGCGTGCAAGATTTAACAGGTATAAATACTATAGATTCTAATTTATTTGCATTCGGTCCTTCAAGCGCAAGTAACGATGGTGCACGCTGTCCAACAGCACCTGTGCTACAAGAAATTTGTGACAACGGAATAGATGATGATGGAGATGGTTTGATTGATTGTCAAGATCCTTCTTGTTCAGGATATGGAGAATGTGATGTTATTTTACCACCAACATCAGGAGGAAATGCAGGAGGTTTAGAAAGTAATAATAGATTATCAGAACAAATAAATAAACGAAATTATAATCGTACTAAAGGAAATTATAAATTTGATAAAAAGAAGGCTGCAAGGGTTATAAAATCTAAAAATTATAGAAAAAGAACAAGTGCTGTTTTTAATTTAAATAATTTTATTCCTTTAAATATTATTAATGAAGATGAAATTATAGAATCGTCACCTACCGATTTAATTTCAATTACAAACGCTACAGAAATTTATGCGGTAGATTACATGAAAAGTGGTGTTTCAGTAGCTTCAGTTTTAGCATTGAAAACAGAAAATGGTGTATATGAGCATACCAAATATATTTGCGATCGTTTACTTGGGGCTGAATTAATTTCGGTATCTACCATAGATATTAATGGTCAGCAATTTATTAAATCATTGATTAGAAATACCGATAATACAGTTGAGTTTGTATTAAGTCTTTCGGCTAAAATAGTAAATAATAATGCTAATTTTGAAATAGAAAGTCATTGGAATTTAGATAAATATCAAAGCGATATTCCTTTTTATAATTTTCAAATATGGTCTAATTCTTTAGATGATTTATATCTTTTAGCAAAAGAAGTTATCGATTTATTATCCATAGAAAAACCTATTTTATCTTATAAAATATCGCCACCGCCAACTGTATTTGTTCGAAAAGGAAAATATATTAATGGAGCATTAGCTTTAGAAATTATAAATACGAACGCAAGTGAAAATATTGATTTTGATGCAGGTTTTAGAATCACAGAAACAAGTGATTTAAATAAAACCAATAAGAGAATAGGTTTAGAAAAAAATTATATAACAAACATAAAAATTGAAACAGGGAATTTATTTGATATCGGTTTTAGAATTGGAGACGGAATTAATACGCCAGATGATATTTTTATGTCTGACGGACCTTGGGGAGTTGATGATTCTCAAGCAAATACTAAAGTGATTGATTATGTTGTTTCGGCAAATACTCTTGATTTTGAAAATACCGATTTCCCAATAGAGCGAAATGTCGCGTTAGAGGTAACAACGGATTCTTATTTTGCAGTGCACAGAGCTTTAACACCACGTTTTAAACCTGTAAATTTAGCATATTATAATAGTTTTAATTTAACAGCAAAGGGAACAGGAAATGTTGAGGTTACATTTATAAAACAAAGTATTGCTACTTGGGAAGAGCAATTTAAAGCAACAATTGCTGTAACAGAAAATTTTGAAGATTATGTAATATCTTTTTCAGATTTTAAATCAACTAATGGAACAGAACTTATTTTAAATGATATAACAACTATTGTATTTACCATGTTATCTGAGCAAGGAGCGATGGTTACAAAAAGAATTAATTTAGAAAATATCCGATTTTCGACAGGTACTAAAGTTGTAGTACCTGAATTAATTGCCAAAGGAAATGCTTTAAAAGCAGCTCCAAATCCGTTGGAAACAATATCTGAAATTTATTTTAATACCAATCAGATAGCAACGGTACGACTGGTTATTTACAATCAATTAGGAAGAGTAGTAAAGGAAATTCCTTATAGAACAATAGTTGGTGAAAATAAGATAACACTTAAAAAAGAACGCTTAACTACTGGTTTGTATTTTTGTAAAATTATAGGAGCTTCAGAAGATCATAAAGTTGTAAAATTAATAATCAATTAATGACATAGTTGTTTTATATAAAAAAATAAACCTCGAAATTAAAAGCGCAAAAAAATACGCTACAAGATATTGTAGCGTATTTTAATTATTTTTTTGTCGGAGTAAAATCAAATCCGGCTGACTGATATGAATAGAATACACAAGGTTCTTCAGAAACACACCCTGTAGTGTGAGCTTGATTTGCTGGTACATACCAATAAGATCCAGGTCTCATTCTTTTAGCTTTTTTAGAATCTTCATCTCCCATGGGGTTAATCATTGTTCCAGAAATTACGACAGCTTGATAACTATTACTATGCGTATGTTCTGGTGTAATAAAATTTTCACCTCCTGGGAATTTACCAAAATTACCATGAGCTGTTTCAAAAGTACTTCCATTTGCAGAAGCAAACTTAATAGGAAAACCGTCAAAAGCAGTTGTCCACTCTAACTCTTTAACAGGAAGTATAATTGCTGTTTCTCCATGAGTATTAATTTTTTTAGTATAAGAGGCACAACTAGACATTAAAACCAGTAATAATATAAGGTTTAAAAAATTTAATTTTTTCATGATTATGATTTTTAATTTAATATAAAATTTTTGATTTTTTCACCAATCAAATCTGGATTATCTTCTTGGAGAAAATGAACTCCTTCACCAATATTAACAGATTGTATATTTGGTATATTTTCAATAATCCAATTTCTAACAGATTCTGGCATAAAAGCACCCGGTTCTGCATAGAAAAACAATTTAGGTAATTTAGAATTTTGCAAGATTTTTCTATAGTTTTTGACTATCGAAGCTGTTAATTCTGGTTTTCCATTTAAAGGTACTTGAGTAATAAATTTCCAAATAAGACTTCTGTTTTCTACTGTTTGAAATGGAGCCTTATAACTTTCCAATTCTTTTTTAGTTAAATCTCTTGAAACCCAAGTTGGTAAAATATCGTTTAAAAAAAAGTTATCTTTTGTAATCATCTTATGTCCTTCTAGACTTCTTAATTTATTAAATAAATCAATGTTTTTTTTGGGGAAATATGTCCCAATATCTTGAATAATTCCCTCCATAAATACAATTGATTTTACATTATCTTGATGATTTGCAAAATAATTAAAACCTAAACCAGAACCCCAATCGTGTAAAACTAAAGTAATATTTTCAAGTTTCATTTGCTTAATTAACTTTTCCACATATATATATTGTTCTATAAATGTATAATCTATTGCTGGTTTATCGGATTTCCCCATTCCAATTAAATCAGGAACTATAATATGATGTCCGATTTCTTCAACGTAAGGTATAATATTTCTCCATAAAAAACTACTTGATGGGTTCCCATGCAAAAATAAAACTGGGTTTCCTTTTTCTTCTTTACCGTATTCTAATACGTGCATTTTACTGCCATATATTTCATAATAATTTGAGTGCATGTCGTCACTATCCTGTGCCATAATTTCTATTTTAAAGGTTTTATTGTTAATAAAAACTTGATAATATCAAGTTGAAAATCATCTAATTAGTATTAATCATTATAAATTATTTATGATGCAAATATATAAGACTTGCATATATGAAAAAAATGAATTAATTTTATGGAATTAATAAATTAATTGAATGATGAATATTTCACTACGTAATTTAAAGTTGATTAATGTTATTGTAAAAGAAGGTTCGATAACTAGAGCTTCTGAAAAATTATTTCTTACCCAACCTGCATTAAGCCATCAGCTCAAAAAATTGGAAGAAGAAATTGGATTAAAAATTTTTAACCGATTGAATAAAAAATTAATTCTAACAGATATTGGTCGAGTACTTTATTCTAATTCAGAGAAAATATTAGCATCAATAAATCTACTAAATTTAGAATTAGATGAAATAAAAAAAGGAAATAAAAAGGAAATTAGGTTGACAACTGAGTGTTACACATGCTATCATTGGTTGCCAAGAGTAGTTCAGGAGTTTAGAAAAGAAAATCCAGCTATAAACGTTCAGATTAACATCGAGGCAACGAAAGAACCAATTCAATATCTTTTAGAAGGTAAAATTGATTTGGCTATTGTGAGTAATAAAACAAATCATCCATCAATTCGTTTAGAACCTTTAGTAACCGATGAAATGGTTTTGATTTTATCCAAAATTAATCCATTGAATATATTAGAAAAAATAAATTTAATAGACTTAATTAATCAAAATTTAATTTTATATGATATTCCAGAAAAAAAAAATTATGTTCTTACAAATATCTTACATAATAATATCGGACTCGTAAATTCTATTCAGAAAGTACAATTAACTGAGGCTATTATTGAGTTAGTAAGTGCAAATTTAGGGGTTTCAATAATGGCAAAATGGGCAGTTATACCTTTTTTAAAGAATAAGAATTTAGAGATAATTCCATTCGATTCAATTTTAGGAAAAAGAGATTGGTATGTTGCTAGTCTAAATAATATTTCTAAAATTGAAAATTTATTTATTAACGAAATAAAGAAAGAATTTAAAGAATAAAACAAATATCTACTGATTTCAAAGGTTTCTACCAAGACCATCAAATTTTTAAATTTAGCTTTTATAAAATAAATATAAAAATTTGATGGTCTTTTTAAACGTTACGTTTCCTACACAAATTGTTATTTTTTGAAAAAAACATTCTTTAAGCACCATTTAAAGCGTAAACCAATTTCAGTAAAAGTGAAATCAGCACTACTTGAAATAGCCGAGGCAGAAGCAATATTACTTTGAGTACCATAGATATTTAATAAACTACGTTCTGAAAATTTATATCCTAATTTAGCTTGAATTCTGTAGGTACTTTGTTTTTTGTTTTTTTCAATAAATTGAAATCCTGTAGCGGCAGTTAGTTCATAAAACCACTCTTTATTTTTCGCAATATTTTCATCTTTTATAATATTGATGAAAATTTCAGCAGCACTAAATGTACGCGGGCTAAAATAAATTGTAGGAACTTGATTTTTAAAAGATATGTTCTGATAATTGACACCCGCTTTTAAAGATGGTTTCTTAAATATATTATAGTAAAGCGAAGTAAATAATAAGTTTCGTGTATTTTCATCACTTTGAGAAGTGTAGTAAAGTTGTGTGTACCAACCTAGATTAAAATTGGTATTCAAACTATAATTTATTAAAAAATTATTCTGAATAATTTCTTTGTCTAATAAATCGGCATTAAAATTTTGGACTTCTCTTTTGTAGCCTATTTCTAAATCTTGAAGCTTAAAAGGTTTTATTTTTAAGGATAAATCTGCTAATAATTGACTGAATTTATTTGTATCAGTATCGGAAGCACTAATACCTAAAACACCTTTAAAAGTTGCATTGTTTAATAATTGATACGCTATTCCTGCTGAAAAATTATTAGAAATTCCACTTGCTTTAGTTACAGAATTACTTGTTGTTCTGTAGCTATAATTACCAAATAATTTAAGTTTTGTTGAAAAAGGAAATTCTAAATTAGCAGCATATAAATACGCTTTATTATCAGCATTATCAAATGAGTATGCTGTTTTAACTTCAACAAAAGGTGTAAATGATTTATCTAAATTTTTAATAAAATTAGTCGCATCTTTCTGTTTTTTGTAAAAACTTAAAGTATTTTCAGCACTTTTGTAGGCATCTATAAAGTATCCTGAAGCTTTTAGAGCATTTGCTTTGCCTAAGTTACCATCAAAAGAAGCGCTATCTTTTTTTAATATCAAATTATAATCAGCAATACTTTTTTTAAAATCACTTTTATAAATATTTAAAGTGGCTCTTAATGAAAGTATCCAATTTTCAGAATCTTTATTATTGACTAATAATTTATTAATTTCTTTTTGGGCTAAAGAATATTTGTTATTCCATATTAAAGCTTGTATAAAACGTTCTTTAGTTTGATTTTTTATAGATTTATCAGTAGTATTATTTAAAAGACTGACAGCTTTTTTACTGATGATTAAAGCTTGTTTATCATTACCATCAAGATGATTTGCCAACGATATTCCGTTTAAAGAGGTTAATTTACTTGCTGAATCTTCACCAATAATAATATATGTTTCTTTAGCTTTGTTTATTTGATTTGAAATTAGATAAAGATTAGCTAAGTTTAATAGGGTTTCTTTATCTTTTTTAAAATCGATAAAATTTTCTTTTAGTATATTTTCAGCTTCTATATATTTTTGATCTGTCACTTTACTATTTGCCAAACCTAAACGCATATATTTTTTAGAAATCAACGCATTTTGATTATTAGGCAATACGATTAACGCTTTATTTACGTAAGTAATCGCTTTATCAAATTTTTTTAAATTAGATAAGGTATTCGCATAGCCTAAAAGAGCAGGAAAACTTTTATCATTTTCTGAAATTAAATTTTGATAATAATTTTCAGCTTTATTATAATTTTTATTCCAAAGAAGTGATTCGGCATAATTTAATTTTACTTCAAAATCAGTAGGAAAATCATTTAAAAGATTCGTAAATAATGTAACTGCTTTATAAGAACTTCCATTTAAACCAATAGCTCTACCATAGCAAAGCCTTGCTGTTTTATTAGTTGGATACGTTTTTAAAATGGTTTTAAAAAAAACTTCTGCCTGTTGGTATTTTCCTGTTTCTAAATAGATGAAACCTTCTTTCATATTTTGTGAAAAGATAGCAGTAGTTGTAATAAAAAATACTAAAAATGTAAGGAGTTTAATTTTCATATAGCTTTTTTCTTATTTGCAAGTTAAGGAATCGATTTCATCATTCAACTAAACAAAATAGTTTTTCATCGACAATAGCTAATTTTTTAATAGTTTTAATAAGATATTGGTGTAAGTATTAATCATTAAAAACAATAATTATGGCTTTACAAATTACAAGAAGAAATGGGAAATTTCACCTAAAAGGAAAATTAAATAATACAACATCTAAATTTCTTATTGCTTATTTTGAGCATTTTATCGCTAGAAATAAAAAGGTGATAATAAAAATAGATAAAGTAAATGAAATTACTAGAGATGGTTTAAAAGCAATAAGTACGTTGATTTCGATTGCTTTTAAAAAGAATAAAAAATTTGCAGTTATAGGCTATGGAGCTAAAGAGATTTATGATGAATTTAATCAGATGGATGCAGTATAATTAATTTTTAAAAATAAATAAAATGATTAAAGTTTTAAAACAAGTAAAGCATAAAATATCATCAGAACAATTGTTTATGATAAGTGTTTTACTTGTAAATGGCGGAAATTATGTATATAATTTAGCTTTAGGTAGAATTTTAGGCCCTGCAAAGTTTGCCGATGCAGCTATTATGATTACTTTTTTATTAGTTCTTTCATTTATAGCAATGACTTTTCAGTTAGTAACCGCTAAGTTTTCGGTACTTTTTGAAGATATTGTTTTTAAAAATTTTATATCAAAAATATATAAAAACTCAGCTATTGTAGGAGTGTTTTTAGGAATTTTAATTATGGTATTTGCGTCAGAATTACAAGTTTTTTTTAAAACGACATCTTCTACTATGTTTGTTGTTTTTGGAATCGGAGTTCCTATTTATTTTTTGATGAGTGTAAATAGAGGGGTTTTTCAAGGTAAAAAACAGTTGAAAAAATTATCGATTACTTATCAGTTAGAAATGATAAGCCGTTTATTAATTACTTTCGGATTATTATATTTTTTAAATATTGAATCTTCCATATTAATTGCTTTCGGAATTTTATGTTCTTTCGTATTTGGATTAATTCCGTTTGAATTTAAAAATATTTCTTTTTCTAAAATAGTATCATTAGAAAATACGGAATCTAAAATGGTTCGTAATTTTTTTATAATTACAGCATTTTACGAGTTAACTCAAATAATCATAAATAATAGTGATATTTTATTAGTAAAACATTACTTCGAGCCTTACGATGCAGGTTTATACGCTTCACTTGCCTTAATAGGTAGAGTGGTTTATTTTATCGCTTGGATGTTTGTCATGTTATTATTACCAACGGTTGTTCAATTAAAAAAAGAAGGAAAACCTACCGTGCCAATTTTACTAAAATATGTGGGGTATATTTTTGTAATTTCATCATCAATAATAATGGCGTGTTATTTTTTTCCAGAACAAATTATAGCCATTTTATTTGGAGATGAATATATGGCAATAACGCCTTTATTATGGAAATATGCTGTAGCAACAGGTGTTTTTGCAATCTCAAATATTTTTGCATATTATTATTTATCTTTAGATAAATACATTCCCGTTGTTATTTCAGGACTTTTTGGGATGCTACAAATAGGTTTAATTATTTTATTTCATAAAAATTTAGAACAGGTTGTACATGTACAAATTTTAGCAATGGTTTTATTATTATTGATGCAATTATCTTTTTTCTTTTTGAATGATAAAAAATAGCGTTAAAAAATAATAACTAAACTTTTACACCTTTTAACGATATATGATTCCATTTCAACTATAGTAATACCTGTAAACTCTTTTTTATTACGAAATTTAATATAATCAAAAAGAAAATACTATGAAACTAGCTATTGTAACGGCATATCCGCCAAGTAAAGTAACTCTAAATGAATATGCTTATCATTTAGTAAAAAGCTTTAGACAAAATAAAAAAGTAACCGAATTAGTTTTATTAACAGATGTAACTCCTGAAGGAAAAGACATTCACTTTACAGAAGATGGATGTAAAATTACTATAAAAGAGTGTTGGAAATTTAATAGCTATACAAATGTTATAAAAGTAACAAAAGCTATAAGTGCTATAAAACCAGATGCGATATTGTTTAATTTACAATTTATGAAGTTTGGCGATAAAAAAGTTGCTGCTGCTTTAGGATTAATGTTGCCTTTAGTTTGTAAGATAAAAAAAATACCTACCATTGTATTATTACACAATATTTTAGAACAAACAGATTTAGAAAGCGCAGGTTTTACTTCAAATAAAATAGTACAAAAAGTATATAATTTTATTGGAGAAACACTAACTAAATTAATTTTAAAAGCTGATATTGTAGCTGTTACTATGCATAAGTATGTAACTACTTTACAGGATAAATATAAAGTGAATAATGTAAAAATGATTCCTCATGGAACCTTTGAAATTCCTAATAAACCATCACATATATTGCCAAAAGGAGCTTTAAAAATAATGACTTTCGGTAAATTTGGTACTTATAAAAAAGTTGAAAAAATGATTGAAGCTGTTCAAAAAGTTAGAGTTTCAACAGGTTTAAATTTAGAAATAGTAATTGCAGGAACAGACAATCCGAATGTACCAGGTTATTTAGCATCTGTACAAGAAAAATACAAAAATGTAGCTCAAATAACATTTACAGGTTATGTTGAAGAAGTGGAAGTAGCTCCTTTATTTAATGAAAGTGCTGTTGTAGTCTTTCCTTATACCTCTACAACAGGTAGTTCAGGCGTTTTACACCAAGCGGGTAGTTATGGAAAAGCAGTTGTAATGCCTAATTTAGGCGATTTAGCAACTTTAATTGAAGATGAAGGGTACAGAGGTGAGTTTTTTGAGCCAGAAAATGTAGCTAGTTTAGCCAATGCAATTGAGCTAATCGTAACTAATGAAACACATAGAATAGCTTTAGGAGAAGCAAATTACAAAGCAGCTACCGCATTTCCAATGCAAAGAATTACAGCAATGTATTTAAATCAGTTTGAAGCTATTATAATGGTTAAAAAATTAGCAAAAAAAGTATTAGTTGAATCATAAATTATTTAGAAATATAGTTAAAAGCAGGTTTTTTACGTCCTTTTTTATCAATAAAACCAAATTCTTTTTGAGGATTTATTCGCCAAGGAAGTTTCCCAACAACTTCCTTGGGTACTGTACGAAAATCATATAAAGTCCATGACAGAAAAGGAATGTTGTTTTTGGTTAACAGTTGTTGCATCACTTTATAATAATTAGCTTGTTTTTTTACTGAATTACCAAAAGGTTTCCAAATACCATTATAAGATGAAACTCCAAATTCACCTAAAACAATAGGTTTTTCAGGTATTTTAGTTTTTAATGATTTATAGTTTTTTTCAAAATTATGAATGTCTTCATAATAATGAAAAGAAACAAAATCAACTTTATCTTTTAAAATAGGAGCACTTTCAATATTTGACCAACCAATGGTAATAGCGTGTTTTTTATCAATAGATTTCACTAAAATAGCCATATGATTTAACCAAGCAATAACATTTTCTTTTCCTCTTGATATAAAATCTAAATTCGGTTCATTTTTAATATCCCAAGCAAGTATTGCTTCATGGTTTTTAAATTTTGATACAATAATTTCTGCATGTCGGTGGTTTAAAGTCCAATCTAAAACGTCGTAGTTTCCATAAAAATCGAATAAAGTAACAATAACTTTTAAATTACTTTTTTCAGCACTATCTAAAACTTGTTTTAATTTATTTAGTTTACTGATTTTTACATTTGCTTTACCAAAATCTTCATATTGAAGAAAAATTCTAATCGTATTTAAGTTTGCTTTTTTGATGATTTTAAAATCATTTTCTATAATTTTAATATCAAAATTATCACCAAACATATCCCAAGGTGTATCTTGTGGATAATAATTAATTCCTTTTATATTTAATGAATCGATAGGACTAGCTTTAATTGAATTATCAAAAATTGATGAATTTTCTTTAACTAAGTGTCTAATTCTCCAAAAACCATCTTCTAATAATAAGACCATTTTATAATCGGATACTTCGGTAGTTTCTAAAACTAGTTTTTTATCTTTAAGTATTTTTTTATATTCAACAACATTTTTATCTTCTAAAACAATTGATTGTCCATCTTCACTAAAAAATATAAGATTAGGATTGTGTTTTAATGTGGTACTTTCAATAGTGATTTTTTCTTTTTTATTATGTGCTATAAAATTGAATAAATTTTTGCGTGCATTTTTTGTAAAATAATCATTAATACCACTTTTTAGGTTTGTTTTATTGGCTACATGCTTTACATACCAAGCATCGATATAATCATTTTCGATATTATTTAAGGTTTGTTCATCAATTTTTCTGCCTTGGTTACCATCTTCTTTCCAAATCATTTTAGGTAAATATTGATCTACTTTTTTGACTTCAACATGTAACATTTTACGTCTATCAGCACCCGTATTAAAATGAGTATATAATGAACTTATTAAAAAGATAACGATTGACATAATAAGAACATAGGAAGAAATTAAAATACCTCTCATTATGTTTTTATTAGTGTTATCCATTTTTAAAATATTTTTGGTATTTACCATAATTTTTTAGCTTGAAAAGTCTCAGTTACTGCCGCAGCAGTAATTTTTATAGTGTAGTTGCCATTTTTATAGATGTTCGAATTTAAGTTAAAGTACACAAATCCATCTTTAGATTTTTTTATAATATCATTTAATAATTTTTCATCTTTATAAATTGCTAATTTTACTTTTAATCCGTCAGGAATCATCTGATTCATAAAACTTTTTAAAGGTCCAATTTTTACAGTTCTGTTATTGTTTGAAAAATTAATGTCAAATTTTTCTATTATTTTTTTATAACTTATTTTTAATATTTTACTTTCCGAAATACCAGTTATATAAGCTTTTACTTTCCAAGTGTCTTCAAATTCGGGATGAATCATTTTAGCATAAGCAATACCATTTATAGTAGTTCCAGCTGTTTTTAGCATATTTCCTTTTTTATTAGTGATAAAAAAATCAACAAAACTACCATCGCTAATAACATTCTTATTTTTATCTTTTATAATAGAAGTGTAAAAAGTTGTTATTTGATTTCCGTCTGCATATTTATGATTTCGTTTAAAAAACAGTTTAAAATCAGTACCTATAGCAGGCATTATATTTAGACTGTATTCTTTAGAATTTAAACCTAAAGATGCTGATGATATAAGCATTCTTCCGCTTTTTAAAGGGGAGTATATTTTTTTAAATGCAATTAAATTATCCGTTAAAACGTTTACTTTTCTTTCTGATTTTAAAAATTGATGTTTCACTTTTACCGAAGTGCCTTTTTTTAAAGGATTATCTAAATCATCTGTAGGTATTACAACTAACATGGTGTAATCTATGCTGCCTGCTTCAATACTTGGCGGACCTAAATAAGTTTCTAAAGAAATAGGATTATGTTTTGGTATTATTTTAAATTGTCCTGAAATATTGTTTTTATCATTTACAATTTTCCAATTTAAAACACCAATTTTATTACTTACGTAAGGAGGTATTTTAAAAATTATAGTATCATTATTAATTTCAGAATTAATTAAAGTACTTCCGTAACTATTGCTGCAATAAATTTGATAGATTTTTGTGTTGTTGCTATTAAATTTTAAATGAATAGTATCTCCTGCGATAAATTCTTTTTGTTGCGTTAATAATTTTATGGTATTTTGAGCTGTAGAAACAAGTGTTACAAAGCAACAAAAAAGTAAAAAAAGGTTCTTTCTAAAATTCATTATTTAGGATTTCCGATGTAATTATTCATTTCAATTTTGATAAAAGAATACAGCGGATGCTTTATTTTTTGAAATTGAGTATTTCCATGATTTTCTATTCTGTTAGGTATTATTTTATCTGAAATATCTTTATTTGGTAGTCCGTTAACGTAACAATCGGTCATATCATCATTAATAATAATAACTTCATTGTTTTTTAAAATAGTGTATTCAAAATATTGTTTTCGTTGTTGTCTTATGCCATTTTCTAAAAATAAATGATCTACCCAAACTAATATTTTATCTTTATTATAATAAGTGATTAATAATTGAGGAATGGTAATTTCTTGTAAACCACTATTAAATAAAGTTCCTTGTATTTTTTTACTATCGATATTAATATCACTTAAAACTACATTTTTATACAAATCAGAATTAGACACATTTCCTGCTGCTTGTAAGTTGAATTTAGTAGGTTGTTCTTCAAATTCAACAGGTGTAAATTCATCAGGATTAAATGTTTTAGGAATAGCATCTTTTGTTTTAGACCAAGCAATTCCTTCAAAATTAATTCTAAACGAACTAACTTCTTTAGGCATTAATTTATGTTTTATATGATATTTAGCATTGTAAGTAGCTAGTTTTTTGTTTTCATCATTATATAATGTTCCTTTTAAAACAACATCGGCAGGTACATTATCTATATTTTGTACTTCTCCGATAAGTGCATAATGTGTTTTAAATTTAACTAATTTAGCAGATACAATTTCTAAAACAGGTTGTTTTAAAACATCTTCGTGATGTGTTTGTTCTGTGGTTATTTTTCGTCTTCCTTGATTAAAATAGCCTGTTATATTATTTGAATATAATTGATCTGGCGGTAAATCAGAATCCATGTTTTCAGGTAATATAAACCATTTACCTTTTCTATTAACCAATGTTTTAAAATCTGTTTTACTAATTTTTTCAAGAGGAGTAATCCAGTTTGTATGTACTTTTAAAATAGCTAAACTAGCTGTTTTTTTAGTCGTAATAGTTTTTAAAGCATCTAATTTAGCATAAGAACCTAATAAACCATCAGAAACAGAAATTTCTAACATAAATTGCGCAATAGAGATACCACTTTCAGGATCTATTAATTGATAACTTTTTTCATATTCTTTAAAATCAATGGCATCATAATAGGCTTTTATAGCATTTTCAGGAGTTCTTTGTGAATCATTTTTTATATAAAATAAATAAGAACTATAAAATAAAATTCCACATAATATAACTGCCCAAATATGTATTGTTGTTAAAAGACCTTTAGAAAAAAGACTGTATTTGTTTTTAAATTTACTATTTAAATATGGAGGTAATATTCTTACTTTAGTTTTTAAACTACGTATAAAAATAGCTTGAATATTTAAAATAAATGCAATAATAGCTGTTAAAAAAGGAATGATTCCCCACATTACTTTTTGCCAAGTAGCAACATCTTCTTTTGGTAAAATAGAAGAAAGTGGTGGTACATTTAGTTTTTCCCAAACCATAATTCCGTTTTCTAGTTGTGGTAAGCGTTGCCATCCACAGAAATAAAGAATAGGGTCGTAAAATTTATCATTAGAAAAAATATATTTTAAATTGTATTTTTCAGGAGTTGTTAAAAATTGTTGTAAAGATCCAATTCCTGCAACACCCTTAAATTTTGAGTTTTCTAAACGTTCTATTGGTCTTGTTGTTAGTTCGGGTAAACGCCTTGCTGAGTGGTAATTTCCATCAACAGTCATTGCTTTTGTTTGTGCTGATAACCACGCCATTTGATCACCAAAACCTAAGGTTAAATACCGCCATTGATCATGCTGATCTTGATTAAGAAAGTTAACAATAGGTAACATTTTAATTTTTTGTGGTTGCGAGGGTCTAAAATAGCCTAAACTCATGGTGAAAATAGTCATCAATAAAAATAAAGAAGCTAATAATCCTCCAATTAAACGATGATATACTGTGCCAAATTTACGTTGAATTAGTACTTTTAAATCGCCTTCTATAAAGCGATAAGCAAATTCACCAAATAGTGGTAAAGCCATAATCGATGCCCATAATGTAAATCTATCTAAAGTTAAAATATTAAAGGCATTGTGTCCTAAAATTATTTTAGGAATAGGCGTTGTTCCTCCTGTGCCCAAAATCAATAACATTGTAAAAGAAATTCCGAAGAATAAATATCTTTTTTGAAAAAATCTGTAAAAAAAATACGGTAAAAGGAATAATAAAACACCCCAAGGAATTATAAAAAAAACAAGCCCCGATGAGGTGATTTCTAAAAAATTATCTCTAGAACCATGCGGAATAGGAACTTGTGTAATCGGGTTTTTTTTAGAATTAATCCAATAAGGTAAGAGGCAGAAAATAATTATAATCAAAGAAAAAAAACCAAAACTAATATTTCGTTTAAATTGTTTACCGAAATTTTTTATAAATAGTTTAAAAGTAACTTCTTTATAGGAAGTTACTTGTTCACGAGAAATATCTAAAATAACCATTCCAATTAAAGGAAATATAAAAAAAATCATTCCAAAAATAGGTGTAACATGATGCGAGGTAACTGTAACGGAAATTAAAGAAAGTGCTGTAAATAAATAGCGATATTTACCTGTTTTTAGCCAAGAATATACCTCGGGTAAAGCGTGCATTAAAACAGCAATACCAATAATACTTGGTAACTGCCCGAAAATATGAAGTGTTTCTACAAAAGAAGATGAAAAAACAGCTAAAATAGCAGCATAACCAGCCGCTGTTTTATTAGAAGTTATCAATACTGAAAAACGATAAACTCCTGTAATAAATAATAGAATTGCAATAATAGCGACACTAAAAAGCCCGAATTTTAAACCAGCAATTAAAGATAAAGCCCCAATAGATTGATGTACTAAAGGCGGATAACTCATCACTGTAAAACCTGTGTACCATTTAAAATTCCAAGGTTCAAACCAATTATTTGCGTAATGATCGGCAAAAAACAAGTGAATTAAAGCATCATAAGTAGTTTCTAAAGTAAAAAAAATAGCACTTCCATGAAAGGCAATAGCGAATAGTATTGCAGATATTAAATATTTATTAGAAGTCTCTTTCATAAAACAAAGTGCTCTTTTTCAGTAATGTAAATATAAATCATTTTAAAGGATGCTTGAATTTTTTATTTAACAGCGCTAATCTTCCATTGGACTAAAGAAAAGCTCCTTTAAAGGCGGTGCTATTTTTTTTAGAAGAAACTACGTTATTTTTGAATTAAATGTTATTTGTTATGAAAATATTAGCGATAGATGATCAAAAATTAGTTTTAATACCATTAGAGATTCGTTTAAAAGAATTGGGTTATGAAGTTGTAACAGAAACAAATGCTTTAAAAGGAATTGCTTTATTCAGTTCTTTTCAGCCAGATTTAGTAATTGTAGATCTTAATATGCCAGGGGTTTCAGGCATGGAAATAGTAAAACATATTAGAATAACTAAAAATTCAGACACGCCTATTATGATTTTGTCAGGTAATACCGACGATAACATGATAACACAAGGTTTTGATTTAGGTATTAATGATTATATGAAAAAACCGCTAAGTTTAGTAGAAGTCTGCGCTAGGGTAAAAAGACTGATAGGCATTGCAAAGGCTGTCAATAAAAATATAAAATATAAAGGTGTCATTATACAACAAAGATGTGTTGGTGTTGTAATTCCGTGTTATAATGAAGAAAAAAGACTTTTAAGTAAAGATTTTACGGCTTTTATTGATAAAAATTCAGGCTATCATTTATGTTTTGTAAATGATGGAAGTACTGATAAAACATTAACTGTTTTAAACGATTTAAGAAAAGGAAGAGAAGATTTTATTACCATACATAATTGTGTAGAAAATGGTGGTAAGGCGGAAGCCGTAAGACAAGGAATGTTATATCTTTCAAAACAAGATGATTTAGATTATATCGGTTTTTTAGATGCTGATTTATCGACCAATTTAACTGATTTTGATGCTTTAGTTTCTGTTATTGAAAATTCGGATTATAAAATTGTAAGCGGTTCTAGAATTCGTAGAATGGGGGCAAATATTACAAAAGAATCTGCCCGTAAAATAATAAGTTTATCCATAAATTTTATCATCAGAAAAATTCTTTCTATGGATTTTAAAGATACCCAATGCGGTGCTAAAATTTTTAAGAAAGATGTGATTGAAATTTCTTTTGGTAAAAAATTTATAACAAAATGGATTTTTGATGTTGAAATTTTTAAAAGAATTACACGTCATTTTGGTTTAGAACAAGCAAAAAAAATACTGTGTGAGATGCCTTTAAAAAGATGGATTCATGCAGATGGTTCTAAATTATCGATAAAAGATTCTGTTAAAATCATAGGACAATTAGGGCAAATAGCCTGGTCTTATAAAAAATAATCATAACTTAATATTTAGCAAGTGTACTATGAAGAAAGGACTCATTATTATTTTTGAAAAAAAAGACGCAGCTATTTTAAATGCTTTTTGTTTAAGGTCATTTATAAATCAAAAACTAAAAATAGTATTAATTAATAATGGCAATCATCAGGTGGTATTTGAGTTTTTAAATATTTTGAAAGATACATCGAAATGTGATGTTTCAATTTTAACACTACGGCGAGAAAAAAAAGTAGTATCAGCTATAAAAGCAGGGGTACGCTTTTTATCAACTATAAAAAATATTGGTTTAATTATATATACAAACCCAAGAAATATGTTAAATGCTACTTGGATTGATCAAGAATTAGATTTATCTAAGATAGAATTACCACACAAAAAAAACGAAAGAATATTACTAAGAAGAGTGTATTCTATGAATGAAATAATTAATTATTAAAACAGGAGATGATGATTTTAGAACAAACTATTCATAAAATTTTTTTAATCGAAGGGAGAATACAGCGATATGATTGGGGAGGTAAAAAATTTATCTCAAATTTAATCAAAAGAAGAAAAAGCATCGCTAATTATGCCGAATATTGGTTAGGAGCGCATTTAAAAGCGCCATCAATTATTAAAACAAAGGCAGGTAATATTTCTTTAGATTTCTTTTTAAGACAAAAACCAATTGAGTTTTTAGGATTAAGAGTCGCTAAAACCTATGGTAAACTCCCGTATTTATTTAAAGTATTAGATGTTCATAAAATGCTGTCAATACAAGTGCATCCAACAAAAAAAGCAGCTGAAATAGGCTTTAAACGTGAAAATAAAAAAGGGATTTTATTAACAGCAAGAAATAGAAATTATAAAGATAAAAATCATAAGCCAGAGGTAATGGTTGCTTTAAGTGATTTTTGGCTGTTACATGGTTTTTTAGAAAGTGAAAAAATAATAAATAATCTTGAACAAACAAGTGAGTTGCGTTTTTTACTGTCAACTTTTCAAGAATCGAATTATTTTGAATTGTACAAAAAAGTGATGCAGTTTTCTCAGGAAGAAGTAAATGAAATTCTAAAGCCTTTAGCGAATAGAATTTTACCAGATTTTTTAAATAATAAAATAGCCAAATCATCGCCAGCATATTGGGTTGGGAAAGCTTTAGAGAATAAAAGTCTAGAAAATATTGATAAAGGAATTTTTTCTTTCTATTTTTTTAATATTGTAAATTTATCAAAAGGTGAAGCTATTTTTCAAGACGCAGGTGTTCCACACGCATATTTAGAAGGAAAAAACATTGAATTAATGGCTAATTCTGACAACGTTTTAAGAGGCGGTTTAACAACGAAACATATCGATGTTGAAGAACTTTTGAAAAACACCAAATTTGAAGAAACAATTCCAACTATTTTACACGGTGTTAAAAGTCCACTTAATGATGAATTAGTATATCAAACAAAAGCAAAAGACTTTAAATTAAGTAAAATTCAATCAACCGATGCTATAAAATATAATTCAACATCAAAATCGATAGAAATTTTAATTATTTTAGAGGGTAATGCTACTGTTATAAGGCATAAAAATCGCATTAATATTGAAAAAGGACAAGCCGTTTTAATAAAAGCAAATACTCGTTATAGAATTGTTTCTTCAAAAGGTGTTGAAATTTATAAAGCAAGTGTTCCTGATTAATTAAACTCGCACTGCATCAGGGACTAAACCTGTATAATCACCATTATTTCGAATAACATCACGTACAATTGATGACGAAATATAACTTTTTCCTGATGATGTTAATAAAAATACCGTTTCTATTTCTGACAGTTTTCTGTTGGTATGTGCAATAGCTTTTTCAAATTCAAAATCGGCAGGATTTCGCAAACCTCTTAAAATAAATTGTGCATTTTCTTCTTGACAAAATTTCACCGTTAATCCGCTATAAATAACGACCTTAATTTTAGGCTGATTTTTAAAAGTTTCTTCAATAAAACGTTTGCGTTCTTCTAATGAAAACATGTATTTTTTATCAGCATTTACGCCAATTGCAATAACAACTTCATCAAACAAAGTAACGCCACGCTCAATAATATCTAGGTGTCCTAGCGTAATAGGATCAAAAGATCCTGGGAAAATAGCCTTTTTCATGTTTTTAATTATTTAAGATCGTTTTTTAAAGCCATTTCAATAGCGTTGCCAAATAACTCGGTTAAATTAATACCCGCACAATTTGCTTGTTGTGGTAAAATACTTGCTTGGGTTAAACCAGGAACGGTGTTTATTTCTAAGAAATGAGGTTCATCATTTATAAAAATATATTCAGAACGGGTAAAACCTTTCATTTTTAAAATATCATAGACTCGTTTTGATATTTCTGAAACACGGTTTTCTTGCTTTTTTGAAATTCTGGCAGGGGTAATTTCTGTTGATTTACCTTCGTATTTTGCTTGATAATCAAAAAAATCGTTTTCTGATACAATTTCTGTAATCGGTAAAACGGTGGTTGCTCCTTTATATTGAAAAACACCTACGGAAACTTCTGTACCGTCTAAAAAACTTTCAATTAATATTTCGGTATCTTCTTTATAAGCTACTTTTAAGGCAGGAAGAAGGGCTTCTTTGCTGTGTACTTTTGAAATACCAAAGCTAGAACCTGCATTATTGGGCTTTACAAAACATGGCAGGCCAACTTTTTTAATGATTTTATCAACATCAATAAGATCACCTTGGTTTAAATACACCGAAATTGCCGTTGAAATTCCGTAGTTTTTTAAAACACTTAACGTATCTCGTTTGTTAAATGTTAATGCCATTTGATAAAAAGGAGCTGAGGTATGCTTGATTCCGATTAAATCAAAATAGGCTAAAATAGCTCCGTTTTCGCCAGGTGCGCCATGAATGGCATTAAAAACAACATCAAAAGTAATTTTTTTACCATGTACATCCGCAGAAAAATCATGCTTATTGATGCTATATTCTTGATCGTTATCATCAACTAAAACCCATTTATCTTTTAAAATATGAATTTTATATGCCGTATATTTTTCTTTGTCAAGATGCGTGTAAACTACTGTTCCGCTTTTTAAGGATATTGCTGCTTCCGAAGAATATCCTCCCATAATAATCGCTATATTTTTTTTCACGTTACTATTTTTAAATTATTTTTTTGTAAAAATTAAGGGTGTAAAACAGGCAAACTTACTAAAAAAACTCGTTAAAGACTTAATGAGTTAAAAATACTAATATTTTTACTGTAAATTTGCAACCGTATTAAAAATAATATTCAAAAAAACATATCGCTAAAAAAGATTCAAAAAACAGCTAAAAAATATGAGTAATTTTTCAGAAAAACTTAAAAATTTATTTCAATTTATAAAAAGTAAAACATTTTTTATACAAATAGGAATTGCCGTAGTTTCGTTATTTATAACTGTTTTTGTATTAAAATGGTGGTTAGGGTTTACAACGAATCACGATCAAAAAATACAAGTACCTAATTTACATAAAATGTCGTTAGCACAGGTTGAAAAAAAATTAGAAGAACTTAATTTAGACTTTATTATTATTGACAGTGCTACTTATAATCCGGAGTATCCAAAAAAATCAGTGATAGAACAAAACCCTGCGGTAAACGATTTTGTAAAAGAAAAACGTAAAATTTATTTAACATTAAATCCGTCTAAATATAGAGATATTGAAGTGCCAAATTTAAACGGTCGAACAAAAAGGCAGGCAACAACACATTTACGATCGCAAGGTTTTATTGTTGGTAACGAAATTACATGGGTAGAAGATATTGGTAAAGATGTTGTAAGAGGCTTAAAATACAACGGGAAAGAAATTACAGTAGGAACAAAATTGCCTAAAAAAACAACGATCAACCTAATTTTAGGGGATGGTAATGGTAACTAATTTATATAATTGATTAATGCAGGAAGACACGAATTTAGAAATAGAAAATAGCGAATTGCACGAACATCACAGGTTTGTGGCAACAGAAGGTCAAGAACCATTAAGAGTTGATAGGTTTTTAATGAATTTCATTGAAAACTCAACCAGAAGTAAAATTCAGCAAGCAGCGAAAGCAGGGAATGTGTTGGTAAATGAGGTGGCTGTAAAACCAAATCATAAAGTAAAACCAAAAGATGTTGTTCGTGTTGTTTTAGCATATCCGCCAGCGGAAAACTTATTAGTAGCCGAAGATTTACCGCTTGATATCGTTTATGAAGATGACGATGTAATTGTGGTAAATAAAGCCCCGGGAATGGTGGTGCATCCAGGGCATGGAAATTATTCAGGAACTTTAGTAAACGGGTTAATTCATCATGTTGAAAACTTACCTACCAACTCAAACGAGCGTCCTGGTTTAGTACATCGTATTGATAAAGATACTAGTGGTTTATTAGTGGTTGCAAAAAATGAATTTGCAATGACTCATTTATCAAAGCAATTTTTTGATAGAACTACCGAACGTTTATATTATGCCATAGTTTGGGGTGATGTAAAAGAAGATACTGGAACTATTGAAGGAAATATCGGGCGTAGTTTTAAAAATCGTTTACAAATGGATGTTTTTCCTGAAGGCGATCAAGGAAAGCATGCGGTAACACACTATAAGGTTTTAGAGCGTTTGACCTATGTTACATTAGTACAATGTAAATTAGAAACAGGAAGAACGCACCAAATTAGAGCACACTTTAAGCATATTGGTCATACCTTATTTAACGATGAGCGTTATGGTGGTGATGATATTTTAAAAGGAACAACTTTTACAAAGTACAAGCAATTTGTAAAAAACTGTTTTAAAACCTTACCAAGACAAGCTTTACATGCTAAAACATTAGGGTTTACACATCCTGTAAGTGGTGAGTTTATGCAATTTAATACAGAAATACCTGCTGATATTGAAGCCTGTTTAGTAAAATGGCGTACCTATTCTGAAAATTCTAAATTACCAGAATTAGACGAAGACGAAGAATAATTTTTTTCAGAAATATTGATATAAAAAAACCAGCTTTTCGGCTGGTTTTTTGCGTTTAATATTGTTTTAAATAGTAAAATAATTAGAAGCAATTTCCCGCTTTCCGCACTCGCTTTTTTTTGAAGAAAAATCAAAAAAAGAGCTCAAACAAAGCTTCAATCGGGGCTAGGCATTTGTGCTAGTTTTTTTATGAAGTCAATCTCATTTTTACTAAGCTCATAATTCTATCAAACTGATCTTCTAGTCCCATATTAGAATTATCAAATTCTATAGCATCATCGGTTAAAATTAAGGGCGAATCTTTTCGGGTAGAATCAATACGATCACGCTCTTGAACATTGTGTAAAATTTCTTGATAATTTACATTGTCGCCACGGTCTAATAATTCTTTATAACGACGTGTTGCTCGTTTATCGGCAGAGGCGGTCATAAATAATTTTAATTCGGCATCAGGAAAAACAACCGAACCAATATCTCTACCATCCATTACAATACCTTTGTTTTTACCCATTTCTTGCTGTTCGCTAACTAATTTTCTACGAACTTCTGAAATGGTTGCAATTTTACTAACAAGTCTTGAAACTTCAATACTTCTAATTTGAGTTTCAATATTAACGTTATTTAGGTACATTTCAGCAAAACCCGCTTTTTCATTAAAAATAAATTTAAGCGAAATCTTCTGTAAATTAGCAATTAAATCAGCAGAATTAAAATGCGTGTCTGAAATGTAATTATGTTGCATTGCGTATAGGGTAACTGCTCTGTACATAGCGCCTGTATCAACATAAATATAGCCTAATTTTGTTGCTAATTGTTTGGCAATCGTACTTTTTCCTGTCGATGAAAATCCATCAATGGCTATGGTAATTTTTTGTGTCATAAAATAATAAAAAATAGAGGTACGAATATACAATAGATTTTACGATTCTCTTTGGGGTTTCTAGTTAATAATTCTTTAAAAAAAAGCTTGTAACAAGTCTATTTTTATGGTTTTTATAGTTTTTTTGTTTATTTTTACATATATTCGATATAGATTTTGTATTTACTGTTTTTTTTCTGTAAAAAAGTTTACATTTGTTCTCCCCTTAAGTAATATTTCAAAAATGAAAATAATTAAAAGCATCCACATACTTTTAGGGATATTTCTCTTTTTTATGAGTACTTCTATAGTATCTCAAACATTGTTGAAGCCTGAAATAGAATTTACATCATTGTGTGACAATGATATTAAAAAAAGCACCGATTATACGGTTACGTTTAAGTACAAAACATCGGCATTCGCTGACGACAATACATTTACTGTTGAATTGTCTGACGCAAATGGTACTTGGAATAGCCCTGTAAACTTAGCAACAGTTGCTACTGAAAACGATACCTTTACTTTTTCGAGAACTTTTCAATTACCAAAAACTTTTGATAAAAATTATAAAATAAGATTAGTAGCAACTTCGCCTGTAATGACAAGCCCCGATTCTGAGTCTTTTTATAGATTATTTAATGACAGGGTTTTAAATAATTACGAAGATGTAGTGCTTTGTGATGGCGCTACCACTGAATTAATATTAGATACCGATCAACAAGGGGCATACACTTGGTATAGAGATGGCAGTATAATTACAACAACAACGGATCCTTTTTTAGAAGTTTCGGCTTCGGGTAAGTATCAGGTTAAAATAGATTATGGTGCTTGTGGTTTTGGAAAGTCAACCTTAATAAATGTGGTTACTTTTAGTGAAACAGATGCACAAATTAATAGCCCTGATGTTGTTGAAATCTGTGGAGATGAAGCACATACTTTTCAAGCGAATGTTACGGATACTTCTTATACCTATACTTGGTTTTTAGATAATCAAGAGGTGCAGTCTTCAAATAGTTCAACATATACAACGCCCACTGTAGGGCAGTTAGGGGTTTATTCTTTAGAAATTGATACAGGTGTTTGTGTAACCACCTCAAATAATGTAAGTCTAAATCAAAAAAATGCGCCTAGTTTTACCATTACAGAAAACACTCCTTTAGCATCGGTATTATTACCAGGAGAAGCTATAGATATATCGATTACAGTAAATAACGCCGCTAATTTTGAGGTTGAATGGTATAAAGATGATAAAAGATTATTTGGTGTAGATGGAACGTCTTTAAATGTGAATCAGCCAGGTACTTATATTGCAAATGTTGTAGAAACAGCTACAGGATTATGTTCTTCAGGCTTGTCATCACAGCCAATACGCTTGTTGAGTGTAAAAAGATTTGAACCTGTTATGATTACAGATGACAATTATGAAAGTTGTACCGCCACAGGTGTTGATTTAAAACTACAACAAGTAAATGTTATTGCTCAAGATGATAACGAGTATGTTTTAACATCGGAGCAATTAGAATTATTAAATTATCAATGGATTTTAGACGGTGTAAATATTGTTGATGCTACAGACAACAAATTAACACGTAGTTCATATACGCAAAACGGAATTTATACGTTAGGGATTAGCGCAGGACATTTAAATAATGTATCTTCTAGCGAATTAGATATTAAACTAATCGCTAAGCCAGCAGTAGTAACATCAGAACCGTCTTCAAACTCATTATGCCCCGGAGGTATTATTACCTACACAATAAAAGATGTAGTTGATGGTTATACGTATCAATGGTTTAAAAATGATGATCAAACAGCTTTAGCAACTGATGTAGCCGAGTTTGTAGTAGATGAAATAGGAACTTATACCTTAAAAATGACAGGTTTTGGTTGTGAAAAAATAATAGAAACACTAGAAGTTGTTTTGTTTGATGCAGCGGCTATTGTTGTAACACCATCAGAAAAGGTGGTGCTTAAAGAGGGTGAAAGCACTGCAATAACAGCATCAGGTGCAGAGTCGTACGTGTGGTATGAAGGTGAAAATATCGATGGGATGCTTTTATCAACAAGTGAAACCTTAGAGGTGACATCTTTAGGTTTTTATACTGTAGTAGCCACTGCAGGAGCCTGTGGAATAGAAAAAACAATTGAAGTGGTAGCTCAAGATGATCAGGTAATTGTACCAAATATTGTAACCCCTAATGCCGATGGTGTTAATGATACTTGGAGTATTTCAAATAAATATGCCTTTCAACCAACGATAAGCGTGCAATTATATAATGCCAACGGAAAAGAAATATTTAAAACAAATGATTATCAAAATGATTGGCCTTTTGAAAGCTTAGGGAATCAGCGAGTTTTTTATTATAAAATAATAAAAGAAAATATATTGATTAAAGCAGGAACAATATCTGTGTTAGATTAAATGTTTAAAGATGATTAAAAGAATTACATTATATATTATAACGCTATTTTTCACCGTTCTTTCGTTAGAGGCACAGGTATCTAGTAGTGGGCAGCAGTACAATAGTTTTACTTCACGTAATTTTATGAAGTTTAATCGTTTTTTAACAGTGCCAACTTTTTCATCATTGCGAGAAAGTAAAACAACAATAACAGCTATTGCCCGTAACAGTAATATTGATTTTGAAGACAACCCAAGGTTGCATGTAGTTTCTTATGCAGGGAAAATGCGTGAAAACATAGGTGCAGGCTTTGCTATTTATCAGCAAGAAGTTGCAGGCATGAAAGATTTTGGCGCTATCGCGAATTACGCTCAGCGATTGCAGTTAAGCCAAAGCCTAGATTTAACTTTTGGTTTTAATTTTTTATATAGTAGAAGCAGTTTAGATTGGGCTAGGGTATTGGTGAAAAAGAAAGAGGACTCTTTTTTAAGTAATTTTCAAGATATTCCTATTGTAATGCTACAGCCTGCGGTAACCTTGTCGTTTGGTAAGTTTGATGTAGGAGTGTTTTTTGAAAATTTAGTTGATTTTAATTTGAAAAATAACGAATTAGCAACTACTTTTGGCGAAAAAACAATATCAGCTCACGCAATGTATTCTCACGAGTTTACTTACGCTTCAGGTATTTTTGAAGGCACAGATTTGAGAACATTAATAATTGCTAGAAAAGAAGGTACAGAAGGCTTTAGTGGTGCAGCTACTGTAATATTAGATTTACCTAAAGCAGGTTGGATAAAAGCAGGTTACGATAAAACGTATGGTATGTCTGCTGGTTTAGGTGTTAATATTTCTGATAAACTAGCTATAGGGTTTAGTTATGAAAAAAATAAATTTTCGGCAACGAATGAAGTTGGTTTGGTTTATACTTTAGGGCAAAAAAGATATACTCGAGAAATATCGAAGAGAAGAACGGGTAAAGTAAATATTACCTTGCCAAAACGAAAACCTAAGAAAAAACCTGTATATAAAGACGAAGAACATCATGATTTATCTGATGAACTTCAGCAAGCACAAGACTCTATTAATAATTTAAATAAAAAAGTAGATGAGGTGCTTCGAATTTTAAAAAATCAACCAGCACTAATAAAAGAGGTAATAAAAGAACCAAAAACATTTATTCCTAAGGAGATTAAAGGCGATGAAAAAGACACTTCTTTAAAAAGAAGATCAAAAGCACCTTGGCGTGAAAGCACTATTACGAAATCTGACGGTGGCGGAGGCGGAACTATGTATTATGTAGTTTCAGATAGGTACAGAAATAAAGAAAATGTAGAGGTTCTAATAGAAAAATGGAACAGATTAGATATAGAAGCTAAATATATTTACGACCCTACCGATAAATGGTATTACGTATATATTGACAGATACGCAAAAGAGTCGGATGCTGAAGATAAGGTGTACGATTTTAACGATAAAACCCGTCTGTTTGAAAATAACGACAAAAACGACCAATCATCAATAAAGATGAAAAAAGGAGGTAAAGATCCTGTTTATGTGGTTAAATTAACTATTGGTGAAAAAGGTGATTCATATAAAGAGCCTAAAAAACAACCAACAGCAAGGGTAAGAACAATGTCAAACTCACAAGGAATTGAGCCAGGGTATTATTTACAAGTTTATGTAAATTCAAAAAAACCATTAGCAGACAGAAATGTAGACGAGCTAAGAAATGACGATATTGAAGCAGGATATTTTATAAATCCAACCACAGGTTATATGCACGTGTATATAGCAAAAACAGATAATAGAGAAGAAATTATCCGTTTATATAATAGTAATTTAGATGGCGCGTTTTATGATCGTAAAACGATAGTATATATAAAATAATAAAATTTTTAAGAATTTCCCCCGATAAATTTTCATAATATGATAAAAAAAATACTTTTATTAGCTAGTTTATTCTTTACACTAATTTCGTTTTCGCAAAAAATAGATGCTTCATTAGAGCATTTAAGAGAAGGTGAGAGTGTAATGATGGAAAGAACAATACCTTTAGCATTAGGGCAGAGACCTTCAGGTTTTACGCAAAGTGATATTAATAAAAACTCTGCAGATAAGGATTTAACTTTGCGAGGTAATATGACGTTTATAGGGAATAGTAATCTGAATAGAAACCTTAAAAAAACTAGAGAATATTGGCAAAATATTGATAGGGATAATGTTGTTGTAAGGCGTAGTGCTCAGGGTATTCAATTATATAATTTAGATGATGAGCCAAATACTTCTTATGACCCCTTAGATTTATTGATATATAATTTAAGAACAGGCGGAGCTTATTCATTAACAGGTAATGGTCAGTTTTACATGGATTATGTAGATGTTGATTCAGATGCTTCTACTTTTTCATCAAGTACAGCTACTTTAAACTTACCTAATTGTTCACGTGTAGCCTATGCTGGTTTGTATTGGGCAGGGGTATATCCTAGTGAATTTTGGGAAAATGCTGTACCAAGGTCAAATGATTATGATAAAATAAAATTCAAATACCCTTCGTCAATGGCGTATAAAAATATAACAGCTGATGAAATTATTTACAATGTAAACGAACCTTATATCTGTTTTAAAGATATAACGACTGACGTACAGGCAGAAGCAAACCCTAATGGAGTGTATACAGCAGCGAATATTAGAGCAATTAGAGGTTTTGCTAATGGTTTAGGAGGTGCGTCTGGTTGGGTAATGATAGTAGTATATGAAAATGATAATGAGTCAAGTAAGAAATTTTCAGTTTTTGATGGATTTGCTGCTGTTAGTAATGGGAATTCTCAGGAAGTAAAATTTACTGGTTTTAAAACTATACCAAAAGGACCTGTTAATGTAGAATTAATAATGGCTACTTTAGAGGGGGATAGTAATATTACAGGAGATGATTATCAAATTAAAGATGCAGCAGGCAATTATGTAAATGTATTTAACACTATTAGTCCTCAGGATAATTTCTTTAATGGGTCTATTAGTGTTTTTGATACTTATTTAGCAGGCAGAAACCCAGCGAGTACAAATACCCTTGGTTTTGATGTAGACCATATTAAAATCAAAAACACAGGGAATAGTATTATAGGGAATAATGAGATAGAAGCAGAAGTGAAATTTACTTCGGTAGGAGATGTTTATTGGCCGTTTTTAAACGCCATGTCTGTTGAGGTTGTAGAGCCTAAAATAAAATTAGTAAAAACAATTACAGATGCTTCAGGGGGGGATATTTCGGGAACACCTGTAGGTTTAGGTAGCTCTTTGTTTTATGACTTAACCTTTAGTAGTGTAGGTACCGATAATGCTAAAAACACGGTAATAATAGATGAATTACCTAAAAATGTAAATTTATCACTAGGAGATATTTTACCTGCGAGTATACAACTCGTGGCTACAGCACCTGCGTACCCAAACACAAACACAGATATTGTATATACTTATGAACCACCTGTTTCAGCAAATGGATTTAGAGGGAAGTTACGTTTTTATATACCTGATAGTTTCGTTAAAATAAAAGGAGCTGAGCATTCAATAAAATTAAAAATTGAAGTTGTTAGTGATTGTAGTAAATTACGAGATGTTTGTTCTGATAAAATAGAGAACCAAGCTTACGCTAATTATAGTAGGGATTTATCTGCATTAAATGTAGGGGATTTAGGCTATACTCCAGGGTATAACAGAATAGAAAATACACCAAGTTTTTCAGGAATTGACGCTTGTAATTTAGGGCAAGCAGGGAGTTCTAATTTTTTAATTGATACCAGTGGATGTACCTTTGAAAGAACAGAAATTCTTTGTGGTAAAAACATTCTTCTTGCTGCCGGAACAGGTTTCACATCATATTCATGGGTAAATGAAAATGCACCATTAACAGTGTTAGGTACAAGTCAAACATATAACGCAACACAAACAGGAACTTACCTTGTAACAAAAGTTGCGCCAACAGGTTGTGTTACTTCTACCGAAAAAATAATAGTTATTCCTTATAGTACAGCGCCAAACCCTTTAATTCCTTTTGCGGATCAAATTTCAACAAGCTGTGCAAGTAATAATGAAAAACTTGCTGAAATAATTTTATGTGGTGGATCAAGAACGATAAATTTACCATTTACAGGAGCAACAGGAACTACGGTAAAATGGTTTAAATTAGATGAAACCTGTGCTTTTAAAGCAGCAAAAAAATGTGCGAATTTAGATACTAGCTGTACTTGGAATGAAATAGGAACTACTTTTTCTAAAGAATTTTCAACAAAAGGACAGTATAAAGTAGAAGTTTTCTATGACGGTAAATGTCCTTCGACCTATTATTTTAATGTATTTACTTCATCATTAAGCCAAACAATTGTAAAAAAACATATTATTTGTGGTACTGATGGGAGTATTACTGTAAATGATGTGTCAGTAGATTACGAATATCAATTAACAAAACCTGATGGAACTACTATTCCTGCTAATGGTTTTCAGAACGGAAAAGCTTTTACAGGTTTAAAAGATTCAGGAGATTATGATGTAAAAATAAGATTACAAGGATCACCAGCAGGAGCATGTCATTATACTATTCCTAATATAAATATTCAAAAACAAGCACTAGGTTTAACTGTTGCCCCTGAATTTAATGCTAGCTGTGATGGAAAAGCAATAATAACAGCACAAGTAAACGGTACTTTACCAGGTAATTATATTTATACATTATTAAATAGTGTTGGTGGAGTTATTGAAACAAAGGCAGCAACTTCTGATAAAAGTGTGACTTTTGAGGTAACAACAGCAGGATTGTATAGTGTAAAAGTAGCAACTGCTACGACTACTTGTACAGAGACAGTAATAACCAGAGTTATTAAACCAACTCCGCTTATATTAACCGCAGTAGCAACTAAAAATATTACCTGTACTGCAGGTTCATCTGATGGGATAATAACTTTAGTAGGAGCTAATGGCGTACCAAATACTACAGGCGACAAATATTCATACGCATTATTATCAATAGATGGAATAGCTGTTAGCCCAAAAACCTATTTTACAGATACAACATATAATGTGGTAAATGGTACAGAAGGTGATTATATTTTTGAGGTTACCGATAGTAAAAACTGTACAGCAACGGCTACCGCTAAAATTAGTGTAGAAGCACCTTTACAATTTACACATAAAGAAACCCAAGTAAATTGTAATAAGAAAGGAACTATAACAGTTGATGTTACTAATAATACGGGTTATAAATTAGAATATAGTATTGATAATGCTACTTGGAAAACTACAGGTTTTTTCGATGGTTTGAATGCTACAACAGCAGCAACATTATATACCGTTTATATTAGAGCAACCAAAGGAACATATCAATGTAATTACCAAATACAAAATATTGCTATTACAGAAACTGGAGGTTTATCGGCAGGAAGTGCAGTTGCTACAGGTTTAGAATGTCGTTGGGAAAATACGCAATCTAGTCCAATAGGAACAATTACGTTTACCCAGCCAACAGGAGGAACAGCACCTTTTACGTATTTTTATAAACTTGCTTCCGATACTAATTTTACAACAGTAACCTCTGGAATTACAGCTTCAGTTCCTGTTGCAGGAACATACAATACAAAGGTAGAAGATAAAAATGGTTGTTCTTTAGCTTTAGATACCGTTACTATTGATGCTTTACCAACAGAACCTGTTTTAAGTAGTGAAGTATTACTTTGTGGAACTACAGGAACGATTATTATAACAGCAGCACCAAATGATCCTTCTTATACCTATAGTATTGATGGTACAAATTTTCAAGCTAGTAATGTTTTTGAAAATGTAGCTCAAAGATGGCATAGGATTACGGTAAAATATGGTAAGTCATGTACAAGAACACTTGATGTATTGGTTTATGGGCGACCACTGACAGGAAGTGTTACAGCTACTACCGATAGTGATTGTTCTGGTTCGGATAATGGAAGTATTACAGTTAATGCACGTAATTTTCAAGGAGGAAGCTATGAATATTCTACGGATGGTGGAATTACTTGGGAAGAAACAGGAGATAATCCGTATAGAATTGTAGGGCTAGCAAAAGGAGATTACGATTTAAAAATTAGAGAAACAATAGGAACAGCACCTAATCTGGTTAGCTGTGAAGTTGATTTAGGTAAACATACCATAGGCGAGCCTACTAAATTAGAATTAATAAATACAGGTATTACAACGCCTGCAACTTGTGTAACAGGGGCAACAATTACTGTAGAAGCATCAGGAGGAACACCACCTTATAAATTTAGTATTGACGGCGGTACTTCTTGGCAAAATGCAAATTCAAGTAATCAATATATATATACTGGTGTAGCAGTACGCGCTAAAAAATACCAGGTAATGTTATTGGATAGTAAAAAATGTGATGAATGTGGTTGTACCGATAATCCTTTTGAAAACGGAAGTTTTGAAGATCTTAATTTTAGAAAATTTTATCCTGAACATATAAAAGAAGATGATTTTCCAGGATGGGAAACTACCGCATCCGATAATAAAATAGAAATTTGGAGCGAAAAGAAGTATGAAAATATTCCTTCTTATGATGGTGATAATTTTGTTGAATTAAATGGAAATGTAGAAGGGTCATTATATCAAGAGTTCTGTACAAAACCAGGTGATAAAATTTCTTGGTCTGTAGCCCATAGAGGTAGAAGTGGTGTTGACGTTGCTACCGTTAAAATAGGGGGAAGCCTTGCATCTGCCAATATTGAAGCAACAATGTCTGATGGTAAAACTTGGAAAGAATATTCTTCATCAACACCATATATTGTACCAGCAGGTCAAACAACAACAGTAATTTCTTTTGATGCTGTAAGTACTGCGGGAGGTGATAAAACGATAGGTAACTTTATTGATGCTGTAAAAATAGAAATTAACAGAAAAACCTGTGTTCTTAAAGATATTAAAGTAACAGCTGCAGCGGCTGCAACACATACGGCAACAGTTACAAATAGCTGTACTGATCCTAAAATTGAAATTACAGCAACAGGAACAGCGCCATATCAATTTACTATTGATAATGGAGCTACTTGGCAAACATCAAATAATGCAATGTTTGTATTTAATACTACCAACGGATTAGCATTGCCAACTACTACGGCTGTAAATTATCAGGTAAAAACAATAAATGGCGGCGGTTGTGAATCGCCAGTAAGTACGCTTACTGTTTATCCGAAGTTAGAAATAAAAACAGCTAAAACACCTAAAACTTGTACTAAAGATGCAACAATTACAATTACAGCATCAGGTGGAGATACTAATTATGTATATGAAATTAGCCCAAGCGCAGGAACAACAATTACAGGAAATAAAATAACGGTTACAAATACGGGTATTCCTTACACCGTTAAAGTTAAAGACAATAACGGAACAGGCGATTTTTGTACAGTAGAAGAAATTGTGCCAATTACCGAAATTAAAAGCCCAATAATAACAAATATAACTGCAACAGCATTAGATTGTACAGTAAATACAAAAGCAAGTATTTCTTTTGAAGTATCCGAAGGAAAAGCACCGTTTAGTTATACCGTAAATGGTGGAACATCAAAAACAATACTATCAAACGGAAATGCGGCTACTATTCCTAATTTAGATGCAGGAACTTATAAAATTATTGTTACTGATACAAATAATTGTGTATCGGCAGAAATAAGTGAAAAAATTGAGGCGTTAGCTTCTTTAACAGGTGGTTCGGCAGTAGCGACTAATTTAAAATGTAGTACTTCAGGAACTGTTTTTGGAACAATTACATTTACAAACCCTACAACAGGAACACCAGATTTATCAGGAAATTATACGTTTTATTATAAACTTACAGCTGATACAGCATACAATGTAGCTACAGGAAATTCAAAAACAGGATTGCCTGCAGGAACTTATAATACAAAAGTTGTTGATTCAAAAGGTTGTTCTTTAAGTTTCCCTGATTTAACTATTGATGATTTACCAACGGTATTAACAACAACAAAACCAGTTACCTATAATTGTGATGGAAAAGGAAATGTAAAGGTTACAGTAACAACAACGCCAATACCTACAGCAACAGCGCCAATAACCTATACTTTAGGAGCAGATACTAATGAAACAGGAGAGTTTACTAATTTACAAGTAGGAAATCACACGGTTTCTGTAAATTATGGAAGCGATTGTATATTGCCTGTTATTGTTGAGGTTAAAGATAATCAGAATTTTACGGCAGTGGCTAGTTCTGTTGAAAACCCAAAATGTAAAGACGGAACAGATGGAAAAATTAAAGTTGTCGCTTCTTTTGGCTCGGTGGCTGTAAATTCTTTTGAATATTCTACAGATGGAACAACTTGGATTCCTGTAGCTTCAAATGAAGTTATAATTGATACATTTGGTGCAGGAAATCATATAATAGAAGTTCGTCAAAATTTAGGAGGTTGTGAAGTTGATTCAAATGCAATAAAATTAACAGCGCCAGCATCAGAAGTAATTGTAGATTTATCAACAAAAACATTAACTAAAGAAATTACGTGTAATCCAAATACAGGAGCAACTATAACACCATCAGCAAGTGGTGGAAATGGAGCACCTTATGCTTTTGAATTATTTGATAGTTTAAATAATCCTGTAGCATTCACAGGTTTATCTGCAGGAACTTATTCTGTTGTAGCAACAGATAAATTAGGATGTAAATCAGATTCTTTTGAAATAGAAATTAAAGCACCAAAAACAGTAACTTTTACAGCAACAGCATCTGTTTGTCATACAGGAAATGATGCAGAAATTGAAGTTACAGGTATTACAGGAAACGATGCTAATTTTACTTTTAGTGTACATGATGGAACATCAATAATAAGAACAGGAAGTATAACAGGAGCTGCACATACAATTTCTGGTTTATCCGCAGGAACCTATAAAGTAACTGTAACTGATGGTTTTGGTTGTTCAGAAACAGAAGATGTTATAATTAATGAGAACTTAACAATTTCAGCAACAACAACACAGCAAACTTGTAATCCTGGAGATTTAACAATTACAGCATCAGGAGGAAAAGATACAAATTATGTTTATGCGGTTGTAACTAGTGGAGCAGGAGTTCCAGCAGATACAAGTTTTAGTGTAACAGCACCTACAGAAATTACCGCAGGAACGTGGGATATTTATGTAAGAGATAATGGAGGAACAGGAACTTTAGGAACGGATTATTGTCAAGCAATATTTACGACCAATAAAGTAACTAAAATTCCAGAGTTAAAAGTAGACACTGTAACGGCTATACAACCAAAATGTAGCACGGACAAAGGAACAATAAATGTAACAGTTTCAGGAGGAAAAGCAGCTTATACAGTAACTTTAACAGGTTTATTGGGAACAACATCAGTGCAACCACAAACAGGAAATTCATTAAACTATGAATTTAAAGATTTAGTTGCAGATACTTATACAATTAAAGTTACGGATGTAAATACTTGTGCATCCGCAGAAAAAACACAAGAAATTAAAGTTCCATCAGCATTAAAAGATGGTGAAGCTGTACCTACCGATTTAGCTTGTGGCGTATCAGGAGGAAGCATTACGTTTACAAATCCTACGGGAGGAACACCAGGTTACATATATTCGTATAAACTTATAGGTGCTGCAACTTATATGCCGTTAGCTGTAGGAGAAACAGTTATATCAAATTTATCGGCAGGAACTTACGATACAAAGGTTTCTGATGCTGAAGGTTGTACAATTCCTTTAACTCAGGTTACAATAAAAGCATTACCAGCTGTACCAACTTTTGACCCTACAACAATTACCTATAATTGTGATGGAACAGCAACTATTAAAGTAACACCTACAGTTGCAGCAGCAATGGCATATAGTTATATGCTAGATAAAGATAAAACAACGACTAATAATACAGGAGAATTTACAGCTGTAGCAACAGGTTCTCACACGGTTTCTGTAAGTTATGGAAGTAATTGTTCTACGGATATTATTGTTGAGGTTAAAGCAAATCAAGAATTTACGGCAAGTATAACAGGACAAACAAATCCTGTATGTAAAGATGATAAGAACGGTAAAATTGAAGTAACGGCTTCTTTTCCATCAGTAACACCAACATCTTTTGAATATTCTACGGATGGAACAACTTGGATTACTGTAAATTCAAATAAAGTTACAATTGATGGATTTAATGCAGGAACTCCTGATATTACTCACACGATAAATGTTCGTCCAACAGGAAAAACATCGCCATCAGCTTGTGATGTTACTTTAACTAAAATATTAACAAACCCAACGGAAGTAAAAGTTACAAAAGCACCGCATACAAAAATTACGTGTACTTCACCAACAAGTACGATAACACCAACAGCAAGTGGCGGAAATGGAGCAGTTTATACTTTTGAATTATTAAATAGTGCAAAAGCTTCATATTCTCCAGTAAAAACAACGACAACTACATTTACAAATGTAGCTGCAGGAACGCATTATGTTGTAGCAAAAGATAAAGAAAATTGTCCATCAGCACCTTTTGAAGTAACTATTGCTGCTAAAAAAGATGTTGAATTTACTGCAACAGCATCAGCTTGTCATACAGGAAGTGATGCGTCAATTACACTAGATGTTACCAAAGGAAACGGAACTTATAGTTTTGCTTTAACAGGAACAGCAACAAAAACAGGAAATATAACAGGAACATCACATACAATTCCTAATTTATCCGCAGGAATTTATACCGTAACTGTAACAGATGGTTTTGGTTGTAAATTGGAAGTAAAAGATATTACAATTAATGCAAAAATTACAGCAACACTAAGCACAACACAAGAAACCTGTAAGGATGGAACTTTAACAATAGCAAGTGTCGCAGGTGCAAGCGGAGCAAATTATGTGTATGCGGTTGTAACTGAAAATACAGCACCTACTACTTTCACTCCAATAACAAATCCATTATTAACAACAGTTAGTTTATCCAAAGGAAAATACGATGTTTATATTAGAGATAATAACGGAACAGGAACTTTAGGTACTGATTATTGTGAATATAAAGAAACAAAAGAAATAACTAAAATCCCTGATTTAACAGCAACAGAAAAAACGATAATACAACCAAATTGTTTTGGAGAAACTGGTAGTCTTGTTTTTGAAATATCAGGTGGAAAACCAACTTATACTTATACTATAAATGGAGCAATTCCAGCAGCAGCAACGGTTACTGTAGTAGGAAATACACATACAATTGCAGGTTTAGTAGCAGATGATTATGATATTATTGTAAAAGATGCAAATACTTGTACTGTTACAATTCCAACTCAAACAATTAAAGCTCCAGATAAATTAGAAAACGGTTCAGCAATACCGATACATTTTACTTGTAAAACACTAAAAGGAGGAATTGATTTTGTAAATCCTAACGGAGGAACAGGCGTTTATACTTTTTCTTATAAATTAGACACAGCACCTGTTACAGATTTTCAACCAGTTGTAGGAAATCAGCACTTAGGTTTAGATGCAGGAACTTATAATATTAAAGTAAAAGATGTAAATAATTGTGAGATATCTTTAAACGATGTTACAATTAATCCATTACCAACAGCACCAACATTAACAGAATCGGTAGCTTATAATTGTGATGGAAAAGGAAGGATTACAGTATTGCCTTTTGATGCTAGTTATACATATAGCCTAGATGGAGCAACGCCACAAACAGGAGCTAATCCAAATGTTTTTGCTGATTTAGATGCAGGTTCTTATACGGTATCTGTAGGTTATGGAAGTGATTGTTTTACAGATATTGATGTAATTGTAGCAAATGATAAAAAATTTGGTGCAAGTGTAATCAAGACGGTAAACCCGACATGTTTTGGAGCATCTGATGGTAGTATTACTATTGAAGCTGTAAACGCAACATTGCAGTATGAATATTCTATTAATGGAGGAACTTGGAAAAGTGCAGCTACAAATATTGTTACTGAATCTGGTTTAGCAGACGGAACGTATGATGTTAAAGTAAGACAAAATAATACAGCACTACTTTGTGAAGTTATTGTATCAACAGAAAAATTAGATAATCCTGATAAAGTAGGAGTTACCGCAACAGTAATTAAAGAAATTACGTGTAATCCAAATATTGGAGCAACTATACAAGTTACACCAAAAAACGGAATCGCTCCTTATACTTTTGAATTGCTGGACAGTTCTGGAAATCCATTACCAATTCCAATAACAACGACAACTAATTTTACAAATATATCCAAAGGAAAATATAAAATTGTTGCTACGGATAAAAACGGAGCAGGTTGTAAGTCAGATGCTGTTACGATAGAAGTTAAAGCTAAAATTGATGTAAGTTTTGATGTAAAAGCATTGTGTTACGATGGAAGCAACGGAACAATAAATGTTACTAATATCCTAGGAAATGGTAAATTTAAATATACTCAAAATGGTGGTACGACTTTAAATGCAATACCTGCAGGAGCTACTTCATTTACAATAACAGGTTTATCACCAGGAGTTCATAAAATAAAAATAATCGATGAAAGAGGTTGTTCTTTAGAAAAAACAATAACTATTTATCCTGAATTATCGGCTACTGCAACACCAACAAATTTAAGTTGTACACCAGCAGGAGCTCCGACAGGACAAATATTAGTAGTGCCAAGTGGTGGTACTGGTTTTGTTACTCCTACAGATTATCAATTTTCAGTAGTAACAGCAAATACCACAGCACCCGCAGCAGGAACATATTCAGCAACAAATCCAATTACAGGTTTAGCCGCAGGAACTTATGACGTTTATGTAAAAGATGCTCAAAATTGTGAATATATAGTAGAAGACATACTTATAAAAACAATAACGCCTATTGAAATTACCTTAACACCGAATAACCCTACATGTACTACCAATGGAAATGTAAGTGGTATAATTACGGCAAATACTGGGCAAATTGAACATACAATTACTTTAAAAGATAATGCAGGAGTTTTAATAGAAACCATAGCAAACCATAGTTTATCTACCTTTAATTTTAATGATATTCCTGCGGGAACAGGTTATGAAGTTGAAATAACCGATAGCCTTGGTTGTACAGATACTAAAACTTTTGATTTAGTAACTCCACCAGTTTTAGCGGCAACATTAGCATCAATATTACCTGATTGTGATGTGCCTTTTGTAGGAAATGAAACGCTATTTGGTTTTAAATTTGAAAATATTACAGCTGTAGCATCTCCTTATGCAATTGAGTATAGTAAAGATAATGGGATTACTTGGGAAACATCTCCAGTATTTACGAGTATTAATCAAGGAATTGTAGTGTACCCAATAATACGATTATTAGAAAATGGCGTTGTAAAATGTACAGAAAAATTTAATTCGTATGAAATACCTTTTGATGTAAATGGTTTAATTGTAGATCCTATTGCTAGCCCTGGGAATTGTGCTTTAGGTTTTTCTGTAACAGTACAGGCAATTAATGGTGTAGGTCCTTTTGAGTTTGCTATAGATGATATTACCTCGCCAACAGCATGGCAAAGTGCAGATATTTTAATTAATACTGATAAGAACGGAGTTGTAATTGATGCGGATAGAACTTTAACATATAACGGTTTAACCCCAGGTTTAAGTTATGTGTTTTATGTAAGAGACTCTAGAGGATGTATTGAAAAAAATAGTGAAGATTTATACGTAGATTTTAATCCGACCGTGCCTATTACAGGACTTGTAAATAACCAAACCTGTGCAACGAATGATAATGGAAGTATTACTTTTTCAATAGTTAATAACTTTGGTGATTTATCTAATGATTTTACTTGGACATTATTTAAAAGAGATGAAACAACTAATTTAGGAGTAAAAGTTTCTTCATATATAGACAAACCACAAACAGGATTTACTGATATTATAGTAAATGGTTTAGGAAAAGGAAAGTATTACCTTGAAATAGAAAATAATATAAAAACCTGTACATTTGGTAGTCAGGATGTTAAAATAGAACCAATTGCACCTATTAACGGAACTTTTAAGAAAATTAACGATATTACTTGTTCTGTTGATGGAGAGGTTTTAATTGAAAATGTTGTCGGTGGGCTTCCTGCAACAACAGGAGCAGCTTATACTTACAAGGTAATTAATTTAGTGAATGCTACAACTGCTACCGTAACAGGTAGTAGTATAACAGTAGCTCATACTGATGTTACAGATCCAGCATTACCAGTTACCTTTGATATAGAAATTGTAGATGCAAACCCTGCACCAAATTCTTGTACAAAAACTATAGGAAATCTAAGCTTAACAGTAAGCCAAAGCCCAACAATTAGCCCTGTAACGGTAAATAGTTGTGGAGCTGTAAATACTATTGATATTAATACAACAAGCGGATTAGCTCCTTATCAATATTCTATTGATGGTGGCGTAACTTTTACCGCACCAATAAGCACAGCAAACCATACAATGAATGTTTCTGATGGTTTAAATCAAATATTAACAGTAAAAGACGCAAACGGTTGTACTGCTACTGAGACATTTAATGTTCATCCTGATATTACTTTTGATATTGATAACATAACAGTACCAAGTTGTGATACTAGCAATAATTCAGCGAATAATGCAACAGCAACTATAACCGTAAATACAGGTTCAGGAGCAGGAAATTATCAATATATTTTAGATTCAGGAACAGCTGTAGTTTTTGCAGGAACTAGCGTTATTTTACCTGCAAACTTAAATACAGGGAATCATACGATTGAAATTTTTGATACAGCTAATAATTGTTCTCTAAAGAAAACATTTACAGTATCAAATACAATAACACCAAGTTTTACGGCTATAATTACAAAAAATAATATTTGTGATGCTGCAACAAATGGAGAAATAACAATAACTCCAACAATTAACGGTGCTGAACCTTTAACTTTTACGGTATTAAATACAACAACAAACGTAACATTACCGACAAAAACAGTATCAACAGCAGACCCAGTTATTTTTGATAATCTTTCAGCAGGAGAATATAAAATAACAGCAAAAGGAGCGAATGGTTGTACAACACCACCAAATACTATAAAAATTGAAGAATTTGACCCAATAATAGTACCTGCGCCAACAGTAACAGAGTTTGCGTGTACAACAGGAAACACAAGAAACAGTGCAATTGTAAAAGTTGATAAAACAGCCATAACAAAAGGAAGTGGAACTTATATAAAAGCAGAATTTGTATTTACGCCAAACGGTGGAGGAGCAGTAGTAACACCACCCGCTTCATCAAACTTTGAATTTACTACGGATAATGTTTTAGGTGGAACAGTTGATATTACTGTTTATGATGACCAAGGGTGTGAAGGAACAACATCAGCAACAATAGCTGCTTTTGATGCTTTACCAACAACAGCTACACCAACGGCAAGCCAATTAATTAGTTGTGGAACTAATGAAGAAATCACAGTAACTTTTGATGCTCCTTTAGCAACTACAGCGACTATTACAGTAACGCAAACTACAGGAAGTGGTTATGCAGCGGTAACACAAACTGGAACAGGAGTAAGCACAGCGACATTTAAAGGTTTACCAGTAGGAAAATATAAAATAACCTTAGCAAACGTAACTACAGGTTGTGAATTAACTACTTATCATACGGTAACGGCAATTCCTGCTTATACTATTCTTCTTTCAGATAAAATAGATACATCTTGTTTTGGTACAGATTCAGGAAGTATTAAAATTGATGTTGATGGTTATGTAGGGAATTATGATTATGAAATTGTAACCAAAGCAGGAGCTTCATTATCTCCTGCAAAAACAGGAACAGGAACAGGGACAATACCAGTAAGAACACCAAAAGAAATTACAGGTTTAAAAGCTGGAGATTATACTGTTAATATAACAACAGGAACTATAAACTGTACAGTTACTCCAATAGATTTTAAAATTGAAGATGCTCCAGCAGTTTTAAGTGTAGAAGCAGAAGAAACATCAGCAGTACAATGTATAGATGATGCAAATGCAACAATTACTGTAACCGAAACAAAAGGCGGTTGGGGTCGTTATGAATATCAATTAGAAGATGCTTCGGGAATAGTTTTAGGTTATGATTTCACAACAAATACAACGAATAAAATATTTACAGGTTTATCTCATGGAACTTATAAAGTTAGCGTAAGAGATGCTTTAGGTTGTATTGTTCCTTCTAATGATATAATAATTACAAACCCAACGCAAGTAGAATTTACAGTAACTAAAGATGATACGGTTTGTGATGCGAATATCGCAGGAAGTATTACTGTTGATTTAAAAGATGCAGTATCAGGATTAGCAGGCGGAAAACCTCCTTATACTTATACTTTAACAAATACAACTTCAGGAGTTGTAAAAACAAAAACTATAACCGATACAGAATACACATTTACAGGTTTATCAAAAGCAAATTATACGGTAAGCGTAAAAGATGGGAATCAATGTATAGGAACAGGAACTGCGGATATAGAAATCTTTGATGATATTGTATTTAATGAGCCAACACTTGTTACAGGATTAAAATGTCAAACAGGAACAGGAGTTTCTCCAAATACGAATACAAACGCAGTTTATAATATAAATGTAAGTGGCGGAAGTGGAAACTTTACGTATTTAGTTACTGAAAAAGATGATACAAGTAAGGTTATTATAGTTACACCAGCAACATTAACAACTCCACCAACTTTTAAAACAAGTGTAGCAGAAGAATATACCATAACAATTACAGATATAGGAGGAAATTGTCCAATAACAAGAGATTTTACAGTTGCTGAATCTGTAAAACCATATTTTGAAGCAGAAGCAACAACAACGGATATTTGTTTTGAAAGTTCTGATGGTGTAATTTCGATAACTTCAGAATTACAAAATGGAATTAATGATTTAGATTATACGATAAATGCAACTCCAGTAATAAACTTTGATAAAGCAACAAAAACTTTCAAAGGTTTAAAAGCAGGAAAATATATTGTTACAGGAACAGGAACTAACGATTGTACATTTGTTCATGCTGAAATAGAAATTAAACAAACACCTAAAGTTACAATTGCTACAGATGCAATAAAAGATATTGAATATAGCTGTAGCCCTGAAATTCCAATGGCAACGATAAAAGTTGATAAAAATGAATTGTCAGGAGGAAGTGGGAATTATAATGTAGCATTTGTATATGATAATGGAACGCCAGCGGATACTACAGATGATGTAACACAAGCCGTTCCAAATGTTTTTAAATTTACAACAACAAACACTTCAGGAGGAAAAGTTAAAATTATCGTTTCTGATGACCAAGGTTGTTCATCTACGGAAGAAGAAGTAACAATTCCAGCTTTTGCACCGATTGGAGATTTAAAAGTAACTCAGAAAACTCCAATAACTTGTTCAGTAAATGAAAGTATTAAAGTAATTTTTACAGGAACGATAAATAAGATTACTGTAACACAAACAGGTGTATTAACAGGCGGATATGTTCAAAATCCTGCAAGCCCAGTATTAACATCACCAATAGAATTTACAGATTTACCAACAGGAAATTATACCATATCAGTAACCGATGCAGTAACAGGTTGTGAAGCAACAAGATTCCATACGGTAAGTAAAATACCAGTTTATGATGTTGTTCTTTCTGATAAAAAAGATATAGCTTGTTTCAATGGTAAAGGAAGTATCGAAATTGATGTTAAAGATTATACAGGAAATTATAATTATGAAGTTGTAGATTCTGTAACAGGAATTGGATTAACATCTGCAATAACAGGAACAAATATTTCCGCAGGAACATCAGAAGAAATTACAGGTTTAGAAGCAGGGAAATATAAAATTAAAATAACTTTAATAAATTCTAATGATAAAAATTGTAGCGTTAATTTATCTTCAGAATTTGAAATTATAAAACCTGCAATTATTTTAGGTGTAACAGCAGATGTTACAACAAAAATTAGTTGTACTGATGATGCAAATGCAACAATTACGGCAACAGCAACAGGCGGTTGGAATAGTTCTTATGAATATCAATTAGAAGATACTTCGGGAACTGCTATTACAGTAAAAGATAAGACAGGAACAGATGTTATTTATAATTTTGCAAATAACAAAGGCAACAACATCTTTGAAAACTTACCTGAGGGAACTTATAAAGTTCGAGTAAAAGATGCTTTAGGTTGTGATGTTGAATCTGCTGAGGTAATTGTAGAAAATCCAACGAAAGTAGAGTTTACAGTATCTAAAGATGATACAATTTGTGATAATAAAATCGGTGGAGAAATTACGGTAACAGGTTCTGGCGGAACAGGAACTTATACCTATACCTTAACAGATGATTCAAATCCTGTAAAAGTAACAAAGGAAACAGGAGCTACAGGAGCTTACACATTTACAAATTTACCAGCAGCAAATTATACGGTAACAGTAAAAGATACAAACCAGTGTAATGGAACTGTAAAAATATCAGGAAATGATACACTAGAAATTTTTGAAAATATTGATTTCCCAACACCAACCTCTACAGATTTATTAACATGTGTTAGTACAGATGAGGTAACGTTTAATATCGTTGCAAGCGGAGGAAGTGGAACTTTTACCTATGGAATTGTTAAAAATGAAGCATCTGGAGATATTGAAGAGCTAGCAACAACAACTTTTACGAGTCCAACAATATTTAAAACAAGTAAAGCAGGAACATATACTGTAACTATTACAGATACAGGAGCAATAGGTAATTGTTTAAATCCAATAACAAGAACGTTTACTGTTAATGAACCTGCACAGCCAGATTTTAATCCAAAAGCAACAACAAATAATATTTGTTTTGATAGTTCTGACGGTGTAATTGCGGTTAATGAAGTTTTTGTAGCAGAAGTGAACCCTGTAACTTATACAATAAGTTTAAATGGTGGAACTTTCGAAAATGGAACTTTTGATGCAGTAACAAAAACTTTCTCAGCTTTAAAATTAGGAACTTATATAATAAAAGGAACAGGAGATAACGGATGTTCAGTAACATCTAAAGATGTAACAATTGAGCAATTAGATAAAGTTATTCTTAATTTATTAGCAGTAGATATACAAAACGCAATAACTTATAATTGTGATGTAGCAAACCCAACGGCAACGATAACTGTTGATAAAACAGATATTAAAGGCGGAACAGGAAATTATAATGTAGAGTTTGTATATGATAATGGAACGCCAACGGATAATACAGATGATGTAACACAAATCGATTCATCAACCTTTACATTTACAACAACAAATGTTTTAGGAGGAATAGTTGAAATTAAAGTTACAGATGACCAAGGCTGTGATTCAGATATAAAAACAGTTACTATCCCTGCTTTTGCAGCGATACTACCAAGCGATATTCAAATATCACATACACCAACTTGTGAAGTTGGTAAGCAAAGTATTACTGTTAAATTAGATAATTTAGATCCTACAATAATAACTCCTATTAAAGTTGAAATTGAAAAACCTGATGGAACTATAATTTCAAAAGAAATTCCAAGAGCATTAGCTAATATTACAGGAACAGTTTTTAACAATTTACCTGTAGGTATTTATACTATTTCAATCGAAGACCCAGTAACAGGATGTGTTACAACAGCGCAATCGTATAGTGTTGAAGCGCCTGTTTATAATGTTCTTTCTTCTAGTATTGAAAACACAACTTGTACAGGTTCGGAAACAGGAAGCGTGGTTATAGATGTTCAAAAAGGAAATTCACAAGAATTTTATACAGGAGAGTATGAATATGAAGTTTTAGATTCAGTAGGAAATTCATTAACACCTAGTCCAATAAAAGAAAATGTACAAGCAGCAACAGGAACAACAAACCCGCTTAAAATTTCAGGTTTAAAAGCAGGAAGCTATTATGTTAAAATTACAGAAATTGATAATGCTACAGCGTGTAGTTTTACATCCGAAGTATTTACAATTGAAGATGCTCCAATAAAATTAGAAGTAACAGCAGATATTTCATCAGAAATAACTTGTACTAACGATAACAATGCAACAATTACTGCAACAGCAACAGGCGGTTGGGGAAGTAATTATGAATATCAATTGGAAGATAATTTAGGAAATACTATTACAGTAAAAGATGCTTTAGGAGCTGATGTTATTTATGATTTTGCAAATAATAAAGGCAATAACATCTTTAAAAACTTACCTGAGGGAACTTATAAAGTTCAGGTAAAAGATGTTTTAGGATGTGACAACGTATATTCTAAAGAGCAAATTATAGTAAACCCAAAACCAGTTACTTTTAAAACGGAAATGATTGCCAATATTTGTTCAGATACAAAACCAGCAATTAAAGTAACCGCACAAGGAGGTTCAGGGGAATATATTTATACATTAAAAGATAGTGCAGGAATCGAAGAAAGTATTACAACAACTTCTTTAACACATACTTTCGATAATTTATCTGTAGATAATAACGAAGATTATACGGTAAGCGTAAACGATGTAAAAGGTTGTATCGGAACTCCTGAAACAGTAAATGCAGATGTTGTAACAGTTTATCCTGATATTGCTTTAGGCTTAACTCCAGGTAAATTAACTTGTATTCCAGGAAGTGAAAATGCAGAGTATATCATAAATGTAACAGGCGGAAGTGGTGATTTCAGTTATTCAGTTGTTGATAAAAATGATGCGACTAACATAGTAGCAGTTATAAAAACAACAAATCCACCAACTTTTAGCATCGCAGATGCAGGAACGTATATTCTTAAAATCACAGACAATAAAGCAGAAATTACCTGTAATTCAATTGAATCAGAAGATATTGTAGTTGATGATAAATTAGTACCAGCTTTTGAACCACAAATACTTGTAAATAATATTTGTAACGGAAGTTCTACGGGTGAAGTTTTAGTAAAAGAAACACCAAATGGAATTAATCCTTTAGAATATTCTATAAATACAAACCCGATAATAACTTTACCAATTGGAGAGTTTAAATTCACAGGATTATCGGCAGGAACTTATACTATTACAGGAAAAGGAACAAACGACTGTACAGCAACTAAAGATGTAACGATTGTTGAAAAAACAAAAATTACTCTTGATATTGTTGAAATTCAAAATTCGGTAGTAGAATTTTCTTGTACAACAGGAAACCAAACAAATATGGCAACGGTAACTGTTACAGATGCAATTAATGGCGGAACAGTTCCTGGAGGCGTTCAAAATATTAACAGAATCGTATTTGTGTACGATAACGGAACACCTTTAGATGCTACGGATGATATTGAACAAGATGAAAATGACTTGATCTTTAATATTGTTAATAATAATAATGATATTAAAGCAGGAACTGTTACAATTACGGTTTACGATGCACAAAATTGTTCATCAGCAACAACAACAGTTGCTATTGATGCTTTTCAAAAAATAGCAGAAGCAGAAATTAAAATAACTCAGAAATTAGATTGTACCAATAAAGAAATAATTACTGTAAAAGCAAATCATGATATCGCAAACCCTAATATCGCAAACTTAATTTATACGATAAAAGGAACGAACACAACTTATGATGAGCAAGAAACAATTGTTTCTGCAACAGGTAGTGCAACATTTACAGGTTTAGATACGGATGTTTATACCATAACAATTACAAACCCAGCAATAGGTTGTGTATTTAGAACAAGTCATACTGTAAAAGATGAACCAACATTTAATATCAAAATTGGTGGTAATAAAAGAACTTGTTTTGATGCAACAGGAATTGCAACAGCAACAGTAACTTTAGATATTGAAACTATTATTGCAGCTGCTGATTACACAGGTGCTTATACTTATGAAGTTGTAGATGCAATAACAGAAAGTTCATTAACAGCACCAATAACAGGAAACGGAACAGGCGGAGTTCAAAATATGATTTCAGGCTTAACTGCAGGAACTTATAAAGTAAAAATAACGATGACCGATGCTCCTGGATGTGAGCCTTTATCTAAAGATTTTACGATAGAATCGCAACCTGAATTAACTTTAGATGATAGTATTGTAACGTTTATCAGTTGTAACTCTGGTGAAGGAGCTATTATTTTAAAAGCCGATGGCGGTTGGGGTAATTATGAATATCAATTAGAAAAAACCAAAAATAATATAACAACAATAGAACAACCTTTTAGTAAAAATAATAAATTTGAGAAATTAGAAGAAGGAAGCTATACGGCAACGGTAAGAGACATTAATAACTGTGAAGCAACGTTTGATTTTGTATTAGTGAAAGGAGTAAAATTAATTGTGGATACTCCTAAAGTAACTCAAAATGTTTGTGAAGGTGAAAAAAATGCGAGTATTGAAGTAAACGTAACTGGTGGCGGGCAAACGCAAGATACTTCAATAAGAACTTACAGTTATATTTTAAAATATCCGAACGGAATTGTGCTAGAGCAAACCTCAAATATTTTTACAGGTTTACAAGCAGGAAATTATCAAGTAAGAGTGATTGATAATAAATACGGTTGTACCACAGGAGCTTTAGAAAATGTTAAGGTTGAAATTAAAGACCCTAATAAAGTAATAATATCATCTGTAAATATTACAGAAGATATTACTTGTGAGAATAATTCAACAGCAAGCGTTGAGGTTACAGCAGGTGGCGGAAAAGCACCATACGAATTTAGTACCGATGGAATTAATTATACAGCATCAGCAAGTACTACTTATACTTTTACAGGGCTTAACCCAGGATTAAATACATTTTATGTAAAAGATACTGAGCAGTGTGTAACAACAACAACCGCTACAATTGCTGAATATGTAGATTTAGAAGCAACTTTAAATGTAGATTTAGGTTTTATTACCTGTAAAGATGATAGCAACGGAGTGTTATCGGCAACAGTAACAGGTGGTTTTGGAAATTATGAATATCAATTATTAGCAGGAAATGGTGTAGCAATTACAGGAGTTTGGCAAATATCAAATACTTTTTCAGGCTTAACACCAGCAACCTATAAAATTAAGGTAAGAAGTACCAATAGGTTTGGTGAAGTTTGTGAAATGGAAACCATAAAAGATCACGAAATAAAAGAACCTGAAGCGTTAATTCCTGATGTAAAAGTTACACAACATGTAACCTGTAATGGCGGAAACACAGGTGTTATTACAGCATCGGCAACAGGTGGAACTAAACACTATGAATATAATATTGTTTCAGATCCCGGAAGTCTTGAATATCCTGCAAATAAATTTGTTCAAGATGGCGAGTTTACAAACTTAAAAGCAGGTACATATTATGTAACAGTAAAAGATGTTAGAGGTTGTACACAAGCAGCTATAGAAGTAACTGTTAAACAACCAAATAATATAGATATAACCGCAGTAGCGATAACTCAACAAGTTTGTATTTATGATGCAACACCAACAATAACAGTTAATGTTACAGGAGGAACACAGCCTTATTACATCAGTATAAATAATGATGAATTGCTAGTTCCGTATTCTTTAAATCAAATTACATTAGGTAAAGATGAAGGAATTGAAGCAGGAAAAAAGTATTCAATTAGCGTTCGAGGAAAAGATAAAGGTTGTTCAGTAGCAACATTAGATATACAAGAAACAACAGCAGCTATTAGTTTAGATGTAGAAGCATTTTCTAATTATACTTGTGATTCCGGGAATTTTATCAAAGCCTTTGTTGCTGATAAATATAAAGATGATGTAATTTTTACTTTAGATAACGGTATAAATACTCCTTTAACTAATACAACAGGTGAATTTATAGATGTAGCACCAGGCGATGCTTATAAAGTAACGGCAACGCATAATGCTTCTAGTTGTACAGAAACTTCTACGGATGAATTTGATATTCAAGACATTCAGGCATTAGCAATGACTATTGACGATTCTGAGAAAAATAAATTAATCGCCAATGTTAATTTCGGTTTACCGCCATATAATTTCACTCTTGACGGCGTAGATTATGGGCAAGACAATGAGTTTACCATTTTACAAACCAAAGAATATGAAATTAAAGTAACCGATGCTAGAGGTTGTGAGGTAATATTACTTGTAACAGGAAGATATGTAAGTATAAGTGTATTGAACTTATTTACACCAGATGGTGATGGAATTAACGATTTCTGGTATCCTTTAGAAGTAGAAAATTATCATAATATAAAAGTGTATATCTATGACCGATACGCTCGTAAAATTCAAAACTACCAAGGATTAACTCAAGGATGGGACGGAACTTACCAAGGGAAACCATTACCAGCAGGAGATTATTGGTACACCATTTATTACAATGAATTATCAGGAGAAGAGAAAAAATTAATGGGTCACTTTACTTTATACAGATAAAAAATGAGAAAAATATTCATAACAATAAGTATTCTAATTTGTAGTGTAAAGTTAGTGGCTCAGGAAATTAATTTACCACAATATGTAAGCCATATGGCAGATAATCCATTTTTGATATCGCCAAGTTATGCTGGTATTGGCTCGGAATTTAAGGTTCGATTAAATGGGGTAAGTCAGTGGATTGGGGTTAAAGAATCTCCTGATACACAATCGTTAATTATAGATGCCCGTTTGGCAGAGCGTTTTGGTGGTGGTATAACTGTTTTTAATGATAAAAATGGGTTTACAAGTCAAAAAGGAATTAAATTATCGTTGGCAAGTCATTTAACGCTAAGCCAATTTCACGATAGTTTTTTATCCTTCGGATTGACCTATAATTTTGTACAATTTGGTATTGACACCTCTCAAAATAATTCAGGGCAATTTGTATCAAATATATCAGAAACAAATTCTAATTTTGATGTAGGGCTGTTGTACCGTTACGAACGTTTTAGTATTAGTGTAAACGCAAATAATATTTTAGATAAAAAAATAGACAATCTATTAACAAGTGAGCCTGAATCTTTAGGGCGTTATACACTTTATACTTCCTATGTTTTAGCCAGAATTAGTAATAAGATAGAAATAGAACCCTCTATATTTATAGAATACTATGAATCTGACAAAAGATCAAGAACAGATTTGAACGTAAAGGTTCGAAAAGGTATTTATGATGGTTATGTTTGGGTAGGGGCAAGTTACACCTCATTAAATGATCAAATATTTAAGCCTCATGCTATTGCACCTTTAGTAGGTTTAAAAAAGAATAATTTATATATGTCGTACGGTTTTAGTATCGATTTAAATAAAACACAAAATTTTAATTACGGAACACATATGATAACCCTTGGTTTTGATTACGATAGACGCCCAAGTTTAGCTAGATGTACCCAAAAAATGATTATTTTTTAAAATAATAATAATAATTAATGAACATCCTCAAGTAAAACTTGGGGATTTTCTTTTTCTTTGCACTAATGGAAAATCAAAATAAAGTTTCAGTAAATCTTAATAAATTTATCAGTAGTACCGGGTTATGTTCTCGTAGAGATGCTGAAAAATATATTAGATCAGGTAGAATTACCATCAATAAAAATGTAGCACAATTAGGAAATCGAGTTTCTAAAGGAGATGATGTTCGGGTTGATGGCCGACGTTTAATAGTAAAAGAAACGATACTTTATATCGCTTTAAATAAACCCGTAGGTATTGTTTGTACGACCGATAGTCGAGAAAAAGACAATATTGTAAAGTTTGTAGGGCATCCCGACAGATTATTTCCGATAGGTCGTTTAGACAAACCATCCGAAGGATTAATTTTTTTAACCAACGATGGCGATATTGTTAATAAAATTTTAAGAGCAGGAAACAATCACGAAAAGGAGTATATTGTTAGTGTTGATAAAAAAATAACTGACGAGTTTATTGCTAAAATGAGTAACGGAATCCCGATGTTAGGAACAGTAACTCAAAAATGTAAGGTTGAAAAAATAACAGATTTTATCTTTCAAATTACCTTAACTCAGGGTTTAAACCGTCAAATTCGTAGAATGTGCGAATATTTAGAGTACGAAGTAACTAAGTTACAGCGTAATCGTATTATGAATGTTGGTTTAGGAAACTTAAAACCTGGAGATTGGCGCGAGTTAACCGAAGAGGAAATGAACGAAATTAATGAAATGATTTCAAGTTCGTCTAAAACCGAAGAAGCTTCTGATTTTAAGAGTGATAAGTTGAAACAAAGCAAGCTAGCAAGGGAAGAAAATCAAGCGAGTAAATCAGGTCAAGCAAGTAAATCAGGTCAAAAAGAGCAGGCAAAACAAGCGAAAAAAGCAAAGAAAAAAGAGCTAGTTAACAAAAAAAGTGCTGCTTTTAGAAAGAATTCTCCTAAAACCATACGAACTGTAAAAGCAAGTGCAAAAGGAAAATCGGCAAGAAGACGTAAATAAAGTACGTTTTATAACGGATAAAAAATAATAGCTAAAAAAAACCTAAAAACACCCCATACGTTTATTTTTTAGTAAATAAACGTATATTTGTCGCCTATGCAATTCGACTTAAAAATAACAGACCCAAAAAGTAAAGCCCGCGCAGGAGTTATTACTACAGATCACGGAATTATTGAAACACCAATTTTTATGCCAGTAGGAACTGTTGGTACAGTAAAAGGTGTGCATCAATCCGAACTAAAAGATGAAATAAACCCAGATATTATTTTAGGAAACACCTATCATTTATATTTGCGTCCAAAATTAGAAACTTTAGAAGCCGCAGGTGGTTTGCATAAGTTTATGAATTGGGATCGCAATATTTTAACTGACAGTGGTGGATATCAAGTATATTCATTATCAGGAAGAAGAAAAATAAACGAAGAAGGAGTAGTCTTTAAAAGTCATATTGATGGTTCTTCACATTTTTTCTCACCAGAAAATGTAATGGAAACTCAGCGTACTATTGGTGCTGATATTATCATGGCTTTTGACGAATGTACGCCATATCCTTGTGATTATAACTACGCAAAACGTTCTATGCACATGACGCATCGTTGGTTGAAACGTTGTGTAAATCACTTAGAAAAAGTACCTTTCAAATACGGGCATAAACAAGCATTTTTCCCGATTGTTCAAGGAAGTACTTATAAAGATTTAAGAAAACAATCTGCAGAATATATCGCATCCGTAGGAGCAGAAGGAAATGCCATTGGAGGATTATCAGTAGGCGAACCAGCCGATGAATTATACGCAATGACCGAAGTTGTAACGGCTATTTTACCTGAAGACAAACCTCGTTATTTAATGGGAGTTGGTACGCCAATTAATATTTTAGAAAACATCGCACTAGGTATTGATATGTTTGACTGTGTAATGCCAACACGTAACGCTCGTAATGGAATGTTATTTACCGCACACGGGTCTATTAATATTAAAAATAAGAAGTGGGAAAATGATTTTTCTCCTATTGATGACATGGCAATTACCTATGTAGACACTATGTATTCTAAAGCATATTTACGTCACTTATTTGCGGCAAAAGAAATGTTAGGAAAGCAAATTGCTTCTATTCATAATTTAGGATTTTATTTATGGCTTACAAGAGAGGCTAGAAAGCATATTATTGCTGGCGATTTTGTACAGTGGAAAGATAAAATGGTCAAACAAATGGATAACCGTTTATAAAATATTTTTTTTTGAAGATACTTGATTGGTACATATTAAAGCGTTTTTTGGCAACATTTCTATTCACCTTATTAATATTAATACCTATTGCGGTAGCTATTGATATTGCCGAGAAAATAGACAAGTTTTTACGAGAAGAAACCTTAACATTTTTTGAGGTTGTAAATGATTATTATGTGAATTTTATTATTTACTACGCCAATACATTTATGCCCTTGGCATTATTTATTGCGGTAATATTATTTACCTCAAAACTAGCAAACAATACCGAAATTGTAGCGATAAATGGATCGCAAGTATCTTTTACCCGATTTTTATATCCTTATTTTATAGGAGCAACAATTGTGTGTTCGGTGGCTTTATTGATGAATCATTTTTTTGTGCCATCGAGTAGTAAAACCAGAAAGAAGTTTGAAAGAACCTATTTAAAAAAGCGAAAATATTCCGATCATACCATTAGAGAGTTTAGTTTACAATTAAATGACAGTACGTATATTTATCTTCAAAGTTTTGATTTAAAAAGAAATACAGGCTATAATTTTACCACTGAAATTTATGATGGAATTCAATTAAAACAGCAACTATCGGCCGATAATATTAATTGGAGTGAAAAAGACAGTACTTTTAAGCTTTATAATTGGAAGTTAAGAAAAATTTTCAAAGCCCGTGACAGTATTTTTTCAGGAAACAATGTAGATACCACCTTTGCTTTTACCCCTAAGGACTTTAACTATAAAAATGTAATGGCGCAAGAAATGCGAACACCAGAACTAATAGAATTTATAGAAATGTCTAAAAATAGAGGTATTAAAAACTTAAATATGTATTTGGTTGAACTGTATAAACGTACCAGTTTACCAATAGCCTGTTATATTTTAACCTTAATTGCGGTAGGTTTGGCATACAAGAAAACCCGAGGAGGAATAGGGGCTAATTTAGCGTTAGGTATTTCGTTAATGTTTCTTTATGTATTCTTTTTAAAGGTAGCAGAGGTACTAGGAGCAGTTGCAGGAGCAAACGCCTTGCTAAATGTGTGGATACCAAACATCGTTTTTGGTTTGTATTCACTTTATTTATATTTAAATGGAAGAAAATAAGTTAAAAAACTATCTTCATTTACACTTCATTGTATTTATTTGGGGTTTTACCGCCATACTTGGTGCGTTAATTTCAATAGATTCAGTACCCTTAGTTTGGTATCGAATGTGTTTGGCGGTGGTTTTTATAGCTATTTATTTTCTTTTTCAGAAGATACCCTTTATAGTTGATAAAAAAGGACTTTTAAAATTTGCTATTTCAGGCGTAATTATTGCCGTTCACTGGGTTACTTTTTTTGAAGCGATAAAGGTTTCAAACGTATCGGTAGCCTTAGTAACTATGAGTACAGGCGCTTTTTTTGCAGCACTTATTGAACCCTTATTTTTTAAACGAAAAATAGCCACTCTCGAAATTGTATTAGGCTTGCTAATTATAGGCGGTTTATACCTAATTTTTAATTTTGAAAGTCAATATACCTTAGGAATTATATACGCCTTGATATCTGCTTTTTTATCGGCATTATTTGCAGTTTTAAATGGCATTTTTATCAAGAAATATGAAGCAAATATTATTTCATTTTATCAATTATTATTTGGTGCTTTAGCCATCACTTTGTATTTGATTTTTACCCAGAAATTTACTGTTGATTTTTTTCAGATACCAACAAACGACTGGTTGTATTTACTGCTTTTAAGTAGTATTTGTACGGCATATGCGTTTATTGCATCGGTAAAAGTGATGAAATACATAACGCCTTATACGGTGATGTTAACCATAAATTTAGAACCTGTTTACGCTATTATTTTAGCCTTAATAATATTTGGTGAAAAAGAACAAATGAGTGCTGCTTTTTATTACGGAGCAGTGGTTATCTTACTAATTGTTTTAGCCAACGGCATTTTAAAAAACAGGAGTGAAATAAAAAAGAAATTCACTAAAAAATAATCTTTTTTAAAAAAAGTAAAAAGCTAAAAATTACAATTTTTTAGTATGTTTGCTTTTACAAACAACAAAAATATAATCAAACTATATATAATGGAATATTTAGATTTTGAACTACCTATAAAAGAACTAGAAGAGCAGTTAGTAAAATGTATTGCTTTGGGAGAAGAGAGCGATGTTGATGTTACAGAAACGTCTAATAAGATTGAACTAAAATTAGCAGAAACCAAAAAAGAGATATATAAAAATATAACCCCTTGGCAGCGTGTACAATTATCACGTCATCCAAACCGTCCTTATACTTTAGATTATATTAAGGCTATTTGTGGCGATACTTTTATGGAATTACACGGTGATCGTAATGTAAAAGATGACAAAGCGATGATTGGTGGTTTAGGTAAAATAGGCGATCAGTCGTTTATGTTTATTGGTCAGCAAAAAGGATATAACACCAAAACACGTCAGTACCGTAATTTTGGTATGGCAAACCCTGAAGGATATCGTAAAGCGTTGCGTTTAATGAAAATGGCAGAGAAATTTGGTATTCCTGTGGTTACTTTAGTAGATACTCCTGGAGCATATCCTGGTTTAGAAGCAGAAGAACGTGGACAAGGAGAGGCAATTGCTCGTAATATTTTAGAAATGACCCGTTTAAAAGTACCTGTAATTACCATTGTTATTGGTGAAGGAGCATCAGGAGGTGCTGTAGGTATTGGTGTTGGAAACAGGGTTTATATGATGGAAAATACCTGGTACACGGTAATTTCACCAGAATCTTGTTCTTCTATTTTATGGCGTAGTTGGGAGTATAAGCAAAAAGCTGCCGAAGTGTTAAAATTAACGGGGGAAGATATGAAGCGATTAGAATTAATTGACGGAATTATTGAAGAGCCATTAGGAGGAGCACATGCTAACAGAGAAGGCGCATTTAAAGCGGTACAAGCACAAATAATAAGTGCTTTTGCTGATTTAAAAGATTTAAGCGAAGCAGAATTAATTACCCAACGTATGGAGAAATACGAAAAGATGGGTGTTTATAATGAGAAATAAAAACTATTTTTTAGTTATTACATAATAAAAAAGCAACCTATTAAGGTTGCTTTTTTGTTGTTTTTATTAATTATTTAAGGAATATTTAAAAATTTATGCGTTTGTAACGAAATGCGCCATTTTGGGTTTTTCATCACATAATCTATTATTAACGGAGTCATTTCTTCTTTTTTACTCCATTCAGGTTGTAAAAATAATTGGCATTTTTTGCCAACCTTATCAGCTTGTTCTTCCGCAAATTTAAAATCATTCTTATTATGAATAATCATTTTTAACTCATCGGCTTCTTTGTAGCATTCCTTTGTAGGTAATTTTGTTTTTTTAGGAGATAAGCAAAACCAATCCCAAACACCAGAAAAAGCATACGCTCCTGAGGTTTCGATATGTGTTTTCATGCCGTGATCCTGTAGTTGTTTTGTAATATAATCTAAACTCCACATTAAAGGCTCTCCACCAGTAATTACTACGGTTTTAGCTAGTTTTTTAGCGTTTGAAACAATAATATCGGTTTTGGTTGGCGGATGCAAATTAGCATCCCAACTTTCTTTAACGTCGCACCAGTGGCAACCCACATCACAACCTCCGATTCTAATAAAATAAGCCGCAGTACCTGTGTGCGATCCTTCTCCTTGAATAGTGTAAAATTCCTCCATTAATGGAAGCATTTGCCCTTTATCAATTAACTCTTGTACTTCTTTTTTCAACATAAGGATGCAAAGATAGTTAACATTAAAATTTTATGGATCATTTTTGTTACTTTTACGTTATTTATCAAGAAAAAAATAATGCAACCTAACTTTTAACTTTAAATAATTAATAAAAACTAGATGAAAAGTATAATCAAACCATTAATAATCGCTTTAATATCAGTAGTATTCATACAATGTGAAAATAGTAAATATGATATTTCTAAAGGAAAAGTAGGTGAATTAACTAGTAAAACAACCCTGAAACAGGTAGATGTCATTTTTAAAAATGATTCTATTGTAAAAGTTTTAAGCGAAGGAGCAAAGGGAAATAACTTTTTTCAAGAAGATGATAAGTATTTAATTTTTGAAAAAGGAGGGAAGCATTTATTAACAATTGTACCAAAAGAACAGTTAGATTCAGTATCAACAATTAAAAGTATTGAAATTTTTGATGACCGTTTTAAAACAGCTTCTGGTTTAAATATTAATTCGTCATTTCAAGAAATTAATACGAATAACAGCATTAGCAAAGTAGAGTCATCATTTTTATCAGTAACCTTATTTATTGATGATTTAAACGCTACAATTTCTCTAGATAAAGAAGATTTAGGTTTAAAAGATTTTAGTACTCAAAAAGTAAGCATTGAGCAAATTCCTGATTTAGCAAAAATTAAATCATTTACAATTTGGTTTAATTAAAAAACACAAAAAGTAGAGACGCGTTTATCGCGTCTCTACTTTTATATATGGAATTATAAATTAAAGTGTAAAAATAGTAAGCAAAACACCTAAAATAATTGCTGTAAATTTCTTTAAATTAAATTTATGATTTTCTGAACTTTCAAAAAGTATGATGGTTGAAATATGCAGAAAAACCCCAATAATTAAAGCGGTAATTTCTGTGTGATAATCGCTGAAAAAAGCTAGTTTATCAGAAACTAAAACACCTAACGGGCTCATAAACGCAAAAATACTTAAAAATAAAATAATTGTTTTTTTACTGTAGTTTGTTTGTAATAAAAAGGTGGTTAAAACAATAGCAATCGGAATTTTATGCACAATAATTGCTCCTAGCAAGTTATCGCCAGCATGATGTATTGGTAAGCCTTCCGAAAATGCGTGAATACATAAACTAATAAACAACAACCACGGAAATTGTGATTTATCGGAATGTACATGAATATGCCCGTGTTCAGCTCCTTTTGAAAAAGACTCTAATACCGATTGAATAACAATACCAACCAAAATTAAAATTCCAATTTTTTTAGCATTGTGCGTGTGCATATAAACCTCGGGAAGTAAATGTAAAATAGTTACCGATAACAAATAAGCACCACTAAAGGCAAGTAATAATCGAACGTGTTTATTGTTTGGTTTTAATATTAAAACGAGCAAAGCGCCAATTAAAACGGCAATAATTAATAATATATAACTCATGCTATTCTCCAATCAAAATTAATCTATCCGAAGTGTTTTTATCAAATTCATTTAAAGCATAGTCACCAAAAACATGCTTTAATTTTAAGCCAGCTTCTTTAAAATACAATTCCATTTTATCAAGGGTTAAAAATTTTACCTGCTCAGTGTAATTGTGTTGTTTTTTATCGGCAATAAATGAAATGTGTTTTAAAATAAAACCATCTTTAATTTCTCTTTTAATATTGAATTCAATGCCATCAATGGTTTTTACTTCTGCATTAACCAATGATTTTTTTACTTTTTCAACATTTAAAAAATCTAAAACGAATACACCTTGCTTTTTTAAGCCATTTTTAACACTTTTTAAAATAGCAATATCTTGCATATCGTCATCAAAATAGCCAAAACTGGTAAATAAATTAAAAATAGCGTCGTATTTACTTTCTAAAGCATTTCGCATATCCCAAACTTCAAAATTGAGTGTTTCATTTTCAAACTGTTTGGCATATTCAATACTATTTTTACTTAAATCACCACCTGTTATTTTGTAATTAAGCGAGTTTAAATAAAGCGAATGTCGTCCTTTACCGCAAGCTAAATCAGCAATATGGCTTGTTTTAGGGAGTTGTAAAAATGTTGTTATATTGCGCATAAAAAACTGTGCATCGGCATCGTTTCTGTGCTTGTATAACGTGTGATAATAAGTTGTGTCGAACCACGAGGTAAACCAGTCTGTTGTTTTCATAAGTATAAAAGGTCTGCAAAAATACATAAATCTTAGCTTTTTTAGATTGAAACAAGAAAAGATTCCTATCAAGCCAAAATTAGCTGTACTTTTGTAGCGAAATTTTACAGTTATATGGAGAAAGATTTTAAAATGACTGCCGTTACGATGGCAGGTTTAGAAGGTGTACTAGCAGATGAACTAAGAAAGCTTGGTGCCCAAGAAGTTAAAGAAGGAATACGTAATGTTTCTTTTAAAGGAGACACGGGTTTTATGTACAAAGCAAATATTGCGTTGCGTACAGCAATTCGTATTTTAAAACCAATTAAAAAAAGTAAAATTTTTGATGAGGAAGATTTATACGAGGCAATTCAACGTATAAAATGGGATAAATACATTGACGTTGATGGAACTTTTGCTATTGGAGCGGTTGTAAATTCTAAGAATTTTACAACAAATTCACATTATATCAGTTTAAAATCAAAAGATGCGATTGCTGATTATTTTGTGAATAAATATAAAAAGCGCCCGAATGTCGATTTAAAACACCCTGATGTTAAAATTCACATACATATTCATAACGAATGGTTAACAATTTCGTTAGATTCTTCTGGTGATTCATTACATAAAAGAGGCTACAGAAGCGCTACGAATATTGCGCCAATCAACGAGGTTTTAGCAGCAGGATTAGTGTTGTTATCGGGGTATAAAGGAGATGAGAACTTTATTGACCCAATGTGTGGTTCGGGGACTATTTTAATTGAAGCAGCAATGATTGCTAATAATATTCCAGCAAATATTAACCGTAAGCATTTTGCTTTTGAAGGCTGGAAAGATTACGATGAAGAATTGTATTTTGTAATTCAGGATGCTTTATTGAAAAAAATTACAAGCTCTCATTTTAAAATAATGGGGTTTGATAAAGCACCTTCGGCAGTTACCAAGGCGAAGCAGAACGTTATTAATGCTAATTTAGAAGAATTTATAGGAATTCACCACGTAAACTTTTTCAATTCTAAGAAAGAGGTATTTGGAAACACGACTATTTTATTTAATCCACCTTATGGAGAGCGTTTAAATATTGATGTTGAAGAATTTTATAAGAAAATTGGAGATACTTTAAAGCATAATTATCCAGGTTCAATGGCGTGGTTAATTACTTCAGATTCGCAAGCATTAAAACATGTTGGTTTACGAACATCAAAAAGAATACCGCTTAAAAATGCCGATTTAGATTGTCGTTTTGTAAAGTATGAACTTTATGAAGGAAGTAAAAGAATTAAAAATGATTTTGATGATGAAACAGCTGTACAAAATACAGATGAAGAAGAATAAATTAAGCATCGTTTAAGTATAAATATAAAAAAATCCGAAGTAAAATTACTTCGGATTTTTTTGTGCTTTATTTTAATTGTTCACCTAACAAGGTTATTTTTTCTATCCATTTGTTTCTAAACGAAACACTAGAGTTTTTAATAGGCGAAATATAGCTTATTTTAACAGGGCTAATACCACAAAATTCTAAAGTTCCTTTTTTAAATTGACGTAGGGCTGGGCTTTTCATAATTAGAAAATCATACCATCGAGGCGTATCGGTTGTAATAATTATTCTTGCCGATTTTCCTTTTAATAATTTTTCAGGAAATGGTTTTCCTTCTATAGGTTGATAGGTAATACCAGGCAAAAATGTACGATCAATAAAACCCTTCATAATAGCAGGATAGCCTTGCCACCACATCGGGAATATCCATACGATATGTGTTGCTTTTTTTATTTTATCAATAGCGATTAATAAATCGGGCTCTAATTCGGTTCTTTTACGATATCCAAAGGCTAAATTCGGGTTAAAATCTAAATCAGCAATATTAATTTGAGATAAAACCGCCGTTGTTTTACTAGCACCTTTTAAATAAGCTTCGGATAATGCGTAATTATAACTCTGTTTATCTGGGTGTCCGTTAATTATTAAAACATGTTTCATAACTATCTCATTTTATATAAATTAACATCATATTAAATGTAAAATAAAAGTACTCATATTTTGATGAAAATCAGAATGATTAATTATAAATAATAACAAAAAACCAGCATTTAGTTGCCTAAATGCTGGTTTTAAATATAATTTCAAGAATGTTTTACATAAACTTCATAAATAGTCCAAGAACACTAAATATTAATAGACCAATTATAGCAAATAGCATTGTTTTAAGCAATTTATTTTCTTTTATTACGCATTCAAGTTTTTTATCGATATTTTCAAGACTATTTGGAATATCATAATTTGTAATTACTTTAATTAAACGCTCTGTTTTTAAATTTGTTTCGGTAATATAAAGAATTGTTTTAGTAATTTTTTCTTCTTGCTTCTCGATTTTTTCAATAGCAATTAACTTAATTTTTTCTATTCCTTGCTCTGCATTAACTTTTAAATCATTAGTAGTTCTCTCAAATTGTTTGATTTTTTCACTAATTTTTTCATTATTTAAGCTATTAATAGCTGTTAAGTTTTTTTCATTTTCTGATATCTGTTTTGAAAATTGGTCAATAACAATAACAATTTCTTTTTTAAAAGAGTTGATATATGATGATATTGATTTATTTCCTTTTTCAGAAATTGAATTTATTTTAGTTTCAAAATTAATTAAATTATTTTTTAGTTTTGTATTATTTGTATCTGTATTTTTTTCTAATTTTGAAATAATACTATTACTATTTTCTTTAAAAAAATTAGATTGCTTTAAAATTGATGCTGTACCTTGAGCTGTTATTTTCTCTATTTTATTTTCAAAATTGTCTAAATTTTTAGTTAATTGAGAAAAAGTATTGGTATTTTTTTGACCAAATTGTTTTGAAAATACGCTAAGTTTTTCGAGTAATATAGCGGTTGAATTTGTTAAGTTATCACTACTTTTAGTTACAATTTCTACTTGTTCTCTTGCACTTTGTAAATCTTCTAAATTACTATATAACTCAGAAAGAGTTTTATTTAATTCGTTTTCTGTATTCATTTAATCAATATATTTAGATGCTATTTTTTTAAATTTATTACGGTGTATTTTTAATGTTATTTCCTCTTTTAATTCGGATAATTTAGTATCTGAAAATGGCGTTAAAATTTCATTATATTTTTTGAAAAGTTCCCAAAAATGAATTAAATCTTTTTCTCGTTCTGCAAAGTCTAACATTCCTTCCTTATAACTTTCAATAACTTCTTTTTTCAGGTTTTCATTATTATTTGTTCCTAAGAAGAAGATGCAAAATGAATTTAATAAAGATAAAGTAGGGTTACTGTCTGTTAATGACCTTCTTATAATTCGAACAGCTCCTTGTAGATGCTTTAAATTATCAATTGGTGTTCCGTATTCTACTTTTTCATCAATCACTTTTAAATATTTAAACAGTAATTTTTCACTAGATATTTTCCCGCCATTTGTATCTTTTGTAAGAGAATACTCTTCTCCATTATCTGCTATATAATCAGATTTTGCATATTTAGAGTTGAAATAATAATAGATAAAATCTTTTAATTCTTCATTTGTTTCTTTCCAATCTTTTTCATCATTAGCTCCTGTAATACAGAAAGTTCGCATATCATCAATAGCTCTTTTTCTTTTTACAGAAATTTTATCATAAACAAAAGTAGTTAGATAACTTAAACATTGAAATATTTCTTTTTCTAATCTAGATTTACTTGTAACATTGATATTATAGACATTTTTAATTTCTTCTTTCGCTCTATCTTTTGAATAATATCGCAATAAAAAACGTTCCAATCCTTGGTAATAACTGCCTTCTTTTTTTCTTTTAGAAACTATTCGATACCTATTATTTGCATAATCTTGGGTAAAATCTTGTATTAATTCAATACAAGTCATTCGGTAAATTGCTTTTGCTAAATCGGTATCTGTTCCTACTATTTTTTTTGCAGGATTTGGTTTAATATATTTGACAAAAGAAACTATTTCATCATTTATATTTGAATTTATAAGTGTTGTAAGAAACCCTACAACCTGATTTGTTTCGCTTGATTTTGTTTCCGAATTATCTCCATAAAAAACAGTTGTAGCTTGTTTACTAAGGATATTATACATTGATTTTTTCTCGCTAATTTCTCCCTTGAAACTATTATTATAGAAATACATTACAGATTCATAATCAGCATTTTGATACTCAATATATTTTTTATCGATGATAATCTTTTTAGCGTCTAATAAATCGTTTAAATCTTGTTTGTAAATCCAATTTTCGGCTTCTCTTGGTATTTTTTTAAGATTACATTTTTGAAACATTTTACAAGAAGTATCACTACAAGTATTAAAACCATAATATTTAGGTTTTGTTCCTTCTTTACAAAAAAATCTTACTAAATCATTTTCAGGAGTTAAGTAATTGATGTGTTTTTCATCAATATTAACCTTATAATGTTTTATAATTTTTTGTAAATCATCATATTTAAACCATTTTCCTTTTAAAATATATGGAAAATAACTGTTTTGATACTTTGGATTTATTCGTGCTAATTTATAATCAGATAAAAAAATAACAGACAAGGCTGTTTTTCGGTCTCGTCCTCCACGACCAGCTTCTTGTACAAAACTTTCTAAGGAACTTGAATAATTAAGATTTACAGTAAATCGAACATTTGGTTTGTCAATTCCCATTCCAAAAGCTTTTGTTGCAACCATTAAAGGTTGTTTATTTGTTCTAAAAAGCTCAAGGTTTTCCATTGATTTATTATCAGTTTCATCACCTCCTGAAAATGTACCAATATCAGGAATTATATTTATTAAAGATTTTTCATTTTCTCGAACCGAAATACCTGTATTGGCTTTATGAGGACAAAAAATAATTCCTGATTGTTCATATTCTGATTTTTTTGAATAATAATCATCAGAAAGAGTTGTTTGTAAATCATTTTCAACGCCTTCATTATTTCCTTGTCGTTCTTCAAAACTATTTTTTATATATTCAATTGATTTTGAAGTTTGAATTTCATTTATATATTGAGGAATAGTTTTTACATATTCTTTTACAAAATCTTTTTTAGCATTAAAAAATCCCCATTTATCAGAAATTTTAATAGGAATAGGTAATTTATTATCAATAAAAAAATCAAATTTAGCAAGATTTTGAGGCGTTGCATATTTGGATTTTTTCAATACTTCATATTCATTTTGAAAATCAATAGTTACTTTTTCAATTTTATATTGCAGTTCTAGTCTGTTTGAATTTTCATATCTAACGATTGTTTCTGAATCTAAAGGAAAAGCACCATTTCCTGAAAGTTCTCTTTCAACATCTGCTAAAACATCAAAAGAGGCGGTTGCTGTTAAGCCAAAAAGTGAAATAATACCATCTTTTGAGCGAACATAATTATATAAATTTCGCCCAAGATGCAAATAAGAGAATCTAAAATCGTGTCCCCATTCAGAAACACAATGAACTTCATCAATTACGCCGTAAGAAAAATAAACATTTAGTTCGTGCATGTTTTTCAACTTTTCTCTAAACTTATAAATAGCAAGTCGTTCTGGAGAAAGGAAAATAAATAGAAGTTTTGATTCCTCTAATTTACGTTCAGCATTATCTTTTTCTTGTTTGGTTAAAGATGAATTTATGTAGGCACAAGAATCTATTCCTGCTGTTATTAATCCATCATATTGGTCTTTCATTAACGAGCGAAGTGGATCAACAATCAGTGTTACGCCTGGTTGTAGCATTGCCGCTAATTGATAGGTTAAAGATTTTCCTCCTCCCGTAGGCAATAATCCAATAACACTTTTATTTTGTAACGCCCGATTTAATATCGGTAATTGTCCAGGTCTAAAATGTTCTTTTCTGAAAATTAATTGTAAGAAATATTCTAGATTTTTTTTAGCTTCAAGTTTATCAGAATAAACTCCTTTGTCATTTATGGTAACTAAATTTTGATAAATAATTTTATCTGTTGTATAAATATTTCGTTCAGTTTTTACGTCATTTACGGAGCGAAGATTGAAATAACAATTATTTTTGCTTTGGAATTTACTAAAGCTTTCTTTCTCAATATTAGTTGTTTGAAAAAGGGCAATATCAATAACTAAATCATATTGAGTTTTAAGATGTTTAGAAATTATTTTTTTATTGACATTTTTATCAAGATGTAATTTTGAATCAATAAAAGTGTCATTACTAATAATATCAAGTTCAATTTCAGGGAAAATTAAATGACTATAATCACGACTTAATTTTGTTAAATTATTAAATATTTGTGATAAATCTTCAAAAGCAATACTAGCACAGGGAACATCTTTTTCTTCGACTAATATTTTCCAATTTTTACTTTTGAAATCAAGTTTATTGGTGATTAAAGCTTCCAGAATTGTCTTTTGAATTCTAGCGATTGCAATCGGAGTATATATAAGTTGTAATTTATTTGTATCAATTTCAGCGTAATCTAATGCTGTTTTTTTTGAAATTATAGCGTTATACCAAAGTGTTATTTTCTCATAATCAAGAGTGCTATTTTTTTTATTTACAAAGGAAAAAGTGCCATGTTTCACAGATTTTTCAGAAAAATTAAATGCTTTTTGAAAAATATTTTCAATAAAGGGACTTGCTTTTGTTGGTAAACCTCTGGTTATAATATTATTTAAAACCGCTAATATCGGATGAATATCTTGATAAACACTTGCGCCTATATCAAACGGTGCTGAGGTTTCAAAAACATTTAATTTATTTGTAATTAAATTTAATTGTTCTTTATGATTATTTTTATGAAACTCATTATTTGTTCCGTCTAATTGATAAGAAGAATGAAATTGAACAGAAGGATAAAATTCGATAGGAATTAAATTTCCTTCTTTATTAAAATCTAGTTTGTAGATTTTTGCTTTGTAAGTACATTTACTATTATTTCCATAATAATATTGGGATTCATTTTTATCATATAGAACATCAACATTAAAATAATTATAAAACGCATCAATTCTGTGATTTGTCGCATTTAATGGACCAACAGAAACAATATAATTGTCTTCAATAACTGATTTATCAATTTTTGTAGCTAATTGTTTTAAGTCAATTTGAGGAATATCAAGTATATTCGAAAAAAAATGTATTACAGGTAAATTTTCTTGTTGTTTTATATCTTCTTTGGTAATATCATCTAAAAATGTTGGAATTATTTTGATTTTAGAAATATCATCAAGGTATGTATTTACGTGTAAAGAGGCTCTTTCTAATGCTTTTTTTGACGGTTCAATAAGTGTTGCTTTTACAACATTATTTTCAATATTTTGTGCCTTTAAATAATCAAAAAAGCAAATTGTTCCAATTCCTTGACCACATCCCCAATCAATAATTTCAAAATCTTTTTCAAATAATTCTTTTGGTAATTTAGAAATAGCATCGTGTATTTTTGCTTGATGCATATTTCCATAAGAAAACAAATATTGGCACATTAATTCATTTGTATCTAATAAATCAACTCCTCTATTGAGTTTTTTCCATAATAAATCTCTTTTTGTTTTTGATAAATGAGAAATATTTTGATTTGCAATTTTTCTTATTTGTTGAAAAGTTGGAGCATTTAACTGTTGTATCTTTTTAATATATTCTGCTGACATTATTTTATGATTCTAAATGTCAAGTTAATTCTATTTCCAATTTTTTTCTTTGTTTTAGGTATTTGATGTTTCCAAAAATGCTGTAATTCACCTTTCATAATTAAAAGACTTCCGTGTTTCAATTCAATTTCTATTTTTTCATTTGTTTCATTGTGTTTCAATTGAAACTTTCTTGTTTCGCCAAAATTTACAGAAGCAATTAAGGGATTTTTTCCTAATTCTTTTTCTGCATCAGTATGCCAAGAAATAGAATCATTTCCATCTCTATATTGATTTAATAGAACACTATTGAAGCTTACGTTACATTTTGGTTCTATTGCTTTTTTTATTTCTAGTAATTCATTCGTCCAAATTGTAGGGGTTAAATGAATACCTGAAAAAGAATATTTTTTATTAATATCACCATACCAAGCGGTAAGTCTAGGAAATTTAACGACTTTTCCATACATATTCATTTCTTGTTGTTTCCATTTGATTTCATTTAATAATGACTGATAGAAAATATCACTTTTTTGTTTATTGAAAAAGTTAGGAATGTATATATATTCACCATCTTTAATTTTAATTAATTCATTATATTCTTTATTAGTATTGAAGAGGTCTAATTGTTTCATATTCATTTTCGAATTTTTGATCTTTTTCTTGCGCTTTTTTAGTATCAATAACAAAAAAAACAGCATTTAGTTGCCTAAATGCTGTTTTAAAATATATTTTAAGAAAAATTCTTAGTTGTTTACAGAATCGCTTAAACCAGCACCTGCCTTAAACTTTACTACATTTTTAGCAGCAATTTGAATTTCTTTTCCTGTTTGAGGGTTTCTACCAGTTCTAGCAGCTCTTTCAGAAACAGACCAAGTTCCCCATCCAACTAAAGCAACTTTTTCTCCAGCTTTTAAAGAAGTAGTAACGTTAGAAGTTAAAGAGTCTAATGCAAGTTTAGCAGAAGCTTTAGAAATTCCTGCATCAGCAGCCATTGCATCGATTAAATCTGATTTGTTCATAATTTTAATAGTTTAAAATATTAATTTTTGTTTTTTCGCTTAATAGCTCAACAAATATAGACGGAATGCGGTTCCATGCAAGTTTTTACCCTGAAAAAAACACCAATTGTTAATAACATTCCTAAAATTGTTAATAACCCTGCTTGTTTTTTGTTGAAAATGGCTAAAGCTGATGTATAAAGGCTTACAGCGCTTTTGCATCTTCAGAAAATTGAAAACCATTTAATAAACTTTTAGCATCCATTAATTTTTTACCTGAAATTTTAATTTCATTAATAATAAGATATCCATCTTTGACCGCAATTTTCAATTCTTTTTTAGAAGTTACAAGAGTTCCATTGGCTAAATCATGCTCGGCAAATTCTTTTGTTGTTCCGTATATTTTAGCTGAAATTTCTGTTTCGCCATTTTTTATGCTTGTCCAAGCGGCAGGATATGGATTTAATCCACGGATATGATTGTAAATATCATTTAAAGATTTAGACCAATCTATTTTACAGTTATCAGCAAACAGCTTATGTGCAGGCTTTTCTTCTAATTCGGGTTGTTTTGTCGTAGGAACATTTCCAGTGGCAATTAAATCTAGGGTTTCAGCAACTAAACCAGCACCTAAATTCATTAATCGGTCGTGTAGCTGCCCAACAATTTCATCTTCTTTAATAGCTACCGATTTTTGTAAAATAACTTCACCTGTATCTATTTTATCATCAATAAAAAAAGTAGTTACGCCTGTGGTTGTTTCGCCATTAATAATAGCCCAATTAATAGGAGCAGCTCCACGATAATCAGGCAATAAAGAAGCGTGCAGGTTAAAAGTACCAAATTCAGGCATTGCCCAAACTGTTTTTGGCAACATTCTAAAAGCAACGACAATCTGTAAATTAGCGTTCCAATTTTTTAAATCTGCCTGAAAGGCTTCATCTTTTAAATTTGTAGGCTGTAAAATAGGAAGCTCTTGAGAAAGGGCATATTTTTTAACTGCCGATTGGTTTAGTTTACGACCTCTACCAGCAGGTTTATCTGCCGCGGTAATTACGCCAACTACATTATAATCATTTTCGATAAGGTGTTTTAAAATGGTAACCGCAAAATCGGGTGTTCCCATAAAAACGATTCGTAAATCTCTCATTTATAGTTAAGTTTATAGTAAAAATTATAGTAAAAAATATTTATTGTTAGTAACGCTAATTTTTTCTTCGGATAAAAGCGTTCGTAAAAGTATTAAAATGTTTGCTTGTTTTTCATGTAGTCGGGTACAGATTTCACAAACAGTTAACCCTTCTTTTTTATCTTTATCAAAAAGCGCTATAATATGCTTAGGATTGATATAAAAAGTTTGTTTATGTTGTAGGCAAACATCACAAATACCACAATTATTAGTCGTCTCTTCATTAAAATAATTTAATAATTGCACGCTTCTACAAACGTCATTATTTTTTAAAAAATGAATTAAATCTTGCTGTTTTTTCTTTTTTTGAGCTAAATACAGCTCAATATTTTTTGAAACCCTATTAATTGTTTTATCATCTTCTCTTGGCTGTAAAAAAAATAATTCAGAATTATTGCTTGCTTTTTGGTATTCAAGTATATTTTTTTCAAGCATTCGTTCTAATTCCTTTACAACTTGCCAGGAGGTAATGCCTGTTTTTTTGGCGATATAAAATTCATCAATTTTTACAGGATTTTCAAAAACTCCGCCATATAAACGCAAAAGTGTTTGTATAAAATTTTTTGCTGCTGGATTTTGCTGCCAATATAAAACCACTTGTTTGCTTGAAACGATAAAATGAATGCTTGATTTTTGTTGAAAATTGGCATTTAATTCAATAATTCCGTTGCTATTTAATAGTTGTAGAACAGCATGTGTTTTACTAGAAGTAAATTTATATTTTGTACAAAATTCTAGAAAATTAAAATCGAAAGCTGTTTCAATCAATTCGCCTTTTGTAATTTGAAATTGCTGATATAATTTTCGATGAACTAATTTTATATCAGCAATATTAGGAAGTGATTTTTCTAATAAATCAGTACTTTTTTTGAGGTCATTCTGATTGTTTAAAATCACTGAAAAAGCTTTGTTTCCGTCTCGTCCGCCACGCCCAGCTTCTTGAATATAATTTTCGATAGATCCAGGAAGGTTTAAATGAATTACCACCCGCACATTTGGCTTGTCTATTCCCATTCCAAAGGCATTTGTGGCTACTATAATGGGTGTTTTTTCGGTCATCCAATTATCAAAAGCACGTTCTTTTTCTTGAATTGTTAAGCCTGCATGATAAAAAGAACTCTTAAATCCTTTCGCATTTAAATAGCTGGCAATATTTTTTGTTTTGACTCTTGAATTTACATAAACAATTGCCGAACCTTTTGTTTTGGTAAAAATCTGATTTAGTTTGCGAAGTTTATCATCGGTTTGAAAAATTTGATAGGCTAAATTTTTTCGATAAAAAGATTTTTTGAAAATTTTAGGGGTATCAAGTTTTAACGAAACAATAATATCGTTCACCACCTTTTTAGTTGCCGTTGCTGTTAAGGCGATAAAAGGAACTTTTGGTTGCAGTTCTTTTAAAATAGCAATATTTTGATACGAAGGACGAAAATCGTGTCCCCATTCTGAAATACAGTGCGCCTCATCAATGGCAATTAAATTAACAGCTAGTTGTTTTATCTTTTCTTGAATAAAACGCGACTGTAAACGTTCGGGAGAAATGTATAAAAATTTCGTTTTTCCGAAGCGAATATTGTCAAAAAGTGTAATTATTTCGTCTTGAGAACTTCCTGAAGGAATTATTGTTGCTTTTATACCTTTATTAACAAGGCTATCTACCTGGTCTTGCATTAGGGCAATTAGTGGCGAAATAACAATACAAACGCCATCGTTAATTAAAGCAGGAATTTGAAAACAGATAGATTTTCCACCGCCCGTAGGTAACAAGGCGATGGTATCTTTTCGGTTTAAAACAGCCGTTATAATTTCTTGTTGAGGTGCTCTGAAAGATTGATGCTTCCAGTAATGCGTTAATATTTCTATCGATTTTTCATACATTTTTTTAAATCGATTGTAAAATAAAATCGCAGCGTTCCCTTACAGTTCCAAAAGGAACAGTTATAATTTCATAACCAATTTCTAGGTATGATTTTTTTAAAAAACGATCAATTTCAACCGCTTGTTCAAAGGTTTCATATCGTTCATTATCAGATTCATAAATACCTTCCCAAGGCGGACACATAAATACTTTAGTGTATAAGTATTGCCCACTTTTTTGTTTAAAAACAGGCGGATATTCGTTTCCTAAATAATTCATGTACGCATGTACATCTGGTATTCCTCTGTCAAAAAAAATGACATCTGCCGTGTTTTTTTCAGCATCTAAATATTGTTGTTCTCTACCTTGTAGTAGCATTTCACTAAAAAGCAAAGGTTGTTCTAAAAACAATTGCTCTATTCCTTCTTTTTTGGCCTTTAGCGTTACTTCTCTCGAAATTTCAGGCATGCAATTATAACCAAGATTTATAAACTCGTTTAAAATTGAAGACTTGCCTGTGCCAGGACCACCTATTAAAACTATTTTTTGTTGCATGCTGCAAAAATATAAGTTTCAATTTATAAATGTAATAAATAGTGTAATTTTGTGCCAGATCATTTTTTAAGGATGAAAAATTAATTTTAAAAACGATAATAGTTAAGTATTATGTCAGATAGAGAAGCATTTTATATTAAATTGAAAGGACAATTAGAAGACACAACAACATTTCCTACGAAATATTTGTTTAAATTTATTGTACCTACGGATGAAAATCAGGCAGAAGAAGTGAAAGAAGTGTTTAATAATGGGGGTGCGGTTATTAAAACCAAACAGTCAAAAACAGGTAAGTATAACAGTCTTTCTATTTTTTTAAATGTTAAAAGCGCCCAAGAGGTAATTACTTATTATAAAAGAGCAGATGTTATTAAGGGTATTATTTCATTATAATATCAAAAAAACGTTGAATAGCCTTAAAAATTTTAATAGTTTTTAAGGCGTTAAAAACCGATTTGTAGTTGTTGCAAATCGAAAAAAAGAAGTAAAAATAAACGTAAGTATATTTAAGTGAGTTCAAAAAAACATACAATCAGTAAAAAAATAATTAAAAAAACATTCTTTTTTTTAATAGCATTGTCTATTGTTTCCTGTGATTTTATCAGTTTAAAAACAAAAAAAGTATCAGAACAGCACAAACCTATTGCAACGGTTTATAATAAAAATCTTTATAAAAAAGATATTGAAGAGCTGTTACCAAAAGATATAAACCCAAAAGATAGTGTTGTTATGACACGAGGGTTTATTTACTCATGGGCAAAAAAACAATTATTATTAGCTAAGGCAGAAGAAAATATATCAGAACTTAATAGTAAAAAAATAGCGGCTCTAGTTCATAATTACAAAAACAGTCTGTATATAAATGGCTACAAAGAACGCCTAATAAAACAACAGTTAGACACTGTTGTAGCCTTGCAAGAAATAGAAACGTATTATTATAAAAATAAAGAAAATTTTAAATTAAACGAAGAAATTTTACAATTTGAATATATTAACTTTGGAAAAGATTTTTTAGATAAAGCCGAGGTTATTAAAAATTTTAAATCATCAAAACAATCCGATAGAGAAGAATTAGAACGTTATTTATTAAACTTCAAATCGTATCGATTAGGAGATACAACCTGGGTGCCATTTTCTTATTTGCCTAAAATAATCCCTCCTTTTCAGCTGCAAACCACGCAAAGTTTGTTAAAAATTTCAAAATACATACAAAAAGAAGATAGTTTAGGAGTATATTTGGTGGCTGTAAAAAAGAGGTTGCCAAAAAATGCGAGCGCCCCTTTAATATTTGTACGTCCTAGGATTAAGCAAATAATTTTACACAAAAGAAAATTAGAATTAATTAGAGAGATAGAAAAAACCTTGATAAATGATGCAATTCAAAATAAAAACTTTAAAGAATACTAGCCTGTTATTTACCTTTTTTTTGGTAGGTTTAGGGAGTGTAAATGCACAACAAAACAAAGTTGATGGTGTGGCTGTGGTTGTTGGTAAAAACATTGTTTTAGATTCTGATATTGATAAATTTAAACAAGAAGTTGAGGTTAGAAGCGAAGGGAAAATAAAAATTTCTAACTGTGAAATGTTAGAGGAATTAATGGAACAAAAATTATTAGCTCACCATGGAGTTATTGATAGTGTTGTTGTTGCTCAGTCAGATGTTGATAGTAAAGTACAACGAAGTATTTCTTATTTTACCAACCAATACGGAAGTGAAGAAAAAGTAATTAAAGCCTATGGTTTTAACGATATTGAAGACCTTAAAAAAGAATTAGCGAGGGTACAAAAAGAAAATATTCTTATTGAAAAGGAGCAGTTAAAGATTACAGAAAAAGTAGATGTAACTCCCGAAGAAATACGTGTTTATTTTAAAGGATTAAATGATAAAAATGAATTGCCAGAAATTCCTGCGCAAGTATCGATAGCGCAATTAGTTTTAAATGCAGAACCAACATCGCAAGAAATAGAACGTGTTATTAACAAGCTTAATGAAATTAAAAAGCAGGTTGAAAATGGTGCTAGTTTTAAATTAAAAGCAATTATAAACTCTGAAGACCCAAGTGCTGCTCAAAACAGCGGAAACATGGGGGTTATTACCAAAGAAACTAACTTTGTAAAAGAATTTAAAGAAGTAGCTTTTTCATTAGAAGAAGGGCAAATATCAGCACCTTTTAAATCGCCTTTTGGATACCATATTATTTTACTAAATAAAATAAGAGGTAACGGACGTGAGGTTTCTCATATATTACTACAGCCAGAAATTGCTGATGAAAAATTAAAAGAAACAAAACAAGCTATTCAAAATATTGTAAAAGATATTAAAGAAAAGAAAATAACTTTTGAAGATGCTGTAAAAAAATATTCAGAAGAAGAAGAAACTAAAAATAATGGCGGATTATTAATTAACCCATATACACAAGAAACTACTTTTGAATTAACTAGAATGGCACCAGAATTATTTGGTAGAATTAGCGAACTTAATCAAGGAGATTTATCAGATATTCATTATGATGAAACTCGTGAGGGTAAAAAAATGTATAAAGTGATTTTATTAAAAACAAAAACACAAACACATAAAGCAAATCTGGTAGATGACTATGTGAAATTACAAGAATTTGCCTTGGCGAAGAAAAAAGAAGAAAAAATTACCAAGTGGTCTAAAGAAAAAATACAAGAAACCTACATCAAATTATCAAGCGATTATAAGAAGTGTGTCTTTAAAAAAGACTGGAAAAAAGAACATAAATAACCCCTACTAATTTTAGTAAAACAAGAATCCCGCCTTTAGCGGGATTCTTGTTTTTTAATAGTTTCTAAAACACTATTTTTGAAATACGTAAATTTAAAATTTATTCTATGTCAGATGTAGCCGCTGTAAATAATTTAGTTAAAAAATTCAGTCAATTACAACAAGAAATAGGTAAGGTTATCGTTGGGCAGCAATCCGCTGTTGATTATACGCTATTATCTGTTCTTTGTGGAGGTCATTCTCTTTTAATAGGTGTGCCAGGATTGGCAAAAACACTGCTAGTAAATACCATATCGGAAGTATTGGGTTTGCAGTTTAGTCGTATTCAGTTTACACCCGATTTAATGCCTTCGGATATTTTAGGAAGCGAAATTTTAGACGAAAACCGTCAGTTTAAATTTATAAAAGGGCCTATTTTTTCTAATATTATTTTAGCCGATGAAATTAACCGTACGCCGCCAAAAACCCAAGCAGCTTTATTAGAGGCGATGCAAGAAAAATCAGTAACTATTTCTGGAAATCACTATAAATTAGACCTGCCATTTTTTGTGTTAGCTACCCAAAATCCTATAGAGCAAGAAGGAACATACCCGTTGCCAGAAGCCCAATTAGATAGGTTTATGTTTTCTATTCATTTAGAATACCCTACATTTGAAGAAGAAGTTCAGGTAGTAAAAAATACCACATCAACAAATAAACCAACCGTAAATTCTATTCTTTCTTCTCAAGAAATTATTGAAATGCAACACCTAATTCGAAAAATTCCAGTAGCCGATAATGTTATTGAATATGCTGTTGGTTTGGTGGCTAAAACACGTCCAAAATCGGAAAAAGCAATGCCGTTAGTTAAAAAATATATCGATTGGGGAGCAGGACCAAGAGCTTCACAAAATTTAATATTAGCCGCTAAAGCATACGCAGCTATAAAAGGTAAGTTTTCGCCCGATATTGAAGATGTTCAAGCAGTTTCAGTACCAATATTATCGCACAGAATTGTTAAAAATTACAAAGCCGAAGCCGAAGGAATTACTATTGAACAAATTATTAAATCATTATTTTAAGATGAAAAAAGTACTTATAGCAACACTGTTATTACTGATTAGTTTTTCTTGTAAAAAGGAAGTGTCAGAAAAAGTAGAAAAAAAGGCAATTTTAGCCGTTATGAAAGCCCAAGAAACCGCTTGGTCAAACCATAATTTAGAAGGTTATATGCAGGGCTATTGGAAAAGCGATTCTCTAAAATTTTACGGAAGCAACGGGCTTACTTATGGATGGAACAAAACCCTATCGAACTATAAAAAAGGCTATCCAACAAAAAACCATTCAGGAGTTTTAAAATTTAAAGTAAATGATATTTCAAAAATAACCAATGGCGCTTATTTTGTAATGGGCGAATACCATTTAACCCGAAAAGTAGGGAATGCCAAGGGTGTTTTTATGATTATTTTTAAGAAGATAAAAAATAAATGGAAAATTATAGCAGACACTTCTTGTTAATAAATCAGCTATTTATAAAATTAAAAACCCGCTTTAAAAGCGGGTTTTTTGTTGTTTTAATGTTTGAAAAAACATCAAAATTATTTTTTCGCCTTATTTTTAAAGCGGTTAAATTTACTTGTTTTTTTCTTAGGCCAGCTGTTATTTGTAGTGTCAATATCAGCAGTTTCTAAATCAGGATCTATTACAAAGCTTTTTATTTCTTTATCCGAAGAAAAAACACGGAATGCTTTTTGATCGTTATTCATCCAAATTTGAGCAGGAAAAGTTTCTCTCTTTTTACTGCCATCAGCGTATGTTAATTCGATAATAATTGGCATTGGTAAACCTCCTGGCTTTTCAAATTCAACCTGATACATATACTTTGGTAATGCTTTTAAACGTGCTTTTTTATCGGCAGATAAACTATTAATATAGTTTTCTACTTCCGATGAATTTGCAGCTTTTTTATCGGTTGTTAAAAAAACTAATTTACCTAAACCAGCAAAGTAAGAAGGATATTTTTCTTGTAGTTTTTTCGTTTTTTCGTTTGGTTTATTCGATAAAAACAACGATTTTACTTCTTTTATTGCAATATCAGTATAATCTGTTGAATAAAACCAACCTCTCCAAAACCAGTCTAAATCCATACCAGATGCGTCTTCCATAGTTCTAAAGAAATCAGCAGGAGTAGGGTGTTTAAACATCCATCTTTTAGCGTAGGTTCTAAAAGCATAATCAAATAATTCAGGTCCCATAATGGTATGACGTAACATATATAAACCAGCGGCAGGCTTTGTATAAGCATTTGGACCGAAGTTTTTTACGTAATCACCCTGCGACATAATTGGCGATAATCTGCTTTGATCTAAACTCATATAACGCACAATATCTTTGGGTAAATTACCCGTATTGAAGTTTGGGTCGTAGTCTAATTCTGCTAAGGTTTCAACAAAAGAATTTAAACCTTCGTCCATCCAAGTCCATTGACGTTCATCAGAATTTACAATCATCGGGAAAAAGTTATGCCCAACTTCGTGTGTAATAACACCAATCATTCCGTTTTTAACTCTATCAGAATAGGTTCCGTCGGCATTAGGACGTCCGTAGTTAAAACAAATCATCGGGTATTCCATTCCTTGTTTTTTTGCATGAACAGAAATTGCTTTTGAATACGGATAATCAAAAGTCATTTTAGAATATTCTTCTAAAGTATTGGCCACAACTCTTGTTGAATGTTGCTCCCATAAAGGGTTTCCTTCTTTTGGATACAAAGAAACCGCCATAATATTTTTACCATTTATTTTTACAGCCATGGCATCCCAAATATATTTTCTTGAAGATGCAAAAGCGTAATCACGTACGTTATTTGCCTTAAAGTGCCATGTTTTCGTTTTGGTAGATCTTCCTTTTTCGTTTGCTTCTGCTTCTTTTTGGGTAACAATAAAAACAGGGCTTTTGTACGATTTTCTAGCCTTTGTAAAACGTTTACGTTGTTCTTTGGTTAGTACCTCTTTTTCATTTTGTAATTGACCAGTAGCATCTACAATATGATCGGCAGGAACGGTTAATTTAACGTCGTAATCGCCAAATTCTAATGCCCATTCACTACGTCCCCAAAATTGCATGTTTTGCCAACCTTCAACGTTGTCATAAACAGCTAAACGAGGGAAAAATTGCGCAATAGTATAGTTTTTGTTCCCGTCAGGAAATAATTCAAAACCAGAACGCCCACCGTCATCAACAGAATTATTAATTAGGTAGTTCCATTTTATTTTAAAAGTAAAAACTTCGCCCGATTTTAATGCTTTTGGTAAATTAATACGCATCATTGTACGATTAATGGTGTATGATAAATCATTGCCATTTTCATTTTTTACTTCTTCTATTTTGAATCCAAAATCTTTAGAAATCCCTAAGTTTTTTGCTACAAATTTTTCAGGAGTTTGAAAAATACTCGCTCCTTTAGACTCCGCAAGCGGACTTTTAGAATCTGGAGCACGCATATTTTGATCTAACTGCACCCATAAATAGTCTAATTTATCTTTAGAATTGTTATGGTAGGTAATTGTTTGGTCACCATATAATTTGTTAGCAGCTTCGTCTAAATGTAAGTTCATTACATAGTCAACTTTTTGCTGAGTATATTGATGTCCAGGCGCTCCTGATGCTGTGTGTTGGTCGTTTGGTGTAGCCAACACATTTTTTAATTGACGAAATTTGTTCTGATCAATATGACCTTTTTGAGGCTCTTTATTTGTTGTTTGTGCAAATAGTGATGCAGATACAAAAAGAGCTGAAAATAGTAGTGTAGAATATTTTCTCATTTTCTTTTTTTAATTAAATTTTAAAATATCGTGGTAAGTTACTGAAATTTGAGTAGTAGAAAAATTTGTTTTAAAACTTTAACAAACCTTTTGTAGCCTGTTTAATTTGTATAAAAAAAGCGATACTTTTAAGGGCATCGCTTTTTAATAGTTTGTTTTTATTAATAGGTAAGAGCTTGTTTAAGTTTCATCTGAAAAAAATATTACAGAAAAATAAGAAATTGAATCTGTCAAACTGAATTTATTTCAGTTTCGCATCTTAATTTTCCGTAGTTATTCCCTTTTTTTGCTGATTTTTATCAATTCGAGTGATTTTAATGACTAAAAGGAATTTGAAGTAAAAAAAATCACTAGAACTGACAGTTTATTTTATTTAAACAAGTGCTATTTTATTTTTTACGATTACGCTTAAATTTATCAAATTTAGTCGCTGTTTTTCTAGGCCAACTGTTGTTTGAAGTATCAACATCGGCAGTTTCTAGGTTCGGATCAATCGTAATTTGTTGTAGTTCTTTATCCGAAGAAAATACCTTGGTTACTTGCTTGTCATTATAGGTCCAAATTTGTGCAGGATATGTTTTTTTCTCTTTGCTACCATCTTTGTAGGTAAATTGCACAAGTATCGGCATTACCAAACCACCTGGCTTATTATAGGTAATTTGATAATGATATTTTGAGTGGTTATTAGAAAATCCTAAACCTTTGCTGCTATCTTTTATAAAATTAACTGAGGCATCGCTGTTTTTAGTGGTATAAAATTTCTGAACCGCTTTTATACCAATATCAGTAACATCAGTGGTGTAAAACCAACCTCTCCAAAACCAGTCTAAATCAATTGCCGAAGCATCTTCCATACTTCTAAAAAAATCGGCAGGAGTAGGGTGTTTAAATTTCCATCTTTTCGCATAGGTTTTAAAAGCATGGTCAAATAATTCGTGCCCCATAATGGTTTCTCTCAAAATCCATAAAGCGGTAGCAGGTTTTGCGTAAGCATTGTTTCCAAATTGATATACGTGATCTCCTTTTGACATAATTGGCGCAATTTTAGATTGATCGCCACTCATATATTTTACAATATTCTTCGGATAGCCTCTAGTAACAGGGAAATTTTTGTCGTAAGCCAATTCCGCTAACATTTCCATATATGAATTTAAACCTTCATCCATCCAAGTCCATTGGCGTTCGTCAGAATTTACAATCATCGGAAAAAAATTATGCCCAACTTCATGAATTGTAACTTTAATCATTCGGTATTTTACTCTGTCAGAATACGTTCCGTCAGCATTTGGTCGTCCTGGATTAAAGCAAATCTGCGGATATTCCATTCCCATTTGCCCATCTACAGAAATCGCCTTATGATACGGGTAATCAAAGGTATAATTTGAATATGTTTTTAAAGTTTGCGCCACCGCTCTGGTAGAATGTTCGCCATATAACGGGTTTGCCTCTTTAGAATACAACGAATATGCCATTACATTTTTTCCGTTGATATTGACTGCCATGGCATCCCAAATAAATTTTCTTGAAGTTGCAAAGGCATAATCTCTTACATTTTTAGCTTTAAATTTCCAAGTTTTGGTTTTTTTAGCATCCTGTTTTTCAAGTTCGATAGCTTCCTTTTGAGTTCTAATAACTACAGGATTATCGTAGGTTTTTCTGGCTTTTGCTAATCTTTTTAATTCTTTTTTAGATAAAACCTCTTTTTCATTTTGTAAAACACCCGTTGCGCCTAACATATGATCGGCAGGAACAGTAATATTTACATTAAAATCGCCAAATTCTAAGGCAAATTCACTTCGTCCCCAAAACTGCTCATTTTGCCAACCTTCTACATTATTATACACACACATTCTTGGATAAAATTGTGCAATTACATAATTATTATTCCCATCTTTTTCAAAATGTTCATAGCCAGATCTTCCCCCAAGCGTTCTGTGATTATTAATGGTGTACCACCAATTAATATTAAATTTAAAAGTAGCTCCAGAAGCTAAAGGTTGCGCTAAATTAATACGCATCATGGTTTGGTTAATGCTGTGCGATAATTTAGATCCATCGGTATTGGTAACCGCAGTTATTTTAAATCCGCCATCAAAAAGAGTTTCAGGAAATGCTTTTTTAAACATTTCTTGACTTAGTTTTTTAGGGATTTTATTTGATTTAATATCTGGAGATTTAGAATCTGACGCACGAACATTTTGATCTAATTGCACCCATAAATATGTTAATTCATCTTCAGAATTATTATGATATGTAATCGTTTCTTTTCCCGTTATTTTTTGGTTAGCATCATTTAAAACGATGTCCATTTTATAATCAACCTTTTGTTGGGTGTATTTTTTTCCAGGTGCTCCCGACGCAGTATGTTGGCTATTTGGAGTTGATAAAAGCTCTTTTAATTGTTTGAATTTATTTTGATTTGTATGCCCTTGCTTTGTTATGTTTTCGGATTTTATTTCGAATATTTTTTTAGAAACATGCTGTGAAAAAACAGGGCTAGTCATAAAAAAAATAGAAAAAATGAATAAAATAGTGTACCTCATTGATGTGTTTAGTTTAGTAATTATTGATAAATAGTTGAAAAAAATAATAAGAAGCGAGGAATATAAATAAAGAATGTTAAAATTTTAACAATCCTGTATTGTTTTTTTTATCTAAAAATAAACTTTTACGTTCTTTTTTTACAGAAGCTTTTACTAAATTTTGTTGTTCAGCAAAGTACTTAATTAACATGTTATTTTCTATTTCAATGGTTTTTAGGCTTGCTATATTGTCTATTTCTAAATAAAAATAGACAATATCGCCATCGTATTCTTTACCTATAAAATGATAAGCAACCTGTTTTTGGTTAATTTTAATCTTAAAATTTTTTTCTAAATACTTAACAAAAAGTGAGTCAACATTTTTCAATTCTTTGTTTGACGTTAATTGTAAATCGACATTATACTCTTTATTTATGGCAGTTTCTATGTCGTCCATAAAAACATTCATAATCATTTGTACTGATTTTGTTTCTTCTTGATAGCTAATTTCAGTTAATGAAATATAGTATTTATGAAGGCTAAAAGCGAGTAGTGGAAGGATAAAAAAAAGTAGGCTTATTTTTATGATATTTTTATTCATGTATCTTTTTAAGTTTATTTTTTGATGTTTTTATACTGATAAATGCGCCAAATTACTCTTTTTTACTCTTTGTAATCGTTTAAGTTTAATTTTTTGAATTTTTCGACCTTCTTTTTTAAAAATAAAATCATATTTATTTCACCAGCGTTATAGGTTTCTTCAAATTTTTCATCCGAAGTACAATAATAAATAAATTTATAAATGTCTGCTTTTTTTATCTTGTATTCTTGCACAATAGCCGCCGAATAGCTGCTTTTTATCTTGTTTACTTTTACTTCTAAACTTTCGATGGCTTTTAGTTTTTTAAGCTTTTTTATCCTTCCAGAAGCGGTGTTTATAATGTAGTCTAACGAAATTACATTCGCCAAACCAAAGGTAAAAGGCTTACTTCCTCCCATAGCGGTTTGCAGTGTTCTTTCGGCAGGTGTTAGTTGTTTAGAGCCTGCATAAGGCAGGTTTAATGTTGTCGCATTTATTTGAGCTGTTGTTTTTATATTTTTTATATCTGAGGATAAAAAACCTAGCAAATCATTTTTTTTAAGTGTTATTTCATCTAATTCATAGGCTTGTTTATGTAGTTTAAAATTATTTTTTTGAATCCCAAAATGATTTGTGTTCACTTTAATACGGATTGATTTATAACCAACAAACGATATTTTTAAAGAATCATTTACTTTAGCTAAAATTCTAAACTCCCCCGCTTGATTGCTAAAAGTTCCTTGTTTTGTGGTTAAATTGATGATGTGCGCATTATAAATAGTGGTAATTTTATCGTTCACGCTTCCGTATAAAAAATTTCGAGGTATTTGTTGTTTTTGCGCCTGTATTTTTAAACAAAAAAGTATTAAAAACAAGATATAAACTATTTTTTTCATTCTGTTGAATTTATAATTATTAAATAATTTTCACTTTGTTGTTGAAGTATTTTAAGCATTTCTAAAACCCTGCCTTTTTTGTATAATTCTTCAATACCTAAATAATTGCAATAATTTAAAAAGTGATGGTATTTTTCTTTGGGGATTTTCAACTCGATAAAAAAGAATTTTTCACCAAATTCTGATAGCAATATTTTAGGAAAGTTCTCTTTAAATTGAATTTCTTTTCGAAGCCTTCTTTTTTCGGCGGCATATTGGTCAATTCCTGCTCCAGATTTGATAGAAACACCTTCAAACCTTGCTGTAGGATCAACTTGTTTTCTCATGTCAGGCGCTTTGATACGCGCTGTTGCATCAACTTTTGAAATAACAATTTGGTTAAAATCAATCATTGAAAAATCTACTGCTTTTTTTGATTTTATCGCTCCAAAATTTGTAGGAACTTCTTTTAAATCGCTAAATAAACGCCCTTTTAATTGATGCTTTTTTAAGGTAACTTCGTCTAGTTCAAAAGTTTCTTTACTTAAAATAAAGCTGTTTTTTTGAATTCCAAAATGATTTGCGCTCACTTTAATACGGATTGATTTATAACCAACAAACGATATTTTTAAAGAATCATTTACGCTTGCTAAAATTCTAAACTCACCAGATTGGTTGGTAAAAGTTCCTTGTTTTGTCGTTAAATTGATGATGTGCGCATTATATAGGTTTCCAATAGTATCTTTAAGGTTACCGTATAAAAATTTTGGAGGGATTTTTTGCTGTTCTTGAGAAAAAGTGATTTTAATAACACTAAAAAGGAATAAAATTAATAGGTATTTTTTTTTCATATATTTTTTTTGAACACTGGTTATTTTTATTTTTAAAAATCATCAAAAGCACTTCATATTACAAATAAATCACCTAATTGTCTTAAAAATGTTGTAATGCTATGGTAAATTTTTGTTAATTTGACCTATGAAAAACATGATAATAGCAAGCACATCGACTGTTCACGCAAGTGGATATTTAGAATATATAACCACAACACTGATTAATTTATTTAAAGATACCGACACTATTTTATTTATTCCTTACGCCCGACCTGGTGGAATTACCTATGACCAATATACCGATATTGCCAAAAAATATTTTGCAAAGCTTGATAAAAAAGTAAAAGGAATCCATGAATTTGAAAATCAGAAGGAAGCTTTAAAAGCAGCAAAAGGAATTTTTACAGGAGGCGGAAACACCTTTGAATTGGTAAATCAATTATATAAAAACGATATAATTGACACTTTAAAAAATGTTGTAGAAAACGGAACAGCTTATTTAGGAACCAGCGCAGGAAGTAATATTTGTGGCGTAACGATGATGAATACCAACGATATGCCTATTGTATATCCGCCGAGTTTTAACACCTTAAATTTGATTCCTTTTAATATTAACGCGCATTATTTAGATCCTATAAAAAACTCAACTCATATGGGCGAGACTCGTGAAACTCGTATCAAAGAATACCATGTTTTTAATGAAACACCCGTTTTAGGATTGCGTGAAGGAAGTTGGTTAGCGGTAACAGGAGATGAAATTGTTTTAAAAGGAACTTTATCGGCACGTTTGTTTCAAAAAGATAAAGAACCAATAGAATTAAATACAAACACAAAGATTCATAGAATGAATTTATTTTAATAAATCACTTTTTATTCATTTTAGATGTGTACTTTAAATATGAAAGATAAAGAAATAGTAATTAACCAATGGGTAGATCTTTATTCAGAACCATTACTTAAAAGAGCTATATTTTTACTAGAAAATAGAGATGATGCGAAAGATTTAGTACAAGAAGTTTTTGTTTCTGCAGTACAAGCGTATCATCATTTTAAAGAAGAAAGTACTCCACTTACTTGGTTACAAACTATTCTTAAAAATAAAGTTGCCGATTTTTATCGAAAAAAATATCGTAATACTAAAAGCATTAATATAGTAAATTTTTTTGATTCGAAAACAGGTTCTTGGACAGATAATTCAATTTTTAATGATTGGGATCAAAATTTAAATGAACAAGAAAATCAAAATTCACTACATAGTACATTAGATAAATGTATTGAAGATTTACCCGCTCAATGGTTACTTGTTGTAAAACTTTATTATTTAAAAGAAAAAAAGAACAATGAGGTTTGCAGTGAATTGAATATTTCCCTAAATAACTTGTGGAAAATACTTCAACGAAGTCGTATGCAATTAAGGAAATGTATAGAATTAAATTGGTTTGAAAAATTATGAAAACAACGATTAATAAGTTAATTCATTTTATTATTAAGCCATGTGAAAAAATTCCAATTTTAATAGAAAAACAAAATACAGGAAATCTTTCATTTATCAATGAAAAATGGCTTAGTTTTCATTTATACGTATGTATATCATGTGCTTCTTATAAACGTAAATTTGAAAAAATAGATTCTCTTCTATCAAAAAAAATGATAGAAGAGAATAAAAAAATAAAAATAAATAAATCTGATATACAGGAGCTTAAGGGTTTAATTAAAAATAAAATAAATATTTAATTTTATTTTTTGTCAGTATTTATAAAATTTTTCGACTATATATATAAAGGTCACCAAAGTATCTTTTTTGTAAAAATTAATAAATATGAAAAAAATAAATTTTTTAATGTTTTTGTTTGCATTTACTGTAATTACACAGTGTTTAAATGCTCAAGTATCAGAAAAAATAATGATAAAAAATAAGGAAATTTATCTCGCAGGAGGTTGTTTTTGGGGAATAGAGCATTTTTTACAACAAATCGGAGGTGTTATAAATACCGAGGTTGGGTATGCTAATGGAAAAATTATAAATCCGACTTATAAAATTATATCTACTACGGAAACAGGTTTTGTTGAAACAGTGAAAGTAGAATATAATCCAGCTCAAATTACATTAAAAAAACTTTTAAAATTATTGATCCAACAAAACTTAATCAACAAGGAAATGATATAGGTACACAGTATCGAACAGGTATATATTATACTGAAAAAATAGATGAAGCTATTGTAAAGTTAACTTTAAACGAACTTACTAAATTATATGATAACCCTATTGTGGTAGAATCTAATATATTACAAAATTATTATCGAGCAGAACAGTATCATCAAAAGTATTTAGATAAAAATCCTTCAGGATATTGTCATATTCCTAAATTCTTTTTTCAAATGACGAAAGAGGCTAATCGAATATCAGATTCAAACAATCAGATTTATAAAAAACAAAGTGATACAGCGCTTAAAAATAAATTAAGTAATTTACAATACGAAGTAACACAAAAAAATGCTACAGAAGTGCCCTTTAAAAATGAATATTGGAATGAATTTAGAGAGGGGATTTATGTAGATATTACAACAGGTGAACCATTATTTATATCTACGGATAAATTTGAGTCTGGTTGTGGATGGCCAAGTTTTTCAAAACCTTTAAGTAAATCATCAGTTTATGAGAAAACAGATAAAACATTAGGTATGCTTCGTACTGAAATACGTAGTAAAACAGGAAATTCTCACTTAGGACATGTATTTAATGATGGCCCTGCTGATAAAGGAGGTTTAAGATATTGTATTAATAGTGCCTCTTTACGTTTTATTTCTAAAGAAGAAATGAAAAGAGGGAAGTATAAAAAATTTCTTTATCTGTTAGACAAATAAATAGAGACTTGTTTTTGTGTAGGTTACTCATCATCTGTTAATAAAAATAAAGAGTGAGTTATCTAAATGAAAAATAATTATAATTATTAAGTATTTATGATTAAAAAATAGTTGCAAAATTGTTATTAAATAAAATTTACCAGCTGTTTTATTCTATAAAAATTGTAAAATTAAACTCTTATAATTTTGATATTAAGGGATTTTTATAATTTCACTATATGTATCTACTTGAATATGAGTGTTTTAATTTTTATTATAATTTATAATGATTATTAATAGTTTATTAATGATGAAAGTGTAAATTGCCAGTATGTAATTTAACCTTAATATGATATACTAGTCATTTGTAATTAATGGTCTTTTTACTAGAAATAAGAGATGGCATATCCCCCGAGTGCAATCGAACTGCGTGATAAATTACTTTTGTAATATGTCATTATAGCTGTTTAAAATCCTATATTTATATTTCATAATTAAGAGATATGAAAATAAGGAGTGACTTCTTTGGTGTGATACTGTTCAAAAAACAATCGGTTAATCTGATTTGTTTCCTTATTTTAAATAAATTATAATTAACACATAAATATATTTTAAAAATGAAGAAATATAGAGGGTTTACAGTACTTGCATTATGTTTAACTATGCTAGTATCTTGTAATGAAGAAGAGACTTTTGATGGTAAAAATTTAAAAGCATCTAAAAGTCAATTTTTAAATGAAGATATTCCAGATGGAATTAGTAATTTAGTGATTAAAGATATTACCAAATACAATAGAGGTTTAATATCTGAGGTTGAAACAAACTGTGTAGAGGAAGAAGTAAGTTTTGATAAAACAGATTCAGATTTTTTTCTAATTAATCCAAATGGAAGCTTGTTATGGCCAGGTAACTTAGTCGGAGCAAGGTCTATTCAAGATGGATCTCCAACATCTGTTCCATTTTATGGTAGAGATAGAAATTCAATTGAGATAGGTTTAGATGTTATTTCAGGTACATCTGCATCTACATCTACAATTATTCCGAACCCAACACCCGGTTCTGTGAGAAATGAGTTGAATAGAATTTTAGGAAACTACTATGATTCAGGAGCTCGTTTTCCAGCAGCATTTGAAGTATCTATAGAAAGAGTTCATAACTCAAGTGATTTACAATTTGCTTTAAAAGCTGGTTACTCAGGTTCAGGAGTTGATGTTGCTGGTCAATTAGGAATTAATTTTAGTGATAAAAAAACACGTTATGTAGTTTCATTAAAACAACGTTTTTTTACTGCAACAGTAACGCCTAAGGCTGAATTAATAGGTGATAGAGGATGGTTTAATAATAGTGTAACTCCTGAAAATCTTACTAATTATGTAACTGATTATAAGGAAAATATTTCAAATGTTAATATGAATCCAGCTTCTTATATCGAATCTATAACATATGGTAGATTATTTTCTTTGATTTATGAATCTTCAGAGAGTGCTAAAGATGTCTCGGCTGCATTAAATTTTGCATATAAAGGCGCTATAGGTTCTGTTAAAGCTGATGTTTCTACAAAATATAATCAAACATTACAGAATACTACAGTAAAAGTAAAGCAAATTGGTGGAGATGCACAGCCAGGAATAACTGCAGGTTTAAGTGCGGTATCGGGTGATTTGAAAGCTATAAATACTTTCTTAAAAGAAGGAGCAAATGTATCTAGAACAAATCCAGGATATCCTATTTCGTATAAAGTAAATTACGTATCTAATAACTCTCCTTTTAAGGTTGTAAGCAATGTTAAGTATGTGCAAAGAGATTGTGAACTTGTAAGTAGAAAAAAAGTACGATTTAACCCATTAACTGTTTCTACTAATTATTGGGGGTACGATCATGGTACTTCTGGTTTAGAATTATTTGGAAAATTAAGTGTACAAAAATTTAATAAAGCTACAAATAGTTGGTATAGTATAGGATCTTCTATTAATTGGGGGTTTAGTAATGAGCACGTAGTAAGGGATTTTTACAAATTTGATACCACAAAAAATATTTGGAATCGCAGTAAATTTATTGATTTTGATGTAGATCAAGTAAATGGTGAGCGATTTAGACTAGTATCTGTTGCTGGTGAAGCTGATGATCGTTATGTAGTTCAAGAAGATGGAGGTACTGCTGCTATTATATATGAGTATAATGCAGAAAAAAAAGAATGGATAGGTTATGATAGCCGTAATAAATTAATTTCTGTACCAAAAAATAACAATGGTAATTCATTTGAATTTTTAAATGCTATTGATGGGTACTACGGTGGAGAATATGATAAAATATCTTTGAAATATAGTATCTATTTTTTGAATTAACAATATAATAATAATAGTTTTAAAAAAAAGGAGGTCAATTTGACCTCCTTTTTATTTATATAATTTGTTTTTTATTTTATGAATTTCTATGGCAAGCTAACAAGGTGTTTTTTAATAACATTGCAATAGTCATAGGACCAACACCACCAGGAACAGGCGTTATAAATGCTGATTTTTTTGAAACTTCATCAAAAGCAACATCACCAACCAAACGGAAACCACTCTTTTTAGACGAATCGGCAACACGGGTAATTCCTACATCAATTACCGTTACATTTTCCTTTACCATATCAGCCTTTAAAAATTCAGGAATTCCTAAAGCAGCAATAATAATATCAGCCTGTAAGGTAATTTCTTTTAAATTTTTAGTTCTACTATGTGTTAAAGTAACAGTAGCGTTTCCAACGTTTCTTTTTTGAGATAATAAAATACTCATTGGGCTACCAACAATATGACTACGCCCAATAACTACCACGTTTTTACCAGAAGTTTCTACCTTATAGCGGTCTAATAATTCTAAAATTCCAAAAGGAGTTGCTGAAATAAAAGTAGGTAAATTTAATGCCATTTTACCAACATTCGTTGGATGAAAACCATCCACATCTTTGTCTGGGTTTATTGCCATCAATACTTTTTGTTCATTAATGTGATCGGGTAGTGGTAATTGCACTATAAAACCATCAATATCATTATCAATGTTTAAAATAGCAATTTCATTTAATAATTCTTCTTCTGTGATATCTTCCGATAATCGAATTAAAGAAGATTCAAAACCGACACGATCACAGGCTTTTACTTTTGCATTAACGTAGGTTAAACTTGCGCCATCGTTACCAACTATAATAGCAGCTAAATGAGGGGTTTTTTTATCCTGATTTTTTAAATCTAATACATCAATAGCAATTTCTTCTTTAATATCTGCTGATGTTTTCTTACCGTCTAGTAAAATCATTTTGTAGAGTGTTGTTGTTAATAATTATATCTAAATAAAAAGAGAAGCCACGGCTTCTCTTTTTAATATATTGTATTTTAATTATTTCATGTTTTGCATCATTTGCATCATCTTTTTTCCGCCACCACCTTGCATCATTTTCATCATTTTGCTCATTTGGTTAAACTGCTTCATCAATTGGTTTATTTCTTGAATTGACGTTCCAGAACCTTTTGCAATTCGTTTTTTACGACTCGCATCTATAGAAGAAGGTGTACTTCTTTCTAGCGGAGTCATTGATTGAATAATTGCTTCAATCCCTGTAAAAGCGCCTTCATCAATATCGACATCTTTTAAGGCTTTACCCGCCCCAGGAATCATTCCAACTAAATCTTTCATGCTACCCATCTTTTTGATTTGTTGAATTTGACTTAAAAAGTCATCAAAACCAAATTGATCTTTTGCAATTTTTTTCTGAAGTTTTCTAGCTTCATCTTCATCGTATTGCTCTTGGGCACGTTCTACTAATGAGATAACATCTCCCATTCCTAAAATACGATCTGCCATACGATCGGGGTGAAAAATATCAATGGCATCCATCTTTTCACCAGTACCAATAAACTTAATCGGTTTATTTACGACTGATTTAATAGATAATGCAGCTCCACCACGAGTATCACCGTCTAATTTTGTTAGTACAACACCATCAAAATTTAAAATATCGTTAAAGGCTTTTGCGGTGTTTACAGCATCTTGCCCTGTCATTGAATCTACCACAAATAACGTTTCCTGCGGATTAACAGCTTTATGAATGTTTGAAATTTCATCCATCATTTCTGTATCAACAGCCAAACGACCAGCGGTATCAATAATTACTACATTTTTACCCGTTGCTTTTGCATGCTTAATAGCATTTTGAGAAATTTCAATCGGGTTTTTATTGTCAACCTCGGCATAAACTTCTACACCAATTTGTTCACCAACAACTTGTAACTGATTAATAGCGGCAGGACGATACACATCACAACCTACTAATAATACTTCTTTCGACTTTTTAGTTTTTAAGAAGTTTGCTAATTTACCTGAAAAAGTAGTTTTACCAGATCCTTGTAAACCAGACATTAGGATAACGCTCATTGAACCTCCTAAATTAATACCAACAGTGTCACCACCCATTAAATCGGTCAATTCATCTTTAACTAATTTAACCATTAATTGCCCTGGGTTTAACGTAGTTAATACGTCTTGTCCTATGGCTTTTTGCTGTACTCTTTTAGTAAATTCTTTGGCGATTTTAAAGTTAACATCGGCATCTAATAAAGCTCTACGAACTTCTTTTAGTGTTTCAGCAACGTTAACTTCTGTAATCTTTCCGTGTCCTTTAAGCGTATGTAACGCTTTATCTAACTTTTCACTTAAATTATTAAACATGTATCGGCTTCATTTTTAGAGCTACAAATATAATAATTTAGTTGTTAGGACTATGGTTTTTTAAGAGCAGTTTGTTCGATTTTGTTCAATTTGTTGCTTTTTATTTAAATTAAAATAACTTTTATAAGCAATGTAGTTTGAATTTTTAATAAAAGCAGCAAATTCCTAGCCCCGATTGTAGCAATTGTTTGAGCTCCTTTTTTGATTTTTTTTCAAAAAAGAGCGAGTGCGGAAAGCGGGAAATAGCTTCAAATAATTTTTTTTAAAAAGAAAATTGAACTTTAGAGTAGTAAAAAGCACCGCTACTCCCCATTTGAGTAGCATCCCAAACGCCGCCGCTATCGGTATATTTATCTTGAATTGTTGGATAGGTATTAAAAATATTGCTAGCCCCAGTGTGTACAATTATATTTTTAAAAAGATGGTATTGAAATTGTAGGTCAACCGTATATTTTGGATGGTAAATGTCGTTATTCATTTTCCAGTCAATTAATGTAACGCCGCTAAACCTAGTAATATTTGTGTTGATATTGATTTTTTCTTTTTGATAATTAAAATTTAAGATAAATTTATTTTTAGGGGCAGAGGCTAGTAAAAAATGACGCTCTCGAACACCAAAAAAAGTTTCTTTATCGAGGTTTTTATGGGCTACTTTATCTATTTTCATAGAATTTATATTTCCAAATAAGTCTATTGATAATTTAGAATTGTTAAATTTTTTAAACCAATTTATTTTAATATCTAAACCGCGGGTAGTACTGTGTACGCCGTTGGCAAAAAATTGAATATTTTGGGCAGGTAAATTTAAGGTCGTAGCATTGAAATTACCGCTTAATATAATTCGGTCTTTTATTGATATTAAATAAGTATCAACATTAACAATAAAATTATATTTAGGATTATAAGCAATTCCGAAGCTCGTATTTTTAGTTTTTTCCTCTTTTAATTTATCGACTCCAAATGTGCGGGAAATAGGGTTGTTATTGGCAATAAGTACCGATTCGCTAGGAGTATTTCCGATGTAATTTGTAAATGAAAAATTGTAATAAACCTGTGCCAACGAAGGCGCTCTAAAGCCTGTGCTAAAAGAAGTTCTTAAGTTAAGTGTGGGCAAAAGTTTAATTCTGCTAGCTAATTTATAATTAATGGCATTGCCAAAATCGGTATAATGTTCATATCTGAAAGCGGTGGCAAGCATCCATTTTTTGGTGAAATCTACTTCAGAATCTAGGTAGAAACTTAAATTGTTACGGCTTTTTTGCAGCTCATTTTTAGGCGAATACCCAGGAAATCCTTGCGATGCCCCAGGTCTTATTTTCGTATTTAAAGTAACTAATTTTTCCTTTAATGTTAAAGGAGTAACTAAATTACCCTGGGTGTCGTAGGAACTATAAGAGGCTTGTTCGCCTGAAAAAATTTGATATTTTTCTAGTCGATGCTCTGTTCCAAAGGCAATATTAATTCCTTTAAAAAATGTAGGAACGTTTTTAGAAAAATCAATACTTGTGGTATTTTGACTCAATAAATGACCGCCTGCATTAAAGGTTGTAGGCGATTTTTCTAACAAGGTAGCATTTAAGGTGTTTTTAATAAAATAGTGAAAGTTGTTTATTCCAAAGGTGTTATTAACATCAATATTCCAATTATTGTGGGTTAATTTTAAACCTGTAGAAAAAGATTTATCTGAAATTTTGGCTGTTATTAAAGGGTCAAAACCTTTCGGGTAAAGCGCTGTTACATTTCGTTCGCTATTCGTTTTTCGTGAAAACGCATAGGCAGCAGTGTTTTTAAAATGATATCCGCCGTTTGCATAGAACACTAAATTTTTAGCAATAGGGATTTCTGAGTTAAAAAAGCTACTCGTTTTTTTTATAGCGGCATCGCCATATTTTCTCCTAATATCGGTTCCTAATCTGCTGGTTTGGTCTTTTGATAAAAAATCTGACGAAATATTTAAAAACCCTTTATTAAATAATTTAGTGCCGTAATTAATAGCAATTTTATAGGTAAAACCATCAATATGACCATCAATATTATTTGTAGCATTCGTGTTTTTACTAGCGTTATTAAAACCAAGTGTTGTCTGTACGTTTAGTGAATTAGAATCGTTTTTTAAGAGGATATTTATAACCCCCGCAATAGCGTCAGAACCGTATTGTGCCGATGCGCCATCTTTTAAAATTTCAATTTTTTTAATCGCCGATACAGGAATGGCGTTTAAATCGGTACCTGAATTTCCTCTTCCACGAGTTCCGTGCAAATTAATAAGCGATGCTTGATGCCTTCTTTTTCCGTTAATAAGTACCAAAGTTTGGTCGGGCCCTAAACCTCTGTACGTGGCAGGAGTACTGTGGTCAGCGCCATCGGCACCAGATTGTTTGTTGGCATTAAAAGAAGGAATGTTTTTTTGTAAAAAGTCATTGATTTCTAGCAAACTGCTTTTTGAGGCTATTTTATTTAAATCGATAATATCAGTAGCAATAGCAGCATCTTTTGTTGCTCTAAAATTATTTCTAGAACCAGTAACTAACACTTCGTCAAGCTGTAAATTAGCTTTTAACGTGGTGGTGGTGGTTTTTTTATCCGAAGTAAAAATATGTTGCGGTTTTGTAGCATATAATACATAATAATTATTGCCTAGTGCATCAATATTTAACGGTGTGATTTTTTTTAAAAGATGTAATGATTCTTTTAAAGATAGCGTTTTAAAAGGCACTTTTTTAAAAGTAATATTGCTTAAAATCTGTGGATTGTAAGTAAAGTGTACGGAGTGTTTGTCGCTTAAATAAGTTAGTAATTGAGCAAGCGAAAGGCTATCTTTTTTATTAATGTTATTTTGACCACAAAGCGAAAGCGTCGTAAAAAAACATAAAAACCAAAAGAGGATTATGTTTATTGATATACGTTTTTTTAAAGAGACAAATTGTTTGATAAAATGAAAAATTACTTTTTAGAAACAACTAATTTAGTGTTTTCTTTTCTAATGTGAACATTAGCAGCCTTTTCAATCGCTTTTAAACAAATAGATAAGTTTCTTGTTGGTATGCTTCCTGAAATTAACGTGTTTTTAATCGCAGTATTTTTAAAGAGAATTTTATAACCGTAAGTATCAGCAACCTTTTTAAATACCTCGGATAGTGTTGCGTTGTTAAATGTGAAGTATCCATTTTTCCAGGAAGTATTTTCAGAAGCATTTACTTGTGTACGTGTTTCTAAAAATTGCTGTTTTTGGGCAGAATAAGAAATAAAATCACCGGGAAGCATTTTTTTAGCAGTGCCATTTTTTAAGTCGAGCCATATATTTCCTTCTTCTAAAAACACCTGTGTCTTTTTTTTATTAGAATTTACATTAAACTTCGTACCATAAACTTCAATTTTTAAGGCATTTGTACAAACCCAAAATTTGGCATTGCTAGTTTCTTTTTTAGCAATATTAAAATACGCTTCTCCTTGTAGTTTAATTTTTCGTGGAGCATCTTTTGAATAAGAAATAGATGAATTGGCATTTAGAGTAACCAAACTACCATCTTGAAGTTTAACCTGTAAAACTTCGCCAAAACCACTATTATATGTTGTAGTAGGGTTGTTAAAACTATAAAAACCGATGCCTACAAAAAGTGCAATACTAACGGTAATACCAAGCCATAACAATTTACTAACAGCAGTGTTTTTATTGGTTTGTTGTTTTTCTAAAATTTTAGCTTCAAAAGTATTCCAAGCAAGGTTTACTTGTTTGGTATCAATAGGATTTTCTTTAAATTGAATCCCTATAATAATTGCTTTAGCTTCTTGGGCGAGTTCTTTTTTATCGGCATTATTTTTTAGCCAATATTCCCAAAAAGAAACATCGCTTAGGTTTGAATTTAAAGCCCAATTTTTAAACGAAGTATCTTTTAAAAAATCGGTAATGTTATGGTATGTTTTGTGTGTCATTTTGCAATAGTGCCAAACAGAAATATACTATTAGAAGTAATTTACTAAAAATATATACTCTTTTTAAGATTGCAAATTTAAGCATTAAATAATTGTAAAATTAAAACGTCTTCGCGCAATCGTTTTATCGCTTTATGAATATGATTAAGTACACTTTGGTAGTTAATATCCATAATTTCGGCTATTTCAGGTGTTTTTAGGTTGCAATTATATTTTAAATACAATACTTCTCGTTGTTTTTTAGAAAGTTTATTTAACGAAGCTGTTAAATTTTTGTTTCTAAAAACGGTTGCTTCTTGATGCGTAAGAAATTCTTCAGGGGTAAAATGAATATCAACAATAAGTTGGTTTATATCTCGAACAAGTTTATTTTTTTGATTTTTTTGAAGAACTTTAATTAAAAACCTTCGGTAAGAAACAAATAGATAAGGCGCAATTTTGGTTAAATCGCTTAAGTTTTCACGATGTTCATATACATACATAAAAAAATCTTGAAGAGAATCTTCGGTAATTATTTTATTTCCTGAAATTTTTAGACCGTATTTAAATAAAGGCTCGTAATGGTTTTTAAAAAGCGCTTCAAAAGCAATTAAATCACCTTCTTTTAATGATTTCCATAAAATTTCGTCAGACAATTTTTTCATAAAGAAGGGTTGATATTTAGGTTAATACGTTTTAAATGTAGTGAAAAATATTTTAATCAATTTTTATTTCGTTTTAAAAAAGTCAATTCAACTTTAAATAAACGGTTAAAATTGAAAGCAAACAAGTATATTTGCAAACGCAAATTTTCAATAAAAACAATACATAATAATAGTATGAAAGCCGGAATTGTAGGATTACCAAACGTAGGAAAATCAACATTATTTAACTGTTTATCAAACGCAAAAGCGCAAAGTGCCAACTTTCCATTTTGTACGATAGAACCTAATATTGGTGTGGTAAACGTACCAGACCCACGAATTCAGGTTTTAGAAGGTATGGTAAACCCAGAAAGAGTAATGCCTGCAACGGTTGAAATAGTAGATATTGCTGGTTTAGTAAAAGGAGCAAGTAAAGGAGAAGGTTTAGGAAACCAATTTTTAGCAAATATTAGAGAAACAGACGCTATTATTCACGTATTACGTTGTTTTGATAATGATAATATTATTCACGTTGATGCTTCTATTGATCCTATTAGAGACAAAGAAACCATTGATATTGAGTTACAATTAAAAGATTTAGAAACCGTTCAAAAACGTTTAGAGCGTGTAAAAAGAACGGCTAAAACTGGTAATAAAGAAGCGCAAATAGAATTAGAAATTTTATTAAAAGTCGAAGAAACTTTATTACAAGGTGTTTCTGTTAGAGCTATTGATTTTTCAGAAAAAGACCAAGAAATTGTAGCAAGTTTACAATTTATTACGGCAAAACCAGTGTTATACGTTTGTAATGTTGATGAAGGATCGGCAGTAAACGGAAACGACTATGTAACCAAAGTAAGAGAGGCTGTAAAAGACGAAAACGCACAAGTAATTGTGTTAGCTGTAGGTACCGAAGCTGATATTACCGAGTTAGACGACTACGAAGAACGTGAAATGTTTTTAGCCGATATCGGTTTAAAAGAAGCAGGAGCATCGATTTTAATTAGAGCCGCTTACAAGTTGTTAAACCTACAAACTTACTTTACTGTAGGAGTAAAAGAAGTACGTGCTTGGACCATTAATATTGGCGATACTGCACCACAAGCAGCAGGTGTTATTCATACCGATTTCGAAAAAGGATTTATTAGAGCTGAGGTTACAAAATACAACGATTACGTTACTTTAGGCGGTGAGCAAAAAGTAAAAGAAGCAGGGAAATTAGGTGTTGAAGGAAAGGAATATATTGTACAAGATGGCGATATTATGAACTTCAGATTTAACGTTTAATTTTTTAAATTTTAAAACAATAATTAGGGCGTTCGGGCGGGCTTTCACTACTCGCTTTTTTTAAATAGAAAAAATTTAAAAAAGAGCTCAAACAAGCCGTTCAATCCCTAACGCAAAACCAGAACGCTGTAGATTAATTCTACAGCGTTTTTTTTGTATCTTATCAAACATAAAATAGCGTTAATAAATATGCAGGTCGATAAATCAATATTTCAATATTTAGAAAATTTAAAACAAAATAACAATAGAGATTGGTTTACCGATCAAAAACCACGTTTTGTTGAGGTTCAAAAAAGCGTAAAAGAGTTTTATGGAAAAGTAAGCGAAAACCTAGAAACACACGATGTTATTGATAAGTTTAAATTATTCCGAATTTATAGAGATGTTCGTTTTTCAAAAGATAAAACGCCATATAAAACACATTTTTCAGGGTCATTTTCACGAAAAGGAAGTCATTTAAGAGGTGGTTATTATTTACAAATTGAACCAGAAAACAGTTTTCTAGCCGGTGGATTTTGGCAGCCCAATAAAGAAGATTTACTACGTATTAGAAAAGAAATTGAACTCGATGCTTCTGATTTTAGAGAAATTTTAAACAACCCTGAGTTTGTAAAAAATTTCGGAACTAAGTTTGAAGGCGATGAATTAAAATCGGCACCTAGAGGTTTTGATAAAAACCATCCTGATATTGATTTATTACGAAAAAAAGGCTTTATCGCTGTGCGTAATTTTACAGATAAAGAGGTGTTGTCTAATAATTTTTTATCAGAAATTGATACTTCTTATAAAGCTTTACGACCTTTTTTTAATTTGGTGAGCGAGGTATTAACAACCAATTTAAACGGTGAAAGTTTACTTTAAACTTGATTGCTGCGATGCTGAAATAAATTTTCTCTTCGCTTTTTTTTGATGATTTTTGTCAATTCGAGTGATTTTAATGATTAAAAAGAATTAAAATTATATCGATAATTTGAATTATTTTATGCTAAAAAAGTTCTCGATACCATTTTTTTGAAGAATAAAAAATAACTCGAACTGACAGGTTGTTTTGAGTTTTTATAACAGAATGTAATAATTTAAACAGGATTTAAAGAATTACAGGTTACAATCAAAAGAATCGAATAGCTTGAAATTAGTACAAATGCCTAGCCCCGATTGAAGCTTTGTTTGAGCTCTTTTTTGTTTTTCTTTTAAAAAACAAAAAAAGCGAGTGCGGAAAGCGGGAAATTGCTTCAAAAAATAATAATTTTCAGCGGTTATGATCATGCGGAAATAAAAATGTAATTTAGAAAGAAAATCAAGCGGTATTTTAAGTAATAATTAACAGTATTCATGTAGTTTTGTTTTATGAATTTTTATGAAAAAATATATACTGTTACCACAAACGAAATTGATGAATACCAACATGTTAATAATGTAGTGTATGTACAGTGGATGCAAGAGGTATCTGCTGCACACTGGTTATTGCTAATTAAAAATATTGCTAAACCTGATTATGTTTGGTTTGTAATTCGTCATGAAATTGATTACAAAAAACAAGCGGTTCTAGGCGATGAAATAAGTGTAAAAACATGGGTTGGTAAAACCGAAGGAATTCGTTCTGTTCGTCATTTTGAAATACACAAAGGCACTGATTTATTAGTGAAATCGGAAACTACCTTTTGTTTATTAGATGCAAAAACACAAAAACCAAAAAGAATAACTAAAGAAGTTACAAACGTACTTTTAGGAAAAAAATAAGCAATATCTTTGCATATTATATATAGAAATAATGACAACATTTACAGGGTTAGGAGTACAAAAGCAATACGTTGAAGGACTGAAGGAATTAGGCATTACAAAACCTACCGAAGTACAAGAAGCGGCAATACCATATTTATTGCAAAATAATGCTGATTTTATCGGGTTAGCGCAAACAGGAACGGGTAAAACTGCGGCTTATGGCTTGCCTGTTTTACATAAAATTGACGCTTCAAAAGATACGGTTCAAGCTTTGATTTTATCGCCAACAAGAGAATTGGTGCAGCAAATAAAAAAACAATTATTTAAGTTTACAAAATATGTAGATGATAAAATTTTTATAGAAGCTGTTTACGGTGGTGAAAAAATAGACCGTCAAATAAATAACTTAAAAAGAACGACACACGTAATTGTAGCTACTCCAGGGCGTTTAATCGATTTGATTGAAAGAGGTGAAGTAAATTTAAAAGATATCAATACTTTGGTACTTGACGAGGCGGATGAAATGCTAAGTATGGGGTTTAAATTAGACTTAAATCGTATTTTAAAATACACTTCAGGTACTAGAAAAACATGGTTATTTTCGGCAACAATGCCCGATGAAATTAGAAATATCATTAAAAAATACATGGATTCATCGGCAAAACAAGTGGAGGTAAATAAAAATTCGTTGGTGAATGCTAATATTACGCATCAGTTTATACAAACGACTATTCCTGAAAAAGTAGATGTAATTGTAAAGTTTTTAGAAAAAAGACCTAGCGAAAGAGGTATCATTTTTGCTAGAACAAAAGCAGGTGTGCAAAAATTAACAAAATTGTTGCAAGATGATGGTTTTTCGGTTGCCGCTTTAGAGGGTGATATGCAGCAAAGAGATCGTGAAAAGGTAATGCGAGCTTTTAAAAATGAGAGTCTTCAAATTTTAGTTTCTACAGATGTTGCCGCAAGAGGTATTGATGTACGAGATTTAGGTTTTGTAGTACACCATCAATTACCAGAACAATTAGAATATTACACACACCGAAGCGGAAGAACTGCAAGAGCAGGGAAAAAAGGTGTTTCTTTAGTATTAATTTTAAATAACGAAAGAAATAATATTAAAGAGGTGGAAAGAACATTACAGATAAAGTTTTCAGAAATTAATATTTAATTAGTATTTTCAGTGGATATTATTTACGCTCTTGATATTGCAGGAACATTTGCCTTTGCCATTAGTGGTGCTTTGGTGGCAATGAAAAAACAATTTGATGTATTTGGTGTTGTTATTATCGCCTTTGTTACCGCTGTAGGTGGTGGTATGATACGAGATGTTTTAATTAACGCGCATCCTATAAATTGGATTAGTGACCTTAATTATATTTGGACAATTTTAACTGCCGTTGGTTTTACTTTTTTATTTAGAAGTAAAATAGCGCCACTACGTAAAACCATGTTTTTATTTGATACTATTGGTATTAGCGTATTTACTTTGTTGGGCTTAGAAAAAGGTTTATCGTATGATTTACATCCTTTTGTAGCCTTGGTTATGGGAATGGTTTCCGCAGTTTTTGGAGGTGTTCTTAGAGATGTGCTTACCCGAAAAGTTCCTTTAATATTTAAAAAAGAAATATACGCATCCGCTTGCCTAGCAGGTGGAGTCGTATATCTTATTTTAGAAGAATTTAAGATAAATAAAGACCTTCAGTTTGTAATACCAACACTGGTTGTTTTTTTAATACGATCAATTGTAGTGAAGTATAAGTTGGAATTACCAAAAATAAAAGCCGATGCTTTGGGTGAATTGGGGTAGTTTTATAGAAAAATGTTTTATCAAAATTAAAATAAACGAGATGAAGAAAGAATTTAGTTTAGTGTTTTTATTGTTTATAAGTATAACTGTTTTTTCACAAGATAAAAAATTACCAGCAGGCTGGGATGTTATTAGCTTAGATAATAAAACAGCCTATATGAATTTAATTACAGGAAGTATTTCTAAAAAATACCCTACAAAAGCTGCGGTAAAACCTTCGGGGAAGCTAGCCTTTGATCCAACAATTACACATAAAGTAAAAAAAGGAGAAACATTAAGTACTATTTCAAGAAAATATGATGTAAAACTATCTAGGTTATACCGATTAAATAGCATGACTAATTTCGATACCTTAAAAATAGGACAAGAAGTTGTAATTGGTTACGGGCAAAGTAAAGCAGAAAAAGTTGCTTTTTTTAAGAAAGTGAACTCTAAAATTCAGGTAGAAACAACGCCTAAACCTTTGGTGAAGTCAACTTTGACCAAACCAAAAGTGCTAATAGCGACTAAAAAAGCTATTAAAGTTAAAGCTGAAACAAAAACAATAGCTAAAGATACTCCTAAAAATAAAAAGGCTTTAAATGAATCGTACGCAAAACGTTTTGCGCTTATTGTAGAAAAAGATCCTGTTGTTGAAAAGAAAGTTATAGCAAAAAAAGTAGCTGTTGTTACAGGTAAAAATGCGGTAGTTAAATATCATACTGTTACAGCAACAGAAACTTTATACGGAATTTCGGTTCGTTATAAACAGCCTGTAGATCATTTAAAAAAGTTAAATAAATTAAAAGATAATACTCTTTTTATTGGGCAAAAATTACGTATTAAATAAGGTTTAAACTCTTTATTTAGCCATTTTATATACTTTTATAAAAGTAAAAAGCTCGGAATTTTAATTCCGAGCTTTTTTGTTTCAATCTTAAAATTGAAAAACAATTATTTTTTTACTAATTGCGCCATGTAAAAACCGTCATATCCAAATTCATGGGCTAATACTTTATGATCTTTTACTAAGCTAAAATCTTTCCCGTCTTCAGAGGCTAAAAATATTTTAACTTGATCTTGGTTTTCAGAAGGTAACACAGAACAGGTAGCATATACTAATTTACCGCCTGGCTTTACCATTCGTGAATAACGCTGTAAAACGTCTTGCTGAATTTCTTTGATATTATCAATAAATTCAGGTTGTAATTTCCATTTACTATCAGGGTTTCTACGTAAAACACCTAAACCAGAACAGGGTGCATCAATTAAAACTCTATCGGCTTTACCATATAATTTTTTAATTACTTTGGTAGAATCAATTACTTTTAAATCGATATTACTAATACCGTTTCTGCGCGCTCTAACTTTTAATTTTCGTAATTTACTTTCGTAAATATCCATGGCAATAATTTGCCCTTTGTTTTTCATTAATGCCGCTAAATGTAATGTTTTACCACCAGCACCCGCACAGGTATCAATAACTCTCATTCCTGGAGCAACGTCTAAATAAGCCGCTACTAATTGCGAAGAAGCATCTTGAACTTCAAAAAATCCTTTATGAAATGCTTCTGTTTTAAAAACATTGGCACGTTCTACTAAACGTAATGCATCATCACAACCGTTTACAAACTCCGTTTCAATACCTTCTTGTTGTAAATCTTTTTGTAAATGTTCTTTGGTTACGTTTAATGTATTGGTACGTAAAATAACATCGGCACGTTTGTTTAATGCCGCCATTTCTTTAGTCCAAACAGTTTCGCCTAATTCTTTAACACCTAATTCATCAATCCAATCAGGAATAGACTCTCTGTATTTTCTAATTTGAGAAAGCTCATCAAATTTTCCTTTAATTCGTCTTGTTGGCGTTTCTTCAATTTGATTCCAATCTGGTAATTTAATTCCTTTTAATACACACCAAACTACTAGCAAACGCCATAAATCTGGTCGTGAATATGGAGTTTTTACATCTGCAATTTCTGCGTATAAACGCTTCCATCGTACGATGTCATAAATAGTTTCGGCAACAAATTTTCTATCACGTGCGCCCCATCTTTTATCTCTTTTTAATGCCTTTTCAACAGCTTTATCGGCATATACGTCATCATTAAAAACGTCACGTAAACTGTCAATAACTGCGTAAACTAAATTTCTATGTAATCTCATTTGGTGAATTTATAGGCGCAAAGATAGTGGATTTTAATGGTTTTTTGTACTTTCGTTTTGAGTAAAAAATCATGCTAAAAAAGTAATAAATGAAACAACTGATGCTAATTTTAATACTGTTTTTAACTGCTTTTTTTAATATAATTGCTCAAGAAAATATCTTTGGAAAAGAAAATGAATTTCCACTTAATGAAATAAGGTATGTTTTTGGAGATAATGTAAAATTAAGAGAAGCTTCAGATGTAAATTCTAAAGTGATTTCATTATTAAAAATAGGTGCTGAAATTACTGTTTTAGAAAAAACAAATGATTTTTTATTTTATAATGGAATTAACAGTTATTGGTATAAAGTAACATATAAAAATTCGATAGGTTTTATTTTAGGCGGGCTTATTTCTTTAGATAAAAAAGAAGTTGATAATTCTAAATATTTACTTTCTTTGAAAAAAGAAAATTCAGCCTATTATATATTAGTAAGAGTTGTTAATGAAGATAAACCGTATTTAGAAAATTCATCTTTATTAGGGGTTGAACAAGGTTTTTCAATGAAAACTTTTGATAATCAAGGTGTAGTGTCGATAGAAAATATGGTTTATATTGATTTTATGGTAGAATCTTGTGGTTTTAACGGTGGAGGTTATTATTTGTTTAATGATGGGAATACATTAAAAAAAGCAATAGAATTAACTCAAATAGGAGATGGAGGAAATTGGTTTGGAGAGGAATTAATTTTTCCGACAAATAAAAATGGTAAGGAAGGAGTCATTTTATATGAAAAAGAAGAAGGAGAGGTTTTAGACGAACAAACCAATCATACCAAAATAATTATAGAAAAAAAAGAGTTAATTTGGAAAGGAAAAACATTTATTCAAACTAAAGATTAGGTATTATTTAATGAATTTAAATCATCCGATAACGTATATAAAAGGCGTTAGTGTAGCGCGTGCCGAATTGTTAAATTCCGAATTAGGAATTAAAACCTGTAATGATTTATTACACCTTTTTCCGTTTCGTTATATTGATAAAACGCAGTTTTATACGATTCAGCAATTGGCTCAAAATACGGCTGAGGTTCAAATAGTTGGTAAAATAACAGCGATTAAAGAAATTGAACAACAACGAGGAAGTAGGCTAGTGGCAACTTTTTCTGATGGCACGGGTTTTTTAGATTTGGTATGGTTTAAGGGTGCTAAATGGATAAAAAATAGCTTAAAAATTGATGTTCCGTATGTGATTTATGGAAAATTAAATTGGTATAACGGCAGGGCAAATATGCCGCATCCAGAAATGGAAACAGTAAAAGAACACAAAAGTAATGTTCAAACAGCCATGCAACCTGTATATCCATCGACTGAAAAATTAGCCAATAGAGGAATTACCAATAAAATATTGCGGGGGTTTATCCAAAATTTATTTGAACAAGCATCCGAAGTATTAGCAGAAACATTACCTGATTATATATCCGAAGAAAATAATTTATTAGCCAAAAAAGAAGCCTTACTAAATATCCATTTTCCTAAAAGTCAAGAATTATTAGCGAAAGCACAATATCGCTTAAAATTTGAAGAATTATTTTTTATTCAAATTCAATTATTACAGAAAAAACGCATCCGTAAATCAAAAATAAAAGGCGCTGTTTTTGAAAAAGTAGGTGAAAATTTCACTGATTTTTACACCAATAAATTACCTTTTGAATTGACAAATGCTCAAAAAAGAGTGTTAAAAGAAATTCGAAAAGATGTGGGTTCTGGCAAACACATGAACCGTTTATTGCAAGGTGATGTGGGGTCAGGAAAAACAATTGTGGCGCTGTTAAGCATGTTAATTGCCATTGATAACGGCTATCAGGCAACTATTATGGCGCCAACTGAAATTTTAGCGATTCAGCATTATAATGGAATTACCGAGCTTTTAGAAGGAACAACGATAAAAGTTGAATTATTAACAGGTTCAACCCGAATTAAAAAAAGACGTGAAATTCATACGAATTTAGAAGAGGGTTTAACGCATATTTTAGTAGGAACACACGCTGTTTTAGAAGATAAAGTCTGTTTTAAAAACTTAGGGCTTGCTATTATTGATGAGCAACATCGCTTTGGTGTGGCACAGCGATCTAAATTATGGCAGAAAAATCAACCGCCTGCAATTCTGAATGAAAAAGGTAGAAATCTTCATCAAAAATATAAGAATGAAAATCCGAAGGCTCATCAATTAATTAAAGAAATCGCCTTTAAACGAAAAAATAAAACATCGAAAGCCGAAAGAGCCTTGTGGGAGGTTTTAAGCAGTAAACAAACAGGTTTTAAGTTCCGAAGATATTATATTATTGATGGATTTTTAATTGATTTTATCTGCCTTGAAAAAAAACTAATTATAGAGGTTAATGGCAAATATCATACGACCGAAAAACAGCAAGAAGCAATGCGTTTACGTACCGAAATTTTAACAGAATTCGGTTATAAAGTGGTTCGGTTAGATGAAAATAAAATTCTAAATTCGTCTGAAAACAGCCTCAAAAATAGCCTTGAAAATAGACTAGATAAAACAACAAAAAGAATTATTGCAACGTTAAATAGTTTGCCTACGGTTTCAGTAAGAAAATCAATTCTGCCACATGTTTTGGTGATGACTGCAACGCCAATTCCACGAACTTTAGCGATGTCGGTTTATGGTGATTTAGATATTTCGGTAATTGATGAATTACCGCCAGGGCGTAAGGAAATTAAAACCGTACATCGGTATGATAGCAATCGTTTATCCGTTTTTAAGTTTTTAAAAGATGAGATAAACAAAGGGCGACAGGCGTATGTGGTGTATCCGTTAATTGAAGAATCGCAAGCGATGGATTATAAAGATTTAATGGATGGTTATCAGAGTATTTCTCGTGATTTTCCATTGCCAAAATATCAAATAAGTATCGTTCACGGAAAAATGAAACCTGCCGATAAAGAATTTGAAATGAATCGATTTATAAAAGGCGAAACTCAAATAATGGTAGCAACAACGGTAATTGAAGTTGGTGTAAATGTACCAAATGCGTCGGTAATGGTTATTGAAAGTGCCGAGCGTTTTGGCTTGAGTCAATTGCATCAATTACGAGGTAGAGTAGGGCGTGGCGCATCGCAAAGTTATTGTATTTTATTATCGAGTTTTAAATTGTCATCCGATAGCAAAACCCGTTTGCAAACCATGGTTGATACCACCGATGGCTTTAAAATTGCCGAAGTAGATTTAAAACTTCGAGGTCCTGGAAATATTATGGGAACCCAACAGAGTGGTGTGTTAAACCTAAAAATTGCCGATGTGGTAAAAGATACGGCAATCCTACAAAAAGCCCGTCAAACGGCAATCGCTGTTTTAGAAAATGATGCTAGTTTTTCGAAACCTGAAAATATACGTTTGTTAAAAGTTTATACGCAAATAGAAAAATCAAACGGGCTTTGGAGTAGTATTAGTTAGGTGTTTACCGAATATTTTAAAATATCTTTTTTAATATTATGTAGTTTGATATAAATTAAAGATAAACAAGAAAAAAGGGATAATCCAAATACTAATATTTTGTTTTTTTTTAATTAAAAAAAATATCGAAAATAGAAGTATTAAAAAAGTATTTATTATTAAAAAAAAGAATGTTTCTATAGATATCATAGCATGAGGATGTACAAGAGGAGTATCAAAAATAGAATATAAAACGAAACATAATAGTTGTATAATAGAAAAAGCTACGGGGATTTTATTTTTATTTAATAGCATTGGTTTTTGGATATATTATTTTGATGATTTTCTGAACATTATTTGTCTAATTTTATCAAAATCAGATATGCCTATATTTTCGTTCATCAATATTTTATGTATATTTCTAAGTAAAATGATTTAATAAAGTTATTACGATTTTGATTAAAACTTTTCTGTTCTACTTCAATTTATTAATCAAGGTAGGAAATTTCTTATAAACATAAATATGTTTGGATGTTTTTCTATCGTAACCACCTTTTAGGTCTTTATCCAATAAACCTTTATTGTGAAAATGAGTTTCTAACGCTAATGATAGTCGAACAGATTTCATATTCCATGTTTTCCAATACAGACATTGTATATTATTCTTGTTTTTGTGTTCTCTTTTTCGTCTACTAGGATCATTGGTAATTCCTACGTACCATCTTGCGTTTTTTGTAATTAAAAAAGAATTTTTACGCATCCATTTTTTAATTTCTTTTTGAACTTTATTGTAAGTTTTGGTTTTACTTGCGGATGCTATATTTGCGTCTTTCATTTATTTGAATAAATAATTTTTATAATTTTAAAAGAGGATAAAGATACAATTCTATTATTTTCTATTATTTTTGAAGCTTAATTTATCCTCAATAATAATCGCTTTAATTCATTATCAATAATAATCTATAAATGAATAATTTAACGACAAATCCTAAACCTCCAAAAACTCCATGGCCAACAAAAGATGCCATGCAACAGGTTTATGAACTGAATTTATGGGGAAATAACAACACCGCTTTCTATTCGGGGGCGGGTTCGCATGAAATTGAAATTGTAACACCTTATTTATCGGCGGTAAATTCATTTTTAAAATCGTTTGAAACACCATTAATAGTTTGCGATTTAGGCTGTGGCGATTTTAATATCGGAAAAGAATTAGTAACACATACAAAGCAATATATTGCGGCAGATATTGTGCCAGAACTCATAACATATAACACCGAAAAATTCAAAAACCCGAATTTAACTTTTCAAACCTTAGATATCGCAAAAGATACCTTACCAACTGCCGATTGCGTAATTTTAAGGCAAGTTTTACAACATTTATCGAACGATGAAGTACAAGAAGTGCTAGCTAAATTAAGTAATTATAAATATGTTATTTTAACAGAACATTTGCCAAGTGCAGAATTTATTCCAAATAAAGATATTATTTCAGGGCAGGGAATTAGGATAAAAAAGAAAAGCGGTTTAGCTATTTTAAAAGCTCCTTTTCATTTTCAAGTGAAAGAGGAAAAAGAGCTTTTATCGGTTGTTTTAGAAGATAAAAAAGGCATAATTGTAACCACACTTTACACTGTTTTTTAAGTGATTTTTATGCTTTTATTTTGTGTCGTCATGCTGAATTTATTTCAGCATCGCATCAGAGTAGAACTACGGCAAATCAGGATGAGAATCTGAAATAAATTCATATTGACAGGTTCGATTTGACACTGTTTTTAACAAGGGGTTTCAACCCCTTGCTTTTATCCTTGCCTTTCTTAGTTTAATTTTAAATGCTACTTATAAATCAAATACTTAGCCCTGATTTTTTTAAATTCTGATAAGTCTTTTCCCCATGATTTTTTAATCTCTTTTTCTGATAAACCTTGTTGAATTTGTTGCTGTAATTTTTTTGTTCCAGCAAGTTTGGTAAAAAACACGGTGAAAAAAGATTTTTTAGGCGATTCTTTATAGGATTTTATCAGCCAAGACAAGTTTAAACCCGAAAGTTTATCGCTTTTTTGCAAGTTTTCACCATAGCATAATTTCCCTTTATACTTTGGGTATTTTGAACCATCGTTGGCTTTTGGGGTAAAACTAAAAGCCGTTTTTTTCAAATAAGGCGCACCATAAATTTGAAACTGCTTGTTAGTTCCTCTACCTGCCGAAACCGTTGTTCCTTCAAAAAAACAAAGGCTAGGGTATAGGTTTATAGAAATTTCATTGGGTAAATTAGGCGATGGTTTTATCGGTAAATTATAAGTTATATTATGCGTGTAATTTTCTAAAGGAATTACGGTTAAATCACATTTTAGACTAGATTTTACATTTTCTGAAGTGTTTTTAAGCCAATTTTCGCCATTTATCATTTTTCCATACTCACCGATAGTCATTCCATAAACCACGGGAACAGGGTGCATTCCTACAAAACTTGTATGCGCCATTTGCAAAACAGGACCATCAATATAATGAGCGTTAGGGTTGGGTCTATCTAAAATAATTACAGGGATATTTGCCTGTGCACAGGCTTCCATCACATAATGCAACGACGATATATAGGTGTAAAAACGAGCGCCAACATCTTGAATATCAAAAACTACAGCATCGATGTTTTTTAATTGCGCTTGCGAGGGCTTTTTATTTTTTCCGTACAACGAAATAATCGGTAATTGCGTTTTAGTATCAACGCCATCAATTACCGTTTCGCCAGCATCTGCTTTACCACGAAAACCATGTTCGGGTGCAAAAACTTTTTGCACGTTGATGTTTTTATAACCGTGTAAATAATCAACTAAATGATATTGTACTGTTTTCAACCCCATTGTATTAGGTGCTACTTCGGCACGTTGAAAAACATTTAAAACAGAAGTTTGATTGGCTACAATAGCGATATTTTTTCCTTTTAATTTATGTAGATATAAATTGGTTCTATCAGCGCCAATTTTTAAAGGAAGTGGTATTTTTGTAAGGTTTGTAGTTGTTGTTGCTACCTTTTTAGGTATTGATTTCTGTTGCTGAGCGCAAGAAGAAAATTGAAAACTAAAACAGGTTAATAATAATAAAAAGTAACTAAAATTGTTTTTCATGTAAATATCTTTAAAAAAGATAAAATTACTACTTAAAAATCTTTTACGAATAAAAACCACGAAAAATTTAATTGCTACTAAGCATCGCCTAAAATTAAGCAATAATTAAGTACTTTTGAGTCTCTAAAAAAAATATAACTTTTGAATTTCGAATTATTTATCGCCAAACGAATTATTGCAGGCAAAGAACGTGAAAGCAGTATTTCATCGCCTATTATTAAAATTGCGACTATTGCCATTGCTTTAGGTATTGTAATTATGTTAATTTCCGTAGCAATCGCATCAGGTTTTCAGAAAAAAATCAGCGATAAAATGACGGGCTTTAAAGGGCATATTCAAATTGTAAATTACGATACCAATAACTCGGATATTTCTACCGTACCAATTTCTAAAACCCAAGATTTTTATCCGAAGTTTACAAATATTCAAGGCATTAAAAACGTGCAAGTTTTTGCCAATATCGGCGGAATTATAAGAACCCCAACCGATTTTGAAGCCATTGTTTTTAAAGGCGTTTCTTCCGATTATGATTTTTCATTTTTCAAAGAATATTTAATTCAAGGACGTTTGCCAAATTTTGAGTTGCCTCGAAACAAAGAAATACTAATTTCTCAGGCAATTGCCAGCAGGTTAAATTTGAAATTAAACGACACCATTCAAACCCTTTTTAGCGCTACCAAAAGCAAGCTAAAATATAAAATGCGGAAGCCAATTATTGTAGGGATTTACAATACAGGTTTCGCCCAATTTGATAAAACCATGCTACTTGGCGATATCCGAGAAGTTCGACAAATTAACCGCTGGACAGCCGATCAAATAGGCGGTTTTGAAGTTTTAATTGACAATTTTGAGGAGTTAACCCAAAAAGGAAACGAAATTTACAGCAACATCGGATCTACCTTAAACAGCATGACGATTGTAGAAAATTACCCATTAATTTTTGATTGGATTAAACTTTTTGATAATAACGTATGGTTTATCATCGGAATTATGATTTTAATAGCCGGAATTAATATGATAACCGCCTTGCTGGTTTTAATATTAGAGCGTGTACAAATGGTCGGGATTTTAAAAGCCTTAGGAAGCAGTAATTGGAGCATTCAAAAAATATTTTTATACAACGCCTCTTATTTAATTTTAAAAGGACTTTTTTGGGGTAATTTAATAGGGATATCGCTGTTATTAATTCAAAAATACTTTAAAATAATCGAGCTAAACCCCGCAACCTACGCAGTGGCAACCGTACCTGTTGACATCAGTATTTTAGCGATTATCGCACTAAGTTTAGGAACGCTATTTTTATGTTTTTTAATGCTGATAATCCCTTCATATATTATCACAAAAATAGCCCCATCAAAAGCCATAAAATTTGCGTAGATAATTATTTTTACACTTTTTTTTTGGAGCTATTTCCCGCTTTCCGCACTCGCTTTTTTTGAAGAAAAATCAAAAAAGAGCTCAAACAAATGCTACAATCGGGGCTAGGGATTTTTAGGTAATTTACAGCTATTAGTTTCCTTGTGAAAATCAATCAAAATACAGTTTCGCGAATGACAAAAAAATATAGATCAATATGAAAAGGATAATGAATAGTTTTAGAGTCTATATATTTATTGTGTTTATTACCTATAGTTGTGGTCGCAATACTACATATATAGAAAAAATAGACTTTACGAATAAGACAGGATTGTGTGATGTTAAGTGTAAGGATTTAGGTTTAAAATTAACAAAAATATCAATACTTGATACAGAGAGAGATACAGTTGCTTATAGGTCTCACAATGAATTGAATATGAAAATATATTTAACGGTAGTGAATAAAAGTGATAAACCGATAGTGTTTTTGAAAAATAGAACTGAATATAATCCTAAAAACTTTAAATGGGTACTTAAAAAGGATACTGTTTATTTCTATAATTATGATTATGATAATAAATCGATAATAAAACCTAATGATAGTATCAATTTTTCTATAAAAGCTTATTTTTTTGATTTTTATAAATTGTTTAAAGAAAAAAAAGATAATACAGATGATATGTTAAAATTATTAACGAACTTTAAGTTAATTTATAATGATGGAGAGAAAGATGTGTGTGTTAATCAAGACAGAAATATTCCTGTCGGTGTTTATAATGATAAAACAAAATGGTGTTGGTGGTATTTGAAACGATGATAAAAAGGTTTCAATATAGAAATAGCTATTTTTTAACTAGTGGCGTATATAAGCAAGCGATAATAATAGTAAAAATATAAAGTCATAACCGTAAAATGGTATGGCTTTTTTTAATTTTAAGAATAAGCGACTACTTTTAGTATGATGGATAACCTGAGGCGTTAAAAACAGAAAATATAGTAATTATATGATGATTTCTCTTACTATTAATAACAAATACTAAACAAATAGGATACTTGTAAAACGTTTAAAAAAAATTACCTTTGCCTTTGTAAAACGAAGAAATGAAATACGCAAAAAATATTTTAGAAACTATTGGAAACACGCCATTAGTTCAGTTAAATTCTGTAACCAAAGAAATCGATGCTTTAGTTTTAGCCAAAGTAGAAACCTTTAACCCAGGGAACTCTATTAAAGATAGAATGGCAGTAAAAATGATTGAAGATGCTGAGGCAGACGGTCGTTTAAAACCAGGAGGAACTATTATTGAAGGAACTTCAGGAAATACAGGAATGGGATTGGCTTTAGCGGCAATTATAAAAGGCTACAAATGTATTTTTGTACTTTCTGATAAGCAGTCTAAAGAAAAAATGGATATTTTACGTGCCGTTGGCGCACAGGTTATTGTTTGCCCAACAAATGTAGAGCCAGAAGACCCTCGTTCATATTATTCAGTTTCTAAGCGATTAGGAGCAGAAACGCCAAACTCATGGTATGTAAACCAATATGATAATCCATCGAATGCTTTAACACATTACGAGCAAACAGGACCTGAAATTTGGGAACAAACTGAGGGTAAAATTACACATTTAGTAGTTGGAGTAGGAACAGGAGGAACTATTTCAGGAACATCAAAGTATTTAAAAGAGCAAAATCCGAATATAAAAGTTTGGGGAATTGATACCTACGGTTCTGTATTTAAAAAATACCACGAAACAGGTGTTTTTGATGAAAATGAAATTTATCCATATATCACCGAAGGAATTGGAGAAGATATTTTGCCTAAAAACGTAGATTTTTCTGTAATCGATGGTTTTACCAAAGTTACCGATAAAGATGCAGCCGTTTATACCCGTAAAATAGCCAAAGAAGAAGGGATTTTTGTTGGAAATTCAGCAGGATCGGCAATAAAAGGAATGTTACAATTAAAAGAACATTTCAAAAAAGACGATGTAGTCGTTGTTATTTTTCATGACCACGGAAGTAGATACGTAGGGAAAATGTTTAATGACGATTGGATGCGTGAACGTGGTTATTTAGATAAAGAAGTAACTACCGCTGAAGATTTAATTAAAGGACATCTTGATAAAGCTTTAGTAAGCGTTCAAACTGAAGAATTAGTGTCGCATGCTATTGAAAGAATGCGTGCATTTAAAATTTCACAAATCCCGGTAAGAGATGCCAATGGTTTTGTAGGTTCTATTGACGAATCAGATTTATTACACCGTTATATTGCCGATAAAAACATTGCTGATACGCCAATAAAAGATATAATGGGGGCTATGTATCCTATGGTAAAGTTAGATGCTTCAATTGATGCTGTTTCTAAGTTAATTACAAAAGAAAACCAAGCAGTTTTAGTTGATTTAGGAAATGGAAAACACCATATTATTACCAAGTACGATATTATAAGTGCTATTTAATATTTTTTATTTAAAAGTATTTTATATAAAGTAAAAATAATTAAAAAGCCCACTCATAAGAGTGGGCTTTTTTAAATTAATTCAAATAATTTAAATTATGAAAAACAGTTTACAAAGTTGTTTTAAAGCATTTATTAACTAAAGGCACTGCAAAATTAAAACTTAAACAATTGGTGTTGCTTAAAAATAAATTATTTGACATTTTTTTAACGCTATCGCCTTATTTAAGGGGCTAAAACGTTAAGAAGTTCTTAATATTATTGTGCATGTTTATGCGCTTTGTAAGACGAACGCACTAAAGCGCCACTTTCTACATACATAAAGCCCATTTCTAAACCTAAAGTTTCATATTTTTTAAATTGATCGGGGGTAATAAATTGCTTAACAGGTAAGTGTTTTTTACTAGGCTGTAAATACTGACCGATAGTAATAATATCTAAACCAACAGCACGTAAATCTTTCATGGTTTGAATAACTTCCTCTTCCTTTTCGCCTAAACCAAGCATAATACCCGATTTTGTACGCATTCCCTTTTCTTTTAAGTATTTTAACACGCCTAAACTTCGATCATATTTTGCTTGAATACGAACTTCGCGGGTTAATCTACGAACGGTTTCTACATTATGAGAAACTACTTCAGGAGCAACTTCAATAATACGATCAATTAGTTTTTCGTTTCCTTGAAAATCGGGAAGTAATGTTTCAATGGTTGTTTTAGGATTTGCTCTACGCACTGCATTTACAGTTTCTGCCCAAATAATAGAACCACCGTCTTTTAAATCATCTCTATCTACTGATGTTAAAACGGCATGTTTAATACCCATTAATTTAATAGAGCGCGCTACTTTTTCAGGTTCATCCCATTCTACGGTTTCTGGTCTTCCAGTTTTTACTCCGCAAAAACCACATGAACGGGTACAAATATTTCCTAAAATCATAAAGGTAGCCGTTCCTTCTCCCCAACATTCTCCCATGTTTGGGCAGCTTCCACTGGTACAAATGGTATTTAATTTATATTTGTCTACTAAACCTCGTAAGTCGGTATATTTTTTTCCAACAGGTAGCTTTACACGCAACCATTTTGGTTTTTTTACTCTTTCTGGTACTATTACTGATTCGTTTGCCATTTCAATAAAAATTCGATAAAAAATTGAATAGCAAATTTACAAAGAAAACTGTTATAAATTGATTAAAAACCAAAGACTAAATCCGATTAAAAAAATAATACCAGCAATACTTAATATTCGTAAAGGTAATTTTGGTTGATTTTTTTTAGGAGTATGTTTTCCTGTTATCAATACATAATTTAAAATAGCATAAAAAGGTGCTGTTAAAAACGATAAAACAGTGGCTATTTTAACTAAAAACCCCATATCAGTTAAAAAATAGTTTAGAATAATAAAAGTACCAATGGCTAAAAAAAGTATCCAAAAAGAATAATTTAGCCTATTTTTTTTTACAAATAATAAATTAGAAGCCTTGGTCATTGCTCTTGGAGAAGCATCTAAAGTAGTTAAAGCGGTGCTAAACATGGTGGTAAATGCGGCTATTCCTATAAATAAATAAGAAAAATCACCTAAATTTTCGGTGTATAAATTGATTAATTGCTGAGCAAAACGACTTCCTTTATTTGAAAAAGATTCTCCTGATTGATGCATTACCAATGCGCCAAGCACCACAAAACAAACCCCTAAAAAGAAGGTTGCTATGTAGCCAACATTAAAATCAAAAACAGCATATTTGGGTTTTATTTGTTCGAAGGTGGTTTTACTTTTTTCTACAGACCAGAGAGAGTGCCAAATAGAAACATCTAAAGGTGCGGGCATCCATCCTAAAAAAGCAATTAAAAAGGTAATTTGTGCAGTTCCACTAGGTAGTATTTGCTGAAAATTAAATCCTTTTTTGGTATTAAAAAGCGCTACTATTACCGCTATAATAGTACTTATTGTTAAAATAATGATGAGGTATTTCATCAAGTTATCAAGTAATTTATACTTTCCGAAGCTTAGAAGTGCAATACTAATACCTAAAATAATAACAGCCCAAATAACCAAATTATTTGTAAACCCGAAAATACTAGACGCCAAGCTCGCTGTAACAATCGTTACTGCTGCTTGAATGGTAAACATGGTTGCAAAATTTAAAATAAAATAAGCAATTAATACCCCTTTGCCTAATTTTTTATAGCCATCTAATAGCGTTTCGCCAGTAGCTGCAGCATATCGAGGACCAAATTGAAAGAAAGGGTATTTAAAAAAGGATACAATTAATAAAGCCCAAAGCAGCCCAAAGCCAAAATCGGCACCCGCTTTTGTAGCCTGTACTAAATGAGATACGCCTATTGCTGCACCAGCAAATAACAAGCCAGGACCAAGTATTTTTGATAGTGATTTTTTCATAAAAAGGGGAGCTGAAAAAAAGTTTAAAATAAAAGCTGTCTTTTAAATTTTAAGGTAATACGTTGATTTTTAAAACTAAAAGTAGGGTAAGTTAAGGTTTTTTGATTATTTCAGCTAATAATTTTTTAGCTCTTAATAATTTAATTTTAACATTATTCATCGGTTCTCCAATTTTATCTGAAATCTCTTTATAGCTTAATTCTTGAAAAAACCGCAAATGAATAATTTCCTGATATTTTGGTTTTAATTTCTTAATATCTCTTAAAAGTTTGGCTAAGTTTTGTTCGGTAATAAGCGTGTCTTCAGCCGATGGTGTGTTGTCTATAATTCTAAAAGCGGCCTCCTGTTGTTCTTTAGAAGTATTTAATAAAAAAGCGCTATTTTTTTTTCTTAAAGAATCAATATACACATTTTTTGAAATGGTAATTAGCCATGTTTTAAATTGATAATCATCATTAAACGTATCAATTTTATCAAAAGCTTTAGAAAATGCTCGAATGGTAATATCTTCAGCATCATTATCATTTTTTATTCTCGCTAATTGATAACTATATACATTTCCCCAAAAAGTATCTAGTAAAAAATTAAAAGAAGCTTGATTTCCTTTTTTAGCCAGCTCAATATGTTGAAGTACTTTTTCTTTAGGTATTTCCAAGAGGTATGTTTAAACGTAGTGCAAATATAGCAATAAAAAATAACGCTACTAAAAATAGGCAGTTTTTACCACCTATTATAAGAAAAAATGTTTTGCTTGCTGTGTTTAGTTCTGGTGTTCGGTATCATTACAAGAGTCAAATTGATCTGGTGTTTTACCACAAAAACCACAAGATTCACCACTTTCATTTAAAACAGGATTTTGACTAGCACAAGTTCCTGCAAATTCACCGTCTTTTTTTGCCCAAATTTTTATAGCAATCCCTGCAAAAGCTAAAGCTAATAGTCCGATGGTAATAAAAACTAATTTCATAATATTAAATTTTGTAGTGCAAAGATACGAATTTCCTTTTTTAGAGAATTATTTTATTGTAAATTTATGCCTGTGACTTTTCATTTTTTTGAGGGTCATAAAAACAATTGTTTAATTTAATTTTTAATATATGAAAAAGTATTTAGCAGAATCATTTGGAACATTTTGGTTGGTTTTTGGAGGTTGTGGTAGCGCCATTTTTGCTGCTGGTTTCCCAGAATTAGGTATTGGTTTTATGGGAGTATCTTTAGCCTTTGGTTTAACCGTTTTAACTATGGCGTATGCAGTTGGGCATATTTCTGGAGGGCATTTTAACCCTGCGGTATCATTAGGTTTATGGGCAGGAGGGAAGTTTTCTGCAAAAGAATTAGTACCTTATATTGTTTCTCAATTAGTTGGTGCAATTTTAGCTGCGGGTGCGTTATTTTTAATTGTATCAGGAAAATCAGGTTTTGAATCTATCGGCGGTTTTGCTGCTAACGGATATGGCGAATTATCGCCAGCAGGTTATAATATGACATCGGCTTTTGTTGCTGAATTTTTATTAACCATGTTTTTCTTGTTGATAATTTTAGGAAGTACCAACGACAGAGCGCCTAAAGGTTTTGCTCCAATCGCTATTGGTTTAGGCTTAACGTTAATCCATTTAATCAGTATTCCAATCACTAATACTTCGGTAAATCCGGCACGTTCTATGAGTCAGGCTTTATTTGCAGGAGGCGGTTATTTAGCACAATCTTGGTTGTTTTGGGTTGCACCTATAGCAGGAGCAATTGTTGCAGGATTTATTCATAAAGCATTATTTGACAAAGCGTAAAAACGTTCTATTTCTATATAAAAAGCACCTTTTTTAGGTGTTTTTTTTGGTTTTAAAGTATTTTATTTTTTGAAGCAATTTCCCGCTTTCCGCACTCGCTTTTTTTGTTTGAAAAAAACAAAAAAGAGCTCAAACAAATGCTTCAATCGGGGCTAGGCATTTGTGCTTTTTTTAACAATTTTAGAACAGAAAAGGATATTTACTTTCAGTCATTAAAATCATTCGAATTGACAAGAATCATCAAAATAACTGTCAGTTCGAGTGTTTTTTTATTTCAAAAAAATGTATCGAGAACTTTTTAAATATCCAAAGAAAACAATTCAAATTCTCGATACTATTTTGATTTCTTTTAGTCATTAAAATCACTCGAATTGACAAGAGTTATCAAAATAACTGTCAGTTCGAGTGTTTTTTTATTTCAAAAAAATGTATCGAGAACTTTTTTAGTATCAACAGAAAACAATTCAAATTCTCGATACTATTTTAATTCCTTTCAGGCTTTAAAATCACTCGAATTGACAAGGGTTATCAAAATAACTGTCAGTTCGAGTGTTTTTTTCTTTCAAAAAAATGTATCGAGAACTTTTTAAATATCCAAAGAAAACAATTCAAATTCTCGATACTATTTTAATTCCTTTCAGTCATTAAAATCACTCGAATTGACAAGAGTAAATCAGGATGCGATGCTGAACTAAATTCAGCATGACGAGAATCTTGTTTTATCCTTTGAAAGAAATATTAAATAATATTTACTTCAATTTCTAAATCAATTTGAAAGGTGTCTTTAATTGTTGCTTGAATTTTTTGTGCTAGTTCGTAAATTTCTTTACCCGTTGCATTTGCATAATTAACAAGTACTAAAGCTTGTTTTTCATGCACGCCACAAGCACCAAAACGCTTTGCTTTAAATCCACATTGTTCAATTAACCATCCCGCAGGAACTTTTACTTCTGTTTTTGAAATTTCGTAATGAGGGATTAACGGAAACTGATTGATAAGTGTTTCAAAGTGGTTTTTTGAAATTACAGGATTTTTAAAAAAACTACCGCTATTTCCAATTTTTTTAGGATCTGGTAATTTTGATTTTCGAATGGCAATAATAGCATCCGAAATATTTTTTATAGTTGGGTTTACAATGTTTTTTGACGTAAATTCCGCTTCAATAGCACCGTAAGAAGTGTTTAGTTTATGTTCTTTTTTGCTAAGTTTAAAACAAACCGAAGTAATAATATATTTGCCTTTCGAAGCATTTTTAAAAATAGAATTTCGGTAGCCAAAATTACAATCTTCATTAGAAAAACAGACTAATTTACCTGTTTCAATTTCAATAGCTTCTACTCGAGTAATCGTATCTTTAACCTCTACGCCATAAGCACCAATATTTTGGATAGGGCAGGTGCCTACATTTCCTGGAATAAGTGATAAATTTTCAATACCACCATAATTTTGAGATACACACCAAAGTACAAAATCATGCCAATTTTCGCCAGCATTTACGGTTATGTAAATATCGTTGTCAGTTTCTCTATCAATAGAAATTCCTTTTAAATTAATATGAACAACTAACTTTTCAATATCTTTAGTTAGTAGCATATTGCTACCGCCAGAAATTAAAAATAAGTCTTTTTCTGATTTTAAAAGTTGTTGTAAATTATAAAGTGAATCGATACTAACAAAACGTTTGGCATTAACATGAATGCCAAACGTATTGTATTTTTTTAAGGATATGTTTTGTTGAATATTCAATGAATATGTATTTATGATCTTTTTTTGTATGCTGTTAAAGCTATTTTTAAAATCTCTACAGAACGAATTAAATCAACTTTATTTAATACATACGCCATACGAATTTGGTTTTTACCTTCGCCTGGTGTAGAATAAAATCCACTAGCAGGGGCAACCATAATAGTTTGGTTATTATCGTTGAAATCTTCTAAAATCCATTGCGCAAAATGATCAGCATCAGCTACAGGTAATTCTGCAACACAGTAAAAAGCTCCTTTAGGATTTGCAACTTTTACGCCATCTACTTTTTGTAATTCAGAAATTAATGTATTTCTACGTTCTTGATATTCTTCAATAACTTGTTCAAAATAACTTTGAGGTGTATCTAAAGCCGCTTCACTTGCTAATAAAGCATAGGTTGGAGGGCTTAAACGAGCTTGAGCAAATTTAAGAGCCGTGTTGATAAATTCTTCATTTCTAGAAACAATACATCCAATTCTTGCACCGCACATACTGTAACGCTTAGAAACAGAATCGATAACAATAGCGTTTTGTTCTAAACCATCTAAAGTCATTACTGAATTATGCTTTTCACCATCATAAGTAAACTCACGATACACTTCATCAGCAATTAAAAATAAATCGTGTTTTAAAACAATTTGCTTTAATTTTTCAATTTCAGCTTCGCTATATAAATAACCAGTTGGGTTACCAGGATTACAAATTAAAATTGCTTTTGTTTTTGGGGTAATTAATTTCTCGAACTCTTCAATAGCAGGTAAGGCAAAATTATCTTCTATTTTAGAAATTACAGGAACTACTTTTACTCCTGATGCAGTAGAAAAACCGTTGTAGTTGGCATAAAAAGGCTCAGGAATAATAATTTCATCACCCGGATCTGTAATACTACCAATGGTAAATAATAACGCTTCAGAACCCCCTGTGGTAGCAATAATATTAGTTGCTTTTACATGAATATCATTCTTAGCATAATATGCAGCTAACTTTGTACGGTACTGCTCAGAACCTTCAGAACGTGCGTACGATAATACTTCAATTGTATTGTTTTTAACAGCATCTAAAGCTACCTGAGGTGTTTTAATATCAGGCTGACCAATATTTAAATGAAACACTTTTGTTCCGTTTTTTTTAGCGGCCTCAGCAAAAGGAACCAATTTACGAATTGGTGATTGAGGCATAGAATTCCCTTTTATAGAAATAGCAGGCATAGTATATAATTTATAGTTGTTTGATATGCAAATTTGCAATTTTTATTTGAAAAAAATAGCCCTTATTTCTTAAAAAAACAAAATTTTGAAAATATAAAATGTATCTTAATACAAAAATTGAAATAAATGACTTTGATCAAAAAAATAAGCTTCTTTTTTGTTGTCTTTTGTAGTGTGATTTCCTTTTCTCAAAATAACTTTATGTTTTTAGGGAGTCAAACAAAAAAACAGGTAGTGCGTTTTAAATTAATAAATAATTTAATTGTTATGCCTGTGTCGGTTAACGGGCAAAAACTATCTTTTATTTTAGATACAGGCGTAGGCAACACCTTATTATTTAATCTGACAAAAAAAGATAGTTTAAAATTGAATAATGTAAAAAAAGTACTGCTTCGTGGTTTGGGGGGCGGTGCTCCTGTTACGGCATTGATTTCTACAAAAAATGAACTAAAACTTAATACTATTGTAGGAAATAATCAAGATTTGTTTGTTGTTTTAACCGAAGATTTTAATTTGTCAGCAAAAATGGGAACAACTATTCATGGCATTATTGGCTATGATTTATTAAAAGATGTTATTGCTGAAATTAATTATAAAACCTCAAAAATTATTTTTTATAATCCGAAGAAATATCAGCAAAAAAAATGCAGAAAATGTGAAGCGTTTCCACTAAGTTTTTATCGTAAAAAACCCTATATCGATGTTGCTGTTAAGGTTGATACCGTTGGTAATTTGGTAACGCCTGTAAAAATGTTAATAGATACAGGCGGTAGCGATGCGATGTGGTTGTTTGAAAATACAAAACAGGTGCTAAAAACTCCAATAAAGCATTTTAATGATGTTTTAGGTGAAGGGCTTAGCGGAACTGTTTACGGAAAACGAAGTAAAATCCCTGCTATTTTGCTGGGTAATTATGAAATTAAGACTCCTACGGTTTCTTTTTTAGATAAAACATCAACCATCAATGCCAGGCGTTTTAAGGAACGAAATGGAAGTATAGGTGGTGCTATTTTAAAGCGCTTTAAAGTTTGGATAGATTATCCGAATAAAAAGCTGTTATTAAAGAAAAATGCGTCTTTAAAAAAAGGTTTTTATTATAATATGAGTGGTTTACAGCTTATTCATGACGGGCAAGAATTGGTAAAAGAAGAAGTTACTGCTAAAAGTGCAACTACAGATAGTCATCAAAATAATGGGCGTATTATTTCTTTAAGTACAAAATATCAATACAAATTTAAACCTTCTTTTAAAATTGATCAGGTTTTAACCGATTCGCCAGCAGGAAAAGCAGGTTTGCAAAAAGGCGATATTATCAAAAAAATAAATAATAGGGCAGCCTATCAATATGAGTTAGGTGAAATAATAGCGATGTTTCAGCAAAAACCTTCTAAGAAAATAAAAATGACGGTAAAAAGAGGTGAAAAGCATCTTAAATTTGAATTCAGATTAAAACAACGGCTATAAAAAAAGTGCCAATTTTTACATTGGCACTTTTAAGTGTTTTATAAATTTATAAAACTGAATTATAACAGTTTTAATATTAAATTATAACGATTTAGCTTTTACAGCAGCATCTTTTTTAGCAATAAAACCTTTAATTTTAATTCTTTTTCTTTTGTTTTTAGCATTCGAAACAACTGTTAAAGTTTTAGAAAAACCTCCTGGTCTTTTTGTGTCGTAAGAAACTTCAATATGTCCTTTTTGTCCTGGCATAATTGGTGCTTCGGGCTTTTTAGGAACGGTACATCCGCAGGCAGAAATAATATCTTTAATAATAATAGGTTCATCACCAATATTAGTAAATTCAAACGTACGTTTTCCTTCTGAAGCAATGCCTACTTTTCCGTAGTCAATAGTTTCTGTTTCAAACTTAAATTCTTGTGCGTTTACTGTTAGGGTAATTAAACAAACAGCGATAAATGATAAAATTCTTTTCATAATTAGTAAAGTTAATTTAGGAAATGACTCCGTTACAAATTTAATATTTTTTTAGTTTTAAAAAAAAACCAACACCTAATTTTTTATACTTCTATAGATAATTGTATTTTTGTTTTTTTTAATTCAAAAATAATGCCAAAGCATAAGTAAGTGAATTATTTATGGCATAAATATACATAAAACATATGAATATTCCATCAAAATACGATTCTAAAGAAGTAGAAGGAAAGTGGTACGATTACTGGATGAAACATAATTATTTTCATTCTGAAGTAGATGATCGTGAACCTTACACCATTGTAATACCACCACCTAATGTAACAGGAGTATTGCATATGGGGCACATGTTAAACAACACAATTCAGGATGTTTTAATCCGTCGTGCGCGTTTACAAGGTAAAAATGCGTGTTGGGTTCCTGGAACCGATCACGCCTCAATTGCTACCGAAGCAAAAGTAGTAGCAAAATTAAAAGAACAAGGAATCGATAAAAATGACTTAACTCGTGAAGAATTCTTAGCCCACGCTTGGGAATGGAAAAATGAGTACGGAGGAATCATTTTAGAGCAACTTAAAAAAATCGGTGCTTCTTGCGATTGGGAACGTACCTCTTTTACGATGGATCCTGAAATGTCGGAATCTGTAATTAAAGTTTTTGTTGATTTATATAATAAAGGCTTAATTTACCGTGGTTATAGAATGGTAAATTGGGATCCTGAAGCAAAAACAACGTTATCTGATGAAGAAGTTATTCATGTTGAAAAACAAGGAAATCTTTATTATTTAGAATATAAAATTGAAGGTTCTGACGAAAAATTAACTATTGCAACCACACGTCCTGAAACTATTTTTGGAGATGCTGCAATTTGTATCAATCCAAATGATGAACGTTTTACGCATTTAAAAGGTAAAAAAGCAATTGTACCTTTATGTAACAGAGTTATTCCTATTATTGAAGATGAATATGTCGATGTTGAATTTGGTACAGGATGTTTAAAAGTAACGCCTGCACACGATCAAAACGATAAAGTTTTAGGTGAAAAGCATAAATTAGAAGTAATTGATATTTTTAACGAGGATGCTTCTTTAAATTCTTTCGGATTACATTATCAAGGAAAAGATCGTTTTGTAGCGCGTAAATTAGTAGCTAAAGAACTAGAAGAAAATGGTGTTTTAGTGAAAACTGAAGTTCACATGAATAAAGTAGGAACTTCGGAAAGAACTAAAGCTGTTATTGAACCAAGATTGTCAGATCAATGGTTTTTAAAGATGGAAGATTTAGCCAAACCTGCTATTGAGGCTGTTTTAGGTGAAGATAGCGAGGTTAAATTATATCCAAAGAAATTCGAAAACACGTACCGTCATTGGATGGAAAACATCCGTGATTGGAATATTTCGCGTCAATTATGGTGGGGACAACAAATTCCTGCGTATTTCTACTGCGATGGAAAAGAAGATTTTGTGGTAGCAAATAGCATCGAAGAAGCAGTTGTTTTAGCAAAAGAAAGAACTGGAAAAACTGATTTAGTAGCCACTGATTTAAAACAAGATGAAGATGCTTTAGATACTTGGTTTTCTTCTTGGTTATGGCCAATGTCTGTTTTTGATGGAATTAATAATCCTGAAAATGAAGAAATCAAATATTATTATCCAACAAACGATTTAGTTACAGGACCAGATATTTTATTTTTCTGGGTAGCTCGTATGATTGTTGCAGGATACGAATATAAAGACGAAAAACCTTTTGAGAACGTTTATTTAACAGGTTTAGTACGTGATAAACAACGTAGAAAAATGTCTAAATCGTTAGGGAATTCACCTGATGCTTTAAAATTAATTGAAGATTATAGTGCCGATGGTGTTCGTGTAGGATTATTATTAAGTTCTGCTGCGGGGAACGATTTAATGTTCGATGAAGATTTATGTAAGCAAGGAAAAGGGTTTTCAAACAAAATTTGGAATGCTTTTCGTTTGGTTACAGGTTGGGAAATTGATGCAACTATTGAACAGCCTGAATCAGCAAAAATTGGTTTAGAATGGTATAATGCAAAGTTTCAAACTGTGTTAGCTGAAATTGAAGACCATTTTTCTAAATATCGTTTATCGGATGCTTTAATGGCAATTTATAAACTAATAATGGATGATTTTTCTTCATGGTTATTAGAAGCAGTAAAACCTGTATATCAACAACCAATTGACAAGAAAACATTTGATGCGGTAATTGCTATTTTTGAAGATAATTTAAAAGTATTACATCCGTTTATGCCTTTCTTATCCGAAGAAATTTGGCAACATATTACTGACAGAACGCCAGAAGAAGCGTTAATTATTGCGAAATATCCTGAACTTAAAAAAGTAGATACCGCAATTATTAGTGAATTCGAATTTGCTACGGATGTTGTATCAGGAATTAGAACTATCAGAAAAAATAAAAACATTTCATTTAAAGATGCTGTTGAATTATCAGTGGTAAATAATGAAAATTTCACCAATAAGTTTGATGTTTTAATTGAGAAATTAACCAACGCATCAACAATTAACTATGTTTCAGAAAAAGTTGATGGAGCTTCGTTTAGAGTAAAATCGAACGAATATTTTATTCCTGTTGCTGAAGAAGAAATTGATGTAGAAGCTGAAACTATTAAGTTAAATGCTGAATTAAAAAGAGCAGAAGGTTTCTTATTCGGAATTCAAAAGAAATTATCAAATGAGCGTTTTGTAAGCAATGCACCAGATCAGGTAATTGTTATTGAACGTAAAAAAGAATCAGATACGTTAGCGAAGATTGAAACTATTAAAAGTAGTTTAGCTTCTTTAAAATAATCTTTAAAAATTCTTTTAGTGTATAAAAAAACCTCGATAATTTTATAATTATCGAGGTTTTTTGTGTTTATTTTTATTAATAATATCGCCAGAACCAACTTTCTGAGTTAACTAAAGAGTTTTCAAAATATCTGTTAAATTAATATTTCCAAATCTACTCATTGAAGTTTTTACAGCCTTTTCATTTACATCGGAAATTTTTTTATAATTAAAATTGTATAAGATTATTTTTTTAGATAGAATAGCTATTTACTGGTAAAAAATTCTTTTAAAATACGCTGTATTATACATTGCTTTATGGTAGCTGTTATAAACTTGGCATCTGTGCAGTGCTATCCCCTTTTTTACAGCGAACTATTAGTTGGTCGATATGTGTTTTTTTAGTCTTTAAAGCTATCATTCTATAGTAGAGACCATTCGGTTTTTGAATTGTGACAGTTTATTTAAAAGTATAAAAAAAGTGTTAAATTTTGAATAAAAGAGGAATGTAATTTATTATGAAATTAACAATATCGCAGTAAAACAAGGCATATAAACGAATCAAAATATGTATATTTGGCATAATGATTGACAGTATAAAAATTATAGAATGCCCACGAGATGCAATGCAAGGAATAAAAAGTCATTTTATTCCTACCCAGGCAAAGGTTAAATATATCAATTCGCTACTAAAAGTAGGTTTTGATACGATTGATTTTGGAAGTTTTGTATCGCCTAAAGCAATCCCTCAAATGAGAGATACTGCTGCGGTTTTATCACAGTTAGATTTATCAAAAACAACGAGTAAATTATTGGCAATAGTAGCCAATGTAAGAGGTGCAAACGATGCCGCTCAATTTGAAGAAATTAATTATTTAGGGTATCCTTTTTCGATATCTGAAAATTTTCAAATGCGAAATACGCACAAAACAATTGAACAATCGTTAGATACTTTAAAAGAAGTATTATCAATCGCGAACAGAAGTAATAAAGAGGTTGTAACGTATATGTCAATGGGTTTTGGAAACCCTTATGGTGATCCTTGGAATGTAGATATTGTAGGTGAATGGACCGAAAAACTGGCTAATTTAGGCGTTAAAATAGTATCATTATCAGACACTGTTGGTAGCTCAACGCCTGAGGATATAAGTTATTTGTTTTCAAATTTAATACCGAGTTATCCTGAAATTGAATTTGGAGCTCATTTACATACAACACCTGTAAAGTGGCACGAAAAAGTAGATGCAGCTTTTAAGGCAGGGTGCAAGCGTTTTGATGGCGCTATTATGGGCTACGGAGGTTGCCCAATGGCTAAGGATGAATTAACGGGTAATATGCCAACAGAAAAATTATTATCTTATTTTACGGTTCAAAAAGCAGTGACCAATATAAAACCAATGAGTTTTGAAAGTGCTTATAATAAAGCGCTTGAACTTTTTTAAAAAAAAATATGAAATTTAAAAATATACTTTTTTTCTTTTTAGCTCTTTTTTGTCAAGCTCTTTTTTGTCAAGATTCAATTGATGAACGAATAGGAGTGTGGCAAATAAATAAAGGAGTTTTAGTTATTAATAAGTCAAATAAAAATGATTTAGCAAATGATTACTGGAAGGAGTTTTATAGAATTTTCCCTAAAGAATTAACGACAAAATATATTAAACGTCTAGTTTTAATGACCGATGGCGAACAAGAAAAAGTAGGTGCGTTAGTGTCGTTAAATTCTAGAAACGATAAATGGCAATTGGAAATAGACGTTAAAGATGTAAATTTAAAAACCAGGGATAAAAAAATATTGTACGAATCTGTTTATACCATGGTGCATGAATTTGGGCATTTATTAACACTAAATAAAACCCAAATAAGACCTACAAATAAAAGAAAACAAGAAGAGGGAGAGTTGTATTTAACTCATGAAGGTGAGGCGTATCGAAAAAGTTATATCAATAGGTTTGTAAATTTATTTTGGAAAGGGAAGTTATTAAACCGATGGGATGTTATTCAGCGAGATTATTGCTATACCGAAGCAAATTGTGTTGATAAACTATTTGATTTATACCAAGATAATTCATCTGAATTTTTAACAGATTATGCTGTTGAAAGCCCCGAAGAAGATATTGTTGAAAGCTGGACGGCATTTGTTTTAAGACCAAGGATAAAAAAACCTAGAACGATTGCACATAAAAAAAGAAATTTTTTTTATCAGTTTCCTGAATTGGTGGCATATCGAAAAACAATAAGACAAAAAACGCGTAAATACCTTCATTAGGGTGTTTTTTATTGTCGTAAATATTTTGTGGAAAATTAAGTATCAAAAATAAATCAATGAAACAATTTAAATTCGTATTACTAGCTATAGCAACAGTCCTTATTGTTAGTTGTAGCTCTTCAAAACATGTACAAAAGAGTTCTGAAAATAAATCAAATACAGCCTATCTATTTAAAAAAGATTCTTCAAAAACATACTTTAATATCTTACAATTAAACGATGTTTATGAAATAGCACCTATTCAAAGTGGTAAGTTTGGTGGGATGGCACGCGTAGAAACGGTGCATCAAAACTTAAAAAAAGAAACTGAAAATACGATGCTCGTTTTGGCAGGTGATTTTTTAAATCCATCATTAATAGGAGCTATGAAAGTTGACGGATCTCGTGTTAGAGGTCAGCAAATGGTGGAGGTAATGAATGCGATGAATTTTGATTTAGTAGCCATTGGTAATCACGAATTAGACTTAAGTTATACGCATTTACAAGAGCGATTAAATGAAAGTCATTTTGATTGGATTTCATCAAATGTATTGCATAATAAAAATGGAAAACATCATTATTTTCATAAGGTAGTTAATGGGCGAAAAGAAAATTTTGAAGATTCTTATATCAGAGAATTTTTAAACCCTGATGGTTCAACACTAAAGGTTGGTTTTATTAGTGCTTGTATTGCATCAAACCCAAAAAGTTACGTGTATTATGGTGATGTGTATCAAGAAATAAAAAGAGCTTATAACGAAATAAAAGACCAGGTAGATATTGTTGTGGGATTAACACATTTAAGCCTAGAACAAGATAAAAAAGTAGCCGAATTATTACCGAATATTCCATTAATAATGGGAGGGCATGAGCATACCAATAGTTATGATAATGTAGGTAATGTTATTGTTGCTAAAGCAGATGCCAATGCTAAAACAGTTTATATTCACCGTTTTGAATACGATCCTTTAACTAAAAAAGTTCAATTAAAATCAGAGTTAAAAGAAATTAATGATAAAATTCCTTCGGATAAAAAAGTAGGTGTTATTGTTGATAAATGGCAAACTGTTTTAAAGAACAAAATTCAAGATATTGTATCGAATCCTTATCAGGTAATTTATAAAACTAAAACTCCTTTAGATGCTAGAGAAACACCTATTAGAAGCAGGCAAACAAATATGGGCGAAATTATAGCAAATTCAATGAGTTTTGCATATAATAATACTGTTGATTGCGCTTTAATAAATGGTGGTTCTGTTCGTATTGATGATGCCTTGGTAGGAGCTATAAGTGTGATAGATATTTTTAGAGTTTTACCCTATGGAGGAGCTATTTTAAAAGTGAAAATTAAAGGAAGTTTATTAAAAGAAGTGTTAGAGTATGGTGAAAATTCATCAGGTACAGGAGCTTATTTACAGCGTTATAACGCAACAAAAATAGGTGATACCTGGACAATTGGCTCAGAAAGTATTAATGAAAATAAAATATATAGCGTTGCTTTTTCTGATTATTTACTAAAAGGACTTGATATCCCTATGTTATCAGAAAAAAACACTGGAATTCTTAGTGTTTATAGGCCCGAAAACACGGCGCTAAGTGCTGATATTAGAAAGGCGGTAGTTGAGTATCTTAAAAAGAAGTAATTTTCTTTTATTTAGTAAGTTAAGCCTTGTTTAAGTGAAAATGAATTTTATTTAAAATAAGTCTTAATAAAATTTGGTAAATTAGATTTGTTGTATAAATTTGCATAAAAAATACTAAATATAAAATAAGATGAAAAAAATTGTTCTATCAATATTTGCAGTTTCTGCATTGTTAATGACTTCGTGTAGTGACGAAAAAGACCCTATAAAAGAAGTAAAAGCTCCTTCAACATATACCTTTTCAAGAGATGCTAAAAGTACCGTAAGCTATTCTGGGCAACAAACTCGTTTAGATATGCATACACAATTAAAATCAGCATTAGGAGCTGCTTCAACAGCAAAGGTTGATGAAACTGTTTTAAATAAAATGTTTAATCATAAAGAAGGTACAGCTGATTTTACAGATGGTTTGGTGTTTTTAGGAACAGAATTAAACGCATCTAAAAAAAATATTTCTGGAGCAACTGCTTCGAGTAAAAAAACTACAGCAGCTGATGAAATTTATACAAAACAGGTAACAGGATATCTAAATTCAATTTTTATAGAAGCTGCTAAAAATTCAGGTACAGAAGTTCTGGCTTCAAAAGGAACTGCTGGAATTATGAATAGAAAGGCAGATGGTTCTAAAAAGATTTTAGTAGATGCGAATGGTTTTGAATACGTTCAGGAGTTTTCTAAGAGTTTAATGGGAGCTATGGAATTAGACCAAATTGTAAACAAATATTTATCTTCGGATAAATTAAACGTAGAAAACGATAAGAATAAAGAAGGTAAAAATCACACCGAAATGGAGCACCATTGGGATGAAGCTTTCGGATATTCTGCATTAAGTAATAACGCTTTAGCAATTACTGATAAAGCAGCTTTAAAAGCTGGTGATTATGCTGCAAATTACCGTTTCTGGGGTGGATATATTTATAGTGCCGATGCTTCTGAAGCAGGTAAAGGTGTTAAAGATAGATTGATGAATGCCTTTTTAAAAGGTCGTCAAGCGATTGTTGATAAAAATTACCCTGCAAGAGATGAACAAGCAACTATTATTAAGAAGGAATTATCATTAGTATGTGCTATTCGTGCAGCTCATTATTTAGATGCTGGTATTGCAAATGTAAATTCTACGGATGATCCACAAGCACAGGCAGGGGCTTTTCATGAATTATCAGAAGGTTTAGGTTTTGTATATAGTTTACAGTTTACAAATAATGGTTCTGATAAACCTTATTTCTCAAAAACTGAGGTAGCTGAAATGGTTACTAAATTAAAAGCAAACGGTGGTTTATACCAAGATAATATTGGAGCTGTATTAAAAGAATTATCAGAAAAAGTAGCTAAAAGATTTAGTTTTACTATTGCTGAGGTTAAGTAATTTTAGTATTCAATTTGTATAATATAAATAAGCACCTTTCTTTGTAAAGGTGCTTATCTAGTAAATAAATATAAGGTATGAAAGTCATTAAAATTTTAACAAGCGCACTGTTTTTAGTGCTGATGATTAGCTGTAGTAGCGAAACAAGCAAAGAAGAAAAGGTAGATGAAAAGAAAATGGAATTATTTTTAACCAATATGGTTGATGTCAATATAATTCCTGCTTTTACTAATTTTGGAACTGAATTAAGTAAATTAAATACGAGTTTTAAAACATTTTCAACAGAAACAACTAAAGAAAACTTAGCTGCAGTTAAAATCCAGTATGTAAATACGGCAATTTCTTGGCAAAATACAGGTTTATATGAGGGAGGTTCAGCAACCAGAATAGGACCTTCTGTAACTACATATTTAAATCGTTTTGTAAATGTTTTTCCTACCGATAAACAAACTGTTGATGAACTTGTAGGGCTTCAAGAAAAGGATGCTTCTAATTATAGCCTTTCTTCTAATTTTAAAATTCAAGGCTTACCTGCCTTAGATTTATTATTTTATGACAATAGTGTTGATGTGTTAGCGGAGTTTTCTGGAGAAAATAAAAACAAGCGTATTGACCATGTAAATGCTATTTTATCAAAAATGATTGAAAAAAATAACGATGTTGTAAGTGGATGGAAAACAGAACGTGCTAGTTTTATTTCAAATACTTCTATGGCAGCCAACGGGTCGTTTAATAAAATATTAAATGCGTTTTCTGAATATTACGAACAGAAAATTCGTAAAGCAAAATTAGGTGGTCCTTTAGGGAAGTTTACCCAAGGACAAGAATATCCAAAAGATATTGAAGCACTTTATAGTAAGCAATCTAAAAAATTATTAGTAGCTGCACATTTAGCTATACTTAATTTTTATGAAAATGGAAAAACACTCAGTTTAAAAACATTATTAAAAGAAACGGCTGTTAAAAGTAAAATATCTGGTAAATTATTATCAGATGAATTATCTGGTAAATTAAATGCTGTGCAAACTAAGTTAGTAGCAATTCCTAATACGGATTTTGAAACATTAGTTAAAAAGAAAGATCCTTCTTTAAACCAAGCATATACTTCTTTTGTAACGGTTGTAGCGATGATAAAATCAGAAGTTATTCCTGCATTTGAAGGTCAAATAAACTATGTAGATTCTGACGGAGATTAATTAGTTCATTTTACAAATACTTAAAAAAAATGTCTTTACACGAAGTAATACTTACAGTAGAAGAGGCTCTTAAAATTCCTTTTTCTTATCTGCTAAATTCTACTAAAAGAATTTACTTTTTGTATTTGGCAAGTGCTGTAGTATTGGCATACTATAGTTATATTAAAAATAAGACCAAAAGCTCTTTTTGGTCTTATTTATTTCCTTTAAAAAATTGGAAAAGCAGTTCCGCTTATACTGATTATGGGCTGTTGTTTTTTAACGCTTTTGTAAAAGTACTTTTGCTAGCGCCTTATTTTGTTTTCGGTTTATACATCGCTTTTTATACCAAAGAATACTTTCTTACTCAATTTGGTGAAACTCACTGGGAAGTATCTCAATTCACCGTGTTACTTACTTACACTTTTGCAATGACTTTAGTAAACGATTTTATGTCGTTTTTAATTCATTATATTTTTCACAAAGTGCCTTTTTTATGGGAATTCCATAAAATTCATCATTCGGCAACACATTTAAATCCGCTAACACAATACCGATTACATCCTGTAGAGTTGATTATTAATAACATCAAAAGCATTTTAATATTCGGACTTATAACAGGTTTTTTTGACTATATTTCTTTTGTTAAAATAAGCAAACTAACTTTTATAGGAGTAAATATATTTAGCTTTCTTTTTTTATTCTTCGGATCAAACCTTCGACACTCACATATTAAAATTACCTATTTTAATTTTTTAGAATATATTTTTATCAGCCCTTTTCAGCATCAAATTCATCATAGTAATAACCAAGAACATTTTGATAAAAATATGGGATCAAAACTAGCCCTTTGGGACTGGCTTTTTGGTACCTTATTACGATCAGAGCAAGTAGGAAATATTTCATACGGCTTAGGCTTAGGCGATGATAAAAATTATAATACTTTTTTAAAAAATTTATATAAACCATTTACCAACCTTTTTTTTAAAATAAAAGGTTTAATTTTACGCTTTTGTAGCTCAAAATAAATTATGAAAATTACTAGAAAAATTGCTGTAACACTAAGTTGTTTATTAAGTACTTGCTTATATTCACAATTTAAAATATCAGGGAAGATTACCAATCAAAAATCAAATTCTGCCATAAAAAATGTAACTGTTTATATTAATAAAGCAGGTGATTTATGGCAAAATTCAAAAGGAAATTATGTAATATCAGACCTAAAACCAGGAGATTATGAACTGGCTTTTTATTCGGAAGATTATCATATTTTAAATAAAAAAGTAACTATTGAAAATGAAAATATCGTTTTAAATGCTTCTTTAAAAAAATTAGAAGAATATTTATCCGAAGTAGTAATAACAGCACATAAAAAAAAGGTTTTTAGCTTACAAAAACTCCAAGATGTACAAGAGGTTGCTATTTATGCAGGTAAAAAAAGTGAGGTTGTTTTACTAGGAAATACCATCGCCAATTTAGCGACCAATAATGCCCGTCAAATATATTCAAAAGTTGCAGGTTTAAATATTTGGGAAAGCGATGGTGGCGGACTTCAATTAGGAATTGGTGGTAGAGGTTTAGACCCAAACAGAACCTCTAATTTTAACGTGCGTCAAAACGGTTATGATATTAGTGCCGATGCTTTAGGATATCCTGAAAACTACTATACACCGCCAACAGAAGCCTTAGAAAAAATTGAAATTGTTCGTGGTGCAGCATCATTACAATACGGTACACAGTTTGGAGGCTTGCTAAATTTCAAACTTAAAAAACCTAATAAAAATAAAGAGTTTAGCTTGTCTTCAAGGCAAACACTTGCTTCATTTGGCTTGTTTAATTCGTTCAATACTATTAGTGGAACGGTTGGTAAAGTGGGGTATATTGGGTATTTAAACTACAAACGTGGCGATGGATACAGACCAAATTCTGATTTTAATCAATACAATGCCTTTGCAGGTGTTTATTCGCAATTAAATAAAAAATCGAAACTAGGCGTAGAGCTTACCTATATGGAATATTTGGCGCATCAATCTGGAGGATTATCAGATGCAATGTTCGATAAAAATCCTAAACAATCAAACAGAACTAGAAACTGGTTTGAGGTAAAATGGTTGTTGTCTGCATTACATTTTGATCACAAATTTTCAAATCAAACCAAGCTTAATCTTAGAGCCTTTACTTTAAATGCAAGTCGAAAAGCCGTTGGTTTTCGCGACTATAGACCTGAAACAACAGATCCTATTTTATTAAATGCTCCTGCCGAACGCGAATTGATTGTAGGTAATTTTAAAACCTTTGGGGCAGAAGCTCGTTTATTACATCATTATGATTTATTTAATAGTGAAGCTACTTTTTTAGCAGGCGCTCGCTATTATCAGGGTGATAATACAGGGAAACAAGGTTTAGGAACTGATAAAAACGATGCTGATTTTAAATTTATTTCTTTAGATGATTACACGAAAAGAAGTTTTTCTGATGAAATAGCGATTAATAGTTCATCGTATAAATACCCGAATAAAAACGCGGCTGTTTTTATCGAAAATATAATAAAAGTAAGTGATAAACTATCATTTACACCAGGTGTTCGTTTTGAAAATATCAATACAAAAGCTATCGGAACGTATAGAAATATAAAATCGAATACTGCTGGAGATATCCGTTCTGATGTAACCAATTCGGAAAATAGAAATTTGTCGCGTAACTTCTTTTTATTAGGATTAGGAACGAGTTATAAGCATACGGATAAATTAGAAATGTATGCAAATTTTTCTCAAAATTATAGATCAATTACTTTTAGTGATATTCGTGTTGTAAGCCCAAATTCATTAGTTGACCCTAATATAGAAGATGAAAAAGGGTTTTCTGTCGATTTAGGATTTAGAGGTAAATTGGTGAATGTACTTAAATTTGATGTAACAGGTTTTTACTTAAATTACGACAATCGTCTTGGTGATATTTTAGGGGAAGATCCTAATAGTAGAATTTTAAAACGTATTAGAACCAACGTTGGTAGTGCCGATATTTTAGGAGTTGAATCGTTAGTACAATGGAAAGTGTTGCCTACTTTTAATGCAGAGTCAAACGATCATGATTTGAGTGCTTTTGTAAATTTAGCCGTAATAAAATCGAAATATACCAAACAATTTTATTCGGATAAAAGTATTAAGGGAAATCAAGTAGAATTTGTGCCTGCGGTAAACTTAAAAACAGGATTGCAATACCGTTATAAAAAACTTGGAACTTCGTTACAATACAGTTATTTATCAAAACAATTTACCGATGCGTCAAATGCTTTAGCAAAAGGAGGTACAGGAACGGTTGGTGAAATTCCTTCTTTTCAAATTATGGACCTATCGTTTAGTTATGACTATTCAAAAAGATGGAATTTTGAAGCAGGGGTAAATAATATGTTAAACAATTCTTACTTTACCCGTAGAGCAACAGGATATCCAGGACCAGGGATTATCCCTTCTGACCCAAGATCTTTTTACGGAACTATTGAATTTAAATTATAATTTTTTATAAATTCAAATCAATTTAAGATTAAAGTAAAGCGTTTCTGTTTTTTATAAAATAGAAACGCTTTTTTTAAATTAGCGGTCTTTTTTCAATAAAAATGCAAAAAAAAACATATTTAGACATACAAACAAATGCGGCTCCTTTAGCGGTTTTTAGACTATTATTCGGTATTATGATGCTTGCAAGTATTGTGCGATTTTGGTACAACGGATGGATAGAAACATTATATATTGATCCTGAATTTCATTTTTCATACGATGGTTTTCAATGGATAAAACCCTTAGGTCAATACACCTATTTACTGTTTTTTATCTGCGGATTATCAGCCGTTTTTATAGCCTTTGGATATAAATATCGCTTGGCAATAATTACGTTTTTTTTAAGCTTCACTTATATTGAATTGATTGATAAAACCACTTATTTAAACCATTATTATTTTGTAAGTGTACTGAGTTTTTTGTTGGTTTTTTTACCTGCAAATGCCCGTTTTTCACTAGATAGTTTTATTGCTAAAAAATCCTATAAAAACGTTCCTAAATGGACGATTGATAGTGTAAAACTGTTATTAGGGATTGTTTATTTTTATGCAGGATTGACAAAACTAAATTCCGATTGGTTGCTAAGAGCACAGCCTTTAAAAATTTGGCTGCCATCAAAATTTAATTTCCCGTTAATTGGCGGTAATTTAATGCAGCAAGAATGGTTTTGTTATGCAATTAGTTGGAGTGGTGCTGCCTATGATTTAACTATTCCTTTTTTATTACTTTGGAAAAAAACACGTTTATTAGCGTTTACAGTAGTTGTGTTTTTTCATGTTTTTACCCGTATTTTATTTCCTATAGGGATGTTTCCTTTTATTATGATTATAGCAACATTAATCTTTTTTGACGCTACATTTCATGAGAAAATAATTGGTTTTATCCGAAGAAAAATAAAAAATCCTTTGGATAAAATAAAACATATTGAAAATTATCAATATACAAGCCATTTAAAAAAGCAGGTTATTACAGGGATTGTTGCTGTTCTTTTAGTGTTTCAAGTATTGTTTCCATGGCGATATTTAGCTTATCCTGGTGAATTATTTTGGACAGAAGAAGGTTTTCGTTTTTCATGGCGAGTAATGTTAATGGAAAAAGTAGGTTATGCTAATTTTAAAATTGTAGATCGTAAAACAGGAGCATTTTTTTATGTAGATAATCGTATGTTTTTAACCTCATTTCAAGAAAAACAAATGAGTTTTCAACCCGATTTTATACTAGAATACGCCCATTACTTAGGCAATCATTTCAAGAATAAAGGGCATGAAAATATAGCCGTATATGTAGAGAGTTATGTAACGCTTAATGGTCGTTTAAGTGCTCCTTATATAAACTCGAAAGTAAATTTATACCAAGAAAAAGAAAGTTTTAAACATAAAAAATGGATTCTACCATTTACCAGCGATATCAAAATTTATGGACTTTAAGCACTTTTTAAATTCATCTGAAAAAAAATATAACATCATTTAAAATAAAAAAAAGTATAAAATTTAAAATACTTATTATAGAATCAATCTAAATAATTACATTTGTTTACGTTTAATTAATGTATAATAACAGCGTAATGATTAACGGCTAAAAATATAAATTGGGCGTTAAAGTAACTAATAAAAATAGTATCAAAATAAAAATAAATATGAAAAATATAGTAGCAATTTTAATGATTACAGCACTTTTTAGTTCATGTAAAAATGATCAGAAAAAAGCAGAAAAAGCAGCAGAAAAACAACAAGAAGTAAACGTTTATACACACCGTCATTATAAAGCAGATCAAGAATTGTTTGCTAAATTTGAAAAACAAACAGGCATCAAAGTAAATGTAACCAATGCAAAGGCTGATGAGCTAATGCAAAAAATGACCATCGAAGGAGCGCAATCGCCAGCCGATGTATTAATAACTGTTGATGCAGGGCGTTTGGTAAGAGCAAAAAAGAAAGGATTATTGCAGTCGGCAAGCTCATCAATTTTAGAAAAAATAATTCCTGCGCATTTAAAAGATGCCGATAATAACTGGTTTTCTTTAACAAAAAGAGCCCGTATAATGGTGTATAATCCTGAAAAAGTAAGCCCTGAAGATTTATCAACTTACCAAGCTTTAACCGATGATAAATGGAAAAATAAAGTATTAATTCGTTCATCAGGAAATATCTATAATCAATCATTATTAGCGTCTATTATTGCTAATAATGGCGAAGAAAAAGCCGCAGAATGGGCTAAAGGAATCGTAGCAAATATGGCACGTTCACCAAAAGGAAACGACCGTGATCAAGTAAAGGCAGTCGTTGCTGGCGAAGGAGATGTAGCCATTGTAAACACCTATTATATTGGTAAATTATTAAACTCAAAAAACCCTGACGAGGTAAATGCTGCAAAAGGAATTAAATTGTTTTTTCCTAACCAAAATGGTAGCGGAACACATATAAACGTAAGTGGAGCAGGAGTTGCTAAATATGCACCAAACAAAGCAAATGCGATTAAATTTATTGAATTTTTGGTAAGTAAAGAATCGCAAGAAGTATTTGCAAAGGCAAATTATGAATACCCAGTAAATAAAGAAGTTGTTCCTTCTGATTTATTAAAATCGTGGGGAACTTTTAAAGAAGATAAACTGTCATTAACCAAATTAGGTGAAAACAATAAAAAAGCAGTTTTAATTTTTGATAAAGCACAGTGGAAATAAATATATTTAAACGTTGTAAGTAATAGAGGAAACGAAAGTACCTCAGAAAAAATGACTATGAAAAAAAGAAAAATAAAATTGATTTTATTTGTTATAGTATTAGGATTTGGTGGAGTTTTTATGTATTTAAAATCAACTGACTTTTTTGTGATTGATAAATGCTTAGACAGTGGAGGTCATTGGAATTATGATAAAAAAAAATGTGAATACACAAATGATACATTAACAAATTAAAGAGAAATCTGTGAGAATTAAGAAAATTGGTATTAAGAAAAGAAATACCCGAGGACATGCCATGTGAAGAGGATTTTATAAAAACCGAGAATGTAAGATTATTTACCTGTTTACTATATAAAAATTGAGGAACTTAGAGATGAAAGTAGCTAAGTTTTTGTTTGGAAAGGAGGGGGCTATTCAATCCTCTTATAATATTTCTACTGATAAACTGATAGAATTAATGACTGAATACAAGCGGAAAAGTAAAAATAGGGTTAAACAGGGTGTATAATTGCTTTGGTCGTTGCTTATTTGGAAAATTTCTTCGGAATTTTCTCAGGTTTGTATTTGTTTACTAAATTAGTAGCTTAATCATGCAACTAAATATAAACGACACATTGGCGGTAATTCCCCAGGTCAGAAATCGATTAGTTTTCAAAACAAAAAGTTACTTTTGTGAAAAAAATTAAAAATTCCAGAGTATCTAAATTATAGCAAATTTAAATAAAAGATGAAATCAATTAAAGTAATCATATTGTTGACTGTTATTGGCTTGATAGTTATGGGATGCAAACACAATTCAAAAGAACAAGAAAGACAAGAAAAGGGCGTTGTTGTAACAACTGATTTTTCAGGAAATTATGTAACTGCCTCTTATAAAAAACGTAGTGAAGGTTACGATTGGGTTGCCGTTTCAGTAGCGCAAAATTCAGCAGAAGAGATTTATATTTCTGTTCGGTCTCGTGCTGATGGTAAAAAACCAACCTGTACTTTTGACACTGTAGCAAAAAAGGCAGGTAATAATACTTTCAAAACGTTGACAAATGGAAAAATAATTTTATTCTCCTTTAAAGATAATAAGATTTCAATATCAACGGAAAAATTTGAAAACAGGCTAATTTTAAATTTTTACTGTTCTGGAGGAGGAAGTTTAGCGGGAGACTATGAAAAAATCAACGAATCTTTAGATAAAACACAAATTGATAAAAAATAATTTTTTATAGAATTATAGTGTTAAAAAAAATGAACTATGAAAGAATATTTTAATGATTTTGAATTTAAGGTAAAAGACAATTTAAAGCTTAAAAGTAACCTGAAAAATTATTTTGAAAGTGATGGTTTTATAGCGGTTGAAAATGAAAAAGATCAACTGCTTTTTACTAAAAAAAGCACTTTATTAGACGGTTGGAAACTAAATATTTTAAATTGGGAGGCAAAAATTAATATTGAAGTAAAACAAAAGGACAACGTAGTAATTCATCATAATGTTAAAACCAAAGGTTTCGGATTTATTACACCTGTAGCATTTTCCAGATTATTTGAAAAATATTTGTATCATTTAGAAAGCTATATAAACAATAACGAATGTTATAAAAGCAAGAATATCGAGTTAATAAAGTTAGGAAAGATAAAAATGTTAAAATATATAGCATTGCTAATTTTAGGGATTTTTACAGGACTTTGTTTAGGGGATATTTTAGTGAATATGACAGGAATAGAATTACTCGGATATTTAGGGGTTATTATTGGGTTTAAGAGTACTGAAATGATGATGAATAAATACCTAATTAAAAAAAATACGTTACAGCATTCTGTATAAAAACTAACCAAACGTTAAATTAATTTTTGTGAAAAATAAGTTTCAAAACATTCGAAGAGATGCAAACAAATGGTCAATATTTTTATTGATCATTGTTTTGTTTGTTGCTATACCAATACTAACAGTTTTTATCAATTTATTTTATGGACCTGGCGAAACCTGGGGTCATTTTTTAGAACATTTACTGCCAAATTATCTTAAAAACTCACTGATATTAATTATCGGGACGAGTATTTTAACCTTATTTTTTGGTATTTCATCTGCTTGGATTGTTTCACGATATCATGTTCCGTTTAGAAAACAATTAGAGTGGTTGTTAATTATTCCGTTGGCAATTCCGTCTTATATTACAGCCTATGCCTATGCCGGTATTTTTGATTATGGCGGTATTGTAGCAAAAGTGTTTAGCTTAAAAATTGATGTAATGAATCATGCAGGGTTAATTTTTGTACTCAGTATTTCGTTATATCCGTATATATATGTAGCCTCGAGAGCTTTCTTTTTAAATCAATCAAACAATATTATTGAGGCTTCAAAATTATTAGGCGCAAGCGAACGAAAAACCTTTTTTAAGCTGATTTTACCCTTAGCCCGACCAGCATTTGCAGGTGGTTTGGTGTTGGTTTTAATGGAGGTTTTAAACGATTATGGTGCTGCTAAATATTACGGGATAAGCACTTTTACAACGGGTATTTTTAGGGCTTGGTTTTCATTAGAAGAACCAGAAACGGCTATTTATTTATCGGCAATTTTAGTGATTATTATCTTTTTGTTAATTACAGCCGAAAAATGGCAACGCCGAAAAATAGGCTATTTTAATGCCACTAAAAATCATCAGAAAGTAACTAGAGAAACAGTTTCAAAGCGCTTAAGAATAACGTTTTTTATGATCGCATTTACACCTGTTTTATTTGGGTTTTTACTGCCTTTTATGCAGTTATTATATTGGGCTTTTTTAACTTATAAAGAGGTTTTTACATCCGAATTTATAACGATTGCTTTTCAAAGTTTTGGTATTGCTACAATATCGGCATTTACAACGGTTGTTTTTGCCTTGCTTTTGATATTTTTATCAAAATGGAATCGATTATCAATACTAAAATCGATTGCAAAAATAGGGGTTTTAGGCTATGCAATTCCAGGCGCTGTAATTGCGGTGGGTGTTTTAATACCAACTTTATCGTTAGATAAATGGCTGGTTACTTTTATGAAAACCAATTTCGATATAAAAATAGGATTTATCATTAACGGAACCATTATGGTTTTGGTCTATGCCTACCTTGTTCGATTTTTAGCCGTTGCTTACAACTCTATTGAATCGAACAGTTTAAAATTTGGAAAATCATTATCCGAAGCTTCAAAATTATTAGGAAGTGGAACGCTTAAAACGTTTATAAAAATTGAATTTCCCTTGCTAAAACCTGCTATTTTAAGTGCTTTTATTTTAGTTTTTGTCGATGTAATGAAAGAATTGCCATTAACCTTAATTTTAAAGCCATATCATATAAATACCTTGGCGGTTAAAGCCTATGAGTATGCCAGTGACGAGCTAATTGCCGAAGCTGCATTGCCTGCGATATGTATTATTTTAACAGGAATACTACCGATCTTATTTTTAAATCGATTAATAGCCAAAGACAGTTAAGCAAAGACAGTTAAAGAGCGTTAAAAAAGAATCAAACAGAAAGTTAAATAAAAAATTAATGAGTACGATATTAGAAGTTAAAAATGTTGAAAAAACATTTAATAAAGGAAAAGTAGTTGCATTAAAAGACGTGTCATTTTCTTTATCCAAAGGAAAAATAATCGCCATAGTAGGCGAAAGTGGAAGTGGTAAAACAACCTTAATTCGTTTAATAACGGGCTTAGAAGTACTTGATATTGGTACTATTTTATTAAAAGAAAAGGTGGTTTCATCTAATGAAGTATTTGTAGCTCCACAGCTTCGAAATGTAGGAATGGTGTTTCAAGATTATGCCTTGTTTCCTCATTTTTCGGTGGCTGATAATATTGGCTACGGAATTAGTGATATATCGGCTACGGATAAAAAAGAAAGAATTAAAGAAGTGTTGCGTTTGGTAGGTTTATCAGATAAAGAAAATTGTTATCCACACGAGCTTTCAGGAGGACAACAACAGCGTGTTGCGTTGGCAAGAGCCTTGGCGCCAAAGCCCGAATTGTTAATTTTAGATGAACCTTTTAGTAATTTAGATGTTATTTTAAGAAGTCAGTTGCGTAAAGATATTTTAGCTATTTTAAAACAAACCGACACAACGGCTATTTTTGTAACTCACGATATTAAAGATGCTATGGCTATTTCTGATGAAATAATCGTGTTAAAAAATGGTGTTATTTTACAGCAAGGAATTACAAAACAGGTATTTGAAAACCCCGAAGATAGCTACGTGAAATTATTGTTTGAAAACATATAAAACCTAAGTATTTAGGTTTTATATGTTTGTAATAGAGTTGTTTTTTAAATATTTAATTAAAAAATATCATCTAAATTAAATAAAGCAAAAAATTCATGAGTTCCATTTTGATAAGCGCTTATTTTATTGGTGTAAATACTATAGCCATAACCAATATCAAGCCAGTTTGTAGCGGTTATTTTGGTGTTTATTTGCATTGAATTATTAAAAGAATACGACAGCCCAACATCGTATTTTTCGTTAATTTCTAAGGTGGTGTTTGCATCAATACTTAATGGCGCTCCTTCTATAACGGTTAGCAATGTAGAAGGTGTTAAGTTTAAGTAATTGTTCAGTTTTATGGTGTAACCACCACCAATATTCATGTGCAACTTACTTTTGTTTTTACTAGTGTTAAGGTCTTTATATCGCTGGTCGATTAATAAGGTGTTTAGTGTTGCGTGCAGGTAATAATCGTCGTGAATTAAGGCTGCTCCCATAGAAAAATTAGGACTAAAATTATGAACAGATTCTGCAAAGAAAGCATCATTTTCTGCCGCTGTTTTAATTGTGTTAAATTCACCGCTGTATAAATTTGCTTGGGCTTTAATACCAAATGATATATCATGATCTCTACTTACTTTAAGTTTGTAAGAGGCATCTAAAGAAATTTGCGTTTGGTTAAAAACAAATATCTTATCATTAATAATATTTAAAGCAATTCCGATGTTTTCTTTTAAAGGGATATTTAACGAAACCGTACTTGTTTTAGGTGCGTCTGTTACACCAACCCATTGTGTTTTAGAGTTTATAAGTATTGATGTATTATCAGCTTGACCAGCAAAAGCAGGATTAATTAGGTTTAGGTTGTTGTTATATAAACCGTAATTTACTTTATTTTGAGAAACGGCACAAAAACTGAATATGAATGCGCTTATTAAGAATGTTTTTTTTAATAACATGTTATTTTTTTTAATAATTTATTTGTACCCAACCTTTAATAATTTCTTTGTCTTGACCTGTATTAAAGATAAAATAATAAGAACCTACAGGAAGTTTAGCATCCTTAGAAACCGTGATTTTTCCGTTAGATTCGCCATTCCAATCATCTTTATAAGGCGCTGCATCATATACTTGGTAACCTAATCGATTAAAAATAAATAAGCTATTGTTAGGGTATTTTGTAGCGATATCGGTATTACTAAAAATTTGCCAAGTATCGTTTGTACCATCGTTATTTGGTGAAAACCCTTGTACTAAATTATTTGATTTTGTACCGTTATCTGTACTCGGAGTTTCGTTTTCTTCTTCCGCTTCTTCTGCGCCTGTATTTTTATTTTTGGTGAATTTTACTTCTTCAGTATCTCTAATCATAACGCCATTTAACATTCCTGAAATAACGGCTGTTTCTTCTTCGGTGCTACTGGTTAAATAAGCGGTGTAAGTACCATCTTTTTTATCCATAATAGATCCTAAAACCCCTGCGGTAGTGCTTAAGGTAACCCTTTGATTTGCGTATTGTAAAATACTTCCATCTTTATTATATAATTGAACCGTAATAAGACTCGATGAAACACCGTTTGCTCTTATTGTTTTAGTATCGGCAGTAATTGTTGCTTTTTGTTCAGAAGGCGTAAAATCTTCGGTATTCATTTCATCAAAATAAAAACGAGTAACAGGGCGTTCTTTTCCGAAAGATCCAGATGCTATTTTCTCTCCTTTTTTGAAGTTTTCATAAATAATAGATTTTTCTCCTGCTTTATCATCCCATAAAAAAGAAGGAGAAGCTCCACAGTCCATATAACTTCCTAAGGGCGTGTTATTCTCATTACTAAAATAAACGACTAAGCTTTTTTTACCAGAATATTTAAATTCGGTATCAAAAGCAATTTGTGTTTTAGAATTTTCAATAGTAAGCCCTCTTTTCCAGGTAATATCACCATCATATACTTTGGTAAACGTTGCTAAATCAGGTTCTGAAGTGCTGTTAAATTGATTGAAATCAACTTCTTTTAAATATATTTTTTGATTTTTTGCGGTATCAAAAGTACATTCATTAGACGTTGTACAATCGGCATAAAAAGCAAGTCCTTTTATAGCCCCAGAAGCACTTATTTGAGATGCGTTATATAACATACTAGCCCAACTATTTTCTTTTTCAAGTACGTAATCGTAACGGGCAGGGGCAGTTTTTGTAATAGAATTTCCACACTCTGGAGTACCAACAGTAACTTGGTTACCTTGTGCGTAAATTGTGGTTGCTAAGAAAGATAAAACGAGTAAAATTATTTTTTTCATTATAAGTATTTATGTGTTAAAAACAGCCTAATCTCCATTTAAAACGGTTATTTATTTTGGTATTAAAATATATTCGGATAAAAAATTCGTGGGTTCCATTGTTGTATGTTGCTATTTCATTGGTAGGAATACCATAACTATAGCCTAATTGTAGCCAATCGGTGGTTTTTATAAGGAAATTAGTCATTAAAGCAGCGTTATATCGGTAGGTAAGCCCAATGTCATAATTGTTATTTATAGAAAGCATTGAAGTAATATCAATAGAAAGTGGCGCTCCTTTTGTGGCTCTAAATAATGCGGTGTTAGTTAAGCTTAAAACAGGGTTAAGTTGATGATAAATTCCTGCACCAAAATTTACACGCATTGCATTTAAAGTATTTGCAGATGTGGTGTTTTTACGTTCTTTTAAAACATCTAATAAGGCAGCATGTACAAAATAACGTTCATTTCTTAAGGCAAAACCAACGGAAAAGTTAGGCGAAATTAGCTGCTGATTTTGCATAAATAATGGGTCGTTGCTTTGAAAAGTATTCAGGTTTTTTAAATTAATTCCAAAGAAATTTACCGATGCTTTTAAACCAAATAATAGTTCGTGATTTGCATCTAATTTTACTTTAGATGAAATATCGGCAGCTATATTTGTTTGATTATATAAATAAAAACGATCATTTATTATAGAAACACCAAGACCAATACCTTTTTGGGTAGGCATACTAAAGCAAACAATATTAGAATGTATGGAGTTTTCAATACCTGCCCAGACTTTTTTATAATTAGTTGCTATTTGCGTTTTATTATTTTTACCTGTAAAAGCAGGATTTATAATATTTAAACTATGATTAAAAACCGAAAAATCAGCTGTATTTTGACCGCTTAAATTATGAATACTAGCTAGTATTAGTAGTAAAAAAACGTAAATAATAGTTGTTGTTTTCATATTTAATAATTAATATATACCCAGCCTTTAAAAGCGGTATTATTGATGTCATTTAATTCTAAAACGTAATAATAAGCACCTACAGGAAGTTTACTATGGCTGTTAATAATTAGGTTTGAATTGGCAATTCCGTCCCAATTATTTTTGTAAGGAGCAGCCTGATACACCTTATTTCCATGCCTGTTAAAGATGAATAATTTGTTCTTCGGATATATTTTTGATAAATCTGAAAGGATAATCCAAGTATCATTAATACCATCTTTATTAGGGGTAAAAGCGTTTGTTATTTTAACATCTTCAATAATATTTACTGTAGCTTTGGCAGTGCTTTTACAAGTATTCGAATTTACGGTATAGGTATATGCGTTGTTATTGGTTGTCCAAACACCATTTTGCTCAGGATTTCCTCCTAAAGCGTTAAATAATTCTTGCTCGCTAGGGCTAATACCTTTTAAAATATTTAAAGAACCGTTTGTTCCCGCATTTGGTTTAGGAATCACGATAATATTTATTTCAGCAGTATCATTACAGCCATTATTAGAGATGGTTAACAGGTAAATCCCCGCCATATTTAGAGAAATATTTGAACGGACTAAATCAATGCTATTAATTGTTTTGTTATCCGAGGTAAACCATTTATAAGTTGCGCCCACAAAAAATTCTGCTGTAAGCGATAAATCCTCTCCTTCACAAAGGGTGATTTCTGTTAAAGAATTTTGATGCTTATCTGTATGTAAAGAAGTGTTATTTATCGCATAAATTTTATTTTCTGCCGATATTGTACTAAAATGTACTATAACCAAAATAATAAAGAATACTTTTTTTAACATTCGGATAAATTTTAATAAAAACCTACGAGGCTATTTTACCTCGTAGATTTAAAGATTTTAATTTATTTTAGTTTGATAATTGCTTCCGGCGCAGGTAACATTGTTTTATTATCAAAAGCAGTAGAATTTGTAGATATACAAGTGTTTCTTTCAGTTTTTACCGTATATGAAGTTCCAATTGTCATGTTTTCAATTTCACCAGATGCTTTAATACTAATAGTGTTAACGATACTATTCGTAGCTGTATCTGTAAAAATATAACTGACAGAACTATCATAATTTGTAATTTTAGTTGAACCATCAGCACTACAAGTAGCGGCGGTATTGCTTAGGGTTGGTACAGCAGGTTTTTTATTGATTTTCACTTCAATATCAGCGGTATTTGTACAACCATTTTTTGTTACAGTTAAGGTATATATTCCTGCATCAGTTATTGCAACTGTGTTTATAATTAAATCTATCGTGCTTGATTTTAGACTACTTCCCTTAGTCCATTCGTAGGTTGCTCCTGTACCGGCATCTTCAGCTGTTAATTTTAACTCTTCACCTTCACATAGTGTAATATTCGCTAAAGAAGTAGTAGGAGGGTTTACCGATTTTATTAAATTTATTTGAGGTTGAGGTGTTTTTTCATTAGATAGTGTATTGTTTGCTAGCATTGAAAGACAACAAAATAAGAATACGGTAATTGATAGTAATTTCTTTTTCATAATAATTATTATTTATACGTGTTATTTAAATTTTCTTGATAGATGCCGTTGGTAACGGGTTAATAGTCAGTGTGAAATTTTCAGTATCAGAACCGTCAGTATTTGTGGCGGTTAATGTTAGAATTATATTTCCTGAGTCAGTAGTGCTTGGTGTATATGTTGGGTTTTTGATGAATTTATTATTAAATCTTCCAGTTCCTGATGTTGTCCATTTTAATGTAACCATAGCTGGTGTAACACTAACAGCTGTAAACTTGAAAGCACTTTTACTACAAATACTTTTATCAGCTTCCATAGTAATTTCTGGAGGTGTGCTTGCAGGCGAAAATTTGAAATAGGTAACAGGCAATGTTCTGTCGATACGCCCATTAGAACTGCTTTTATCACTTAATTTATAAGATGCGTAAGCAACCCTGTTATTTCCATTGTTGTTCCATAAAAAAGGAATACTGCTATACCCAGCACCTTTTCCTGATTCATTTTCAAAATAAACCAATAAATTTTTAGTTCCTGAATATTTAAAGGGCGTTGTAAGTGTTATTATATTTAGACTGCTAGCTAAATTTACACCTCTTTTCCAGGTAATATCACCATCGTAAACTTTGGTAAATGTTGTTAAATCGGGGATTTTACTACTTGTAATTGCACCTTTAGTTATTTCTTTAATATAAATGCGTTGCTTAGAAAAGGTATATGTTTTTGGGCGGTAAGAATTACAATTAGCATAAAACCCTAATTCAGTTAAATTTCCTTTAATCTTATTCAATTCATTTTTTTTATAAAGCATTACAGACCAACTATTCTTTTTTCCGAAATCCCAAGCGTCATCTTGGTATTTAACGGGAACTGTTGAGGTCTGAGAGCTACCACACATAACTGTTGCGCCACCAATAGTCACTTCTTGTGCTTCTAAAACAACAGAACATAAAAATAAGAGAAACAGTAAAAAGGATTTTTTCATTGAAAAGATAATTAATTTAGATTAATTAAGTATACAGGTTAAATTTTCGACAAATTTATGTTTATTAATTCTAAATAAGTATTAGTTTTGCGTAAAATTTCAAAAAAAAAATGAATAAAATAATTTTTACAGTATTATTCCTAGTAGTGGCTATTACTACAAATGCACAAGTATCTGAAAATGAAAATATTGTTTGGTTAACCAATATTGAAGCAGCACAAAAAATAGCAAATGAACAAAATAAGCAGGTGTTTATTTATTTTTCAGGTTCTGATTGGTGTATTCCATGTAAAGAATTAAAAGAGGAAGTATTAGACTCTGAAATGTTTAAAAAGAAAGCTTTTTCAGACTATGTTTTAGTAAATCTTGATTTTTTACGCAGTAGAAGAAAATTAACCAAAGAGCATATCGCTTATATTGAAAAAGCAGCAGAAAAATACAATAATTCGGGTGCTTTTCCTTTTGTGGCAGTTTTAAACAACAAAGGTAAGGTTGTTAAATCGGTTGATGGTTATAAAAGTGAAACAGCAAGTTATTATATTAATAATTACTTGAAATAATGCTAAAAGTACTGGTATCATCAATAGTATTTCTTTTATCTTTTTCAGTAAAATCACAAGAAGTCTACAATAAAAAAACACTTTTAATGGGGGTTGATTTTGAGTTTACAGTGGTTGCAAAAACGCCTGAAAAAGCAGCTTTTTTTATTAAAGAAGCAATAAAAGAAACCCTACGTATTGAAAATTTAATATCGTCATGGAAAGCGACTTCTCAAACATCAGAAATTATTAGAAACGCAGGGGTAAAGCCTGTAAAAGTGAGTAGTGAGTTAGTTGGTTTAATAGCTAGAAGTAAAAGAATATCAGCCTTAACAAATGGTAATTTTGATATCAGCTTTGCTTCGTTAGACAGGCTTTGGTATTTTAATGAACCAATGAAGAGATTACCAGATAGCTTGGCGGTTTTAAATTCTGTAAAAAATATCAATTACAAAAATATTATTGTTGATACACAAAAAAACACCGTGTTTTTAACTAAAAAAGGCATGCGTATTGGCTTCGGATCTATCGGAAAAGGCTATGCCGCCGAAAAGGTAAAAGCTAAATTAAAAAAATTAGGGGTAACCGCAGGTTTGGTAAATGCTAGTGGCGATTTAACCACTTGGGGAAATCATCCGATTACTAAAAAATGGCTGATAAAAATTGCAGATCCTAATAATATATTAAAAAGTCTTGGTGCTTTCAAATTGCACAATAATGCCGTGGTAACCTCAGGGAATTATGCAAAATATATTGAATTTAATGGCATTAAGTATTCACATATTATTCATCCTAAAACAGGCTGGCCGGTTAGGGGCTTAAAAAGTGTTAGTGTTTTTTGTCAAAATACCGAATTAGCCGATGCCTTAGCAACCGCTGTTTATGTGCTAGGAAAAGAAAAAGGATTGGCGCTTATAAATCAGCTAAAAGGTGTTGAATGTTTGTTAATTACTGCTGATAATAAAATGAAAACATCTACGAACTTAAAACTAAACTAAAAACAAAAATTAACGTAAAACTAAACTTGAAATATGATAAAAAAAACAATGGCATTTTTATTGATAGCACTCACTTTTTCAAATTGTGTAAGTGTAAAACCTTATCAAAAAATGTATTTAAATGATGAAGATATGGCTTTATCATCAAGAAAAATTGAACAATACGAAACAAGCTCTCAAAACTATAGAGAAGGAGCTTCAGGTGCTAACGGAGGAAAAACAGGCGGCGGATGTGGATGCAACTAAATACTAGATTAATGATTGCTTTATGCTTTATAGCAGGTGTAAATGCTTTTTCACAAAAAAAAATAAAACAATTAGATAAAGTTGAGGTAGATATTTTATATAACTACTATGAACAAGACGGAAATAATGGTGCAGTAACAGGTGGTTTAGGTACCGAAAAATTAGATAATAATGCGCCGCAAATATCGGTTTCAATACCGGTAAATAAAACGGCAACTTTTGGGGCAACTTTAGGTTTAGATCATTATACGTCGGCAAGTACGGCTAATATTGATAAATACGGTGCTGTAACATCGGCAAGTACTCGTTCAGAAACTCCTGAAAACAATGATAACAATTTAGCGAGTGAAGATACTCGAAAGTATTTGTCGTTAAATTTTAGCAGGTTAATGCCCGATAATAATTCGGCAGTTTCGGTATTGTATGGTTATTCAAAAGAGTTTGATGTTACCTCAAATTATGGTAAAATTACCTGGCAGAAAGATTCGAAAGATGGTAATAAATTTTTAAGTATTACAGCGGGAGTTTTTATCGATAAATGGCTTTTAATTTATCCTGGTGAAATTAGAGACGGTAGAAATACTGGCGCAGGTGGCGGTAAAAATGGGCATCACCACGATGATGATGACGACGACGATGATGATGATGATGATGATGACCATGATTATTATTACGATTATTTTAATACTGATAAAGATAAAGACGATGATAAAGATGATGATGATGATGATCACGATCATGATCACCACGATCGTTTAGTTACTACAAATTATAGTGCTAGAGATGATGATGATGATGATGATGATGACGATGATGATGACTATTATGGAAATCAAACAGCAGCAGCTTTCAAAGGCTATGACAAAGACACTAGGTTTACTTATAATGTAGGTGCAACTTATGGTGGGAATATAAACAGCCGATTAAATGCCTCTGTAACTGCTGAGGTTATTATTCAGAAAGGGATTTTAAATACGCCTTTTCACCGTGTTTATTTTAATGACGGAATTACTCAAGAGCAATTTAAACATGTTAAAAGTGAAAAATTACCGAAGTCAAGAGTGAAAAAAGCCCTTGGTTTTAGAGCAAATTATTTTGTTAGTAATTTTTTAGTAACCCGTTTGTTTTACAGATGGTACACCGATGATTTTGGTATAAAAGCGAGTAGTTTTGAAATAGAAACACCAATAAAATTAGGCGATGGTTTTACTTTATATCCTTTTTATCGTTTTCATACTCAAACAAAATCAGACTATTTCGAAGCGTATGGTGCGCATAATTTAGATGCGGAATATTATACCTCTGATTATGATTTAGCCAAATTCACAACCAATAAATATGGGGTAGGAATGAAGTTTTCACCAGTAAATGGTGTCTTAGGTTTTAAAATCAACAAAAAAAGAGAATTTCAGTTTAAATCATTAGAGTTTAGGTTGTCACGTTTTAAAAGATCTACCGGATTAGAGGCAACTTCAATCACTTTAAAAAACACGTTTACCTTTTAATTAATTTTTAAATAAAATGAAAAAAATAGGATATATAATAATCTTATGCTTGTTGTTTGCGGCATGTACTAAATCAATAGAGATAGTATATGACCAAACAATGAGTATGGCTGATCAGGAAATTGAACAAGAGGTTATTGAACAGGTTGTTGAAGAAGAACCTGAAGAAGAGCCTGAGCAAAACCTTGTTGGTGTTTGGGATGGTACAATAGATTGTACAGGTTGTTGTTCGCCAAAGTATCGTTATACTTTAACTATTACAAAGCATGAACTAGCAAGCGAATTAATTGAAGGTTCATTAAAAATTTCAGGAATTCCAGATCAGCAATATTTTGCTGTTTTTAAGCTAGATATGAAGCTTAAAGGAAATGAGTTGATCATTAAAACCATCGGTAAAACAGAAAATACAGGTACTCCTAAGTCAGGTTGTGGTCGTTATTGTACTGGAAATACTTATGAGCTTGTTTTATCAGAAGATAAGACTAAATTTAATGGTGATTGGGTTAAATCATACAAGTGTAGTGTATCAGATAAGTCAACGTTAATTAATATTGAAAAACAGTAATATGAAACTAAAAGTAGTTTTAATAATTCATTTATTTCTTGCTTGTATATCAATAAACGGGCAAGAAAAAGTGTCGCATCAAGGTTTATATGCCGACATAGGATATGAAGTAGGTTTTATAGCTGCAACATTGCATAAAACCACTATGCCGTTTACACATAGTAATTTTGGTAGTTTAGGGAGTCAAATTAACAATTCTTTGTCGTTAACGGCGCTTTATAAAACACCGTTCAATGCTCAAATTAAGCTAGGTTATATTGGCTCGTATGCTAATTTAACGATAGATGGGCTTAGTAATGAAAGAGAATTTACAGTGCATACGAATTATTTTATGCACACGGCTTTATTAGGAGCGGGGTATAGCTTTCAGATAAAAAAAGACCTAGATATAACCCTAGGGTTGGGCTCTTCAATTTCTTTTGTAAAAAACACGAATTTACAAGAAGAAAAAGGCGATGCTTCGGATAAAATAACAGCGAGCAACTCTTCTGTAAAATCGGGGAATGTGTATGTTATCCCTGAAATATCGGTGACCAAGTATTTTAAAAATGAAAACACCATCACTTTTGGCGCTAAATATTACCTGTCAGATAATGATTCTTTTTTAACAGGAAGTGTTAAAAATAGTAAAAAATCTGTTACTACAAATCAGGTGGATTTTTCTACAAAAAACAATCAGATTGCTCTATATGTAAGCTACGGATTTAACTTTAAAAACATTAAAAAGGTATTCTAATTGCTTTTTAATGTTTGGGTGGTTTTAGCGTAAAAGCAAATTTTAGCGTAAAAGCAAATAGTTTTATCATTTAAATAATTAAATTTTTAAATAAAATGAAAAAAATAGGATACATCGTAATTTTATGCTTGTTGTTTTCGGCATGTACTAAATCAATAGATATCGTATATAACCAAACAATAAGTATTCCTAAGGAGGAAGTTAAAGAAGATGCTGAACAAAACCTTGTTGGTGTTTGGGATGGTACATTAGAGTGTTCAAGTTGTTGTTCGCCAAAGTATCGCTATACTTTAACTATTACAAAGCATGAACTAGCAAGCGAATTAATTGAAGGTTCATTAAAAATTTCAGGAATTCCAGATCAGCAATACTTTGCTGTTTTTAAGTTAGATATGAAATTTGAAGGTGATAAACTAACTGTTGAAACCATCGATAAAACAGAAATAGACAATCCTAAAGCTGGTTGTGGTCGTTATTGTACTGAAAATACCTATGAACTTATTTTATCGAAAGATAAGACTAAATTTGAAGGTTTTTGGGTTAAATCAAACGGATGTAGTGTGTCAGATAACTCAACATTAATTAATCTTGAAAAACAGTAATATGAAACTAAAAGTAGTTTTAATAATTCATTTATTTCTTGCTTGTATATCGATAAACGGGCAAGAAAAAGCATCGCATCAAGGTTTATATGCCGACATAGGATATGAAGTAGGTTTTATAGCTGCAACATTGCATAAAACCACTATGCCGTTTACACATAGTAATTTTGGTAGTTTAGGAAGTCAAATTAACAATTCTTTGTCGTTAACGGCGCTTTATAAAACACCGTTTAATGCTCAAATTAAGCTAGGTTATATTGGCTCGTATGCTAATTTAACGATAGATGGGCTTAGCAATGAAAGAGAATTTACAGTGCATACGAATTATTTTATGCACACGGCTTTATTAGGAGCGGGGTATAGCTTTCAGATAAAAAAAGACCTAGATATA
>NZ_OENA01000098.1:165690-189726 GCF_900239185.1 Tenacibaculum finnmarkense
GCTCGGATTAGGGTCTTCAATTTCTTTTGTAAAAAACACGAATTTACAAGAAGAAAAAGGCGATGCTTCGGATAAAATAACAGCGAGCAACTCTTCTGTAAAATCGGGGAATGTGTATGTTATCCCTGAAATATCGGTAACCAAGTATTTTAAAAATGAAAACACCATCACTTTTGGCGCTAAATATTACCTGTCAGATAATGATTCTTTTTTAACAGGAAGTGTTAAAAACAGTAAAAAATCTGTTACTACAAATCAGGTGAATTTTTCTACAAAAAACAATCAGATTGCTCTATATGTAAGCTACGGATTTAACTTTAAAAACATTAAAAAGATATTCTAATTGCTTTTTAACAGTACTAAAAGTTCCTAAAAAAAGCCCGATAAGTAATTATCGGGCTTTTGTTGTTTTAAATGTTGAGGTAATCTTAGCTTAGTCACCATCGTTATCGGTAGGAACTACGGTAACAGATAAAATACTTGTTACATCTACAGCAAATAAAATACTTAGTTCTTTTAAGGCGTTATAAAGTGGTTTTACTGTTTTAGTATCGGTATTAATGGCATCAAAAAGAGGCGTATTTAAAGCGGTAATTTCTTTATCAACAGCATCAAATTTTTTGGCTATTTCATCTGAAATTTTCTTAGAATTATCAATAGCATTTACCATACTTGCATAGTTAGTTTTTCTGTTAAAATAAACATCTTTAACCTCTGCTAACATCGCTTGTATTAATAGTAATGAGTTTTTACTTCTATAAGCCTGTAAACCTGTAGGAATACTATTGCTAGATTTTTCAAAACCAGCTGGTTTTCCAACCTTGGTAACCTTTGCCATGTCTAACACGTTTATAATTTGATTAATACTCAAACATTTCGCATTTTCAGAACAGGTACTACCATTTGCATTTGCAAAATTGTTTTTATAATCTTCTTCCCAGGTGTCAATAATAACTTGAGAAAGTCTAATCAGTTCGTCATTAATAGCTTCTAAATAAGCCATTCTGAAAGAATCATTTAATAAAAGGGTTTTAGCTTCTGTTGAATTTTGCTTTCCAAAAAGAAGGTATTCTAATGTGCCAAGCCCTTTTTTAGTGGTGCTTTGTTTTGAAAAATATCCTTGATTGTAAATAGATTTATCAGCAATGTTTTTTTCAATTAATGCAGTGTTTATAGGGTAGTTATAAATATTTAAACTATAATAATTGTTTTTGATTAACCCAAAATTATAAACTTCTGTTTTTGAATAGGCTTTTGCTGAAACCAACCATTGTGCTGCTAATTTTTTATAATCGGCATCACTTTTACTAGCTTTAAAATTAGCAATATTGGTTTGCTGTGTTTTTAAGGTTTGTTTGAAGTTTGTTAAACTAGGTAAAATATTATCTGAATAATAAGTTTCAAAAAAAACGTTATCCATTACTATAGGTTCTTCCCCTTGATTTTTACAACTAAAAACAAAGCTTATTAATAGGATTCCAAAGATTCCAAATATAATTTTTTTCATGATTTTTTATAATTTATTACTATAAAGAGTTTAAATAGGCTAATAATTGGTCTCTTTTTTCTTTAGATAATTTTTTAAAGTCTTCTTTTGATGTGTTTGCTTCACCACCGTGCCATAAAATAGCTTCTTCAATGTTACGAGCCCTACCATCATGTAATAAAAAAGTATGCTTGTTTACGGTTTCAATAAGCCCTAATCCCCATAAAGGTTGTGTTCTCCATTCGTTTCCATTGGCTAAGAAATCACCTCTGTTATCGGCTAAATCATCGCCCATATCATGTAATAAGAAGTCTGAAAAAGGTTTTATTTTGATGTTGTCTATTTGTGGTAAAACAGTGTTTTTACCTGTCGTAAAGTTATCAACATGACAAGAAACACACTTTAAATCGTTAAAATGCTTTTTTCCTTGCAGTACATTTTTTTCTTTAAAATCTCTTCTTTTAGGAACAGAAAGTGCTGCCATGTATAAAGAAATTCTACTAAATTGTTTGTTTGGTACCTCTACATTTTCACCGACATTATTTCCGTTGCTTAACTTTGAGCAATCAATTCCGTCAGGGCAATTTTCATCAGGAAAAATAGACGTAGTTAAGCCCATGTCACCATTAAAAGCACCTGCAATTTGTTGGTCTAAAGTTGGTTGGTTCGATTTCCATCCAAATTTACCGATTGTTAATTTTGATTTTTTAACATTCCAAACATAATTTGCTCTACCAGAAATCCCATCATTGTCGGCATCATTAGGATCGGCATTTTCTAAAAGACTTGCTTCTGAAAGTGCATCAATAAAACCAAGCCCAATCATTTGTTGCCCAACTCTTGGCGATGTTTCTACACCTGCTAAACTTCCATAATTTTCATTAAAAAAACTATAGGTAGGCTTTCGTAATTGATATTTAGTTCCATCGGCATAAACACCATCAATAAAAGTAAAATTAACCTGAATGTCGGCTTCTTTTTTGATTCCTAAATTAGAATCGTCTTGAAGCTGACCTCCATATGTATGATGACCAATAGGCCCTGTTGTTTCTGAATTTCCGATACCTAATCGAATTAAAAAACCTTCTGATGATGCACCTGTTTTTAAAAGTGGTTTTCCTCTTCCGTCTCTTAAATGACAAGAACTACAAGCTCTTGCGTTAAAGATTGGTCCTAAACCATCTCTTGACGTTGTAGTAGCAGGAGCAGACACCCACGCTTGATCGAACATAGCATTTCCAACACCAAAAAATGATAATTCTAAGTCTGATAATATTGGAATAGCTCTTCCAAAGGCTTTATCTGCAGTAAAAGCTTGTATTGATAATTCTGAAACTAAAAATTCTTCACCAGTTTCGTAGGTTGCTGTGGGTTCAATGTTTTTATAAACATCCTCTTTTGTACAAGATGATAAAATAGTAGCAAAAAGAATAAAAAAAATGTATTTTTTCATTATGGTATTTTAAACAAAAATACTGAAACTAGAATGAATCTAGTTTCAGTAAAGTATTATTATTAAATAAAAGTATTATTAGTTAATACTAATAGTAACGTCTAAAGTTTTAGCCGCTTCAGCAATAGCTTTACCTTCTGCTTTTAAAGCACTAGATAATTGACCAGCAGTTCCGTTAGAACCAAGTTCTTCTTCTGAAATAATTTCATCAAAAGGTTTATCTAAACCTAAAAGAGCATCTAATTTAGCTAAAGTTGCTTTTGCTTTACTATCTAAAGAAGCAGCAACATCTTTGTTTACAGTTTCGGTTAATGCGATTAATGAAGTTCCTGAAACTTTAGAGCCATCAGCTCTTGTATATGAACCAACAACTACATTGTTAATTCCGTGAGTATTTGCCCACATATCTTGGTTGGTGTTATCAGAAAAACAAGAATGTTCGTTTTCTTGACCTTCGTCAATTGCTGGGTCAAGTCTTTCTAAAGCAACTTCTCCATTAGCAATAAAACCAATACCGTTTAAAATATTTGTTAAAGCAGTTTTTTCTTTTAAAGCAGCAAATGCAGTTCTGTAAGTTCCTCCAACAGCCCAAGTGCTATTTAAATCTTTTAAATCGTTTACTAATAAATTAGTTACAATTTTTAAATATTCAGCTCTTCTTTCAGAAGAAGCTTCAGTAGTATAATCAGTAAAACTTCTTACACCTGCGTTTTTAAAGTTATCTTGTTTATGAGTAGTAGTGTTATAGTTTAAATCTTGCCCCCATAATAAAAATTCAATAGCATGCCATCCAGTAGAAATGTTATCATCTTTACCATCTTCGTTTTTATCGATAATGTTTTTTTCTGTTAAAGCAAAAGAAGCATCAGCAATTAAACCTCCTGCTATTTTTTGTCCTCTATCTCCAGATACATAATCAATATATGCTTCATCTAAAGGCCATGCGTTAATTTGTCCTTCGCTTCCTAATAAATCTTCATTATCAATTGGTCCTTTAGCTTCACGAAAAGCTTCTGTTTGTCCGTAAAAATCTCTTGAATATAACCAAGCTTTTTTAGCTGCTTTATGAGTTTCAGTAGTAGGTTTTGCTAAAAATGCGTTAATTGCAATTTGCATTTTTAAAGCGGTAGTATATGAATCTTCGTAGTTTGCCGATGCTATAGCTGCATAGTTTTCTATAAATGATTGTTTTGTTGCTTTTTGAGTAGGAGTGTCTTCATCAGAACATGATTTGAACACAAAAGAGGTTGCAAGTAATAATGATAATCCTAGTACTTTTTTCATTTTAAATTTATTTTAAGTTGCTTATTTAGATTTATTAAGTATAATAATGCAAATGTAATCGAGTTTTTTTTATTGACAAATTTTATTAAGATTAATTTTAAATTGATTGTTGTTTTTAGGTTTTATGTAATGTTTTTGTTGTTTTAATGTTAATTTTTTGGTTATTTACTAAGGCTTCTAATTGATTTTAGTTTAATGCCATTTATTTTTAAACTATCTGTTATTTGGCTAATTATTCAAATATGTGTGTATATTAACCTTAAATTAAGGTTTAATTTGTATTATATATAGTATATTTGCACGCAATTAATTAACAACACACTAAATTAATTGCACATGCAAGCTTATCAATCAAAATTTGTAGGAGAAGGTTTAACGTACGACGACGTTTTATTAGTACCTGCTTACTCAGAAGTACTTCCAAGAGAAGTTTCAATTCAAACAAAATTTACTAAGAATATAACCATTAACGTACCTATAGTTTCCGCAGCTATGGATACCGTTACCGAATCGGCAATGGCAATCGCTATGGCTCGTGAAGGAGGGATTGGTGTGTTACATAAAAACATGACTATTGAGCAACAAGCTCAAGAGGTTCGCAAGGTAAAACGTGCAGAATCAGGAATGATTATTGACCCAGTAACCTTGCCATTAACAGCGAGTGTTTTAGATGCTAAAATGTTAATGAAAGAACATAGTATTGGCGGAATTCCTATTGTTGACCAAATTGGTGTTTTAAAAGGAATTGTAACCAATAGAGATTTGCGTTTCGAGCATAATAACGAGCGTTCAATTGTTGAGGTAATGACTAAAGATAATTTAGTAACTGCATCGGTAGGAACTTCATTAAAAGCGGCAGAAAGCATCTTACAAGAAAAGAAAATCGAAAAATTATTAATTGTTGATGAAAATTATAAATTATCAGGATTAATTACTTTTAGAGATATAACTAAGGTTACTCAAAAACCAATTGCAAACAAAGATACTTTTGGGCGTTTACGTGTTGCAGCCGCATTAGGCGTAACGGCAGATGCTGTTCAAAGAGCCGAAGCTTTAGTAAAAGCAGGTGTTGATGCTGTAATTATTGATACCGCTCACGGACATACCAAAGGAGTGGTTGCTGTTTTAAAAAATGTAAAAGCAAAATTTCCTGAATTAGATGTTATTGTAGGAAATATCGCTACGCCAGAAGCTGCTAAGTATTTAGTGGAAGCAGGAGCGGATGCTGTAAAAGTAGGAATTGGTCCTGGTTCAATATGTACAACTCGTGTGGTTGCAGGTGTAGGTTCTCCTCAGTTTTCGGCAGTTTTAGAAGTTGCCGCTGCTATTAAAGGAAGTGGAGTTCCTGTAATTGCTGATGGTGGAATTCGTTATACAGGTGATATTCCTAAGGCAATTGCCGCAGGTGCCGATTGTGTAATGTTAGGGTCATTATTAGCAGGAACAAAAGAATCGCCAGGAGAAACGATTATTTACGAAGGAAGAAAATTCAAATCGTATCGTGGAATGGGATCTGTGGAAGCAATGAAGCAAGGTTCAAAAGATCGTTATTTTCAAGATGTTGAAGACGATATTAAAAAATTAGTACCAGAAGGTATTGTAGGGCGTGTTCCTTATAAAGGACAACTAGAAGAAAGTATTCATCAATTTGTTGGTGGTTTACGTGCTGGTATGGGATATTGTGGTTCTAAAGATATTGAAACATTGAAAGAAACAGGTAAATTTGTACGTATTACCGCAAGCGGGATTAACGAAAGTCATCCGCATGATGTTGCAATTACCAAAGAATCTCCAAATTATAGTAGAAGATAATTTATAGGTTATATATTTTTAAAAAACCCCGCTGTTAATTAACAGCGGGGTTTTTTGTTTTTTTATAACTTTTTAAAAGTTAAAGAACCTGTCAGTTCGAGTGATTTTTTCTTTTAAAAAATAATATCGAGAACTTTTTTATCTTCAAGATTAATTAAAATAATTCAAATTCTCGATACTAATTTTAATTTCTTTTAGTCATTAAAATTCACTCGAATTGATAAAATATAAAGAACTTTAACAGATTTGAAACTAACACTTATTTCTTGAAATATTTTTGCTTGTAAGCTACTAATAAACTAATAATAACCATTATCGCTAATAACACATATACAAATGTTGGAATTGGAATAGCATCTCCAGCGGCATAACTATGCAATCCTGAAAGATAATAATTTACCCCAAAAGAGGTCATCATAATAGCCCAAAAAGCAAACATACTTGCTAGGTTTAGCACATATTTAGTATTCAATTTAGGAACAAAACGTAGGTGTAAAACAATTGCATAGACAATAATACTAATTAAAGCCCATGTTTCTTTAGGATCCCAAGCCCAGTAACGACCCCAGCTTTCGTTTGCCCAAACACCCCCTAAAAAAGTACCAATTGCCAGCACAAAAAGCCCGATAGTCATTGAAAGTTCATTAATATAGGTAAGCTCTTTTATTTTTATATCGATAATATGTTTGTTTTTGTCTGTTTTAAAAAGCATTAAAACCAACGCCATAAAACCAAGTACTGCCGATAAGGCTAAAGGTGCATAACTACTGACAATAGTTGCTACGTGAATTTTTAACCAATACGATTTTAATACAGGCATTAGGTTGGTAATTTCAGGATTTAGCCAATCTAAATAACTTACAAATAATAAAGCACCTGTAAATAAGGTTGCTAAAGGCAAGGCAAAATCAGATTTTCTAAAACTAGCCAAACCACTTAATAGCAAACTCCAGGCGACAAAAATTAACATTTCATATCCGTTACTCCAAGGAGCATGCCCCGATATAAACCAACGTAATAAAATATTTGCGCTAAAGCATAAAAAAGAAATTAATATAATAATTACAAGAAAATTCCAAAGGAAGTTTATCAGGTTGTTTTTATGAAACATTTTAACAACCGCTAAAACTAATAATAGTGTTCCTAAACTAAAATAGATAATAAACAACCAAAAATTAACCTTTGCTTTATTGTACCATAATTCGGCTTCAATTTGTTTTTCTGATGGATTTACACTCGCTCCTAAAATTTCTTGATATTTTTTTATATAAGATAATTTTTTATAAGCTTCTTCATATTTATTCTTGTAAATATCGTTAAAATATCCTGGTAAAATATGCTTTGCAAAATTTCGATCCTCTTCATTAAAATCTTTAAAATCGTGAATATAGCTGTACCAAGTATTGCTATCGTCGTCTTTTTTAGGGAATATTTTTAAATAATTTCCTGAAAAAACGTTGTATAAAATATTAAAACGTTCATCAATATTTAAAACCTCTTTATCTAGTTCATTTCTTGCCGATGGTTTCTTTTTATTTGCTTCTTCCACCGCTTTTGACAATAGGTAATTTCCTTGTTTATCTAGCAAACTAACGAAAGATAGTAAGTTGTTATCGCCAACTTTAACAGTATTTAAAAGTGTACCTGTTTTTTCAAAATCGGCTTTTATAATAGGAATTCGTTGCCATAACTGCGGGCTCATGTGCATTCCTAAAAATATTTGATTAACACTTAAACGTATGGTTTCATTGTTTTTTTTCTTCGGATAACTAAAAGAAGTCTTTTTGGTTATTTTTCGGATACATTCTGAGGCCAAGGTATTTAAAGGCTTTATTCTACCGTCTAAATCTTGCACTAATAAACGCCCAAACTGATCTGCCTGATAGATATCTATTTGCTGAGAATCCACAAGCTGACTTATTGAAAATGAAGGAATGCTATCGGTTTTAATTTCTGCTGATGTAGCTTGTGTTCCTGTTTGTGAAAAAGCACTAGAAACACTTAAAAATGCCATAATAGCTATGGTGTTTTTAGACAATCTTTTTAATTTTTTATGAACCTCTCTAAAACGAGAACCTTTTCCGAAAAAAGTAAAAAGCATTCCAATACCCATTAAGGTATAACCGATATAGGTTAGCCAAGTTCCTAAAACATCATGGTTTACCGATAAAACTGTTCCTTTTTCATCGGTATCATAACTTGCTTGAAAAAAACGATATCCTTTATAATCTAATACATTATTCATGAAAATTCGATAAGAAAATTCTTCTTTTTTGTCAAAAACAGTCACTTCACTTGCGTAAGCAGAAGGACTTGATGAGCCAGGGTATCTATCTAATTGAAAGTCATTTAATTTAACGCTAAAGGGTAATTTAATAGCGCCTGCTCCGTACGAAATAATTAGTTTTATATCATTTTTAAAATCGGTCTGATGTTTTATCGGTAAAAATCCTTCTCTATATAATAAATTGATTTCCTGCTGCTCGGTATCAATTGTTGCATTTACAATTAAAGCATCATCTAGCGTTTTATCGTTTACAGTTTCTTCGGATACATTGCTAATCAATTTAAAAGCACCCTTGGGATGATAGCTCATCGGAACAAAAGAAAAATCGCCAGCTCTATAAAGGGTACGCAAGGTTATATTTTGAAGACTATCTTTTTTAATTTTACCTGCCTGCTGACTTGCCATTATAAAAAAGTCAATAGTATGAGGTGTTAGCATTTTAAAACGTCCGTTATCTTCAATAATATTGATAATTCCTTTTTTATCAGATTCAAAACCTATTTCATGTTGATGATCGCCAATACGTTCTATTTCTCCTTTTTTCAAATAGATGGTATTTCTACCTTTACCAGCGGTAACTACCATTTTTAACAAAGGTTCTCCGTTAATACTATCGGTAATAACAGTAGGAGTGGCATCAGCAACATATTGATTAAAATCAATAGAAACAGCTTTATTATTAAATGTTGTTTTTAGTGTGAAATCATTGTTTTTAAGCGGGCTGATATTTATTTTTTGCTGAATAGTTTTACTTTGAGTACCATCGGTAATTGTGGCTATTAATAATTTTGTGTCTGCAATTATAACGTTGCTTGTAGCGCCTTCTCTTATGCGCATAATTCCTCCATAAGAAACATACCTAGTAACAGCTGCACCTAACACAATTATAATAAAGGCGATATGAAATAACAAAACTGCCCATTTTTTTTTAGTAAATAAATTATATTTTTTGATATTAAAAACAAAACTAATTGCCAGTCCTAGCATTACCATTTCAAACCACCAAGCATCATAAATACTAGCCCAAGCTATTGCGGTACCGTAGTCATTTTCAATAAAAGTTGCTGCTGCCATCGATACTGCAAATATTAACAAGAGCAATAGTGCTAACGAAGATGATGAAAAGAATTTATATATTTTTTGCATGTGTATATTAGGTATAAAAATGAAGCCATTTTAAAAGTAAAATATTCTGCTTTTAAAATTAGCTTCATTTTTTAATGAATCTATTTTATTTAAATAGGTTTTAGTTCATCGAAACTTCTTTTGAAGCTTCCTTAGAAACCTCTTTGTTGTCTTTTTTTGAAACTCCTTGAGTATCGTATTTTGACTCACGTTCTTTAGCTGCTTCTAACCATTTTGGTAATAAGTTTTTCTTGAATTCGGCTTTTTCTTTGTGTAATTTCTCCATGTCTAAACCAATGTATTTTTGCGCTTTTTCTTTAGAAGAAATATCAGGCATTTCAACAGGTTTGTTGTGTCCTAAATCAGCTAATACACGTGCTAATTTTACACGACCTTCAATAGCTTTATCTAAACCACCACTAATAACTCGTCCAATTTCAACAGGTGAATGAAAAGAAGCTCCATGTGATGCTGCTGCATAATCCCAACGCCATTGTGCATGACGAATATCCATTAAAATAGGTTTCATCTGAACTTCGGTAGCGCCTAAGTCCCAGGCTTTTTTTGCCTCTACATGCATACGTACTAAAGCATCTTCTAATTTTAATCTGCTTTGGGTAGATTTCTGCTGACGTTCATATACATTTGCTCTTAATTTTTCAGCTTCTTCACGATGACAAACCTGACATGAGTTCGCTACATTGTTCATAGGTGATTGTAATTGGTGATCGGTAAATTTCTGACCACCTTCACTTTTATATGGCATATGACAATCGGCACAAGAAACACCTCTATCGGCATGTACACCTGTTAAATACGTTTCATAACCAGGATGCTGTGCTTTTAACATAGGCGCTCTACTTAATTTGTGTGTCCAATCTTTAAAGTTAATATCATCATAATATTTTTCCATTGCTTCAACCGACATTCCATTTTTCCAAGGAAATGTTAAATAAGGAACCCCTTCAACGCCTTCTTTTTTCTTATCAAAATAATACTCCACATGACATTGCGCACATACTAGCGAGCGCATTTCTTGATGCGTTGCCTTATTAATATCTTTACCCATTGCTTGAAAAGCTTCTATTAAAGCAGGGCGGGTAATGGTTAATTTCATGGTTTTTTCATCATGACAATCGGCACAACCAATAGGGTTTACAATTTCTTCTCCTTTGTCAGCCCATTTTCCTTTGTAAAATTCGGCAATACCAATTTCATTCATTAATCTTGGTACATCGGGGCTTTTACAAGTCCAGCAAGTAGCAGGCATTGGTCCATCACCTTTTCCTTTAGGTCCGCCAGTTCTTAAGGTATTTTGAATGTCTTTAATCGCATTTTGATGCCCACGTCCTTGGTTGTAATCTTTAGAAAAACCGTAACCAGCCCATAAAACAGTTAAGCGAGTGTCTTCCTCTAGCATATCACGCATTTTATTTCCTCCTTGATATGATTGAAAATCACTATTCTCGGTTTGTAAAAATGATTGATATTCTTGCGGGAAATTTTTTCCCCACTCACTATTTCGAGGTTCATTTTTTTGAATATTTACCTGCGGCACATATTTGTACTTCGCTTCATTTTTTCTATTTACAATACTAGAGGCAAGTAATCCTAATAGAAAAACGACCACTACAGTAACAATAAATAATATTTTGTTTTTCATTTTGTTAGTTTTTGTTTTGTTATTTTTTTTGTTCAATTTTAGTATTTAACCATTCAGGTATTACGGCCTCAACTTGATCAGTAGGAATTGGCGCAATATTATTTTTAATGGTTGAAATACCATGCACGGTACCGTGAGGTAATTCTTGATGACATGACCAGCATTTTCGTTCGGTTCTACTTTCTCTATGATCGTCTAACCAACCATCATATTTTGTTTGAGTAACCTGCTGAATATGACAACGAATACAGTTGTTTTGTACTACTTCTTGTGATGCTTCTCTCATAAACATAACCTCAGGTTCTGCTCGTGCGGTAAAAATGGTTGCATGAAACAAACCATCTTTAGCTTTAAAAAAGTATTTATTAAAAACATTGTCGTGTGGTACATGACAATCATTACATGAGGCTTGTTCTCTGTGTGAACTGTGCATCCAACTATTATACATTGGAGTCATCACATGACAATTTACACAAGCCAAAGGATCATCTGACATATAAGAAACTAACGAAGCTTCTTTTGCCATAAAAAAACCTAAACCTGTAGCAATTCCTATTAAAACAATAGCAATTTGCCGCCATTTAGATTTTTTCTCTGGTAATATGTTTTGTTTAAAATTCAAGTGTTGTTTTTTTAGACTTTTGTTATTTTCTGTTATTTTTCTTTTGATTTAAAATGCTAAATCTTTTTTGTTTAATCGATACTTTGCTGATTTAAAGTTAATAAGCTTGTTGTTAAATTTGTTTTTCTCATATTTTTTTCGTTAAGTATATTTTAAACAAATATTTAAAGAAAAAACTGTTAATTAAATGATAAAAATCAGCTTATGATAAAAAAGAAGGTTGTAGATTAAAAGAGAATTTTATAGGAAGTGGTTTTTACTTTTGGAGTGTTTTAATCTATTTTAAAAGTTAAAACATTGCTTTTTTATTTATATTTTAGTGAGATGAAATAACCTATGTAAATTTTTTAAAAAAGCTAATGATAAAAATAAAAAAAGAAAAACAGGAAGAAAGTGACTGGGCTCATTCAGAAAAATATCAAAAAGAAATTCATATATCAAATGCAGAAAGTGGTTTGAAAGGCTATCGTTGTTTAGGTTGCGGTGCTCAGATGATTGCGAATATTCAAAGAAAAGATCCTACAAAAAAATCTTATTTTAGACATCACGCATCAAATGTCATTAAAGAAAAACCAGAATGTATTAAAGCAAGTAGAGTTTATCGAGAAAAAATTGCAAAAGCGATTATCAATAGATTAAAATATGTTGAAACTCCTAAATTATATAAATTTCCTCAAGAAAATAAAGAAGAGTTACTTCCGATGTTAATTCAGGAAAAAGAAACAATTAAAGCTTCCTATACAAAATCAGAATTAACTTTTTATGAAGATAAAGATTGTGTTGTTGATTGGGGTAGTAATATAGATTTAGCAGTAGAAGATAGAGAATTGTTAATACGTCCTGATGTAACTTTTTTTAATAAAGAAGATAAACCAATTTTATTTATAGAATTTATAGTTAAAAATAAAATTACTCCCGAAAAATATATAAAATTATCTCGTATCGGAATAAATACCGTACAAATAAAAATACCAACAAAATCAGAGGCTGAAATAGAAAAAGCATTACAATCATCAAAAAATTATAAATGGGTTTACAATGAAAAAGAAGCAAACACCAAATACATACCAGTATCCAGAGGAAATACAGAGAATTTACCACAAATTAATGAGAACGAAAGAATCTTTTTCGAAGAATCTTTCAAATGCAGACAGTCAGAGATTAATGAGCTCATACGTAGCATTAAAAAATGTTTACGATCGGAACAATATAGCGGAATTGAACATCAACTTAACGCACAAATACAAGCGGTTGAGAGAAATTCAGAAAGAGAAAGACAAGAATTGGGAGATTTGGAAAAATTCCATAGAGCAGAAGCACAAGCTAGAAATTCAGAAGCAGAAGATAAAGAGAGAGAAAGATACAGAAGAGTGGAAACAAGATATATCGAATTGGAAACAGAATATATTAGAGAAAAAGAAGCTATTGATAGCACCATTTATATCGACAGCAGAAATAAATACACTAAAGATCGGATTGAAAATCTTAATAAGCAAGAAAGAGATGAGATTGACCGAATTAGAGAATATACAGAAGACTTACGAAACGGAAGATGCTTTGATGCAGGAGAAATTGAAGAAGAAGTATGCACTGATTTTACTAAAGGAATTGAATTTGAAAAATCAGAAACAAGAAGAATTGAACAAGAAATACAAGAAGCTGAAAGTACCATTGAATTTGATGTTGAATCAACAATTGAAGAAAATAGATTACTTGAAGAAGAAGAAAGAAATTTACAGGAGTCAGTTTTCAGAGAGTTTATTGGAGACATCAATTCGGAAGAGTTTGAAATTAAAAGAATTGAACAAGAAGAAAACCGATTTGAAAATGACGTTAGAAAACAATTTGATATTGACGTTAAAAAAAGTCCCGAAAAACTTACCAGAAGAACTAGAGGCTTATTGGAAGCAAGAAGATTTTTCAGCATTTACTCAGATTTTAAATGCAAAGAAAAAAGCTATAGAGAAGCACGAGAATTATTTAACAAAGGAACTTGGAAAGAAAGGTAAAAGTCTAAAATGGTTTATGGGAATATATAAAGATGAGGTAAAAGTGAGTTTAAAAATTTAGCGTTAAATAAATCATAATTAGCCCACTTTTTTATGCTTATTTATTTTTTTTATTTAAGGGGTTTTTTAGGGTGGTAAAATCGATTAAATTAGTTTAAAAACGCTGTAATAGCAAGGGAAAGACGTTAAAAAACAAATAATATTATTTTCGTAATTAAATGAATATACTGCTTTATTTTTGACTAGGATTTGTTAATTTCGCAAAGAGATCAATTATCAAATTTTATGACTAAAGAAACAAAATATACTGAAGACAACATCCGCTCGCTCGATTGGAAAGAACATATTCGAATGCGTCCAGGAATGTATATCGGTAAACTAGGAGATGGTTCCTCTGCCGATGATGGAATTTATATTTTAGTCAAAGAGGTGTTAGATAACTCTATTGATGAATATGTAATGGGAGCTGGTAGAACTATAGAAATTTCTATCCAAGGAAATAAAGTAATTGTTAGAGATTATGGTCGAGGGATTCCTTTAGGAAAAGTAGTCGATGTGGTTTCTAAAATGAACACGGGTGGAAAGTACGATTCAAAAGCATTTAAAAAATCCGTAGGGCTAAACGGAGTAGGTACAAAAGCGGTAAATGCACTTTCATCTTTTTTTAGAGTAGAATCATCAAGAGACGGTAAATCAGCAGCAGCCGAATTTGAACAAGGTAATTTAATCAATCAAGAATTTTTAGAAGAAACTTCTCGAAGAAAAGGAACAAAAGTATCTTTTATCCCCGATGAAATAATTTTTAAAAAATATAAGTATAGAAATGAATACGTTTCTAAAATGCTTAAAAATTACGTGTATTTAAATGTAGGGTTAACAATTGTTTTTAATGGCGAAAAATTTTTATCAAAAAATGGTTTAAAAGATTTATTAGAAGATAACAACAATCAAGAAGATATGTTGTATCCTATAATTCATTTAAAAGGCGATGATATTGAAATTGCCATTACCCACAGTAAAACCCAATATTCAGAAGAATATCATTCGTTTGTAAACGGGCAGCATACCACGCAAGGAGGAACGCATCAAGCGGCTTTTAGAGAGGCGATTGTAAAAACAATTCGTGAGTTTTATGGAAAGTCATTTGAAGCTTCCGATATTCGAAAATCAATCATATCAGCGATTGCCATAAAAGTAATGGAACCTGTTTTTGAGAGTCAAACTAAAACAAAATTAGGTTCTACTGAAATGGGTGATGATTTGCCAACGGTAAGAACCTATATTAATGATTTTATAAAAACGCAACTTGATAATTTTTTACATAAAAACACCGAAATAGCCGAAAAGCTACAGCGTAAAATTATACAAGCAGAAAAAGAGCGAAAAGAACTTTCAGGGATTCGAAAGTTAGCTAAAGACAGGGCTAAAAAATCGAATTTACACAATAAGAAATTACGAGATTGCAGGGTGCATTTAGGCGATACTCAAAAAGATGCCTATTTAGAATCTACCTTATTTATTACCGAGGGAGATTCAGCGTCGGGTTCTATTACAAAATCTAGAAACGTAAATACACAGGCGGTTTTTAGTTTGAAAGGGAAGCCTCTAAACTCTTATGGATTAAGTAAGAAAATTGTGTATGAAAACGAAGAGTTTAATTTATTACAAGCAGCCTTAAACATCGAAGATGGCTTAGAAGATTTGCGTTATAATAATATTGTAATTGCTACCGATGCCGATGTTGATGGAATGCATATTCGTTTATTATTGATCACATTTTTCTTGCAGTTTTTCCCGGAAGTGATTAAAGAAGGACATTTGTATATCTTAGAAACGCCATTATTTAGAGTTCGAAACAAAAAAGACACACATTATTGTTATTCCGAAGAAGAAAAAAGAGCGGCAATTAAAAAATTAAGAGGTAAGCCAGAAATTACTCGATTTAAAGGATTGGGAGAAATTTCTCCGGATGAATTTGTACATTTTATAGGCGATGACATCCGTTTAGACCCTATTATGTTAGACAAAGAAATGTCTATCGAAAGTATGTTGGAATTCTATATGGGGAAAAATACGCCAAACAGACAAAAATTTATCATTGAAAACTTAAAAGTAGAAGTAGATGCCGTTGAAGATGAAGAGGAATCCTAAGAAAATAAAAAATATAATTACGCTATTATTTGTAGCCTTTTTAGTTTTTTGGCTGTTCCAAATTAATTGGGATAATTTATTTAATAAAGATAATTCAGGTGCTTTTTTGGGGGTGTTTATAGGAATAATGATTGTTGTTTCTTTACAAATACCGAATAAGCAGTCTGAAGATGAAGTTCCTGAAAAGCACTAAATTTTTTAGCATTTTTTAGAAGATTATTTTGAGATGAAAAAATAACAGCTCAAAATAATAGTAAAAGTAGTAACAAAAACAAATAAATAACTCTTAAACGAATAAACGTTTTTTAGATGAGTGAAGAAATAAACGAACACGAAGAAGCGGTAAATAATCCGATAGATAATTCATCAGATTTAGAAATGCCCGAAAAAATGGACGAAGAAATAGATAATACAGAAACCATTACCAAGGTAACAGGAATGTATAAAGAATGGTTTTTAGATTACGCTTCGTATGTAATTTTAGAAAGAGCCGTTCCATCTTTAGAAGACGGCTTAAAACCAGTACAACGTAGAATCATGCATTCTATGAAAGATTTAGACGACGGACGCTACAATAAAGTAGCGAATATTGTTGGGCATACCATGCAATATCATCCGCATGGAGATGCTTCAATTGCCGATGCTATGGTACAAGTTGGGCAGAAAGAATTGCTAATCGATATGCAAGGAAACTGGGGGAATATTCTAACAGGCGATAGGGCAGCGGCTTCTCGTTATATTGAAGCCCGTTTATCAAAATTTGCCTTAGAAGTGGTGTTCAATCCTAAAACTACCCAATGGAAACAATCCTATGACGGTAGAAGAAAAGAACCGATTGATTTACCCGTAAAATTCCCATTATTATTAGCACAAGGAGCAGAGGGAATTGCCGTAGGATTATCAACCAAAATATTACCGCATAATTTTAATGAATTAATAGCGGCATCTATTAAATATTTAAGAGGAAGAAGTTTTACTATTTATCCAGATTTTTTAACAGGTGGAGTTGCCGATTTTACCAATTATAATGATGGTGTTCGTGGGGGAAAAGTACGGGTGCGTGCAAATATTACGCAACTAGATAAAAAAACATTGGTTATTACTGAAATTCCTTTCGGAACAACCACAACATCTTTAATTGATAGTATTTTAAAAGCCAATGAAAAAGGGAAGATAAAAATTCGTAAAATTGAAGATAATACGGCTGCTGCTGTTGAAATATTAGTGCATTTACCTGTAGGAATATCTCCGGATAAAACCATTGATGCTTTATATGCTTTTACCAATTGCGAAAACTCGATATCGCCATTAGCCTGTACTATTGAAAATAATAAACCCGTTTTTGTAGGGGTTTCTCAAATGCTAAAACACTCTACCGATTTAACGGTAAAACTGTTAAAGAGCGAGTTAGAAATTCAATTGCATGAGCTTGAAGAACAATGGCATTTTGCCTCTTTAGAAAGGATTTTTATTGAAAACAGAATTTATCGAGATATTGAAAACCAAGAAACTTGGCAAGGTGTAATCAAAGCAATTGATGCAGGATTAAAACCACATATTCAGCATTTAAAAAGAGCGTTAACCACCGATGATATTACCCGCTTAACAGAAATTCGAATTAAGAAAATTTCAAAATTCGATATTGATAAAGCCAAGCAATATATTGAAGGTTTAGAAGATAAAATAGCAGGAGTTAAGCATCATTTAGATAATTTAATAACTTTTGCAATAAATTATTTTAAAGGATTAAAAACGAAGTACGGTAAAGGACGCGAGCGAAAAACAGAAATCAAAATTTTTGATGATATTGTCGCTACAAAAGTAGTAATGCGAAACACCAAGCTGTATGTAAATAGAGAAGAAGGTTTTGTAGGAACATCCCTTAAAAAAGATGAATACGTTGATGAATGTGCCGATATTGATGATATTATTATCTTTAAAGGAAATGGTACTATGATGGTTACCAAAGTAGCTTCTAAAACCTTTGTAGGTAAAGATATAATTCACATCGCTGTTTTTAAGAAAAGAGACAAGCGTACAGTGTATAATATGATGTATCGAGACGGTTCAAGAGGTGCAAATTTTATGAAGCGTTTTAATGTAATAAGTGTAACACGCGATAAAGAATACGATTTAACCACTGGGGCAAAAGGTTCAAAATTGTTGTATTTTAGCGTAAATCCAAATGGCGAAGCAGAAATTGTTACCGTTAATTTACGCCCAGTTGCTGGTATTACAAAGTTAAAATGGGATATTGATTTTGCTGAATTGGCAGTTAAAGGACGTGCTATTCGCGGAAATCAAATAACAAAATATAGCATTCGAAAAGTAGAGTTTAAATCAGCAGGAGTTTCTACCTTAAAACCTCGAAAAATATGGTTTGATGATACTGTTCAGCGTTTAAATGTTGATAATAGAGGCGATTTATTAGGGGAGTTTAGAGCCGAAGATAAAATTTTAATCGCCACACAATCAGGTAAAATTAAAGCAGTTTCACCAAGTTTGTCAATGCGTTTTGAAAGCGATATGATTATTTTAGAAAAATGGGAGCCTAAAAAACCAATTTCGGCTATTTATTTTGATGCCGAAAAAGAACGTTATTATGTGAAGCGTTTTTTAATAGAAACGGTAGACAAAGAAGAGGTGTTTATTTCTGAATATGAAAAATCAAAATTAGAGATTCTTTCTACCGATTATCATCCTATGGCTGAGGTTATTTTCTCAAAACGTAGCCTAGAAAACATTGAAGTTAATTTTGAAGAATTTATCGCTATAAAAGGAATTAAAGCACAAGGAAATCAACTAACAACCGATAAAATTCGTACTGTAAACTTATTAGAATCGTTGCCTTATGAAGAATGGATACCCGAAGACAACCAAGATAATCAAGACAATGAAAATAACGAAAATAACGAAAATCAAGAAGTAGCTTTACCTGTTTTAGAAAATAAAGACGTTTTGCCACTTGAAATTGAAAAAGTTGAGGTAAAAGCTGAGGTAATTCCTAAAGAATTTGAAAAAACAAAAGAAGATAAAGCAAAGAAAGCATTAGAACGCGCCCTTCTTCAAAAAAAGAAAAAAAATACAGAAGATGACGACAGTCAAATAGCATTATTTTAAATAAATCAATAAAAATGAATGAATTATTAACATATCGATTCAATTTAGATTCTTTTTTCGGAGTTTTAGGCTATGTATTGCTAGTCATATTTATTTCCTGGATAGCATCACGAATGATTCGGTATGTTATTGTTCAAATTATAAAACGAAGAAAAATAGGTCGTTATGGCGGCACTAGTATTTTGTTTCTCCGAAACTCTGTAAAGTTTTTTATCGGTATTTTCAGTATTATTTATATTATTAGCACTGTTCCTGCTTTTCGTAGTAAGGCTACGTTAATTTTTTCGGGAGCGGGTATTTTAGCGGCAATTATTGGTTTTGCGGCACAGGCGGCGTTGTCTAATTTAATCGCGGGTATATTTATTGTTCTTTTTCGTCCATTTCGAGTGGGCGATTATATCAAGTTAGACCAAGAAAGAGTTGGTATTGTTGAAGATATTACACTTAGGCATACGGTTATCAATAACTTTGAAAATAAGCGATTAATCATCCCAAACTCAGTAATAAGTACCGATTCTGTATTAAATCATACCATTGAAGATTCGCATATTCTTAGTTTTAATAATTTTAAAGTAGGAATAAAAGCAAATATTGATTTGGCTCGAAAAATAATTCAAGAAGAGGCTGTTAAATTACCAACCGTAATTGATTTTAGAACTGCCGAGCAAGTTATGTCGGATGCCCCACAGATCGATGTTCGGGTAATTGACATACACACCGATCATATCCATTTGCGCGCTTATGTTTGGTTAAACGAGCCTTTTAAAGAGTTTAAAAATAAATGTGCTTTAAAAGAAGCCGTGCACAAGCGTTTTTTAGCTGAAGGAGTAGCCTTACCAATTCCTATTTATAAAATAGTAAATGTTTAGTTTTTTGTATTTATTTGAAGCAATTTCCCGCTTTCCGCACTCGCTCTTTTTTTGAAGAAAAATCAAAAAAAGGAGCTCAAACAAAGCGTCAATCGGGGCTAGGCTTTTGTGCTAAATTGATATTTTCAGTATTATTTAAAACTAAAAAAATCACGTATAACTCTGTTAGAAGTTTTTACGTGATTTTTTATTTATGATTATATTTTTTAGTCAACTAAAAAATCGTTTTATAATATTACAATTAGTTTTTATCTTTAAAAAGAAATCCCAATCCTAAACGCCCTAAAAACTTTTTTTCAAAAGCCCAAAAGAATTTAAACTGTCCAAACAACCACCCCACTAAAGGCAATGTTGATTGATAAATAGGGAAAATAAGTAAAATACGTATCGGCCAATAAATCCAAGGAGATGTTGTTTCCGAAGAAATCCCTATAAAAGCAGTAATCGGTTTTGCAACCCAAGAAGCAAATGAACCGTTAATAGAAAATACGATTAATACCGCAATTACATCCCAATTTGTTTTTAATCCCCAACGTTGTCTTAATTTTTCCATGGGGGCAAAAGTAATTAAAAGAAAAAGGGCAAACAAATGTTTACCCTTTTTGATATTATAAAATTTAAAAATTATTTTTTACCAAAAATACCGCCTAATAATCCGCCAAGTATTCCTCCACCAGCACTTTGAGAATTACCACCGCCTAAAATCATACCAGCAATGTCATCAACAACGCTACCATCACCATCGGCATCTAAAATTTGTTCTAAAAAGTTTTGCTCTTTAGCAGCAGAATTACCACCAAGTAAACCACCTAACATATTACCCAAATCATTTGAGCTTCCAATGTTATTTTGACGAGATTGTTTTCCTAAAACACCCATTAATAAAGGAGCAGCAGTTTTTAAAATACTAGCAATCGCACCAGAATCCATTCCTGTTTTCTGTCCAATAACCTGCTCAACACCTTGTTGTTTACTTCCTAAAACGTGGTTTAAAATATTACCACCGTCTTGTAAAACATCAGCATTTACACCACCATCAAACAAACCACCTAAATTATCTAAAATACCACCATCATGCTTGTTTAAAGCACCCATTAAGCCTTGCGCACCTTCAGGTGTTGTAGCGTTACGTTGCATTGCTTTCATTAAAACTGGTAAAGCCATTGTTAAAACATTACCTGTTTTGCTAGTGTCTTGCCCGGTAGATCCTGCTACACCTGAAATAATTGATTTTCCTAAATCGCTGTTTAATAAGTCTAAAATTCCTGCCATTTTTTTTGATTTAATAAGATTAGTAATAGTTGTCTAATAATTAAGACACAAGTTACGAATTAAACGTCACATTTTTTTAATTATTTATTTTACCTTACAGCCCTTATATAAATTAAATCAATTAAATGAAAAAATTAGCGTTACACTGGCAAATTTTAATAGGAATGCTTCTGGGTATTTTATTCGGAATAGGAATGACTTTTACAGAAGGAGGAGCTTCCTTTGTAGGAAGTTGGATAAAACCAATAGGAACTATTTTTGTAAAACTATTAAAATTAATCGCCGTACCATTAATCATAGCCTCTTTGGTAAAAGGAATATCAGACTTAAAAGATATTTCTAAATTTAAAAATATCGGCTTGCGTACCATGGTTATATATATAGGTACAACAGTTATTGCCATTACCATCGGACTTGCCTTGGTAAATATTGTAAAACCAGGCGAAGGAATATCCGAACAAACCATTACACGATTAACAGAAACCTATGCAAATAGTGGAGGAGTACAAGCTAAAATAGCCGAAGCAAGCAAGCAAAAATCAAGCGGACCTTTACAGTTTTTGGTCGATATGGTTCCTGACAACGCTATAAAAGCAATGGGAAGTAACAAATCGATGTTACAAGTAATTTTCTTTACTATTTTCTTAGGAATATCAATGTTATTAATAGGTGAAGAACGTGCAAAACCTCTAAAAAGCTTTTTTGACTCTTTAAATGAAGCTGTTTTAAAAATGGTCGATTTAATTATGTTGTCGGCCCCTTATGCTGTCTTTGCTTTATTGGCAACAGTAGTAGTATCATCTAAAGACCCCGATTTATTATTTGCTTTATTAAAATATGCTTTTACAGTAATTGGAGGTTTATTAATTATGGTTATATTTTATATGACTTTAATAAGTGTTTTTACAAAGAAAAATCCAATCTGGTTTTTAAAACAAATTAGCCCTGCGCAGTTATTAGCATTTTCAACAAGTTCAAGTGCAGCAACATTGCCTGTAACTATGGAGCGTGTTGAAGAACACGTAGGTGTCGATAAAGAAGTATCAAGTTTTGTGTTGCCAGTAGGTGCAACCATTAACATGGACGGAACAAGTTTATATCAAGCAGTTGCAGCGGTATTTATAGCTCAAGCATTAAGTTTTGACTTATCATTTGCCGATCAATTAACCATTATATTAACCGCCTTATTAGCATCAATCGGTTCTGCCGCAGTGCCAGGTGCAGGAATGGTAATGTTGGTAATTGTATTAGAATCGGTAGGTTTTCCAGCCGATAAATTAGCCATCGGATTGGCATTAATTTTTGCAGTAGACAGACCTTTAGATATGTGTAGAACCGTTATAAACGTAACAGGAGATGCTACTGTAGCTACTTTAGTGGCAAAATCGGTAGGGAAGTTAGGCGACCCAAAACCTAAAAACTGGGACGATAACTACGATGCTGTAAAATAGAAAACAGCTTTAAAAAAATTTAGAATTGCATAAAAAACACCAATGAATTTACATTTATTGGTGTTTTTTTATGCGTTAACCCCATTAAAACAACCCTTTTATTTGATAAAAAACCAACCATGACTTCCTGCAACAGCTCCCGCCGTGGTAATTAAACTCAATATTAATAAAAACCAATGCGCTTTGTGGATAAAAGAAAATGTTTTTGTAGGATTTTCTTCTGCGTATTTTTTAAATAATTTATGCAAAATAAACGGCTCTAAAACATATAAAACAAGTGTAAATAAAATCCAAACAAGCGTCATCGCATGAATCCACCAATACTGATAATCGAAATACCGGTCCCATCCATCTAAAACATACAACATATAAAACCCTGATAAGCCCGTTAATACCGTTGTAATTTTTGCTTGAATAGCAAAACGCCCTTCAATTTGTTCAAAAGTTTTAATCTGATCCTCTTTTGAATTCATGCCTTTAACAGCAGGAATTATAACCGTAGTCACCATACTAACGCCACCAATCCATAAAACAACACAAATTACGTGAATTACTCGCGCTAATGTAAAATACTCCATTTTTTAATTATTTTTTAGATGATAAACACCTGTTTTGAGTACATTAAAGATACGAAATAATAAGGTTTCTTCTTCTTACTTAATTTTTTTTTTGAAGCAATTTCCCGCTTTCCGCACTCGCTTTTTTTGTTTTTAAAAAAGAAAAACAAAAAAGAGCTCAAACAATTGCTACAATCGGGGCTAGGCATTTGTGCTCCTTTTGATAATTTGATAAATCAATAATAATTTTTGCAAACCAAGCCAATCGACTATGAATTGGTTGTCGTGAGCATCTTTCAGGTGACGACAATAATCAAAATAACTTCAAATTTTAACACCTATATATATAAGGACAAAAATAAAGTAGGGGTAAACCTATGTGTTCGCCAGAAAAATATATTAGTTCATAATACAATTATTGCTAAACTTGACCCCAAAAGCCAACAGTAAAAAGTAGTGCTAAAAGACCAATTAACTGATAATCAGTAATTCGTTAAATTTATTGAAAATAAATGCATAAAAAAGCTTAAAAACACAAAAAAGAGTCGTAAGTTTGTAGTCCGTAACAGCGATGTTAGTTATCGCAGTGTTATAAACGTTCATTTAAAACATTTTTTAAAATAAGTTAAATTTAGCTTGTTTAAAACAAATTAAAAGATGTATATTTGCAACCGCTTTAAGAAATACATTAAAGCAAAACGACCAAGAAATTTCGGAATGATTTTTAAGATAAAAATCAGTTAGTTCAATTCTAGCATTTCTACAAAAAATGATAAGTTTAACTTATCTCTGATTTTAACAAATCAGGTTCATTGAAAATATTGAAATTGACAGCGTAAATAAGAGTAGAATAACCACGTTCTATTAAATTAGAA
>NZ_OENA01000045.1 GCF_900239185.1 Tenacibaculum finnmarkense
AACGTTTCGGCTATGGTTAGTGCGGGAATTAAAAGTAGTGAACTTCCGATTAAGCACTTAGCCAAAACTTTTTATTTTGTTTTATCTTTTTTGTTCTAAAGCCAAATCAAAAAGATTTGGCGGACTTGGTTAAAAGCTCTAAACTTTGGGTTTAGCACCAAAACCCGTATTAACTATAGCCATTGTTGTGCACAGGCTTTACTCCTCTTTGGGTGGCTCTTTTAATAAAGTCAATCTTCTAGGTTCTCTTCTTTCTAGAATATTGATAATACGGTCTTCAATTTGTCCTTTTCTTCCATCCGTAGGATTTATTTCTCGGCCGTGCTTTACGTCAATTGTTGTCATAATATTGACACAAGCAAAATTTTGTTCAACACCTTTTTCCTTTTCTATTTTTTTAAATTTTTCCTCTGCACTTTGTTTATAACCATATTGGTCAAAAGTCTGTTCTGTTTCTTTTGGGAACTTATTCTTTAAATCTATCAGAGATTGTTCAATTATTTGTAATACCGAATTTCCGTAATCTATTGCTTCTTGTTTAGTTGGTATATAACCTTTATGTATTACAGAATTTCTGAAAGGAACTTCTTTATTTTGATTTAGTAATATTGGCTCTTTTCCAAATGTCTGAAAGTATAGCATTATATAAGCTCCAAGTTGTCTTTCTGATTGGCTTGCAACTTTTTTCCAAACTTTGTCTATTGCATTAATGTCATTTGTAGAAGCTCTTAGAACAGTCTTAACGAAGAATTCAAAATATCTTTCCATAGCAGATGTAAGAGAAGAAACAGCTTCTCGATAATAACCATCAATAATTGCATTTAGTCCATATTCAAAAAGAATTTCGAAATTAATATTATCAATAATCGTTTTTGATTTATGCCCTTTTGCACAGTTTACTTCATAGATTCCGTCATTATTAACTTGTTCAAATGGTGTTGATATAGAAGCACCGTCAAAGACTTGAGGCTCTCCTTTATCAACCTGTTCCATAAGGCAGTCAAAACATATTAAATCTAATAGCATCATATTTTTTCAGCTTGTGCACAACG
>NZ_OENA01000015.1 GCF_900239185.1 Tenacibaculum finnmarkense
TGTCGAAACTATGAATTATTAATGGAATCTTCCGAAAATATAACCAAATTATCCGCCATAAAACTTTTATTGAATAAAATTTAAACAGGCTCTAAGCCTCTAAAACCAAACCAACCGCTAAATAATTCGTATTATTATGCTCCTTTGCCAATTGTTTTAAATCTTTAACATCTTCTAAAATAGCATACATTGGCGACCAAAAACGATCGTCAGACTGCCATCTGTAAATATCTAAATCATTAAATTCGTAATAAGCTCCATACTGCGAAATTACTTCTCCAAAACCATAAGATTCATTCGTTAAATGATTTGATAAATCAAAAATTATTGAAGGTAAAAGTAATTGTTCACTAGCATTTTCAGGGCTATTTGGATTGGTGTTAATTGTTTCAAAACCGTTTGTACAAGCACTCAGCACTACAAAAATGACTGCGTAAATTATTTTTTTCATAATGATGTCTTCTTAAAATTTCATATTTAATTTAAATCCATAACTTTTTGATGACGGCAATTGAGTTACCTCAAAACCTGGTAATAAACTCCCGCCATTTAATGCCTGTGCTTCCGGATCAATATTAGGTACATCTGTCCATAAAAATAAATTTGATCCAACAACACTTAACGACATACTTTGCAAACCTAACAGGCTTGCTGTTTTATTATTAAGAGAATACCCAAAGCTTAATTGCCTTAATTTTACATAAGAAGCATCAAAAATATTTGCTTCCGCATTATTTCTTGGAATGGCATATGCCCATGCTTCGGCAGGTACTTTTACCGTATTTTTTACATAACCATTATTACCATCACTCATAACACCATCGCCTACAACGCCATCTCTCCAAGATTCTGTTAGCGCTAAAATTCCGCTTTCTCTTCCTACGGCATTGGTGTATGAATATATTTCGCCACCCTGTCTAATATCAAATTGTGCCGATAAATTAAAACCTTTATAGCTTATTGAACTTCCTAAGCCTAGCATCCAATCAGGGTTGTAATTCCCTACTTTTTTTCTATTTCCTGTTAAAGGCAATCCTTTTTCAAAAATTATTTCACCTGCTTTATTTCTGATAAATGATTCACCATAAATATCACCCATTTGACCACCTGGACGTGCTTCAACGGTTATATTATCAGGTCCTTCGGCAATAATAAAAGTATCTAAATTGTCTAATAAGTTAACCACTTCACTTTTATTCTTAGTGAAATTAGCCGTAATATCCCATTCAAAATCAGCCGTTTTTATAGGTTTTAATCCCAACGCTATTTCAAAACCATTATTCTTAATTTCTCCTGCATTTTGTACTATTGAATTGTATCCGTTTGCCCCTGAAACATTCATATTCAATATTTGATTTTTTGAAGTCGCGCTGTAATAAGTAGCGTCAAGTGATATGCGTTTATTCAAAAAATAACTCTCTATACCAAATTCTGTAGAAACCGTTGTTTCTGGCTTTAAATTTGCGTTTAATAATTGAGTAGAGTTGGTTAATGTGCCATTTAAAGTTCCATAATTATAGGCTGTTTTTAACCTGTAAGGATCGGTATCTTTACCTACTTTGGCAATGTTTGCTCTTACTTTTAAGAAGTCTATAAAGTTAGGCATTTGAAACACTTCCGAAGCAAGAAAAGACATGGAAGCCGCCGGGTAAAAATAAGAATTGTTACTACTAGGAAGCGTTGACGACCAATCATTTCGAACAGAAAAATCTAAATATAAATATTTTTTAAAACCAATATTCGTAAAAGCATACACACTATTAATTTCTTTTTGATACAGGCTACTTCTTTTCACTGCACTTACATTGATATTTTGCGCGGTGTACATTCCTGGAATTGCCAAGCCATCGCCCTGCATAAAACCTTCCGTTATTTTTTGCTTAAAAGTATTTGTTCCTACGGATGTTTTTGTGGTAAAATCAGCAAAATCATTTGAATAACTTAATAAGGCATCGGCATTGAGTTCTGAAAACTTAATTTTTTGTTCTCTGTACATTCCGTTCGGGTTTCTATGCGAACCTATTGACCTTCTCGACCATCTAAAGTCGTTTGACTCATCTAAACCAATACGTGTTAAAAGACTTAATTTGTCTGTTAATTGATAATTTGAACTAATATTTCCTAACAGTCTTGTTTTATTAAAAGCATTGATATTTTCATTCACAATAAACCAAGGATTATCTCCCCATGAAAATAAACGGCGTTGCTTAACATCTTTTTCTATCCAATAATTTTTATGTTCTTTTAAATCAGTATTAATATAATCCCTTGACTTCCGTAGCCTGAAACTGTTAAATTATCCGATTTTCTATTGATATAATTCGCATTGACATTAACCGTCCATTTATCGGTTATAGTACGACTCATATTTAACCTGTAATTATTTCCTTTTAAATTAGTATTTGGTACAATTCCCGTATTATGTACGTTTCCATAACTTAAATAAAAACTCCCTGTATCTGTTGCTTTTGATAAGGCTATCGAGTTTTGAAAACTAAAACCTGTTTTAAAAAAATCTTTCAAATTATACCTGTTTTTAAAAGGCTTTTTTACATATTCGCCTAAAGAAACCTCTTGATCTATAACTTTTCCATTTAAATCAGGACCAAAATTTGTACCGTAATCAGAAGCGTATTTACCAGCCCAACCACCGCCAAATTTTGTTTGTAACTCAGGCAATCGTAAAGCTGTTGATGCCATTGTAGATGAATTTATTTCCACCCCAATTCCATTATTTTTCTTTCCCTTTTTTGTCGTAATTACAATAACTGCCATTGGCAGCTCTTGACCCATATAAAGCCGATGCAGCAGCACCTTTTAATACCGTTACACTTTCAAAATCATCGGCATTAAGTTCCGACAATCCGTTACCGTAATCAGTAGGCATATCTCGTTGATTTGTTGCATTACCTCCTACCCCAAATATGTTGTTATTCACTGGAGTTCCATCTAAAATAAACAACGGCTCATTGCTATTTATATTTAATGAACTCTCGCCACGTATTACCACCCTACTCGAACTTGCCACACCTGTGCTTGCCCCGGTAACCTGTAAACCCGCTACTTTACCTGATAAACTATTGACTATATTATTGGTTTTTACGATATTTATATCGGCATCTTTAAGTTCTGTAGCCGAATATCCTAAGGCTTTTTTCTCTTTTTTTATTCCTAATGAAGTAATAATAACCTCCGCTAATTGATTCGCATCTTCTTTTAAAATTATCTTTAAAAATTTTGTTGATTTCACCTTAATAAAACGAGTTTTAAACCCCATAAATGAAACCACTAATTCATCATTAATAGCAGCTTTTAATGTAAAAACACCATCAAAATTAGTACTTGTTCCTTTTGCCTTTTTTTTGATGATAATATTTGCACCCGTTATAGGCATATCAAATTCATCTACAACTTTTCCTTTAATTTCAGTCTGCGCTAGTATAACCGACGAAATCATGACAATTAAAAATGTTAAAATCTTATTCATTAGTATGTATTTAATTAGAAGTCTTAAAACAGGAGTTTATCATTTAAAAAACAACCAGAATTGATATTTTTTAAATTTATTACTGATGCAAAACTACAGTAGATGAAAATAAACTGAACATCTGTTCAGTTAAAAAAAAGACACTAGAATATTATTTAATTATGGCTTAAATGTTATCAATGTTAGCTAAACATCATTAGTTTTTAGTTCTTATATTTGATATAAAAACAAACTATGGGCAGAAAAAATATGAGTGCTATTCGTAAAAAAGAAATGATTATTGGGTTTTATGAACTCTCAAAAAAAATTGGTTTAGAAAATGTTTCTATTGGTAAACTTGCCGAGCATTTACAAATAAGTAAAAGCCTGGTAATGCACTATTTTAACAATAAAGCCCTCTTACTTAAAGAATTAAACAACTATATATTAGAACAATATTTATTAATTATAAATTCCGAAGAAAACATTTCTATAAAACACAAGGATGATTTAAATGCGTTTATCAAAAATTTATTTACAAGAAAATGGAATGATTATATTGATGATGGCGTATTTTATAGTTTATACGCTTTAATTTATAGAGATGAAGAGTTGCGTGAAAATTTTAATAATTTCAACAAGATATTACATCTAGCGTTACACAAAAAATTAACACAAGCAAAAGAACGCCATATTATTAGCAATGATAATATTGATACCTTAACTGAAATTATTTTCGCAATGATTGATGGTGGCTATTATTATTTAGGAACTCAAACAAACAATTCTGAAACCTATAACAAACAGGTAGAAATTTACTTGAATCACATTAACACATTTATCATTTACAAACAATAGGTTAATTAGCACGGTGATGTATTTTTATAATGGTAAATAAGGCTATTAATCCCCAGAAAAAATTAACCACCATATTAGGGTAATCTTTATTTGGCATCGCATTTACAATTAAACAGCAAGCACCTAAAACATTCAAAAAATGATATGTTTTTTTTCGGGAAGATAATTTTTCTAAACTTAAAAATAGGTACGATATAATATAAAGTATGGTTCCTAACCAGCCTATTAGGGTAAAAAATGTCATTTTTAATTGTTATAAAAAAAGCACTCATTAATATTCTAATGAGTGCTTTTTTAGGGTTACTTTTATTTTCTTTAGATAAAAAAAGTTTTAAAATAATCTTTAAAAAATTATTAAAAGAAACTTAATCATTCAATTTTAAAACCGCCATAAATGCTTCTTGAGGAATTTCAACATTACCTACCTGACGCATTCTTTTCTTACCTTTTTTCTGCTTTTCTAATAACTTACGCTTACGTGAAATATCACCACCATAACATTTTGCTGTTACATCTTTACGTAACGCTTTTGTTGTTTCTCTGGCGATAATCTTTGCACCAATTGCTGCTTGAATAGGAATATCAAACTGCTGTCTTGGTATTAATTGTTTTAACTTTTCTACAATTTTTTTACCGATTGTATAGGCATTATCTGCATGTAATAATGCTGAAAGTGCATCAACAGGATCACCGTTTAATAGAATATCTACACGAACTAATTTAGAAGTACGCATTCCTATTGGCGAATAATCAAAAGAAGCATACCCTTTTGAAACTGTTTTTAAACGGTCATAAAAATCAAATACAATTTCCGCTAAAGGCATATCAAAAGTTAATTCAACTCTTTCGGTAGTTAAATAGGTTTGATTTACTATTTCCCCTCTTTTTTCAATACAAAGCGACATTACTTGCCCAACAAAGTCAGATTTTGTAATGATTGATGCTTTAATAAAAGGTTCTTCAACTTTTTCTAATCTTGATGGATCAGGTAAATCTGTCGGATTATTTAATAATACAATTTCCGTAGGATTTTTCTTTGTATATGCGTGATAAGAAACGTTGGGAACAGTCGTAATTACTGTCATATTAAATTCACGTTCTAAACGTTCTTGGATAATTTCCATGTGTAACATTCCTAAGAATCCACATCGAAAACCAAAACCTAATGCTGCTGAACTTTCTGGTTGAAATACCAAAGAAGCATCATTTAATTGTAATTTTTCCATTGAATTACGTAATTCTTCGTAATCCTCTGTATCCACAGGATAAATCCCTGCAAAAACCATTGGTTTTACATCTTCAAAACCATCAATAAGGCTTTCTGTTGGATTTTCAAAATCGGTAATCGTATCTCCTACTTTTACTTCTTTTGCAACTTTAATCCCTGTAATTAAATACCCTACATCTCCTGTTTTTACTTCTTGTTTTACTTCTTGTTCTAGCTTTAAAGTACCAACTTCATCGGCTTTATATTCCGTTCCTGTTGACATAAATTGAATACGCTGATTCTTTTTAATAGAACCATCAATTACTCTAAAATACGTTTCAATTCCTCGGTAAGAATTATAAACAGAATCAAAAATTAAAGCTTTTAAAGGCGCATCAGGGTTTCCTGACGGCGCTGGAACTTTCGCTATAATTGCTTCTAAAATTTTATCAACCCCAAAACCTGTTTTTCCACTTGCGTGAATTACATCTTCGGGTTCACAACCTAATAAATCAACAATATCATCGGTAACTTCTTCAGGGTTTGCAGATGGTAAATCAACTTTATTTAAAACTGGAATAATTTCTAAGTCATTATCTAAAGCTAAATATAAATTAGAAATTGTTTGTGCTTGAATACTTTGTGCTGCATCAACAATTAACAATGCGCCTTCACAAGCGGCAATTGAACGAGATACTTCGTACGAAAAATCTACGTGTCCTGGGGTATCAATTAAATTTAAAACATACTCCTGACCTTCGTGTGTATATTCCATTTGAATGGCGTGCGACTTTATGGTAATACCACGTTCACGCTCCAAATCCATACTATCTAACAACTGTGATTTCTTTTCTCTTTCAGTTACAGCCCCTGTATAATCTAATAATCTATCGGCAAGTGTGCTTTTACCGTGATCAATATGTGCAATAATGCAAAAATTTCTAATGTGTTTCATACTTCGTATATCTAACCTCTTATGACTGACAAAGATACTTTATTGAAAACCGTTGTACAATTAAAAATTTATGCATTAAAATTTTATTCTAAAAAAAACAACACTATTAGTTTTATCTAAATAAAGTTTTAGTCTTACCTAAAAATAAATTACATTTGCCCTAAAATAATTTAATATCCTGTTAAAATGAGCAATACTTGTATAACTCGCATCGAAAACTATTGGAAAATAAAAACTAAAAATGCAAATGATTTGTTTAATCAAGGAAATTACAACGAAGCCTTAACCTATTATACGGATGCTTTATATAGAGCCGAAGTTTTAACAAAAAACACCAGAACCTGTAATAATGTTGGTATTCCTTTTATGCAGGTTTATATGATTTCGTGTAACAATCTTGCCAATACCTATAAGGAATTAGGTAAGCCTAAGCAGGCGGTTAGAATGTTAAAAAATTCCGTGTATTACTTATTACATTTAATAGAGAAAAATAAAAATGATACACAAGAAATTCAGTTAGAATTACGAAGAGCAACCCTAAACTATTTTAGTTTTACAGAAGAAATTCAATACACAAATAAAGAAGATTATTTAATGTTAGTTTTAAAAGAAAACGTATTAAAAAACGAGGCTTAAACTATAAATAACATCAAAAAATCACTAAAAACCACTAAAAAAGCTAAAAATGACTAAGAAAATAAGCATTATAATCGGTAGTTTACGCAAAGGTTCTTACGCTCGTAAAACCGCCAAAAATGTATTAAAAATGTTCCCTGAAAACTTTGAGGTAAACATTGTTGAAATTAGAAATTTACCTTTATATAATTTCGATTATGATGACCCTATAGAAACTGATTTCCCAACCCCCAAAGAATATACCGAGTTTCGAAATACCGTAAAATCTTCGGATGGAATTTTATTTGTAACCCCCGAAAATAACAGAACAATTCCTGCCTGCTTAAAAAATGCGGTTGATATTTGCTCAAAACCTAATAATGATGTGGCTTGGAAAAACAAACCAAATGCCATTATAAGCCATTCGGTAGGAAAAATGGGCGGTTATAGCTCACAAAAAAACCTGCGATTGGCGTTATCTTATTTTGATATGCCAAGTGTTCAACAGCCCGAAGTCTTTTTAGGAAATTCCCCTACTTATTTTGATGAAAACGGCAATATAAACGTACAAAAAACCAAGGATTTTTTACAAGATTACATCAATAGGTTTAGTCTTTTAGTTGAAAAATATAAAGCTATGTAAAGTCAAGTGAAGTGAGGTAAAGTGAAATGTCTGTTAATAATTCGCTGTAACGGCTTAAAAACTGTTATGGCGAATTTTTTATTTCTTCTATTGTATATTTGCAGCAATTAAATTTTAAATTTTTTATCGATGTTTAAAAAAACACTGCTATTTGCTGGATTATTATTAGTATTAACTTCTTGTTGGAAAAACAGAAGCCCTGAAGATTTAATCCGTTTAAAGGAAAAATTCAAATCACAAATTTCTACTTTCGAGAGTAAAAAGGAAACGGCTAATAAAAAAATAACCAAAGGTTTAAAATCATTAGGAGCCTTAAAATTAGCTTTAGAAGATGCAAAAAATGAAGACAGAGAATTTGCGCGTGTTTATGGCGATTGGGAAAAAGTAAATAGAAAAGTAAACAATCTTAATAACGAATTTGAAGATTTAAAGGCAAAAGCAGCAAACTTATTTACCGCAATGGAAACGCAAAGCAATAGTTTAAGCGATGTCGCTACTAAAACCACCCTTTTATCTGCTATCAATAAAGCAAAATCAAAATACAATAAAACACTTGCCAATACCGCAAAAGCAATCGATAAATTAAGACTTTTACATACTGATGCTGTTGAAATTGTAAAAGCTTTAGAAGTTGCAGCGGCACTAAATTCGTTTGATTCAATTAATGGGCAGATGAAAAGCATTGAACAAAGAGTGGACGGTATTATGCAAGAATTGAATATTGCCGTTACAGAAAGTAAAAATTTATACGAGAAAAAAATAACAGAATTAGGTAAATAATTCAGTACATTTTTTTTTAGATAGCATATAAATACAATTAAATACGACTATAAAATTTTGATAAAAATAGGCAATATAGAACTTCCTGATTTTCCGCTATTATTAGCGCCGATGGAAGATGTGAGTGATCCACCATTTAGAGCTTTGTGTAAAGAGAATGGTGCCGATGTGGTATATACTGAATTTATTTCTTCGGAAGGATTAATTCGTGATGCAGCAAAAAGCGTTATGAAATTAGATATTTACGAAAAAGAACGCCCTGTTGGGATTCAAATATTTGGTGCAAATTTAGAATCGATGCTACGATCTGTAGAAATCGTTGAAAAATCAAACCCTGATATTATTGATATTAATTTCGGATGTCCTGTTAAAAAAGTGGTTTCTAAAGGAGCTGGTGCAGGTATTTTAAAAGATATCGATTTAATGGTTTCACTTACCGAAGCCATGGTAAAACACACCAATTTACCTGTTACCGTTAAAACTCGTTTGGGTTGGGATGAAGATTCTATTAAAATTGTAGAAGTTGCCGAACGTTTACAAGATGTTGGATGTGCTGCAATTTCTATCCACGGAAGAACACGTGCGCAAATGTATAAAGGTGAAGCAAATTGGGCACCAATTGCAGAAGTAAAAAACAACCCAAGAATGCACATTCCTGTTTTTGGAAATGGTGATGTTGATACACCTGAAAAAGCCATGAGAATGCGTGATGTATACGGTTTAGACGGCTGTATGATTGGTAGAGCTTCTATTGGGTATCCTTGGTTTTTTAACGAAATAAAACACTATTTTAAAACAGGTGAATACTTAGCAAAACCAACAATTGCACAACGAGTAGAAATGGCTCGTAGACATTTACAAATGGCTATCGATTGGAAAGGACCTGTTTTAGGCGTTTTTGAAACACGAAGACATTACACCAATTACTTTAAAGGAATCCCACATTTTAAAGAATATAGAATGAAAATGGTAACTTCGGATGCTCCAGAAGATGTTTTTAAAGCGCTTGATGAAGTAGAAGCAAAATTTGGAAATATGATTATTCCTGATATTAGGTAATACTATAAGTTATATTTTTTGGATATAACAAACTATCAATCCTCGCCTATTTAAAAATATGTGAGGATTTTTTTTGTTTCATTTGGAGCCTGTTTAAAAATTAAAACTAAATTCTCGTCATGCTGAATTTATTTCAGCATCGCATCAACAGGAGAACTACAGCAAATTAGAATGTGAACCTGAAATAAATCCCCCTTTGACGGATGAGACTCCTTATTTTCCTGTTATATTTTTTTCAGATGAAATTTTAATAAGCTCTTACTCTTTTATTTACTAATTTAGAGGAAATTTATCTATCTAAAAAAAATAAGAAAAATGAAAAAATTACAATTTATAATTACACTACTCGCTTTTTTAGCGTTCAATACGCAAGTAAAAGCTCAAAATTCTAATTTACCTCGAAACGCAAAACCAGGAATATGCTACGAACGATGTTTTGAGTATGACAAAAAAATTGAATGGAAAGAAGTTAAATGTTCAAAAGTTAAGCAAGAAAAATCAAAAAAAGAACTTGTAAAATGTGAACAAGATAAAATCAAATTAAAAAAATATCAAGAGAAATTAAAATCTCTTGGCTACGATGTTCAAGCAACAGGGCATATTAATAATAAGACCGTAAATGCACATCATAAGTATTTAAAAAAGCAACGAAAAGCTGCTAAAAGAAAACGAAAATTAGAAAGAAAACAACAGAGAAAACTCAGCAGAAAAAACTCAAAAAGATAAACTATCAATCCTCGCCTATTTCAAAAATATGTGAGGATTTTTTATTTCTTCTGATAAATTTACAAAAATTTACTTTTCAATAAAAGATTTTGAAATTCTCGAACTCGCAATTTTTGCTGAAATATAGCCTAATATTAAAATAGTAAACATAACGACCAATAAATTAAACCATCTAAACTCTACTGGATATGCTAAATTTTGAGTAATCATAAAGAGTTCGTAACGTTGCTGAATTAAAACTAATAAAACACCCAAAACGATTCCTACAATCATTCCTACAATGGTTAATAAAAATCCTTGTAGCACAAATATTTTTTTAATTTCATCGATACTAGCACCTAAATTATATAAAGTTTTTAAGTTTTGACGCTTATCAATAATCATCATTATAATAGAACCTATCACATTAAATAAGGCAATTGCTATTATCAATGTAAAAATTAAATAAGAAATAAAATTTTCGGTATTAATTACTTTGTAATACAACGCATTTAATTGCGCTCTTGTTTTAACTTCAAAATTAGCTCCTAAACGCTGTTGTAATTTTTCTTGAAAATCATCTAAATCAACAGTTGATTGTAGTTTTAGTTCGATTCCTGAAATTTGATTTTCAGTATAATTTAACAACTCTTGCGCTAAAGATAATTCTGTAAAAACATATTTATTTTGAAATTCTTCGGATCCTGAATACGCTCCTATTACTTGCGTATCAACAGATACATAAGCATTATTGGCATTTACAAAGCCTTTTCCTGGTTTGGGAACCATAATTTGTAACGGCGCTCCAAAATTTAAAACTCCTAAGGAAAGTTTATACGAAATTCCATAACCAATAACTGCCGTATTTTTAAACTCAGGATCAACCCAAGTACCTACAGTTAATAGTGAATCTACAGGAATAATGTCTTTATAACTAGCATCTACCCCTTTAATATAAGCAATGTGTGTTTTATCTTTATATTTTAAAAACACACGTTCTTCTATTACTTTTGAAATTGTCTTTATTTCAGTATCTTTTATTAATTTCTGATGAACATCATCAGAATATTCAAAAGATTTTCCTTTTACTGTGGTTATTTTGATATCAGGATCAGAGGCATTTAGTAAAGAATCACTAAAAGTTCTTAATCCTGAAAAGCCTGATAAAATAACAAACAACGCCAAAGCCCCTACAACAACGCTAAAAACAGCTATAAATGTAATAATATTTATAGCGTTGGTGCTTGTTTTAGAAAACAGGTATCTTTTAGCGATGTATAAAGGAAATTTCAAATTTTAATAAATTTTAATTAGCCATGTAAAGAAAATTTATTAACGTTTTTGACGACGTGGCAATACATCTGGGTTTTGAATAGGATCTACATCATCACCTTTTAAAGACTTATCAATTTCTTCAATATAATCTAAACTATCATCACCAAAAAATAATAATTCTGGCATTCTTCTTAATTGATTTCTAGTACGTTTTGCTAATTCATGACGAATTAATGGCGTGTTAGAAATTACACCTTGTACAATTTCATCTCTTTTATCCGAAGGAAAAACGCTTAAATATACTTTAGCGACTCCTAAATCGGCAGTTACTGAAACTTTAGATACCGATATAATTACTCCTTTCATTCCATTTTGTGCCGCACGCTGTAACACATCTACCAAATCTAATTGCAATACTCCTGCAATTTTTCGTTGTCTGTTCGTTTCTTCCATGCTGCAAATTTAAGGATAAAATAACGGAGTGTAAATTTTATTTTTCAACTAATAATAAAACCTTTAAAGTACTTCTTTTTTTAGCCGATAAAAACTTCTTATATTTCATTATTTTTACCCTATGGATAAAATAGAACATATTGGTATTGCGGTAAAAAATTTAGAAAAATCAAATGAATTATTTGCTTCACTTTTTGGAAAACCACATTATAAAATGGAAGAAGTAGCTAGTGAAGGCGTTAAAACTTCTTTTTTTAAATCAGGAGAAAATAAAATTGAACTCCTTGAAGCTACAAATTCTGAAAGCCCTATTGCTAAATTTATAGCAAAAAAAGGCGAAGGAGTACATCATATAGCTTTTGCAGTTGTCGATATAAAATCAGAAATAAAACGCCTACAAAAGGAAGGTTTTACTCTATTAAATGAAACACCAAAAAAAGGCGCAGACAATAAATTAGTCGCTTTTTTACACCCTAAAACAACAAATGGAGTTTTAATTGAATTATGTCAAGAAATCGAATAATACATTCATTTAAAACATCGTAAATATTTGTATCTTGCAAAGTCTAAAACACCTATTCAAGCATGTCTAATTCTTTTGACTCTTTTCAAAAACGCCGCTTACAAACCTCTTACATTTCTGTAGTAGTAAGCATAGCATTGGTTCTTTTTATGATGGGAATTTTAGGGTTGCTATTGCTTAAATCAACCAATGTAGCCAATCATTTTAAAGAAAAAGTAGTCATGACGCTCTTTTTAAAAGATGCAGTTACCAAAACACAACGTCAAAAATTTATAGCAACCCTTGAAAAGGAAAAATACAGCAAAAAGGTGGTTTATATATCTAAAGAAAAAGCCGCTAAAATATACAAAGAAGATTTAGGCGAAGATTTTTTAGCCTTTTTAGGCGATAATCCACTTAAAAACGGCATTGATATTTATTTAAAAGCCGATTTTGTAACACCTGAAAAAATGGATGTTATAAAAAAACAGTTTGGTAAAAATGATTTTGTTGCAGAAATAAATTACGATAAACCCTTGGTTAAATTGCTAACAAAAAACATTAAACAAATTAGTTTTTGGCTGTTAGTTTTAAGCGGTTTCTTTGGATTAATGGTTATTCTATTAATCAATAGCTCTATCCGATTATCTATTTATTCGAAACGATTTAACATAAAAACCATGCAAATGGTGGGCGCAACAAAAAGTTTTATACGCCGTCCTTTTATTTTCCAAAGCATCAAATTAGGGCTTTTAGGCGCTTTTATTTCTTTATGCGGATTAGCATTTGTGGTGTATTATATAAACAAACACATTCCTAACTTAAATTTATTAACCGATTATATTTCACTAATTTATTTAGCTGTAGGTGTTCTATTTACGGCATTTTTAATTACTTGTATCAGCACATTTTTTGCAACACAGCGTTTTTTAAACTTACAAACAAACGATTTATATTACTAAAATTTTCATGGAAAAAGACAGTATTTCAAAACCAGAATTTTTATTCGGCAAACTAAATTATAGCATTATGTTAATCGGTTTAGCAGTTATTTCACTAGGCTTTATTTTAATGTCAGGTGGCGGAAGCGATGACCCAAGTGTATTTAACGAAGAAATTTATAGCTGGCGCAGAATTCGATTAGCACCAACCCTTGTTATTATCGGTTTTGCTATTGAAATTTACGCTATTTTAGCCAACCCAAAAAAATAAGCATGAATTTATTAGAAGCTATTATCCTTGGTATTATTCAAGGGCTTACCGAATTTTTACCCGTATCGTCAAGCGGACATTTAGAATTGGCAAAAGCAATTTTAGGCGATACTTCGGTACCTGAAGAAAGTTTAACGTTTACCGTCGTTTTACATTTTGCAACCGCATTAAGTACCTTGGTGATATTCAGAAAAGAAGTTGCCGAAATTTTCAGCGGATTGTTCCAATTTAAATGGAACGACCCAATGAAATTTTCAGTAAAAATTATAATTTCGATGCTCCCAGCGGTAATTATTGGCTTGGCATTTGAAAAACAATTAGAAGCTTTTTTCGGTGGAAAAATATTATTAGTAGGAATAATGTTATTAGTTACCGCCGTATTATTATTATTTGCTGATAAAGCTAAAAACACCAATAAAGAGGTTTCTTTTAAAAATGCTTTAATTATTGGAGTTTCGCAAGCAATTGCTATGTTACCAGGAATTTCTCGTTCAGGAGCTACTATTTCAACGTCGGTTTTATTAGGAATTGACCGTAGTAAAGCCGCTCGATTTTCATTTTTAATGGTCGTTCCTCTTATATTTGGAAAAATAGCTAAAGATTTTTTAGGTGGAGATATTAATTTTCAATCTTCGGAAATTATACCGATATCAGCAGGTTTTATAGCGGCTTTCCTTTCAGGATTAGTTGCCTGTAATTGGATGATTGCTTTGGTTAAAAAGAGTAAATTATCTTATTTTTCAATTTACTGTGCTGTTGTAGGATTCATCGCTATCGGATATTCTTTATTCTTTTAATTCAAGTTATTTTTAAATCATTTCAAGTTATTTTCAAGTATGAAAACAGTAGAAGATTATCAAAACGGACAAGTTTTATTAATTGATAAACCCCTAGAATGGACATCTTTTCAGGTGGTAAATAAATTGCGTTGGCACATAAAACAACGCTTTAACATCAAAAAAATAAAAGTTGGGCATGCCGGAACTTTAGACCCTTTAGCAACAGGTTTATTAATACTTTGTACAGGTAAAAAAACCAAAATTATTGACCAATATCAAGCGCAAATAAAAGAATATACTGGTACAATTACTTTAGGAGGAACAACGCCTAGTTATGATTTAGAGACTCAAATAAATGAAACCTTTTCTACCGATCATATTACTGAAGAATTGATTCACGAAACCACCAAGCAATTTACGGGCGTAATTCAGCAGAAACCACCTATTTTTTCGGCGATAAAAAAAGAAGGTGTTCGTTTATATGAACTTGCCAGGAAAGGAGAAACTACCGAAATAAAAACAAGAGAAATTACCATTCCTATTTTTGAAATCACCAAAATTGACGGTAATAATCTTGATTTTAGAGTTGTTTGTAGCAAAGGAACCTACATTCGTTCGTTAGCTTTTGACTTTGGAGCTGCTTTAAAATCAGGTGCTCATTTATCAAAATTAAGAAGAACCAAAATTGGAGATTTTCATGTAGATAATGCCGTAAGTATTGATGAATTTATAAAATCATTAGAAAAAAATTTAGAAGTGGAATAGTTTTTGTTACATAGCGTTAATTATTTTTTTTAACGCTATGAAAAAAACACTACTACTACTTGCCTTTATTCTTACAATAAACACCTCTTTAAAAGCACAAGAAAAGCATGCTTTTTTTACAGGCTCCTTAAATTTCACCTTTGCACTTAACGAAAATTACGTGTTATTTGAACCTGATGATAATGAGAATATGTTGAAATTTTCCGCTATTTTTATACGCACTGGTTTTGGCTATCAATTTAATAACCGTTGGGCAGGTATTGTTAATTTAGGGTATGATCATCATCCTAAGTTTGGTTTAAACGCAGTACCAATGTATGGAACTTTGCGATATAACATTGCAAATGATGATGATGATGATAGTTTTTTTACACAAGCTAGTTTTGGTAAAATGTGGCGACCTTCAAAAAAGTTTGAAAACGGCAATTATTACGCCCTTGGTTTAGGTATGAAAATTAGCAATTCAAGCAGATGGCTTAGTGTTTTACATTTAGATTTTCATCGAAAAAAAATAGCAAACTTTAAGAGCCTGTTTAAATTTTATTCAATAAAAGTTTTATGGCGGATAATTTGGTTATATTTTCGGAAGATTCCATTAATAATTCATAGTTTCGACAG
>NZ_OENA01000034.1 GCF_900239185.1 Tenacibaculum finnmarkense
ACATCTTTTTTGTTTTGAGAACCACAAAAGAAACATTTTAATAGAATTTCAGAAACCTTTTTCTTTTTATTTTACAAATTTAAACAGGCTCTTAAAATGGAAACCTAGACAGTGTTTCTTTAGGACTTGGTTTTACTTTTCTTTAAAAAGCGACTGTACCAGCTTTCAGAAATTGGCACTTCCCAGTAATTTTCTAACTCTTGTTTTGTTTCAATTAAGTTATCAAAAACAATTGTTTTTTCGGTTACTGCTTTGTTTTTAATTAGCTTTTTAAAGTCTTTCAACTCTTTATACTGCGTGTATTCCCCTTGTTTAAAACACACATTCATTCTATCTAATAATTCGACCTCATATTGTGCCTGTAGCTGTAAAATAAAACCAACTTGTGCATCAATATCGGCATTTAACAACTCAGCATCTTCTGCAGCTGAAAAAATAATAAAACGATTGTATCGTACCTCAAAGGATGCTTTAAAATTTTCATCGTCTAACTTCCACCCTTCAACAAATGTTTTTAATTGCTCGTTTAATCCGTCAATTTCCTTTGGATAAAACTTTCTGTTACATGGATAAATCCAAACCTTTGCTTCTTCTGATAATGTATTAAAATCTACTAACATAATTGTTCTTAATCTGAATGGCAAAGATACAGAAAATAGCACGAAAGTATAAAGCAAAAAAAAACGTTTCGATATATCGAAACGTTTTTAATATTTTAAGTAAACTTTAAATTCTTATAAAGAAGCTACGTGTTTAGCTAATTTTGATTTTAAGTTTGCTGCTTTATTCTTGTGAATAATGTTGTTCTTTGCTAATTTATCTAACATAGATACAACAGTAGAAAACATTGCAGTTGCTTCTGCTTTATCTTCAGATGCTTTTAATCTTCTAACAGCATTACGTGTTGTTTTGTGCTGATATTTGTTTCTTAAACGCTTAGCGTCATTACTTCTGATTCTTTTTATTGCTGACTTGTGATTTGCCATTATGCTAAAATTCTTAAAGGTTTATAAAAAACTTTGTAGTCCGTACGGGAATCGAACCCGTGTTACATGGATGAAAACCATGCGTCCTAACCCCTAGACGAACGGACCAAAACAATCTTTCTGATTGCGAGTGCAAATATAAAGTATTATTTTACATTTACGGTAATTTTATTATTAATTTTTTGTTTTATTAAAATTACTAATCTTTATAAAACGTCAATTAAATTGTAGTCCGTACGGGAATCGAACCCGTGTTACATGGATGAAAACCATGCGTCCTAACCCCTAGACGAACGGACCGTGACAAACAATTTATCTGATTGCGGGTGCAAATATACAACTGTTTTTCAATCTTGCAAAACTTTTTGTCATCTTTTTTTAAAAAAAATTGTGTTAATTATTTAAAAAACCACTACAGCCACACTTAAAGAACTAAAAAACAACTAAATACAGGTAACTTTAAATTAAATAAAAAAATAAATTATTTTTTATCAATTTCAATACACAAAGTACTTTTAGCTATTTTACCGCAATACGCCCCCTACTCCGAGTATTAAAAAGGCTAATAAATTTCTGACTAAATTTGATATTTTATCAGTTTATATTAATTTAATATTGTCTAAATCTTGTTTTTTTGACGTTTAGAGCCTGTTTAAATTTTAACTAAAGTGTATTTTTAACATATAACCGTCATGCTGAATTTATTTCAGCATCGCATAAAGCGAAGAACTATGGCAAATCAGGATGCGAAACTGAAATAAATTCAGTTTGACAGACTCGATTTTCCAGCGATAAAACTTTTTTAAATAAAATTTAAACAGGCGCTAAAGGTTCGGACTCTATTCTTTTTGTACAATTTTTAAAAACAAGCACAAATGCCTAGCCCCGATTGAAGCAATTGTTTGAGCTCTTTTTTATTTTTCTTTTCGAAAAAATAAAAAAAGCGAGTGCGGAAAGCGGGAAATTGCTTCAAAAAAAAATCCTACCGAAGCAGGATTTTTAAACAATAAGTGTTTTTATATTAATATGCCTTAGCGAAAAGCACTTTTTTAGTAGATGGATTTCCTGTAAAAATACAAGTTCCTACCTCTTCTTTAGCATCGTTAGGAATACATCTAATAGTTGCTTTGGTAAGGTCTTTAATTTTTTCTTCGGTTTCTTCGGTTCCGTCCCAGTGCGCTAATACGAATCCTCCCTTGTTTTCAATAACGTCTTTAAACTCATCGAAAGTGGTTACTTCGGTCGTATTGTTTGCTCTGAAATTCAACGCTCTTTGATATAAGTTGTCTTGAATTTCTTCTAATAAATTAGCAATAAAATCAACAACGCCATCAATAGCAACGGTTTGTTTTTCAAAAGTATCACGACGAGCCACCTCAACGGTTCCGTTTTGTAAATCACGATTTCCCATGGCTACTCGCACAGGAACTCCTTTTAATTCGTATTCGGCAAATTTTGCACCTGGTCGGTAAGTGTCTCTGGTGTCAAACTTTACTGAAACGCCTTTTTTGCGTAATTCTTTTACAATTACATTTACTTTTTCAGAAATTGCTTCTAATTGGTCGTCTCCTTTATATATAGGAACAATTACAACTTGGATTGGCGCTAATTTTGGAGGTAAAACTAAACCTGCATCATCGGAATGTGTCATAATTAACCCTCCGATTAAACGGGTTGAAACTCCCCAAGAAGTTGCCCAAACGTATTCTTTCTTTCCTTCTTTTGATGTATATTTTACATCAAATGCTTTGGCAAAATTCTGCCCTAAAAAGTGAGATGTTCCCGCTTGTAAGGCTTTACCGTCTTGCATTAATGCTTCAATAGTTAAGGTGTCTTCGGCTCCTGCAAAACGTTCGCTTGCTGATTTTGCTCCTTTTATTACAGGCATCGCCATAAAATCTTGCGCAAAGGTTGCATATACTTCTTGCATTTGTTTTGCTTCAGCTACTGCTTCGGTTTTTGTGGCGTGTGCGGTATGCCCTTCTTGCCATAAAAATTCGGCGGTACGCAAAAATAATCGGGTACGCATTTCCCAACGTACTACATTTGCCCATTGGTTTATTAATAATGGTAAGTCACGGTATGACTGAATCCATCCTTTATAGGTGTTCCAAATAATTGCTTCGGATGTTGGGCGAATTACTAATTCTTCTTCTAATTTTGCATTCGGATCTACTCTTAATTTCCCTTTGTTATCTGGGTCGTTTTCTAAACGATAATGTGTTACAACCGCACATTCTTTTGCAAATCCTTCAGCATTTTTTTCTTCTGCTTCAAATAAACTTTTGGGTACAAGTAATGGGAAATAAGCATTTTCATGCCCTGTTTCCTTAAACATTCTATTTAATTCTGCTTGCATGTTTTCCCAAATAGCAAATCCGTAGGGTTTTATAACCATACATCCTCTAACGGCTGAGTTTTCAGCTAAATCAGCTTTTACCACTAATTCGTTATACCATTTCGAATAATCTTCGTCTCTTTTTGTTAAATGTTTGCTCATAATCAAAAGTTTGGCATAAATATTGTTATATTTTATGCGTAAATTGTCTATGCAAAACTACATTAAAAAGGCTACTTGCCCAACAAAGAAATCGTATTTTGTACCCCAGTTTCCCAATTAGTTTTTATAACCTTAAATTTTAAGCCATGAAGTTCCAATATAGCCACACCAAGCTTGCTTTTTACCTACTTTTATTATTGATGTCAGCTACAATTGTTTCATGCGGAACAATGCAAACTGTTGCCAATAATGATGACGGTATTTATGCCGATGACAAACCTATTCAAAAGTCAAAACGTACTATTATTGTTGCTGATACTAAAGAACATAAGGCACCTCAAGAAAACTATTTCACCAAGGAAGTGGAGCGTTTAGGGGTTTTAAATGACACCGATATTTTTACTGATATTGAGCAATACGCCTCTGAAGAAGCACCTTTTAATGCTGATCAGGATATTAGAAATGATGAAGCTCAAAATAACTATACAAGTAATGAACCTTGGGGTTACAACAAAAATAATAATACCGATGTTGTAATTCATGTAAATACAGCACCTCAATGGGGCTACTATAATAATTGGGATGGTTATTATGGTTATAATAACAGACCTTGGTGGCGTTCAAGGTATTATGCCTATGGAAATTCTTATAATTACGGGTTTTATAATCGTGGTTATTACGGAATGAATTATTATAATAACCCTTATAATAATTATTACAACAACCCTTATTATTACCCATACTACAGACGCAACTCTTACAGTAACTATAACCGTTATTACAGCCGTCACAACGGTTCGAACCCTTATAGAATTTACAGAGCAGCATCAAAATATAGAAGAATTGCAACTACTTCAAGAAGAAATACAAAAAGCTATAGAAGAAATACAAATGCTAGTAGAAATAATCGTTCATACAGAAATATAAGAGGTTCTAAAAATACTAGAAATACTACGAATACAAGAAACACCCGAAATACTAGAAATACACGAACAACTCGTGGTAATTCTACTAGAAAATACACACCTTCTAGAAATGCCAATAAAATAAACCGCAATACAAGAAGTACCCGAACAACTAAAAACTCTCGCAGTAATTCAACGTATTCAAGAAGAAACAGTAATAGCAATACTAAAAGTTATAACAGACCAACAACATCAAGAAATTCTCGTAGCAGTTCTACCTCTTCAAGAAGTAATAATAACAAGACTAACAGATCATCTAACAGTAGAAGATCAACTAATAACAGGCGCTAATTGAAGTAACTTTCTAGGTAGGTTTTTAAACTAATTAACAAAAAATGAAACGAATTTTAACTTTCGCGATACTTATCGCTAGTACATATACTGGTTTTTCACAATCATTAAATTACAACGAATTAGGAACTTTGTTTTCAGGAGATGATACCAACGGAACGGCTCGTTTTGAAGCAATGAGTGGCGCTTTTGGTGCGTTAGGCGGCGATGTTTCTGCTATAGGAATTAACCCTGCAGGTGCTGTTGTTAGCCGAAAAAGTGTTGTATCGGCAACGTTAAATAATCGAAATACCGCTTACTCTTCTATGTATTATGGCAATAAATCCAATACTGAAAACACCGAATTTAACCTGAGTCAGGTTGGCGCAATTTTAGCTTTTAATACCGCTTATAATTCTAATTGGAATCGGTTTGCGTTGAGTGTTAATTATCGAATAAAAAAAGATTTTAACAGTGCCTATAATGCACAAGGAAATAGTGGCGATGCGTATTTTACAGAGCATCTTACCGATCCTTCCATCATTTTTGACTATCCGCAGGAACAGTTTATTGAAAACGAAACCACTGGGAAAAGTAGCGTTTACAGCTTCGGATTTTCTGCCGTTCATTTGAATAAATTATCCGCTGGAGCTACCTTAAATTTCCATAAAATTAATTTTACCCAACTTATTAAAATCAATGAATTTAATAACGATACCCACGGAAACACCTTAGATGCGTTTAATGTTCAAGATAGTTCTTTTAATTCGAATGGGTTTTCGTTAAATCTTGGGTTTATTTATAAGTTTAATCAAAATTTACGTTTAGGATTGGCTTTCGAAACACCTACTTGGTATCATGAAGTTTATGAAAACAGTAATTTAGTGCCTTATGATGAAGATGATTTTGTGTATCAAAATTACAAAGGATATTTTGATTTAACAACGCCAAATATTAATAATGGAGAGCGTTTAGAAAGCGATAATCCTTTTCAAGAAAATGTTTACCGCTTTAAAACTCCTAGCAGAATTACCGCTAGTGGTGCGTATATATTTGGTAAAAAAGGATTAATTAGTATTGATTATACCTATAAAAATTACAAAAACATCAAACTTAGTGATGGTAATTTTTCTGTAGAAAACACCAACTTCACCAATAATTATCGAAATACACATGCTTTAAATATTGGTACAGAATGGCGTTTTGACAACATAAGTGTTCGTGGCGGTTATCGTTATGAAAAAAACCCAAACCTTATTTTAGGAGGCAATACAAATAAAGATAATTTAAGCGGTTTTTCAACAGGTTTAGGCTATAACTTTGGAAACACAAAAATAGATTTAGCGTATTCTAAACAGCAAATAAAGCAATTTTATACCATCTATAACACTGGTGATTTAACTACAGATAACAAAACTTCTAAAATTTCGGCAACGCTAACCTTTAATTTATAAAGATAGTCGTAACAATTTATATTCAAATCCTGCTTTTGCAGGATTTTTTATATACATATATCTCAGTTTTTTACCGTAATTTTGCACTTCATTTTACAACTTATGAGCACGATAAAAATAAGCATACAAGAAACAAATAACGAAACTATTTTAAAATTTACAAGTAGTACAATTTTAGTAAACGGTGGTAGTTATGAGTTTAATAATATAGACGAAGCTAAAAACTCACCTTTAGCACAACAACTTTTTCACCTTCCTTTTGTAAAGAAGATTTTAATTACCGCAAATTTCATCGCAATTCAGCGTTATGACATTGTGCAGTGGGAAGACGTAGAAGAAGAATTACGTGAACAAATTGAAAACTATTTAAAAGATGGTAATAAATTAGTAGAAGAAGTAAGTACTAAAAAAGATGCTGTTGAAGTATATGCTGAAGTTACTCCGAATCCTTCGGTTATGAAATTCGGATCAAACAAAGCGCTTACCCAAACTGATGTTGAGTTTAAAAACATTGAAGAAGCTAGTAAATCATCGCCTTTAGCGCAAGAACTATTTGGTTTTTCGTTTGTAAAAGAAATTTTTATTTCTGAAAATTACGTGTCTATTACAAAATACGACATGATTGAATGGAATGAAGTTCATCAAGAAATTCGCTCTTTTATTAGAACTTATATTCAAGAAGGAAAAACAATTATTAAAGAACTTCCAAAGCAACAAACCAAAGAAAATGTTGAAATTCCGAAGGAAGATTTAACAGCTACCGAAGCTGAAATTGTTGCTATTTTAGATGAATACATTAAACCAGCCGTAGCTTCTGATGGTGGAAATATCGCCTTTCAATCGTACAATAAAGACACTAAAATAGTTAGTGTAATATTACAGGGTGCTTGTAGCGGTTGCCCTTCATCAACGGTAACTTTAAAAAACGGTATTGAAACCATGCTTAAAGATATGTTGCCTAATAAAATTAATCAAGTAGTTGCTATTAACGGATAATTTATAAAAAAGATGTCTAAAACAATCAAACCATACAAAGATTCTGACTTAGGAAAAAAAGAACAAGTAGCCAAAATGTTTGACAATATTTCTGAAGATTACGACGGCTTAAACCGTGTTATCTCTTTAGGAATTGATGTTAGCTGGCGAAAAAAAGTAGTAAAATTAGTCGGTGAAAATAATCCGAAACAAATTTTAGATATCGCTACTGGTACTGGTGATTTAGCTTTAATGATGGCGGGTTTAAACCCTGATAGAATTGTAGGTTTAGATATTTCTGCGGGAATGTTAGCCGTTGGTAAGCAAAAAATTGCCAAAGCTAATTTAACCGATAAAATAGAAATGATTGTTGGCGATAGTGAAAAAATGCCTTTTGATAATGATACTTTTGATGCAATAACGGTTTCTTTTGGAGTTCGAAATTTTGAACATCTAGACAAAGGATTAACTGAAATACGCCGTGTTTTAAAAACTGGCGGAAAATTAGTTATCTTAGAAACTTCGAATCCTACTAAGTTTCCGTTTAAACAAGGGTATCAGTTTCATACCAATGTTTTACTACCTATTATTGGTAAACTGTTTTCAAAAGATAAAGTAGCGTACTCTTATTTATCAGAAAGCGCAAATTCTTTTCCTTTTGGTAAAGCTTTTAACAATATTTTACAGAAAAACGGGTTTAACAATGTAAATAATGTACCTGTAACTTTTGGAGTTGCATCAATTTACACCGCTTTTAAATAATATGTTAAAAAAAATTTTACTTTTCGCATTTTTCGGACTTTTTACCCTTTGCCTTCAGGCGCAACGTGAAAAAATATTAAATCTTCCTAGTTTTGATGAACATATTTTTCATTATGGTTTTTACTTAGGGCTAAACAATAATGGCTATAAAGTAAGTTACAAGCCTAGTGCTTTTAACAATGCTGAAGTTGAGGTATCAAGTTCGGTAGGGTTTAACGTTGGTTTAATTGCCGATTTAAAATTACATAACAATTTAAACTTACGATTTGAACCAGGGTTAATGTCAAACACAAAGACCTTGTTTTTTAAGCACATTCCCGGAACAGAAAACATACATACCAGAGAAGTTAGCGCCACCTATTTACACTTGCCTTTGCTACTAAAAATGAGTACTAATAGGCTTAATAACATACGCCCTTATGTATTAGGAGGAATATCGTATGATTATAATTTTTCTAGTAATGAAAAAAATGGTGATGACAATGCTGTTGGTGAGTTTAGAACCACCACAAGTAATGTACTGTACGAAATAGGTATTGGTATTGACCTCTATTTAAGTTACTTTAAATTATCACCTTCTATTAGGGGTGTTTTCGCTATTAATAACGAACTCATACCCGATAACAATTCACCTAGTCAATGGACAGACCCCCTTGATTACCTAGGTACACGAGGTGTATTTTTACACCTATCGTTTGAATAATTAAAAAGCCACTGTTTTATGAACAGTGGCTTTTTTATAAAGATAGAAGTCCCCCGAAATCTACCTTACACTTATAAGACACTTATTTATCTTATAAGTCACATATAATAACAAAAAAAATGACCATCTTATCGATGGTCATTATGATAAAGAACAGTAAATGTCTTTATCTATAAGATAGAAGTCCCCCGAAATCTATCATTTATTTTCTTTTAATAAGTCAGAAAGCAAATATAAAACAAAAAGTTATAAACTACTCATTTTCAATAACTATTTTACTATCTACCACTTCTTTAATTGGAAAAACCACGTTCCCTTGAGTTGTTGTAACAGTTAAACAAATATTATCAATTGCAGTTACAACGCCTTTAACATCGCCAATAGTTACTTTTTTTCCAATACCCACATTTTTCCTAGAATAATAGCCATAAAGCAATCGAACTACAACTTCTTTAGCTCCTAAACCAAAGGCTAAAGTAAATGCTAAAAGAACAGAACCTATTAAAAGTGTTAAATTACTTTTTATTACAGATGTATCAACCCCTGCCTGATCTAATGCTGTTATCGATAAAAAAACTACGATTAAATAAAAAGCAATGTTTCCAACCAAATTACCTCCAGAAATTTCTAAAGATTTAAACATGGTTTGGGTTGCTTTTTTAACAACAGTTCCTAAATAAACACCCGCTACAAAAATTCCAATCGCTGTTAATAATTTAGGTAAATAAGCAAAAAAACTTTTGATACCTTCTGATACAGCTTCAAGCCCAAAAATAGTTGAACCTGCCATAACAAATGTTAGTATTAAAAACCATTTTAACACAGCAAGTATTACAGTGGTTAATACAATATTGATCGTTGAATTACCAAAAATTTCTGTTTTACTTAGTTTTTTAGACCATTCATCAATTTTTGTTTTAGACAATCCTTTTCTTACAATATATAGGAAAACTTTAATAATTAACCAAGCTAAAATTACAAAGCCAATAAACCCAAGTACAGTTGGTAACGAATCAATAATATTTTTAAAAACATCTTTAAAAGGTTCTAAAATATCAATATTTAATACATTCATGATGCTGTTATTATTTAATTTTATTCTTAGTGTTATTTATTAATTTTTCGGTTCTTTTTTAGACACACCACCACCTAATAAATCAGCAATTGTACTTGGGTATTTTACCACAAATAAATCGGCTATATCTATAGACAGCTTTATCATTGCCACATCTTTAAGTACTTTGCTTTTAAGTACCTCTGGCAATTCTTCGTTATGTAATATTTTCTTAAATGGATTTTCCATAATTATCACAGTGTGTTATATACTCTTATAACTTTTTCTTTGGCTCTTTTTAAACGCATTTTTACAGCACTATCACCCAAACTCAATGCCTCTGAAATTTCTTTAATGCTCATATCATCTTGATATTTCATTAATAAAATCATTTTTTCAGGAGCAGGTATCATTTCAAGTACTTTTGCTAGTTTATCAGCCTTTAGTTCAAATAATTCAGCGTCGTCAATTTCATCTTCATTACTATCTTCTTTTATTTGATCAGTAACAACGGTAACTTTTTCTTTTTTCTTCTCTTTATTTCTTTGCACATAGTTTACACAGAAATTATAAGTAAAAGAATACAGCCAAGTAGAAAATTTTGACCTTCCTTTAAAGGTTCTTAATTTTACAAACAAACGAATAAATACATCATGTGTTAAATCTTGTGCTTCTTCTTTATTTTTAGAAAAACCATAACATTTATTATACACCACACCCGCATAACGGTCATATAAAACAGCGAATAAATGACTATCATTTTTTTCTACTATTTTACTAACCAGCTCTTCATCGCTTAGTTTTGTAATATCAATACTTTTCAACAGCTAAGTTTAGTTATTAATTTATAGTTCGACTTACAATTAGTAAGACACTTTTATTTTAAAAGGGTCACTTTCATTCTTTTATCAAAGAGCTAATTTAATAATTCTTTAAATGATATTGGCTTTTAAATAACAAAAAATATCGATTAATTTTAACGCTATAAGAACAGACGCTAATCAGCATAAAAAGATAGTATTAAAACAAACAATTACAGGTCTTTATAAATTTCTGAAATTTTATCTTTAGCTCTTTTTAAACGCATTTTCACGGCACTATTTCCTATATTTAATGTATTTGATATTTCTTTAATACTCATATCATCTTGATATTTCATTAGCAAAATCATCTTTTCAGAAGCCGCAATCATACGAAATGCTTTTGCCAATCGAATTGATTTTAACTCTAAAAATAAAGCACCTTCTTTTTCATCTTTAATATTTTGGTCTTTAATTTTATCTGTTAAAACAGTAATTTTTTCATTCTTTTTATAGTTATTTCGCTGTACATAATTTACGCAAAAATTATACGTAAAAGAATACAACCACACCGAAAATTTAGATGTTCCTTTAAATGTTTTTAATTTAATAAATAATCTAATAAAAACATCGTGCATTAAATCTTCGGCTTCCTGTTTGTTTTTAGAAAATCCATAACACTTATAAAAAACCATTCTTGAAAATCGATTGTATAATACACCGAATAAAGCCGTATTATTAGTACTAACAATTTGGTAAACTAAATCTTCATCTGTAATTTTTGTAGCTATTGCGTTCATAATGACTGTATTTATACTGTAAATTAAAGAAATAATCCTCTTTTAAATTTTTAGACAAGACAAAACAACCTTTTATGTAGATGAAAGGTAGCAAACTATCTTTTAAAAAAAATAATTACTTTTTTGTAACATTATCAGGGCATCCTACGTATAATATAGTGTAGAGCGATTGATGAATCAATAATACCCCTTAAATTAGATGAGACAACTTAAAATTACCAAACAGGTTACCAATAGAGAAACTGCTTCCTTAGATAAATATTTACAAGAAATAGGAAAAGTAGATTTAATTACTGCTGATGAAGAAGTAGAATTGGCACAAAGAATTAAAGCTGGTGACCAAAGAGCCTTAGAAAAATTAACTAAAGCAAACTTACGTTTCGTTGTTTCGGTAGCAAAACAATACCAAAACCAAGGATTAACTTTACCCGATTTAATTAACGAAGGTAATTTAGGATTAATTAAAGCGGCAAAACGTTTTGATGAAACTCGTGGTTTTAAATTTATTTCGTATGCTGTATGGTGGATTCGTCAATCAATATTACAAGCATTAGCAGAACAATCTCGTATTGTACGTTTACCGTTAAATAAAATTGGTTCTATCAATAAAATTAACAAAATGTACGCCTTTTTAGAGCAAGAAAACGAAAGACCTCCAAGTCCTGAAGAAATTGCCAAAAAGTTAGACATGACTGTGAATGACGTAAAAGAATCAATGAAAAATTCTGGTCGTCACGTATCAATGGATGCTCCTTTAATTGAGGGTGAAGATTCTAATTTATACGATGTATTAAATTCAGGTGAATCACCAAACCCTGACAGAACTTTATTACACGAATCGTTACGTATTGAAATTAACCGTGCTTTAGAAACCTTAACTCCTCGTGAGGCTGATGTTGTAAAATTATACTTCGGATTAGGAGAACACCAACCAATGACCCTTGAAGAAATTGGAGAAACTTTCGATTTAACTCGTGAGCGTGTTCGTCAGATTAAAGAAAAAGCAATCCGCAGATTAAAACACACTTCTCGTAGTAAAATTTTAATGACTTACTTAGGATAACAATCTCAGTTTTTTTTTTTAGATAAAATAGTAAAACTCTCAAATTCATTTTTGGGAGTTTTTTTTGGAGCTAATTCCTGCTTTACGCTGTATCTTTTTTTCATCCTTCAAAAAAGGATGCCGCTGCAATCAGGGCTAAACATCTTAACAAAACAACTTATTTATGAACAGCATTTTTAAAATCAGTAAGAACCTTTTTAAACACGAATTAATTATCTTTGCTACAACAAAAATAACAACACAACAAGAAACCAATGAGTAATTTAATTGCACCTTCAGTTTTAGCCGCAGATTTTGCGAACCTACAAAGAGACATCGAAATGATAAACAATAGTGATGCCGATTGGTTTCATATTGATATTATGGATGGCGTATTTGTACCAAACATCTCTTTTGGAATGCCTGTTTTAAAAGCCATTACCAAACACGCAACAAAAACAATCGATGTACATTTAATGATTGTAAACCCTGATCAATACATTCAAACTTTTGCCGATTTAGGAGCAAATATTTTAACTGTACATTACGAAGCTTGCCCACATTTACACCGAACTATTCAGGCAATAAAAGCCGCAGGAATGAAAGCAGGAGTTGCTTTAAATCCGCACACACCAATTTCGGTTTTAGAAGATGTTATTCAAGACTTAGATATGGTGTGTATTATGAGTGTAAACCCAGGTTTTGGAGGACAATCATTTATTGAAAACACCTATAAAAAAGTAAGCCAGTTAAAACATTTAATTGAATTTTCAAATTCTGAATGTAAAATAGAAATTGACGGTGGTGTAACCGATAAAAATGCCAATCAACTTATTGAAGCTGGTGCCGATGTTTTAGTGGCGGGTAGCTATGTTTTTAAAAGTGAAAACCCTACCGAAACTATTGAAAATTTAAAGAATTTGATTAATTAAAAACCTGTTTAAACTTCATTTAAAAAAGTTTTGTAACAAAAAATAAGAAATCGAATCGGTCAAGCTGAATTTATTTTCGCATCCTGATTTGCCGTATTTTTTAGCTTTTTTTGATGATTATTGTCAATTCGAGTGATTTTAATGACTAAAAAGAATTTGAAAGAAAAAAATCACTCGAACTGACAGTTTATTTAATTTTATTTTTTGAAATTTAAAAACATCCCTTTTTTAAAACTGCGCTAGTAAATAATTAATTAAATCGGTACTCGTAACAATTCCTACCAATTCATTGTTGTCAACAACAGGCAAAGCGTGAAATTCTTTTTTTGCTAAAATTTCAGCCACTTCTTTTATAGTAGAACACGCAGTAACAGTCACTAAATTTTTTGCCATCACCTGTTCAATAGTAAACATATTATAAACCACAGCATCTACCTGCTCTTGATCATCATAAACAGCATCTGCAAAACTGATTCTTAATAAATCGGTATAACTTAACATTCCTTTTATTTTTGAATCAACAACAACAGGAATATGTCGTATTTTTTCTTTTTTAAACAACTTTTCTGCTGTCATTAAATCATCCGAAGTACTTAAAGTAAGTACATTTTTAGTCATTATTTCTGAAACTTTTGTGTTTTTATTCATCGTATTTTATTTTTTAAGTATTGCTTATTATTTATTTATAAGAGCCTGTTTAAATTTGTAAAATAAAAAGAAAAAGGTTTCTGAAATTCTATTAAAATGTTTCTTTTGTGGTTCTCAAAACAAAAAAGATGT
>NZ_OENA01000087.1 GCF_900239185.1 Tenacibaculum finnmarkense
ACCATCGGTTTTGGTTCGTTTTATTGAAGGTGCGCCTTTGTCTTTTGATGTAAATACGGTTTTAAATATAAAAGAGTTTTATAATGTAGGAATGTCATATTCATGGAATAATGCTGTTCAATTAAATAGCTTAATATCAGCAACAAAATGGTTTGATATTGGCTACGGGTACAACCTGTATTTAAATGATTTAAGTACTTATCAAAACGGAACACATGAAATACTACTTCGTTTTAATGTTGATGAAATATTATAGTAAATAGTTCGTGTTTAAACATGGTGAAATTCTTAAAAAAAATATAGGTGAGAAATGACATCACCTTTGATAAATAAACTATTACAACTCCTTATAAAAGAATAAAAATATGCATTATAGTAAATACCCTGGGATAAAAAAAATGTCCGTTTTAAAAAACACCCTACTCTTTTTTTGTTTAAGTTTTAACTTTTTTTTATCGGCGCAAAAAATTAGTATTGGTAACAATGAAGGGGTAAGTGAAAACATGCCTCTTGCTTTGCATAAAAATGGTAATTATAGTCAATTTATATATTTAGGTTCTGAAATTAAAACATCGGGAAATATCAAAAGTCTTACATTTAAATTAAATACTACAGGTAATTTAAACATTGCTTCTTTTAATAGATGGACATTAGGGCTGAAAGAAGTTGCTGCTACAACAACAGAGCTTAGCACTTTTAGAAATTCAGTAACTCCCTTTAGTGGTTTTACACGAGTATTTGACGGATATATACAATACAACCAAGCTAACGGAGAGGTAACGGTTGTTTTTTCGACTCCCTTTAAATACAATCATACTAAAAATTTAGTGGTTGAAATTAATGAAAATTCGGGAGGGCAGATGCCGTATGATTATAATAAACCTACTCCTAAATTTCAAATTTTTTGGACGGCTGGTTATCGTGCAGGTTATAGAAATAAATATGGTTATGTAGGTAGTGATCACTCATATTATGGCTTACTTAAAGAGCGTAAAGTACCTAGGGTAATCATCGGATTTAAGCAAGATGAAGTTACGCCACCTGTAATTACGATGCAAAATCCGGCAGAAGCGAGTATTTGTAAAAATAATAGTTTTGTTTTTTCTGATGTAAGTGTTACTGAAAATCCAAATTTAAAATGGACAACAGATGGTGCTGGTGTTTTTGAAGACGATACCAAATTATTATCAAAATACACACCTAGCGAGCAAGATGCGACTAAAGGCTTTGTAATCCTTACATTAACGGCTACAAAAGAGTCAGTAACAGTGACTAAAACCTTTAAATTGAGTATTCAAGCTGATGTAAAAAGTGCGGGAACAGATGGAATTTTAACTGTTTGTAAAGGAGTAAATCCAACAGAAAAAGAACTTTTTGATGCTTTAAAAGGTGCTCCTGAAACAGGTGGAGTTTGGGTTTCAATCGGCTTAGTACACACTTATACACAAACGACAAGTTTAGGCTGTAACCCTCAAAAAGCAACTATTACAGTTAAAGAAGAAACGGATGTTAAAAGTGCTGGTGAAGATGGTGTTTTATCAATATTAAAAGATTATGAGCCTACTGAAGAGGAACTTTTTGCAGCCTTAAATGGCTTTGCGACTACTGATGGTTCTTGGGTTAAAAAGAACAGCAATACTTATATTTATACGATCACTTCAACAAGCCCGTGTGTAAAAAACACTACCGCTACAATTCGTATAAAAAGGAATCAGAAAACGACAAACGCATTTTCGCCAAACGGTGATGGCGTGAATGATACTTGGATGGTATTAGCAGATATTGCAAATAAATATCCAAAGAATACGATGTGTATTTATAACAGACACGGAAATTTAGTGTACAAGGCGCTCAGGTATAATAATGATTGGGACGGTACCTCTAACGGAAAAATAACACTAAGCAAAAAATCAAAACTTCCTGCAGGTTCTTATGTCTATATTTTAGAGCTAAACAACGCTACAAAAAAGGTTTTAAAAGGCTGGGTTTATATAAATTACTAAATAAAAATGATGTTATTA
>NZ_OENA01000089.1 GCF_900239185.1 Tenacibaculum finnmarkense
ATTAAATCTGTAAAAAATGCTTCCAGTTTAGGTACTGATGAAGATGGAAATGTAATTACTGGAGTAAAATCAGATGAAAAAGAAATTGATTTATCTGTGTATCGAAAAAAAAGAGGGGTTATATTTATAAATCAAAGTGATATAGATAGTAATGGGGTTTACTCTTTATTTAACGCTAATTTAGAAGATACTATTTTAGTTGTACAAGGTAAATTAAAATTAAGTAGGATATTATTTAATACTAATTCTATAAAAAGTGTAGGCTCTACTATTGAAATAGTGAATACAGTTTTTCCGATTGATGTTGTTTTTGATGATTCTAAAGCTATGAATTATCAGGATGAAAACTCGAAAAAGATTGCTAGAGGTAAAACCTTAAAAGTAACAAAAATAGGGTTTAAGAACATGCAAGATTATATATTTCATTAAATAAAAACTGACAATGAGCAGAAAAGTAGAAACAACGCATTTGCAGGTTAAATCTGTTAAAAATGCAAAGGTATTAGGTACTGACAAAGATGGTTTTGTTATTGAAAGTGATTTAGATTTTTTGAATTACATACCTAAAGATGGAGCAAAAGGAGCTGACGGTTTAAAAGGAGCAAAAGGCGATACTGGAGCAAAAGGAGCTGACGGTTTAAAAGGAGCAAAAGGCGATACTGGAGCAAAAGGAGCTGACGGTTTAAAAGGAACAAAAGGAGATACTGGAGCAAAAGGAGCTGACGGTTTAAAAGGAGCAAAAGGCGATACTGGAGCAAAAGGAGCTGACGGTTTAAAAGGAGCAAAAGGCGATACTGGAGTAAAAGGAGCTGACGGTTTAAAAGGAACAAAAGGAGATACTGGAGCAAAAGGAGCTGACGGTTTAAAAGGAACAAAAGGAGATATTGGAGCAAAAGGAGCTGACGGTTTAAAAGGAGCAAAAGGCGATACTGGAGCAAAAGGAGCTGACGGTTTAAAAGGAGCAAAAGGCGATACTGGAGTAAAAGGAGCTGACGGTTTAAAAGGAACAAAAGGAGATACTGGAGCAAAAGGAGCTGACGGTTTAAAAGGAACAAAAGGAGATATTGGAGCAAAAGGAAGCGATGCCAATTCAATAGACGTACAAGGAGGAACAAACATAACTATTGATAAAACAAACCCACTAAAACCTGTAATTAATAGTTCTTTACCTGCTAAATTTTATGAAGAGGGGGTTTTCGAGCCTATTTTATCTTCGAGTTATGACGCTTCAGATTTAAAAAAAAGATATAAAACAGTTTCACCTAAAGGGT
>NZ_OENA01000032.1 GCF_900239185.1 Tenacibaculum finnmarkense
TTTAGAGCAAAAAGTACAATAAGCTAAATAAGGGCGTATGGCGGATGCCTAGGCTTTCAGAGGCGATGAAGGACGCGATAAGCTGCGATAAGTAACGGGGAGAAGCACATATTTTATGATCCGTTAATTTCCGAATGGGGCAACCCGGCATGTTGAAGACATGTCACCCGCAAGGGGGCAAACCCGGTGAACTGAAACATCTAAGTAACCGGAGGAAGAGAAAACAATAGTGATTCCGTTAGTAGTGGCGAGCGAACGCGGATTAGCCCAAACCAATGCTGTTACGGCAGTATTGGGGTTGTAGGGCTGCGACATTAGAATCTAAGAGAACTAGAATCGATTGGAAAATCGAACCAAAGATAGTGATAGTCTAGTATAGGTAATCGAAGATAATATAGCAGTACCCTGAGTAGTGCGGGACACGAGTAATCCTGTATGAATCCACCGGGACCATCCGGTAAGGCTAAATACTCCTGAAAGACCGATAGTGAACTAGTACCGTGAGGGAAAGGTGAAAAGAACCCTAAGTAAGGGAGTGAAATAGAACCTGAAACCGTACGCCTACAAGCGGTCGGAGCACATTAACTGTGTGACGGCGTGCCTTTTGCATAATGAGCCTACGAGTTACTGTTACTAGCAAGGTTAAGGATTTAAGGTCCGGAGCCGTAGCGAAAGCGAGTCTGAATAGGGCGACCATAGTTAGTAGTAGTAGACGCGAAACCGAGTGATCTACCCATGGGCAGGTTGAAGCTGTAGTAACATACAGTGGAGGACCGAACCAGTTGACGTTGAAAAGTCTTTGGATGACCTGTGGGTAGGGGTGAAAGGCCAATCAAACTCGGAAATAGCTCGTACTCCCCGAAATGCATTTAGGTGCAGCGTTGAGCGAAAGTTTTATAGAGGTAGAGCTACTGATTGGATGCGGGGGCTTCACCGCCTACCAATTCCTGACAAACTCCGAATGCTATAAAATGTTACTCAGCAGTGAGGGCATGGGTGCTAAGGTCCATGTCCGAGAGGGAAAGAACCCAGACCATCAGCTAAGGTCCCCAAATATATGTTAAGTTGAACTAACGAGGTGAAACTGCTTAGACAGCTAGGATGTTGGCTTGGAAGCAGCCATTCATTTAAAGAGTGCGTAACAGCTCACTAGTCGAGCGGTTTTGCATGGATAATAATCGGGCATAAACATATTACCGAAGCTATGGATTTACGTTGAAAGACACGTAAGTGGTAGGGGAGCATTCTATTTGCGCCGAAGGTGTCCTGTAAGGAATGCTGGAGCGGATAGAAAAGAAAATGTAGGCATAAGTAACGATAAAGGGGGCGAGAAACCCCCTCACCGAAAGACTAAGGTTTCCTCAGCGATGCTAATCAGCTGAGGGTTAGTCGGGTCCTAAGGCGAATCCGAAGGGAGTAGTCGATGGATAACAGGTTAATATTCCTGTACTTCTTATAATTGCGATGGGGTGACGGAGTAATGAAAGCACCGCGAACTGACGGAATAGTTCGTTGAAACATGTAGCTATTGGAACTGTAGGCAAATCCGCAGATCTAGGTGAAATGTGATAGTACAACAAATCTTCGGATGCGTTGATAGTGTGCCTAAAGGCTTCCAAGAAAAACCTCTAAGCTTCAGATTATAAGAACCCGTACCGTAAACCGACACAGGTAGTTGGGATGAGAATTCTAAGGTGCTCGAGTGATTCATGGCTAAGGAACTAGGCAAAATAGACCCGTAACTTCGGGAGAAGGGTCGCCCATCTTCGGATGGGCCGCAGTGAAAAGGTCCAGGCGACTGTTTATCAAAAACACAGGGCTTTGCTAAATTGAAAGATGATGTATAAGGCCTGACACCTGCCCGGTGCTGGAAGGTTAAGTGGAGTTGTTAGC
>NZ_OENA01000088.1 GCF_900239185.1 Tenacibaculum finnmarkense
GAATATAAATCGTATCGAAGAAATAAAAAAAATCTGGAATTATTAACCTTATAAATTCAAAAAAAAGGTCAACCTATTTCAGGACAATACAAAAAAGCAAGTTCCCGTAGTAATTTTCCTATATTTGGAGAATTACAAAAACTAAAGAGAATTAATGACAGCAATAAATAAAGTCCCAACTGATTACTTAATAAAACGTCAAAACGAAATGAGTGATTTGACCAATTATCTCAATAAAACAATTAAGAATAATCCAGATGTTGGTTGGCATTATAAAGAATTTGGCAAACAAGTAGAACAACCAATAATCGAATTTCTTGTAAAAAAAGGATTGCTTATTAAAGATAAATTCAAAGACCAATCAGATAATAAAAATGAAATCCCTGATATTATTGATGAACAATATTCTGATTCAATTTTCATAGATATTAAAGCAGGAAATAAAGTTGTTTTCAAAACTGGTAAAAAAGTAACTAATCCAAATCAAGATTTATCAACTACCACAAATTGGAGAGACAATGTATTTCTTGAATTTGATGGTGAATTATGTTTTTTTATTGAGGTCAAATATAATCACTTATTAAATAATGATTTGTTCGTAGAAGAATGTCTGATTGACCATTTCTATAATTTTGTTGGTAAAACAACAGACGGACTTATTGCACACCGCAGAAGAAATGTAAGAACTAAATCTTGGAATTCAAAATCTCAATTTAAAGATGCTGATGAATTCAAAACATTACTAAATGAAACAATTTCATTCTCAATTAAAAATACCTTATTCAACTCATCAGAAGACCTCTTAAAAAAAGATAAAATTGAAATAATTAATCACTTAAAAGAAGATGACACCGACAAAGAGAAAACTTGAAATTATTTTACAATAACGTTACTTTTTCTTTTTTTAATTTTAGGCTTCTTACTTTATTGGGTTTAGCAATAACATCTAAAATTCTTTCTGAAATTGCTTTTAAAACAGGAACTGCAACTGTATTTCCTAATAAATCGTATGCGAAATTATTTTTAACAGGGATTTCATAACTATCAGGGTAACCAAAAATTCTTAACCCTTCTCGTATTGTTAATTTCCTTACACCCTTACCGTCAACAACAACTATTTTACTCATATCAGTTGCAACAAGAGTTGGGGCAATATCATTAGGATTTAATATTTTATTTATTTCAAAACTTAATTTTCCTGTTACAATATTATATCCTTTTGATTTTGTTTCATCATAAACACGAGAAGTAATAATTCCGTTTTCTAGAACTTCTTTAATCAACTTTTTTGGGTATTCAAATCTTAAATAACCTTTATCTACTAAATCATCCAGCATCCCTTTTAAATCATAACTTTCAAACAAATCAATAGATGGTGCAAAAGTTTCAATTTGCCTTAATGTCAAAGGCATCCCATCCATCCAATCAATACCAATTTCAATCGCCCAATGCTTTTGCCTACGAACTTTAAAAAGTTTATTTAACAGTCTAATTTGCTCCTTACTACATTCGCCTTTTACTCCAATATCCCAACTATGAATGTTATTTGCTCCTCCTCTTTTATCTTTTATAGACTTTCCATATAATTCTGTAACTGAAAAATGAGATAATAATTTTTTAGTAAAATCAGTATTCATTGTTTCTTTTCCTGTTTCTAACACATCTTTTAAAACCTTAAAAGTTGGTATGAAATTTTTCAATGAAATTTCATTTTTTTTTGTTCCTACTATAAAAATTCTTTTTCGAGATTGTGGAACTCCAAAATTAACTGAATCTAAAACCTCCCAAGTAACTTTATAATTTAGTTCTTCTTCTAATTTATATAAAATTGTTTTTAAAGTCCTTCCTATTTTATCAGTTTTATTTTCTAAATCGTGTTTTACTAATCCTTCAACATTTTCAAGAATAAAACCTTGAGGTTTCTTATGTCTAATAATTCTTTCAACCTCAAAAAATAAAGTTCCTCTAGTATCTGCAAAACCATTCCTCTTTCCGCCTGCACTAAACGGTTGACAAGGAAATCCCCCAAAAAGAAAATCGAAATCTGGAATATCTTCATTTTTTAATTGGAAAATATCTCCAATAAAATTATCGTGATGATGATTATGTTTTAAAGTTTCTACTGCATAAGGTTTAATTTCAGATGTTAAAACACATTCTGTTTCAATTCCTCTTTCTTTACAAGCCTGTTCAAAACCAATACGAATTCCACCAAGTCCAGCAAATAAATCTATAAATTTCATTTTTTTATTCATCGTTCTTAATTTTATATTCAACATTTGGTTCTGCAACAAGACTTAAATTTGATTTAAAATCTTCTATTTCAAATTTAGTACAACCAATAACTGAAAGACATTGTAAAAAGAAAGTAGCACTAAAAGTTCCTCTACTTATTTTACTTGTAATACTTGATTGAGTTTCATTTAAACCTTGTTCGTTTAACAAAAAAACTAAATCAGAAGTTGAAACACCTCTCTTTACTAATTCTGACTTTAAAAGTCGTTTTACCTTATCATTTGAATAAATCATAAATCTAATTTAATAACGCAAATATAACGGAATATTCTCATATATGCAAACAATCGAACAAAAACAAATAAAACGTTGGGTAACAAAGAACTGAGCTAAAAAACAACTCTTTTCTTGATTAAGTTTATACATTATTATTCTAGGCTCATAATTCTATAAATTAGTTTTTTGA
>NZ_OENA01000038.1 GCF_900239185.1 Tenacibaculum finnmarkense
TTAAATGACAGCGTAATTTTAACAGTCCTGCTTCAAAAACAGTAAATAATCCTGTTGGACCTGCTCCTATTATTAAGATATCTGTTGTAATCATTTGTTGTTGTTTTAAATCTCACAGACTTTAAATTCTGTGAGATTTTATTTTTTGGTAACTATTCAATGCGTTAGTGATTGAGCGGTTTGTTTGAGCTCTTTTTTAAATTTTTTCTATTTAAAAAAAGCGAGTAGCGAAAGCACGCCCGAACGCCCAAAAATAATACGTTTATAGGACTCTAAAAATGAAAAAAATCAGCTTTTTAAGCCACATTAATTACTTGTTCAATAACTGGTGCGTACTTTTTTATAGTTGCTTCAACACCATTTTTTAAGGTCATTTGGTTTACAGAACAACCGCTGCAAGCTCCTTCTAATTGAACTTTTACAATATTATTTTCTATAGATAAAAGCTTAATATTTCCGCCATCGCTTATTAAAAAAGGACGGATTTCTTCTAAAGCTTTCTCTACATTATGCTGTATTTCTGTTGCTGTCATACTCTTGCTTTTGAATTATTATTATTTAGTGCTACAACCACTCATAGTGGTTATACGAACCACTTCGGTAGCTGGTAAATTTTCATTTCTTTTTAACAATTCGGCAACCATTGCTTTTGTTACGTCTTTAAAGGCATTTTCTAGCGGCGTATTTTCTTGCAATGCTACTGGATGCCCTACGTCACCTGCTTCACGGATGCTTTGTACTAATGGTATTTCACCTAAGAAACTTGTTTTAATATCTTCTGCTAAATTTTTAGCTCCGCCTTGACCAAAAATGTAATATTTATTGTCTGGTAATTCGGCTGGTGTAAAATATGCCATGTTTTCAACAATTCCTAAAACAGGTACATTAATGCTTTCTTGTTGAAACATTGCAACTCCTTTTTTAGCATCTGCTAAGGCGATGTTTTGTGGGGTGCTTACCACTACGGCTCCGTTGATTGGCACTGCCTGTACGATTGATAAATGTACGTCTCCTGTTCCTGGAGGTAAGTCGATTAATAAGAAATCTAATTCGCCCCAATCTGCATCAAAAATTAATTGATTTAATGCTTTTGATGCCATTGGTCCTCGCCAAATTACGGCTTGATTAGGGTCGGTAAAGAAACCTAATGATAATAATTTTACGCCGTAATTTTCAACAGGTTTCATTTTTGAACGCCCGTCTACTTTTACTGACAATGGTTTTTCAGTAGCCACATCAAACATTAAATGTTGTGATGGTCCGTAAACATCGGCATCTAAAACACCTACTTTAAAGCCCATTTTAGCTAAAGAAACTGCCATATTAGAGGTTATGGTCGATTTTCCTACACCTCCTTTTCCTGAAGCGATTGCTATAATATTTTTGATATTAGGAATTACTTTTCCTTTAATTTCGTTCGGATTTTCTTTTTGAACAACCTCCACTTTTACATTCACTTTTACGTCAATAGTAGCATCAACATTTGTGTGAATTGCTTTGGTTATTTCTACCTCAGCTTTCTTTTTTGCTTGTAAAGATGGGTTTGAAATGGTTACATCAACAATTACTTCTTTACCAAAAGTAACGACGTTTTTTATGTTTTCGCTTTCTACTAAACTTTTACCTTCTCCTGGAGCTGTAATTGTTTCTAAAGCTTTGTATATATCTTGTTTTTTAAAACTCATTTGAGTATTTAATTTAATTAATGCTAAGTTACAAAGATACATTTTAGCCCGCAGAAAATAAAGGCTTTAGATGTTGATAATTGTTTTTACATTTTATTTTTAAATATATAATAGAAGCAATACTGTTAAAAATTATTTGGTTTGGTCATTATTTGCTTATTTTGTGATATCTAATATATAAAATATGAAACAAAAAGACTTTTTAAAATTATTATTTTCAGTAGCCATAAGCGTATGTTCTTTTAGTACTACCTACGGACAAGGACAATACACATGGACAGGGGCAACTAATAATGATTGGGATACCAATACAAATTGGGATAACAACGTTGTTCCACCAAACTCAACGGATGTAATTATTCCTAGTGGTTTAACAAATTACCCTACAAAATCAAGTGGATTTATCTTTCTTAATAGCCTTATTTTTGAATCAGGAAGTTCTATATTGCTTGAAGGTGGTAATATTTTTAGTGATATTACTTACAAACGAAACCTTACTTCTAACTGGCATTTAATAGCATCTCCTATTGAAGACCATACCTTTGAAGCACTTATTGCTGATAACGATTTTGCTGCAGGAACAGGAACGAATATTGGTATTGGTTTACATGACAATAGTCTTGCTACCCCTTGGCAATACAAAAGTGAAACCGCTACTGGAGCAATAGATAATAAATTAGGAATGGCAGTTAAGTTAAAGCCAGGTTCTTCTAGTATTGTTTTTAAAGGAAAAGTGTTTCGTGATGTAGCCGTAACCAAACCTGTTGACGGAATTACTGATTTTACCTTAATTGGAAACCCATATTTAGCCTACTTAGATTCAAATCTTTTTTTTAGTAATATGGATAATTCACTTCTTCTTAAAGAAAAAACAATTTGGCTATGGAATGGTACTGAGTATATTACAAAAAACTTAGCCGAGCCTATTAAAGTAGCACCAACTCAAGGTTTTTTTGCTAGAGCTATAGGGTCTATAAATGTTTATCCAGCGATGTTATCTCATCAAACTACAGATGTTTTTTTAAGACAAGCGCCTACGCCTTCTTTTGAATTATCTGTGGCTAATAATAAAGCTAAAAAATCGACTAAAGTATTTTTTATCGATAATAAAACTACAGGATTTGATAATGGTTATGATAGCAGTATATTTAGTGGTGTTAAAAATAAGTTTGCTGTTTTTACCCAATTAGTTTCAGATAGTAAAGGAGAAAAATTAGCAATTCAAACTTTACCCAATGCAAATTACCAAAACACGGTTATACCTGTTGGTTTAATTGCTAAAGCTAAAGAAGAAATCACCTTTGCTGTTAATTCTAAAAACCTACCTACAGATGTTACTATCTATTTAGAAGATAGAAAAAATAAGACCTTTATTAATCTTTCTAAAAATGAACATACTATTTCTTTAGATGAAAAAAGTAATGGTATTGGGCAATTTTACATACATACTCAGGCTAAAAAATTAAATACTGATACTATTTTAAATGATTTAAATAATATCAGTATTTACAATTCTGATGATAAAGAAATAAGTATTTCAGGATTACAAGGAAAAGCTGTTGTTAAAGTATATAATACTTTAGGAAAAGAATTAGTTCAAACACAAATTAACTCTAATGGTATTAATCAGGTTTTACTTCCTCATTTATCAGCAGGAATTTATATTGTTAAATTAAATACAGACTTAGGTTCTATCACAAAGAAAATTGTTTTAAAATAAGCACTTAATTATTCTTATAAAAACAAAAATAGGATTAAATCATTATTGATTTAATCCTATTTTTATATCATTTATATTCTTTTGAGCTTTAACTAAAAGCCGCTTACAATTCATCTATTGGATTCCAAAAAACAGTTTCGAAATTTTGTATTTGATTGTCAATAACAACAATTCCTTCACTTTCTAATAGTTGCTGCATCAGGTTTGTTCCATCAAAATGATGTTTTCCTGTCAGCAAACCAATTCGATTTACAACTCTGTGTGCAGGAACATCTTTGGTATGTGAATTATTCATTGCCCAACCTACCATTCGTGCCGATTTGGCTGCTCCTAAATACCTTGCAATAGCACCATAACTAGTTACTCTTCCGTAAGGAATTAACCTTGATACTTGGTAAACTCTTTCGAAAAAATTTTGATTACTACTCACGTAAATAAAGTTAATACTTTAACTTAAAACGGATATAAGTAATAGGTTTCCCTTTTTCTAAATATTGTTTTTCGTAAAAAGTTTGCGTAGAAGTTACTTCTTCTGGTGCTCCTTCATTTACGTAAACATTATGATTTGCATGTAAAATTTCATGCCCTTCTCCATGTAATAAACCCAAAGTATAACCGTGCATAAACTCGCTGTCGGTTTTTAAGTTCATGATACCGTCTTGTTTTAAAATATGATCGTATCTTTTTAAGAATGTCGCGTTGGTCATTCTATGTTTTGTACGTTGATATTTTATTTGCGGATCAGGGAAAGTTATCCAAATTTCATCAACTTCATTTTCAGCAAAAATGTGGTCAACTAATTCTATTTGGGTTCTAATAAAGGCAACGTTTTGCATATCGTTTTCGATAGCTGTTTTAGCACCACGCCAAAAACGAGCTCCTTTAATATCAATACCGATAAAATTTTTATCTGGATTTTTTTCTGCCAAGGCAATGGTATATTCTCCTTTACCACAACCAAGTTCTAAAACTATAGGATTGTCGTTTTTAAAGAAGGTGTTCCACTTTCCTTTTAAAGAAAAATTTCCTGTTACTTCTTCTCTCGTAGGTTGAAGTACGTTTGCAAACGTTTCATTTTCTTTGAAACGTTTCAATTTATTTTTGCTTCCCAATATGTCTGTAAATTATGCTTTATCTTCAGTTCCGTTTTTTCGAAAACCCAATGATTGTGACATCCAGTATCCAAATAACACTATTAAAATTAAAATAAAAACCCAGTTAACGGCATTTGAAGTCCACCAACCTAAGTCACCTTTTGCAACTTCTAATCGCAACCATTTGAAAGGTTGTAATATAAAAGTAAATAAATCTGCAATTAATCTAAAAATATTTAATCCTAACATAACTTGATTATCTTTATGTTTGCAAAAGTATAAAAAGAAACTATGTTAGCCAATTTTTTCGGTAAATCAAAACCTGTTAATTTTATAGTGCTTTTCGCACTGTTTTTAAGTTACTTCTCATTTAGCTTAGTAACCAAAGAAGTTTCCTTAGAAACAGCAAAAGAAATAATAGGTATCTTGCTTATTTTTAGTGTTTTCAATTTTATAATTACTAAAAATAAATTAACCTTTGACAACTCTTACGCCTTTTTATTTTTTGTATTACTTCTTGGTTTTTTTCCTGAAGCTATTCATCTTGATAAAACTTTTTTAGTAGCTTTTAGTATCTTACTTTTTTCACGAAAAATTTACAGCTTACAATCGTCTAAAAACAGCTTATTTAAGCTATTTGACGGCGGATTATGGCTTGGGGTTTCTTTTTTAATAGAGCCTTACTCTTTGCTTTTTGCCGTATTATTATACACCGCTATTTACCTGCACGAACACTTTACCTATCAAACATTATTAACTCCTTTTATTGGCTTTATAAGTGTTGTTTTTTTGTTTTTTACCTATTGTTTTTGGTATAATGAAATGCCGCTTTTTCACCAATTATTTGATTGGAATTTATCGTATAATATTGATTTTTACTTAACTACAAAGCATTTATTTTCAATACTATTTATAGCTGTTTTAGTATTTTATGCACTAATTTTAAAAACACCAAAAGCATTATCGGTACTAAATACCTTTAGAAAAAATTGGATTTTAACCTGTATTCACTTATTTATTGCCTTAATTACGGCACTTTTAATACCGCATAAAACAGGCACCGAATTGTTATTTCTCTTTTTTCCGATAGCCATTATTTTAGCCAATGGAATAGAATTATTTCAAAAAAGTTGGATTTCCGATGCCGTATTATTGTTGTTTTTTAGCTGTTCAATAGTCGCTAATTTTTTATGATATTACATTTTTGTACCAAAAGCTAAATCGCCAGCATCGCCTAAACCTGGTACAATATATCCTTTACTATTTAATTCGTTATCGATATCGGCAATCCATAAATGAGTGTTTTCAGGGAAAAATTTACTAATATATTCCACCCCTTCCGATGAACCAAGAACCGATACTATTTGAATTTCTTTTGGTGTTCCATATTTTTTTATAGCATCGTAAACCGCCACTAACGAACGCCCCGAAGCAAGCATAGGATCGACCAACAACAAGGTTTTTCCTTCAATTGATGGCGAGGCAAAATACTCTACTACAATTTCAAATTCGTCATCGTTATTCGGATGATGACGGTATGCCGATATAAAAGCATTTTCGGCATCATCAAAATAATTTAACAACCCGTTATGCAAAGGCAATCCTGCTCTTAAAATAGAGCATAAAATAATATCGTTAACAGGTGTTTCTATTTCTTTTACGCCTAAAGGTGTTGTAACTTGATTGGTTTTAGTGGCTAATTTTTTACTTAATTCATAGCCTAATATTTCACCAATTCGTTCAATATTTCTACGAAAACGCATGGAATCTTTTTGAATTTCAACGCTTCTTATTTCTGTTAAAAATTTATTTAAAATTGAAGTTTCTTTGGCTAAATGATGAATGTGCATGTTTAAAATAGTTTGATGCTAATTTACAAAATCTACTATAAAATAAAGCACAATGCCTAGCCCCGATTGAAGCATTTGTTTGAGCTCTTTTTTGTTTTTCCTTTTAAAAAACAAAAAAAGCGAGTGCGGAAAGCGGGAAATTGCTTCAAAAAAACTTAATCTGTAATAAATTTCTGAAGGATTTTTAACAATATTTTTTTATTGTCGATAGGACTCATATGCCCGCCACTAAGCTCGTGTAAAGGTGTGTTTGTGCGCTTTGCCTGTTCAGAAATTTCTTTAAAATTTAATATTGCATCGTTTTTTCCTGCAATAATTAAACGGTTTTCAATGCGTTGTAAAACGGCTTCGGTATTTGCTCTTAGTCGCATTCCTTGGCTTGCCGAAATATAACTTTGAGCCGTAATTTTAAAAGCTTCTTTTTTTGTTTGTGCTATTTCTGCTGGAAAATCTGCCTTATTTTTTGCTGTAAATAAATTAGAAATAGACATTTTCAGCAAACTTTCATAATTTGTTTTTGCCATTTTACAAGCTCTTTCACGTAACTTTTTTCTGTTTTGATCATCGGCTGATGCGCTTGAATTTAACAAGCATATTCCTTTTATTTTCTTCGGATATTTTTCAGCCAACGCCAATGCCACATAGCCTCCCATAGAATGACCAACTATATAAAATTGCTCAATATTTAAGGTTTTTAAAACCGATTTTACCGCCAAAGCCATTGCTTTCATTGTATGAATTTCGGCAAGAGAATCTGTTTTTCCATGCCCCAATAAATCAATGTAAATTACCCGATTTGTTTTTGATAAATTACAAACCACATCTTCCCACATTTTGGAGCTTTCTAAAAAACCATGCAATAAAACAAGGGGGTTTCCTTTACCTGATTCGGTATAAAAAATTTTAATATTTTTATAAATTATATAATTTTCCATAAATTTTAAAATACTACTATTTTAGGGTGTTTTATATAAAAAAAAGCATTGTTTTTTGAAGAGTTTTAATACTTTTGAACCCCTTTAATTTTTAATTGATTTTAGGTTTAATTTCACCCTTATTTATATTTATAAAAGTACTTAAAAATGAACAAAACGAAAGATATATACGTTACAGGTTTCGCTTTATTTTCTATGTTTTTTGGCGCAGGAAATTTAATATTACCTCCTTATTTAGGAAAAAATGCCGCTGATTTATGGAGTTTGGTAACCCTTGGTTTTTTTATTACCGCCGTTTTTATTCCTATTTTAGGAATTTTAGCCCACGCAAAACTACAAGGAACCATGTACGATTTTGGTAAAAAAGTATCGCCTATTTTTAGTAGCGCTTACTGCCTAATTGTCTATGCAATTGCGGTGGCTTTACCCTCACCAAGAACCGCTTCGGTTACTCACGAAATGGCAATTGCTCCTTATTTTGAAAGCAGTTCTTTAATAACAAGTTTACTATATTTCAGCTTGGTTTTTATTTTTGTAATGAACAGAAATAAAGTATTAGATTTATTAGGAAAGTTTTTAACTCCTTTAATTATATTTATATTATTAGCCATTATTATTGTGGGAATATTTACCACGCCAAGCGCAATGAACCCCTCAATATTCGATGCGCCTTTTGTAAGCGGTTTGCTTGAAGGCTATCAAACTTTTGACGCTATTGGCGCCGTGGTTGTTGGTGGCGTGCTGGTTGTTTCGATGAATTTTAATAAAAACACCTCTTTCGAGGTTAAAAAAGATTTAATTACCAAAGCAGGTTTTATAGCAGGTTTAGGGCTTTTAGTTATTTACGCAGGGCTTATTTATAACGGCGCATTATTTAACACTGTTTTTGCCGATGATGCCACTCGTTCAGAAGTTTTAAGCACTTTGAGTTCGCAAACTTTAGGAAATATTGGAACCTTATTTTTAGGTGTTTTGGTTGCCTTGGCATGTTTTACCACAGCGGTTGGGCTTATTACAGGAACAGCAGATTATATAAAAGGAATTTGCAAAAATTCGGATAAAGCCTATATGGCAACCGCTATTTTTGCTTGTGTTGTAGGTATTTTAGTTGGGCAGTTTGACGTAAAATATATTATAAATATTGCCCTACCTGCCTTGATGCTTGTTTATCCGACGACTATTGTTTTAATTATTTTAAACTTATTGGCTGATAAATATGCTTCAGGAATTGTTTTTAAAGCAGTGGTTTTTGTTACCTTATTTTTTAGTATTCCTGATGTTTTAGATTTTATTATTGATAAAGAACTTTTAGCGCCTATCAAAAATTTTATTCCACTAGCAACCCATAATTTAGGATGGGTTTTACCAGCAATTATCAGTTTTATTCTAGCAAATATTTTTCAGATGAAAAAACAAAAAAGCGCTTAAAAAAAGGCTTTTACTACTAGAAATAAAACCCCCTATATACATCTTTCAAAAGATGTATATAGGGGGTTTTATTTAACTTTCTATTGTTGATTTTTCATCAAAAAAAGATGAAATTTCTAAAATCTATATCCTAAATTGATACCAACTCTAGGAACAACAACTGGTGATTTTGAGGTAAACATATTTCTTCCTAAACCTGCATAAACATCAAGTACAAAACCACCTGATGACACATATTTAGATCCAATTGCCAAACCTAAAGCACCGTCAGTATATTTTTCTTCTATGTTTTCAACAACTCCCGCTGTTTCAACTTTTTTGTCTTTTTCACCACCGTTAATTCCCATAAAAACCTCTCCAAAATAATTCCAATTGCTATTATCTGTAAAATAATGACGGAAATAAGGCGTAATCATCCAGTTTTCATTATATCTAAAATCTTTGGATTTTTTTTCAAAATTAATCAATGTTGAAAGCCCTACTGATGAACGTTCGGTAGTGTAATATTCATAAGAAACTTCTACTGTTTTAAGCGCCAAAGCATCTAAAAGATCTACCTTAACTTCTTGTTGTGCCTGTGCAAATGAACCGATAAAAAGTACCGCTATTAAAAGTGTTTTTTTCATGTTTTAATTTTAAATGAATTGTATTTTAACTAAATAATCAATTATAATACCACAAAAATACATTAATTGTTTATTTCAAAACAAAATTAGACACTCTTTTCTATGAAGAACAATCGCAATTCGTAGCGCAGCCTTTTTGCTGTTTATCTTTAATAAAAAATTTATTTACTAAAAATAATACTGCAAAACCAACAGCTATATACGTTATAATTTCTTGCATTATCGTAGTATTTGATAGGCTAAAAAAGCCGATAAATATGCCAAAGATCCCATTCCAAAAAGTTGTAGCATTGGCCATTTCCAACTTTTAGTTTCTCTTTTAACAATTGCTAAAGTTCCCATACATTGCATTGCGAAAGCATAAAACAATAATAATGACATTCCTGTAGCAAAATTGAAGCGTTTTTCTCCCGTTTCTTCGTTTATTTCAGAGGCCATTTTTGCTTTAATCGTAGCAATATTATCATCGTTATTTTCAACGCTATAAATAGTTGCCAAGGTTCCGATAAAAACTTCTCTTGCTGCAAAAGAAGCAATTAATCCGATACCTATTTTCCAATCATAACCAAGCGGTTTTACAATTGGTTCGATTGCTTTTCCTGCCATTCCAATGTAGGAATTTTCTAATTTTACGGAAGCTATTTTTTGCGATAACTCTTGTTTTGATAACTCCTTATTTGCTGTATTTTCTGTAACATTTTTTTCGGCATTTTTAAAATTTGAAGCTCCGTTAGATGCTAAAAACCACAATACAATTGAAATCGCTAAAATAATTTTTCCTGCATCAAAAACAAAGGCTTTGGTTTTTTCCAACACATCAAAAAACACATTTTTTACCGATGGAATTTTATAATTAGGCATTTCCATTACAAAAAATGAGGTGTTTTTTATCTTTAATGTTTTATGTAAAATATACGCACCAATAATTGCAGAACCAAAACCAAGCGCATACAATCCTAACAAAGTTAAACCCTGTAAACCTATAAAACCAAACAATTTAGTATCAGGAATTATCAGTGCAATTAAAATAGCATATACCGGCAAACGCGCCGCACAGGTAGTAAATGGTGTTACTAAAATGGTTATTAAACGCTCTTTCCAGCTAGTAATTGTTCGGGTTGCCATAATTGCAGGAATCGCACAGGCTGTTCCCGAAATTAACGGAAAAACACTTTTACCACTCATTCCAAAACGACGCATAATTTTATCCATTAAAAAAACCACCCGACTCATATAGCCTGTTTCTTCTAAAATGGCGATGAAAAAAAATAAAATAACTATTTGCGGAATAAAAATAAGCACCCCGCCTATTCCTGGGATAATTCCTTCGGATAACAAATCGGTAAACATTCCTGCTGGTAAATTCGATTTGGCAAGGTCTGAAATACTCGCAAATAAACCGTCAATAAAATCCATCGGAGCAGATGCCCACTCAAAAACCGATTGAAATATCAATAATAATAATCCGAAGAAAATGAAATATCCGAATATTTTATGGGTAAAAATAGTATCTAATTTTGAACGAATATCTGTTGCTTTTGAAGCGTCAATTTGATAGGTTTTCTTTAAAGTATCATTTATTTTCTGATAGCGATAAATGGTTTCTTTGTGCTGGTATTTTTTTTGTTTAGATACATCATGGCTAAACAATTCTAAGGCTTTTTTTTCGGTTGAATAAAGTAAAGAGGTATGCTGTTTTGTAAGCATCATCCATAATTCATAGACTGAAAACTTAGTGCTTTTTTGAGCTAATTCTTCAAAATAATCAGCATCAATTTTAGTGGTGATTTCCTTAAAATTAGAATATACTTCTAAATTTTTAACGTTTTCTATTGCTCGTTTTAAAACATCAATTCCTTGATTTTTTCTAGCAGATATTAAAACCACTTTGGTATGTAATTCTTTTTCTAAATTTTCAATATCAATAGAAATCCCTTTAGTTTTCATTTGATCCGCCATATTTAAGGCTAAAATGATCGGAATTTCTAAATCTTGAATTTGAGAAAAAAGCAATAAGTTACGCTTTAAATTTTCAACATCGGCAACAATAACAATAACTGTTGGTTTTTCATTTTTTACCGTTAGCAAACTTTTTAAAACAATACTTTCATCCATCGAAGTTGGATTAATACTGTAAGTTCCTGGTAAATCGGTAATAATTGCTGTACTATTTTCTGATAATTGGCAAGTTCCTGATTTTTTATCAACTGTAACCCCAGGATAATTTCCAACTTTTTGAGTTAAGCCTGTTAATTGATTAAATAAAGAGGTCTTTCCTGTGTTCGGGTTTCCTATTAATGCTACTTTTATACGTTTACTCATTGATTATATCCGTTAAATTTTGGTAATTAAAATTTGGCTAGCCATCTCTTTTCGAATTGCTAAATGGCTTCCGTTTACGCAGATATATATCGGATCTTTTAAGGGTGCAATTTGCAGTAATTCGACTTCTGTTCCAGGCAAACAGCCCATTTCTAATAATTTTAAAGGAATAACATCTAATGATTCTTCGGATATAATTCCACTCTCACCAATTTGTAAACTTGCAATTGAACTCAAAATAATACGTATAATATTGACTAGCAAAGATACTAAAATAGAACGATTCTAAACAATAAGCCTGTAACAATCTTGCTATTTCTTTTTATTGATTGCTTGGTGTATTGTGCTATTATTTGAAATCTTATATTTGTTGCATGACTTTCGATAAAATTATAGGGCAAGAACATATTAAAAAACATTTACAGCAATCTGCGGATAACAACCGAATACCTCACGCACAACTTTTTGTTGGTAAAGAGGGTTCAGGAACGCTGCCTATGGCAATTGCCTACGCCCAGTATTTGCTATGTAATTCGTCAAATAATGCGGATGCTTGCAATTTAAAATGCAACAAATTACAACATCCTGATTTGCATTTTGCCTTTCCTGTAACCACCAACGATGCGGTAAAAAAACACCCTGTTAGTAATTTATTTTTAGCCGATTGGCGTTCTTTTATTGAAAAACAACCCTACGGAAGTCTTTTTAATTGGTCGCAACAAATTGGGGTTGAAAATAAACAAGGACAAATTGGGGTTGATGAAGCTTTTGATATTGTTAAAAAACTGCAATTAAAATCATACGAAGGTGGTTTTAAAGTGATGATAATTTGGATGGCAGAAAAAATGAATATCGCTTCGGCAAACAAATTATTAAAACTTATTGAAGAACCGCCCGAAAAAACGGTTTTTATACTGATTACTGAAGATGAAGAGCAAATTATAAACACCATAAAATCGCGCTGTCAGGCATTAAATTTCCCTGCTTTAAGCGAAGCTGATATTGCCAACGCCTTGGTTAAAAACAACCAGATATCAGAAAATGAAGCCATTAAAATAGCGCATCAATCCGAAGGAAATTACAACAAAGCACTGCATATTTTAAACAATAATTCGAACGATTTAATTTTTGAACAATGGTTTATTACTTGGATTCGTGCCGCTTTTAAAGCCAAAGGAAATGCGGCTGTTATTCAAGATTTAATCGAATGGTCAGAAACCATTGCAAAAGCAGGGCGAGAAACACAAAAACAGTTTTTACAATATTGCTTACAATTTTTTAGACAAGCATTATTATTAAATTATGGCGCAAATGATTTGGTCTTTTTAGAAACAAAAACGCCTAATTTTAAATTAGAAAAATTTGCACCTTTTATACATAGCGGAAATATTTTAATTATTGATAAAGAACTAAATGATGCGCAATATCATATTGAAAGAAACGGAAACCCTAAAATTATTTTGTTAGATTTATCTATTAAATTAACACGTCTTTTACATACAAAAGAAGAAAAAATTTAATTATAAAATTACACCAACAAATAAAACCATACAACTTGCTAAACATCCATAACATATCTTTACGAATTAGAATTTTCCTTTCCATGATATTATTGGTATTATTGGCATCGGTTTTAATTGTTACAGTAACCATAATTCAATATGGCGAACAAACCGAAGACTATAATATTCAGCGTTTTAACCGAAAAGAAAGTGCCACAAAACACGATATAGAAATTGAGTTAAAACGCAAAACAACCTACCCGATTACCACCGATAATTTAGCCAAAATATTTCAAGACCGAATTTACGATATCGCCTATGTTCATAAATTAACCGTGTCAATGTACGACATGAATGGGCGGCTTTTAAAATCGTCAATTCCCTATAATTTTGATCAAAAAAAAGCCCCCAATTTAACCACAGAAATTGTTACTGAACTGGCTAATAACTCCAATCATAAAATTTTAAAAAGCCGAAATAATAAAGGAATTACCTATCAATCATCATATACGTATATAAACGATACCCGCTTTAAACGAATTGGACTTTTAGAGCTGCAAATAGCCCAAGATAACGAAGAACAAAAGCAGGAATTACGAGAATTTATATCGCGTTTATTACTAGTTTATTTACTGATGTTTGTCATTGCTATTGCATTGGCGTATTTTTTATCGAGCTATATTACACGCTCTATTCAAACGATTTCTGAAAAAATTAAAGAAACGAGATTAAATCAACGAAACGAAAAAATCACTTTAAATTCAGCTAGTTCAGAGATAAATTCATTAGTTGATTCGTATAATAATATGATTGATCAGCTAGAGGAAAGCGCCGTAAAACTAGCCAAAAGCGAACGAGAACAAGCCTGGCGAGAAATGGCAAAACAGGTGGCACATGAAATTAAAAATCCGCTAACACCGATGCGCTTATCGGTACAAAGTTTTGAAAGAAGATTTAATCCTGAAGATCCAAAAATTAAAGACAAACTAGCCGAATACAGCGAAACACTTATTCAACAAATTGATGTAATGAGCGCTATTGCTTCTGCATTTTCAGATTTTGCAAAAATGCCCACACAGCGTCGTGAAAAACTCGATGTCGTAGATGTTGTAAAACATTCGTTAGATATTTTTACCGAAGATTACATTTATTTTATTCCAAAAGAACCCGAATTATTTGCCTATTTAGATAAAACACAATTAATTAGAGTTTTAACAAACTTAGTTAAAAACGCTACACAAGCAATTAAAGAAGATGAAAAAAATCCGAGAATTGAAGTAAAAGTAACTTCTGATGGAAATAACGTAAAAATCACCATTTCTGATAACGGAAAAGGCATTGCTGCCGAAAATAAAGAGTTAATTTTTGAACCTAAATTTACCACCAAAACAAGTGGAATGGGCTTAGGTTTAGCCATGATAAAAAATATAATTGAAGCCTATGATGGTTCTATTTACTTTACATCAACCCAAGGAATTGGAACTATTTTTACCGTAATTTTACCTAAAACTTAACACCTAAATTTAATGAATTTTATGGATTTCGAAAACATTTTAGTAAAAACTACTAACGGATTAGCAACAATTATCATTAACAGACCTAAAAAGTTAAATGCTTTAAATAGCGCTACCATTGAGGAATTAAGTACTGCTTTTGAAAGTTTAGAAGATGATCTGACTATAAAAACAATCATTATTACTGGAAGCGGAGAAAAAGCCTTTGTAGCAGGTGCAGATATTGCCGAATTTGCAAATTTCAACAGCCAAAAAGGAGAAGAATTAGCACGCTTAGGACAAGAATCATTATTTGATGTGGTTGAAAATTTAGCTACACCAGTAATTGCAGCCATTAATGGTTTTGCCTTGGGTGGCGGATTAGAATTGGCAATGGCATGTCATTTTAGAATAGCATCAGACAATGCTAAAATGGGATTACCAGAAGTATCTTTAGGCGTAATTCCTGGTTATGGCGGTACACAACGCTTACCTCAATTAATAGGTAAAGGAAAAGCAATGGAATTAATTATGACCGCAGCAATGATATCTGCTGAAGAAGCAAAAAATTGGGGCTTGGTAAATTATGTGGTTCCTCAAGAGGAATTACTACCATTAGCAGAAAAATTAGCAGGTAAAATAATGCGCAATTCATCGGTGGCAATTAGTGCTGCAATTAGCGCTATTAACGATAATTTTAAAGACGGAATTAACGGTTACGAAACTGAAATTTCAGAATTCGGTGACTCTTTTTCTACAGCTGATTTTAAAGAAGGAACAACGGCTTTTTTAGAAAAAAGAAAACCTAATTTTACTGGTAAGTAATTGCCTGTAATTTATTATTTTTTTAGAAGCAGCTAGTTTTCTAGCTGCTTTTTTATATTCTAATAAGCTCTAAAAATTACAATACACCATTAATTTCAGCATCAAATTGGGTTAAAAAACCCTGCATATATTCATGTCTAGCAAGCGCAATTTTTTTAGCTGTTTTAGTATTCATTTTATCTTTTAAAAGCAATAATTTTTCATAAAAATGATTAATTGTTGGGGCGGTTGAATTTTTATATTCAGCTTTTGTCATCTTTAAATTTGCGGGTATTTCAGGGTCGTATAAACCTCTATTTTTAAAACCTCCGTAATTAAAACAACGGGCAATTCCGATAGCGCCAATTGCATCTAACCTATCAGCATCTTGAATTACCGCCAATTCTGGGGAGCTAAATTTTTGAGCTGATGACAACTTATCTAAGCTATTTTTAAAAGAAATATGTTTAATAATATTTTCTATATGAAGAATTATTGATTCATTTAATTGCTGATTTTCTAAAAATTGACGTGCCATTTTAGGAGCAATTGTTTCATCGCCATTATAAAATTTAGCATCGGCAATATCGTGTAGTAAAGCACCTAACGATACTATAAAAACATCTACCTTTTCATCCTTAGCAATTAACAACGCATTTTTATAAACACGTTCTATATGAAACCAATCATGCCCGGCTTCTGCTCCTTGCAAGGTTTTTTTTACAAAGGCAATTGTGTTTTCTATTATCTGATTTTTATTCATGTTTCAAAAGTAAAAAAATCCTGTGCTATAAACACAGGATTTTAGCTCTATATAAAACAGGCTCTAAAATTAAGCAACCTATTAAATTATCTCTTAAAACTAAAGCAACTTATTAGCCACTAAATATTCGGCAATTTGAATCGTATTTGTAGCTGCTCCTTTTCGTAAATTATCAGCAACTATCCACATATTTAAGGTGTTTGATTGCGATTCATCTCTTCGGATTCGTCCTACAAAAACTTCATCTTTATTGTGTGCCAAAATTGGCATCGGATATACATTATTTTGCACATCATCTTGTACAATTATACCGTCGGTTTTACCTAAAATTTCACGTACTTTTTCTAAATCGAAATCATTTTCAAACTGCACATTTACAGCTTCTGAATGTCCGCCTGCCGTAGGAATTCGAACTGCGGTTGCTGTTACAGAAAAAGAATCATCGCCTAAAATCTTCTTTGGTTCTTTAACCAATTTCATTTCTTCTTTGGTGTAACCGTTTTCTAAAAATACATCGCAATGTGGCAAGGCGTTTCTTCCAATTGGATGCGGATATACCATTTCACCATCAATTCCAGCCTCTTCATTATCTAATTGCTGCACCGCTTTTACACCTGTTCCTGAAACCGATTGATAGGTAGAAATGACCACACGTTTCATCTTATATTTTTTATGTAAAGGTCCTAGCGCCATTACCAATTGAATGGTTGAACAGTTAGGGTTTGCTATAATTTTATCCTCAGCAGTTAAAAAATTTCCGTTAATTTCAGGCACTACTAATTTTTTGGTATCATCCATTCTCCATGCCGATGAATTATCAATAACGGTAGTTCCTACTTCGGCAAATTTAGGCGCCCAAATTAAAGAGGTTTCTCCTCCTGCTGAAAATAATGCTACATCGGGTTTCATATCCACCGCTGTTTGCAAACCTACAACACTATATTGGGTTCCTTTAAATTCAATTTTATTTCCTACCGAACGTTCCGATGCAACAGGAATTAATTCTGTTACAGGAAAATTACGTGCTGCTAATATTTGTAACATTACATTACCGACCATTCCTGTGGCTCCTACAACTGCTACTTTCATTTTTATTATTTTATAATAAGTTACTAAAACTAATGTATTTATTAAGACAAAGATTTAAAAAAAACGAATCATTTTTGCCTGTTTGCTATGATATTTTAAATAAACACTTAAAAAAAATCAAATTACTGCAAAAAGTCTATTTTCAAACAATAAAACACAAAAAACAAGTATATTTGTACTGATTTTTTAAATAAATCATCAAATTTTGTATCACTTAAAAACAAGTATAGCATGCAACTGTACAATAAATTAAGCGCCAATGAGCGTGCTGCTTTAATAGACGAAGCAGGAAAAGACCGTATTACTATTTCATTTTATCAGTATTATAAAATAGAAAATCCTCAACTTTTTAGAGATAAATTGTTCTTAGAATGGAACGAATTAGATGTTTTAGGTAGAACCTACGTTTCTTACGAAGGAATTAACGCCCAAATATCAGTAGCTTCTGAAAATTTCTTAGCCTTAAAGGAACAATTAGATGCGATTTCATTTTTAAAAGATATTCGATTAAACGTAGCTGTTGAACACGATAATAAATCGTTTTTAAAATTAAAAGTAAAGGTTCGTAACAAGATTGTTGCCGATGGTTTAAACGATACAACTTTTGATGTAACCAACAAAGGTGTGCATTTAAACGCCAAAGATTTTAATGAAATGCTAGCAAACCCAAACACGGTTTGTGTAGATATGCGAAATCATTACGAAAGTGAAATTGGTCATTTTGACGGCGCAGTAACACCTGATGTTGATACTTTTAGAGATTCGTTAGATATTATTGAACAAGATTTAAAAGACAACAAAGAAGATAAAAATTTATTGATGTATTGTACTGGTGGTATTCGTTGCGAAAAAGCATCGGCCTATTACAAGCACAAAGGTTTTAAAAATGTTTTTCAGCTAGAAGGCGGAATTATTGAATATACGCGTCAGGTAAAAGACGAAGGAATCGAAAATAAATTTATTGGTAAAAATTTTGTTTTCGACCACAGAAGAGCCGAACGAATTACCGATGACGTAGTTTCTAATTGTCATCAATGTGGAAAAGCTTGTGATGAGCATACAAACTGTGCCAATGAAGGTTGTCATTTATTGTTTATTCAATGTGATGAATGTGCTGAAAAAACAGAAAATACCTGTTCAACCGATTGTCAAGAAATCATTCAATTATCTTGGGAAGAACAAAAAGCATTACGAAAAGGTACACATGCTAGTAATAAAATCTTCAAAAAAGGACGTTCTGAAGTTCTGAAATTCAAAAAATAAATCACTAAAAAAAGCGTTCGAAAAGAGCGCTTTTTTTAGTTTTAATGCAAAGGTATTTTCAAGGAAACTTTTGTGCCTTTTGCCTTACCATTTTCATCAACCAAATCAATATAAACCAACGAATACTCATTTTGAAATTGTGTCGAAAAATTTTTCAAACGTTCTTTGGTTAAGTAAATTCCTATTGATTTTCTGTTTAACGTTTTATTATTTTTAATTCTAAGTGCTTCTTTTCTACCAATACCATTGTCTTCTATTTCAATTTTAATAAATTCTTTGGCTATTTTAACAACAGATATTTCTAGTTTTTTACTTCCTATTTTTGATGATAAGCCGTGCCAAATGGCATTTTCTAAAAAAGGCTGTAAAATTAATGGTGGAACTTTAATCCTTTCTAAATTTACAGATTCGTTAATAGTTTGGGTATATATTATAGCATTTGAAAGCCGTATATTTTCAATACTCATATATAGGTTCATTGTTCTGAGCTCTTCGCTTAAAGTAACTTCTTTTATAATAGTCGATTCTAAAATATTGCGCATTAGTTTTGAAAATTTATTCAAATAATACACCGCATTTTTTTGTTCGTTATTAATAATATACAATTTAATCGAATTCAAGGCATTAAACACAAAGTGCGGATTCATCTGAATTCTTAAGGTCTTTTGCTCTAACAGTAATATTTGTTTTTCATTTTTTAACAAGCGCTGTCTGTACATTGAATATAGCAAAAATCCAAAAAAAGCAAGCAACATTAATACTATAATTAAAATATTTCTATTTCGGATGTTCTTTATTTTAGCTATTTTATTTTCAATCGCTAAACTCTTTATTTTATTAGCACTTACTTCAATATCGTATTTATTAATAAGACTATTTACATAGCGAATATCTTTATTATTAAATCTTTTTTTAGCTATTTCAATTGATTTTTGATAGTAATTTAATGCCGCCTTATAATTTTCTGTTTGTTTATTTAATTCCGATAAATGATTATAACAATTTTCTAAATTTGATAAATTAGTATCTTTTAATCCTATTTCTAATGATTTTTTCAAATAATAATCAGCCTTTTTATCTTCTTTTAATTTCAAAAAAACCCAGCCTAAACTGCTGTAGACTTTTGATAAAATATCGCTATTTCCAATATCTTCAGCAAGTGTTTGTATTTCAACTAAACAGCTGTGAGCAGCTTTATACTGTCCTTTTATAATTAAAACATTGGCAATACTATTATGACAAATTATCATTACTAATTTATCTTTATTAAGTGTGTTATAGCCTAACGATTTTTTAAAATCAGCCAATGCTTTATCTAAATTTCCTGTTTTTTGATATGCAAGCCCTCGCTGTTGATAACTACTTGCTAAGCCACTAATATTACCTACTTCTTCCTGTATAGGAATCGATTGATTAAATAAATCTAACGCTCTTTCATATTGTTTTAAGGATATATAAATAGTTGCAATACTATTTATCGCAATACTAGCACTGTGTTTAACATCGTTGTTTTTACTTTTTATATTGGCTATAATATCTAAAGCTTCTTGATGGTAATTTAATGCTTCTCGAATGTTGTCTTGTTGGTTATAAGCATTACCTAACTTGTTTAATATTACAAGCGTTTCGGCATTGTTTTTTACAATTCTAACCTGTTTTAGTGCAGCTTTAAGCTTTGCTATTTTTTTAGACTTAAAAAAGGCTGCTTCTTTTTTACTGACAGTATTTAAAAATAAACTATCTCCATTTTTTTGCGCTAAACAAATCGGTAGTGTACAGAAAAACAAGAAAATTATAAAACTGATTATTTTCATAAAAATAGCTTTAAAATTTTTCTAAAAAGTCTGATTTCTTTTGACGAGAAACAGGGATTCTATGATTGTCTTCTAAAATAACATATCCGTCCGATTTTATAAATTGCTTTAATTTATTTAAGTTGATAATAAATGAATTGTGAATTCTAAAAAAATGCTCTTCAGGAAGTAGTGCATTTATTTCTTTTAGTTTTTTTGTTACCACAATTTTTTTATTATTAATGGTATGAATAGAACAATAGTTTCCGTCCGACTCTACAAATACAATTTCCGATTGTTTTAAAAAGATGAGTTTTCCATCGGTATTAATTGTAATTTTTCTTTTGTTAAATTTGTTATTAAAATTAGAAAGTATTTGTTCAATTTTTTCACTGCTATTACTTTTTTCATGATAATTTTTAACCCTATTTAATGTTACCTCTAAATCATCAGAATCTATGGGTTTTAATAAATAATCAATTGCATCATTTTTTAAAGCCTTTATAGCATATTCACTATAAGCAGTTGTAATAACAATGGCAAAATCTTTTCTATTTAACCTTTCTAACAATTGAAAACCATCCATTGTTGGCATTTCAATATCTAAAAAAAGACAATCAATCGCATTATTATTTATATATTTTATAGCCTCTTCTGCTTGAGTAAATGTTTGTATAACTTCTAGGTCATCATTAAAACTAGACAATTCCCACAAAAGTCCTTCTATTGCCTTAGGCTCGTCATCAACAATTACAGCTCGTAACATACATCAAATTTTACCTCAAATATAATCGATATTAGGCTAAATAAGAACACAAAAAGCTGAAAAACACTATTTAAAAAAAGGGAAAGTGCTTAAAATTAAAATAAAAACCATCCATACATAAATTGATACCATTTATACATAAGTTCTTTTTTCTGACATCTTTTTTAAAGATATTTGCATCTATATAATATACATGGGAAATCATTTTGATAAATTGGGGGATTAATCAAAATTGATCGTAAACAAAAGCATCACTCTAATAAGGTGGTGCTTTTTTTTATGCACAATATTTTAAATTTAGCGCATAAAAAAGCTCAAACAATAAATTGTTTGAGCTTTAATATATGTAATCAGAAATTTCTTAAGCCTCGAAAGGAACTATAGAAACGTATGATCTGTCATTTCTTTTCTTTCTGAAAGCAACAACACCATCAACTCTAGCATGTAAAGTATGATCTTTCCCCATGTAAACATTTTTACCTGGATTGTGTGTTGTACCTCTTTGACGAACAATAATATTACCTGCAATAGCAGCTTGTCCTCCAAAAATCTTTACTCCTAATCGTTTCGATTCTGATTCTCTACCATTCTTCGAACTACCGACACCTTTTTTATGAGCCATCTTATTTTGATTTTTTTAGATTAAACTTGTACGGGATTATTTTTCAATTCCTCCGTCTAACTTGTCTTGTAACACTTTTAAAACATCCCACTCACCATCAGCAGCTAATTGCGCTTGTTTTGGCCAAGTAGTAGTAACTAAGTGAGATAAACGAGAACTAGCTTCTACTAAAATTTTACTTAATGTAGCTGGGTCTTGTTTTGCAACTTTCGCAAAAGTATCGATTCCTGCGTTCACTAAAGCTTCAGCAGCTTTAGGTCCAGCACCTTCAATCTTTGTTAAATCATCGGCTTTAGAAGCTTTTTTCGCAGCTTTCTTTGGTGCAGCTTTAGCAGCCTTTGGAGCAGCTTTAGAAGTTCCAGAAGCAACGATAGATTCAACTTGAATTTCAGTTAAATACTGTCTGTGTCCGTTTTTCTTTTTGTAACCTTTTCTTCTTTTCTTCTTGAAAACGATTACCTTATCACCTTTTAAGTGACGTAATACTTTTGCAGTTACTCCTGCACCTGTTATAGCTGGGGCGCCAATAGTTACGTTACCATTGTCTGCAATTAGCATAACGTTCTCAAATGTTACATTTGATCCTTCTGCTGCTTGTAAACGGTGTACGTATACTTTTTGGTCTTTTGCTACTTTAAATTGCTGCCCTGCTATCTCTACGATTGCGTACATACTTTTTGTTTTGCGTTATTAGTTTACATTTTCCTCATGAAAATGAGGGTGCAAATATACGTTGTATAAAAATAACAAACAATCTAAAGCTCAGAAAATTACTACTAATTTGCATCAAAACAAGTATTTACTTCTTAAAAAAGCAATAATAACCTATCTATCAAAACATTTGAATTCATACTTATTTTTTTTTGGAGCTATTTCCCGCTTTCCGCACTCGCTCTTTTTTGAAAAAAAATCAAAAAAGGAGCTCAAACAATTGCTACAATCGGGGCTAAGCATCATCATCATATTTAAGATATTTCAAAAATTTATTTAGAGCCTGTTTAAATTTCATTTTAAAAAAAATTGTAACAGAATAATAAGAAATTGCATCGGTCAACCTGAATTCATTTCAGGTTCGCATCCTGATTTGCCGTAGTTCTCCCCTTTTTTTTGATGATTCTTGTCAATTCGAGTGATTTTAATGACTAGAAGGAATTAAAATTGTATCGAGAATTTGAACTCTTTTATATTAATGAATTTCATGCTAAAAAAATTCTCGATACAATTTTTTTGAAGGAAAAAAATCACTCGAACTGACAGCTTATTTAATTTTTAAACAGGCTCTTATAAAAATATTTTTCAACTAAAAAAAAGCCTTATTAAAACATAGAAATCACAAAAAAATGTTAAAAAATAGCCTTATTAAAATCTAGATATCATAATATGTAACAAACAGTCTAACTTCACGTCCTATATAAAAATCAGTTAAAAACTAAAAAAAATATCCATGAAAAAAAGTATGATAACTCTTTCAATGGCTTTACTTGTTGGCTTTTATGCTACTGCTCAAAAAGTCGAATTTAAAGAGTACGATTTAAGCAACGGAATGCATGTAATTTTGCATCAAGACAAGGCAGCCCCTGTAGTAACAACAGCAGTAATGTATCATGTTGGAGCAAAAGATGAACAGCCAAACAGAACAGGAATGGCACATTTTTTCGAACACTTATTGTTCGAAGGAACAAAAAATATTAAAAAAGGAGACTGGTTTAAAATTGTTTCATCTAACGGAGGAAAAAACAACGCAAATACCACCGATGACAGAACCTATTACTACGAAGTATTCCCTTCAAACAACCTAGAATTAGGTTTATGGATGGAGTCGGAACGTTTATTACACCCTGTAATTAATCAAGGCGGTGTTGACACTCAAAACGAAGTTGTAAAAGAAGAAAAAAGAATGCGTGTTGACAATCAGCCGTATGGAAGCTTCTTAGAAAATGTTAAAAAGAATATTTTCAAAAAGCATGCTTATAAAGGAACAACTATTGGTAAAATGAAGCATTTAGACGACGCTACTTTAGCCGAATTTTTAGCCTTTAATAAAAAATTCTACGTTCCTAATAATGCTACTTTAGTGGTTGCTGGTGATATCAATATCAAAAAAACTAAAAAATTAGTAGAAGCTTATTTTGGAAACATCCCTAGAGGTGCCGAAATAACAAGAAAATTTGTAAAAGAAGACCCAATCACCAAACAAATAAATGCCAAGGCCTATGATGCGAATATTCAAATTCCAGCAATTGTAAATGCCTACAGAACTCCTTCTATGAAAAGTAGAGAAGCAAGAGTTTTAGACATGATTTCAACCTATTTAAGTGATGGAAAAAGTTCTGTTTTATATAAAAAATTAGTCGATACTAAAAAAATGGCATTACAAGTTGGTGCTTTTAGTGTTAGCCAAGAAGATTACGGAACTTACGTGGTGTATGGGCTTCCTTTAGGAAAAACTTCTTTAACTGATTTAACCAAAGAAATTGATGAAGAAATTGTAAAAATCCAAACCAATTTAATTTCAGAAAAAGCCTATCAAAAATTACAAAATAAATTTGAAAATGATTTTGTAAACGCTAACGCAAGTGTTGAAGGTGTTGCAAATTCTTTAGCACGTTTTAACGTATTATATGGCGATACCAATTTAATAAACACCGAAATTGATATTTTCCGTTCTATTACTCGTGAAGAAATTAGAGCTGCTGCAAAAAAATACCTAAACCCAAATCAACGATTAGTTTTAGAATATTTACCAAAAAAGAAATAAATCAAAAGACATTAATATATTATGAAAACAAAAATAGTATCACTTATCGCAATTTTAGCAATGTCTTTTGCTACCACTGCACAAATAGATAGAAGCGTACAACCAAAACCAGGACCAGCGCCAAAAGTACGATTAGGAAAAGTGAAAAAATTTACACTGCCTAATGGTTTGCAAGTAATCATGGTTGAAAACCATAAATTACCAAGAGCATCTGCTAGCTTAACTATTGATAACAAAGCCGTTCTTGAAGGTGAAAAGGCAGGTTTATCAAGTGTTATGGGAAGTTTATTAGGACGTGGAACAGCAAACATTACCAAAGATGAATTTAACGAAAAAGTAGATTATTTAGGTGCTTATGTTGACTTTTATAGCTCAGGAGCATCGGCAAGTTCATTAATTAAATACTTTCCTGAAGTATTAGGTTTAATGGCTGACGGTGTTAAAAATTCAGCGTTTACTAAAGAAGAATTTGACAAAGAAATTACTGTTACTTTAAACGGTTTAAAATCAAATGAAAAAAGTGTAACCGCTATCGCAAGAAGAGTTGAAAGTGCTTTAATCTACGGAAAAAAACATCCTTTCGGAGAGTTTACAACCAAAAAATCAATTGGTAATATTACCCTTGCTGATGTTAAAAACAACTTCAATACTTATTACAAACCAAACAACGCTTATTTAGTTATTGTTGGAGATATTAACACTTCAAAAACTAAAAAAATGGTTACTAAATTATTTAGTAATTGGAAAAAAGGAAATGTACCTGCTGTTGCTTTTGATAAACCAAAAAACGTAAACAAAACCGAAATTAACTTTATCAATATGCCTAATGCGGTACAATCGGAAATTGTAGTAGCAAATAATATCGATTTAAAATTAGGCGATAAAGATTACTACGCAGCAATATTAGCAAACACCATTCTTGGTGGTGGCGGAACTGCACGTTTATTTTTAAATTTACGTGAAGACAAAGGCTATACTTATGGTTCATATTCTAGTATTAGACAAAGCAGAGATGCTGCTACCTTTAGAGCTAGCGCTAGTGTTCGTAACATTGTTACCGATAGTTCAGTCGTTGAAATTCAAAAAGAAATTCGCAAAATTAGAACACAAAAAGTATCTGATGAAGAATTGAAAAATGCCAAAGCAAAGTATGTTGGTAATTTTGTAATGGAAGTTCAAAAACCTGTAACTGCTGCTCGTTATGCTTTAAATATTGCACGTTATAATTTACCTACTGATTTTTATGAAAACTACTTAGAAAACATCAATTCAGTAACAATAACCGATATTCAAAATGCTGCTGTAAACTATTTTAAAGCAAACAATGCTCGAATTATAATTACAGGAAAAGCAACAGATGTTTTAGAAAACTTAGAAAAAAACAAAGAATATAGCATTCAATATTTTGATAAAGAAGGAAATGCTACTGCAAAACCTGCAATGAGTTTACCTGTTCCTAAAGGTGTTACTTCTACCTCAGTAATTGACAACTATTTTAAAGCAATTGGTGGTACAGATAAAATTGCAAGTGTTAGAACGTTAAAAACTACTTCAGAAGCTAAAGTTCAAGGAATGCAATTAACTTTAGTTCAAAAAAGTGCTGCACCTAACAAAACTTCAACAATTGTTTCAATGGCAGGAAATGTAATGCAAAAAGAAGTTTTTGATGGTGCAAATGGCTATCAAGAAGCTCGTGGGCAAAAGAAACAATTAAAAGGTAAAGAGCTTGAAGATGCAAAAAATAACGCAGCTCCTTTTGCTGATGCAGCCTACAAAAATGGTACTTTAAGCAGAATAGAACCTATTAACGGTAAAAACGCCTATGTAATTATATTTGGTAAAAAAGAGATTTTTTATGATGTAAAATCAGGTTTAAAAGTGAAAGAAGTATCGGTAGCTAAAGGACCTCAAGGAGAGGTAAAAGTACCTTTAGAATTTTCTGATTATAAAGAAGTAAACGGAATTAAATTTCCTCATTTAGTAATCCAATCAATGGGACCTATGAAAATGAACTTCAAATTAAAAGAAGTAAAAATAAACGAAGGAGTTTCTAATGCTGATTTTCAGTAAAAAGAGCTTTTAAAACTACTTTTAAAGAGTCAAAACAACCGTTTTGGCTCTTTTTTTATGCGCTATTTTATACTCTTTTTTTATTTCGCCTTATTTACCAACCAAACACCGAATAAAATAATTCCACCAGCTGATAATTGAACTAAACTTAATTTTTCGCCATCAGTCACGCCCCAAAAAACAGCCACAATTGGAATTAAATATGTTACTGATGACGCAAAAATAGGCGTCGTTAAATGCACCATTTTATTATACAATACTTTTGCAATTCCTGTTCCTACAACAGCTAAAACAGTTATATACCCAAATGCTGTAGTCGTTTGATTATTTAATTTAACCGATGAAAAAAAATCAGAAAACAACAACACCAAAGAAGCAGGAATAATCAATACTAAAAAATTACCTGTTGTTATTGCCAAGGCATCTAAATCTGATAAATATTTTTTGATGATATTTACATTAAAAGCATATCCGATAGATGAAAAAACAACCAAAATAGCATACCAATAATTCTGATTAGGATTTAATTCTGCTCCTTTTAAAATCAAAATAAGTGTTCCTATTAATCCGACTAAAATTCCTATAAATTGTTTTTTCTTAAAGGTAAACCCAAAAATTAAAGCTCCTAAAATAAACGTATTAAAAGGTGTTAGCGAATTCAAAATAGCCGAAATAGAACTATCGATACCTTTTACAGCAAAAGCAAGTAAAAAGGATGGAAAAAAAGTTCCTAAAAAAGCCGTATATAAAATATAAATTTGATGTTTTTTTTGAATTTTTTTAAGACTTTTAAAGCCTATCAATAATAAAAAAGCTGCCGTAATTAATATACGTAACGCTCCTAATTGAATTGGTGTAAAAACAATTAATGCTTTTTTCATTAAAATAAAAGAACTTCCCCAAACAATTGCTAGCAGTATTAAATAAACCCATTTACGTTGTTGATTATTCATTTTCAATACATTTAAGCACAAAATTCGGTTATTAATAACTATAAATTTGATTTTATTGATAACTTTGCTAAATAACCTAATAAATTAAAATTATGAAAATTCAAAAAATAATATTTGCACTTGCTTTAGTTAGTTTTTTAGTTGTCGGATGTAAAAATGAGGCAAAGAAAGATGCAAAAAAAGAAACGGTAACTCAAGAACAAAAAAAAACTAACCCAAGAAAAATAAAAGAACTAGCTTTACATATTTCTGGAATGACCTGTGAAATAGGTTGTGCTAAAAAAATAGCTTCAGACTTATCGAAAAAAGAAGGTGTTTTAAGAGTCAATGTTATATTTAAAGATAGCATGGCTACTGTAAAATATGATGAAAATAACACGAATAAAGCTGATCTAATTACTTTTATCGAAGCTATTGGAAATGGAAAAATGTACAAAGCGTCAGAAACAACTAAAAAAGCTTGTAAAGAAGGATGCGAAAAAGCTTGTTGCGATAAAAGTGATGCCGCTAAAAAAACCTGTGCTGCGGCTTGTAAAAAATCATGTGATTCAAAAGTAAAAGGTGATAAAAAAGCCTGTGCTGCTGCTTGTGAAAAAGCATGTTGTGCTAAAAGTGATGTAGATAAAAAAGCCTGTGCTACAAATTGCGAAAAAGCATGTTGCGCTAAAAACGATGCTCAGAAAAAAGCTTAATATTTTTTAAAATATACTTAAACGAAGCTTCTCATTAGAGAAGCTTTTTTTATGAGTTTATCTTATCTTTGTAAAAACTTTTTTTTGATGAAAAAACATTTTCCTCTCTTAGTAAAAATAGCATTAATCTCTGTATATATTATTTTTTTAGCAGGCTCAGTAGTTCGTATGACAGGCTCAGGAATGGGGTGCCCTGATTGGCCAAAATGCTTTGGTTATTACATTCCTCCTACTTCGGAAGCTCAAATTACTTGGCATCCAAATACCCAATATGAAAAAGGGATGATTATTATTAAAAATGAAGTGCTTTTTGTTGCCGAAAACAATTTAAAAACATCCGAAGAATTTGATAATAACAATTGGAATAAATATACAAAACACAGGTACGCAAAATTTAATAAATTACATACTTGGACCGAATACATAAACCGATTATCGTCGGCTTTAGCAGGAATTCCGTTTTTGTTTTTAATTTTTGTTTCGCTTTCTTTTTGGAAGACAAACAAAAAAATTACACTCTTATCTTTCGGTGCTTTTTCTTTAATTATTTTTGAAGCTTGGCTAGGTAAAACGGTAGTAGATTCTAATTTAAAACCGACTATTATTACCATTCATATGGTGGCTGGTTTGGTTATTGTTGGCTTATTATTATGGTTGTTATTTATAGTTTCCGACCGTAAAAAAGCAACCTATAAATACAATTCATTATTTAATAAATTACTAATTTTTTCGGTCGTATTTTCATTGATTCAAATAGCTATGGGAACTCAGGTTCGTCAGTTTATTGATCAGCAAGTAAAGCTTTTTGGTTTTGATAATAAACACTATAGTTTACTAAACCCGAGTTTTAAATTTTACTTTCACCGTTCGTTTACCATTGCTATTGTGTTGGTAAACTTAGCGATGTTTTACTTAAATCAACTCAAAAATTTAGGCTATAAATTAGTCAATTGGATTGTCGCTTTAATATTTTTAGAAACCATTACAGGAATTTTAATGTATTATGCCGAATTTCCGTTAGGAACACAAGCTATACATTTACTTTCGGGAGCTGTTTTATTTGGATTGCAGTTTTATTTATTATTACAAAGTAAACGTGTAATAAATCAATAAAATAAGCACTTTTTTAAAATTATGTAAAAATGCCTAGCCCCGATTGAAGCATTTGTTTGAGCTCCTTTTTTTGATTTTTCTTCAAAAAAAGAGCGAGTGCGGAAAGCGGAAAATTGCTTCAAAAAAAAATATAAATTAAGATATAATTAGTCTTTCCATTGCAAGGTTTCTAGCATTTGAATCATGTCTTTTTTGAGGTATTCAACGGCGGGTAAAATAGAATCGTAATTAGGTTTGCTGTAAAAAAATAGTGAACCTTTTAAAAAATGATTCGTGCTATCGGTTACATGAAATTGTAGTTGTGAAGCAGCATTTCCTGATATTTCGCACATTTTACCGTACACTTTTTTATCGGAATCAGCATAATCTCTCCACGAAATATGGTCTGCTTTTACGGTGTGTTCTAAAACCAATTTTTCAGATTCAACAAACAGTTCTCTCAGGTTGTTTTTTACAGGTCGGTAGGTAATATCTACAGATGCTTTTAAAGTTGGATATTTGATTTTTAACCAATTATTTTTTAAAATTTTAACACTGGCATTTTTTGCTACATCAAAACTATATGGGATATTTTTATTTAATTTTTGATAGCCTAAAGTAGGATATTCTAACCTTAAATACGCTTTGGGTTTTGGCAAAGTTTCGTTAGTACAACTTGTTAAATTTATTAATAATAAGGCAGATATTAGCCATAAAATTTTACACATTTCGGGTTGCTTTTATTTGTTTTATACGTTTTTTATCTAAGGCTTCAATGGTAAATGTATAGTTACTGAAATTTATTTTCTCGCCTTTTTTAGGAAATTTCCCTGATATTTCTAAAATAAAACCTGCTAGGGTTTCGCTTTCTCCTTTTAAGGTTTCAAATTTTTCATCGTCATCATCTAAAACACGACAGAAGTCTTTTATTGTTATTTTTCCTTCAAAAATATAATTGTGTTCATCGAGCTTTGAATAGGTTAAATCGTCATCGTCAAATTCATCGTTTATATCGCCAACTATTTCTTCAATAACATCTTCTAGAGTTACTATTCCGCTGGTACCGCCATATTCATCAACAACAATGGCTAGGTGCATTTTCTTTTCTTTAAATTCGGCTAATAAATCATCTAATTTTTTGTTTTCTGGCACAAAAAAAGGAGCTCTTATCAAATTTTGCCACTCAAAGGTTTTTTCATTCAAATATGCCAACAAATCTTTAGCGTATAAAACGCCAATAATCGTATCAATATTTTCATGATAAACAGGATTTCGTGAGTAGCCATTTTTTAAAATCATTTTTAAAACCTCTTCGTAAGAGGTATTATCGGCAATAGCACAAACATCGGTGCGGGGTTTCATTATTTGTACGGTTTCGGTGTTTCCAAAATTTACAATGCCTTCTAAAATTTTTTGCTCGTCTTTGGTGGTGGCTCCGCTAGCGGTTAATTCGAGGGCTTCGGATAAACGTTCTACCGAAAAATTATGATTTTTATTGCCTAATTTATTTTCAACAATACTGGTTAATTTTATTAGTGGTGTGCTTAATGGTGTTAAAATAATGCTTAAAAACTGAATTGGTTTTGCCATAAAATTAGCAAATAAAAGCGATTTTCTGGTGGCATATACTTTTGGCAATACTTCGCCAAATAGTAAAATTAAAAAAGTAACAAAAACAACTTCTACTAAAAATTTTACGCCTTCTGAGAGTTCACTAAAAAACACTTCTCCTAGCGAGGCGAATATCAATACGATTAAAATATTGATAAAATTATTGGTTATTAAAATGGTTGCTAATAGTTTTTTTGGCTTTTCAAGAAGCAATACAACATTACTTTTTTGTTTTGATGTTGCCGAAAGTTCATTTAATTGGGTTGATGAAATTGAAAAAAAGGCAACTTCTGCACCTGAAACCAACGCTGAACATATTAATAAAGATAGTAATACTAAGCAGTTTATTATTGTTAACAAATCAATGTTTGATATCGCTAAAAATAAGGAGTTGGGTTCTGTGTCCAATTTTTAAATTTTAAGTAAACTAATGTTGTAAATTTGTATTATTTTGATATATTCCTTTTACTGTAGCGCTATTTTCTACTGCTTTTGTAGCAACAGGTGCTTTTGTGGTTAGATCTTTTTTTGTTGATAAAAAAGTCATTTCTTGTACTTGAATTTCAGTGGTATAACGTTTTTGTCCATCGGCTTCATATTGACGTGTTTTTATGCGTCCTTCGCAATATACTTTATCGCCTTTTGATAAGTATTTTTCACAAATCTCAGCTAATTTATTACGCACAACAATATTATGCCACTCAATACTGGCTATTTTCTCTCCTGTTTGACGGTTGGTATAATTTTCATTGGTTGCTAATGGAAATCGACCAACAGAATTTCCTCCTTCAAAATAATGCATTTTTAATTTATCACCTAAATGACCTATTAAAATAACTTTATTTACTGTTCCTGCCATGTGTTCATTATTTGTGTAAAATCAAATATACGAAATTAACTAAGCCTTCGTTAAAAATTCGTTTAAAAAATTATCAATTAACACTGGCACAGGGTATTGCTTAATATCGTTCCACAAAATGGTTTTACTAGAGGTCTTTGTTGTTTTTACAATCCAAAATTTGGTCGATAAATGTTGATGTGATAATTTATGAACAATATCTTTTTGATTAAATAACGACAATACCGTTTCTTTTGGAAAAAATTCAGCAAATTCAGGCTGCTCAATTAATTGTGTTTCATTAATAGCTGTTGTTGTTTCAATTAATGGAAATTGATACAATCCTTGCCAAATTCCTTTACCTATTCGTTGTTCGATATTGGTTTTATGATCATCTGTAACAACAACTAAATAATTGAAATATCGCTTTTTAACCTTTGTTTTTTTCTCTTTTACAGGAAGTTCTTTAATTAATTTTTTATCTAAAGCCACACAGCTTTCTGATAAGGGGCAAGAATCGCATAATGGGTTTTGAGGTTTGCATTGTAAAGCGCCAAAATCCATAATTGCCTGGTTGTACATTCCTGGTTGCGATACATCAATTAATGTTTGTGCTAATTCTTTAAATTCTTTAATTCCTTTGGATGAATTAATAGGTGTGTTTATACCGAAATAACGGGCTAAAACTCGGTACACGTTTCCGTCAACAACTGCCACAGGTTCGTCATAACAAACCGATGCAATTGCCGAAGCGGTGTAATCTCCAATTCCTTTTAATTTTAAGAGTTCTTTATAGGTATTCGGAAAAACACCATCAAATTCATTTGCTACTTGTTTTGCTGTAAAGTGTAGGTTTCTAGCTCTTGAATAATAGCCTAATCCTTGCCATAATTTAAGTACCGTGGTTTGATCTGCTTTAGCTAAATCGAAAACGGTTTCAAAGCTTGTTGTAAAACTTATAAAATAAGGCAATCCTTGAGCTACTCGTGTTTGTTGTAGCATTATTTCGCTTAACCAAACTAAATAAGGATCCTTGGTTTTACGCCAAGGTAAATCTCTTTTATTTTTTAAATACCAGTATATAAGTTGGGAAGTAATCATTGGGGTTTTATTTTAAATTTTAAATAAACTATTTGGATTTTTTTTAGCATTTTAAGGTCTTAAAAATTAATTAGCCACACCTATATTCATAAAAAATCGTTAAAAATTAGTTTTTTTATCTTCTAAAACAGGCATAAATATTTTAATTTTAATAAGCTAAAACACTTATAATCATCATTATTAATTATTAACTGATAACTGTTATTCATTAATAAAATAATAAAAAGAGCCTAGATAAGCTAAAATTTTGTTAATATTGTATCTTTAATTTAACGTTTAGGAAATCAACCCTTCAATTTTAATACTTTACTAATTCAAATATTTAATTTTATGCAACAAATTACAAAAACATTAATAGTGTTTTTTATCTTAACTTTTCAGCTCACCTATGGGCAAAAAAAAATAACAGCCTCGGGTGTTGTTTCTGATCAATCAGGACCATTACCAGGTGTTACTATTTTAATCAAAGGTACTGCTTTTGGTACAGAAACAAATTTTGATGGAGAATACACCATTAAAACAACACAAAAAGATGTACTTGTTTATAGTTTCGTAGGAATGAAAACTGTTAAAAAAACAGTGAATTCAACGGCAGCAATCAATGTTGTTATGACTGAAGATGAAAATCTTTTAAATGAAATTGTGGTTACAGGTATTACTGTTACCGATAAAAGATTATTTACTGGGGCTTCAACTTCTTTAAAGGCTGCGGATATCAAATTAGATGGTGTTCCTGAAATTAGTAGAGGGCTTGAAGGTAGAGCTGCTGGGGTTACGGTACAGAATGTATCGGGAACTTTTGGTGCTGCTCCAAGAATTAGAGTACGTGGTGCAACATCTATTTATGGAAATTCAAAACCTTTATGGGTGGTTGATGGTATTATTTTAGAAGATGCTATTGACGTTTCTGCTGGAGATTTATCATCAGGAGATGCAAGTACTTTAATAAGTTCGTCTATTGCAGGTTTAAATGCGGATGATATTGAAAGTTTTGAGGTTTTAAAAGATGGTTCAGCGACTTCAATTTATGGTGCACGTGCTATGGCAGGTGTTATTGTAATTACCACTAAAAAAGGTAAAGCAGGTGTTAGTAACATTAATTATACGAACTCAACTACCTTTAGAATGAGACCTAGTTATACTGATTTTAACATCATGAATTCACAAGAACAGATGTCTGTTTATGAAGAAATGCGTGCTGGTGGATGGTTAAATTATAGTAAGGTTGCAAATGCTAGAGAAAGCGGTGTGTATGGTGAAATGTATCAATTATACGATAAATTAGATGCTAATGGAAATTTCTTAATCAAAAACACAGCACAATCTAGAGCTGCTTTTTTAAGAAAAGCAGAACTTAGAAATACCGACTGGTTTAAAGAATTATTTAATATTAATGCTTTACAAAGTCATGCGGTAAATGTATCGTCAGGTACTGACAGAGCTACCTATTATGCTTCATTAAGTGCAATTGTAGATCCAGGATGGACAAAAGCAAGTAGCGTTAACAGATATACAGCTAATTTTAAATCAATCTTTAAAGTTTCTGATAAATTAACTTTCAGTAGTATTAGTACCGGTTCTTTTAGAAAACAAAAAGCACCAGGAACTTTATCGCAAGATACTGATTTGGTAACAGGTACCGTAAAAAGAGATTTTGATATCAATCCTTTTTCTTATGCCCTTAATACTTCTAGAGTTTTAGACCCAGCCAAAAATTATACTAGAAATTACACTGATTTTAATATTTCTAAAGAATTAGAAGAAAATTATATTGATATTAATGTCGCTAATTTAAAATTTCAAAGCGAATTAAAATATAAAGTAAATTCTAAGATAAACCTTAGTGCATTAGGAGCTTTAAAATACCAAACCTCATCTTTAGAGCATAATACTACTGAGTTTTCTAATCAGGCAAACGCTTTTAGAGCCGATTATAATGAAATTATTAGAAATGCCAACCCATTTTTATATACCGATCCTGACAACCAATACGCTACACCTATTAGTGTTTTACCAGAAGGAGGAATTTTCAGAAAAACTACACATAGTATGTTAGGCTATGATTTTAGAGGAACTTTTTCATATAAAGATGTTATTAACGATGACCATACGGTAAACTTTTACGCAGGGGCTGAGGCTAATTCTGCAGATAGAAAGAAAACCAATTTTACAGGATGGGGATTACAATACTCTTTAGGAGAAGTGCCTTTTTATGGCTATGAGTTATTCAAAAAAAGTATTGAAGAAAACACCCTTTACTACGGTTTAAAAAATACAAAATACAGAAACTTAGCCTTTTTTGGAAACACTACATATTCTTGGAAAAGACGTTATACTCTTAATGGTACTTTCCGTTATGAAGGATCAAATAAATTAGGAAAATCGAAAGCATCTAGATGGTTACCTACTTGGAATGTATCTGGTGCTTGGAATGTACATGAAGAAGATTTCTTTGTTCATTTAGACCCTTTAGAAAGCCTTACTTTTAGAGCTTCATACAGTTTAACTGCCGATAGAGGTCCTGAAAGCGTTTCAAACTCATTAGTTGATATCAGAAGTTATAATCCCTGGAGACCTTCTGCAGGAAGTAAAGAAAGTGCTTTATACGTAGCTGGTTTAGAAAATAGCGAATTAACTTACGAAAAGAAACATGAATTAAATGTTGGTTTTGATACCAGTCTTTTTGACGGTCGTTTAGCTATTGGTGCAGATTGGTACCAAAGAAATAACTTTGATCTTATTGGCCCTACGAATACTCAAGGTATTGGTGGTGAAATTATAAAATATGGTAATGTTGCTGAAATGAAATCAAGTGGTTTAGAATTATCAATTTCTGGAACTCCTATTAAAACAGAAGATTTTTCTTGGCAAACAAGTTTTGTATATTCTAAAACAAAAAATGAAGTTACAAAATTAGATTCACAACAAAGAGTTATCGATTTAGTAACAGGATATGGTTTTGCTAAACAAGGATACCCTGTAAAAGCTATTTTTTCAATTCCTTTTGCTGGTTTAAACGAAGAAGGTTTACCTACTTTTCAAGATCAAGAAGGTGAGGTATCAATTGGAGAATTAAATTTTCAAGAAAGAGACAAATTAGACTTTTTAAAATATTCAGGTTCTGCTGACCCAACAGATGTTGGTAGTTTTGGAAACATTTTTAAATACAAAAACTTACGTTTAAACATCTTTACAACTTACTCATTTGGTAATGTAATCCGTTTAAATCCTGTTTTTAGTTCAAGATATTCTGATTTATCAGCCTTACCAAAAGAATTTGAAAACAGATGGATATTACCTGGGGATGAAAATTTCACAAACGTACCTGTAATTGCTAGTACAAGACAAGAAAACAGAGTTGGTGAATATGATTTAAGAACTGCTTATAATGCGTATAATTATTCTGATGCTCGAATTGCAAAAGGAGATTTTGTACGTTTAAAAGAAGTTTCATTAGCTTTCCAATTTCCTAAAGAATATGTAACTAAAATAAATGTTAAAAGTTTGTCTTTAAAATTACAAGCAACTAACTTATTTTTATTGTATTCTGATGATAAACTAAACGGACAAGATCCTGAATTTTTCAACGCTGGTGGAGTTGCAAGTCCTTTAGCGAAGCAAATTACATTTACATTGAAATTAGGATTATAATTTTTAAAATTAAAAAATGAAAAATAATATAAATAAATTACTGGCAATCGCTCTTTTGTCTTTCATTGCAATTTCTTGTGGTGACTTTTTAGACGAATTACCTGATAACAGAACAGAAATAGACAACAACAATAAGATTAGAAAAATATTAGTTTCAGCATACCCTAGCACTAGTTATGGTATGTTAGCTGAACTATCTTCTGATAATATTGATGATTACGGTTTAGACAACCCAAACACCGATCTATTTTTAGAGCAAGTATCGTACTGGAAAGAGATCACTGAAACAAATAATGACGGGCCTGCTTCACTTTGGGGAAGCTGTTATAATGCCATTGCAAATGCAAACCAAGCACTAGCTTCAATTGAAAATAGCAGTAACCCTGCTTCATTAGCTGCTGAAAAAGGAGAGGCTTTAATTGCCAGAGCTTATAGTCATTTTATATTGGTTAATATGTTTAGTAAACACTACAGCACTAAAAGTAGCAATACTGATTTAGGGATTCCTTATTTAGAAGCTCCTGAAACAACACTTAACCCTAAATATAAAAGAGGTACCGTAAAAGAAGTGTATCAAAAAATCAATAAAGATATTGAAGAAGGATTGCCACTTATTAGCGATAATATTTACACCGTACCTAAATATCACTTTAATGTAAAAGCATCTTATGCCTTTGCAGCACGTTTTAACTTATACTACGAAAACTGGGCAAAAGCAAAGAAATATGCTTCTGTTGTAGTAACAGCAAACCCTTCTAGTGTATTAAGAGATTGGAAAGCTTTAAGTGAAGTTGTTAAAAAACAAGACCCTATAACTAAGGCATATTATGAAGACCCTAGTGCTTTATTTACCCAAGCATATTCATCAAGTGCAGGGCGTCATTTTGGTGGTTTTTTTAGAGGTTCACGTTTTAACCACACGAGTGCTATTGCCAATAGAGAAACATTAAGCGTTGCATTACCATGGGCTGATAATGCTAGTTTATTTCCTTATAACAAACCTGTTGTATATGAAACAACTAATTTAGATAAAACGTTGTTTATGAAATTACCGTCTTTATTTGAAACTAAAGATGCTGTTGCACAAACTGGTTATTCAAAAACTATTAGAACACCATTTACTACGGATGAGACTTTGTTAGTAAGAGCGGAAGCAAACGTAATGTTAAAGCAATACGATGCTGCCCTAGCAGATTTAAATTCATTTACTATGAATTACAATCAGCAACAACCAACAACGAATATTGAGCAAGTAAACACTTTTTACAATGCTGTTCCTTATTCAACAGAAGCTACCGCTACACAGAAGAAAAAATTAACCGCTTCTTTTATAGTAACAGCTGGTACGCAAGAAAACATGTTACATTATACGCTTCAATTAAGAAGAATATTAACAATGCACGATGGTTTAAGATGGTTTGATAATAAACGATACGGAATTGTTGTACCAAGATACCTAAATGGTAAAAACGGAGCAATTAGTGTTGCCGATGTTTTAACAGTAAACGACAACCGTAAAGCATTACAATTACCTAAAGATGTTATCACCGCAGGTTTAACTCCTAACCCTAGATAAAACTAAAATTACTACAATTATGAAAAATATAAAATATATAGTTTTAGCGCTAGCCATTACATTTAGTGGTTGCGAAGAAACTAATTTACCAAACCCAAACAGAAGTGCCATTAACACTGATTTTGGGCATCAGAATGACTTTGACAAATTTTTAAAGAAAGAATTTGTAACGCCTTATAATATTGAAATTTTATATAAATTACCAGATATTCAAACTGATTTTAATTACACATTAGTTCCTTCTGAATATGAAAAATCAATAAAATTAGCCAACCTAATTAAGTATTTGTGTTTAGACGCTTATAATGCAATAGCACCTGCAAGTTTCTTAAAAGAAACCTTTCCTAAACAATTAGTTTTTGTAGGATCGCCAGGATATAATAGCAATGGAACTATTTTATTAGGAACAGCAGAAGGAGGGCTTAAAGTATCGCTTTATAACATCAATAAGTTAGATGTTGCTAATGTTGAAGAATTAAACAGTTCTTATTTTAATACTATTCACCATGAATTTGGGCATGTTTTACACCAAAAGAAACCTTTTTCTACTGATTTTAATCAAATTGTTGGTGCAGGATATATTGGCGATGAATGGAGTAAAAAATGGAAAGATGGCGAATCTTTAAAAGCAGGTTTTATTAGCGATTATTCTAGTAACCAAGTAAGTGATGATTTTGTTGAATTAATTTCTCATTATGTATTATATTCTAACGAAAAATGGGATGCTACACTTGTAGAAGCAGGTGAAGGAGCAGCGCTTATTAATGCTAAAATGGCAATTATTAAAAGTTATTTAATTAGTAATTGGGAAATAGATATTGATGAGCTACGTACTGAAATACAAAAAAGGTACAACAATTTAAGTTCACAAGATTTAGATAAAATAAACTAGAAAAAATGAAAAAAACAATAAATAAATTCCTAGTATTTTTGCTATTCGTAGGGGTTACAATATCTTGTAACAACAATACCGAAGAAGCAATATTTAACGAACCGACTTCTGTTAGAATTCAAAAATCAATTTCTGAATATAGAGATTTATTAACTTCATCTGAAAATGGATGGATTATTGAATATTATCCTGATGAAAAGCAAAACATCGGTGGTTTTAACTATGGTGTAAAATTCAATAAAGATTTAACCACAGAGGTTGTACATGAAAATGCCTTTGCAACAAAAGCATCAAACATGTTTGATGTAATTGCAAACGCAGGACCCTTATTAACCTTTAACACCTACACTTGGCTAACGCACTTTTATGCAAACCCAAATAGTAAAGATTCTGATGGAGCTGGTGGTGATTACGAGTTTGCATTAACTTCTAAAACAGCAGATGTTATTACCTTAACAGGAGCACAGTCGCGTAATAAAATGCGAATGTTTAAGCTTACCGAAGCACCTGAAGTGTATTTAGCGAAAGTAAACGAAGTTAGTAGTTTTATTTCTATTGTTTTTGGTAATGTTATTAATGGTAAAGCTACAGAAATTAGCTTAACAAACCGTCATATTACTTTTCCTACATCAGAAGAAAATGGAGAAGGTGAAGAGGTTAAACAGGCTATTGACATGGCGTATCACTTTACACCTACAGGAATTAAATTATATGAAGCAATTACTGTTGATGGTAATCAAGTAAGTGAATTTACTTTAAATAAAGCCTTAAATCAATTAACATCTCTTGATGGTAAGGTTGTTATTGACTTAGCTAAAAGCCCATTTAATATAAACCAAGATTGGAGTATTGATACCACAAACCCTTCAGACACTTCTGATGAGTTTTTTAATAAATATGTTGAAATATACAATGCCAATGGTGCCGCTTATGGTGAAGAATTACAGCGCTCAATTTTATTTGGAAATACAACGACAAATGAAACTTCGCCTGGTATTCTTTTTAAATCGAAAGCACCAAAAACAACCTGGAGTACACAGCAAAAATTAGATTTTTCACTTATTAATAATGATAGTGAATTAACCATATCTAAAGGAGCTCAAGGTTTAAACTGGTCTTATTACACACATTTAGATCCTTTAGTTGATTATATTATTAAAGGAGCTCCATATACAATAGATCAAATTACCCCAACGCAAGTTAAATTAACAAGTACTGCCGATGCAAATGCTTGGTTTGTTTTAAAATTATAATTTATTACAACAATAAAAAAAACCTAATAATTTAAAAAATTATTAGGTTTTTTATTTTTAAAAAAATTTTATTCTTGTTAACTTTTTGGAATAAATATAATTATCATATATTTGCAGCCTCATTTTCAAGAATAAACCCAAAATATATATAGGATGACAAAGGCAGATATCGTATCGAAGATTTCAGATAAGAGCGGAATTGAAAAAGCAGATGTATTAGCAACTGTGGAAGCGTTTATGGACGAGGTAAAAGATGCACTAGAAGGCGGAGATAATGTATATTTAAGAGGTTTTGGTAGTTTTATTATCAAAACAAGAGCAGAAAAAACTGGTAGAAATATTTCTAAAAATACAACTATTAAAATACCTGCACACAACATCCCAGCTTTTAAACCATCAAAAGTGTTTACAGAGGGTGTTAAAACTAAAGTATCTGTAAAATAATAAAGTATTAACCAAAAATCTTTACTTCTGAAGATTTTATAAAACATTTTAATTATGCCAAGCGGTAAAAAAAGAAAGAGAGCAAAAATCTCGACACACAAAAGAAAGAAAAGAGCAAGAGCAAATCGCCATAAGAAAAAGTAAGCTAACGCTTACTTTTTCATTGCTTTTAAAAGTATTTGAAAAAAAATCAGTTCATTGACATTAAGGTTTTAACACCTTGAAACGGTATAAAAATTATACCTGTTTACAAATTTTAATCCGTCTTCGTAAAATTTTTACGTAGGCACAAAACTATATTCAGAATGAAAACAGAATTAATAATTCGTTCAAATTCTTCTGATATTGATTTCGCCCTACTAAGAGATGGTAGACTTATTGAATTAAACAAAGAAACAAGCGATAATAAATTTGCTGTCGGAGATATTTTTCTAGCTAAAATAGGAAAAGTGATGACAGGATTAAATGCCGCTTTTGTAAATGTTGGATATCCTAAGGATGGTTTTTTACACTATCATGATTTAGGACCACAAGTACAGTCTTTAAATAATTTTATTAAGAAGGTAAGCATAGGTAATTATAAAGATTTCACTTTAAAAAATTTTCGTGCTGAAAACGACATCAATAAAGACGGAAGTATTCATGATGTACTAAAGTCAGGTCAAAATTTATTAGTACAAATTGTAAAAGAACCCATTTCTACCAAAGGACCGCGCATTAGCTCGGAACTATCAATAGCTGGTAGGTATTTAGTTTTAGTTCCTTTTTCTAACAGAGTATCTGTATCTCAAAAAATAGCAGACCCAAAAGAAAAAGAACGTTTAAAAAAATTAGCAAAAAGCATCAAACCAAAAGGGTTTGGGCTTATTTTACGTACTGTTGCCCAAGACAAAAAGGTAGCAGAACTAGATAAAGATTTACAAAATTCACTAGAACGTTGGGAAAAAATGTGTAACAGCATTGCCAATCAAAACACCCCAACAAAAATTTTAAGTGAGTTGAACAGAGCATCCTCTATCTTAAGAGATGTGATGAACGATTCTTTTACAAGTATTGTAACCAACGATGAAACTTTAATGGTTGAAATTAAAGAATATTTACAAGAAATTTATCCTGAAAAGGAAGATATTGTAAAACTTCACAAATCTGACACACCAATTTTTGAGAAATTTGGTATTGAACGTCAGATAAAAACATCGTTTGGTAAAACAGTTTCAATGAGCAAAGGTGCGTATTTAGTTATTGAACACACCGAAGCACTACATGTTATTGATGTTAACAGTGGTAATCGCTCAAACAAGGGGTTAAGCCAAGAAGAAACTGCTTTAGAAGTCAACTTGATTTCCGCTACCGAAGTAGCACGTCAGTTACAACTGCGTGATATGGGTGGAATTATAGTGGTTGACTTTATTGATATGAAGACTACTGAAAACAGACAGAAATTATATCAACATTTAAAAGATGCAATGTCTTTAGACCGTACGAAACACAAAATATTACCTCCGAGTAAGTTTGGTTTAATACAAATTACAAGACAGCGTGTACGACCTGAATTAGCAATAAAAACACGAGAGTCTAATCCTAATAAAAACGGAGAAGTTGAAGCTCCTATTATTTTAATTGATAAAATAGAGGCTGAATTAGAACGCTTGCTTAATAGTGGTAAAGAATATAAAGAAGTTACATTAAATGTACATCCTTTTATAGCCGCTTATTTAACAAAAGGGTTTATTTCTATTCGTTTAAAATGGATTTTACAACACAAAAAGTGGATTAAAGTATTACCAAGAGATGCGTATCAATATTTACAATACAAGTTTTTCTTGAAAAAAAAGTAAATAAGTAAGGCTATCTTAATTATCATAAAAAACCCATTTCACTAAGAAATGGGTTTTTTTATGTTTAAAACCAAAATCCTAAATTAAATAACCAATGTTTTTCGCTATGATCTGGCGACCAAGTATATTTCAATTCAACAGGGCCTAAAAAAGTTTCCATACTATACCCCAAAGCATAGCCCGATTTGGTGTTGTTAAAAAAGTTACCTCCCAAAAGAATATCTTCTTCTACACGTGCATAATTAGCAATAAATGTAGCGTAATGATTGCTTGCAATTTTATATCTAAAATTAAATTCTGACTTTAAAAAAGACTGATTACTTAAAGTTCCTGCGGCATATCCGTATAAAGGCGTAAAATTATTGATATAATTTTTATTGTATCCTCCCAAACGATAATCAAGCATTTGAGATGTTTTTTTACCTAATGTATAGCCTATATCAGAAGTGTATTGAAAGGTGAAATTATTTAAAAAAGTAGTCGCAAACCCCACAGTGGCAGTTGCTTGTGAAAATTGATGAAATAAATCGTTTTCTGTTGGTAGCTTGTTTAACTTGTTATTTCTATCAGACCAAACATACCATTTAAAACCAAAATCAGCATAAAAACCTTCCGTAGGAAATATCACTTTATTGTAGCTATCTAATTTTAAAAAACCATATAAACTTACATAATTACTTTTATCAAAAAACAATTGCTTACCTTCTTTTAAAACATTTCCTGAAGAAGCTTGCAACCATTTATGCTCAATTCCTGTACCCAAAGCAAATTTCTTATTAAAAGTAGTTTTTAAATAAAATGCATTTGTAAAATCATTGTATCTTATATTAATTAAACTATTGTCAAATAAAAACTCATCTTTAAAAGAATTATACCGCGACGAAATACCGTAACTTGGTTTTATTCCGTTATCAATATAATATTCAAAATTATAACGAATTCGATCACCAATAGCAACATCGAAAGACAATTCATCATTTTGTTTTAGCAGTTTTTTGTAATTGTAATTTAATAATACTGCCGATTTATATAAAACATCATAATGTAAGCCCAGTCGTAAATAAGATTGAATAGGCTCTTCCTTTACGGTTAGCATAATTTTTTTACCTGAAAAAGATTTACTTAAAAGATAATCTATTCTTCTAAAATTATTGGTAGCAGTTAAACTGTTTATTTTTCTTGAAATTCCTCGGTAAGAAACACTGTCACCTTCTGACAACTGAAGTTTTCCTAAAATATAATCATTCGTATAATTTTTATTTCCTTTGATAATAATTCTATCGACTAAAAATTTTCCTTTATTTAAATTTACAACAGCAGCTTTTCTTTTAATGGGTTGTAATTTGGCAATACTATCAAAAACAGGCTTAAAAGGTTTGACTGTTTTTTCACCTTCTTTTAAAATTTCAGCAATTTTATCAAAAGAAATCACATTATAATCGGTTAAATTTGGCTGTAAATAAACATCTAGCAATGCTACTTGTTCATCTGATTTTTTATACATCTGAAAGTTAATAATTTGCATTAATAAAGAAGCTGCCGATGATAGTTCTACTTTTTCTAACAACTTTCCTTGCACACTAACACCAATAATAAAATCGACTTTTTTTTTCATTATATCAACAGGAAAATTATTGACTACACCTCCATCAATCATTAATTTTCCGTTAATTTCTACAGGGTTTAATAATGATGGAAATGCACCACTAGCCCTTAATGCTAAAGGCAAAGAACCCTTTTCTAAAACCTCCTGACTACCTGTTTCAATATTAGTGGCAATACAATAAAAAGGAATTGGTAGCTTTGAAAAATTTTTAATTTCATCAACAGGAGCTAATAATTCTGTTAAAAAATTTAAAACATTTTGTCCTTTTGACAATCCTAAAGGAAGTCCTATTGTTTTGTTTTTAATAGGCAAAGTAATAGCGTATTTTTCGTTGTGTTCTTTATTAAAAAAAGGCTTTTCTCTTCTAGGCACCTGATCTCTTACCATTGCCATAAAATCAGTCGTTAACACAATTTCCTTAATTTGATCGGCAGTATATCCTGAAGCGTATAAGCCACCAATAATAGCCCCCATACTTGTTCCACCAATATAATCTATTTGAACACCCGATTTTTCCAATTCTTTTAAAACTGCTATATGAGCAAGTCCTTTAGCCCCACCACCACTTAAAACCAGTCCTATTTTTGGTTGATTTTGAGCCAGCATTATTACTGGAAAAAACAATAATATTAGTAACTTCTTCATCTTTTTACTTTTTATTTTTCTGCTGATTTTAGTATCAATTTTTAAGCCAATTTTTAAAGTTCTTTCTTTTGATAAAATTGCACTACCTTCTTTGCTTTTGACACTCCTATTGTTTCTTCTAAAGCGTCTAATGTTGCCTCTTTTACTCTTTTTACAGATTTAAATCTACGTAATAAAGTAGCAATAGTTTGTTCACCGATACCTGAAATTTCTTCTAATTCCGATTTTATAGCCGTTTTACTTCGTTTATTCCGATGAAAGGTAATTCCGAAGCGATGGGCTTCATTTCGTAAAAATTGAATTATTTTTAAACTTTCCGATTTTTTATCTAAATACAACGGAACAGAATCTCCTGGATAATAAATTTCTTCCAATCGTTTTGCAATTCCAATAATGGCTATTTTTCCTCGTAAATTTAAAGCATCTAAACTTTTTAAAGCGGATGATAATTGTCCTTTTCCTCCATCAATAATAATAAGTTGTGGCAATGGCTCATTTTCGGCTAATAAACGTTTGTATCTTCTAAAAACAACTTCTTCCATCGAGGCAAAATCATCTGCTCCTACAACAGTTTTAATATTATAATGTCGATACTCTTTTTTACTAGGTTTTCCGTCTTTAAAAACTACACAGGCAGCCACAGGATGCGTTCCTTGAATATTTGAATTATCGAAACATTCAATATGTCGAGGTTCATCTTGCAAGCGTAAATCTCTTTGCATTTGCCTCATAATTCGATTTATATGACGCTCAGGATTTACTATTTTTAATTGTTTTAATTGTTCAATTCGATAATATTTTGCATTTCTTTCTGATAAATCTACCACTCTTTTTTTATCGCCTAATTTTGGAACTGTCACTTTTATTTGTTCCCCTAAATCAACTTTAAAAGGCACATAAACTTCTCTCGATAAAGAATTAAATCTGTTTCGGGTTTCAATAATAAACAACTCTAATAAGTGTTTATCGGTTTCATCTAATTTCTTTTTTATTTCGGTGGTGTACGATTGCACAATTGCCCCGTTCATCACTTTAAAGAAATTTGCATAGCCATAAGTTTCATCCGAAATAATTGAAAATATATCCACATTATTAATTGACGGATTTACAATAGTCGATTTTGCTTGATAATTTTGTAACAACGCTAATTTATCTTTGATTTTCTGAGCTTCTTCAAATTTCATTTCCAAAGCAAAACCGAGCATTAAACTTTGTAATTTATCTAAAATTTCTTTAAAATTTCCTTTTAATATATTTCGTATTGCTGTAATTTCTTGCTGATAATCTTCTTCTTGCTGATAGCCTTCGCAAGCACCTTTGCAATTTTTTAAATGATATTCTAAGCACACTTTATATTTATAAGATGCTATTTTTTGTTCACTCAAATCATAAGTACAAGTTCGCAGCGGATACAGCTCTTTTATCAAACTTAAAAGCGACTGCACCATTTTAATATTGGTATAAGGACCAAAATATTCCGAGCCATCTTTTAGAACTCTTCGAGTAGAAAAAACTCGTGGAAAACGTTCTTTTTTAATACAAAGCCACGGATACGATTTGTCATCCTTTAGTAAAATATTATAACGAGGTTTGTATTTTTTTATCAGATTATTTTCTAATAATAAAGCATCAGTTTCTGTGTCAACCACAATATGTTCAATGCGGACAATCTTTTTTACTAGGATTCGTGTTTTACCATTTTCATGCGTTTTGGTAAAATAAGAGGAAACACGCTTCTTTAAATTTTTTGCTTTTCCGACATAAATAATCACTTCGTCGTTATCAAAATATTGATAAACTCCCGGCGAAGTGGGCAATGTTTTTAGTTGAAGTTCTAATGAAGTTGGCATACAACGAAAATACAATTTTATAAAGATATGTAAGTTGCTATATGTACATTTACCTCAATATTTATCTACACTATTATTTTCAAGAAAATGCAAGAACCAATTCAATTTTATAAAGAAGAAATAAACAGCTTAAACACCACGTTAATTACGCTAAAAAAACAATTGTTAACCACGCGAATTTTACGTCTTTTGGCTTTTTTAACCATTGCAACATCAGCATACGTGGGTTTTACAAAAGATAATTTGTTTTTTACACTAACAGGTTTAGCAATTATTACCTTCGGAATTTTAATTACAAAACACCTAAAATTAAAACAGCAAAAAAGTCTTGCAGAGGCAAAATTAAACATCAATAAAACAGAAATAGAAGTATTAAAAGGAAACTATTCACATTTAGATAGCGGTGAAGAATTTACCAATCCTGAGCATTATTTTAGCAACGATATTGATTTATTTGGAGCTGGTTCTTTTTTTCAATATATAAACCGAACAGCAACAAGTGAAGGTCGAAAATTATTAGCAACTATTTTAACAAGTAACACTATAAAAAACATTGATAAACGTCAAAAAATAACGCAAGAACTAGCTTTAAAAACAACTTGGCGACAACATTTTACCGCGGTTGCTAGTTTAATAAATACCAAAACAGCCATTCCTACTATTGTAAGTTGGATAACCTCTTATCAACAAAAGATTCCTTCTTTTTTGATGTTATTTTCGTACGCTTTTTCAGGAGTTTCGCTTGTTTTAGTAGGCTTATTAAGTTTTAGTATTATTCCTTTTTCAATCGTTTTAATTTGGTTTTTAATTGGATTAACTATTACCGCTTTCTATTTTAAAAATATTCAAGAATTAGCTACAGAAACAGGAAAAGCCAAAGAAACGTTTAATCAATATCATCAATTATTAGCACAGATAGAAAATGAAACTTTTACAAATTCAATTTTAAAAGATAAACAGCAACAAATTCAACAAGAAAGTGAAAAGGGAAATAAAAAAGCTTCGGATATTTTTAAAGAATTTTCTAAAAAATTAGATGCCTTTGACCAACGTGGTAATTTGATGATTGCACTATTCGGAAATGGGCTTTTTTTATTAGATATCCGCAATACTATTAAAATAGAAAAATGGATTACTTCTTATAAAAAAACCGTTGCGCAATGGTTTGATGTGGTTTCTTTTTTTGATGCACAAAACTCCTTAGCCAACTTTGTTTTTAACAAACCTGAATATATTTTTCCTAGTATCAGCAATGAAAAAGCCGTTTTAAACGCCGTGAACTTAGGGCATCCTTTATTAAATCCTTCTAAAAGAATTGACAACGATTTTATTATTGATACTGAAAACTTTTTTATTGTTACAGGTGCAAATATGGCAGGGAAAAGTACGTTTTTAAGATCGATTTCTTTGGCAATTGTAATGTCGAATACTGGTTTGCCAATTTGTGCCGAAAAAGCAAGCTATAATCCGATAAAATTAATTACAAGTATGCGAACTTCCGATTCGTTAAGTGAGGATGAATCGTATTTTTATGCCGAATTAAAACGTTTAAAATTTATCGTAAACGAAATTAAAACGGATAATTATTTTATCATTTTAGATGAAATTTTAAAAGGAACAAATAGTCAAGATAAAGCCATCGGTTCTAAGAAATTTGTTGAAAAATTAAACAACTCAAAATCAACAGGAATTATTGCAACCCACGATGTAAGTTTATGTGATTTATCAAACGAATATAGCAGCGTTAAAAACTATTATTTTGATGCCGAAATTATTAATGATGAATTAGATTTCGACTATAAAATGAAAAACGGCGTATGTCAAAATATGAACGCTTCGTTCTTATTAAAGAAAATGGAAATTGTTTAAGATCTGTCTTTTCCACAAAAAACATCACTATAAAACTATGATAAAAGACAGGAAATAACTGTTTCATTAATCCGTATCTTTGTTGTATGCACAAACTTATTGATAATTTCGGCAGGCAAATCAGCTATATTCGACTTGCTGTAACCGATCGCTGTAACCTTCGTTGCCAATATTGTATGCCCGCTCATGGTATTGATATTGTACCTCGAAAAGAGCTACTTACTTACAAAGAAATGTACCGAATTATTCGAGTACTTACCGAACTCGGTGTTAATAAAGTTCGGTTAACGGGTGGCGAACCCTTTGCTCGTAAAGATTTTATGTCGTTTTTAGAAATGCTATCTTATAATGATTTATTAGACGAAATAAATATTACCACAAACGGCGTATTGGTTGCCCAACATATTACAACCTTAGAAAAGCTTAAAAAAGTAAAAACGATCAATTTAAGTATTGATAGTTTACATGCCGATAAATTTGCGAAAATTACACGTCGTGATACTTTTAATCAGGTATATAAAACCTTAGAATTACTAGAAAAAAGTAGCCTTCATTTAAAGTTGAATATCGTTGTACAATCAGGTTTTAACACCAATGAAATTACTGATTTTGTAGGTTTAACTAAAGATAAAAATATGGCTGTTCGATTTATTGAAGAAATGCCTTTTAACGGAAAAGGACAGCGAGATATTCAAGAAAACTGGAATTATAATAAAATTATAAAGGAGATAAAATCGAAATATTCTGTAGAGAATATCATCTCAGAAAAATCATCAACTTCACGTAATTTTTCTATCAAAAACCATCTAGGAACTGTGGGGATTATTCCTGCTTTTACCCGTACTATTTGCAACGATTGCAATCGTATAAGAATTACATCAACAGGAACTTTTAAAAATTGTTTGTTTGATGATGGTGTTTTTAACTTGCGTGATTTTATCAGAAATGGTGCTTCTAATGATGATTTAAAAACACTTTTTTTATCATTGATAAAAGAAAAACCTGAAAACGGTTTTATCGCCGAAGCAAATAGAAAACAAGGAAGTGTAAGTGAGAGTATGAGTACAATCGGTGGATAATATTTTATAAAAAAGCATCAGTAAATATATGATTTCAGTAAAAAAAGCAAAAGAGATAATCCTAGAAAATACGTTAGATTTTGGAACAGAAAATATTCCTTTTATGGAATCTGTAGGGCGGATTTTAAAAGAAAATATTACTGCCGATAGAGACTTCCCTCCTTTTAATCGTGTTGCTATGGACGGAATTGCTATTAACTACCTTCATTTTAAAAATGGAGAACGCACTTTTAAAATTGAAGGAATTCAGCCTGCGGGAAGTGCGCAATTAACGTTGCAAAATTCAGCAAACTGCATAGAAGTAATGACAGGCGCAGTATTGCCAAAAAATTGCGATACGGTAATCAGATATGAAGATGTTCTTCTCGAAAATGGAATTGCAACAATTACTATTGATACAATTAATACACATCAGAATGTACATCCCAAAGGAAAAGACAACGTACAAAATGATGTTTTAATCCATAAAAACACCCTTATTTCAGCGGCAGAAATTGGCGTGATTGCTACGGTTGGTAAATCAGTTATAAAAGTAGCAAAACAGCCTAAAGTAATGATTATTTCTACAGGTGATGAATTGGTTGATGTGCATGAAAATCCGCTAGCGTATCAAATAAGAAGATCGAATGTTTACACCTTGGTTTCTTTATTAAAAGAGTTAGATATCCCTTCAGAAACCGCACATATTACCGATAACAAAACTATTTTAAAACAAAAAATAAGCGGCTATTTACAACAATACGATGTATTATTATTTAGCGGCGCAGTTAGCAAAGGAAAGTTTGATTTTTTACCCGAAGTTTTAACCGAATTAGGCGTTGATAAATTATTTCACAAGGTAGCCCAACGCCCAGGAAAACCTTTCTGGTTCGGCATCGCAGATGATTTAAATAGTAGTAAACAGGATGTTTATAAATCTGTAAAAAACAACAATACAATTGTCTTTGCTTTTCCTGGAAATCCAATTGCCACTTTTGTAAATTGCTTGGTGTATTTTTATGATTGGTATTACAAATCAGCAGGAATAAAATATATAAAAGAAATGGCTATTATTAATGAAAACGTTATTTTTAAACCTAATTTAACCTACTTTTTACAAGTTAAATTAATTTCTGAAAATGGACAATTAATAGCCATTCCAATTAAAGGAAATGGCTCAGCCGATTTAGCAAGCCTTGTAAATGCTGATGGTTTTATTGAAATTCCAAAAACAGAAAATACCGAGTTTAAAAAAGGAACTATGTTTCCTGTAATTAGATATAAAAAATGAGTAACATCTCGATACAAATTTGATTTTCCTATCGGACATCAAATTCACTCGATGTGACATACGCTGTCAGTTCGAGTGATTTTATTGAAATGTTAATGGAAATAAAATTGTATCGAGAACTTTTAACGATTCAAAAATGAAAATTTATTACGTTTACATATTAAAATGTTCTGATAACTCTTATTATACAGGGGTTACCTCTAATCTTCAAGAAAGGTTAATCGAACATAAAAATGGAAAAAATATAAATAGTTATACCTTTAAACGAAGACCTTTAAATTTAGTTTTTTATTCTGAATTTACAAATATAGAAGTAGCGATAGGAAAGGAAAAACAATTAAAAAAATGGTCAAAAGTCAAAAAAGAAGCTTTAATAAACAATGAATTTGAAAAACTCCCAAATTTAGCGAAGAAGAAATTTAAATAACATCTCGATACAAATTTGATTTTCCTATCGGACATCAAATTCACTCGATGTGACATATCCTGTCAGTTCGAGTGATTTTATTGAAATGTTAATGGAAATAAAATTGTATCGAGAACTTTTATATATTTGAAATAACATCTCGATACAAATTTGATTTTCCTATCGGACATCAAATTCACTCGATGTGACATATCCTGTCAGTTCGATTGGATTAATATAAAAAATAAAAAAATGAGCAACTTTACCCATATAAATGAGCAGAATCAACCGAAAATGGTCAATGTTTCTGATAAAAAAATTACCAAACGAACCGCTATTGCAAAAGCAACCATGTTTTTAGGTTCTCAAATTATTTCTCATTTTAAAAATAATGACCTAATTACCAAAAAAGGACCTGTTTTTCAAACCGCTATTATTGCAGGTATTCAAGCGGTAAAAAAAACGTCAGATATTATTCCAATGTGTCATCCGTTATTAATTAATGGTGTAGATATTGACATAAATATTGTTGGAAACGAATATTTAGAGGTTTTTTGTAAAGTTACTATCGAAGGAAAAACTGGCGTAGAAATGGAGGCTTTAACAGGTGCATCGGCAACTTGTTTGACCATTTATGATATGTGTAAGGCAATCAATCAAAAAATGATTATTAAAGAAATTATTTTAGTAGAAAAAACAGGTGGAAAATCTGATATTAAAACAGCTTAAAAATGGATAAAAAACATCAAAAACACGCAAAAATCACTAAAAAACAAAACGATACTTACACTACGAATGAAGTCGCTATTTTAGGAACAAATTGTGGTATAATTGCTGATTTAGTTAAAGATGTTTCTTTGAATTTATCAAATTATAATTTAGGGTATTTTGATGCTTCTCATGCCAAAAATGTTGCTAAAAACAACTTTACCGAATACACGTTTCATCAGCAAGGGAATTTACAAATTAACACGATAAGTTCAGTTAATAAATTTGAACAACGCTTGCAGTTTATAAATCATGATTTGGTGTTTATTAACGGAAATCATTATCAAGGAGCCAAGCAAATTTTAATTTTAGATGCCGAAAAACAAGCGTCTATTGAAAAAAGATTAGACCAAATAACCAACATTCAATTTATTATAAAACGTACTTCGGATGTTCCTTATTTTGATTGCTTACTCGAAAAATTTCCACAGATAAAAAACATAACTTGTTATCAAATTGATGAAATTGATAAAATTACACATCATATTGAAAATTTAATTAAAGAACATATTTCGCCTGTAAAAGGCTTGGTATTAATTGGCGGAAAAAGTACCCGCATGGGAACGGATAAATCGGTATTAGAATATTACGGGAAACCGCAAAAAGAACATGCTAAAGAATTGTTAGAAAGTACTCTTTTAGAAACTTTTTATTCGGTACAAACTTCTTCGGAAAAAGCTTCTTCGGATGAAATTCAGGATACTTTTTTAAATTTAGGACCTTTTGGTGGGGTTTGTTCTGCTTTTCAGAAAAATCCTAATTCGGCTTGGTTGGTGCTTGCTACGGATGTTCCTTTTGTTGATAAAAACCTACTGAAATTATTGCTAGAAAAAAGAAATCCTAGTAAAATAGCTACGGCTATTAAAGGAAAAAATAGTGAGTTTCCTGAGCCTTTAATTACTATTTATGAGCCAAAAGCATACAGTAAATTATTGCAATACATAGCCCAAGGATATTCCTGCCCTCGAAAAATGCTGATTAATTCTGATATTGAAATTGTAGAAGTTGATGATCATTTGATTCGAAATATTAACACGCCTGAAGAATTTGAAATGGCTAAAAAAATGCTTTAAATTGAGCAAAATACCTAGCCCCGATTGAAGCATTTGTTTGAGCTCTTTTTTGTTTTTCCTTTTAAAAAACAAAAAAAGCGAGTGCGCAAAGCGGGAAATTGCTTCTAATAAAAATTTTATAACTAAAAACAGCCCATTTTAATAAGATGGGCTGTTTGCTTTTAATTCGTATGTTTTTTAGCTTTTAATATGCCTTTTTAATTCTTGAATTTCAGCTTTTTTTCAATGGCTTCAATCATAATATTAGCGATGTCTAACCCTGTTGCAGCCTCAATACCTTCTAATCCTGGTGATGAATTTACCTCTAATAATAAAGGTCCTTTGTTAGAGCGTATAATATCGACTCCTGCCACAGGAAGGTCTAAAACTTTTGCCGCTTTGATGGCTAATTTTCGTTCTTCGGAAGTAATTTTAACTTTAGATGCCGATCCTCCTTGATGAATATTTGCTCTAAACTCCCCTTTTTCAGCTTGTCGTTGCATAGATGCTACCACTTTTCCGTTTACTACAAAACAGCGTAAATCTTGTCCGTTGGCTTCTTTGATAAATTCTTGAACAAGAATATTGGTTTTAACACTTTTAAAAGCATTAATTACACTTTCTGCGGCTTTGGTGGTTTCTGCTAAAACAACGCCTTTTCCTTGAGTACTTTCTAATAATTTAATGATTAATGGCGCTCCGTTTACCATTTTTATCAAGTCTTTAGTGTCTAAAGGTGAATTTGCAAAACCTGTAATAGGAACCTGAATGTCGTTTTTAGCAAATAATTGGGTGGCTAATAATTTATCTCTTGACTGATTAATTGCATCGGCTGAGTTTAAACAATAGGTTCCCATAGCATCAAATTGACGAATTAATGCACAGGCATAAAAAGTTACCGATGGTTTAATTCGAGGAATAATAGCATCAAAAGCATCGATTACATTTCCGCCTCTGTAGCGTATTTGAGGCTCTTTAGCATCAAATTTCATATAGGCTTGTTGCACGTTTAAAAACACCATTTCATGCCCTCTTGCACGCCCTGCTTCCATAATTCGTTTGTTACTAAACAAACCTGAATTACTGGCTAATAAGGCTATTTTTAAACCTGTTTTTTCTTTTCTAAAAGCAGCGTATTTTTCATCAATATCCTGTTCATTAAAAGCAGGAAGTAAATAACTTTCTGACGAGTTTACTAAATAGCCATTTGACAATGCTTCACGCCCTAATAGCATTCTAAATTCCATCGAATCTCGGTTGGCAAGGGTTAATTCAATATCAAAAGTAGCTTGACCTAAAGTTACAGGAACTTTTATAACAAGACGTTCTTCGGATATTCCCGTAGAACTTTTAATAGAGCGTTTTGCGTGTACTTTTGACTCACAAGTAATGCTGATACTCCTATTTTCTTGTAATGGATTTACCTCAAAACGAACCCATTCTTCTGTTCCTTTAAAAAAAGGCGTGATACTATTTGCTTGAATTGAAGAAGTTTTAGCTCCTGAATCTACTCGTGCTTTTATAGCAGGAATACCGAAATTATTAAACGAACACCACTCTTCGCTTCCTATGATTTTTAAATTGTTCAATGTGATTTGTTATTTATATAAAGGTTTAATTTATTATTTCCCTATATCAATAATAATCATTCTTTAAATAAAAAACTACTGTTTTTTATAAAAAAATGAAGAATTGATTTAAGTTTAATATTATATTATTATTTACTAGCAATACCCTATTCATTTTCTAAAAAACAAAACAGAAAATACTGATAAAGAGACAATTACTGCTGTTTATTTTTATATAAAAGGGCTATTGTTCAATAATTGAATACGATTGTTCAACTCAATATTCTTTTTTATGCTGTAAATTTGACTTGTATATTAAATAATTAAAAAGTGGATTTAGAAGAACTTTTAATCGAAACAAAATCAAAAGCTATTTTTCTCTTAAAAGATGATGGGGAGGTTATTGACTTTTTTCCAAAAAAAAATGACTTAGGCGATTTACAAGAGAAAATAATTGTGTTTCAAACAACTCTTTTTAATATGGGAAATCATTTTTTTAGTACGTTTTTTAATACTGAATTAAAGAAAATAAGGCTCAAGTCAGATGGTCAAAATATTCTTATGATTAAACACCATCAATACATGCTTTGCTTCTTATCAAAAAAGAAAATAAATATTGCCTTACTAGATATTATTTTAAAAAAAGAATTTAATAATCAACTATAAATAGAAAAAAAATGCAAAAAATATTAGATAAATTAGTGGAAAATGTAAGAGAAGATATTCCAGGATATATCGCAATTAGTATTGCTGAAATGGCTTCTGGAGAATCGCTTCATTCACATTCTTCTAAACCTGATTTTGATCCTGCCTTGGCTTGTGCTTATAACGTTGAAATAATAAATGCTAAGCGTAAAGCAATGGTTACCTTAGGTTTAAATGAAAAGATTAAAGACATTTATTTTAACCTAGAAAATGAAATACATATTGTTAATTTATCGCCAAGTGGTGAGTATTTTATTTATTTAGCTGTTGATTCTAAAAAGGCAAATTTAGCCCTTACCAGAACATTATTAAATAGACATAAAAAAGAATTAGATAATGAATTATAATAAAATTAATTTAAAAAATTATAATTTAGATAGCGATTTTCTATCATACATAGAATCGTTTCAAAATATATACGAGCATAAAGTATTGCAAATTACTCCAAGCACAAACACAGCAGAAGCAATAGCCTTAGAAGCAAAGGAAAATGTTTTTACAGAGAATACTCTTGTTACTGCTACTGTTGAAAAAAGAGATATAAAGAAAATATTAGAAGATTTCTTTTTTACTCCAAAATATAACAATGTGCTAGATGTTTTAAAATTTGGAAACAATTAAATTATAGAAATTCACTTAAAAAAATCGGTGATCCTAGTATTTACAAACACATAAGGATGCCGATTTTTAGGTGTGTGAAATAATAGTCGATTCAAAATTTAAAATTCCCCAAATTTTAGAATTTATTTATATTGTATGTTTTATTTTTTCAGCTAAAAAAAAACCGTTTTACTCCTTGTTGTTTGTCTTTTTAATTTTATCAATCGTATTTTTTTGTATATTGATATTCAAATTATTACGCTATGAATTCTGATAAAATAATCGCTATTTTACGCCTACAATCCACCAAAAACATAGGCGATATTATCGCTAAAAAATTAATTACCGCTACAGGAAGTGTGGAGCAAATATTTAAAGAAAAAGCAGGTTCTTTACAAAAAATAAATGGCATCGGAAATCATGTAATACAGCAACTATTAAATACTGAAAACATAAAAAAAGCGGAAGAAGAATTTGAATATATCAAAAAAAATAACATTCAATATTCTTATTTTTTAGATGCCGATTATCCTCAAAACTTAAAAAACTGCATTGATGCACCTATTTTATTTTTTAAAGATGGTACTATTAATTTAAACAGTCAAAAAATAATATCAATAGTTGGTACTCGAAAAATTACTCCTTACGGGCGTGATTTTTGCAAGCAACTTTTAGCTAATTTAGCGCCACACAACCCGATTATTATAAGTGGTTTTGCTTATGGTATTGATATTTGCGCCCACAAAGCAGCTATTGAAAATAACTTGCAAACTATTGGCGTTTTAGCACATGGCTTAGAAATGATATATCCAAAAACACATAAAAAATACTGCGCTCAAGTAACTAAAAATGGTGGTTTTATTACTGATTTTTGGCATAAAGAACAACCGCTTCGTGAAAATTTTTTAAAACGAAATAGGATTGTTGCGGGTATTTCTAAAGCTACTATTGTTATTGAATCGGCAGCAAAAGGAGGCTCATTAGTTACTGCCGATATTGCAAATTCATATAACAGAGATGTTTTTGCAGTGCCTGGTAGAACTTATGATATTTACAGTAAAGGCTGTAATAATTTGATTAAAAACAACCAAGCGCATTTATTAAATACCGCTGACGATATTATAAAAATGCTTAATTGGGACGTTAATGAATCAAAAAATACAACAGCAATACAAAACCAACTATTTGTTACCCTAAGCGATGATGAACAAAAAATTTATAATTTTTTAAACCAAAATGGCAAGCAATTATTTGATGTAATTGCCTACAAATGTGAAATTCCTGTATATAAATTATCATCATTAGTTCTTCAAATGGAACTTAAAGGAGTTCTCAGACCTTTACCGGGTAAACTCTTTGAGGTTTAGTATCTTTGAGTTATGGCACAAGAAAAATTAATATCTCAAAGAAAACCCGCGTATCCTGTTAATAAAAAACTCGGGCTTTATTTAAAAAGACATAATAGAACCATTCAAATTCCTATTTTTTATGATGATTTACTACGTTATCAGGGTGCTATAACGGTCTATGATAAAAATGATAATGACACCTTATGGGTACGTGTTTATTATAATGAATTTGAGCGTAAAGAAATAGATTTTAGCTTAAAAAAAATATATAATATTTTACATTCAAACGGTTCTGACGCTAGTATTCAGCACTTAAATGTAGATGCTGTTGATTTTTGTACCTTTGGTAATTCACAGCCTTTTAGGGTAAAAGTTCGTAATATTTTAAACGATAATTACACCTATTTTTACGTTAAAAAAACCGATGCTTCTCGTATTTACGGCTTAGAATTAGAAGATATTTTATCGCCTTATAACTTAAATTTTTTAGTGTATAAAGACACCTTAATTGAAGAACATATTTCAGGAATTCCTGGGGATATTTTTATCAAAGATTATTTAGACGATTGTTTAGATATTGAAAAAGCGCAAATAGCCAAAGAATTTGTGAAGTTTAACGAGCGTTGTATGATTCGTTTATTGGGTGATATGCGTTCGTATAATTACGTAATTGTACCTACCCACGATTTTGAAAATGTGGTGTATAAAATTAGACCTATAGATTTTGATCAGCAATGTTATGAAGGAAAATTTAAGGTGTATTATCCGCAGTTTTTTAAAGAAAATTTAAAATTTGTAAAATTAGTAGCTCAAAAATTAACCTCCGATTCTATTGAACAATATCAATTAGAAGAACGCTCAATTGTGGCAAAACGTATTTTAGGTTCTCGTTCTCGCTTAAACAGGTTGCTTACCGCAATGAAATCTGACACTATTTCAATCCCAAAAAATATCGAAAAATTAAAAAAAGAAATTTTTGAGTTTACTGGCGATATTAATTTTAGAGATAGCGACGGAATGGGCGAAGTATTATACAATGCCTTAACCTTTATTCGCCGAAATTACGAAGATGTAACGCTTAAAAGTATCATTGAACAACAGCATAAAGGGTATTAGGTTTATTAAATTATGGATGAATTTAATACTAATTATTTCTTTTATTTTTGTAGTTTAGTACCACCTTTAAAAGGTGGTTAATATGCTTTTTATTAGAGGAGTTTAATAGCAAACTAGGTTTTTTTATTCTCTAAAAACGAATTATATGCGAGGAAATGACTATATCTATCAAAAAAACTAAATATGAATTATTCAACAGATTTTGCAACAGTTAACTTAATTCTAAAATCATCACTTGAAACTAGAACTGTTGATGCTTTCACTTTATCATTAATCAAGTCTGAAAAACAAATAAGACGGATTTTTACGTTTTTAATATTTCAACATAACTCATACTCTCTTGAAGATTATATAAGTTTAAGAAAGGCTTTAGCAAAGAATAAAAAAGTATATTTTAATGGTTTTATAAATGGAATAAATTTAATCCTTCCGAAAACTTTAAAAGAAATTTATGGTCAAGATTATGATAAAGACTTTCATTATTTAATTGAATTTACAAAAGATAGAAATAAGATTTTTCACGGACAAATAACCGAAAAAGGATTATCCAGAGAAGATTTGATTAAAAGAATTGAGCATATTAAAAAATGGTGTAAAACCCTTGGGGATAATATAAAGAACGAAATAGGTTATGACGGTTTTAGTGATTCTTTTAAAAAATCATCTTTAGAATTAACTTTGAATAATCTAAATAAATTTGACACAATAGATAATTACAAACTATTTATTAAAAAAGAATTAGAGAGATAGTATAAAAATAATAAAGGTTAAGTACTAAACCGAAAGTTAGCACATATTAATGAACTCCGAAAAGTTTACAATTTGAAGATTTAAAGAAACTAAGTACTAAAATCTGAAAGTAAGTGCATCTTTAATCCCTTACTATTCTTATAAAAACCATCGTAAGTAATATGAAAAAATATTTGTCAGGATTTGTAGAAAGATTAAAAAGACATAGTGATAAATTAGATAATTATGCTTTACTAACAGAACAACCATGGATTACCAAAACTGACGATAATAACGAACGATTTTTAATGATTTTTCGTCAAAAAGAAAATGAACTTTTGATTTCTTTAAACGGTAAAATAGAAAAAGCAAAATGGGATTATATACCATCAATGAATTCATTAGTGATTGAAAGAAATTCAGGTATAACTCTGTATAAACAAGGTTTTTTTGATGATTCAGTAATGATTCTAAAAGTTGATGGAACTGAAGATTATCAATTATTTGTAAATGAAAATAAAATTGATTCAACAATAGAAAAATTACTCGAAGAAACTGAAAATAAATACTTCAAAAAGAAAAAACTTATATTAGAAAAGAAAAAAAGCTATAATCAAATTATAAATAAAACTCTTAAAGATGGTAGGGATTTTAAGATTTATAGCTCTTTAGATTATGGTTATACTATTGGTGATAAAGTTACAATCAATGGAGAATTACCTATTGACGGTGAATATTCATTTGGTTGGTTTGATTCATTGTTAGTCATTGATGGAAAACTGAAAAGACTTTAAAAAATACGAATTATAAGACTATATCTAACTAATCACAAATCCTCACATACTTACCAAAATATGCGAGAATTTTTTATGCTATTTTATTAACTGAATTTAGTACTTAAACCACGTAACAAACTATATACAATATTATTGTAAATAATAAAAAAGCACATAAAAATACCAAAACGGGAACTTTTTGTTATATTTGCAGTATATAAAGAATAAATTTGTGAGAATAATATCAAGAAGAACACTACGAGAATTTTGGGAAAAACACGCTGATAGTGAACAACAATTAAAAGCTTGGTATCGAGAAACAGAAAAAGCATCTTGGAAAAACATCAATGAATTAAAAGTAGAATACCCAAGTGCTAGTGTTTTAAAAGGCAATAAAATAGTTTTCAATATTAAAGGAAATAATTATAGGCTCATTGTTAAAATGAACTTTGAATTTCAAATATCTTGGATTCTATTTATTGGAACTCACGCAGAATACGATAAAATTAATGCTAACAAATTATAATTATGCAAATTAAACCGATAAAAAACGAAACAGATTACCAAGAAGCTCTTCATAGACTTGAATTTATTTTTGATGCAATAAAAGGAACAGAAAAAGGAGATGAACTTGAAATCCTTACCATTCTAATTGATAAATATGAAAATGAAAATTTTCCAATTGAAATGCCTGACCCTATTGAAGCGATTAAATTCAGAATGGAGCAAATGGGAATGAAACAAAAAGACCTTGCAGAACTTGTTGGTTTTAAAAGTAGAGTAAGTGAAATTTTAAATAAAAAACGAAAAATGACTTTAAAAATGATTAGAAAAATTAGTGATTCATTGCATATTCCTACTGATGTTTTAATACAAGAATATGTAGCTGAATAAAACGTTATAAAACAACTTTTCAATCACCTCCTACTCCTCACACTCTCAATAACTACCGTTGCTAAAATTAAAGAACCACCAATAAAAGTATTCCAAGTAGGTATTTCATTTAAAAAGATAAATGCCAAAATAATCCCAAAAATAGGTTGTACGCTACTAATAATACTCGATGTTGAAACCGTAAAAAACTGTAAAGAATGTACCATTAAACTATGCCCAATTGCCGTAGTTAAAAGTGCTAATAATAATACATACGGATATTGGTTTTCAAAGCCTGAAACATCCATAAAAAACAATACAGGAAGCAAACAAACCGTAATAATTAACGTCTGATAAAACATCAACATAGTTCCGTTATATTGAATTACATATTGCTTTAACATCAAAATTCGGATAGCATAAAACAATGCGGAAAGCAATCCGAATAAAATCCCCTGAACATTCGAACTTTCTAAATTAAATTCAGGTGCTAAAATATAAAGCCCTAGCAATACCATACATCCTAAAACAATGTAAATCGGGTTGAATTTCACTTTTAAAAATAAGGGTTCTAAAAAAGCAATTATTACAGGAAAAGTATATAATGATAGCATTCCTATGGCAACATTCGATAATTTTAAGGCATAAAAATAGGTAATCCAATGCCCTGCCATAAAAATTCCGCTGACAATAAACGGAAAAATATGTTTACTTGATTTTATCGTTAAATCTATTTTTTTAAACTTACAGAAAGCCAATAAAATTAGCATCGCAAACACCGAGCGAAACCAAATAATTACTTCTGAAGGCATTGCAATATATCTTCCTAAAACACCTGATGTACTTATAAATAAAGTTGCTAATAATAAACCAGCTAAATTTTTAGTATGATTATTCTCCATTTTATATTTTTTTCAACAAAGGGCTTCAACCCCTTGCCTGACATTTATTTGATTTCACTTGACTTTTTTATATTTCTCGCAACAAGTTTAAAGCTGTTTTTACCGAATCTATTCGAATAAAAGTAACTAATAATCGTTTTCCATTTTTAGTATCTTTCTCTTTCATTACACAGCTTTTCGGATTTTTCTGTACATATTGTAACATCTTTGTAAAGCCTTCGGTTTCATAAAATGAACTTTGTTGATCAGATAAAAAGTAACCTACTAATCGTTTTTGTTTTAATATGATTTTTTCAAGCCCTAATTTTTTTGCTAGCCATTTTATGCGAACGCTGTCTAATAAATCTTGTACTTCTGCTGGATATTCGCCAAACCTATCAACAATTTGTTTTTCAAATGTTAATAACTCTTCTTCTTTTGTTAAATTTCCTAACTCATTGTACAAGCTTAATCTTTCGGTTACCGAATTTACGTAAGCATCAGGAATAAGAATTTCAAAACCTGTTTCAATTTGCACCTCTTTTACATATTCTTTCGGCGTATTTTCATCCGTAGGATATAATTCTTTAAACTCATTTTCTTTAAGTTCTTCAATAGCTTCTTGTAATATTTTCTGATACGTATCAAAGCCAATATCATTGATAAATCCACTTTGTTCACCTCCTAATAAATCTCCTGCTCCACGAATTTCTAAATCTTTCATGGCGATATTTAAACCACTTCCTAATTCTGAAAATAATTCTAAAGCCTCAATACGTTTCTTCGCATCTGTAGTCATCATATGATACGCTGGCGTAATAAAATAACAGAATGCTTTTTTATTTGAACGCCCTACACGACCTCGCATTTGATGCAAATCTGACAATCCGAAATTATTTGCATTGTTGATAAAAATAGTATTCGCATTTGGCACGTCCAATCCACTTTCAATAATAGTGGTTGACACCAATACATCAAATTCACCATTCATAAAAGCAAGCATTAATTCTTCTAGCTTCTTGCCTTCCATTTGCCCATGACCGATACAAATTTTAGCATTTGGAACTAAACGTTGAATTAAACCTGCTACCTCCTTAATATTTTCAATTCTATTATGGATAAAAAACACCTGTCCTCCACGAGAAATTTCATAAGAAATAGCATCTCTAATGGTTTCTTCGCTAAAGCGAATTACATTGGTTTCAATAGGATGACGGTTTGGTGGCGCTGTTTTTATGACTGATAAATCTCTTGCCGCCATCAGACTAAATTGCAAGGTTCTTGGTATTGGCGTGGCGGTTAATGTTAGCGTATCTACATTTTCTTTGATGATTTTTAGCTTGTCTTTTATAGCAACTCCGAATTTTTGTTCTTCATCAATAATTAGCAAACCTAAATCTTTAAATTGTATTTTTTTATTGGTTAATTGATGCGTTCCGATTACAATATCTACACTTCCATTTGCTACTCCTTCTAAAACAGTGTTTCGTTGTTTTGTAGTTCTGAAACGATTCAAATAATCAACCGTAACAGGAAAATCTTTTAAACGCTCGGTAAAAGTTTTAAAATGTTGAAACGCTAAAATAGTTGTAGGTACTAAAATTGCTACTTGTTTTCCGTTATCGACAGCTTTAAAAGCCGCACGAATAGCGACTTCTGTTTTTCCAAAACCAACATCACCACAAACCAATCTGTCCATGGGTTGGGCTTTTTCCATATCAGTTTTTACATCTTGCGTTGATGTAAATTGGTCAGGTGTATCTTCATAAATAAAACTAGCTTCCAACTCGTGTTGCATGTGCGTATCAGGAGCAAAAGCGTAGCCTTTTTGTAATTTTCTTTTGGCGTATAATTGAATTAAATTAAACGCAATATGCTTCACTCGAGCCTTGGTTTTCTGCTTTACTTTTTTCCAAGCACCCGAACCTAATTTATATATTTTAGGTGGTTTTCCGTCTTTTCCGCTAAACTTTGAAATTTTATGTAACGAGTGAATACTTACATATAAAATATCACGATCGCCATAAATTAATTTAATTGCTTCTTGTTTTTTTCCTTCTACATCAATTTTCTGAAGCCCTCCAAATTTTCCAATTCCATGATCGATATGTGTTACATAATCGCCAATTTCTAATCTGGTAAGTTCTTGTAAAGTGATGGATTGCTTTTTTTCATACCCATTTTTTAAACGAAATTTATAATAACGCTCAAATATTTGATGGTCAGTATAACAAACAATTTTATTTTGAATATCTACAAATCCCTGATACAAAGGAAAAACAATAGTTTCATAGGATACTTCGGCTTCATTATCATCAAAAATATCATGAAAACGTTGTGCTTGTTTATCATTAGAACAAAAAATATAATTGGTAAATCCTTTTGCTGAAAATTCGTTAAAATTCTGAATTAATAAATCGAATTTTTTATTAAAAGAAGGTTGTGCGTGTGTATCAAAAGTAATATTTGTTAGATTTTTGATACTAGATTTACTCATATTTACCGTAGTAAATCGTTGTAATTCTTGTTGAATTAAAGCACCATCACAAAATAACTCCGATGGTTTTGAATGTTTTATTTCTGTCGATAATTCATCAAATGAATCAGTTGCTTTTTTAAAAAATGTATCTAAATTTGTTGTAATTGTAGCTATATCTTTTACAAAAATTGCTGTTTTAGCCGATATATATTTTAAAAAACTTTCTCTATTTTCTTGTAGCCCTTTGTTTTCAACATTAGGCATAATACTTACTTTCTGTTGTTTTTCTTTTGATAACTGTGTTTCTACATCAAAAGTTCGGATGCTTTCTACTTCATCGCCAAAAAACTCCATTCGGTAAGGTTCATCATTCGAAAATGAAAAAACGTCAATAATTCCACCACGAACTGAAAAATCACCAGGTTCAGTAACAAAATCAACCCGATTAAACTGATATTCGAACAATACTTCGTTTACAAAATCTGGAGATAAATTTTCTCCAACTTTAATTTTCAAAGTATTTTTATCGAGTTCTTTTTTGGTGACTACTTTTTCAAATAAAGCCGTCGGATACGTTACAATAATTGCAGGTTTTCTTCTCGAATTAATCCGATTTAAAACCTCTGAACGCAATAAAACATTGGCGTTATCAGTTTCTTCAATCTGATACGGTCGGCGATACGAACCTGGATAAAACAACACATTTTTATCGCCTAATAATTGTTCTAGATCGTTTAAATAATAGGCTGCTTCTTCCTTATCATTAAAAATTAATAAGTAAGGTTTTTCGGCTTTTTTAAAGGTTTCAGATAGGACAAAAGACAACGAAGAACCAACCAAATTCGATATTTGAAAGTGGTTTTGTTCTTGTTGAAGCTCTTTAACAATCTGTTTGATAGTATCAGATTTTTGGTAATGGTTTACAATCAATTGTTTGCTCAACGTACAAGTATTTTATACAAATATACGTGGTTTATTTTTTTGGGGTGGAATGCTTTTTAAAAATATAGACTTACATTCGATGAATTGCTTTATTTACTATTTTGTAAGTTTTTGTATTACTTTATTTGTTTTATCTAATTCAATTAAATGATAATTCTCACTATTTAAATCTTCTGTCAATATTTTAATTTCTAATTTTTCTTTATCATTAATTTCTTTATCTATTGAAGTGAAAATAATTATTTGTTTATTTTTTATCTCTGAAGACTCTTTAAATAAAGATTTCAAACTACTAATATTAGTTCTATGCTGACCAGGTTCATCAAAAATAACTAAACCAGGATGATTACTTCCTACTTCAAGTAATGATAAGGTATAAGCCCAAATATTCCTTACAAAATCAGAAGCAGAAGAATTTATCCTAATTGATTGAGGTATTTCTGATTTATAAGCTCTATAAACAGGAAAGTATTTAAATGGTTCTTTTCTATTTATAGATATTTTCCATTGATCAGAATTACTGTCGTAACCAAATTTATAAAGCAAGTTTTTATATTTTTTCTCAAAATTAATTAATTTATTTTCATCTTCAATTTCAGAATCATTTAAATTTTCATACGCATTTTTATTATTTATATATTTATTTAATAAGTCAATTAATTCATTTTTTAATTCTGTAATCTTTAGTTCTAAAAATAAAAGATTTTCAATTTCTTTTTCTAGTTGTAATTTTTTTAAAATTTCAGCTTCTGAAAATGTTCTATCATCTGCAATTAAATCTCTTGATAGTGATTTTATTAAAGATTCTTTTTGTCTTAAATTTTCTTTAAAATACTGTAATAGTAATTTTTTTTCTGATGTCGAAACCTCTAATGATTTTGAAGATGTTTCAATCATTTTTTTTTGCCCTTTTAAGAAAGCTATAGTTTCTTCAATACTTAATATTGGTATCTCAATATCTGTATTTGAAAGTAAATCTGTTGATACAGTTTGAGAACATGTTGGACAATGATTTCCTTTTTTATTTAGAATGTTTTTACTAAATACTTTTTTTAAATTATTTTGATCTAGAATTTCTTTAGTTATTCTTTGAAACTGTTTCTTTAAATTACTTAACTGAATATTTTCAATAGCCAATTTACCTGCAAAATCCTTAATGTATTCTTTTAATTTAAAATATTCTTTCTCTTTTTCTTGATACTTTACAAGTAGTTCTTTTTTATTCTTTCCGATTTTAGATATCGGTTTATTTTTTAAAGTATTAAATGTGTTTTTTTGAGATTTTAAATATTTATCTAGTGAAATTTTTTCAGTTTCTGAAACTGAAAATAAAATATGTATATCATCAATTTTAGACCTATCTACCGTCAAATTATTTGGCAGTTCATTAAACGATCCATTAAATTGTTTAGATATAATATCGAAAGATTTAATCGTTTTAATCCATTTTTCTGATAGTTTTTTCTCTTCTTTTGATAAAACATCTTTTTTAGTTGAAAGCTCTAATTCATTAAGGTTTAATAAAAACTCAACATTTTTTTGTTTAGCACTTGGTATACCAAAAAAAGGCATTGTTGCAAAAAAATCAGACCAGCCTTTTGTTTGTTCAATAAACATTGTAGAAAAAATAATCTGTAAATAAAGAGGACTGTAATCATTCACTTTTGATGTATTACTTACAGTTGGTCTATTAATATTACAAAAATTAGCTAACCAGACATAAAATCCATTTTCACTTTCATTATTACCTGTACCATTAACAAAATAGTTCTCAGAAATAGTAGATTCCTCTGATATTTTAATATTAATTAGATTAGGTTTTAACTTTTCTTCACCAGCCTTAATATTTCGAGTTAAAATTGCAATTACTCCATTGTTCTCAATTTCTAAAATAACTCTAGAACGAATTATTTTATGATTTATATCTTCGGCTTTTTCTGATTTAATTGTAAATTCATCTTTGAGAGCTTTATCTAAAGCTTTTTCATTATGACCTCCTAATAACTCTTCCATTCCTAAGGCATAATAAATACAAGAATTTATTGTCGTTTTTCCTTTCGAATTATGTCCAGCAACTATATTTAACCCTATATTAAATTTATAATCAAATCCATAAATTTCTTTGGGATAACTTTTTTCATTAGATAAAATTTCAGCTCTTAATCTATTTATTTTTATCATATTTAGTTAAATAAGTGTCCATTTTTTATTTGCATTAATAATTCTACTTTTAGGAATTTTACCTAATTCTTTAATTTTTATTATATCTTTTCTAAATAAATTAAAATCATCTATTTTTTTTAAAATATCCTCTCCTTCATTCGTTATATTTATTTCTAAACTGTCGGAGTATTTACCATTCATTATAATTGATTTTTTACAAAAATTATTTATATAACAAAGTGCTAATATTTTATCAATTCCAATTTCAAAAGACCAAGGTGTAATAGTTTGTCTTCTTTTTTTAGAAAAATCATATAAAACTTGATAATTCCTGTTAGTTCTTAAACTCCAAAAAACTAAATGAATTAATTGTATTGATGCTTTTTTTCCATTAGCACAATACTTAACTATTGCGAGTAATATTATTAATTTATAATAAGCATTATGTCTTATTGGTTCAAAAATAGCTTTTGAAGTTAATTTAATATCAATCATTATTATCTATTTGTGAAGTTTAATGAACAATCCAACAACCATTTAATCACTTGAAAATCAGCTAAATCTATTTCTATATCATTAGGTATAATTTTTTCAAGTTCATATTTCAAATGATTTCTTAAATCTATTTTTGTGTTTTTTGCTTCATTATTATTTGTTACTGATTTAGAATAATCATCTTCAACTGCATCCTGAAATTTGTTTACAATATTTATAAATTTATTGTGTAAATGAGGATTATTAAAGCTTAGTTGGTCAATATTTTCTTGTAAAGAAAGATATTTTAAAAGTTGTTTTTGTGTATTTTTATTTGCTATTTCTTCTGTGTCATAAATTACTTTATTTTTTCTTTCTAGATACTTAAAATTCTTATTATTTAATAATCTATAATTTTCTAAATCTTTTATCGTCTTTTTCTTTTCTAAATTTTCTTCCCATTGCTTTAAAAAATATATATCAGACATATTATGAAAATGTTTAAATACCTTAGATAAGTTTTTTATCGAACAACAATTAATATCATCATTCCAAGCTGTTTCTGTATTAACAGCATTTAGTATTCCTATTAGAAAAAGTTCCTTGTTTTTTATTATATACACTCCACTACCCGAAAGTCCTTGAGCAACAAACTGACCCTCATTACCCCCTTGATCAAATGTGCCATCAATATTAATTTGAAAATTTAATTTATCATTTGATATTTGTAAAATCTTTCCTTCAAATGGTCTAAATTGATTTTTATAAATCCCTTGATAACCATAAAAAATAATATTTTCTTTTTTAATAAAACCATAGCCTAATTTGACTGCTTTTAAATTATTTACTTCTTCAATAAAATCAATTTCTAATAGAACCCAATCCTTATCCTTTTTAGGACTATTATCTACTATTGAAAGAACATCAATATTTTTAAATTCAGAATTATAACCATCTTGAGTTTCAATATAAATGTCATTTATATTCGGTAAAGAATCACCAAGACAATGAAATGCGGTTAGTACATAATAATTATTGTCATTAACTATAATTACACCACTTCCTTGATTTATATTTTTACCTTTTTTTTTTATAGTTATTCTAACACACGATTTTTCTAAAATATCAGTTATCATATTTTTTAGAATTTATTTTTATATTCAATTTTCCAATTGCCTTTTTCTAAATCGACTTCTGTTATAAAATCACCTATTTTATTTTTAATATCTTCTAAAGAATAGTTTGTAAAAATAGAAACTTCATTATCAAAATTTCTAGCTGAATTATAAACAATTCTAGCAATTGTTTCTCTTGATGGATGTTTATGATTACTCGAACCACCATTAGTAGATATAATAAAATTTGAACAATTAATTAATTCTAATAAACTACTAGAAGTATTGTTTTTACTACCATGATGAGATATTTTTACATAATCACAATTTAGTTTATTAGTGACTGTGTAATTTAACGCCTTTAATTCTTCTTCAATTATTTCAGCTCTTGAATCAGCAAGGAATAATATTTTTTTATCTAAACAATCTAAAATGAAAGAAATTGAAGAAGCATTTACAATATCACTTTTTATAGGACTATTAGGTTTAAAACTTGTTTTACTCAACTCTTCTAAGCAAATATTATAAGAATCTGTAATATTTTTAGATGATATATTTTCTTTTTGTTGTTGATTATTAGGTTTTAACTGCTCCCATTTATCATATAGTGAACTTAATATTTCTTTTGTAGGAGATAGAATTTTGAATTTTATTCCCTGTAAATTAATTTCCTTATCCTCATTTGTTATATTTCTAACTCTGACTTTTGGTTTTTTCTCTAAAATGAGTTTCTTTAAATCACTCCCTTGTTTAAAACTAATTAATTCACCTGCATTTATATCAAAAAGTTCTGGATGATTTACCCATATTTCTTCTATTTCTATTTTATCAATAATAGAATTTTTGAATAATTTTATTAAACCACCTATATGGTCAGAATCAATATGAGTCAGGATTAATAAATCAATTTTAGTAATACTTTTTAATTCTTGTTTTAAAAAATATTTAAATGTAGAAGATGTTCCTCCATCTAACAAAATAATAAACTCATTGTTATCAGAAGTATACGTTTTGATTAAAATACAATCTCCGTTATATGCTTTTAAAACTGAGAATTCTGTGATTTTTCTTTTCATTCTAATTTTTTTATAAAAACATACTATTATATAATTTATTAAGAGTATCTCTATTTTTTAACTATACATCCCACCATTAAACAATGGAAAACACATAGTAAATGAAGAGTTTTCCCTTTTTCAATTTTTCACCTATAAAACTACACAATTATTTAGATAAACCACCAACCACTTACACAACATCCAAAACACTAACCCCGTTACTTTTTTTGGTTATTTGTATTTGCGTCGGAATACGTTCTTTCAGGTTTTCGACGTGCGATATAATTCCAATCATTTTTCCTTGTGCTTGTAAAGTTTCTAAGGTTGAAATTACCGTTTCAAGCGTATTGCTGTCTAAAGTTCCGAAACCTTCATCAATAAAAAGCGAATCAATTTTCACATTTTTACTCGCCAAATCCGATAATCCTAATGCCAAGGCAAGACTAATAATAAACTTTTCGCCACCACTCGAAGTATCTACCAAACGAGCTTGATCGGTTTGATAATGGTCTATTAAATTAAAATTAAGCTCCTCTTTTGGCTTGTATAAATCCTCCATTTTCAAGGAATAACGCTTGTTTAATTTGTACAAATGCACGTTGGCGAGGTCTAATAAATGCTTTAAAGTCAAACGTTGTACATAGATATTAAACGCATCTTTTGAGTTCCCGATAATTTTAAATAACTCTTTCCAAACGTTACAAATAGCGGTTTGAGCATCAATTTTTTGACAAATATCCTGGTTTCTATCCTGTATTTCTTTGTCCTTTCTAAAAGCTTCTGAAATTTCTCCTTTTTCAGTTAAAAAATCTTTGTTTTTTTGTTGAAAATCAGCTAATTTCAGTTTGCTATCTTCCTCTGAAACTTCAAAATTTCTAGCAGTATTTAAAACTTCTTTTGCTTTTATATTCTCTTCTTTTAGTGTTTTTAATTCAACTTGTTTTTTGTTGATTTTCTCTTTATTCTCGCTAAATTTTAAAATATTTTCTTTCGATAACAACCCATTTTCAATTGCTTCTTTCGATTCAAAATCACTATTTTTTAGTTGCTTATTAAATTCAATTTCTAAACTTTTTATTTCTTCGGTTAAACCTTTTAAATCTTGATTATTTTTAACTTTTAACGCTTCTTTTACCGATTTAACATCTGATAATTTTTGACTATTTTTTTTACTAGCTTCTAGTTTTTCAAAAATATCTTTACGTGCTAATTGTAAATTTTCACGTTTATTTTCAACGGTAATTTCAGAGGGTAAAATACTATTTCGTTGTTCTTTTAAAAGCTTCGTATTATTTTCAGATGCTGACTTTTTTTGAAGAAACTCATTTTGCGTTTTTGTATAATTTTCTACTTGTTTTTTAGTGTTCTCTAAATCAAGGTTATTTACTTTTTCTTCGGATTTTAAAGCCTCTAAATTTTGTTGAATTTTTGAATATTCAGCAACAGATTTTTCAATAGTTTCAATAAACAAATCCGCCTGATTTATAGCTGGTAATTCATACTTAAATTCAGTCAACTTCGTTTTTAAAGTGTTTTCTAACTTGCTATAAGTAATCGTTAATTCATCCGTTATTTTTTCTTTGGATGTTATTTCAGTAGTGGCATTTTTATTTTTCTCGGTAAGTGTGGCAACGGCTGTTTTAAGTGTATTTATCTCGTTTTTCTTAAGTTCAATTATTTTAGATAAACGGTCTTTATCAATTTGTAATTCTTGTGCTATTTTCAGGTTTTTATCAAGTACTTTTAGTTCTTCCGATATTGAATTTAACGCTATATTAATTTCAGTAATATTTGTTAAATCAGAAGAAATTGGCAGTTCAGAAGCTTTTATTTTCAGTTTTTTTACATCTTCTAAAATTGAATTTAGTTGAGTTTCTAAAGCTTCAATATTGGTATTTAATTGTGTTTCTTTTATCTTTAAAGCTACTTTTGATTCTTCTAAATATTTTAAACTATTTTTTCTTTCGACAAGTATTTTTTCAGATTCTGAAATCCCAATAACTTCCAAATTTTCTGCAAACGGATGTTCTTCTGAACCACATAAACCACAAGGTTCACCTTTTTTTAATTTTTTACGGTCAGCTTCATAATTAGCGATACTTTTTTCTAAATTCAGAATTTTCTCGGCATCTTTAACTGCTATTTCTTGTTTTGAAATAGCTGCTTCAAACTTTTCAATTTCTAATTTACAATTGATTAATTCCGTTGATAAAGTTGCTTTTTGAGCTATTTTTTCAGTTTGTTCTTTATCATTTTTTGCAATTTCTTCGGATAAATTTTTAAATTCTTTCCAATTATTTTCTGATGTAGCAAGTTGTTTTTGTTTTGCAAATAAATCAGTACTATTATTTTTTGATAAGGTGGTGTTTACAGCTAAAATTTCTTTCTCAAGCTTTTCAATTTCGATATTTTCTTTAGATAAAAAATCAGTTTTTTCTTTTAAAGAAATCGTTGTTATTTTTACTTCTTCATTTTTATCAGCAATAAAAACAGCATTTTCTTTTAAGATTTTTTTATTTGATTTTAAAGTAATTAAATCTGAATTCCAACTAGAAATATGATTTTTAACTTCTAATAAAAAGTTGTTTTCAGTTAGATTTTTTTCATCAATTTTAATAGTTCCTTTTAATTTCTCTAAATTTATTTTTAGCTTATTTTCTTTAGTTTCAAAATTTGTAATTTCTACTTTTAAGTCTTTTAATTTTTCAGATGATTGAAAAGTAATATCAATTTCATTTTTTAATTGCGCATCTAACTTTGTAATTTTATCAAATTTCGGCAACCAAATAGCAAACTCTTTATCTGTATTTTCTAAAGCTGTTGTTTCATTTTTAACTTGATTTTTGAAGCTTTCAATTTGAGGATTCAACGCTTTTAATTCAACTTCTAAAACTTTTTCTTGATTAGTTTTATCAAGAATATTTTTCTCATTTCTTTTAAAATTTTGAATCAACTCTATAAAAGGAGCTGCTTTTTCATGTAAAGATAACAAGCTTAATTCTTGTTTATAATTATCAACAAAGAGAGAAAGTTTTTCAGTTTCTTTTTCGAGAGTTACCTCTTTATCAAGTAATTTTTGATAATTTATATACCAATTAATAACAGCTGTAATTTTTGTTATTTCTGCTTCATTTTTAGCAATATCGGTTACTAAAATTGCTGATTTTTCTAATAATGCTTCTTTTTCTTCTTTCGATAAAATATCATCCGCATTGATTTTTGCTTTAATTGTTGCTAATTTTTTTTCTTCGGATGATTTTCTATTTAAAATTTCTTCGCCAATTTTTTTATAGATTTGTTCGCCTGTAATTTGCTCTAATAATTTTCCTTTATCAGGTCCTTTTGCTGATAAAAAAGATGCAAATTCACCTTGCGCCAATAATACAGAACGTAAAAATTGGTCGTAATTTAATTGGGTTACTTTTTGAACCTCTTCAATATATTTTCTTTTTTGAGTGGCGATTATTTTATCCGTAGATAAATTTTTTAAGCTCACCTCTTCTTTTGGATTTGTATATTTTTTACCTGCTTTGTTTGCAAGTTGGATTCCCCAATATCCTTCATAAATAAAATTATTATTTTCGAAAGTAATGCGGGTAAAAGCATTATTTGCACCATGACTTACTACATCAATTAAAGATCCTTTTGTATCCTTAAAACGAGGGACTTTTTGATATAAAGCGATTGTAATGGCATCTAAAATAGTCGTTTTTCCTGCGCCTGTAACACCTGTTATGGCATATAAACCAACGTCTTTAAAGTTTTCATTTTCAAAATCGATAACAATTGGCGTTTCTGATTTTAACGAATTTATATTTTGTAATGCTATCTTTAAAATTTTCATAACGAATAAAGAATATTAATTTTTATTGATTTTTAACTGCTTGTAAAACTTCATTAAAAGCGTCCCAAACTTGCTGATTTTGGTCTAAATCAAAATCCATTTCTTCGCATTTTAATTTAAAAACTTCGGTAGGAACTAATTCTTTTATGGAGGTTGCATCGGCTAATAACTCTTCAATTCCTTTAATTTTTCGTTGATTTTTTAAGGTGATTTTTAATATTTCAAAATCGTATGCTAATGAAGTATCTTTTAACTCATCAGTTTGTATCGTATTATCTTGATCTAAAACAATTTCTACCCAAGGTTTTAATTGATACGAATTTGAAATAATACTCGGAAATTTAGCGATACACGCTTCCATACTTCCTTTTAATTTGTAAAATTCTCTAAAATTAGGAACGATAACATCCTCAATATTGCTGATTTTATTTGCTGATATTTCTAAAACAATGATTTTTTTATCATAATTAAGTTCACTGAAACTTAAAATATTTGGAGAACCTGAATATCTGATTTTATCATTTTCGCCAACTATTTGCGGTCTGTGTAAATGCCCTAAAGCCACATAATCAAAATACGTTGGAAAATCAGATGCGCCAATATGCCCTAAAGTTCCTACATAAATATTTTGCTCGCTATCAGAAACCGAACCACCGGTAGCAAATAAATGTCCCATAGCAATAACGGGCGCATTGCTGCTATTTATTTTTTCAGATTCAATAGCGATTTCTTGATAATGATTGATTAAAGCTTTTTTATATTTATCGGTTAAATCATCAAAAGATTCGCCTGCAACGGCACGCCTAATATCGCCATCACGCAAATACGGAACAGCGCCAATAAGTACTTTTTCATCATTTATATTTATTTCAAAAACTTCATCAGCAATCTTTTCGGTGGCTTTACCCACTACTTTTATTGATAAGGCATTTAATAATTCTTTGGGAGCATTTAAAGTTCCTGGCGAATCGTGATTTCCGCCTGTAATAATGATGTTTTTACACGAAGTTTTCTGGAGTTTTACCAAAAAATTATAATACATCGTTAAACTTTGGTTCGAGGGCGAACTGGTGTCAAAAATATCGCCTGAAATTAAAAGCAAATCTATTTTTTCATTGCTGATATAATTTTCTATCCACGCTAAAAACAACATTTGTTCTTCTAATTGCGAGTGCTCATGTAATCGATGTCCTAAATGCCAATCGGCAGTGTGAAGTATTTTCATGTGTTTTTTTAAGCGTATGTTATTTTTATAAATAAATGGTAAAATCACTATTTTTATACTAAAAGAAGTAATAAACAGGTTAATTTTAGCTGTTTTATATAAAAAGGTTAAAATAGCAGCGGTTTATTTTTTAAGGCTAAAAGTACACAATTGTTAAAATAAAAACAACAGATAAAAGAATAGTATGTGAGTATTTTATCAATAATATTTATCATTTAATTAAAACGGATAAAAAAATTCAATAGAAAATTATTCATATATTTCTTAACTTACATAAATTGTTTTTCGTGACTTTTTTTTCATCTTTGTATCCTAAATAATGAGTACCTAATTTTAATTATTAAAAAATAAAAAAATGTCAATATCAGATTTATATTCTACAGGAAAACACAAACAAGAAATAGGACACTTTGCAAGTATTGTAAAAATTGCAAAAACTGATGGCACTATTTCAGAAAAAGAGCAACAATTATTAGAAAGAGTTGCAAAAAGGTTAAACATTGACCAAACAGAATACACAGCAGTTTTAAAAAGCCCTGAAAAGTATCCTGTAAATCCTCCTGTAAGTTATGACGAGCGTATTGAGCGTTTATATCGTTTAACAAAAATGGTTTTTGCCGATGAGCATGTAGACAAAAAAGAAGTAACTCTTATGCGAAAAATTGCTGTTGCTTTACAATTTCCTACCGACAACGTAGAAAAAGTTTGCGATGAAGCAATTTACTTGGTAATGAACGATAATGATTTAGATAATTTTACAGCTGCAGTTAAAAAAGTAAACGCTGTTTAATGGTATTATAATTAATTTTTTTTAACAAATCCCCTCTTTAAATGATATATAAAATTATACTTGCTACACTGCTTTGTTTTTCGATCAATTTATGTTCACAAAATTTAAACGATTCGTGGCAAGTAGGTATTGGTATGGGTATTACACATTTTAATGAGTCGAATGCGGCTTTTATTGGTGATACCAATATGTTTCAAGTACCAGTACTTAATTTAACCGCGCCAATTAGTGAGCGTTTATCAGTTAATGGAGCGATGTCAGTAAATACGATTGACAATGTGGGTTTTATGGAAAATAGCGTTAAATATTTTTCTATGGATGCTTCATTGCGTTATAATTTTAATGCAATTTTTGATAAGTTTAGCCCCTATATTTTTACAGGTGGAAGTATTGTTGATGCTGAATTAAAAGCAACTCCTACCTTAAATATTGGAGCGGGTGGTATTTATTGGTTTACCGACAGAATTGGTTTAAATCCGCAACTATATTACAAGCATTCTTTTGATGGTTATCAAAGTATGCGTTCGCATATTCAGACTACTTTATCGGTTGTGTTTAACCTTAATTGGAACGCCAATAACCGTAATCGTAATGGGTCGCAATCAAGACCTGACTGTTATCACAATAAATATTAAGGATCAATATTAAGAACTATTTTTATACTAAAAAACGCCACTTTATTACAAAGTGGCGTTTTCTACCTATTTATTTTGATGTTTTTTTAAGACAATTTATCTATTGCATTTTTAATTCTTGCAATCGTATTTTCTTTTCCAATCATTGTCATGATATCAAATAAATCAGGACCTGCTAATTTACCTACTAAACTTAAACGAAGCGGTTGCATTACTTTACCAAAACCAATTTCTTTTGATGTTATCCATCCTTTAATTTCAGTTTGAGCGTTTTCTATGGTAAAATCTTCAATGCTAGAAATTACGGTAATTAATTCTTGCATTAATTCGCTAGTAGTTTCTTTCCATTGTTTTTTGGTTGCTTTTTCATCATATGCTGATGGGTTTTCAAAGAAAAAACTTGATAACTCCCAAAAATCAGCAACAAACGTAGCACGTTCTTTTATTAATGATACTATTTTTTGAGTGAAATTTTCATCCGCAGTAATTCCTTTTTCTTCAAGAATAGGAATATATAAAGCGGTTAATTCTTCATCAGATTTTGTCTGTAAATATTGCTGATTAAACCACTTTGTTTTGTCTGGGCTAAATTTAGCACCCGATTTACTAACTCTACTTAAATCAAAAGCTTCAACTAATTCTTCTAATGAAAAAATTTCTTGCTCCGTACCAGGATTCCATCCTAATAAAGCTAACATATTTATAAAAGCATCGTTAAAATAACCGTCTTCTTTATATCCTCTAGAAACATCACCAGTTTGCTCATTGGTATACTCTAAAGGAAATACAGGAAATCCTAATTTATCACCATCACGTTTACTTAATTTTCCTTTTCCTACAGGTTTTAAGATTAACGGTAAATGTGCAAATTTTGGAGCTTTCCAATCAAAAGCACGATATAATAAAATATGTAATGCCATTGATGGTAACCACTCTTCACCACGAATAACGTGCGAAATTTCCATTAAATGGTCATCAACAATATTTGCTAAATGATAAGTTGGCATTCCGTCCGATTTAAATAATACCTTATCATCTAAAACATTGGTATCAATTTTAATTTTCCCACGGATTTCATCCTCAAGTATTAAAGTTTCATCTTGTGGCGTTTTAAAACGAACGACGTATTTATCACCTGCAGCTAATTTAGCTTCAACTTCTTCAGATGAAAGTGCTAATGAACTGTTTAATTTTTGACGATTATGCCAATTATAAGTAAACGTTTTTCCGTTTTCTTCATGATTTTTACGATGAGCATCTAACTCTTCTGCAGTATCAAAAGCATAATATGCCCATCCTTTTTCTAATAAGATATTAGCATATTTTTGATATAATTCTTTACGTTCTGACTGACGATAAGGTCCGAATTTTTCATTATTATTTGGTCCTTCATCAAAAGGTATATTACACCATTCTAAAGCATCAACTATATATTGTTCGGCATTTTTAACATAACGAGTTTGGTCAGTATCTTCAATACGTAACACAAAAGTTCCGTTATATTTTTTAGCGAATAAATAGTTAAATAAAGCAGTTCTTACACCACCAATATGTAAAGGTCCTGTTGGGCTAGGAGCAAAGCGTACTCTTACGTTATCAGTCATTTTTTGTTGATTTGAAGCTACAAATATAGTTTTATGTTAACAGAATAAGAAAGAGAATAAAATAAAAAATTGTTTGATTATTTTATAGTCAAGAACTAAAAAATTTTACAAGAATATTTCAGTAAATTTTCTTTTTAAAAATAGTACTTTTATAAACTGATATGGAGAATTTTAGCAAAATAGAACAAAAATTACAACAGTTTAGTAAAAAATACTATACAAGCGAATTAATAAAAGGAAGTATTTTATTTATCTCATTAGGTTTATTATACCTACTATTTACTTTATTTATAGAGCATTTTTTATGGCTTAAACCCAATGCCCGAACTTTATTATTCTGGTTATTTATAATTGTACAATTATTTTTATTGATACGTTTTATCTGTTTTCCTATATTCAAAATTATAGGATTAAAACAAGGAATTTCTTTTGAAGAAGCATCAAAAATAATAGGAAATCATTTTCCTGAAGTACAAGATAAACTTTTAAACCTGCTTCAATTAAAACAAAATGATACTAAATCTGATTTATTAATAGCTAGTATTAATCAAAAATCAGAAGAAATACAGCCAATTTCTTTTAACAAAGCAATCGATTTTAAAACTAATATTCGCTATTTAAAATATGCTTTAATTCCGCTAATTATTTGGGGATTATTTTTTTTAACAGGTACTTCTAAACAATTATCTGAAAGTTTTAATAGAGTGGTAAATCATTCGGTTGTTTATAAAGCGCCTGCCGATTTTTACTTTAATATCACGGCAAAAAATTTGACTGTTATAAAAGGAAAAGATATTACTGTCTATATACAAACAACAGGAAAAGCTGTTCCTGAACAAGCAAAAATTCATTTTAATGAACAACAATATTTCTTCAAAAATGAAGGAAATGGTTTATTTTCTTACACTTTTACACAAGTACAAAAACCTGTTGATTTTTATGCAAGTGCAAATGCTATTACTTCGGATGTATTTAAAATAGCAGTCATAAATACGCCTTCGATTCAAAATATTTCAGTGCATTTAACCTATCCGAAGTATATCAAAAAGAAAAATGAAATCATTAAAAACACAGGAAACATAATTGTTCCACAAGGAACTCTTGTAAAATGGGCTGTTAAAACAAGTCAAACAGATAGTGTTCATTTTATTTCAAATAACAAACGATTTGCTTTTTTAAAAGATACTAAAAATAAATTTCAATTTAAAAAACAAGTAAAAAAAGCACTCAATTATCAAATTTCTACGAGTAATAAAAACTTAAAAGAGTACGAAAAATTACAATTTTCGATTGGAGTTACTAAAGATGAACATCCGACAATTCATGTAAAATCTAATATTGATAGCATATCACGAGGAAATGCACAGTTTGTAGGTCAAATTGCTGATGATTATGGTTTCAAAAAATTAGAATTGGTTTATTATGATAAAAATAATAGCCAACAAAATAAGCAATTCAAAAAAATTAAACTAACTAAAAACACCTTACAAACCTTCTTTTTTGAATTTCCTGATAGCTTGAATTTACAAAAAGGCATCGATTACGAACTCTATTTTCAAGTGTTTGATAACGATATTATAAACGGTAGTAAAAAGACTAAAAGTCAGAAATTTTCGTATCGACAAAAAACAAAAAATGAAATTGATACCGAACTTTTACAAGAACAACGTAATCATATTCAACATTTAGAAAATTCATTGAACAAGCAAGAACAACAGAAAAAATCATTAGAAAAAATTCAGTTTGAGCTTCAAAACAAGAAAAATGTAAGTTGGAATGATCAGAAAAAAATTAAAAATTTAATTAAGCGTCAAAATCAATATAAAAAAATGATGCAACGGCAAACTGATAATTTAAAGCAAAATTTCTCGGAGAAAAAAGAGAAAAATGAAGCCTTGCAACAAAAGAAAATCGACTTAAAAAAACGTATTGAAGAGCTTAAAAAATTAGACAAACAACAAAAATTATTAGACGAACTTAAAAAGTTAGCCGAAAAATTAAATAGAGAAGATTTACTCAAAAAAACCAAAGAATTAGCCGAACAAAACAAACAGCAAGAAAAAAGTTTAGAGCGTATTTTAGAAATGACCAAGCGTTTTTATATGGAACAAAAAATGCAAAAGCTTGCTGATAATTTAAAGGATTTATCTAAAAAACAAAAAGATTTAAGTGAAAAAGAATCGCCTAAAGAAGCTGATAAAAAAGCTTCCGAAGAAAAAATAAAAGAAGAACAACAAAAAATAAACAACGGTTTTCAGAAAGTTAAAAAAGAATTAAACGATCTTAAAAAAGATAATAAAAGTTTAAAATCTCCGATGAAAATTCCTGCTATGGATACTTTAGCGAAAAAAACGCAAGAAGAATTAAACAAAGCTGAAGAAAATTTAGAAAAGAAAAACGAACCTGAATCGAAAAAAAATCAGAAAAAAGCTTCTGATAAAATGCAAGAAATGTCTCAAAAAATGCAAAAATCAATGCAACAAATGAGCGCCGAAAATGACCAAGAAAACATGGAAGGTTTGCGTCAGGTTTTAGAAAATTTAATTATGTTTTCTTTTAACCAAGAAGCCTTAATGACTGTGTTTTCAAAAAGTAATTCTTCGCACCCGAACTTTGGTAAAAACTTGCAAAAACAGCATCATTTAAAAACTTATTTTGAACATATTGACGATAGTTTATTTGTTTTATCGATAAAAAACCCAAAAATAACTTCAAAAATTCAAGATCAACTTTCATTGGCACATTATAATTTAAACGAATCTCTAGAAAGTTTTGCCGATAATAAATTTCAACAAGGTATTACAAGTCAGCGCTATATTATGACTGCCGCAAATACCTTAGCCGATATGCTAAGCAACGCGCTTGACGCCATGAAAAACCCAAAACCTGGCAGCGGAAAAGGGAAGGGAAAAGGAAAATCTTTTAGCCTGCCCGACATCATTAAAAAACAAAGCGAGTTAATGAAAAAGATGCAAGACGGAATGAAAAAAGGAGGAAAACCTAAAGATGGAAAAGGAGGCAAAAAGAAAGGAAATAAACCTGGAGAAAAAGAAGGTGGAAATAAAAAAGGCGAAGGACAAGGTGAAAAATTAAATGGAGAATTATATCAAATTTATAAAGAACAAGCCCAATTAAGACAGCAATTAGAAAAGGCGCTTCAAGAACAGAAAAAACAAGGAGCAGGGCATGGAAAAGGTAAAAATAAAAGTGCTGAAAAAGCCATAAAAAAAATGGAACAGCTAGAAAACGACATTTTAGAAAAAGGTTTTACCCAAAAAAATATTGACAGAATGCAGCAATTAAAGTATCAATTACTAAAATTAGATAAGGCTACTTTTGAACAAAATAAAGATAAAAAACGAAAATCTGATGCTAATCTAAAGGAGTTTCATAGCAAAAATATTAAAAAATTAAAGTTTCAAAAGTTGTTTTATAAGCAGACAGAAATATTAAATAGACAATCATTACCTTTGCAACCTGATTATAAGAAGAAGGTACAAGAATATTTTAGCCTTCCTAAAAGCAACAAATAATACTTAAAAAACATTATTTTAAACAACTAAAATAGCATGATTGAATTTAATTACGAAACCGATTTTCAACTAAAAAATGAAGAAAAAACGGCACAATGGGTTTTAAATTGTATCGAAAAAGAAGGTTTTGAATTAGGAGAAATAAACTATGTTTTTTGTGATGACACCTATTTACATAAAATGAATGTAGAGTTTTTACAACATGATACCTTAACAGATATTATTAGTTTCGATTATACCTTAGGAAAATTAGTTGGTGGAGATATTTTTATTTCGATTGAAAGAGTCAAAGAAAATGCAAAGGAGTTTGATGTATTATTTGAAAACGAATTGCACCGCGTTATTATTCATGGCGTATTACACTACATGAAATACAAAGATAAAACGGATCAAGAAAAACAACTAATGCGTACTAAAGAAAATGATTCTTTAAAACTTTTAAATTTAAACTAAAACCGTTCCTTGTAGAACAGCCATAAAAAATGAGTTTATTTAATACAACATACGATGTAATTGTAGTAGGTGGTGGTCATGCCGGTAGTGAAGCTGCCGCAGCAAGTGCCAACATGGGCGCACATACATTACTAATAACAATGAACCTTCAAAATATTGCTCAAATGAGCTGTAACCCTGCCATGGGTGGTATTGCGAAAGGACAAATAGTACGAGAAATTGATGCTTTAGGTGGTTACAGCGCCATTGTAACCGATAAAACGGCGATTCAATTTAAGATGCTTAACAAATCAAAAGGACCTGCAATGTGGAGTCCTAGAGCGCAATCTGACAGAATGCAATTTGCAGAATGTTGGAGAAATATGCTTGAAAAAACCGATAATTTAGATTTTTATCAAGATGCCGTAAACGGATTAATTTTTGATGAAAATAAAATTGTTGGCGTAAAAACAGCCTTAGGTTTAGAAATAAAAGCCAAAACCGTAATTATTACGGCGGGTACTTTTTTAAATGGATTAATCCATATTGGTGAAAAAACATTTGGTGGTGGTAGAGCTGGTGAAGGTGCTTCAACAGGAATTACTGAAGCTTTAGTTGAAAAAGGTTTTGAAGCTGGAAGGATGAAAACTGGGACTCCACCAAGAGTTGATGCAAGGTCTTTAGATTTTTCTAAAATGACTGAACAACCTGGTGATGAAAATCCTGAAAAATTTTCTTACTTACCAATTACCAAAAAATTAACCACACAGCGTTCTTGTTATTTAACCTATACAAATCAAAAAGTACACGATATTTTACGTGAAGGTTTTGATCGTTCGCCAATGTTTAATGGTAGAATTAAATCGACAGGACCAAGATATTGCCCATCTGTAGAAGATAAAATTGATCGTTTTGCTGATAAAGATCGTCATCAAATTTTTGTTGAACCTGAAGGATGGAATACCGTAGAAATTTATGTAAACGGATTTTCTACCTCATTACCTGAAGATATTCAAGACAAAGCAATTCGACATATTGCAGGTTTTGAAAATGTGAAATTCTTGCGTTTTGGATATGCTATTGAATATGATTTCTTTCAGCCAACGCAATTAAAACACAACTTAGAAACTAAGTTAATTGAAAATTTATTTTTCGCGGGGCAGATTAACGGAACTACTGGTTACGAAGAAGCAGCTGCACAAGGTTTAATGGCTGGTGTAAATGCAGCTTTAAAAACTCAGAATAAAGAACCTTTTATCTTAAAAAGAAGTGAAGCTTATATTGGTGTTTTAATTGATGATTTAATTACCAAAGGAACAGAAGAACCTTACAGAATGTTTACTTCTCGTGCCGAATATAGAACGTTATTACGACAAGATAATGCTGACTTACGTTTAACAGAAATAGCTTATAATCTTGGTTTAGCTTCTAAAGAAAGATTAGATAGAGTTACTAATAAAAGAATTAAAACAGCCGCTCTTGTTAAATTTGTAGAAAATTTAAGCGTTAAACAAGAAGAGATAAATCCTATTTTAGAAAGCAAAGGACTTAGTTTAATTAATCAATCGGTAAAATTATTTAAAATTGCTACAAGGCCACAATTATCATTTAATGATTTTAGAGTTATTGAAAAACTAGAAAATTATTTACAAGAAAATGATATGGATCAAGAAATTATTGAGCAAGTAGAAATTCACTTGAAATATTCTGGTTATATTGAAAAGGAAAAAAATAATGCCGACAAATTAAACCGATTAGAAAACGTTAAAATTCCTGCTAAATTCGATTTTAATAAAGTTCATTCATTATCGCATGAAGCTAGAGAAAAATTAAACAAAATTCAACCAACTTCAATATCGCAAGCTAGTAGAATAAGTGGTGTATCACCAAGTGATATTTCCGTTTTATTAGTTTACATGGGACGATAATAAAATTTATTTTAATACAAAAAACGTTCCGTATGGAGCGTTTTTTTTTACGTATTATTGCAATAATAAAGCATCAATATTTAGCTTAGAACATCATAAAAAATAAAAAATTGGAAACAACAAAAGAGCTTTACAAAAATCTTACACCATTACTAAATTGTATCGATCATACGGTTTCTGATGAAAGTTACGAAGTAATGTATAACAAGAAATATGATATGCTTGTTACTTCGCCTGTTCCTGTAAATTTAGAAAATTACTATGTAAGTGAAGCGTATATTTCGCATACTGATAGTAAAAAAACGCTGTTTGATAAAGCCTATCAATTAGTAAAAAATCATACTTTAAAGCAAAAATTAAATTTGATAAATTCTTTTAAATCCGAAGAAAAAACAATTTTAGATGTTGGTGCTGGTACTGGTGATTTTTTAAAAGTTTGTAAAGAAAATAATTGGAAAGTATCAGGAGTTGAACCTTCGGAAAAAGCTAGAAGTTTTGCTTCAAAAAAAAATATTGAGCTTCAAGAAGATATTTCTAACTATAAAGGAAAACAATTTGATGTTATTTCGCTGTGGCATGTTTTAGAACATATTCCTAATTTAATTGAATATACAAATCAATTAAAAAAATTATTAAAACCAAATGGTGTTTTAATTATTGCCGTGCCAAATTATAAAAGTTACGATGCTAAAAAGTATAAAGAATTTTGGGCTGCTTATGATGTGCCAAGACATTTATGGCATTTCTCGCAAACAGCGATAAAAAAAATATTTGCAACGACTGATATGAAAGTTGTAAAAATACTTCCAATGAAATTTGATGCTTTTTATGTTTCTTTATTATCAGAAAAATATAAAAATAATACATCAAAACCAATTAGTGCTTTTTTTACAGGATTAACATCAAATATTAAAGCAAAAAAAACAGGCGAGTATTCTTCTTTAATTTATTTGATAAAAAACAATTAAAATCATTTTAAACTATTTTAAAGTATTTTTTATCAATCAAAATAAATAAAACATGTAATTTATCTAAAAAAAACAAAACACCTCTTAAATAACTGTTTTAAGAGGTGTTTTTTATCAATAAAAATTATTGCTATTTATTTTATCATCAAAAAAAACAATGATAATTTAAATAATCAAGCTTAATTACTTAGTAAATGCATTCCTAAAACTGTTACGATAAAATAAACTGCTAACGACATTGCTCCAGCATAATCTTTAGCCAATCGCTGTCCTATTAAAAGAAAAATTAAACAGAGTGCCGAAATTTGAACTCCTAATAATGCTAAATTAGCATCGTTCATTGTTATCAAATTAAAAATTCCGATAAACATAAAAGCTCCTGCAATTAATTCCATCACTAAAATTACCATCAATAAAAGTGGTACTGAATTTTTTAAAGGCGAATCTTTAAAATGTTCTTTGATAAAAGCAACATTTCCACTCCAATCAGAAACCTTATCAATACCCGATTGTAAAAAAGTAACGATTAAAAAAAGTAAAATTAAAATAGCTGTTCCGTGTTGTTGAATAATTTCCATATAATTGATTTTTAAATTATTTTTGAATAAAAAATTTGTAACAAAACTAAAGAAAAACCTCCTATAAGTATCTATTATAAATAGTATCTTTAACCAATGCTTAAAAATTACTAACTAAAAAAATTAAAACTATGTTTAATTATTTGTATCCAATAATAATTATTGGACTATTTATTTTCTTCAAATCATTTTTTACCGTCAAACAACAATCTGCGGCAATCCTTGAACGTTTTGGTAAATTTCACAGAATTTGTCAATCAGGTTTGCATTTAAAAATTCCTTTAGTTGATAAAATTTCAGGAAAACTAAGTTTAAAAATTCAGCAATTAGATGTAATTATTGAAACAAAAACCTTAGATAATGTTTTTGTAAAACTAAAAGTATCTGTTCAATATAAGGTTATAAAAGAAAAAGTCTATGATTCATTTTATAAATTAGATTATCCTCACGATCAAATTACTTCGTATGTATTTGATGTAGTTCGTGCCGAAGTTCCTAAAATGATTTTAGACGATGTTTTCTTAAAAAAAGATGATATAGCCATTGCTGTAAAATCAGAATTAAATGAAGCAATGATGACTTACGGATATGATATCATTAAAACATTAGTTACCGATATTGATCCTGATGCGCAAGTAAAAGAAGCTATGAACCGTATTAATGCTGCTGATAGAGAAAAAACAGCTGCTCAATATGAAGGAGATGCACAACGTATTTTAATTGTTGAAAGAGCCAAAGCAGAAGCAGAAAGCAAGCGTTTACAAGGTAAAGGTATTGCAGATCAGCGTAGAGAAATTGCACGTGGTTTAGAAGAATCCGTAGAGGTTTTAAATAGAGCAGGAATTAACTCGCAAGAAGCATCGGCATTAATTGTAATTACCCAACATTACGATACCTTACAATCTATTGGTGCCGATACAAATAGTAACCTGATTTTACTTCCAAACAACCCGAATGCAGCAAGTTCTATGTTAAATGATATGGTCGCTAGTTTTGCTGCTACAAATCAAATAGGCGAAAGTATGAAGGAAAGTAAAAACCTTAAAAAAGACGCATCATAGTATGATTGTAACTACAACACCCACTATTGAAAATAAACCAGCAACAGCCTATTTAGGAATTGTTACTGGTGAAACAATTATTGGGGCAAATTTTATTAAAGATTTTTTTGCAGGAATTAGAGATATTGTTGGCGGACGTTCAGGTTCTTATGAAAAAGTATTGCGCAAAGCAAAAGATACCTCTTTAAAAGAAATGCAAGAAAGAGCTGAAGCATTAGGTGCCGATGCTATTGTTGGAGTAGATTTAGATTATGAAACCTTAGGAGCTAAAGGCGGAATGATCATGGTAACAACCTCAGGGACGGCTATTAAATTTTAAAAATTATATTTTACTCTATAAACGAAAAAAACCGAAGCAAATGCTTCGGTTTTTTTTTAGCTATGATACTGCTGTTTTTATTTTTTATCGTTAGAAGAAGTTTTTATTTCTTCTGTTTTTTCACCTTTTTCGTCTACTTCTTCCTCGGCTTTAGTGGCATCTTTAAACTCTTTGATTCCTGTACCTAAACCTTTCATTAATTCTGGAATTTTCTTTCCTCCAAACATTAATAATGCTAATCCAACTACCAAGGCTATTTGCAATGGTCCAATCATTCCTAAAAATATACTAAGTGAAATCATCTTTATTAAATTTTACAGTACAAAGATACTAAATTAAATTCGCTGTTCAATTACTCCACCGATTACTTTTTTTGCTTTCAAAATTTCGGGAGTTCCTTTGTAAAAAATAGAACCTCCAAAAGAAACTTTAGCATCTAATGTTTCGCCAGCATTTACTTCAACTTTAGCTCCTGAACCTACTCGAACGTAATTTAAATCGGTTACCTTTAAATTATATCCATGATACATGCCACCTAAATTAGCCGCTACATTTTGGTTTTTAGTTGACCCTGAGAGTTTAATAACTGCTCCCGATGAACTTTTAACCGTTAAATGTTTCACTTTAACAACCATATTAATAAAAGCGCCTTCTTGTGCTTTTATTTCAATAGCTGGCTGTTCCATTATTTTTGCGGTAATTGTAGCACCTTCATTCGCATCAATTATATCTAATTCTGACTGGTAATAAAGCGTTATTTTAACCGTACCATCGGCAGTTGTTTCAGGGAATTTCAACGATAATTTTAACCTGTTATTTTTACTTTTAACCGTTACTTTATCTGCTTTATCTCCTGTTATAACTACTTTATTTTCTGTAGATTTCACTAAAAATACATCAATACCGTTAAATACTTTTACCTGGGTAAATTCACCGAGTTTTTTTGTAATCGTTGTTTGAGCAGCTGCTAAAAATGGCATCAAAATCAAACTTAAAAAGATTATTTTTTTAATCATAATAATTAATTAGTTACTTGATACATTCAATAATTGTACCAACACTATAAAGTCAAATACTGGTTTTTATTGCAGTAGTGACTATAAATTAATGAGATACTAAATGAAAATCTAAATGTTTACGTTCTAAATCGGTATTTTTTACTTTTACAACAACCGTGTCTCCTAATTGAATTTCATTATTAGACGATTGCCCAACCACAGCATATTTTTTCTCATCAAAAACATAATAATCATCTTTTATGTCTCTAATTCGCACCATTCCTTCACACTTATTTGCGCTAATTTCAACATAAATTCCCCATTCAGTAACCCCTGAAATAACCCCTTCAAATTCTTCATCTTGATGGTCTTTCATGTACTTTATTTGCATATATTTTATGCTAGAACGTTCCGCTTTTGCAGCTAATTCTTCCATTTGTGAAGAGTGCTTACATTTTACTTCATATTCAGCTGATTTAGGAGATGTTCCGCCATCTAAATAATGTTGTAATAAACGGTGTGTCATTACATCAGGATAACGACGAATTGGTGATGTAAAATGCGAATAATAATCAAAAGCCAAACCATAATGTCCAATATTTTGAGTTGTATAAGCTGCTTTACTCATCGAACGAATCGTTAAAGTTTCTACCATATTGGCTTCACCTTTCCCTTGAACATCGGCTAATAATTTATTTAACGATTGCGATGTTTTTTCTTTAGTTTCGGTATCTATTTTATACCCAAACTTGTTGATAATGTTCTGTAAAGAAGCTAATTTATCAATATTTGGTTCATCGTGTGTACGATATATAAACGTGTTTTTTGTTTCTTTTCCTTTAGAAAAACCAATAAATTCGGCTACTTTTCTATTGGCTAATAACATAAATTCTTCGATTAATTTATTAGCATCTTTCGATTCTTTAAAGAAAACTCCCACAGGATTTGCATCTTCATCTAAATCAAACTTCACTTCTACTCTATCAAATGAAATTGCGCCTGCTTTCATACGTTTTTTACGTAATTTTTTGGCTAATTCATCTAATTTTAAGGTCGCTTCAACTATTTCTGGAATTACTTGATAACTTTCATCCGTAATTGAAATATCCGCAGGCATTTCGTAGGCTTTAATTTCTTCGGATAATGTACAGTTTTCAATAATTGACTGCGCTTCTTCGTAAGCAAAACGCTGATCAGAATAAGTTACTGTTCTACCAAACCACTGGTTTACAATTTGTGTTTTTTCATTCATTTCAAAAACTGCCGAAAAAGTTAATTTTTCTTCGTTTGGGCGTAATGAACAAACTCCGTTACTTAACATTTCAGGTAACATTGGCACTACTCTATCAACCAAATAAACCGATGTTGCTCTGTCATAAGCTTCATCATCTAAACTCGTTTTTGGCTGTAAATAATGCGAAACATCGGCAATATGAATTCCGATTTCGTAGTTTCCATTTTCTAATTTTGTAAATGATAAGGCATCATCAAAATCTTTAGCATCCTTAGGATCAATGGTAAATGTTAAATCTTTACGCATATCACGACGCTTTGAAATTTCAGCTTCGGTAATTTCTAATGGTAAATTTTCAGCTTCTTTTTCAATTTCTTCTGGAAATTCATACGGCAATCCATATTCTAATAAAATAGAATGAATTTCAGTTTCATGTTCACCAGGTTTTCCTAAAACTTGTGTAATTTTTCCGAATGGATTTTTAGAATTTTCTGGCCAATCTGTCATTTGCACGACTACTTTATCGCCATCTTCTGCGCCGTTTAATTTATTTTGAGAAACAAATAAATCTACCGACATTTTTTGACTGTCTGGCAATACAAAACCAAAACTTTTATTCATTTGTAAAATACCAACAAATTCAGTCTTTTTACGTTCGATTATTTCAACAACTTCGGCTTCTAATTTCGAAGATCGTCTTTTGTTATAAACAAAAACTTTTACGGTATCTTGATGCAATCCTTTTCCTAAATTAATAGCGGGCATAAAGATGTCTTTTTCAAAATCATCTGACATAAAATACCCATTTCCATTCGCTGTTAAATCTAAAGTACCGATATGATATTTACGATCTTGATTTATTTGATATTTTCCGCGATCTATTTCTTTAATTTTTTTTGTTTCGTGTAATTCTACTAATTTTTTAAGTACTTGGCTTTTTCCATCAGAATCAGAAATATCCATTTTACTGGCAATCTGTTTATAATTATATGTTTTAGAAGTGTCTTCTTTTAATATTTTGAAAATTTTTAAGGTTAAGTCTTTAATTACTTTTCCCTTTTTTTTATATATTTTTTTCTTTCGAGTCATTAATCTTTCGTCTTTTGTTAATTATCACCAAAATACAATTTATTTTACGACACTTTTTATTAAATAAGTGTTACCAATTTATTGTTTTGGGCTAATTTTTACATTATTATTTATGATATCATCATGATTTTTAAAACTCAATATATTTTATCTAAAAAATCCTTCCTAAAAATCAAGAAGAAATTGAGCAATTTTTACACCATAAAAATAGTTAGTTGTTTTGCTTTTAAGGCTATTCCTATAATTTTATTAAATATTTAGATAGGCTATTTAATAAGGCTGTAGCAATTAAATTTCTGTTAGTGGAGAAGTAACTACATTATGTAATTTAACAGTGTTATACCGCAAATATATATAAAAATAGCTAATAGTATCTGTGACGGTTATTTTTTGCTTGTTATACTTCTTTTTTTAGAAGAATTTTAAACAAGCTTTAAAGCTAATTAATACGGTTATTAGTTATTTCTAATTTTTTTGAATTGTTATTTCTTTATAAGGTTATTAACATTTATTATATTATATATATTTTCTCTTTAAATTTTTAAAAAAAGATGTTTGTTATTATAGTGTGTTAATAAGTACAATAAGTATTTGCTATTATTTTTGGTAATATGACTTATTAAATATTATCAACAGGTTATCATGTATTTAACTTGTTGGTTTTTAGCACTTAAACAAAGTTATCAACAGCTGTTAATAACTGTTAACAACTAATAATTCTTAATAACTTTAGCTAGTTTGATTGTTAACAAGAGGTTAATTTAGTGTTGATAAATGTTTATTAAATTCTAATAAAAAAAGTTGCATATGTTAAAATTGTTTTTGTATTGTAAAAATAATTGGAATAAACAAAAAAAGTTTTAAAAAGATACGCTTACTTATTAACATTTGCCCGGTATTTCTAAATCGTTGATTTTTAGTTATTTATTGCTTATCCTTAAAAAAGCATTGTTAATTACTGTTGATAACCCTGATTTGCTGTATTTTTGTAGTACACAACTAAATTAAAATCAACAAATTATGACAATAGCCATTGGAAATGACCATGCCGGTACCGAGTATAAATTCGAAATTATAAAACTCTTAGAAAAACTAGGGCATAAGGTGATTAATTTTGGAACAAATGATACTAATAGTATGGATTATCCAGACGCTATTCACCCAACCGCTGAAGCTGTAGAAACGCAGCAAGCTGAAATGGGAATTATTTTATGCGGAAGCGGTAATGGTGCACAAATGACAGCAAATAAACACCAAGGTGTACGTGCAGCTTTATGTTGGAATAATGAATTAGTACAATTAACACGTCAACATAATAATGCCAATATTTTAACAATTCCAGCTCGTTTTGTATCATTACAACAAGCTTTAGGTTTTGTAACTATATTTTTAAATACCGAATTTGAAGGTGGAAGACATGCCGATAGAGTTCATAAAATAGCTTGTGATTGTTTATCATAGTTTATAATGATTATAAATTAAAATATTTTAAATGAATTTTTTAATCAAAAAATTTACAGAATTAACAACATCAGAATTGTATCAAATATTACAATTGCGCTCTGAAGTTTTTGTTGTTGAACAAAAATGTGTGTATCAAGATCTTGATAATAAAGACCAATATGCCTTGCATGTTTTAGGAATAAAGCAAGATAAAATTATAGCGTACACACGTTTATTTAATAGCGGTGAATATTTTGAAACGCCAAGTATTGGTAGGGTACTTGTTAAAAAGAAGGAGCGTGCACATGGCTACGGTCATTTTTTAATAGAAGCTTCTAAACAAGCTGTTTACGATACTTATAATTCTACTAAAATTACTATTTCAGCTCAAAAATATTTAATAAAATTTTATGAATCTCATGGGTTTATTAAAGAAGGAAAAGAATATTTAGAAGATGAAATACCACATGTTAAAATGAAAACAGTATAAAAAATATCATTATTTCCTGCTATTTTTAGAGAAGTAATTATTTAATAATAGCAGGAAATTTTCTTTAAAATTTTTGATGATATTTTATTAAATTACCAATAGGCTTGTTAATAACTTCGGTAATTTTAATCTTATTTTTGAAGGCAACTTCTTCTAAAATATCTTTAAAATAAAATGCGATAGAACCGATAAAATACACCGGAGTATCTTTGTTTTTACGATACGCTAAAACATGATATTTAAAAAATTGCTGAAATCCTTTTTTCACTAATTTTTGAATATATGGCGTTTCTTTATAAGAAAACATAAATTTAGCAAAAGTTGCTAAATATCTATTTGGACTTTGGTTTTGATATAAATTTTGTTTTATAAAATCAGGATCTAAATTAAATTCTTTTTCAAAATTATGTGCTATTTCAGCAGGCATTTTTTTATAGAAAAAATCTCTAAGTAATTTTTTACCAAAATAATTTCCACTTGCTTCATCCATCACTAAATAGCCCAAAGATGCTGAAATATAAGTGATATTTTTACCGTCAAAATAACAACTATTTGCACCTGTTCCTAAAATACAAACAATGGCTTTTTTATTTTTTGAAGTAGCATATACCGCTCCTAAAATATCTTCTTGAACAGAAACATTTGTTGTTGCCGAAAAAAAATCAATTAAAACTTCGGTTAAAATATTTTTAGGGGTATCTGTACCACAGCCAGCGCCATAAAAATAAATTTTTTTAATAGCTTTTTGATATTTTTTTAAATCGGCACAGTTTTCAAGAATTGTTAATAACTTTTTTTTAGATAAAATATTGGGGTTTAAACCCAGTGTTTGCACTCTAAAAACTTCTTTTTTGCTACTATTTAAAGCAACCCAATCTACCTTTGTAGAGCCACCATCTGCAATTAATATCATGCTGTTTTTTATTTGTTAGTTTTTTTTATCATTTTCAGCATTTTTCAATTCTTTTTCATCCTCTTTTTGGGAAGCTGGTTTTTTAGTCATTTTATAAATTAAATAACCAAAACCAACCAAAAAATGCAGTATAATAATACTGGCTATTATATAAATAAAAGTGTTTGAATTATCTCTCATAGTGTAAAATTTAATGTGAAATATTAGTAATAACACTGTAAATTTACATAAAATACTACGTTAAAAAAACACAAATAGTTACATCAATTTAGATTGCTTATAATAAGGTTTGGGTTTCAATTACAGCTCCCGATTCCATATCATTTAAAAGAATATTTCCAATACGAACCCTAATTAAACGCAATGTTGGAAAGCCCACAGCGGCGGTCATTTTACGAACTTGCCTAAATTTCCCTTCACAAATTACAATACTAACCCAGCTTGTAGGACCATGACGATCATCTCTTATTTTTTGAGATCTATTAGGAAAATTAGGTGTTTTTAAGGTAGAAGCTTTCCCTGGAAGTGTGGTATATTTTTGACCATCAACCCCAATTTCTACGCCTTTTTGTAGTTTTTCGAGTGCTACTGGCGTTATGATTCCATCTACCTGTACGTAATATTCTTTTTCTACTTTTTTACTGCGAACCTCGGCGCTTACTTTTCCATCGGTAGTTAAAAATAAAAGTCCTTCGGATGCAAAATCTAAACGACCAATTGCCATTGTTTTTTCAGGAAAATCAAATAATTCGCCTAGCATTTTTTTCTTTCTTTTGGTTTCGTTGGTAATAAATTGAGAAAGATAACCATAAGGTTTATGAATAATAAAATGACGGTGTATCATAAGGTATTTATAGGGTGCTAATTGTTACTGAAAAGAAATCGTTACCGCTACTTATTCTGCTGTTTTTTATCGAATTTTCAGCAGCTTCTGCTAACGGATATTGTGTAATAGGTTCTATGCAAACCATATTTTTAACAGGAGTCCATAACATAAAATTATCAAAATTTTTGCTGCTAATTTTTATACTACTCCCCTCTTTTTTTATCAAATTAATTTCGTTGGTATTTAAAACTTTATAAGCTGCCGAACCTACATTTAAAATTTCCGATATGCTAATTTCTTTATTTTTTGTTTTTATAATTTCATCAGCAAAACCAGACAGTTTAAAACTCGGATGATAGCCAAACATATAAGGCATTTTTTTATCACTAATAATTTCAAAAGCTATTTTTATAGCTGATTTTTCAAGCGAAATAATTTTTCTAAAGATAAAATCATAGGTCCAAAATAAATGTTCTTGTGTCGATTTTTCAGGAAATTTAGAATTTTTTATCAGCGTGTTTTTTTTATATTTTTTTTCAAAAACTGCCGAAGTTTTATCGCTAGAAATAAGCTTGTAATTAAGTTCTCTTAATAAACCATGTTGGTCTTGTTTGGCAATTCCATTAGGCGTATCAACAGAAAAGTCATTTAATTTTGTAGGACCAATAATCGGAAACATTTCAATATCCGAAGCATTCCAACCAGGTGAATCTTTCGAATGTATTAGTTCTTCATTATTAATGATAAAACTAATTAGCTCACCTTTATATATAGTTGCTAAACTATGGCTGTTTTTTAAAAGAATACTCGCACTCATTTTTATTGAAAATTAAAAAAACAATATTACAAAATGTAGCATTAAAAAGATGCCAAAAAAGCTGCTAAGATAAAAGTAGTTTTTCATAACTTAGCCACTATTACTTTAATATAAATAGCAAAAAAACAGCACGATTTATGGCAGCAGATAAAGAAAAAGAAGCGAAATTAAAAGCGCTTCAACTTACCTTAGATAAGTTAGATAAAACTTACGGAAAAGGAGCAGTAATGAAATTAGGCGACACTAAGGTAGAGGAAATGGAAGTCATTTCATCAGGATCTTTAGGATTAGATTTAGCTTTAGGCGTTGGTGGATACCCTCGTGGAAGAGTTATTGAAATTTACGGACCAGAATCATCAGGAAAAACAACCTTAACATTGCACGCTATTGCAGAGGCTCAAAAAGCTGGTGGTATTGCCGCTTTTATTGATGCAGAACATGCTTTTGACCGCTTTTATGCTGAAAATTTAGGTGTTGATACCGATAATTTAATTATTTCTCAACCAGATCATGGGGAGCAAGCCTTAGAAATTACCGAAAATTTAATCCGTTCAGGAGCTGTTGATATTGTAGTGGTTGATTCTGTTGCAGCATTAACACCAAAATCGGAGATTGAAGGTGAAATGGGAGATTCTAAAATGGGATTACATGCCCGTTTAATGTCGCAAGCATTGCGTAAATTAACTGGTACAATTAGTAAAACAAAATGTACGGTTATTTTTATCAACCAATTACGTGAAAAAATTGGGGTAATGTTCGGAAATCCTGAAACAACTACAGGGGGAAATGCTTTAAAGTTTTATGCTTCTGTACGTTTAGATATCCGTCGTAGAACACAAATTAAAGATGGCGATAAAGTTATTGGAAACAGTACGAAAGTTAAAATTGTAAAAAATAAAGTAGCGCCACCATTTCAAATTGCAGAATTTGATATTATGTATGGTAAAGGAATTTCAAAAGTTGGTGAAATTTTAGATATTGGTGTAGAATATGGTATCATTAAAAAAAGTGGTTCATGGTTTAGCTACGGCGAAACAAAGCTAGGACAGGGTAGAGATGCTGTAAAAGGTTTAATTAAAGATAATCCTGAATTGGCAGAAGAATTAGAAACTAAAATAAAGGCGGCGATTGAAAATCAAGAATAATCAAAATAATTTTGATATTTTAAATAGCTAAAAAAACCTGTTGTAATATTTTTGCAACAGGTTTTTGTTTTTTTAGAAGCAATTTCCCGCTTTCTGCACTCGCTTTTTTTTGAAGATAAAATCAAAAAAAGAGCTCAAACAAATGCTTCAATCGGGGCTAAAAATTTAGATACCAATTAAACACCAGTACTACCAAAACCATTTTCGCCACGTTCGGTTTCATTTAAAATTGTTACTTCTTGCCAAACTGCACGTTCGTGTTTTGCAATAATTAATTGCGCAATACGTTCACCGTCATTTACAGTAAAATCTTGGTTAGATAAATTCACCAAAATAACACCAATTTCACCACGATAATCAGCATCAATAGTACCTGGAGCATTTAAAACAGTAACCCCTTTTTTAGCTGCCAACCCGCTTCTTGGGCGTACTTGCGCTTCAAAACCAATAGGCAATGCGATAAATAATCCTGTTTTTATAATGGCTCTTTCCAGGGGTTTTAAAACCACGGGCTCATTTAAATTTGCACGTAAATCCATCCCTGCAGCAGCTTGGCTTTCGTAAGCTGGTGTTTGATGTTTCGACTTATTTATTAGTTGTATATTCATATTTTTTTATAAAAAGTTTTCAAAATTCAAATATAATACTCATAACTTTTACTAGAAGGGTATAGATTTATTAATTTAGCGCATTAATCAAACTATACTATGAATAAGCAAACTAAAATAGCGGTTTTAGGCGGCGGAAGTTGGGCTACAGCCATTGTAAAAATGTTATCTGAAAACCTAGAAACTATCGGTTGGTATATGCGAAGTGCCTATGCTATCGAGCATATAAAAAGAAACAAACACAACCCTAGTTATTTAAGCTCCGCAGAATTTAATACCGAACAGTTAGATTTGTCTGACGATATGAACTATATCGCTGAAAATTATGACGTTTTAATTTTTGCAATTCCTTCGGCGTTTTTAAAAACAGCATTAGACAAATTATCCGTTTCATTACAAGATAAAATAGTTTTTTCCGCTATTAAAGGTATTGTGCCAGAAACAGGCTTAATTGTAGGGGAACACTTTCATAAAAACTTTAATATTCCCTACCAAAATATAGGAGTTCTTACAGGTCCTTGCCATGCAGAAGAAGTTGCTATGGAGCGTTTATCATACTTAACAATTGCGTGTCAAGATCGAAAAAAGGCAGAACATTTAAGTCAATTTATTGCCAGCCGTTATATTAAAATAAAAATTTCTGATGATATTATCGGTACAGAATACGCCGCAATGTTAAAAAACATTTATGCTATAGCAGCAGGTATTGCACATGGATTAGGCTATGGAGATAATTTTCAGGCAGTATTAATGAGTAATGGTATTCGTGAAATGAAACGCTTTATTGAAAAAGTAGATCAAATGAATCGCAATATTAACGATTCGGCTTATTTAGGTGATTTATTAGTTACAGGATACTCAGTTTTTAGTAGAAATAGAATGTTTGGTAATATGATTGGTAAAGGCTACACGGTAAAATCGGCACAAATGGAAATGAGCATGGTTGCCGAAGGATATTACGCTACAAAAAGTGCCTACGAAATCAATCAAAAAATTGATGCCAATGCCCCTATTATAAAAGCGGTATATAACGTGTTATACGGAAAAAAAGAAGCGAAAGATGAATTTTTGAAGTTAACAAATAGATTAGATTAGTTGTTTGCATTTAATAAAATAATCTCTCTTAATAAAAAGAATAAAATTCATCAATCACCGCAGTTTTTGTTATTTGATTAATAAATAATTAATACAAAATAAGAAACAAACATAACTTAAAAATCTGATTAACACCTGTTTTGTATTAAAAATAAACAATTTAAATGTTTTAGATAAATTTTACTATTGGTTATATTTTAAGTATTTTTGTTTAAAATTAAACAAAAATGAAAACAATTCAAGAAGCTGTTGAAATTACTATAAGAAAAACACCTTTTATAGAAGAAGCTTTAAATGAAAAATTGATAAACGTATCTTCTTTAGCAAGGGTTGTATTGCCAGAGGTGTCTAAATTGCTTAAAAAAGATGTAAAAGTAGGCGCTGTTATGATGGCAATTAATAGGTTATCACCAGCAAATGAATTAAGAGTACGTAAAAACATTAAAAAATTAGCCCTTAATTTAGGCGATGTAATTGTTCGGTCAGACTTGTGTGATTTTACCTTTAAAAACACGTCTTCTTTATTAAGAGAAATCGCTAAAATATTAAGTAAATCGGCCGATAGTAATGATTATTTTTTAACAGTTTCACAGGGTATTTTTGAAACGAATATTGTTACAAGTAAAAATTTACGAACCTATGTTGAAGAAATTTTTAAACGAGAAACCTTAATAAATAACGTAAACGATTTAGCGTCTATAACCATTAAGTTACCAAAAGATAATTTAGAGCAATCAGGTATTTATTATTTTATTTTAAAGCAATTTGCTTGGGCAAATATTGCCGTACAAGAAATAATTTCAACCACACATGAAATGACCATTGTAGTAAAAGAAGAAGATGTTAACGAAACTTTTGCTATTTTGATGGATTTAAAACTAAATTAATAGCCGAGTATAAAAACATCAAAAAATGTCAATAAATCAGCAAAAAAACGATCCTTACGCTTCGTTAAGAATTAAAGAATTTAACCTATTTCTTTTAGTGCGTTTTGCGTTAGTTTTTGGCTGGTCGATGCAATTTATAATCATAGAGTGGCAGGTTTATAGCATTACTAAAAACCCATTATCATTAGGTATTATAGGTTTAATGGAAGTAATTCCAGCAGTATCGATGGCATTATTTGCAGGGCATATTGTTGATCAGAAAGAAAAACGGAATTTACTAGCACTTTGTATCGGTATTTTTTCATTGATAAGTTTGGGCTTGTTTTTTTTAACACTTCCTAGTTTTGTAGCGGATTGGCAACAAAACACCATTTTATATGCCATTTACGGCTTGGTTTTTTTCGGAGGACTTTTACGTTCTTTTTTTGGTCCTACAATCTTTTCGTTAATCGGTTTAATTGTGCCTAAAAAATTATATCCAAACGCCGCCACTTGGAGCAGTTCTACATGGCAAATGGCATCGGTTTTAGGGCCTGCTTTTGCTGGGTTTACTATTTCATGGATAGGTGTTCACTGGTCACTTTGTATTGTTTTTAGCTTGGTGTTATTTTCATTTTTGATGGTCTTTTTTATCCCTAAAAAACCTATTTTAAACCCTAAAATAGGCGAACCAATCTTAAAAAGTTTACAAGAAGGAATTCATTTCGTCTTTAAAACAAAAGCCATTTTAGGAGCCATCACTTTAGATATGATTTCGGTATTATTTGGCGGCGCGGTGGCATTATTACCTATTTATGCACAAGATATTTTAAAAGTAGGACCAGAAGGTTTTGGCGCATTGCGAGCCGCCCCAGCAATTGGCGCTTTTTTAACCATGTTGGTCACCGCTTATATTCCGATAAGTAAAAATGCAGGACTAAAATTATTAGCCGCAATTTTTGGTTTTGGAACCTGTATTATAGTTTTCGGGCTGTCTTCTATTTTTTGGATATCAATTGTAGCATTATTTTTCAGTGGCGTTACCGATGGAGTTTCCATGGTTATTCGTCAAACCATTTTACAGCTAAAAACACCCGACCATATGCGTGGTCGAGTTGCTTCGGTTAATTCTATGTTTGTAGGCTCATCCAACGAATTAGGCGCTTTTGAAAGTGGCGTAACCGCAAAATTAATGGGTACAGTAACCGCTGTTGTTTTTGGTGGAACCATGACATTAATTACGGTAATTACCACAGGGATTTTAAATCCTACTTTGCGTAAATTAGACCTGACTAAAGATTTAGAAGCACATCAAAAAATGGAATAATATTATTATTTAGGTAAAATTTAAAGTCATTTTTATGTTCGATTCTAACTCTTTTCGATGTTTTTCTACGGATGAAATATCCCAATTAAAATACGTTGTAAATTCATTTAAAACAGCTTCTTTGTAGGTGTTTACACTTGGTTTATCAAAAAATAAACGCCCTGTTCTACGCATAAAAAAATCAGTAGGTGTACAGGTCATTTCATATTGAATAGTAAACCAAATTTCGGCTTTTAATAGGCGAAGTATGGTGTTTTTTTCATCAATTTCATTAAATTTTTCTAAAATAACATTTGTTTGTTTCCCATAATTATGTACTAAATAAGTAGCCTCTTTTTTAGTGAAATTATGTTCTTTTAAAATGCTATAAACTTTTTTTGTATAAGTTTCTACCGCTTTGTAATTTTTAAAATTTCCGCCTGTTAATAAAATTTTTTCTGTTTTTATAGCGTCAAATTTTAGGTCAAAACGTCGAATCATTTTTTTGGCGATTAAATTAACAATACGTTCCGCCATTTTACGATATCCTGTTAATTTACCACCAGCGATAGAAATTAATTTGGTATCAGAAACAAAAATTTCATCTTTCCTAGAAAGTTCCGATGCAGCTTTTCCTTGTTCATGAATTAGCGGACGCAAACCTGCCCACGACGATTGAATATCAGCAATGCTTAAGTGAATATCTGTAAACATATTATTTACCGCTTCAATTAGATAGGTTGCATCAGCAATATCTATTGATAGAGTCTCTTTATTCTGTTGAAAATTAGTATCTGTAGTCCCAAAATAGGTGATTTTCCCACGAGGAATGGCAAACATCATGCGCCCATCAGGAACATCAAAATAAACCGATTGTTTTATCGGGAATTTTTCGTGAGCTACTACCAAATGAACGCCTTTGGTTAAATGTAGTCTTTTACCTGTTTTTGAATGATTAAGTTGACGTAATTCATCGACCCACGGCCCTGCAGCATTTACTACATATTTTGCCTTGATATTATAGCTTTGATTATTAAAAACATCGGTAACTGTTGCACCAACTACCCTATTTTTTTCGTAAATAAAGGCATTTGCCTTGGTATAATTAAGTATTTCAGCTCCGTATGTGGTTGCTGTTTTTAATATTTCGATGGTTAAACGAGCATCATCTGTACGATATTCGGCATAATAACCAGCGCCTTTTAAAATATTTTTGGGTAATAATGGTTCTATTTCAAGCGCTTCTTTTTTATCAAGCATTTTACGTTTGTCATCTCCTTCTACGGCAGCCAATACATCGTAAATTTTTAAGCCGATAGCGGTAAGCCAAGCACCATAAGTACCTCCTTCAATTAAGGGTAAAATCATTTTTTCGGGAACCACTAAATGTGGGGCTATTTTATGTACAATAGCACGTTCAGAACCAACTTCTTTGACTAGCCAAAAATCGAATTGTTTTAAATAGCGTAAACCACCGTGTATTAATTTGGTTGATTTACTTGAAGTACCTGAAGCAAAATCATTTTTTTCAACCAGTGCAACTTTCATTCCTCTAGATGCTGCATCTAAAGCAATTCCAGCACCGGTAATACCGCCACCAATAATTAAAATATCAAATGTTGTTTCTTGTAATTGTTCTTGAATATTTTTTCGATTGAAAAAAGAAAATTTAGTCATAGCTACCTTTTATTACAAAAGTACATATAAAAATAGATACTATAAGTTAAAAGTAATCACCTGTTAATTAGTAAGTTATTTGGAGCTATTTCCCGCTTTCCGCACTCGCTCTTTTTTGAAAAAAATCAAAAAAGGAGCTCAAACAATTGCTTCAATCGGGGCTAAAAATTAAAAAATAGCGTTTTTATAACACCATTAAGTTACATCCTCGAATATCGGAATTATCAAAACGTCCAATAATTTCAAAGCTAGTATCTGTGTGTACTTTTCCTAAATCTTGCGTAGCAATAAAAGAGCAAGAATTGTAGTTTGCTAAATCAATAATATTAACGCCACCATTTTTTTGATTGGGTAAAATAGTCAAAGCATCTTCGGTATCTCTAATTAAAACACGCATCCAAGGAGGGCAGTTAAAAATACCATTTCCTTTCGAATATCCTTGGCTTAATAATTCGGTCATACCATACTCTGAATGAATATGTTGTACGCCAAATCCACTACTTAAAACTTGATGTAATTCAGTACGAATAAGTTCTTTTCTTCGTCCTTTCATACCGCCAGTTTCCATAATAATGGTATTTTTTAGGGTAAATTGTTGTTTTTCTATTAGGTCTAATAAGGCAAAAGAAACGCCAATAAGCAGTGTTTTTTGTCCTTTTTTATCTAATTCGATGAGTTTTTTTGCTAATTCATCTAAATTATTTAGGTAAAAACCACTTTCAGGCTGTGCCGATTTTTCAATTAAATCAGCAACCATATATACTAACGAAGAACCTTTTCGCTCTAAATAATTAGGCAATAACGCTAAAACCACATAATCTTTTATATCGCCATAAAAATAATCAAAACCTTTTAAATAACTTGTTTCATACCACGATAAATCGGTTACTAAGTGCTTGCTGCTAATACTACCGGTAGTACCAGAACTGCTAAAAGTTTCTTTAATTTTATCTGAAGAAGAAAGTATTTTTTTTGTTTTAAAAAATTCAATAGGTAAAAAAGGAATTTCTTCAATTTCAGAAATACTAGAAGGGTGAATATATAGTAAATCACAAAAAGATCGGTAAACCTTATTGTTTTTAAATTGATGATTAAAAACCGCCAAAGCAGCTTGCTTAAAATCGAATGCTGATTGTATATTAAAAACTTGTTGTTTCATAAAGTTTTACAAAAATAGTAGTTATAACAGTAGTATTATATAATTGCACTGTTTTTTTTGTAAAACACTAAACTAAATAGTTATTAAGTTTAAAAAAGAACAGATTAGACTGCTTTTTTAGAAAACATTGTTAACATATTATCAAATTTAGGTTCAAAAAGAAAATCAAAAATAACTTCAGATATCTTTTTCCCTTCTTCTACTTCCACTTCGATTTCGACATTTTTAGTTTCTGTATCTTTGACTTCTACTATTTTTGTAGTTGTTGTTACAGGGCTTATCTCGTTATTTATTTGGTCGTTTATCAATTCAATACCTAGTATTTTTTGATATTCTTGCTGTCCTAATTTTAAAATAGACGCAACTCTCGCGTCTATTTTAAAATTAGATAAATCTAATGGCTTATATGGCATTGTTTAAATCTGCTTTATATTTGTTAAGTAATGTTTTTGTAATAGCAATATTTGCTTTAGCTGAATCAATAGCTAAATAAATAAAATATCCACCATTAGGTGCAATATTTATAATATGAATCTGATCGGTTAAAGTAATGGTGATATCTTTAACTTCTTCATTTAATCCTAAAACACTGATTGCTTTTAGTTTAGCGTTTACTACTTCTAAATTATACGCAGAAGCCAAGTCAATATCAAAATCAGCTTTAACTGAATCTGAAACTAAAGTTTCTCCAGACTCTATTTCGGTTACACTTAATGCTATATATCCAGGGATATTTTCACTTACGTTTTTAATTAAATCATTTAAAATGTCTGTCATTACTACTTTTTTTAGATGTTATTTATTATTTGTCATTGTCTTTTTTTAAAGAAAGACTAATTAAACTTCTATTCATTACCCCGTCCGATAAGACACATAGTACATGGTCATCGTCACATTTTTTTATATAAAAATTTTGATCAGTATTTTTTATAATTATTTCAGTTAACGGTGTCGTTTCTAGAACATCAGTAAAAAAATTATCAATTATATTGATAACAACTTTAGTTACCGCCGAAAAATCTTCAGGGTTTTCATAAGTAATTTTACTGTGCGCTTCTACAATTTTTCCTTCTTTATCAAATAGAAGGATTGCTTTAGATTTTGTACTGTGGTACAACTCTTTTAAATTCATAAAAAAAAATATTAGATCTAAAAAATACTATGAAGGGTGTAATATGGTGTAAAAAGTTTCACCGCTACAAATATATTAAATATTTGTTAAAAAAAAAATAAATATTTATTTTTTAAGAAAAAAAGGGTAATATAGAATTGATATAAGTAAGTAAAGTATCAATTTATAATAGTTTATTTGAATATTACCTCAGATAAAAAATACTACATTAAATATGTTTAAAATTAAACAAAACTAACACTTTTTGTTTAATTTATAATGTGTAAAATTATTCGTATTTTCGTAGTTCAATTTAAACAACTTAAATTTAAAAGCAAAATGGCAGATTTCGGAATCAAAGAAGCTTTAGCGCAATTAGGCGTAAAAGATATTAATGATGGAACTTCTACAGGTTCTGTAAATTTCTCTAATGGAGAAATTATTGAAAGTTATTCACCTGTTGATGGTAAATTAATAGGAAAAGTAAAAGCGACGACCAAAGAAGATTACGAAAAAGTAATGGAAACGGCTACAACTGCATATAAATCTTTCAGAAATATGCCAGCGCCACAAAGAGGTGAAATTGTACGTCAATTTGGTAATAAATTAAGAGAAAAGAAAGAAGCTCTTGGTAAACTAGTTTCTTATGAAATGGGGAAAAGTTACCAAGAAGGTTTAGGAGAGGTTCAAGAAATGATTGATATCTGTGATTTTGCCGTAGGGTTATCACGTCAATTAAACGGGCAAACAATTCCTTCGGAACGTCCAGGACACGTAATGAGAGAGCAATGGCATCCAATTGGAGTTGTTGGAATTATTTCTGCATTTAATTTTCCTGTGGCTGTTTGGGCTTGGAATACTGCTTTAGCGTGGATTTGTGGTGATGTTTGTGTTTGGAAAGGTTCTGAAAAAGCGCCTTTATGTTCAATCGCTTGTCAAAATATTATTGCTGATGTTTTAAAAGAAAACAACTTACCAGAAGGAATTTCTTCTATCATCAATGGAGATTATAAAGTTGGTGAAATGATGACTACGGATACTCGTATTCCTTTAGTTTCTGCTACAGGATCTACCAGAATGGGACGTATTGTTGGTGCAACAGTAGCTGGGCGTTTCGGAAAATCATTATTAGAATTAGGAGGAAACAACGCAATTATTATTACTCCAACTGCCGATTTAAAAGTAGTTGTTCCTGGTGCCGTATTCGGAGCTGTAGGAACTTGTGGACAACGTTGTACTTCTACTCGTAGATTAATTATTCATGAGTCTGTTTATGACAAAGTAAGAGATGCTATTGTTGGTGCTTATGGGCAGTTAACCATTGGAAATCCTTTAGATGAAACAAATCATATCGGGCCATTAATTGACAAAGATTCGGTAAACACGTATTTAGCTGCTATTGAAAAAGCAAAAGCTGAAGGTGGAAACGTATTAGTTGAAGGTGGTGTTTTAGAAGGTGAAGGTTACGAAAGCGGATGTTACGTAAAACCAGCCATTATTGAAGCTGAAAATCATTTTGAAATAGTGCAACATGAAACTTTTGCTCCTATTTTATATTTAATGAAATATTCTGGTGATGTTGAAAATGCTATTGAAAAGCAAAACGGTGTTGCGCAAGGATTATCATCAGCAATTATGACAAATGAATTAAAAGAAGCTGAAAAGTTTTTATCATACGCAGGTTCTGATTGTGGTATTGCAAATGTAAACATCGGAACTTCTGGTGCTGAAATTGGTGGTGCTTTTGGTGGTGAAAAAGAAACTGGTGGTGGACGTGAGTCTGGTTCTGATGCTTGGAAAGTATATATGAGACGTCAAACAAATACGATAAATTATTCTGATGAATTGCCTTTAGCGCAAGGAATTAAATTTGATTTATAGGTCTTATATAATATAAAAACTTAACCTAAACTTAATAAAATAGCCTTCTAATGTTTCTTAATTGTTATTAAAAAGCTGTTTTAGTATTAAATTAGTGTTAAATAAATGTTAAAAACATGAAAGTTGCATCGAAAGGTGTGACTTTTTTTGTTTTTTTGCATCATATAGTTGTAAGTTATATTTTGAACCAATTTATAAATAGATTAAAATCAGGTGATTACACTTACGCTATAAGTATCACTTTAAATACTTATTTACCATATCAATATAAAGCATCAATTCTTCTGCAGTAGCTTCAGGTAAATTTGAAAACTAAAACTGATTGATTAAAAAAATTAGTTGCTTAATTTAATATTTTTCATAAGTATCTAATAAAAATTCTTGCTATTTGAAAAGAATCAATTTTAATCTTTTTTAGAAGAACAAGACTCCATTATAATCCTTTTTTGAAACGCTTTTTTATCAGAAGATAAAAGCTTCAAAAAACATCAATACGAACCCTTAAAAAATAATAATATGATTTTATCAATAATATTTTGGCTTATTCTAGCAGTAATAATAATAATGAGTGTTTACAGTCTTTTTAAATACCAATTACCGATGTTTTTTGGGTATTTAAATAAAAAAGTAGCCTCAAATAGCCAGCACACACCACAAAACGAAAATTTAGTAAGCGCTCAAAATATATTTTCTAAAAGAGTTAAAGAAAACGATTTGAAAATTGTGGCAGGAATTAATCCAAAAATTGAAGGGTTATTTCATGCTTTTGGAATTAAAACTTGGGAAGATTTAGCAGGAACTTCTGTTGAGAAATGTCAAGAAATTTTAAAAAGTGTTGGAAATAAATATAAAATTCAAAAACCTAAAACTTGGCCACAACAAGCAAAATTAGCAAATCAAGGTAAATGGAAAGAATTACAAGAATGTCAAGGCAATTTAATTAGTGAAAAATAATATTTTAAGTATGAAAATAATTGATTTATCAAAACCGATTCAATATAACAAGGAAGATCCTTGGTTTATGAAAGTTAAAGTAAAACATAAATCACATAAAAAATCAAAATTATTAATTAGATTATTGGGCTTGCCTTTTAAATTATTTCCTAAAAATTTTACAGGTTGGGCAGATGATACAATTCAAAAAATGGGCGTACATGCAACTACTCATATTGATGCTCCTTGGCATTATTCACCAACTGTAAATGGCGAAAAGGCAAAAACAATTGATGAAGTTCCATTAGAATGGTGTTTTGGAGAAGGAATTGTTATCGATATGAAACATAAAGCCGATTTTGATCCTATTACTGTGGCAGATATTCAGCAGTTTTTAAAGGTAAATTCATTAGAAATTAAACCTAAAATGATTGTACTAATAAAAACAGGACGTGATATATTTAATGGAACAAAAGACTTTCATGAAAAAGGAACAGGTGTTAGCGCACAAGCTACAGAATGGCTTATCGATAAAGGAATAAAAGTAATGGGAATAGATGCTTGGGGCTGGGATTTACCATTGCCTTATATGATTAAAAAAGCAAAAGAAACTAATAACTCAGAATTATTTTGGGAAGCTCATTTAGTAGGACAAAACAAAGAATACTGCCATATGGAACAATTAGTAAATTTAGATGCTTTACCTTTTTCAGGATTTAAAATAGCTGTTTTTCCATTGAAAATTGTAGGTGCTTCAGCTGCTCCAGCAAGAGTTGTAGCAATGTTAGATTAATTCATTATAAAACCGCACTATTGCTAGCGCGGTTTACTTTAGTTGACTACTACCCCAACTAAAAATCAACTAACCAAACATCATTCTAATTTTGTTTATCAACAATTTTACGTTGTATTTTAGTGCGTTTTCTACTGTTTTTTCTCACAGAATTCTTTGCTGTATTTACCGTGTTTTTAGTGCTACTTCTTAAATGCTGTATAAATCCTTTACCTAAAAAAGTATAGGTAGTTTTCGAACTTATATGATATAATGAAATTGTTTGATCGTTAATAATCTTTAATTCAAATTTTTCAACCGAATCAATAGCATTCGTATTATAATTAAGTGTTAAAAGTAGCAGATCATTATAGCCTTTAATTGTTGCTATTTCATAAGATCCAATATAATCCCATTTAATAAAATCAATATTTGTACCAAGAAAATCGTGCGATGAATAAAATGTTACATCATTTTCAGGCGTAAACTGTAAGAAATTTTCGGTATCAAAAGGATTTTCATATCCGCCATTTTCATCAATTTTTTCCCAAGCAACATATTCTTGTAAAAGATATTCTATATTTTCATAAAATAATTTATCATAATCAAAATTATCTCTTTGATAACCAGTTAAAAAGTAACTTATATTTTGATGTAAATCATCAATTCTAATTTCATTTTCAGACAATTGAATTACCTCAAAATCATGCTGATTATCAAGCGTATGATTGGTTTGTAAAACACTGCCGTTTGCCTGGTAATTACCAACCAAAACCCCCAAACCATTGCCTGTTTTACCAATATCAACAATATTATTATTGGCGTATATATTTCCATTTAAGAACGAAACGGTAAATGCTTTTGATAAAAAAGGAATTTCGTTAGTGCCTATTGTACTATTATAATCGACATACCATAAATCATAACTAGAAACATATTGATTTAGTGAAAAAGGCGTATTTTCAGTATAATCAATATGGTCAATTACCTCGTTTTGAACCACACAAGAAGATATCATTACACTTGTTGTAATGTATAAAAAAAGTAGTTTTAAAGGTTTCATAGACGGTAATTTAATCGTTATATGGTACTAACTTTCAAATTACGTGCCAAAATTAAAAATCGATAATTAGTTTATTATGTTTACTAATTGTTTACTGTTTTTTTGAAGCAATTTCCCGCTTTCCGCACTCGCTCTTTTTTGAAAAAAAATCAAAAAAGGAGCTCAAACAATTGCTTCAATCGGGGCTAGGCATTTTTACACAAAACCACATCGGTCATGCTAACCTTATTTCAGTATCACATCCTGATTTGCCTTAATTTTTCAGTATAAAAACCAATTATCGAATAAGAATATTGGTTGTTTTTATCATATTTTCAATTTTATAGGTCAGTATTTTATCGCCTATTTTATAAGTAACAACCGCTTGATTATCTTTTAAATTAAACGGAAATTTTTCTGTAATTTTAGGGAGTGAATTACCATATTCTTTTTCCGAATCGGCGTTTAAAATAAGTTTATTAACTACAGGAATAATACGGTTTTTATACCGAGCAACAATAATATTTTTCCCATTTTCATGTTCAATAAGAGTATTAATAATGGTGTTTTGAAAATATACTTTTTGAAAATCAATCGGTTTATCTGACGTAAAAATAATATTTAAACAAGGCGATTTATTTGTTGATAAATGATTAAAATCATCGGTATATAGTGCTTTTTTTATCTTAAAAGGAGGCGTAGCAGTTTGCTTAATATTGGCACACTGAATAAAAATAATTGCGAATATTAAGAATCCAAATAATTTCATAATAGTACTTTTTAGAGTTTAATTTTATACATTACAACTAATATACCAAGGTACAAAAATATAATAGTATAAGATGTTGAATTACAGTTATTGGGAGTTAAAAGAATGGTTCACTAATGTTGATTTTACCATTGTAGGTAGCGGAATTGTAGGATTAAATTGCGCATTGGCATTAAAAGAAAAACATCCGAAGGCTAAAATAATTATTTTAGAAAAAGGAATATTACCACAAGGAGCAAGTACTAAAAATGCTGGTTTTGCCTGTTTTGGAAGCATATCAGAATTAATAGACGACTTAAAAAAACATACCGAACAAGAAGTGTATAACTTAGTTGAAAAACGCTGGCAAGGTTTGCAATTATTACGAAAAAATTTAGGGGATAAAAATATAAAATATCAACAAAATAAAGGCTACGAATTATTTGAAGATACCGAGTTTTATGAAACTTGTTTATCAGAAAAATACAGCCTTAACACTTTATTAAAACCGTTATTTAAAGCGCCTGTTTTTTCAGTTGATACCAATAAATTTAAGTTTCAAAACATTCATCAAAATTATATAACCAATCAGTTTGAAGGGCAAATTGATACAGGTAAAATGGCCGTGAAATTGCTTGAATTAGTACAAAAATCGGGCATAAAAATAGTCAATAGTATTTTGGTAGAAAGTTATTGTGAAAACAATGAAAATGTTTTGATTAAAACAAATCAGATAGAATTTTCAACCAAAAAATTATGTATTGCCACCAATGGGTTTGCAAATAAATTGCTGAACGAAAATGTAAAACCTGCCAGAGCGCAAGTTTTAATAACAAAACCGATTAAAAACTTAGCTATAAAAGGAACATTTCATTTAGAAAAAGGCTATTATTATTTTAGAAATATTGACGATAGAATTTTATTAGGCGGTGGACGAAACCTTGATTTTAAAACCGAAGAAACCACAGTTTTTGGGCAAACAATATTGGTTCAAAATAAATTAGAAGAAATTTTAAAAACCACTATTTTACCAAACATTAATTTTGAAATAGCCCATCGATGGAGTGGAATAATGGGGGTTGGAAATCAGAAAAAAGCCATTGTAAAACAGTTATCAAACAATGTGTTTTGTGGTGTTCGTTTAGGAGGAATGGGCGTAGCAATTGGTAGTTTGGTAGGTAAAGAATTAGCCGATTTAGTGCAATAAAATAGTGTTCAAAGCAGTAAAATAATAGATGAATCAGAAAAAAATAAAAGAAGAATTATACAATCAATGTGTAATTTTTGTAGAAAAACGCTTAAAAACAGTCGAAGAAATAATTTCATCGAACCAAAAAGCCTTGCAATCAGAAACTAAAAGTTCGGCAGGCGACAAGCACGAAACAGGGCGGGCAATGTTGCAATTAGAAATGGAAAAAGCAGGGCAACAGCTTAGTGGAATTATCAAAATGAAAGAAACGCTTTCTAAAATAAATAGTCAAAATACGGCTACTATCGGCTGTTTAGGAAGTGTTGTTAAAACAACCAAAAATTCGTTTTATTTGAGTATTAGTTCAGGGCAATTAACAATTGATAATCAGCCTTATTTTGCCGTTTCTGTATCTTCGCCAATTGGTCGTATTTTATTAGGAAAAAAACAAGGTGATAGTTTTGTTTTTAATAATTTGGAACAAAAAATTGTGGAAATTTTTTAGGCATTTTAAAAGACTAAACAAGAGGATCAACCTCTTGTTTTAAAGCTAAAAAAAATCAAATAAGCTGCTTATTTATTTTGAGATATGTTTTTTAGTATAGCTAGTTTTTTCTTTTTTAATCTTTCCCCAAGCAACAACTTTTACTCCTTTTGAGTATTGAATTTTGTTAGGTTCTTTATTTAGGAGCTTACTAAATTTGGGGTAATCGACCGTAATTTTTTTTATTTCAATGTTATTTATAGGCCATTCTAAATGATGAATTTCAAATTCGTTAATTGATTTTTTGGTATCTTGAAAAAGCGCATATCTTTCGGTTAGCCAGTTGTCTAATATTGATTTTTCTGTTAATTTTTCGCCGATTTTAAATTCAATATTTAAGTGGTCATTAAATACTGAATTACTTGATTGATATCGGTTTTTACTTCTGTTGATTTTTGAAAATCGGTATGGAAGTTCAGAGATTCCTTTTGCAATTTTACAGGCTATTTTTTTTCCGCCTTCAATACTCAAAAAGTAAACACCAGTTTTATTATTAGATTTTACGTAGGTTCTAATATTAATTTCATCAAAATTAGAAATAGGAGCGAAAGAAGGTAGGTTTTTTGGACGGATTTTTTCCATGGTAAACGCCACAACAGAAACCCAAGCTTTTCCTTCAAATAAGTCAATTTCTAATTCTTCAGGCACAAATTTTCTTAATTCGCTAAGCTCTACTTGCCAATGAAGAAATATCGCATTGTTCCATTCTTGATAAAATTTCCAGGTATCAGTAGGCATTTCCCAGGGTCTGTGTGCTGTGCTATTTAATATTTCTGGTATTGTCATTTTTTTAATTGACTAAATTTTCTTTGGAAATAAATGTACCTGTTTTTTATAAATCATCAAAAAAAATTACGGTAAATAAGGATGTGAAACTGAACTAAACCAACCCTATACATCAAACTTCAAACAAACTATTTCATCAATTTCAAGTTTTGAAGGATGCTTTAAAAAGACAAATCGGCTGTTGTAGATTACTTTTATCAGCCAATGAGAACCTTTAAAATAGACTTCTTTTACCACGGCTTTACGTGCCGAATTTGCTACAACTTCTATTTGATGTGGATATAATAAAACAGTTTTTTCTACTTCTTTTTGATCGATAACAATTTCATTAACAGTATCGAATAAAGAGGCAACGTATTTTATTTTTGGGTTTTTATATAAGTGTTCAGGTGTATCGTTAGCAATTATTTGACCATTTTTAAGAATAATAACATGATCGGCAAACGATAAAGCGTCTGTTCCTTGATGGGTGGCTGTAATACAGGTAATTTTATTTTTTTTCAGATAATTAAACAGGTTTCTACGCAGTGAGTTTTTTTTGAAATTATCAATCTGACTAAAAGGCTCGTCTAGTAGTAGTAATTTTGGCTGTTTTGCTAAGGCTTTTGCGATTGCAACACGTTGTTTTTGCCCGCCGCTTAGGTTTTCTACTTTTGTATTGGCGAAATCGGTCATTTCAATAATATTCAAGAGCTCGTTGGTTCTTCTTTGAGCTTCTTCGGGATCAAAACGTGATAGGAATTTTTTAATGTTTTCGCTTACGGAAGTAAAGGGCATTAAGTCGAAATCTTGGGCTACGTATTTGAAAAAATCTACGCCAGGAACTAAATAATATTCAGGTCCTAGAATTTGAAAATCGTCATAAAAAATTGTTCCGCTTTTTAAATCTAATAATCCGTAAAGGGCTTTTAATAAAGTTGATTTTCCGCAACCACTTGCGCCCATTATACATAAATGTTCTCCTTTTTGAAGGGAGAAATTGATGTTTTTTAGTGTTGTTTTTTCTTTAGAATATCCGAAGGTAATATTGTTTACTTGTAGCATAGAAGCAAAAATATAATTTCTATTTTAAAATAGTGTTACTGTTGTGTTTATCTTTTTGTTTTAAGTTAAAATGCTTGCGTTAGCGATTGAAGCAATTGTTTGAGCTCTTTTTTTGATTTTTCTTCAAAAAAAAGCGAGTGCGGAAAGCGCGACCCTTGTGGTAACGCCCAAATTATAAGCACAAAAAAACCGACACTTTCGCATCGGTTTTTTATGATTTTTATTGATGTTTTACTTTTTATCTTGATAAGGTAATTTTTCAAATCCCATGTTATATAATGTGAATCCGAAAATATCGGCATATTGTTCGATGGTTTTAGCTACGGGAGTTCCAGCGCCATGACCAGCATTTGTTTCAATACGAATTAACACAGGATTTTCGCCTTGTTGCTTGTCTTGTAATTCAGCAGCAAACTTAAAACTATGCGCAGGAACTACACGATCATCATGATCGCCAGTGGTTACCATAGTTGCAGGATACGCCACTTTTTGAACGTTGTGCACAGGAGAATATCCGTTTAAATAATCGAACATTTCTTTGTTATCGGCAGCTGTTCCGTAATCATACGCCCAACCTGCACCCGCAGTAAACGTGTGATAACGTAACATATCTAAAACGCCAACGGCAGGCAAAGCGACTTTCATTAAATCGGGACGCTGTGTCATTGTTGCACCAACCAATAATCCACCGTTTGAACCTCCACGGATTGCTAAATAATCCGAAGAAGTATATTTTTGATTGATTAAATATTCGGCAGCAGCGATAAAATCGTCAAAGACATTTTGTTTTTTTAATTGTGTTCCTGCATCGTGCCATTTTTTACCATATTCGCCTCCACCACGTAAATTAGGAACGGCATATATTCCGCCTTGTTCCATCCAAACGGCATTTGCAATGCTAAAAGCAGGTGTTAAACTGACATTAAATCCGCCGTAACCGTATAAAATAGTTGGATTTTTACCGTTTAATTCTAAGCCTTTTTTATAGGTAATTATCATTGGAACTTTTGTTCCATCTTTTGATGTATAAAAAATTTGTTTACTTTCATACCCATTAGCATTGAAAGAAATTTCAGGTTTCCAAGATAAAACATAGGTTCCATCTTCAGGATTAAATTTATAAGATGAACTTGGTGTATTGTAGTTTGTAAATGAAAAATAGATTTCTTTGGCTTTTGTTTTTCCGCCAAAACCACCAGCAGAACCAACGCCTGGAAGTGTTACTTCACGGATTAATTTTCCATCAAAATCGTATTGTAAAACTTTAGAAACTGCATCGACCATATATTCTGTGAAAAAATATCCTGCTCCTGTTGATGGCGATAATACGTTTTTAGTTTCGGCAATAAAATCTTTCCAATTTTCTGGCGTTGGATTTTTAGCATTTACCGTTACTATTTTTTTATTTGGCGCATTTAAGTTGGTTACTAAATATAATTTGTCACCACGGCTGTCAATTACATAGGTGTCGCTATCGTAAGTATCGGTAATGGTAACTAACTTACTATTTGGAGTTGTTAAATCTTTTAAAAATAATTTATTTCCTGATGTTGAGGTTGCCGCAGAAATAAGTAAATACTTGTTATCTTGGGTTAAAGAACCGCCAACATACCTGTTTTTTTCTTCGGATGTTGCTCCAAAAATAACTTTGTCGGTTTTTTGTGGCGTATTTAAAGCATGATAATATAATTTATGCTGGTCTGTTTTTGCTGATAATTCGCTTCCTTGTGGTTTATCGTAGCTAGAATAGTAAAAACCTTCGTTGCCTTTCCAAGCAATTCCTGAAAACTTTACATCTATTAAAGTATCGCCAATTACTTCTTTAGTTTGGGTATTTAAAACAATGATTTTTCGCCAATCGCTTCCGCCTTCAGAAATTGAATAGGCAACAATACTTCCATCTTTAGTAAAACTTACCGAGCCTAATGAGGTTGTTCCATCTTCAGAAAAAGTATTTGGATTTAAGAAAACCTCTTCTTTTCCTTGGGCATCTTTTCTGTATAAAACAGATTGATTTTGTAAACCGTTATTTTTATAAAAATAGGTATAATCACCTTCTTTAAAAGGGGTTCCTAATTTTTCGTAATTCCATAATTCTGATAACCTATTTTTTAGTTGCTCACGATATGGAATTTTACTTAAATAATTAAAAGTAACGTCATTTTCGGCTTTTACCCAATTTTCGGTTTCAGTACTTTTATCATCTTCTAACCAACGATAATTATCGGTTATTTTTGTTCCAAAATAATCATCTACAATTGGTTTTTTAGCGGTTTTAGGATAGTTCAATGTGGTGTTTTTTTGAGTATTTTTTTCAGATTGATTTTCTTTTTTACAAGACACTAAAACAGTACTCGCACAAAGAATTGAAAAAAGGATTTTTTTCATAATAATGAGGTTTTTTAATAATTTCAAAGTTAGCTGAAAAAAGAACGAAAATATTCTTTTTAAGATGTTTTTAACACTAAATGACGGTCGTTGTTCTCTTTGAAAAATAAAATAACTATCTTTATACTTGAATTTTTGAAGCACAGAAGTAGTAATATAATAACAGTATCATGACAGAAAATTTAACAAAAGAAACTTTTTTAAAAAAGGTATTTAATTTTGAAGAAAATAAAGAGTGGAATTTTGAAGGTGATAAACCAGCATTAATTGATTTTTATGCCGATTGGTGTGGTCCTTGTAAATCGTTGGCGCCAATTTTAGAAGAATTGAGTGAACAATATGAAGGAAAAATAGATATTTATAAAATTAATACTGAAACTGAACCAGAATTAGCGGCTGCTTTTGATGTTCGTAGCATTCCTTCAATGTTATTTTGTCCTATAGGTGAAGCGCCTCAAAGAGCCAATGGTGCATTGCCAAAAAAACAGCTTGAAGAAATTATAAAAGATGTTTTAAAAGTAGATAAATAAACTTAAACCTGTTTTTTATAAAAATTTAAAAGTACTGTTTTTACAGTGCTTTTTTTTGAAAATAAAATGAAAATAGTGAACTGCATGATAATCACTACTCAAGCTATTTTTAAGTTATTAGTATATTGATTTACAGTGTATTGTGGTTTTGATAGGAAAGCTGTAATTTTACTTTATATTTCAATTTGTTGAAAACTTCAAGGGATTTGTGAATAAGTAAAGCTTTCTAATTTTAGTAAAATTACAGATATTTGTAGCCCCCCAATACCGCAACAACAACAACCTAAATTAGCACACAAAACAATGACAGCAATTGAACCAATTTTACAAGAAAATAAAGATAGATTTGTGATTTTTCCAATTCAACATGATGATTTATGGGACTGGTATAAAAAACAACAAGCATCAATTTGGACTGCTGAAGAAATAGATTTATCGGTAGATGTTATTGATTGGGAAACCAAATTAACAGAAGATGAGCGTTATTTTATTAAACATATTTTAGCTTTTTTTGCAGCTTCTGACGGAATTGTAAATGAAAATTTAGCTGAAAATTTTGTAAATGAAGTACAGTATTCTGAAGCAAAATTTTTCTACGGTTTTCAAATAATGATGGAAAATGTACATTCAGAAACCTATTCATTATTAATTGATACCTATGTAAAAAATGAAGTAGAAAAAGATCAATTATTCAAGGCGATAGAAGTTTTCCCAGCAATTAAAAAGAAAGCAGATTGGGCATTAAAATGGATTGAGTCTGATTCATTCGCAGAGCGATTAATTGCTTTTGCAGCAGTAGAAGGAATTTTCTTTTCAGGATCGTTTTGTTCTATCTTTTGGTTAAAAAAACGTGGTTTATTACCAGGATTGGCTTTTTCAAATGAATTAATTTCAAGAGATGAAGGAATGCACTGTGATTTTGCCGTTCATTTACACAATCATCATATTGTAAATAAAGTACCTAAAGCACGTATTCGTGAAATTATTTTAGATGCTTTAACTATTGAAAGAGAGTTTATTACAGAGTCATTACCCGTAAGTTTAATTGGGATGAATGCCAAATTAATGACACAATATTTAGAATACGTAACAGACCGATTATTATTAGAGTTTGGCTGCGATAAAGAATACAATTCTACAAATCCATTTGATTTCATGGAAATGATTTCATTAGAAGGAAAAACAAATTTCTTTGAAAAAAGAGTTTCTGAATATCAAAAAGCAGGTGTTTCTGGTGGAGGTACAGGAGATATTAGTTTTGATGCTGAATTTTAAATAAAACAGCCATCTTATTTTAAGTATATTATAGGGAAAATCACCCGTATTTTTTCTATAATATACTGTTTTTAAAACAAAAAAATTACTTTAAAACAGATAGCTTTAAAAATAATCTTACTAATAGTGAGGTTTTTTAGTGATGCTGTTTATCAAAATAAAACCAATAATATATATGTATGTATTAAAGAGAGACGGACGGAAAGAACCTGTGATGTTCGATAAAATTACCGAAAGGGTTCGAAGAGAGTGTTATGGGTTAAATGAAATTGTAGATCCTGTAAAAGTAGCAATGCGTGTAATTGAAGGATTATATGATGGCGTATCTTCTTCAGAATTAGATAATTTAGCAGCAGAAACAGCCGCAACAATGACTACGGCTCATCCTGATTACACAAAATTAGCAGCAAGAATTGCCGTATCAAATTTACATAAAAGTACCAAAAAATCGTTCTCTGAAACGATGACGGATTTATATAAATATGTAAATCCTCGTACCGATAAAAAAGCACCTTTATTAGCGGATGATGTATATGATATCATCCAAAAAAATGCTGATAAATTAGACTCTACCATTATTTATAGTCGTGATTTTAATTATGATTACTTTGGTTTTAAAACCTTAGAACGTTCTTATTTATTAAAATTAAATGGAATGATTGCTGAGCGTCCACAACACATGTTAATGCGTGTTTCTATTGGTATTCATAAAGATGATATCGAAGAAGCAATTGCAACCTATGAGTTAATGAGTAAAAAATATTTTACCCATGCAACGCCTACATTATTTAATGCAGGAACGCCAAAACCACAAATGTCTTCTTGTTTTTTATTACAAATGCAAGATGATAGTATCGAAGGAATTTACGATACTTTAAAGCAAACTGCAAAAATTTCGCAATCGGCAGGAGGTATCGGATTATCGTTACATAATATCCGTGCTACAGGAAGTTATATTGCTGGAACTAACGGAACATCGAACGGTATTGTACCGATGTTAAAAGTGTTTAACGACACGGCACGTTATGTAGATCAAGGAGGAGGAAAACGTAAAGGTTCTTTCGCTATGTATTTAGAGCCTTGGCATGCTGATATTTTTGATTTTTTAGATCTAAAGAAAAATCATGGTAAAGAAGAAATGAGAGCACGTGATTTATTTTACGCTATGTGGATTTCTGATTTATTTATGCAACGTGTACAGCAAGATGCTGATTGGACATTAATGTGTCCGCAAGAATGCCCAAATTTATTTGACACTTATGGTGATGAATTTGAGCGTTTATATACAGGTTATGAAGCTGCCGGGAAAGGTAGAAAAACCATAAAAGCACGTGAATTATGGGAGAAAATCTTAGAATCACAAATTGAAACAGGTACACCGTACATGTTATACAAAGATGCTGCAAACCGTAAATCGAATCAAAAGAATTTAGGAACAATTCGTTCTTCAAACTTATGTACCGAAATTATGGAATATACTGCCCAAGATGAGGTAGCAGTATGTAATTTAGCATCTATAGCAATACCAATGTTTGTTGTTGAAGATAAAAACGGAAAGAAGTTTTTTGATCATGACGAATTATATAAAGTAACTAAAAAAGTAATTAGAAACTTAGATACGGTTATTGACAGAAATTATTATCCTGTTGTAGAGGCTAAAAATTCGAACGAGCGTCATCGCCCAGTTGGTTTAGGAATTCAAGGACTTGCGGATGCTTTTATCATGTTACGCATGCCTTTTACTTCGGATGAAGCTAAAAAGTTAAATAAAGAAATCTTTGAAACTTTGTATTTTGCAGCTGTAACTTCATCAATGGAAATTGCAAAAGCTAAAGAGCCATATTCTACTTTTAAAGGTTCGCCGATGTCAAAAGGAGAATTTCAACAAGATATGTGGGGTACAACAGAAGCTGATTTAAGCGGTCGTTGGGATTGGGAAAATTTACGTAAAGAAGTTGTAGAACACGGTGTTCGTAACTCTTTATTAGTAGCGCCAATGCCAACTGCATCTACTTCTCAAATTTTAGGAAATAACGAAGCTTTTGAACCATATACGTCTAATATCTATACGCGTAGAGTATTATCTGGTGAATTTATTGTTGTTAACAAACATTTATTAGAAGACTTAGTAGCGCTTAATTTATGGGATAATTCAATGAAGGAAGATATTATGCGTGCAAACGGATCTATCCAACATATTGCGACTATTCCACAAGATTTAAAAGATTTATATCGAACGGTTTGGGAAATGAGTATGAAAGATATTATTGATATGGCTCGTGATAGAGGCTATTTTATCGATCAATCTCAATCGTTAAATTTATTTATGAAAGATCCTGATTATGCAAAATTAACTTCGATGCATTTTTATGCTCACAAAGTTGGTTTAAAAACAGGAATGTACTATTTACGTACTAAATCGGCAGTAAATGCCAAGCAGTTTACGTTAAATATTGAAAAGAAAGTAGACGTTGTTGAAGAAGAAGACAAGCCAATGAGTGCTGAAGAATATAAAGCAATGATAGACGCTTCTAAAAATGGAGCTCCTGATGATGATTGCTTAATGTGTGGTTCTTAAAATTAAGAGAAATTATAAAATTAAAAGGATATTAAAGAGAAGTCGAAAGGCTTCTCTTTTAAAGAAGTAGTAAACAATATTATTTTATGTAGTACAAAAAGGTTAGAGCCTTTAGACCTTTAAATTAAAGGAGGCATTAACTTTATACCTTTTAAAATGGGTAAAAATAAAAAAAACACTTCCCAGTGGTGGGTAGTGTTTAAGAATGAGATAAAACTTATTGTTAAAACAATAATAAGTTTTATTAGGTTATATTATTTCTAGTTTAATGGATATAACTCAACTCTAACCAAAGAGGTTAGTTTCAAATTGTATAACTTTTTAATCAAGAAAAGTCTGTTGTTCGAGCAACAGGCTTTTTGCATTTATAAAGTTACTGCAAAATTAATACTTATTTTTAATATAATAAATATAAAAACCATAAAAAAAGAGAAGTCGAAAGGCATCTCCTTTTTTGTCAATAAAGGTGAAAATAGTCGTAAAAAAGCAATTATTTAGTTGTTTTTTAGTTGGTTTTTTGATATGAAAATAGCTTTTAAGAGTTGTTTTAATAGTGTTTTGATGCGGTTTTTTTTAATTTAAAATAGAAAGTTTAAAACGTTATTTAAACTAATTCTAAATGTTAAATAAAAGAATTCGTAAAGCTTGTAAAAGATGCTAATACCCCTTAAATTTGTTAGAATATTATTTAAATAAACAAACAAAATAATGGGATTATTAAAATCTTCTATTGGAAGAAAATTTGCCATGGCACTTTCGGCTTTCTTCTTGATGTTCTTCTTGTTACAACACTTTGTAATAAACATCACCTCAATTTTTCCTGACCAAGGAGCAACTTTTAACATGTTATCTCATTTTATGGGAACCAACCCGTTAATTCAGTATGTAATGCAGCCGGTCTTAATTTTTGGTGTTGTTTTTCATTTTGTAATGGGTTTCGTCTTAGAATTAAAAAACAACAGTGCAACTAAAGTAAGTTATGCCAAAGATAACGGAGCAGCAAATTCTACTTGGATGAGTAGAAACATGATTTGGTCTGGAGCGGCAATTTTAGCATTCGTAGTATTACACTTTATTGATTTTTGGTTTCCAGAAATTAATCATAAGTATATTGCTATGTTGCCAGAAGACCCAACTCGTTATTTCCACGAATTGCAAGAAAAATTTGTAAACCCACTTAGAGTTGGTGCTTACGTAATTGCTTTTGTATTTTTAGCATTACACTTATTACACGGATTTTCTTCAGCATTCCAATCGGTTGGAGCAAATAACAAATACACTAAAGGATTGAAAACATTTTGTAAAGTGTATGCAATTGGTATTCCTGTTGGATTTATCATCGTTGCTTTATTTCATCACTTCAATCATTAATACGAAACTAGTATGGCTTTAGATTCAAAAACTCCAAAGGGTCCAATTAAAGATAAATGGACAGATTATAAAAATAAGATTGATTTAGTAAACCCTGCAAACAAACGTAATATTGATGTTATTGTTGTTGGTACAGGATTAGCTGGTGGATCTGCTGCTGCAACCTTAGCCGAATTAGGCTATAATGTAAAAGCATTTGCTTATCAAGATTCTCCACGTAGAGCGCATTCAATTGCAGCACAAGGAGGAATTAATGCAGCAAAAAATTATCAAGGTGATGGTGATTCTTTTTACCGATTATTTTACGATACCGTAAAAGGTGGAGATTACCGTTCACGTGAAGCAAACGTATATCGTTTGGCAGAAGTTTCTGCAAATATTATTGACCAGTGTGTGGCACAAGGAGTTCCTTTTGCACGTGATTATGGTGGTTTGTTAGACAACCGTTCATTTGGTGGAGTTTTAGTTTCTAGAACTTTTTACGCTAAAGGACAAACAGGACAGCAATTATTATTAGGAGCATATTCGGCTATGAACCGTCAAATTGCTCGTGGTAAGATTGAAATGTTCAATCGTCATGAAATGTTAGACGTTGTTAAAGTTGATGGAAAAGCCCGTGGAATTATTGCCCGTGATTTAATTACAGGTAAAATTGAACGTCATTCAGCACACGCCGTAGTTGTTGCTACAGGAGGTTACGGAAATGTATATTTCTTATCAACAAATGCGATGGGTTCTAATGCTACTGCAGCTTGGAAAATCCATAAAAAAGGAGCATTTTTTGCAAATCCTTGTTATACACAAATTCACCCTACTTGTATTCCTCGTTCAGGTGATTATCAATCGAAATTAACGTTGATGTCAGAATCATTACGTAATGACGGTCGTATTTGGGTTCCTAAAAACATGGAAGATGTAATGGCAATTAGAGAAGGTCGTAAAAAACCAACTCAATTATCAGAAGAAGAAAGAGATTATTATTTAGAAAGAAGATACCCTGCCTTTGGTAACTTAGTACCTCGTGATGTTGCTTCAAGAGCAGCAAAAGAACGTTGTGATGCTGGTTACGGAGTAAATGCAACTGGTGAAGCAGTGTATTTAGATTTTAAATCGGCAATTGCTCGTTACGGAAAAGAACAAGCAAAATTACAGCATGTAACAAATCCTTCAGAAGCAAAAATATACGAATTAGGAAAAGCTATCATAGAAGCAAAGTATGGTAACTTATTCCAAATGTATGAGAAAATTGTTGATGAAAACCCGTACGAAACACCAATGATGATTTATCCTGCAACACACTATACAATGGGTGGTGTTTGGGTTGATTATAACTTAATGACAACTGTTGATGGGCTGTACTGTATTGGAGAAGCAAATTTCTCTGACCATGGTGCAAACCGTTTAGGAGCTTCTGCATTAATGCAAGGTTTAGCCGATGGTTATTTCGTATTACCGTATACTATTGGAGATTATTTATCGAAAGATATTCGTACAGGAAAAATTTCAACAGAAACACCAGAATTTGTAGCTGCTGAAAAAGAAGTTACCGAGCGTGTAAACTTTTTTATCAACAATAAAGGAACACATTCTGTAGATTATTACCACAAGAAGTTAGGAAAAATAATGTGGGAAAAATGTGGAATGGCTCGTAATGAAAAAGATTTAAAATCAGCAATGGTTGAAATTAAAGCATTGCGTGAAGATTTCTGGAAAAACGTAACAGTTCCTGGTGATGCAAACGAAATGAATCCTGAATTAGAGAAAGCTGGTCGTGTGGCTGATTTCCTTGAATTAGGAGAATTATTCGCCAAAGATGCTTTAGATAGAAAAGAATCATGTGGTGGTCACTTTAGAGAAGAATCTGCAGAAATTGATGGTCCTCAAAAAGGAGAAGCAAAACGTAATGATAAAGATTACGCTTATGTTGCTGCTTGGGAATACAAAGGAGAACCTTCTGCTGCAGTTTTACACAAAGAAGAATTAGAGTTTAACGATATTGAATTAAAACAACGTTCATACAAATAAGAAGATATTATGAATTTAACACTTAAAGTTTGGCGTCAAAAAAACGCAAGTGATAAGGGAAAGATGGTCGATTACCAAGTAACCGAGATTTCTGAGCATATGTCTTTCTTAGAAATGATGGACGTACTTAACGAACAAATAATCAATAAAGGTGATGAGCCTATTGCATTTGACCATGATTGTCGTGAAGGAATTTGCGGTATGTGTTCTATGTATATTAACGGTGAAGCTCATGGTCCTGACAGAGGAGTAACGACTTGTCAGTTACACATGCGTATGTTTAAAGATGGCGATACTATTACAATCGAGCCATTTAGAGCAGCGGCTTTTCCTGTAATTAAAGATTTAGTCGTTGATAGAATGGCTTTTGAGCGTATTCAACAAGCAGGTGGATATATTTCTGTAAATACTTCAGGAAATACCCAAGATGCGAATTCAATTCCTATTCCTAAAAAAGATGCTGATGACGCAATGGATGCAGCAACTTGTATTGGATGTGGTGCTTGTGTTGCAACTTGTAAAAATTCATCGGCAATGTTATTTGTTGGGGCTAAAGTAAGTCAATTTGCTTTATTACCACAAGGGCAGGTTGAAGCTACTGATCGTGTATTAAACATGGTAGCTCAAATGGATGCGGAAGGTTTTGGAAACTGTACAAATACTGGTGCTTGTGAGGTGGAATGTCCTAAAGGGATTTCATTAGAAAACATCGCACGTATGAATACCGAATTTATGAAAGCAAGTTTAAAAGGATAGATTCTTTTTAGATATAGATTGAAAATCCCGAGTTTATACTCGGGATTTTTTTGTTTAATTTTACCAATAATTTACGAACGAATTTATCTAAACAATTATGAAAACATCACATTTTTTAAGCATCGCTATTTTAGTGGTTGCGGTTACTTCTTGTAAATCAGAAATAGAAGAAAATACGCCAACAGTTCCTGTTGTAGTAACAACACCTCCAACAATTCCAACTACAGAAATTCCTACATACGGGTTTACATCCGAAGTAATTTTAAATGATATTAAGGTTTTATCTTCGGATGATTTTGAAGGTAGAAAAACAGGAACTCTAGGGGCTACAAAAGCTAAAAATTACATAAAAGAACGTTTTAAAAGTTTAAATGTAACCCCGCTTACTGAAAATTTTGAACAAGCTTTTTCTTTTACTAACGGAACAAAAACCTATAAAGGAATTAATGTTTTAGGGCTTATTAAAGGAACAGCAAACACCGATAAATACATCGTTTTGTCGGGGCATTACGATCATTTAGGTGTTATTAACGGTAAAATATTTAATGGTGCTGATGACAACGCTTCAGGGGTTGCAGCATTACTAGGATTTGCAGAATATTTCAAAAAAAATCCACCGAAACACAACGTTATACTAGCTGCTTTTGATGGTGAAGAACTTGGCTTAAAAGGGGCATATCATTATGTAAAAAACCCTGTAATTTCTTTAGATAAAATAGTATTGAACTTAAATTTCGATATGATTTCGAGAAGTGACACTAAAGAATTATATGCTGTAGGAACACGTTATACTCCTGTGTTAAAACAAACAATAACATCATTAAATAAAGTTGGAGAAGTTGAATTACTTATAGGGCATGAAGGTTTAGATAGCTTAGAAAATTGGACAAATTCAAGCGATCACGCAGCATTTTATAAAAAGGAAATTCCGTTTATATATTTTGGAGTTCCTGACCATAAAGATTATCATAAAGCTACAGATACTTATGATAAAATAAATCAACAATTTACTTTAGAGGCTATTCAAACAGTCATCAGTGTTTTTGCAAAATTAGATGCTAAAGAATTGTAAAATAATTTCTAAATAGCTTTATTTTTAAGCTAAAAAAAAGCCTATTGATTTTAAATCAATAGGCTTTTTTAAAATTTTCAGATACTTACTTCCAAGTATTGCTAGCACTAGCTCCACCCCAAGTTAGGGTAACTAAATATGGGTTGTCAATAAAAGGATTTCTATTTCCTTGTACTTTTGCAATAGTGTTATTTCGTTGTTTTTCGAAATCAGAAACAGGATCTTCTTTGTTCCATTTTAAGAATAATTCTTTCGAACCAACTTTATCAAAAGTTTCGCCATATCTAGCGTTTAGGTAAAAAACCATTCTGGCAACATCTCCTTTCCACTGATCACCAGGATACCAAGCATTATTATCTTTCTTAGCAACACCACTTCCGTCAATAAATGGAAGGTTTGATCTTCTAGTGTTTACTTTATCATCACACGATCTTAAATGGTGTAAATCGGTTCTTGATATCGCATGATTTGCAGAAGCAAGTTTTGATTGTGGATATATATGCTCTGTATTGTAGGTTTGTGTTTGATGAGCATTAGAACCAGAAGTATATTCTCTTCTGTCTCTACTTTCACCAGTGTACATTAATACTACATTGGCTGTGTTGTTTAAATCTTCATCCGCATTGTATAAATATTTATGTCTGTCGGTATATTTTAAGATGTTTGAATGCGATCTTTTTAATAAATCTTTCAGCGCTTCATAATTACTTTGCGTATCGTTTACAAAAGAAACACCGCTATAATAAGCTGCTAATTCCGCAGGAATATTAAAAGCAATTGCCTTTATAACATGTACCGTAATTGTTGCGGTAGCACACGAATTTGTAGGGTCGTTATCACAAATAGTGTAGGTAAAGGTATCTTTCCCTAAAAAGTCAGCTAAAGGAGTATAGCTAATTGTTCCATCGGCATTTAAAACGACTGTTGCATTTGAAGCCTCTGTATTTATTGATTCAATTTTAGCACCATCAATTAGCACATCGTTATCAAGGTAACTACTAATTATAAGCGCTGAATTAATTCCTGTATTATAAATATCATCGACAGCCTGGGGAGTTCCTTTGTCAGAAACGCTAATGCTTACAGTTGCTGTTTCACAAATATCAGGGGTATCTTTGCTACAAATTGTGTAGGTAAAAGTATCTGTTCCTGAAAAGTTTTTAGCAGGAGTATAGGTGTAAAGTTCACGTTCTCTTTCTATGCTTCCGTTGTTTGTTGTTTTTGCATCAAAAGTAACAGTAATACTACCTCTAGATGAATATTCATCATTCGATAAAAAACTTGGTAATTCAATAACGGTGTTTTCAATAGCTTTAAAAGCATCGTCTTTTGCTACTATTTTATCCGCCTGAACAGGTATTGGTTCTGGTTTTATAATATCTTCTGTGTTTCCGCCACAGTTTATAAGAAATAAGGTTGCAAACCCTAATAATAATACTCTTTTCATCATCATGTTAATCGTTGTTAATAATTGTTAATGGTTGTTGTTAAATAATTTTATCGTGTACTTTTGTGGGCGTATGATCATTCCAAACTGTTAAAATATCAGTAGCTACACTAGCGCCGCTACCAGCTGCAATTGCAAACTGACTGCGCCAACCCGCTAAGGTTCCGCAAACATATAATCCTTGTTTTATTAAATGATTAAAATTACGAAGCTGTATGCGATCTTTCATCACATTTGCCCTGATATGTCGTTCAACATACTGCTCTAAACCTGCTATTTCAAAAGGTTTTGAATAATTTAAAGCGATGACCACTTTTTTGCTGAGGTATTCTTGTTTATTTGTACTAATTTTATATCCGTTTTCATCATCTAAAACAGCCAATACCTTTTCGTTTTCAATTTGAATTACGTTAGGATATTGCGCTTTTAACTGCGCTTTTCCTTCAATTAAAATATCTTTACCTAATTTTCCTTCAGGCAATCCTAATACGTTATTAAATAAAGCATCTTGTAAATGAGATGCTTTTTGATGTAGTAAAATTCCTATTTTTTTATCTTTTGCGTAGGCTTTTTTATGTGCTGATCCTAAAACCAATGCACACTGCATACCCGAAACGCCTCCTCCAATAACTAATACGTCAAAAATCATTTATGCTAATAATACTTTAATGTTTTCGGCAAATAATCGAACAGCAATTGCTAATAAAATTACTCCAAAAACCTTTCTAATAATTTTAATTCCGTTGTTTCCTATAAATTTTTCAATTTTTGGAGATGTTTTCAATACAACATAGATAACCAATACGTTTAATAAAACAGCAATAATTATATTTGATATATGAAATTCGGCACGTAAAGATAAAAGAGTTGTTAAACTTCCTGGCCCTGCAATTAATGGAAATGCAAGCGGAAAAACAGTCGCTGTTAAAGTTTCTTCGTCTTCATCATCTTTATATAAGGTAATTCCTAAAATCATTTCTAAGGCGATAAAAAATAAAATAAATGCCCCTGCAACAGCAAAAGAATGTACATCAACACCAATTAAGCCCAATAATTGTTTACCAACAAATAAAAATAAAATCATTATAAAACCAGCAATAACGGATGCTTTTTCTGATTGTATATGCCCTACTTTTTTACGCAGGTCAATAATAATAGGGATATTTCCAATAATATCAATTACCGCAAACAGTACCATAAAGGCAGTTAAAATTTCTTTGAAGTTAAAATTCATAATATTTTGTTTTTCAGGCGCAAAATTATATAAAGTAATGTTACAATCTAGTATTTTTGCAGCTAAATTTTATGTGAAGTTATTGTTAACTTCCAACTTAAACTATTTTTATGTTCCAATTAGGAAAAACGCTGGTATCCGAAAGTATTATAGATACTGACTTTGTTTGTAATATTGCTTCGTGTAAAGGTGCTTGTTGTATTGATGGAGATGCTGGTGCGCCATTAGAAGATGAAGAAACCAAGATTTTAGAAGATATTTATCCTCAAATTAAACCATTTCTTCGCCAAGAAGGAATTGATGCAATTGAAAAACAAGGTACGTGGGTTACTGGTGATTTTGGCGAAGCAGAAACGCCTTTAATCAACGGTGCCGATTGTGCGTATGTTATTTTTGATGATAAAAATACTGCTTTATGTGCTATTGAAGAAGCGTATAACCAAGGAATTGTAACTTGGAAAAAACCTGTTTCTTGTCATTTATACCCTGTTCGAATTAAGCAATACAGTGAATTTTCGGCAGTAAATTATGATAAATGGGATATTTGTGATGACGCTTGTTCTTTAGGAAAAGAATTACAAGTGCCTGTTTATAAGTTTGTAAAACAAGCCTTAGTTAGAAAATTTGGGCAAAACTGGTATGACGAATTAGAAGAAGTAGCCGAAAAAAGAATAAAGGAGCAAGAGAGTAAAAGAGTAAAAGAATAATAGAAAAAGAGAATAAGAGTGTAATTGTTTTTTAATAAAAAACGACGCTATTTCAGCGTCGTTTTTAGTTTTTATTGATTTTAAAATACTTTTATGCGGTTATTTTACGCTAAAGCTGTCATTATCTACATTAATATCCGCCATTAATTTTGAAGGATTAATTTCTACTGATTTTACTATTTTAGACGCAGTAAAACTATAGGTTGGATGTGCAAAAGTCCAATCTTCAATAACGGTTGCTGTTGTTGGCTTTTCGCCACGCATCATACGTAAAGGAATGTTAAAAGATTCTTTTGATCCATCAGTATAAACAACCAAAACATCAATAGGCATTGGCATTTTACCAATTCTCTCTAAGGTAATTTCTTTTCCTTTTACCGATTTTACACCATAATCAATCGTATGTGTGGTTTGTGTCCATTCGTTTAAAAACCAATCTAAATGAATTTCTGAAACTTTTTCAGCCGTTCTTTTAATATCGTTTGGTGCAGGATGTTTAAAAGAAAAATCAGTAAAATATTTCTTTAAAGTCTTTGCCGTATTTTCTTTTCCGATGATATATTCTAAATGCGTTAAGAAAATATTTCCTTTCGAATAACTTCCCATTCCGTACGCCATATTTGTATGAAAACGATCGGCATGTGTCGATAGCGATTCTTCTAACTTATTTTTTACTACATAATTGTAATATCTGTAAGAACCAGTATGTGGGTTTTCATCATTTTTACCAGAGATAACATTTTCTGCTTTATTTGAAATATAGGTCGTAAAACCTTCATCCATCCAAGAATGTTTCGTTTCATTAGATGCTAATAAAAACTGAAACCAAGTATGTGCTAATTCATGCGCTGTAACGCCAAATAAGCTTCCCCATTTACGTTTTCCTGTAATTAAAGTACTCATTGCGTACTCCATTCCACCATCACCACCTTGAATAACTGAATATTGTTTGTAAGGATATTGCCCAATATGCTTGCTGAAATACGTCATTAATTCCGCCGTTTTAGGCTGTAATTTTTTCCAGTTTTTTCTAAAATGACTAGGTAAATCATTTTTATATAAAAAATGCAAATCGATACCATTTTTCATGGTATAGATATCGTGGGTGTAGTTAGGATCGGCTGCCCAAGTAAAATCGTGCACATTTGGTGCGGTAAATTTCCAAGTTAATTTTTGAGTTGATGGAATTTTTAAAGCTGATTTTTTACTTTCATATCCATGCCCAACTTCCTGCGGATTTTGAAGATATCCAGTTCCTCCAACCGTATAATCTTTATCGATATGAAGTGTTACATTAAAATCACCCCAAACACCGTGAAATTCACGTCCTAAATACGGAGGTGTGTGCCATCCTTCGAAATCATATTCAGCCATTTTAGGGTACCATTGCGCCATTGATAATGCCACACCTTCTTCACTATTTCTTCCTGAACGACGGATTTGTGCAGGTACTTGTGCATCAAAAATCATATCAAAAGTTACGCTTTCACCAGGTAAAATTTCCTTGTTTAAAGTAACCTCTAAAATAGTTCCAACAGTTTGATGTTTTACTATTGTTCCGTTTTGTTTTAAAGAGTTTACTTTGATGTATCCAATTTCTGTAGGCGATAATTTACTAATTCTATTTCCGACTCTTTTATCAGGATCTTTAATATTTTGTGAACGCACATCCATTTGAGAATTTGGCTGAAAGGCATTAAAATACAAATGATAAAACACCTTATTTAACTTATCGGGCGAATTATTAGTGTACACTAATTGCTGAATTCCTTTATATTGAAAGGTTTTTACATCCATATCAATATCCATATTATAAGCAACATGTTGTTGCCAATAATTTTGACTTACAGGCGTATTTGCTGTTTTAGCGATGTTGTTTTTAATAGATTTTTTTACTTCATTATTTGTTGTTGAGCTTGTAGAGGCACAAGAAATCATCGACAATAATGAAAGTCCTAAGATTATTTTTTTCATATTAAATTGATTTAATACCTATTGCTGTTAGGGTCTTTTTTAAGCTTTTTAACTCGGTTTGATTTTTCAATTTTGAAAAACTTCTTGTTTTGCCATTTTTTAACTTTAAAGCAATACGTTCTATTCCTGAATTTTCTTTGATTTCTAATCCTTCAATTTCAGTAAGTTTATACGTTTTTTTCCAAGATTTTTTAAGGAGATAAAAAAGCACTGCAACAAGCGATCCGAAGCCAAGTAATGCCATAAAAATAAAGAGCATTTCATTTTTATCAAAAGAAATATAAAATAATTGAACACTCATATTAAGTACATTTACCAGCATTAAAATAATGATGAGCCACGAATTTGAAGGAACGTCATCTTTAATGGTTATCTGCTGTGTTTCTTTATTAAACGCTAACTGCATAGGTTGTTTTAATAACACAAAAAAGAGCATTAAAACTTTAAAAATCAATGCTCTTTTTGTTATTTATATTTTATTAATTATTTTTTTCCGTTCACCATTCTGTCAGCCATTTTAACAGCATTGTAAGCGTTTACAACACGTCCAGAAACTGATAAATCAGCAAAAGGAACTAAATCTCCTTGAGGATTTTGGCTAGTTTTAGAACCTGGTTTGGTAACTAATAAATCAATTTTAGTTCCAGAGTTCATTAAAATATGTTTTACTTGGCTAGCTGATAATTCAGGATAATAAGAACGAACTAATGCAGCAACACCAGCAGCAGCAGGCGATGCCATTGAAGTTCCACTAATTTTCTTATAAGTATTGTCAGGATATGTTGAATTTATTTGTACTCCAGGAGCAAAAACATCTACATTCTTTTTACCGTAGTTAGAAAAACTTGCAGGTAATTCTTTGTTATAATTAGAACTCATTGCTCCTAATGTTAATACATTATCAGAAACTTCGTTAATTAAATCAGGTGCATCATTTGGGAATGTTTTTTCAACATCGATGTTTTTTCCTGAATTTCCTGCGGCATTTACAATTAATACATCTTTTTTAGCGGCGTATTTTAAGGCATCGTAAACCCATTCTTTATTTGGAGAAAAATCTTTTCCAAAACTTGTGTTAATAACTTTTGCTCCGTTATCAACAGCGTAACGAATTCCTAAAGCAACATCTTTATCATACTCATCTCCGTCTGATACCGAACGAACAGCCATCATTTTTACATTATCAGCAACTCCATTGGTTCCAATATTGTTATTACGAGCAGCTCCAATAATACCGGTAACGTGTGTTCCGTGCGATTCTTTCTTTTCAGAATGACCAGTATTGGCATTACCATAACCAGGTTTGTCGTTAATATCGTAAGGATTATCACCTACAACTTTACGGTAATCAGCCTTTAAATTATCTTCAGCAATGGTTTTATCTGCGTTCTTTATTCCTTTTTCAAAGTATTCTTTAGTTTCTTTTAAGTCGGTAAAATAACTTAACATACGTGCTGCAAAACCTTTTGCACGGTTTAAACTTTCATCCGAAGAATTGATTGCTGCAATTTCTTGCTTTGTATAGGTTGATTTTCCAAAGTATTTGGTTAACGCTTTTTCTGATTCAACAGACATTTTTACAAATTCAGCAGAACGAACTTTTGATTTTTTTGCACCAGCTATTTTTTCGGCATGTTGTTTTTTTACCTCAGCTAAAGTAGTTGCATCTACTAAAGATGGATTCATTAAAATACGTTCGTACTCTAAGTGTTCTTTATAAGATTCACCTAAAAAGTTCCATCCGTTAATATCATCAATATAACCGTTTTTATCATCATCGATTCCATTTCCTGCAATTTCGTTGGTGTTTACCCAAGCTACAGAAGCTAAATCTTCATGTTTTAAATCACTTCCAGAATCAACAACTCCAACAATAACAGTTACATTTTTCTTTCCTTTTAAGAAATCGTACGCTTTGTTTACACTCATTCCAGGAATGCTGTCTGTTGCTAAATCTAAATGTAGCCAATTGTCTTTTTCATAGGCAGTTAATGCTGCTTTTTTTGCTGAAATATTAACAATATTATTGCTTCCTGTAGGCACTGCAACTTTACTTACCGATGAACAGGCTGTTAATATTGAAATTGCTACTGCCGAATAAAACATTGGTCTTAAAACTCTCATAATTTCTATCTTAATTAAATATATCTGTAAATTTATAACTCTCGTTTAAACGAACTCCTTTTTCGGTATGCTTAACGGTAATTAATTCGTTATGCGCATCGTGTTCTAAAAACAAATAAAAATTTTTATCTGCTGCTTCGTTTAAAAATATTCTTTTTTCTGCTATACTAAGCAAAGGTCGGGTATCGTAGCCCATTACATAAGGCAAGGGAATGTGCCCTGCTGTTGGTAATAAATCGGCCATAAAAACAACTGTTTTTCCTTGGTATTGAATTTTAGGAAGCATTTGTTTTTCGGTATGCCCATCCATAAATAAAACATCAAAACCTAGTTGGCTTTGAAAATTTTCAGGCTGTTTGTCAATAAAATTTAACTGCCCGTTTTGTTGAATTGGTTGTATGTTTTCTTTTAAAAAAGATGCTTTTTCACGTGCATTAGGTACGGTTGCCCATTGCCAATGCTCTTGATTACTCCATACTTTGGCATTTTTAAAAGCGGGCATATAGCCTGTTTTATCGTTATTCCATTGAATTACTCCGCCACAATGGTCAAAATGTAAATGTGTTAAAAAAACATCGGTAATATCATCTCTGTGAAAACCGTGTTTTGCTAAGGAAGTATCTAATGAAAAATCGCCAAAAAGGTAATAGTATCCGAAGAATTTATCGGATTGTTTGTTTCCAACGCCAGTATCAATTAAAGTTAACCTGTCGCCATCTTTAATAAGCATACAGCGCATACTTAACGAAATTAAGTTATTAGCGTCTGCAGGGTTTGTTTTTTGCCAAATAGTTTTAGGAACTACGCCAAACATAGCGCCGCCATCTAATTTAAAATTACCAGTTTCTATTGAAAAAATTTGCATAGCTACAAAGATGCAGAAATTTAACGAAACTTTTTGTTAATGAAAACAAAAAAGACGCACTAATTAGTGCGTCTTTTAGCTATTTTTTATAAAAACACCTTATTTTTTACCGTTAGTTGCTAATAAAAAACCAATGGTGAAATTTGCATCCCAGTCAAAAATTACGGAATGAACTTTAGTAACATCATTTATGGCTTTAAAAATATTTAAACCAGATTTTATTTTTTCATCCCTTCTTTTAATTACTTTTTGATAAAAATTAGTGTCTTTATTTAAAACCGTGTAACGTTCATTTCCTTTGCGTAAAGATTTTGCTAATTGATACGGAACACCTCCTATTATAAAACATTGAGAAGCTCTGTTAGAAGGAATTTTTTCTGCAACTTTATGCACCGCTTTATATACAATTGTATCAGCGACTCCTTGCTGAAAATACTTAGCGCCATAGGTTTCTTTACCGATCATTTTATCGGAATCTAAATACGATATTTTTGTGTTTCCTGAGCCTATATCTACTAAATAAGCTGTTTTTTCATACCTTTTAGGAATAACAGCATCTAAGGCATATTGACCTTCTTGCTCAGGTGTTACTACATTTACAACGTAGCCTATTCTTTTAAGTTCTTGTTTTATTAGTTTGGTAATATCTTGTTTGTTAGCCCCTGAACTCACTACAAAATGTATGTTGCTAGGCTTTACACCAAACTCTATAATTCGTTGTATATATTTCTTTAATTTTTTATTAACTTCTTCGGTATTGGTAATTCCTTCGGCAATTAAACTATTACCAAATTCTTTACTTTTCATCTCCCAGTTGTTGTTTTTATCAATAGCAACAATAAATGAATTAAAACCAGAGGCACCTAATTCTACCACTCCTTTTAAAGTTCCGTTAATTGGTTTGGTTGGTTTGTAATTAAAACTAGCCGTTTTCCTTTTTTCTTTTTTTGCCGATTTTTCAGCAATTTTACTAGTTAGTTTTACTTCTTTTTTTTCTTCTGATTTGCAAGAAACAAAGGCGTGTGAGATTGTTAATAAAACCATCCACAGCAAAGACATTTTTTTCATAAAATTTAAAATTTAATTGTTTTTATCTGGGGAGGGCAATTTTTTGTAAAAATACTTTTTTTATTTTTTTGAAACAACAATTTTATATGAAGTAATTCTTAAGAAATAAAAAAAACCTTATAAATCAAAAGATTTATAAGGTTTTGTGGAGGTGTCTAGCGGATTCGAACCGCTGTACATGGTTTTGCAAACCATTGCCTAGCCACTCGGCCAAGACACCTTTTTAATATTTAAGACTGCAAATTTACATTTTTTTTTTAAAACATTCCTTTTTTTATGGAAATTTTTATAAAAATGTTATTAACATTCTGTCAACATCTTAAAAATGTTTTGTGTTAATTAGTGCGAACATCCTTTAAAACAATAACTACTTCGGCTACATTTCCTCCAATTGGCGGATTAATTTTTGCTACGCTAACTTCGGCTTTATCAACAAGTTGTATTTCATCAAAAATTCTGTTTAAAATACGCTGTGCAACATGTTCTAATAATTCCGAACGAATTGCCATTTCTTGCTTTACAATATGATTTAAATGTACATAATCTACTGTGTCGGCAAGTTTATCTGTTGCTGATGATTTTTGCAAATTAGCTGTTACTTCAATATCAACTCGGTATTCTGAGCCAATTTTTGCTTCTTCTTCTAAACATCCGTGGTTGGTAAATAATCGAATGTTGTTAACACGTATAATTCCCATAATATTTTTTTAAGTATATTTTAAAGTATATTTTTTGAAAAAATTAGTACAAAAATACGTTTTTTACTTTACTTAAAAATATAGCTGTTTTTCACTCAAAAAAAACAGTAAATTTGTTTTAACTGAACCACCAATCAATATTTATGTATTTATGACAATTTTTATTCTTTCTGTAAGCGATCAAATTTATTCTACCCAAAGAATATATAAAGAAGCTACCCGTCGTGGGCATAATGTGCGTATTATTAATCATTTAAAATGTACGGTAAAACTTGCAAATGGCAAAGTCGAAATACACTATAACGGCGAAAATATTATTGATATTCCTGATGTAATTATCCCTCGAATTGGCGCTTCTGCTACACGTCATGGCGCTGCTATAGTCAAACAGTTTGAACTAAGTGGTGTTTATAGTACAGTAACTTCAATGGGTATTTTACAAGCTCAAAATAAGGTGCGTACTTTGCAAATTATGAATCAGAACAATATTGCGATTCCCAATACTATATTTTCTGTAAACCCCGATACTATTGATGAACAAATTAATTTATTAGGCGGCGCACCCATTATTATCAAATTACAAGAAGGCACACATGGTTCAGGTGTTATTTTGGCAGAAAGTAATCAATCAGCAAAATCAATTATTGATACGATGTACGCTACTAATGCCAATATTTTGTTACAAGAATTTATCGCCGAGAGTAATAGTGAAGATATCCGTGCTTTTGTGGTTAATAACAAGGTTGTTTCAGCAATGAAAAGAAAAGGTGCTGCAGGTGATTTCCGTTCTAATATTCATCAAGGAGGAAGCGGATTTAAAATTTCTTTATCCGAAGAAGAAAAAGAAATAGCCATAAAAGCAAGCCAATATTTAAACTTACCCGTTGCAGGAGTTGATTTAATTCGTTCTAAAAGAGGTGCTTTATTAATTGAAGTAAATACCGCCCCTGGCTTGCAAGGAATCGAAAATTATACAAATCAGAATATTGCCAAAATGATTATTAAATTTTTAGAAGACGATGTTTACACAAAACTTTAAAAATGACGTTGTAGAAATTCGAGGGCATAAAATTGGACTCGGAAAATCAGAACTTATTAAAATTCCTATTGATAGACTGCCAACGGGTACGCTTATCGAAATTCCCGTATATGTTTTTAATGGATCACAAGCAGGACCTACTATTTTATTACAAGGTGGTTTGCATGGCGACGAGGTAAATAGTGTTGAATTGGTTCGTAGAATGCTGATTGATAAAAACTATAAAATTCAGCGAGGTTGCGTTATTGTAGTGCCTTTATTAAATGTTTTTGGCTTTTTGAGTCTGTCTCGAAATATGCATGGAAAAGATGTAAACAGAAGTTTTCCAGGAAGTAAAAAAGGCTCTTTAGCGAGTAGAATGGCGTATTATTTAATGCAAGAAATTACTAAAAATGTTGATTTTGCCATCGATTTTCATACAGGAGGCGCACAAAGAAGTAATTTTCCGCAAATACGATATACGCCTGATGATGAAGATGCTTTTCAATTAGCGAAACTATTTAATGCTCCTTTATTATTTGGTTCAAAACAGATTCCTAAATCGTTTAGAAATCAATGTTATAAAAATAATATTCCTGTAATTGTGTATGAAGGAGGTGAGGCATTGCGTTTAGATGAACATGCAATTCAAGAAGGAATAAACGGAACGCTTCGAGTGTTAAAACATTTTAAGATGATTTCTGAAAATATTGAAATTCCTAAAAACACAAGCGTTATCATCAGTAAAAAAAGAATGTGGATTCGTGCTAAAGTTGCTGGGTTATTTAATCCGACAGTAAAAAATGGTGCTTTTGTTTTAAAAGGACAAGTTTTAGGGCATATTATGGATACTTACGGAGCAACAAATTTTGCTGTAAAAGCTTCTGCGGATGGCTATATTATCGCCAAAAATAATTTCCCGATTGTAAATATGGGTGATGCCTTATTTCACTTCGGAAATGCTTAATAATTTATCAAAAAGAAGCCGAAATATTACTAAAATTATTAAAAACACACCTATAAATAAATAGCAGTATCTTTGCAGCTTCATAGAGGTGCTTATTTTAGAGTATTTCTAAAAAAACATATATGACATTTAAATCTTTAGGATTATCCGATGCTTTATTAAAAGCCATCGACGAAAAAGGATACGATACCCCATCACCAATTCAAGCAAAAGCAATACCACCTATTTTAGAAGGGAAAGATGTATTAGCTTCAGCACAAACAGGAACAGGAAAAACAGCAGGTTTTACATTACCAGTTTTACAACGTTTAGCAGACTCTAAACACCCTAAATACAGACCTGTAAGAGCATTAGTACTTACACCAACAAGAGAGCTTGCTGCCCAGGTTCATGACAATGTAAGAGAATATAGTAAGTATTTAGACATCAGATCTGCCGTAGTTTTTGGAGGTGTAAAAGCTGCCAGTCAAATAAAAACATTACGTCAAGGAGTCGATATTTTAGTTGCCACTCCTGGTAGATTGTTAGATTTACACGATCAAAAAGCAGTATCATTTAACAGAATAGAAGTACTTATTTTAGATGAAGCTGATAGAATGTTAGACATGGGTTTTGTTAGAGATATTAACAAAATCATTAGTTTTATGCCTGCAAAACGTCAAAACTTGATGTTTTCTGCAACATTTTCAACAGAAATTAAAAGATTAGCTTCAGGAATTTTAAGAAATCCTGTTTCAGTAGAAGCAGAACCTGAAAATTCAACGGCAGAGAAAGTTTCTCAAAAAGTATATGCGGTAGATAAAGGTAAAAAAACTGAAGTGGTTATCAACTTAATTCAAGAAGGTAACTGGAGTCAGGTTTTAATTTTTACAAGAACTAAACACGGTGCGAATAAATTAACTGAAAAATTAATAAAATCAGGAATTTCAGCAGCGGCAATTCATGGAAATAAAAGTCAAGGAGCTCGTACAAAAGCATTGGCAAATTTCAAGAATAATACCAACAGAGTTTTAGTAGCTACTGATATTGCAGCCCGTGGAATTGATATTCCTTTATTGCCACACGTTATCAACTTCGAATTACCAAATGTACCAGAAGATTATGTACATAGAATTGGTAGAACAGGTAGAGCAGGTGCAAAAGGTGAAGCGCTTTCATTAGTTTGTAGTGAAGAAACGGAGTATCAAAAGGAAATAGAAAAAATATTAAAGCAGAAATTAAAAACCGAAATTATTCCTGGGTACGAACCTAGAGATACTGCCGGTGCTAAAAGAGCTGCAACACAAAAGAAGGGTTCTACACCTAAGAAAAAAGGCGTAGGCGCTAGTCATAGAGGTGGTAGTACTGCTGCAAAACCAAAAAGACAGCGTCCTAGCAATAATTCAAGAAGCAACAATTCGGGAAGTTCTTCTAGAGGTGGTTCTTCTAGTAATTCTGAAGGTTCATCAAAAAGAAATACAAGAAGATAATTTTTTTAATTTCTTATAGAATACTAAAACCTCCAAAGTTTGATTATCAAATTTTGGAGGTTTTCTATTTTTATATCACTTACAACATTTTTTATTAAAATTATTAGAAGCTATTTCCCGCTTTCCGCACTCGCTTTTTTTTGAAGAAAAATCAAAAAAAGAGCTCAAACAAAGCTTCAATCGGGGCTAGGAATTTCAACTATTTTCAAGCGATAGAACAAAACAACTTACAGCTTGTTAAAAAAAGTTAAAAATCATAAAAAAACACCATACTACAATAACTTTAATCCTATCTTTTAGCTACTTTTGAACAAGAATTTTAATTGTTAGCATTATGAAATACGACCCAATAGACAGTAGCTTATTTATAGAAAACCGCAAAAATTTTATGGCAAAAATGAAGCCAAATAGTATTGCTGTTTTTAATTCAAACGATGTATATCCAGTAAGTGCCGATAGTGCGCTTCCTTTTGAACAACATCGTGATATTTTCTTTTTAAGTGGTGTTGACCAAGAAGAAAGTGTTTTACTTTTATTTCCTAATTGCCCAAAAGAACATTTACGTGAAGTATTATTTTTACGTGAAACAAACGAACATATTGCTGTTTGGGAAGGTGCAAAATTAACCAAAGAAAAAGCCCTAGTAACAAGCGGAATCAAAAGCGTTTATTGGTTACAAGATTTAGAAAAAGTACTTGCCGAAATGATGGCACTTGCCGAAAACGTGTATATAAACACCAACGAACATTATCGTGCATCGGTAGAAACAGAAACTCGTGAAGCGCGTTTTACAAAATGGTTATTAGCAAAATATCCTGCACATTCTGTAGCTAAAAGTAATCCTATTTTACAACATTTACGCTCTTTAAAAAATCCTATTGAATTAGCTTTAATTCAAAAAGCCTGCGATATTACCGAAAAAGGATTCAGACGTGTCTTAGATTTTATCAAACCTGGGGTTTGGGAATATGAAATTGAAGCTGAATATATTCATGAATTTATCAGAAACCGTTCTAAAAGATTTGCCTACACACCAATTATAGCTTCAGGAAATAATGCCAACGTATTGCATTATATTGAAAATAATCAACAATGTAAAGCGGGCGATTTAATTTTGATGGATGTTGGTGCGCAATATGCCAATTACGCTTCCGATATGACTAGAACCGTGCCTGTTTCTGGTCGTTTTTCTGAACGTCAAAAAGCAGTGTATAATGCGGTAAACCATGTAAAAAATGAAGCTACCAAATTATTAGTCCCTGGAACTATTTGGGCTGATTATCATAAAGAAGTGGGTAAAATAATGACTTCAGAATTGTTAGATTTAAAATTAATCGACAAGGCTGATGTTCAAAACGAAGACCCAAACTGGCCTGCATATAAAAAATATTTTATGCACGGAACTTCGCATCACATGGGCTTAGATACCCACGATTACGGATTGTTACATCAGCCAATGCAAGCAAATATGGTATTTACCGTTGAGCCTGGAATTTATATTCCTGAAGAAGGTTTTGGTATTCGTTTAGAAGACGATGTGGTAATTCAACAAAATGGTACACCATTTAATTTAATGCGTAACATTCCTATTGATGCTGATGAAATTGAAAGTATTATGAATAAATAATAATTTTATTTAAAAGACTATTCTGAAAATAAAGCTTAAAAATTATCAAGAAAATTGTACAAGAATTACAAGGGGCTAAAACCCCTTGTTTTTTTGCTTGAAAACTAAAAAAAATAAAATTATTGCTAAAAATAAAATGTTATGATTAAAAAAAATGTACTACTTATTTTACTATTTACCAGTTGCTTGTCTTTTTCACAATCTAACTGGAAAAAATTTAAAAAATTATCTTCTGCAAAAAAAATATGGATTATTTTTCATCCATTTAAAGCTAAAAAAGCACAACAGATTTCTAAAAAAGCGTACAGAGTTGCCGATTCTATTAAAAAATCGCCAGTATTAGATGGCGATGGTTCAGGCGGGCAAGTTGATGCCTTTCGTCATGCCTTTTGGATGGCTAGTTTGCGTCAAGAAATAGGAAAAAATGCCGCTCGTTCTTTAGGAAAAGCACACGAAAGAGAAAATTATCAAACTTATAAAAAACGAAAACTAGAAGACGGTGTTATTCCTGATAAAATAGCAACAACGATGGATTTATTTAATAATAATATTGGATTATCGCTTACTAAAAAAGGCGTTATAACACCTAAGAAAGCATTAATTTATAAAGTGATAAACGCGGTTAAAGCAGGGAGATTAAAAATTATTAAAAAAGATGCCAACGGAAATTTTTTAACCTGTAATAATACCCCTATTTCTGAAAAATCATTAAAAGGAAAGTGGGAAAATAATAAGTGTTTGGTAAATTCGAATCATATAAAATAGGGTTTAAAAACAAGTAACACAAACAATATAATTTGTTAACATATACTTACGTTTTAAGGCTAAAAACAGTTTTATATTTGCAGTGTTGTTGTTTTTAAAACATATCCCCCCGTGTGTTAAATACTGAACTCGTAGACTTGTGTGTTGCGAGTTTTTTTATGCCTTTTTTATAAAGTGAACTGTTAAACGAACTGTTTTAAATGTGATTTTTACAGGTGGATAAAAATATTTAAATTAAATGATAGGCTTTTTTTTTATATAGAAATCCCTTCCACAATTTTTGCGTAATTTTGTACTTCAATTTCAACAGAAGATGTCAGAAGAAAAGAAATCGCTTAATTTTTTAGAACAAATTATTGAAGAGGATTTGGCAAACGGAATGCCAAAAGAAAACTTACGTTTTCGTTTTCCTCCAGAACCTAATGGATATTTACATATCGGACATACAAAGGCTATCGGAATTAGTTTCGGTTTAGGGCAAAAATACAATGCTCCTGTAAACTTGCGTTTTGACGATACAAACCCTGCTAAAGAAGAGCAAGAATATGTAGATGCTATTAAAAAAGATGTTACTTGGTTAGGGTATCAATGGGAAAACGAATTGTATTCATCTGATTATTTTCAACAATTATACGACTGGGCTGTTTTATTGATAAAAGACGGAAAAGCGTATGTTGATAGTCAATCTTCTGAAGAAATGCGTGCTCAAAAAGGAACGCCAACTCAAGTAGGAACGAATAGTCCTTATAGAAGTAGAACTGCGGATGAAAATTTAGATTTATTTAGCCGAATGAAAGCGGGTGAATTTGATGAAGGAACACATGTTTTACGTGCAAAAATTGACATGGAATCGCCAAATATGTTATTGCGTGATCCGTTAATGTATCGTGTTTTGAAAAAAGCACATCACCGTACAGCAAATGATTGGGTTATTTACCCGATGTACGATTGGACACACGGAGAAAGTGATTATTTAGAGCAAATATCGCACTCATTATGTTCTTTAGAATTCAAACCTCATAGAGATTTATACAATTGGTTCCGTGATAATGTATATGAATACAGTAAGTCAGAATTTCCAAACCCACCAAAACAACGTGAGTTTTCTCGTTTAAACTTAAGCTATACTATTATGAGTAAGCGTAAGTTATTAACTTTGGTAGAAAATGGCATTGTAAACGGATGGGATGACCCAAGAATGCCTACAATTTCTGGATTAAGAAGACGTGGATATACGCCAGCTTCAATCCGTAATTTCATAGAAACTGTGGGAGTTTCTAAAAGAGAAAATGTCATTGATGTTTCTTTATTGGAGTTTAAAGTTCGTGAAGATTTAAACAAAAAAGCCAACAGAGTTATGGGGGTTTTAGATCCTGTAAAAGTAATTATTGATAATTATCCTGAAGGTAGAGAAGAAATTCTTATTGCTGAAAACAATCCTGAGGATGAAAATTCAGGTACAAGAATTGTTCCTTTTTCAAGAGAAATTTATATCGAAAGAGAAGATTTTAGAGAAGAAGCGAATAGAAAATTCTTCCGATTAAAAATAGGAAAAGAAGTGCGTTTAAAAAATGCGTATTTTATAACGGCAACAAGTTGTGAAAAAGATGAAAACGGCAAAATTACCGTAATTCACTGTACCTATGATCCGTTAACAAAATCAGGAAGTGATACTGAAGAAAGCAAGCGAAAAGTAAAAGGAACGTTACATTGGGTTTCTATAAAACATGCCGTAAAAGCGGAGGTTAGAGTGTACGATAGATTATTTTCTGATGAAGCACCAGATTCACATAAAGATAAAGATTTTATGGAATTTGTAAATCCTAATTCTTTAGAAAAAATTACTGCTTTTGTAGAACCAAGTTTGCAAACTGCTAAAATTGGTGAGCAATTTCAATTTCAACGTTTAGGATATTTTAATGTTGATGATGATTCGACTTCAGAAAATTTAGTATTCAACAAAACAGTTGGATTAAAAGATAATTGGGCAAACGCAAATAAAAAAACTGATTAAATAATCATACTTTTTAGCTTTATTTAAGTTGAAAAAATAAGATTACAAAAACCCTCCATTTTTATATAAAAATGGAGGGTTTTATATGTTGTAAATTATTGATTAATAGTTATTTGTTTTGTTTGTAGAACACACTGTTATTTACTTATATTTGTTTAAAATAAATTAAAATAAGCATGAAAAAATTTATATACCTGTTTTTATTAACAGTATCGTTTACCGCTTTTGCACAAACATCAGAAGAAAAAATTACACCAGCTAAAAATGAATTTAAAATAGACGCTTTCGACTTGGCTTTTATGAGAGCATTTGACGTTAGTTATGAGCGTGTAGATAATCAGAATATGGGGTATGGAGTTTCTTTGTTATTAAATTTTCAAGATGATGACCTTTATTACGAAAAATTTGCTGTAACACCTTTTTTTAGAATGTATTTTTTTAATAAACAGGATTATGGAGCAAGAGGTTTTTTTGCAGAAGTGTATGCAAAGTTTGCTTCAGGAGAAAACCCAGAAGATTATTATGAGCCTGTTTATGATAACAATAATTACTCATCAACCTATAAAGAATATTATCATGATTTTTTTGATGTCTCTTTCGGGATGGGATTGGGTTGGAAATGGGTAAATAAAAATGGTTTTAGTGTAGAAGCTTCTTTAGGAGGAGGAAGATACTTGGGGTTTGACAATCATTCGCCTGAATTTTCTGGTAGAGGAGGTGTTTCATTCGGATACCGTTTTTAATTTGATAAAAAAGTTTCCTAAAATATCATTTATTACATTTTTAGTATTAAAATTTAAAAAGTACCTATAATTAACAGCAAGTTAAGCATAGGTACTTTTTAAATTTATATATTTTGATCTCCTATTTTTTATGCTAAAAATCAATTTTCCGTTTTCGATAGAATATGTATCTTTACTGATTAAGAAAAGTTAGAAACTTAAAATTTATCTAACGGAGAATCAATAATAAAAAAGTATTTTTTGATACTGAATATTTCAGATTTAAAAAATGCTTCTAAACTATATAATTTTATGAGTTGTAACAGTTGTTCAACTAGCAAAGACGGGGTTCCAGGTGGTTGTAAAAGTAATGGAAATTGCGCTAGCGGTACCTGTGGAAGTGGCAATAAATTAGCCGTTTTTGACTGGTTATCGAATATGACTTTACCTACCGGTGAAGCTCCTTTTAATATTTATGAAGTTCGATTTAAAAACGGACGTAAACATTTTTTTAAAAACACCGAAAAATTAACCCTTTCTATGGGTGATATTGTTGCCGTTGAAGGATCGTCTGGTCATGATATTGGTATTATCGCATTAGCAGGAGAACTTGTAAAAGTTCAAATGAAAAAACGAAAAGTTAGTCAAGAGAGTGAAGAGGTAAGAAAAATATATAGAAAAGCATCACAAAAAGATATTGATATTTGGCAAACAGCCAGAGATAGAGAGCAAGAAACGCAACGAAAAGGACGGGAAATTATTAGTCGTTTAGCACTAAAAATGAAACTTTCTGATGTAGAATATCAAGGAGATGGTACCAAAGCAACGTTTTATTATACTGCCGATGAACGTGTAGATTTTCGTCAGTTAATTAGAGATTTAGCAGGTACTTTTTCTATCCGTGTAGAAATGAAACAAGTGGGTATGCGTCAAGAAGCAGCTCGTTTAGGAGGGGTTGGTTCATGTGGTAGAGAATTATGTTGTTCTACTTGGTTAACCGATTTTAGAAAGGTAAATACCGCAGCGGCAAGATATCAGCAATTGTCATTAAACCCGTTAAAATTAGCAGGGCAATGTGGTAAATTAAAGTGTTGTTTAAATTTTGAATTAGATACTTATTTAGACGCTTTACAAAGTTTTCCTAAGCAAGATAAAATACTAAAAACCGAAAAAGGGGATGCTGTTTTTGTAAAAATGGATATCTTCAAAAAAATAGTTTGGTACACGTATAAAGAAGAAAGTTTTAAGTGGTTTAGATTGTCATTAGAACAGGTTCACGAAATTATTGCCTTGAATGAAAATAATGAACTCGCTTTACCGTTAGATGAGTATGAGTTAGAAATTACTGTACAGCCAATTGTTGATTTTGAAAATGTAGTTGGGCAAGATAGTTTAACTCGTTTTGACGCTCCTAAGAAATCACGCAATAATGCTAGGGTAAAATCAAGAAAACCAGTGGTAAAAAAAGAAGGGAATTTAACGGCTAAAACACCACCAAATAAACGCCCTCAAAGAACTCCAAGAGCTGCTGCTAATAAAAGAGAAGGTAATTTACCTGTTAAAAACCAGCCAAATAAAAGACCTCCAAGAGCTGCTGCTAATAAAAAAGAAGGTAATTTACCTGTTAAAAACCAGCCAAACAAAAGACCTCCAAGAGCTCCTGTAAACAAAAGAGAAACAAATCAAGCTGTTAAAACACCACCAAATAAACGCCCTCAAAGAGCTCCGGTAGATAAAAGAGAAGCAACTAAGCCTGCGGAAGGGCAACCAAAAAGACGCCCTCAAAGAAGACCAGCAAATAAAAGAGAAGGTGATTTATCTGTAGAAAATCAGCAAGCAGAAGGACAACCAAAAAGACGTCCTCAAAGAAGACCAGCAAATAAAAGAGTGGTAAAAAAGAATGTTGTTGAAAAAAAGGAGGAAGCTAACAAACCAATAGCAAAAGAAACACCTAAGGCAAGCAAGCCTAAAAAATCAACAGTGCCGACTGAAAATAAAAAGAACGATATAAAAAATGAAAAACAATAGCCTAGTTATCTTTTTTTTAGCTGTTTTTGCAATCATATCTTGTGATTCAAAAAGTGTTTATGATACCTATAGTACGTTATCTGAGGGTTCGTGGAATAAAAACAATGCAGTTGTGTTTACTTTTGATGTAAAAGATTCAATACACAAAAAAAACTTGTTTATAAACCTTCGAAATAATGAAGACTATGCGTACAGTAATTTGTTTTTAATAACACAATTACGCTTTGCTGACGGGCAGGTATTGGTTGATACTTTAGAGTATGATATGACAGATACTAGCGGGAAATTTTTAGGAAAAGGCTTTTCAGGAGTTAAAGAAAATAAATTATTTTATAAAGAAAATATAACATTTCCCACTACAGGGACACATACTTTTAAAGTTACACAAGCTATGAGGAAAAATGGTAAAATAGAAGGTATTAAAGAGCTTAAAGGAATTACACAAGTAGGATTTAGAATTGAAAAAACACAATAATGACAGAGCAAAATACAACTAGTTTTAGTGGATATATCAAATGGTTTTGGGGTATATTATTAGGTGGATTCCTCTTTGTAGGGCTATTATTTTTATTAGCTTCATGGGGTACTTTTGGAGCGTTACCTTCCTTTGAAGAGTTAGAAAACCCTAAAAGTGATTTAGCAACAGAAGTTATTTCTTCGGATGGAAAAACATTAGGAAAATACTATGTAAAAGCCAATAGAACACCAATTGAGTATAAAGATTTACCTGAAATTTTAATAAAAGCTTTAGTCGCTACTGAAGATGAACGTTTTTACGAACATTCAGGGATTGATTTTTACGGTACCGCAAGAGCTATTTCAAATTTTGGTAGAAAAGGAGGTGCAAGTACTATTACACAGCAATTAGCTAAAAACCTTTTTAATAAAGGAGGTTCGAGTAATATTTTTAAGCGTCTTTCTCAAAAATTAAAAGAGTGGGTAGTTGCAATAAAATTAGAGCGTCAATACACCAAAGAAGAAATTGCTACCATGTATTTAAATACACAAGGTTTTCTTTTTAATGCAACAGGTATTCGTTCTGCTACACGTATTTATTTTGGTAAAGAGCCTAAAGAATTAGACATACAAGAAGCGGCTATTTTAGTAGCAATGTTAAAAAATCCGAGGCAGTATAATCCATATAGAGAGCGCTCTAAAAAGAAATCGTTACAGCGTAGAAATGTGGTTTTTGCTCAAATGGCAAAAAATGAGGTTATCAGCCAAAAAGAAAAAGATTCGCTACAAAAATTACCTTTAAAAATCAATTTTACACCAGAGAGTCATAGTGATGGATTGGCAACTTATTTTAGAGAAAATTTAAAACAACGTCTTAAAAAATGGGCAAAAGCAAATCCAAAAGATAACGGTGAGTTTTACAATATTTATAAAGATGGTTTAAAAATACACGTAACTATTGATTCTCGTATGCAGCGTTATGCAGAAGAAGCGAGTAGCGAACATATGGCTAATTTGCAATCATTTTTCTTTAAAGAACAAAAGGAAAATAAAAATGCTCCTTTTTACGATTTAGAAAAATCTCAAGTTTTAAATATTTTAAAACGAGGAAAACGAAGTTCAACACGTTACAGGCGTATGAAAGCGGCAGGGAAAAGTGAAAAAGAAATTGAAAAATCGTTTAATACAGATACCGATATGCGTGTGTTTTCGTGGAAAGGAGACAGAGATACGGTAATGACTCCCTACGATTCTATTCGTTATTATAAACACTTTTTACGTTCTGGTTTGGTTTCTATTGAACCACAAACAGGGCATATTAAAGCGTGGGTTGGTGGTATTAGTCATAAGTATTTTAAATATGATGCTGTAGAGCAACAAAAACGTCAAGTAGGTTCTACTTTTAAACCTTTTGTATATGCAACAGCGATTAATCAATTAAAAATGTCACCTTGTGATAAATTACCAAATATTTTATATACGATTCCCAAGGAAAAATACGGAATGCCAAAAGATTGGACTCCTGCAAATGCCAGTAATAAATACGGAGGTGAATTAACCTTAAAACAAGCTTTAGCACGTTCTGTAAATGTAATAACGGCTCGATTAATAGATAAAGTATCACCCATAAATGTAGCACGTTTGGCAAAATCAGCAGGAATAACTTCTAAAATTGATGCAAACCCAGCAATTGCTTTAGGTGCAGTTGATTTATCATTAATAGAAATGGTAAGTGCATATTCAACCTTTGCAAATAAAGGATTGCGTGTTAGCCCAATGATGATTACCAGAATTGAAGATAAAAACGGAACTGTTTTAGAAGAATTTGTACCTAAAACAAAGGAGGTTTTAAGTGAAGAATCAGCTTATGTGGTATTAGATTTATTAAAAGGTGTTACACAATCAGGTTCAGGTGCAAGATTGCGCTCTGGTTGGACAAGAAGAAAAGATGCTACAACAGGTTTTCCATATAAATTTACCAATCCGATAGCGGGTAAAACAGGAACTACACAAAATCAATCTGATGGTTGGTTTATGGGAGTTGTACCAAATTTAGCAACAGGTGTTTGGACAGGTGGTGAAGATAGAGCAACCCATTTTAAAGGAATAGCTTTAGGACAAGGAGCAACCATGTCATTACCAACTTGGGGGTTATATATGCAAAAATGTTATGCAGATAAATCATTAAATATCAGTGAAAAAGATTTTGAAAAACCTTCAGGCGAATTAACCATTACTATTAATTGTAGTGAGGTAAAAAAGAGTGATGATAAACAAGATGAAGAAGGAGATACTGATTTTTAAGAAATTTTTTTCAAGAAATATAGTATTTATATAAACGTCAAGAATTCTATTAACATAATAAAAAACTAAAATGATACACAAAAAAGTAAATAGCGTAGAAGAAGCCCTTATCGGGGTAAAAGATTCGATGACCTTTATGTTGGGAGGTTTTGGTTTATGTGGAATACCAGAAAATGCCATTGCAGAGTTAGTAAAATTAAATGTTAGAGAGGTAACATGTATTTCTAATAATGCAGGTGTTGATAATTTTGGCTTGGGTTTATTACTTCAAAATAAGCAAATAAAAAAAATGATTTCTTCGTATGTAGGAGAAAATGACGAATTTGAACGTCAAATGTTATCAGGTGAGTTGGAAGTTGAATTAACGCCTCAAGGAACTTTAGCAGAAAAATGTAGAGCTGCACAAGCAGGTTTTCCTGCTTTTTACACACCTGCAGGTTACGGAACAGAAGTAGCTAAAGGAAAAGAAACTCGTGAATTTGATGGTAAAATGTATGTGTTAGAACCTGCTTTTAAAGCCGATTTTGCCTTTGTAAAAGCATGGAAAGGTGATACGGCAGGAAATTTAATCTTTAAAGGAACAGCTCGTAATTTTAATCCGAATATGTGTGGTGCTGCAACAATTACCGTTGCTGAGGTAGAAGAATTAGTTCCTGCAGGAACACTAGACCCTAATCAAATACATATTCCTGGTATTTTTGTACAGCGTATTTTTCAAGGAGAAAAATATGAAAAGAGAATTGAGCAACGAACTGTAACTCCTAAACTGTAAAAAAATGGCTTTATCAAAAGAACAAATAGCACAGCGAATAGCTAAAGAATTACAAGATAAATGGTACGTTAATTTAGGAATAGGAATTCCTACGTTAGTAGCTAATTATATTCCTAAAGGAATTGAAGTTGAGTTTCAATCAGAAAACGGATTGCTAGGAATGGGCGGATTTCCTATCGAAGGAACCGAAGATGCCGATTTAATAAACGCAGGAAAACAAACCGTAACCGTTTTAGATGGCGGTTCTATTTTTGATTCGGCAATGAGCTTTGCTATGATCCGAGGAAAACACGTACAATTAACTGTTTTAGGTGCGATGGAAGTTGCGCAAAATGGCGATATTGCCAATTGGAAAATTCCTGGGAAAATGGTAAAAGGAATGGGCGGAGCAATGGATTTAGTAGCATCGGCAGAAAATATTATTGTCGCTATGATGCACACTAATAAACGTGGTGCATCTAAAATATTAAAAAAATGTTCTCTGCCTTTAACAGGTGTTGGTTGCGTTACAAAAGTAGTAACGAATTTAGCCGTTTTAGAGGTGAAAAATAATGCATTTTATTTATTAGAAAGAGCGCCTGGTGTTTCTGTGGAAGAAATTCAAGCAGCAACCCAAGGAACTTTAATCGTAAATGGAGAAATCCCTGAGATGGCTATTTAAGATGAAGTATTTTAAAAAGTTTTATTTAGTTATTTATCCATTATTAATAGTGTTTTTTATTTTTATGCTAGATAAAATATTTCTTATTCAAGAATCTTGGATAAGAATAGGTGTCGCAATTGCTTTAGCCTATATTTTATCACCAAGAAAAAAAATAATTAGAACACAATCAGGTGATAGAAAACAATTAACATGGATTTTTCTTAAAAACCCTATATTTTTAGAGTAATGAAAATAATATCATACAACGTAAACGGAATTAGAGCCGCTTTAAAAAAAGGATTTATCGATTGGTTACAAACCGAAAATCCTGATGTAATTTGTATTCAAGAAACCAAAGCTCATAAAGAACAGTTAGATGTAACGGATTTTGAAAATGCAGGATATCCGTATCATTATTGGTTTTCGGCACAAAAAAAAGGCTATTCATCCGTAGCAATTTTTTGTAAAGAAAAACCAAATCATATTGAATACGGAACAGGAATTGAAAGCATGGATTTTGAAGGAAGAAACCTTCGGGTAGATTTTGATGCCGTGTCTGTAATGAGTTTATATCTTCCGTCAGGAACAAATTCTGAACGCTTGAATTTTAAATTGAATTATATGGATGAATTTCAAGAATACATCAATAATTTAAAGAAAGAAATTCCGAATTTAGTAATTTGTGGTGATTATAATATTTGTCATGAAGCAATTGATATTCACAATCCGAAAATGAAAGGAGTTTCAGGTTTTTTACCTGAAGAAAGAGCGTGGTTTACAGAGTTTATCAAAACAGGTTTTACAGATAGTTTCCGTTATTTAAATGAAGATAAACAAGCATATTCTTGGTGGAGTTATCGAGCAAATTCGAGAGCAAACAACAAGGGTTGGCGTTTAGATTATGCGATGGTTGCTGAACCTTTGAAAGATAAGATAGCAAGAGCCTACATTTTACCAGAAGCAAAACATTCTGATCATTGTCCGATTGTTGTTGAATTAAACTTATAAATTTTAAAAAAGAAGTAACATGAAAAACGTATTAATACTACTTTTTTTTACGGTATCAATTTTTGCACAACAACCTGTTGATAGTGTTTTTACCCCAAAAGAACAGTTGGCGATAGCTATTGATTCAAGCTTTGTGGCAACTGACGCTAATTTTGTGGCAACAGATTCTATTGTAAAAGATAGTGTCAAAAGAAAAAAGATTTACGCCTGTTTTTCAGATACGGATTTAAAAAAAGTAGATAGTTTACTGATTGAAAAAAAATTCAATGCATCATCATTTGATACGATTCAATATGTAATTAATGACAAAGATATTATTGGCAATACAACAGCAATGCTTTCTACCGATTTATTAAAAAAACGCTTGCATGATTTGAATTTAAAAACACCATTTCATTTAGCTTATAGTCCATCTTTAGAAAAAGTAATTAATAGTTATTTAAAATATCGAACAAAATATTATCCTGCTTTAATGGCAAAGGCACAGTATTATTTTCCGATGTTTGAACAGTATTTAGATCAGTTTGATGTTCCGTTAGAAATGAAATATTTAGCCATTGTAGAGTCGGCTTTACGTCCTGCGGCTCGCTCAAGAGTTGGCGCAACAGGACTTTGGCAATTTATGTATGGCACAGGAGTTCAGTTTGATTTAAAAGTAAATTCGTATGTTGATGAGCGTCAAAACCCTGTAAAAGCAACTATTGCGGCGTGTAAATATTTAAGTCATTTACATAAAATTTTTGGTGATTGGGATTTAGCTTTGGCAGCTTATAATTCAGGTCCTGGAAATGTTTCAAAAGCAATAAAGCGATCAGGAGGATATAGAAATTATTGGAATATCCGCCCGTATTTGCCTCGTGAAACGGCAAGTTATGTTCCTGCTTTTTATGCAACGATGTATATTTTTGAATATGCTGAAGCACATAATATTTATCCTGAGCCACCAACTATTTTTCATTTTGAAACCGATACGATTCAAGTAAAAAGAACAGTTACTTTTGATCAAATTGCTGCAAAAACAAATATTGATACCGAATTATTATCATTTTTAAATCCGTCATATAAATTAGCGGTGATTCCGTATGCCGAAAATAAAAATTACGCAGTTCGATTGCCTAAAAAACATGTAATTGATTTTTTAGAGAAAGAACAAGATATTTATGTGTTGGCAAATACAGAAGATGGTAAAAGAGAAAAGCCGTTGCCGAAATATTTTGAACAAGATAAACAAACGCGTTACAAAGTGCGTAACGGCGATTATTTAGGGAAAATAGCGACTAAATTTGGTGTAAAAGTAAGTCAAATTAAGCGTTGGAATGGTATGCGTTCTCATCGATTAAAAATAGGGCAGCGTTTAAAAATTTATCCAAAGAAATTAACGGCTCATAAAAAAGTAATTCGAAATAAAAATAAACTTCCAAAAGGGCCGCATAAAGTGTATGTGGTAGAAAGTGGTGATTCGTTATGGACTATTTCAAAAAAATATCCGTCAGTTTCTATTGATCAAATTAAAAAATGGAACAATATTTGGAGTGTTAAAAGTTTGAAACCAGGAATGAAACTCAAAATTTTTAAGAGTTAATTTATTCTTTTAATTTTTAAAAAAAAACACACCAAACACCAGCTGTTCAAAAGTTATAAAAACAACGAATTATGAAAAAAATAATAGGCTTACTTTTTTTAGTGATTTTTGCCACATCATGTAATACTACTACAGGAAAAGATGGCTACACTTTGCCAACATCTAACGGTAACACCAACAAAATAATGGTGGTTGTAAAAGCGCTAGATTGGGAAGGGAAAATTGGAAATAAAATACGTACTATTTTTGGTGAGCATCAAGTGGGCTTGCCACAGCCAGAAACCTTGTTGTCGGTTAGTCAAATAGATCCTAGTGGTTTTGGTAGCTTTATGCGACATTCAAAAGCAGTTTTAATGATTAAACAAGGCGAAAAAGAAAGTATTACTGTTGAAAAAAATAGGTATGCAAAACCTCAAATTATCATACATGCTACGGCTAAAGATAAAGCGGGTGTTTTAAATATGTTAGATAAAAGAGGTAAGGAAATTATCAATTTATTTAAAGATGAAGATGTAAAATTCACGCAAAAAATATTCAAAAAAGAACGTATTGATGAAACGGGTTTTAAAACCGTTAAAAATATCGGATTTACCATTGATATTCCTAAACGTTTTAGATTGGTAGAAGATTCGGGTGATTTTATTTGGTTTCGTCAGCACTTAAGAAGTGGTATTGCTCGTGGCGATGGAACGAACAATGTATTAATTTATACAATTCCTTTAGGTGATGAAAATAAAGTTGCCGATAATATAACCGCAGTACGTGATACGATTGGTAAAAAACACATTCCTGGAAGTAAAAAAGGCATGTATATGATTACCGAACAAGCTTACACGCCTTTTACTTTTGATGCTATAATCGATGGTAAAAAAGCGTACGAAACTCGTGGGAAATGGGAGGTTAAAAATGATTTTATGGCAGGGCCGTTTATTAATTACACCATTATTGATAAAAAAAATAATCGCTTGGTTATTTTTGAAGGATTTACTTATGCTCCTTCTGTAAATAAACGTGATTTTCTGTTTGAATTAGAGGCAATTGCAAAATCAATGAAAATAAAATAGTTATTGTTTAAATAATAATATTCAAAAAGCATCAATTTTAAATTGATGCTTTTTTTATGTTTTTTATAAAAAGAGAAGAGCTTATTTAAATTTTATCTAAAAGATTTTGTAACGTAAAAATAAGAAATCGCATCCGCCAAACTGAATTAAGTTCAGTTTCTCATCCTGATTTGCCGTAGTTCTCCTGTTGATGTGATGCTGAAATAAATTCAGCAGGACGGAAATTTAGTTTTTAAACAGGTTCTAAATTTTGTTTGAAGTAGTATTTTTACTTTTTAGTACAAATGCCTAGCCCCGATTTTAGCAATTGTTTGAGCTCCTTTTTTGATTTTTTTTCAAAAAAGAGCGAGTGCGGAAAGCGGGAAATTGCTTCTAATTATTTTTAAAATAGCACTATTTGACACAAAATAACGGTTTAATTACAAACCGTGTTTTAGAACTTGATGATGTTTAAATTTAATAAGGAGGCTGAAAATTATCTTTTTATTGCTATTTTTACGCTTTTACGTGCAATAAAATTACTTATATTTTTGTTGTAGAGTAAAAGCATAATGATATGAATAAACTATCCAAAATTTTAGTTTTTAACCTTCTTTTAGCTACAGTATATTCTTGTAGTGTGAAAAAAGATGCTTTTTTAAATCGAAATTTTCATGCGCTTACCACAAAGTATAATGTGCTTTTTAATGGTGAACAGGCTTATTTAAAAGGGCTAGAAGAGGTTAGTGCCAAGCATAAAGATAATTTTTGGAAACCTTTACAAATAGAGCCGATTACTTTTGAAGCGGATCAAATTATATTGCCTGTTTTACAACCTGGTTCAGGGTTTGATATGAGTGATGTTGATCAGGAAGAAGAAGTTTTAACAATGTTTGATAAAGCGGAAGAGAAAGCAGTAAAAGCCATTCAAAAGCATTCGATGAATATTAATGGTTATGAAAAAAATAGGCAGATTGATGATGCGTATTTATTATTAGGAAAATCACGGTATTATACACAGCGTTTTGTGCCCGCAATTGAAGCGTTTAATTATATTATTGCGAATTATCCAAATGCGAGTTTAATTAATGAGACAAAAGTGTGGCGGGCTAAAACAAATATTCGTTTAGATAATGAGAAATTAGCCATAGAATCGCTAAAATTTTTATTAGAATTAGAAAAAAATGAAGCCGAACTTCCTGATGTAATAAAAGAGCAAGCGCACACCGCAATGGCAATGGCGTATCAAAAAACAGATACCATTCAAAAGGTAATTGAACATTTAACGGCGGCTTCAAAAATATTTAAAAATAAAGAACAAGCGGGGCGTAATATGTTCGTTTTAGGGCAAATTTATAGTGAATTAAATTATAAAGATTCTGCACGTGCTGTGTTTAAAAAATTATCAGAAACTAGAAAGGCTCCGTATAAATATCGTATTCGTGCAAGTATTGAAATGGCTAAAAATACGCCAAACGATTCAGCATCGATTGTTGTTTTATCAAAATTGAAAAAATTAATCAGAAATTCAGATAATCGAAAGTTTTTGAATGCGCTTTATTATCAGGCGGGTGTTTTAGAGTTAGGGCGAAATAAAACCGATAATGCTATTGATTATTTTAAAAAATCGATAAAAGCGAAACATAATAACGACTATCAAAAAACATATGCTTACGAGCGTTTAGGGGCTATCGCTTTTGATAAACAAAAATATGTGTTAGCGGGTGCATATTATGACAGCGTTTTAACGGTAACCTCTAAAGAGTTTATAAATGAAAAACGCATTAGAAGAATCCGAAGAAAAAATAAAGGGTTAACAAGGCTACGAGAATATGAAAATCTTGTTACTACAAATGATAGTATTTTAAAATTAGTAGCAATGCCAATTGCCGAACGTACTTCTTTTTTTGAGAAGTATATCGAAAAAATTAAAAAAGAAGATCAAGATAATAAGCAACTCTTATTAAATGCTCAGAATTTTGGAAGTTCTTTTGGAACAAGTAGCGGAATTAATACCCCTAGCAATAAAGGGAAGTGGTATTTTTATAATACGCAGGTATTGGCTTTTGGAAAAGCAAATTTTCAGAAAGTTTGGGGAACACGTCCTTTAGAAGATAATTGGCGATTGTCGGATAAATCTACTAGTAATATTCAAGAAGATGAAGCTGTTTTAACGGAGTCGAAAGTTAATTTGCGTTACGAATTATCAACCTATTTAAACGAAATTCCTTCGGATAAAAAAATAATTACAAGCTTAATAGAGAGTCGTAATGATGCGTTGTATCAGTTAGGTTTAATTTATAAAGAGCAGTTTAAAAATAACAATCTTGCTATCAAAAATTTAGCCCGTGCGCAAAAAGAACAACTTAAAAAACAAGATACTAGCTTAGAATTGCCAATAAGTTATCATTTATATCAACTATATAGGCTAGAAAATAATGTAGCTAAAGCAGGGTATTATAAAAATATAATTTTAACAAAATATGCGCCAACAACATTTGCTGAAATTATAAGAAATCCAACAAAAAAAGTAATAGCAAGCAAAAAAGAAGATGTGCTTTTAAACAGGTATAAAGAAATATACTACTTGTATAAAGAAAATAAATTTGAACAAGTTATAAAACAAATAGAAACGGTATCTTTAACAGTTAAAGAATCAATCTTAATACCTAAGTTTTTGTTTTTAAAAGCATTGGCTATTGGTAAACAAAAAAATAAAGAGGCATATATTAAAGCGTTAGAGTTTATAGCAATTCGGTATGCTGATAAGCCCGAAGGTGTTAAAGCAATAGAAATATTAGATAAATTAAAAAAATAAATCCCCTAAAAGATGTTTAGTAAAGAGAGTAAAAAAACAAGCGAAGTTAAAGTTTCAGAAAGAAATGTTATTGGTAAAAATACACAAATAAAAGGTGATATTATTTCGGAAGGAGACTTTAGAATTGATGGAACTTTAGAAGGAACAATTAAAACCAACGGAAGGGTTATTATTGGTGAAGCAGGTTTTATTAAAGGAAAAATAGAGTGTACAAATGCTGATATTGAAGGGAAGTTTTCAGGTGAATTAGTCGTTTCAAACACCTTAACGGTAAAAACAGCAGCAACTATTAACGGTGATGTTATTATCGGTAAGCTTTCAGTAGAGCCAGGTGCTTCATTTAATGCAACTTGTGCAATGAAAGGATCGGTAAAAGAATTAAATAGCAATGGAAAAAAAGAAAAAACCGCTTAGTAAGTACCTTCGCTTTACCAGTATTGCTTTTCAAATGGGATTGACTATTTATTTAGGAAATAAACTTGGCGAATGGTTAGACTTAAGGTACGCGAATGAAAATGAATTATATACCAAGGTGTGTACTTTGGTCGCTGTTTTTGGAGCGATGTTTTCGGTAATATCTCAAGTTTCAAAATTATCTAAATAAATATTTAAGTAAAAAATGATTAAACGTATTTTGTATTTTATCGCCCTTATAATGTTATTATTTGCGGTGGGTTATAGTTCTCATAATGCTATTTTAAATATGCGTGGCGATGTCATATCATACTCCTTGTTTTCGGTGTACCTATTTCATGTAGTGGCTACAAGTATTATATATGCGTTATTTGAACTTCTTGCAAGTCAACTGCCAAATGAAGCAGGGTATGGCTATTTAGCATCGATGCTTTTAAAGATCGGTTTTTTTGTGCTAATATTTCAAAAGGATGTATTTACAGGCGTGCAGCTCAGTCAACCAGAAAAGGTTTCTTTAGTGATCCCTTTATTTTTATTTTTGATAACTGAAGCAATGGGTGTTTTTAAGTTGTTAAACAGTAAGTAGTTCGCTTTTTTATGCCCACTTTTAAGAGCGTGTTAAATTTGTATTAAAACTAAGACAGAAAACGGTTTGTAGTTTTGATTACAATATGTACCTTTGCACGGAAATTTACAGACCTTAAACCTATATTCAAATTTAAGATATGATGATAGCAAAAAAATCTATCAAGTTTTTAACAATACTTGCATTAGTTTTTACATCATTTTCAGTATTCGCTGAAGGTGGAACTACTACTTTACAAGAAGGTGAGCATACAACTTCACCTAAAAGTGAACACACTGTATTGCAGGAAAATGAGCACATTATAGAACAAGATGGTGGCCGTGTAAACACAAAGGCTGAAATTGAAGCTTATAAAAAGCATCACTTAGCAGATTCGCACGATTTTAATTTATTTTCGTACACCAATGATCAAAATGAAAGAAAACACGTAGGCGTTCCTTTACCTACAATTGTTTGGACAAGTAAAGGTTTAAGAACTTTTATGTCGTCAGCTTTTCATCATAATGATGATGGTCATGTAGTTGTGCCAGCAGATGGAGTACAGTTAACTAAAATACACAGTAAAATATATGAGTTAAATGAAGGAGAAACAGCTGTTTCTTTTGATGAGGCTCACCATGCTACAAATGCTCATAAAGTATTGGATTTTTCTATAACAAAAAGTGTTGTAGGAATGCTTTTAGTAGGTTTGTTAATGATTTTTGGCTTTAGAGGATTAGCTAAAGGATACAAAAAAGGCGCAATACCAACTGGTTTTGCAAGAGTTTTAGAGCCTTTAGTATTATATGTTAGAGATGAAATAGCAAGACCAAATATTGGTGAAAAGCATTACCGTAAATTTATGGGATTCTTATTAACTGTTTTCTTTTTTATCTGGGTTTCAAATTTATTAGGGTTAACTCCTTTAGGATTTAATATTACAGGACAATTAGCTGTAACAGTTTGTTTGGCTCTTTTTACCTTTTTTATCGTACAGTTTTCAGCGAATAAAGACTATTGGAAACATATTTTTTGGATGCCAGGAGTTCCTGTAGCCATGAAATTTATTTTAGCACCTATTGAGTTTTTAGGTATTTTAACCAAGCCTTTTTCATTATTTGTACGTTTATTTGCTAATATTACAGCAGGTCATTCAGTAGTAATGGGTATTGCCGCTTTAATGATTGTATTAAAAGCGAAGTTTGGAACAGCAGGTGCTACAGGTGTATCTGTATTTTTAACGTTGTTTTTAACGTTAATTGAAGTGTTGGTAGCTTTCTTACAAGCCTATATCTTTACAATGTTATCTTCATTGTTTATTGGTATGGCAGTGGAAGAACATGAGCACCATTAATAAAATGAAATTTTTTGTTTAATTTAATATAAATCAATTATTATGACAGGTCTTACTTTAATAGGAGCAGGTTTAATCGTAATCGGAGCAGGATTAGGATTAGGGAAAATCGGTAGTAGCGCAATGGAAGCTATCGCACGTCAACCTGAAGCTGCTGGAAAAATCCAAACAGCAATGATTATTATTGGAGCATTATTAGAAGGTTTAGCATTCGGTGCTTTACTTTTAGGATAATCTTCCAGAAATTAAAAAGAAACACTTTCTGCAACGATTGGTTGCAGAAGTGTTTTATTAAACAATAAAAAAATACAAAATAAATTAGTATGGGAATTTTTAATGATTTTTCAATAGGATTATTTGTCATGCAGGCTTTTATCTTATTAATCTTAATTTTTTTAATGGTAAAATTTGCTTGGAAGCCTATTTTAACTGCCTTAAATGACAGAGAAGAAGGTATTCAAAATGCATTAGATCAGGCTGAAAATGCTCGTAAAGAAATGCAAAATTTACAAGCTGATAACGATAGATTATTAAAAGAAGCACGTGCAGAAAGAGATGCAATGATGCAAGAAGCTCGTGATATTAAAGACAATATTGTAGCAGAAGCAAAAGAAGAAGCACAAGCGCAAACTTCTAGCATGATTGAAAATGCGAAAGCAACAATAAAACAAGAGCAACAAGCTGCTATTTCTGAATTAAAGAAAACAGTAACTGATTTATCTTTAGATATCGCTCAGCAGTTAGTCAGAAAAGAATTAACTTCACCAGCAGATCATTTAAAGCTAGTAGAAGGAATGTTAGAAGAGATTACTTTAAACTAATCAATCGATGAAAGGAGCTAGACCAGCATTACGTTACGCAAAAGCAATATTAAATTTAGCTAAAGAAACTAATAAAGATTCTTTAGTAAACGATAATATGAAATTCATCGCAAGTACTATTGCAGAAAGTAGCGATTTAAACAGAATGCTTAAAAGCCCTGTAGTTAAAGCCACTGATAAACAAAAGGTTTTAGTTGCACTTTTTGGTGATAAAGTAGATGCTATCATAAAAGGTTTATTCAATTTATTAGAAGAGAATAAACGTATGATAATGTTAGAAGCTATTGCAAAGCAATACGCTATTCTTTACGATACCTATAAAGGGATACAGGTTGCTAAAGTTACTACCGCAGTAGTTTTAACAAAAGAGTTAGAAGATAAAATACAAGCGAAAATTGTTTCTTTAACAGGAAATAGCGCAAGTATAGAAAATATAGTAAATCCGAATATTTTAGGAGGATTTATTTTACGTGTTGGAGATGTGCAGTATGATGCAAGTATTTCTAATCAATTCAAAGAGTTAAGAAGAGAATTTGACAATTAGTCAGTATATTCCACAAATTTAATTATACATCCAAAGCAATAAGATGGCAGGAATTAAACCAGCTGAAGTTTCAGCAATTTTAAAGGAACAATTAACAAACTTCGAGTCTAAAGCTTCATTAAATGAAGTAGGTACCGTATTACAAGTAGGTGATGGTATTGCTCGTGTTTATGGTTTGTCTAATGTACAATATGGTGAATTAGTAGAATTCGATAACGGATTAGAAGGTATCGTATTAAACTTAGAAGAAGATAATGCAGGTGTTGTATTATTAGGTGCTTCTACATCAGTAAGAGAAGGTTCTGTTGTAAAACGTACAGAACGTATTGCTTCTTTAAGAGCTGGAGAAGGTATTGTAGGACGTGTTGTAAATACATTAGGACAGCCAATTGATGGTAAAGGACCTATTGAAGGTAAAACATACGAAATGCCTTTAGAGCGTAGAGCTCCTGGAGTTATTTATCGTGAGCCTGTAACCGAACCAATGCAAACTGGTATTAAAGCTATTGACGCTATGATTCCTGTAGGACGTGGTCAACGTGAGTTAATTATTGGTGACCGTCAAACTGGTAAATCTACCGTTGCTCTTGATACTATTTTAAATCAAAAAGAATTTTACGATGCTGGGAAACCAGTATACTGTATATATGTTGCTATTGGTCAAAAAGCATCTACTGTAGCAGCAATTGCTAACATGTTAGAAGACAAAGGCGCAATGGCTTATACTACAATTGTAGCAGCAAATGCATCTGATCCTGCAGCAATGCAAGTGTATGCACCTTTCGCAGGAGCAGCAATTGGAGAATTTTTTAGAGATACCGGAAGACCAGCTTTAATTGTTTATGATGATTTATCTAAACAAGCAGTTGCATACCGTGAAATTTCTTTATTATTAAGAAGACCACCGGGACGTGAGGCATATCCTGGAGATGTATTTTACTTACACTCTCGTTTATTAGAACGTGCTGCAAAGCTTATCAACGATGATAAAATTGCAAGTGAAATGAATGATTTACCTGATTCTTTAAGAGGAGTTGTAAAAGGTGGAGGTTCTTTAACTGCATTACCAATTATTGAAACACAAGCAGGAGATGTATCAGCATATATCCCTACAAACGTAATTTCGATTACCGATGGGCAAATTTTCTTAGATGGAGATTTATTTAACTCTGGTGTTCGTCCAGCAATTAACGTAGGTATTTCAGTATCTCGTGTTGGTGGTAACGCTCAGATTAAATCTATGAAAAAAGTATCTGGTACTTTAAAATTAGATCAAGCACAATATCGTGAATTAGAAGCATTCGCTAAGTTTGGTTCTGATTTAGATGCAGCTACTTTAAATGTAATTTCAAAAGGACAACGTAATGTTGAAATTTTAAAGCAAGCACAAAACGATCCTTATACCGTAGAAAATCAGATTGCAATCATTTATGCAGGTTCTAAAAACTTGTTAAAAGATGTACCTGTTAAAAAGGTAAAAGAATTTGAAAAAGATTATATTCAGTATTTAAATGCAAAGCATAAAGCTATTTTAAATACCTTAAAAGCAGGGAAATTAACTGAAGAAGTAATTGATACTTTAACAGCAGCTGCAAAAGAAATTTCAGCTAAATTTAAGGCTTAATAAATAATTTTAATATTGAATATTTCGAGGTATTCGGAATATTCAATATTAAATGCTAACTACTATTTGTATGGCAAATTTAAAAGAGATACGTAACAGAATTACTTCGATAAAATCAACAATGCAGATTACCTCTGCCATGAAAATGGTATCGGCTGCAAAGTTAAAGAAAGCACAAGATGCAATTACGGCAATGCGCCCATATTCGTCTAAGCTTACTGAATTATTACAAAGCTTAAGCGCTACTTTAGATAGTGATGCTAGCGGTGTATATTCAACACAAAAAGAAGTAAAAAATGTATTACTAGTTGTAATTACCTCAAACAGAGGTTTGTGTGGTGGTTTTAACTCTTCTATTGTTAAAAGAACAATAAAAGCTATTGATGAAAAATACAGTAATGTTGCTGTTGATTTATTAACAATAGGTAAAAAAGGAGATGATATTTTAGCAAAACAGCATACGGTTATTGAAAACAGAAATGATATTTTTGATGATTTAACGTATGATAATGTTGCTGAAGTTGCACAGAAAATAATGGATTTATACGTAGCTGGTTCTTACCAAAAAGTAGAGCTTATTTACAATCAATTTAAAAATGCAGCAACTCAAATACCACAATTAGAGCAATTCTTACCAATTGAGCCAGTAGAAAGTGATGAAAATGTAACATTAGATTATGTTTTTGAACCTTCTAAAGAAGAGATTGTTTTAGAATTGATTCCTAAGTCATTAAAAACACAATTATACAAAGCAATTCGTGATTCATTTGCATCAGAACACGGAGCTCGTATGACTGCAATGCACAAGGCAACTGATAATGCAACTGAATTACGTGATGAGTTATTATTAACGTATAACAAAGCTCGTCAGGCAGCTATTACTAACGAAATTTTAGAAATTGTTGGTGGTGCAGAAGCATTAAATAACTAAAAAATTATAGTTTTTATCAATTTAATTGATGAAAAATTAATTTATATAAAAAAAGCGAATCCATTTGGATTCGCTTTTTTTTAATGAAGTTTAAACAGATTCTAATAATTCTTCAATTTTTTCTTGAATACTTTTTGTATCAATATTTAATAAAACTTGTAATTCTTCCACCGTTCCGTGGTCAATAAATTCATCTGGAATCCCTAAAATATCAATACTGCCTTGGTAGTTTTCTTCGGATGCATATTCTAAAATAGCAGAACCAAAACCACCGCTTACGGTTCCGTCTTCTAGGGTGATAATGCTATCAAAATCAGTAAAAATAGCAGCTAATAATTTTTTATCCAAAGGTTTTACAAAACGCATATCATAATGCGCTACACTATTGCTATTTTCTAGTTGATTTATGGCTTCAAAAACAGTATCGGCAATTGTTCCTACCGATAATATTGCGACTTTATTTTTTAATTTTTCAAATGATTTTTTAGATGATTTTTCAAGGTGATTATTTAATTTTTTAAGGCAAACAGCTTTTCCTATTTGAATTTCTTCAAAAGGAAGTTGCCATTTTTCTAATTGACCTGTACCTCTTGGATATCGAATTGCAATAGGATTTTTTAAACCTAATTGCGCCGTAAACATAATATTTCGAAGTTCAATTTCGTTACGAGGTGCAAAAATGATCATATTTGGAATTAAGCGTAAATATGCCAAATCGAAAACTCCGTGATGCGTTGCACCGTCTTGCCCAACCAAACCTGCTCTGTCGATACAGAAAATAACAGGTAAATTTTGCAAGGCAACATCATGAATTATCTGGTCGAAAGAACGCTGTAAAAAGGTAGAATAAATAGCGCAAAATGGCATAATATTTTGAGTTGCCATTCCTGCGGATAAAGTAACGGCATGCTGTTCGGCAATACCAACATCAAAAGTACGCTCAGGAAATTCGGCTAACATTTCATTTAAAGAACTTCCTGAAAGCATTGCAGGTGTAATACCTACAATTTTTTTATTTTGATGCGCTAATTCAATTAATGTTTTTCCAAAAACATCTTGAAATTTAGTAAATTTACTTTTCTTTTTAGGCAATACATCGCCTGAAATTTTATCAAATTTTCCTGGAGCATGATATTTTACTTGGTCTTGCTCTGCCTGTCGCAAACCTTTTCCTTTGGTGGTAATTATATGTAAAAATTTTGGTCCTTTAACTTCTTTCAAACGGTTTAATTCTGATAAAAGTTCTTCAAAATTATGCCCATCAATAGGGCCTGAATATTCAAAGTTTAAGGCTTCAAAAATATTATGTTGCTCAATATCCGACCTTGTCGATTTTATCCGTGTTAAATATCCTTTTAAAGCACCAACTGAAGGATCAATTCCAATAGCATTATCATTTAAAATAACTAATAAATTAGCATCGGTATCGCCTGCATGATTCAAGGCTTCAAAAGCCATTCCGCTCGCAATAGAAGCATCGCCAATAATAGCAATATGATGTTTATTACTTCCTTGTATTTTAGAGGCAATTGCCATTCCTAAAGCCGCTGAAATAGAAGTAGAAGAGTGCCCAACGCCAAAAGTATCGTAAGCACTTTCGCTACGTTTTGGGAAACCTGAAATACCGCCTAATTGTCGGTTGCTATGAAAAACGTCTTTTCTGCCTGTTAAAATTTTATGCCCATAGGCTTGATGCCCAACATCCCAAACAAATTGGTCGGTTGGTGTATCGAATACATAATGCAAGGCAATGGTGAGTTCAACAACACCTAAACTTGCGCCTAAATGACCTTCTTTTGTGGCGACAACATCAATAATAAATTCACGTAATTCTGTGGCTAATAATGGCAGTTTATCAGCAGATAATTTCCTTATATCCGAAGGAAAATTAATATTTTTTAACAGCTTTTTTGGCATAGCGCAAATGTACTAAAAACTTTGTTGTAGCTTTGCCGTATGAGTAAATTGTATTTGGTACCAACCCCTATCGGGAATTTAGAAGATATTACGCTAAGAGCGCTTAGAATATTAAAAGAAGTCGATTTTATTTTGGCGGAAGACACGCGTACTAGTGGAAAATTGTTAAAACATTTTGAAATTGGAACACAAATGTACAGCCATCATATGCACAACGAGCATAAATCGGTTGATGGTGTTTTAAATCGCTTAAAAAATGGTGAAACCTGTGCCTTAATTTCTGATGCTGGAACTCCAGCTATTTCTGATCCTGGTTTTTTATTAACCAGAGCTTGTGTACAACAAAATATTGAGGTAGAATGTTTGCCTGGTGCAACTGCTTTTGTACCTGCTTTGGTAAATTCTGGTTTGCCAAATGATAAATTTGTTTTCGAAGGATTTTTACCTGTTAAAAAAGGAAGGCAAACCCGTTTAACGCTTTTATCCGAAGAAAATAGAACCATGATTTTTTACGAAAGCCCGCATAAATTATTAAAAACATTAGCCCATTTTGGCGAATATTTTGGACAAGACAGGCAAATATCAGTTTCTAGAGAATTGACAAAATTATTTGAAGAAACCAAGCGAGGAACAGTAGCAGAAGTGTTATCATATTATACTTTAAAACCCGCCAAAGGCGAAATTGTGATTGTTGTTGATGGTAAAAAATAATTAAACAAGTTGGTATTCGGGGTAGTGGTTTTTCATTATTTCTTCGGATGTATTTGGGATTAAAATTAACGTAATATATCCTGATAAAACTAAAAGTGTTGAAAATATTGATAAACCTATTACCCAATAGCTATTATCGAGTTTTTCACCCATAGAAATGATATTAGAGATATTTGAAAATAAAACGATAAAGTTACTAGCGGCTAATTTGTAAATAAAATTTTCGAGCAACCATTTTTTGTTGGTTTTGGCTATTTTTTGTTTCTGTTGACTAAATAACAGTCGGCATTTTATCAGTAAAAACAGAAAGAAAACAACATAAAAACTAATATAGCTATACGCACCAAAAACAGGTATTTTATACATATTATAAAAGCTTAAAAAGATAGAAAATGTTATGATTATTTTAGGGAGTGTAAACCATTGTTTTAATAAATTCCATAAAATTATACGGTATTTTTTAGCAACCTGTTTTTGTTTTTCTTCTAAAATATCCATAAAACCAAATACGCCAAATTTTTTGAATGAAATGTCACGTGCTTTTTCAAAAGTTACTGTAGGTTTTTCGATGTAAATTTGTTCGATATCGTTTGCTAAATGATCGACTAATTCGGTTTGTACATCGTAAAACTCCACAAAATGTTGCTGTGTAAATTTGTAAAGTTGGGCTATATTTTGATTGGTTAATTGCATGATTATTCTACGAGATATTTATACTTGGTTTGTATCGTTTTTTGTTTAGAAATAAAACTTTGATGTATTATATAAATAACTATAATTACAATTAAGTGTATATAGGAAAAATAAAAACTGAAAATAGGTCTTTGGTTAAAATTTATAATACTAGCTGTGTGTACAATGCTTAAAGTTAAAAAAATAGTGATTGAATTATAAGCATTTACTATTTTAATTAACTGATGTTTTTTCATAAAAGAAATAGTGTTGTAAGCGAAATACGCCATTTCAATGAAAAGGCATGTAAACAAAAAATACTCCGATATTTCGGGTTTATAGTTTATCAAATACAAAGCAATTACTAAAAACAAACCAACAGTTAAACAATGAATAGGTTTAGATAATTGAAATATAGAATTTTTAGCGATACTCAAATAATCAGCCAAAAATTTGCGCTTTATTATCGAATTATATTCAAGTAAAAGAGCTGTTTTTCTACTCAACATATATTTAATAAAAGGAGTTTGAAGACGGCTATTTTCAAAAAAAGCATCAGTATTTTCAATGTTATTTTCAATTTCAGAAGCAATATGATCAACCATTTCAAAGCGAATATCAATATATTCAACGCCAATTCCTTCTAGAAAATTGTTAATTCTACGAGTTTGTTCTTGAGTTAATTGCATTTTATCATAATTTTTTGATGTTCTTTATAAAGCTTATAGCCTAAAAAGCTATTACAGAATATTAAAAAAACATAAAAAGAGGATATTTCAGGTAAAAGAAACGCGATAAAAAGTAGCAGTAAACTTGGGATTATAAATTTTTCAAAGAGAAATAAAAAGGTGGTTTTTAATTTTCTCATCTTAAAATAAAAATATCCGTTAATAATTGCTAAACCAACACCAATTGTTAAAAAAAAGAATGAATTATCCGATAAAAAAGAAGAAATAGTTGATTTTTCACCAATCAAAAAAGCTTGTAAAAAAACTGCTATAAAAGAAAAGATAAGCCAATATTTCCCTAAATTTACTGCTTTGTTAATTACAATTTTTGGTCTATTGTATAAAATACCTATTAGAAAACTACTGGTAAATTCTAAATCTTTATGCCATTTTCCTGTACTTTGCTTAAAAGCATCTTCAAAAGGAATTCCTTGTTCCAAAAGAGATTCTATATCAGAAATAATATGATCTAAAACTTCGAACCGAACATCGATATAATCTAGTTTTTTGTAGCTAAGAAAATTTTCTACACACTGTATTTGTTCTTGAGTTAATTCCATAGTAATATGATTTTATTCTAAACTAAATTTAGGGTTTACCAATTGTTGCATCGTTTTTAAAAAATCTTGCATTTCAGCTAGTTTGTTAACGGTTTCTTTACTACCGCTTTCGGTTAATTTATAATATTTACGCAAGCGATTACCAACTTTTGCCACTTCTACATCTAACAATCCTTCGGCTTCTAATTTGTGTAAAGCAGGGTATAAAGCGCCTTCGGTAATTTTTAATTCGCCCTTGGTAAGCTCCTTTACTTTTTGCGTAATTTCATAGCCATACATTTTTTCATTTTGAGCTAAAAGCTTTAAAATGATGGTTTGTAAAGAGCCTTTATATAATTTCTGATTTCCCATTTTTGTAAACAATAAATAAACTTCAAACTGTTTTAAAGTGATACAAATATACATAATTTTCTTATGTATAAGTTTCTTAGGTATTATTTTATACAAACTCTCACAAATCATTTACTTAGTATTGCTTATTTTTGTATATCTAAACTCGATAAATGTCTACATTTCATAAATTAAATATTGAAAAAATAATCAAAGAAACTGCCGATGCTGTTTCTATATTATTCACCGTTCCTGCCGAATTAAAAGAAGCATATACTTTTATCGCAGGGCAATATGTTACTATAAAAGCAAGCATAAACGGGCAAGAAATAAGAAGAGCATATTCTATTTGTGCTTCGCCAAAAAGCAATCAAATTAAAGTAGCGGTAAAAGCAGTGGAAAAAGGTCTTTTTTCAACCTATGCAACGACCCAACTAAAAGAAAATACGGTTTTAGAAGTTTCTGAGCCTGAAGGAAAGTTTATTTTAGAGCCTAAAGCTGCTAAAAATTACCTAGCCTTTGCCGCAGGAAGTGGAATTACTCCTGTTTTATCAATGATAAAAGCGGTGTTAGAAAAAGAAGTTTCATCAACTTTTACTTTGGTTTTTGGAAATAAAAAAGCCGAAAGCACTATTTTTTATGATGAATTAAATGGGTTATCTGAGGCATATCCGAAGCAGTTTAACCTGCATTATATTTTTAGTAAAGAAGCAGTAGGTAACAGCAAATTTGGACGAATAGATAAAAGCCATGTTAATTACTTTGTAAAAAATATTCATAAAGCTATTTCTTTTGATGCTACCTATATCTGTGGGCCCGAAGAAATGATTAATTTGGTGTCAGAAACCCTGCAAGAGGCTAATTTTGATAAAGAAAATATCCATTTTGAGTTGTTTACAGCAAGTGCTTCAGCAACTGAAATACCAGCGGCTTCTTCTGATGGAAAATCGGAAATTACGGTGTTGTTAGACGATGAAGAAACGACTTTTTCAATGGATAAAACCGACACACTTTTAGCTGCTTCTTTGCGCAACAAATTAGATGCACCCTATTCTTGTCAGGGGGGTGTTTGTAGCAGTTGTATCGCAAAAGTTACTCAAGGAAAAGCAGTGATGTCTAAAAATTCTATTTTGTCGGATGATGAATTAGAAGATGGTTTTGTTTTAACCTGTGTAGCACATCCTTGTACACCAAAATTGGTACTTGATTTTGATGATATTTAGAGCTAAACACAGCGTATAAAAATGGATTTTTACAATTTTAAAAACGCTTTATTTATAGGTTTTATCATGTCGTTTATGATAGGGCCTGTATTTTTTATGCTTATAAAAACAAGTATTTTAAAAGGAGCAAGAGCAGCAATTGCATTTAATATCGGTGTTATTTTAGGTGATATCGCTTTTATGCTAATTGCCTATTACGGAAGCAGAAGTTTACTAGAAAAAATTAAAGACGACCCTCGTTTATTTATGGTTGGCGGTCTTATTTTAATCGTGTATGGTTTTATTACTTATTTTGATAAAAACAATAAAAAAGATGCCCAAATAACGGAGGTCAAAATTATAGAAAGTACTAATTATTTAAAATTATTAGCAAAAGGTTTTGCTTTAAACTGTATAAATGTTGGTGTTTTAGCAACTTGGCTAGGAGTAGTTTTAGTTGTTGGACCCACATTAAATATGGATCCGACCGCTATCTTTTGGTATTTTGCTACCATACTTTTTGGCTATGCTACCACCGATTTAGGTAAAATATTATTAGCAAAGCAATTAAAAAATAAATTAACGCCTTTAGTTATTTATCGAATAAAAAAAGGAATGGGTGTTTTATTGATTGTTTTTGGTGTATTGATTATGTTAAAAAGTTTCATACCTAAAGAAGAAATTGATGCTTTATTTAATAAAGTTACACCAGAACAAACTACTAAAAATTAGTTAGAATAATTAAAAACCGATAATCATTTTAGCAATTCCGAAGTAAATTAAAATCCCAAAAATATCATTACTTGTGGTAATAAATGGTCCTGTAGCAATTGCAGGATCAATACCACGTTTATCTAAAAATAATGGTATAAAAGTTCCTATTAAACCAGCGACAATTATCACTACAAAAAGCGATATAGAAATCGCCGTTGCTACTTTTATATCTTGTTCTTTAATAAAGATAAAAAAGAACAATAAAATAGCCAAAGCCAAGCCATTTACCATGGCTAAAGAAACTTCTTTTAATAGCCTGTTGCTAATACTTCCTTTTACATCATCATTGGCTAAACCTTGCACTATAATTGCCGATGATTGTACGCCAACATTTCCTGCCATTGCTGCGATTAAGGGTGTAAACATAAATAAAATGGCGTTGTCAACCATGGCATCTTCAAAAAATCCCATAATACTTGCGGCACCAACACCTCCTAATAATCCGAGGAAAAGCCAAGGCAAACGCGCACGAGTTAGCTCCCAAATAGTATCATCAGCTTCAACATCTTGGGTAATACCTGCGGCTAATTGATAATCTTTATCGGCCTCTTCTTTAATTACATCAACAATGTCATCAATGGTAATTCGCCCTACTAAAACACCTAATTCATCAACCACCGGGATGGCTTCTAAATCATATTTTCGCATAATATTGGCTACATCTTCGGCTTTATCTGTAACGCTTACAAAATCTACCTTTGGTATATAAACCTCAGCAATGGTAGCCTTTGTGGCGGTCATTAGTAAATCTTTTAAAGACAAGCGTCCTTTTAATTTTCCAGCATCGTCAATTACATAAATTGAGTGTACACGAGTAACTTCTTCTGCTTGAATGCGCATTTCTTTTTCACAACGGGTAATTGTCCAATTTTCATTAACTTTTACCAGTTCTTTAGCCATTAAACCACCTGCAGAATTTTCAGAATAACGTAATAATTCTACAATTTCTTTGGCATGTTCTTGGTCTTCAATTTCTTGCATTACCGCTTTTTTCCTTTTATCGGAAAGTTCGGAAATTACATCGGCAGCATCATCGGTATCTAGTTCATCAATTTCTTCCGCAATTTCTTTTGCGGTTAGTTGTTGTAATATTTTTTCACGAACATCATCATCAACATCCATCAGTACTTCTGAGGTTGTTTCGCTGTCTAATAAACGGATAATATATACGGCTTCTTCAAAGGGTAATTCGTCTAATATTTCGGCAATATCAGCATGGTGCATTTCTTTAAAAAGCTCATTAAGCGCATCGTTTTTTTTACTTTCGATGTATTGCAATACGTTATTAAGCAGTTCTTGGGTTATTTCAAATGCCATCTTTTGCTATTTTACTTGATAATCGAGCGTTAAATATGTCTAGTCTAATTCTTTTATGATCTTATGTTTAATTATCTAAATTGTCTTTTGCTATTTTATCGGTTAATTCGATAAAACGTGCTACAGATAATTGTTCAGGACGCATGGTAAAAATAGGATCTTGTTTTAAATCATCAGAAATATTGAATGATTTTAAACTAGAACGCAGCATTTTTCGTCGTTGATTAAACGCTGTTTTTACCACTCTAAAAAATAATTTTTCATCAACAGGTAAGCTATAATCTTTTTTCCTAGTTAATCTGATAACACCAGAATCTACTTTTGGCGGCGGATTGAAAACACTAGGAGGAACGGTAAATAAGTATTCTACATCAAAGAAAGCCTGTGTTAATACAGACATAATTCCATAGACTTTACTTCCCTCTTTTTCAGCGATTCTTTTGGCTACTTCTTTTTGAAACATTCCTGCAAATTCAGGTACAAAGTCTCTGTATTCAATAGCTTTGAATACAATTTGAGTAGAAATATTATATGGAAAGTTACCAATAATAGCCACTTGTTTTTCTTTAAAAACGTCTTTTAAATTTTTCTTTAAAAAATCGCCTTCTAAAATTTCAAATTTTTTAGCAGTGGTGTCTAACTTAATATGTTCTAACGGAAAAGTATCTTTTAAATAGGCAACCGAATCATAATCGATTTCCATTACCGTGGTTTTGGTTTCACGTTCTAATAAATACTTTGTTAAAACGCCCATTCCAGGACCAATTTCTAATATATTATCGTAGCCTTTTCCAATTAATGCATCGGCTATTTTTTTAGCGATATCTTCATCAGTTAAAAAATGTTGTCCTAGGTGTTTTTTTGCTCTTACTGTCATGGTCTTAAATTAAGATAAAAAAGGGTTAGAAACAAGCATCAAAAAGAGCGCTTGCATTTAATAAATGAGGTTGCCGTATTTTTAATTACTAGCTACCGTAGGAAAAAATTCATTAATTACTTGTAATTCGGTACGAAAAGCTAACATTTTATCGCCAAATTTCTTAAAACTAGCCGCGCGAAGTTCATCTGCATGATTGTTATAATAAGCGTCTAAATTTTCACGTGTTTTTGCAGTATATTGAACAGAATAGGTTGTTCCTCCCATTTCTTCTTCTACTAAAACTTGGGTTAATTTTGCGCTTAAAAAGTGTCCTGTATTTAAAACTTCAGGAATATGATTTTCAATCCAAACTAACCATTCTTGGTGTACACTTTGGTCAATATTTATGGTAACATTATAGATATACATACTTAATTTTCTTAAATTATAATTGATCTGTTCTTAGTTGTCTAAACTGCTTTCGAGCGTCTATTAAATAGATGCTAGAAGCGTGGTCAAAAATAATCTTTTGATAGTGTTTTTTTGCCTTTTCAGGGTTATTTAATTTCGTGCGATATAATTCAGCCATTTGATAATACACATCATCGATATAAATGCCATTTTTATCTAAAGCAATTATTTTGGTATAATTTAAAATAGCCGCTTCATATTTTTGCTGTTTGATAAAAAGTCCCGCCTGTTTAAACAAGGCTTCGTCTTGAATAGGTTGCCCTTTGTAGTTTGTAATAAGATTTGTTAAAATACTAATTGCTTGTTTATCTTTATTTTGAAATGCTAATAAATCGGCTTTTGCATATTCTTTTAAGCCTGTAGAAACGCTGTCTTTTGGCTGATTATCAGTAATTGTTAAAAATAAATTTGCTGCATCGTTGGCAATTAATTGTGTTGCCGAACCTTTTAAAATTTTTAATTGTGCTTTTGCCCAGGTAAAATCGTTTTTAAAATAGGAAGTTTGCGCTACTTTAAAACGTGCTTCTTGCCCCAAAAAATGATTTTTAAATTGAGTTTGTACTTGCGAAAAGTAAATTAAAGCCTTGTTAAAATTATTGGTGTACACTAAAACTTCGCCAAGTTTGAGTTTTACAGCGGCTTTTTCAAATTTAGAATTGGCAAAAGTTAACACTTTTTGCAGAACTTCAATTGCTTTTTCAGGAGTGTTTTCTGTAAAGGTTAAATAATTAGCATAGGCTATTTGAAGTTCAAAGGTATTTTTATTGATGCCGTATTGACTAAAAATAGCTTGAAATTTTTCAGGAATATCGGGTTGTTTTGTACGAATTGCTATTTTTAAATTATTATTGATTGCCTTAAATTTATCGGTCGGATAATTTGTTTTTTCAATGATAAAGTCAAAGCAGTTTTTTGCAGTTTCATAGTCTTTGTTTTCTAACGAAATTTTACCTAATTGATGTATTTCACTTAAATAATCAGGGTTTCTAGCTACTAAGGCTTTTTGTTGAATTAGGGCTTTAGAATACTGTTTTTGTGTAATAAACAACCAAGAAAGTAAGTCGTTCCAACAATTTTTTGGATTGCTTACCGCTTTTCGTAACAAGGCTTTTTTGAATAATATATTGTTTTCATTTTCAGGGTTTTCATCAATGTATTTACTGGTATAACGCTTTACATTATTCAAGTATTTTTCATCTTTATCGACTAAACTAACGTAGGAATCGAACATTTTTTTAAAATTCCCTTTTTCGCCATAAAGTTGGGCAAGTTGAAAGCCATAATTTGCTTTCGGATTATTTGTTATAATTTTTGTGTAGGCTTCAATGGCAAAATCTAACTTATTATATTCTTTAAAAAGTCGGGCAATTGTAGCGCCGTAATTTCTTTTTTTATCTAAAGAATTTAAGGCGATTTGATATTCTTTATTTGCTTGAATATCCTTTTGTTGTCGTTCAAAATTATAGCCTTTTATGATGTTTAAAAACACCAAATTTGGTTTTTCTTTTATTCTTTCAGATAAAAGAGCATCAGCAACTAAAAACTGATTGGTTTCTTGATAACTGGTTACAAGCCTTTTTAAATACAGGCTATTGTAGGGGCTTTTATTGTGTAATTTTTTATAAAGATGTACTGCTTTTTGGTAGTCGTTATTTCTGAAATAATTTTCAGCGACTATAAATTCATTTTGTTGGGCATGTAATTGTACATTACAAAACAAGCTAAAAATGAGTATATTAAATAGAATAACGGCTTTTTTCATGTATCAAAAATACAGAAGAAAATTGTTCTAATTATGATTTGTGTTTGAAAATTTGCTGTTTTTTTAAGCGAAAAGATATAAATTATTTAGTTAAACTTATACCTCACAGGTTTTAAAAACCTGTGAGGTTTGTTGCTATTGCGAGGAAATTAAATAAATTTAGTTTCTCACATTTTTATTTTTTTTAAACAAGCTCTTAAAATAGTACAAATGCCTAGCCCCGATTGACGCATTTGTTTGAGCTCTTTTTTATTTTTTTCTTTTGAAAAATAAAAAAAGCGAGTGCGGAAAGCGGGAAATTGCTTCAAAAAAATAGTTTATAACTAAAAAACCGAATTCGTTAAAGATATTTTATTTCAGTTTTACATCCTGATTTGTCACAATTTTGTCAATTCGAGTGATTTTAATGACTAGAAGGAATTAAAATTGTATCGAGAATTTTATTTTGATTGATTTTGATGCTAAAAAGTTCTCGATACAATTTTTTTGAAGGAAAAAAAATCACTCGAACTGACAGGGTATTTGTAAATTTTTGTAATAAAATTTAAACAAGCTCTAAAGGCATTTAAAAACCCCAAGTTTTCAACAAAGAAACTTGGGGTTTACTATTTTATAAAAGTATATTTTTTAATGATTAATCAATCATATCAAAACCACAATAAGGAACTAAGGCATCAGGAATTTTAATTCCGTCAGCTGTTTGATAATTCTCTAAAATACCCGCTAAAACTCTAGGTAAAGCTAAAGAACTTCCGTTTAAAGTATGCACTAATTGACTTTTTCCTTCTTTGTTTTTAAAACGTAATTTTAAACGATTTGCTTGATAGGTTTCAAAATTTGAAGCCGAACTAATTTCTAACCAACGCTCTTGAGCTGTTGAATATAATTCGAAATCGAAAGTTAAAGCCGATGTAAAACCTGTATCGCCACCGCATAAACGTAAAATACGATATGGTAATTTTAAATCGCGTAAAATATCTTTAATATGTTCAACCATTTCGCTTAAAACATGGTACGAATTATCAGGGTGTTCAATGCGAACAATTTCTACTTTATCAAACTGATGTAAACGATTCAACCCACGAACATGTGCGCCATAACTACCAGCTTCTCTACGGAAACAAGGCGTATAACCTGTGTATTTAATTGGTAAATCGGTTTCTTTTAGTAAATCATTTCTGTGGATATTGGTAATTGGTACTTCACCGGTTGGAATTAAATATAAATCATCTACCGTTGAATGATACATTTGTCCTTCTTTATCTGGTAATTGCCCTGTTGCAATTCCTGAAGCTTCGTTAACTAAATGAGGAACTTGAACTTCTTTATAGCCAGCATCTGTATTTTTATCTAAAAAATAGTTGATTAAAGCACGTTGTAAACGAGCCCCTTTTCCTTTGTAAACAGGAAAACCTGCACCGGTAATTTTTGTACCTAATTCAAAATCAATAATATCATATTTTTTAGCTAATTCCCAGTGAGGTAAAGCGTTTTCGCCTAAATCAGGAATAATTCCTTCGCTAAAAATTTTCTCGTTGTCTTCTTCACTTTTTCCTGCTTTTACAGAGGCGTGAGGAATATTCGGAATTTGATATAATAATTCTTGTAATTTATCAGAAATGCTATTTAAATCTTCTGTAAATTGTTTTGAATCTTCTTTTAACTGCCCTGTTTTTTCTTTTAATAAATTGGCTTTTTGAATTTCGCCTGCTTTAAAAAAACCACCAATTTCTTTGGATATTTTGTTTGATTCAGCTAATACATTATCTAAAGAAACCTGTGTAGCTCTACGAGTTTCATCAAAAGTTAATACTTGATTAATAATTGTTTCGGCATTGGCAAAATTACGTTTTGCTAAACCGTCTAAAACAACTTGTTTGTTGTCTCTAATAAACTGAACCTGTAACATCTTTTTGTTTTTTTTAAGAACTGCTAAGATATAAGAAGCCGTACACTTAAACAACCTGTTTTTGAAGCTAAATTTGTTCTAGCATGATAAAAAAATCTAACATGGTTATATTGAAGTAGTCGCATATTTTTTCGAGTGTGAGTATTGTTATATTAGTTCTTCCTTGTTCAATTCTAGCTAAATGAATGCCTGTATCAATATAAAAATCATTAGAACTAATTCCATTTTTACTGCGTAATATTTTAAGACAAAGCACCATTTTTTTTAGGATTATCTCTTCTTTGGAGAGTATCATTTTTTCACATAAAATTCTAAAAAACATATTAAAGTAAAATGACAACTATGTCATTTTACTTTAATATGAATGCTTTAATTTTGTATCAGTAAAAAATAACCTAATAAGAGTTGTATTTAAGAGTTATCTTTTTTATATCAAGAAGGGGGTGTATTAAAATTTAGCTCTTGACGCAACTTTTTGTTTTAAGGGAAATCTAATATAGGTTTAATCTTTTGTTAAATAGGTTTTTTGGGGTTTTCAAGAGGTTACGCTTAAAAGTTGTTTTTAATTCAGATGTTTTGGGAGGGGCGTTATTATTAATTTAGCTTTTGGCGTAATTTCTCAAGCTTATTTTTTTAAATACTCTAAACTAATATCTTTATCCTTTTCAAGTTGGATAACCAAATCGTTTAAAGAATCAAATTTTTGCTCATTTCTTAAAAAATACAATAATTCTACAGTAATATTTTGATGATATAAATCGGCTTTAAAATCAAAGAAATGTACTTCAATACTTTGGTTTTTTCCGTTAACTGTTGGTCTGTTTCCAATGTTCATCATTCCAAAAACACTCTTGTTTTCAATAGTTGATTTTACAATATATACACCTGTTTTAGGAATTAATTTATAAGATTCAGGAATTTCAATATTTGCTGTAGGAAAGCCTATTTTTCTGCCTAGCTGTTTTCCTTTAACTACTTTTCCTGATAAAGAAAACGGCGTTCCTAAATAATTATTGGCTGTTTTTAAGTGTCCGTCTGCAAGATTTTTTCTGATTTTTGTAGAGCTTACCGAAACTTGGTCAATATCTTGCGCCGGAATTTCTTCAACAGTAAAATTATATAAATGAGAATATTCTGTTAATTGGGCTATATTTCCTTCTCTATTTTTACCAAAATGATGGTCGTAACCAATAATTAATTTTGAAGTATTAAATTGATTTACCAAAATTGTACGTACAAAATCTAGGGCGGTAAGTCTTGAAAATTCTTTGCTAAAAGGGTGAATAATTAAATAGTCTAAGCCTAATTTTTCAAGATATGCAGCACGTTCATCTATGGTATTTATCAATTTAATAGTAACATCTTTTTGCAATACCATTCTAGGATGCGGAAAAAAAGTTAAAAGCACCGATTTTTTACCAGATGTTTTTGCTTCGGCAACCAATTTTCGAATTATTTTTTGATGTCCTATATGTACGCCGTCAAAAGTTCCAATAGTTACAATTGTTTTTTGCGTTGGCTTAAAATCAAAAATGGAATGGATAATTTTCAAGATAAAATTTTTTGTAAAAATACAATTTGTAAAAGAGCTTTAAAAGGTTGATTAAATTTTATTAACTAAAAAAGCCGAGATAGGAGTCTCGGCTTTTTTAATAGTGGGTATTAATATTACAACATACTTACTTTTCCGCTGCTAATATGGTAAACTCCTCCTACAATTTTAATTTCACCAGCTTGCTCCATTTCATTTAAAATAGGGCTCTTTTCTCTGATTCGTTGAATTGTTAAACTTACATTGTTTTCAATGGTTTTATTAACAAATTCGGTGTTTGATGAATTATGATCACCAGTAATTTCTTTTTCTGATTTTTTTACAGCTGGTTGAATATTACTTAACATAGATGTAATATTTCCTAATTCTACATGATCGCAGGCTGCTTTAATTGCACCGCAACTTTCATGACCTAGCACAAAAATTAACTTACTTCCTGCTACTTTACATGAATATTCCATGCTTCCTAAAATATCAGTATTTTCAAAATTTCCAGCAACTCTAGCTACAAAAACATCGCCAATAGTTTGATCAAAAATTAATTCAACAGGTACTCTTGAGTCAATACATGAAAGTACAATTGCTTTTGGATGCTGACCATCTGTTGTTTGAGTAATTAAGGCTTTATGGTCTATGGTGTGAACTTCATCTCTAATAAAACGTGAATTTCCTTCGATAAAATCTTGTAACACAATCATTGGTGTTAATTTGTCTTGAGCGTCTTTTGTTAGTGCTTTATTTCTGTGTGGCATAATTTTTTTATTTTTTAAAATCGTCTTTTATATTTTTTATTAAGAGTACACATTTTTTTAAATATAAACGTGTATTTAAATAGTATTTTTTTTAGTTCTTAAATTAAAAAACTCAATATAACTCGGCGGATTTTTTACAATACCTCTTTCTGATATTAATTGAATATCTATATTTCTTTCTTTGGCTTTAAAAGCAAAATCTTCTAAAATTTCGATGATATCATTATCTAAATATCGTGTTTTTCGAACATCTAATTCTAAAAAAGTTTCTTTAGGTAAGCTGTCTAGTTCTTTTAAAATAGCTCCTTTGTTAAAAAAAGTAACTTCTTCTGCAAGTGTCATTTTAATTTTGTGCTTACCATTACTTTTATCTTCAATATGTAAAAAGTGTGAGTTTTGAAAACTTTTAATTAAAATAACCACAATTCCTACTGTTAATCCTAAGGCGATACCTACTAATAAATCGGCAAATACAATACCTATTACTGTTACTGTAAAAGGTATCCATTGTTTCCATCCTAGTTGAAATATTTCTTTAAAAACCTTTGGTTTCGCTAAGTTATATCCTACAACTAATAAAATTGCCGCTAAAACAGATAGTGGAATTTTATTTAATAAAGTAGGAATTAAAAGTACTGAAATTAATAATAAAAATCCATGAATTATTGTCGCTAACTTTGTTTTTCCTCCTGATTGAATATTTGCAGAACTTCTTACAATAACCTGTGTAATTGGCAAACCACCAATAAGCCCAGAAATAATATTCCCTGTTCCTTGCGCTAACAATTCTCTATTTGTTGGTGTTACATTTTTATCTGGATCTATTTTATCTGATGCCTCCACACATAATAATGTTTCTAAACTTGCTACTAAAGCAATAGTAAAAGCAGTAACCCAAACTTGTGGATTTGTAATAGCGCTAAAATTAGGAAAGCTAAACTGCCCTAAAAAAGAATCTAAACTATCAGGTACTGGTACGCTTACTAAATGTGCTGGGTTTATACCATATTTAGTATTTTGAATTGTAATAAAATAATACACAATACCTGCAACAACTGCTACTAAAGGACCTTGTATTATTTGAAATATTTTTCCTTTTTTAGATAAAACAGTACTCCATAGTAATAATATCACTAAACCAATAAACCCAATGATTGTAGCGCCTAGGTTAATATTATCAACAATATTTAAAATAGCAGAAAAGGTGTTTTCACCAGAAGCCTCTATAAAACTATCGGCTCCTTCAGGCTCTGAATCGTAGCCAAAAAAGTGAGGGATTTGTTTTAAAATAATAATAATACCAATACCTGTTAACATTCCTTTAATTACTGATGAAGGAAAATAATACCCAATAATTCCAGCCTTTAAAAAACCAAAAATCACCTGAATAACTCCTCCTAAAACTACGGCAACTAAAAAGTTTTCATAGCCACCTAAAGTACCAATAGCGGTTAATACAATAGCTGCTAAACCTGCTGCCGGACCACTAACTCCAATTTTAGAGCCACTTAAAGCCCCTACAACAACACCACCAATTATACCTGCAATTAATCCAGAAAATAAGGGTGCGCCACTAGCTAATGCAATACCTAAACACAAAGGTAATGCAACGAAAAATACGACTACACTTGCTGGTAAATCGTTTTTAATATATTTGAACATATATATAAGTAATTTGCCTCTAAGCTTTATAAACTTAGAGTTGTTTTTAATAATAAATAATTTTTTTGTACTGCTTAGAAATTAAATAGCAAACTTTGGTGGAGGAGTGGTGGTCTTTAAATATTGAGAAACATAATTTTTAGAATGAAAAATTACAATTTCTATTTTTTGAGTTTTTCTGAAAAATAAATTTAAATCAGCGGTTTGATACAGTTTCAACTCTTTAGAGGTTTCCTCTACAGTGCTTTCTTCTTCCTCTTCGTTTAAGTCTAAAAAAATGGTAACATCTTGGCTGCTATCAATTAAAGTTATAATTGTAGGTGCAGCAATCATGCTCATAAATAAGATAGAGAAAAAAAGTGCAATTTTTACTTTCAACTGATTAAGTTTAATTTAAGAGATACAAAAATAAGAAAGGTTTTTTAATTTATGAGTTAAATTATAGCTAATAATTATGTAACAACTTAACTGAGCTGCTAATAACCCACCCTGTTTTTCCGTCAGATAATTTTATTTTATTCCAATTATCAACAGTGTCAATAACTAGAATTTTTGTGCCTTCGTGTAGTGTGAATAGTCTATCGGCATCATTTGTAGGCGCATTTTTTACTGTCATTTTTTCTGAAAAAACAATCGCTTTAACCTTGTTTTTTGATTGATTGTATTGAAAATTGGCAATACTTAAAGTAATTATTAATAGTAAAAAAGAGATTATACTAGTTGCAAAAAACACCCTTTTTTTGCTTGGAGTGTATGAAAAATAGTACAAAACAACTAAAATACTCGCTAAAAAAGACAGTATAACTACAAAAACAGCCCAGGTGTTATAGGTGAATTTTTGTAATACATTGTAATTTATCCTTTGTAAAAAAGTAAGCGGTAATTCTTCAATTCTATCTAAAGTTAAACGTTTTGCGATGTTTAAATTATTTCTAGCATCGCTATTTAATGGGTTTAATTGAAGTGCTTTTTCATAATTATAAATAGCAGGCGCTACTTTATGCAACTTATGATAGGCGTTCGCTAAATTAAAATGCACTTCAGAACAAACGACATTTTTACTGCTTTCAATTTGTTTATAAACCTTAATAGCATCAATATATTTACCTTCTTTGTATAAAGAATTGGCGTTTTCAAACAATTTATCCGCAGTTTGTGCTAATAAAATATTCGGTATTAAAAACAATAGTAATACAATACATTTTCTCATTATAATTGCTTGTCTAATTGAGTAATAATTTGTGTTGCTTTTTGGTATTCTTCGGTCATTTGCAGGTTTGTAATTGGCGTATATCGTGCAAAATCACAATCGGATAAAACAGTTATAAAGCTTTTAATAGTAGCCTTATCAACCTTTTTTTCTTGAAGTAAATCGGTAATTTTTTCACTACTAATATCCGTTGTTTCTATCTGTAGTTTTGCTTTTAAATAATTGTGTAACGCTCTTTCTAAAGCCTCATAAAAAGCTTCTTTTTCACCTAATTCCTTCTTTGCTTCCGATAAGTATTTTTTAGCTAATTTATCTGCCTTTCGTTGTTTATTTCCTACAATATCACCATTTCGTTCTTGTTTTTTCTTAGCGATAAAAATGCTAATAGGAATGGCTAAGACTGGTAATAATAGCAATACATAAAACCAAATAGATTTAAAAAAATCGGTGCTTTTTAAAGGTTGAAAACTTGTTGAAGTTTGAATATATTTAAAATCATCACCAGTAATTTCAACGGGTTTTTTATTTAAATCGCCCGATTTTTTGGTAGCAGGTAATGTTTTTCCTTCTAAAATAGCTACAAATAAATCATCAGTAATAATGGTTTTATAGGCTTTTTTCTTCGGATTAAAATAAGAAAAACTCGTTTTCGGAATTTTGTATTTTCCTTTATACTCAGGTACTACGGTATAAATATCGGCAACTTCTCCTTTTAAACCTGTTGAAGTAATGCTAACATTTTCTTTTCTTTCAGGCTGATAAATTTCAAGTTCTTCAGGCGTTTCTATCTTCGGAAGTTCAAATAATTTTAAATTCCCTTGCCCACGAACAGCTACTTTTAGCAAAGAAGATTCATTCGCTTTTAAAGTGTTTTTATTTAAGGAAACATTAAAATTAAATTCACCAACGGCACCTGTAAAATTTTCAGGTTTATTTTCAAGAGGTAAGGGTTTCGCATTCACTATTTTTTTAGCCGAAGAAAAGTCTTTACGAACTTGTTTTGTCATGGAATTTCCAAAAAAATCGGCACGACCCGTAGGAACCGCCACCACAATATCCATTTTCATAGGATTTAGGGTTAGTTTTCCATCTCTAGTAGGTATAAGAAACGCTTTGTGCATAACGGCATATCGGTAACGTTCACCATTATAGGTACCTATTTGCACGGGTGTTCCATTTCTTTTAATTTCTTGATTCCAAAACCCATTATATTGCGGATTCTTGGTAATAGCATGGTCGTAAATACCGATATTTTCACTAAAATATAATCGGTATTCAACATAAATACCTTCGCCAACATAAGGTTGAGAATTTGAAATTTGCGCTACTAAATGTATATTTTGTTGCGCAATATAATTAGGATCGTTAGGATCTTTAGGAACTTCAACAGTACTTAAAACGGTAATTTTTACAATGTTTGACTTTACTATTTCTCCGTCTATTTCTATTGTTGCAGCAGGAATATTGTATGTCCCCTTAGCTTTGGGTTCAATAATATAGGTGTATGATTTTTTAAAGGATGATTTACCATTTATCCAAGATTGACTAACCGATTGGCTAGGTCCTCCAACAACTTTAAAGTTTTTAAAGTTAGGTGGTGTAAAGTTATCGGCACCTTGTTGGCTAATGGTAAATTCTATACGCAAACGTTGGTTAACGCCTAATTTATTTTTACTAACGCTTGTTTTTAATACTGATTCTTGCGCATTAATAGCAAATGTTATAAAGCAGCTTAATAAAGCGATATATAGTTTTAATTTCATATTCATTTTCAAAAACGTAAAAATTAGTAAGGTTTTAAAAGTTGGAAAATTACCAATCTTTTTCTTGTTTTACTTTTCTTCCTTTCGATTTTTTCACATTCATTTTCTTTTGAGTCTTCTTCTCTTCATTATTTAAGCTTTCCAACAATTGTTTCATTTGTTGAGCAGACATTTTTGCCTGTTTAGGCTGTGGCTTTTTAGCGTCTTTTTTCGGATCATCTTTCTTCTTTTGATTATTCTGATCGTCTTTTTTATCTTTATCGTCGCCTTCTTTGTTCTTGTCTTTTTCCTTGTCTTTCTCTTTATTTTTATCGTCTTCTTTCTTATCCTTTTTATCTTTGTCGTCGCCTTTTTTGTCTTTATCTTTTTTATCCTTGTCTTTATTTTCTTTGTCGTCCTTCTTATCCTTATTGTCTTTGTTATCCTTATTATTTTTCTTGTCTTGCTGTTCTTTCTTTAATTTCTTTTTAGCAACAGCAAGGTTATAACGTGTTTCATCGTCATTCGGATTTTTACGCAACGCATTTTTATAAGCATCCACCGCAGGTTGATACTGTTTTTGCTCCATCATAGCATTTCCTATATTATGATATGCGGCTGCTTTTGATAATTTATCGGTAGCAGTTTTAGCAGTAAGTTCAAATTGTTCTACGGCTTCTTTGTATTTTTTTTGTTGATATAAAGTATTACCAAAATTATAACTTGCTTTATCGTAAGTACTATTTTTATCTAATGCTTTACGGTATAAAATACTAGCATCATCAAATTTTTGTTTATTGTAAAGCTTGTTTCCTTTACGTAACAAAGCCCTTGATTCTCGTTGTAATTTTAACGTGTCTATTTGTGCGGATGCCTGTATAGTCATCAGTATAAAAAGTACAAATAGTATATTTTTTGAATGTTTCATTTTCTATAAAATAGCCGTTACGACTCTTTTTCGTTAAACAAATCTGCTTTTTTAACCCATTTTGTTTTTCTTTCGAAGAAAAATAAATCGATTATTAAAAATAATAACCCAATTCCTAAAAACCATTGAAACTGATCTTTATAATCAGAAAATTGTTTGGTTTCAAATTCACTTTTTTGAGCATTCGTTATAATTTTTTCGATAGCATTCACAGGATTTGACGTTTTATTTCCATCGATATATTTTCCTTGGGAAGCTTCAGCAATATCTTGTAAAACATCCGATTTTCTTTTGGTGATAACCGTCTGTTCTTGATTATCTTTTTTATAACCAACTAGTGCACCGTTTCTTTTTATCGGAATTGGAGCTCCTTTTTCTGTTCCAACACCAATTGTATATACTTTTACGCCTTCATTTGAAATATTTTGGGCAAGTTGTTTTGTTTCTTCTTGATGATCCTCTCCATCAGAAATAACAATTAAAAAACGATTCGTTTGTTCATCATTATTATAATAGGTTTTAGCTAAATTTAATGCTTCATTAATAGCAGTTCCTTGGCTTGAAACCATATCAGGATTGGCATTTTGTAAAAACATTTTAGCCGCCGCATGATCCGTAGTAATTGGTAATAACGGATAGGCATTTCCTGCATAAATAATAATACCAATTCTATCGCTACCTAATTTATCAATAATTTTTGAAATGATTTGTTTAGCTTTCTCTAACCTGTTTGGAGCAATATCTTCTGCTAGCATACTTTTAGAAACATCTAAAGCAAAAACTACATCAACACCTTCTCTTTTTACGGTTTTCAGTTTTGTTCCCATTTTAGGATTTACTAACGAAACAATTAAAAAAGAGATTCCTATTAAGAAGAAAATCAATTTTAAAACCGATTTAAAAGTAGATGAATTTGGTGCGATTTTAGCTAACATTTTTGCGTTAGTAAACTTTTTTTGAGTGCGTTTTTTCCACCATAAAACAAATAAGAAAACAACAATTAATATCGGAATAATTGCAAATAGCCAAAAATATATCGGTTCTTCTAATCGGTATAACATGTTTATATAAAACTTTTAAATAGTGTGTTTTTCAATAAAAATTCTAATAATAAAAAGATACCTGCAATAAATACCAATAATCGGTAATTTTCGGTGTAATTATAATATTTGAATTCTTCTATTTTTGTTTTTTCTAGCTTATTAATTTCGCTATAAATGGCTTTTAATTTAGAGTTATCGGTTGCTCTAAAGTATTTACCATCTGTTTCTTTTGCGATATGTTTTAATAACTTTTCGTCTATTTCTACTTGTTGATTTCTAAAAGAAATTTTTCCAGTTCGAGGATCTTTTGCCCAAGGAAAAGGTGCCATTCCGTTTGTACCAATACCGATTGTATATACTTTAATTCCGTTTCCTTTGGCTAATTCGGTTGCCGTTTTCGGATCTACAAAACCAGCATTATTTACACCATCGGTTAAAAGAATAATCACTTTACTTTTGGCTTTGCTTTCTTTTAGTCTATTTACGGCAGAACCTAAGCCCATACCAATAGCTGTTCCGCCATCTAACTGACCCCATTTAATTTCAGAAATTGTTCTTTTTACAATCGATTTATCGCTAGTAATTGGCGTTTGAGTAAAACTTTCACCTGCATAAACAACAATTCCAATTCTGTCATTTGGTCTGCGATTTACAAAATCAACAGCCACTTTTTTCAGCGCTTCTAATCTATTAGGTTTTAAATCTTTTGCCAACATACTAGCCGATACATCAATTGCCATAACAATATCAATCCCTTTATTCGATTTTGTTTTTTTACTTACGGCTACATTTCTGGGTCTTGCTAAACCAACGATTAAACAAGCTAATGCAAGTAATCTGAAAATATATAATAATGGTTTTAGTTTTGGTAAAATTCCGCCATTTATTTTAAATCCTTTTACACTTGAAATGGTTAATTGTGCGCTGTCTTTTTTTCTAGAATAAAAATTCCAAAAAGCCAATAAAGGTATCAATATTAGCAACCATAAAAATTCAGGACTATGAAACTCAAAGTTATTCCACTTCATCTTCTATTGCTTCTTTTTTAGGTTTTAAATTATCGATAATGCTTTTAGCATCTTTACGATCTTGTTCAATTTGATAATCCATCGGTTTCGATTTTGCAAACTTTACTAAATCCGATTCTTGTAATAATTTTTTTAACTTATCGATAGTTTCTTTATTTGTTTCAATCGATTTTATGTTGTTAAAATCATTTAAAACATCCATTAATTCATCGGTTGTAATTTCTAAAGCGGGTAATTTTAATTCTCTTTCAATATATCCTCTAATAATATTTGTCAGTTCGCTATAGTATTTTTTTGTTTCATTATTTTGCCATAATAATTTTTTATCTAAAGCTTGTAATTTTTCAATAGCTTCTTCATACGGAGGCAATAATGGAACAATAGTTTTTTCTTTAATTTCTTTTTTCTTTCTGATAATAAAATAATAGAGTAGTGCTCCAATTAAAATAAGTAATGCTACTACCCACCAAAAATACTGTTCAAAATCATTATATTGATATCCTTCAGTTTTGATTCCTTTGATATCAAATTTTTTAGCTTTTGTTGTATCAATAGCAATTGTGGTTACATTGATAAGTAAACTATCGGTTAAATAAGCTTGGTTTTTAATAAAAATTTGTTGTTGTGGAATGTAAAAAGCACCACTATCAAAACCAGTTAAAATATATTTTTGAATTATTTTATTATTGATTTTTTCAATTTTTAAAGAATCAACAACTTCTAATCCTTTTAAATTTTCTAATTTAGGAATGATAACATTTTCAGTTTCATTTACTAAAATTTTATATTGAAATTGCTCACCAATACGAATATTAGTAGTATCAATTTCAACTTGTACTTTGTCTGATTGTGAAAAACCAACGCAATATATCAGTAGGAATATGTAAAATAATGTAGCTCTCATTTTTTTATGCTGTCAATTAAAATAGGCAATGATTATTTTCGTTTAAAATAGCCTAATAAACTTTTCACGTAGTTTTCATCTACTCGAGTATTAATAGTTCCTGAGCCACTTTTCTTAAAAGTAGTTTCAAAATAATCGGCTAATCGCAAAGCGTTTTCTTTGTATTGATTTCTAACAGATGTAGAACTTGTGTTTACTAAATGAGTATCACCTGTTTCAGCATCTTGCATTGGCACCATTCCTAAATTAGGAATTTCCTCATCATGTTTATCATAAATTCGAATACCAGTTACATCGTGTTTTTTACCAACAAGTTTTAAAGTACGTTCATAATCATCATCCATAAAATCCGAAAGCACAAAAACAATAGCTTTCTTTTTGGTGATGCTCGATAAAAACTTTAAAGCCTCATTAATATTTGTTTGTTTGCTTTTTGGTTTAAATTCGATTAATTCTCGAATAATTCTCAGCACATGACTTTTTCCTTTTTTAGGAGGAATATAAAGTTCCATTTGATCAGAAAATAAAATCAAACCAACATTATCATTATTTTTGGTAGCCGAAAAAGCCAATGTCGCGGCAATTTCGGTAATGGTATCTTTTTTAAATTGATTAGAAGTACCAAAAAATTCCGAACCAGAAATATCAACAAGCAACATCATGGTTAGCTCTCGTTCTTCTTCAAAAACTTTAATATGAGCTTCGTTATAACGTGCTGTAACATTCCAATCAATCGCTCTAATATCATCACCATATTGATATTGACGGACTTCCGAGAAAGTCATACCACGCCCTTTAAAAGTAGAGTGGTATTCTCCACCAAAAATATGGTTAGACAATCGACGTGTCTTTATTTCTATTTTACGAACTTTTTTTAGTAATTCTTTGGTGTCCATATTTTTTATTAAGGCACTTGTACTTCATTAATTATAGCATCAATAATATCCATAGAGGTAATGTTTTCAGCTTCTGCTTCATAGGTAATTCCAACCCTGTGACGTAAAACATCGTGTACAATGGCACGAACATCTTCAGGAATAACATAGCCTCTTTGTTTAATAAAAGCGTAGCATTTTGCAGCTTTTGCTAAGTTGATACTTCCACGAGGCGAAGCTCCAAAGCTAATTAAGGGTTTTAATCTTTCTAAATTATATTTTTCAGGATAACGAGTTGCAAAAATAATATCTAAAATATATTTTTCAATTTTTTCATCCATATAAACCTCGTTTGCAACCTTACGAGCTCTTAAAATATCATCTACAGAAATTACTGGATTTACCGTACCAAAACTTCCGTTTAAATTTTGACGCATAATTAATTGTTCGTCTTCAATTTTTGGATAATCAATAACTGTTTTTAACATAAAACGGTCAATCTGAGCTTCAGGAAGTGTGTAAGTTCCTTCTTGTTCTACCGGATTTTGCGTTGCCATTACTAAAAATGGTTCTTGCAGTTTAAAAGTAGTATCGCCAATAGTAATTTGACGTTCTTGCATCGCTTCTAATAATGCAGATTGTACTTTAGCAGGCGCACGGTTAATTTCATCAGCTAAAACAAAATTTGCAAAAATAGGTCCTTTTTTAATGGTAAACTCATTTTGTTTTACGTTGTAAATCATGGTTCCTACAATATCGGCAGGTAATAAATCGGGTGTAAACTGAATACGACTAAAACTACCTTGTACCGCTTTTGATAAAGTATTAATAGCAAGTGTTTTTGCCAAACCAGGCACTCCTTCTAATAAAATATGCCCGTTACCAAGAAGCCCAATAAGTAAGCGCTCAATCATATGTTTTTGCCCAACAATGACTTTATTCATCTCATTGGTTAAAATAGCAACAAAAGCACTTTCTTTTTCGACTTTTTCATTAATAGCTCTTACATCTACATCCATAGTAATTGAAATATTATTATAATTTATGAAACAAAGCTACAATAATAAGGAAATAATAGCTGTTAAAATATGGTTAAAGCTAAAAACTATACTACCGTTATATTATTGATACAATAATGATTATAAAATTAATTTTTTATAGTTATTTTTAGTTAAATAGGTTATTATTGTGAAAAAATTAACTTTTTTAAGAAAAATAATAAAACTATGTTAAACCACCATTTAAGAACACGGAAAACACAAATTATCAGCTGTTTTTTATTGATGACATTAACTACAATAAGCTCAATATTAGCACAAACAATTAAGGGTAAGGTAGTTGATCAAAGCGGGTCAGGAATTCCTTTTGTTAGTGTTTTAAAACAACACACAGTAAACGGGGTAAGCACTAATGAACAAGGAGACTTTTCATTAGATGTTGAAAAAATGCCTGTTACGTTGGTTTTTTCATCCGTAGGATTTACCACATTAACCAAACAAATTACTAAAAACACCTACATAACAGTTGTTTTAAAAGAAGGAAACGTTTTAAATGAAATTATTTTAACAGGAAACCGATCAAAACCACGAACAATTTTAGATTCTGCTGTACCAATCGATAATGTTAGTGTAGGCGAATTACAAGCAACAGGGCAAACAAATATTGATAAAATGTTAATGTATGCAATACCTTCATACAATGCGAGTAGTCAAACGGTTTCAGATGGAACAGCACATTTTGATCCAGCCGATTTAAGAGGTTTAGGACCTAGTAGAACCTTGGTTTTAGTAAACGGAAAACGTAAAAACCAAAGTGCTTTAGTCTATGTAAACGATACACCTGGTAAAGGTGAAGTTGGTGTGGATATGAAAAGTATTCCAACCGCAGCGATTGAACGAGTAGAGGTATTGCGTGACGGTGCATCGGCACAATACGGGTCGGATGCTGTTGCAGGAGTTATCAATATTATTTTAAAGAAAAACACTAAGTTTACGCAGGTAAATGTTACTTCAGGAGTTACTAGCCAAGGCGATGGAGCAAATGTTTCGGCATCAGCGAATCATACGCTTACCTTTGGCGAAGGAGGTTTTTTAAATGCCTCACTTGATTTGAGTTATCAAGATAAAACAAACAGAGCTGGCGAGCCATCAAAGGATGATTTATTTGGCGTAGATAATCAATGGACAAAAGAAAATCCTGCTTTAGGAATGACTATCGGACAGGCAGAAATGAAAAAAGCGGCAATTTTTTTAAATGCTGAATATCCTTTAGATGAAAACACCAAATTATATGCTTTTGGAGGTTTTAACGCTAGGCAAGGAACAAGTTTTGCATTGTATCGTCCGCCATATTGGATTACCAACGATTTTGGTTTATTAACACCAAAAGGAAAAACATACAGCGGTTTTCAACCTACTTTTGAAACAGGAATTCAAGATGTTTTAGTTACCGCAGGAAGTAAATTTATGTTAGGCGAATTCAATGCCGATGCAAGTGCTAGTTACGGTAAAAACTCGGTAGATTACACCATCGGAAATACCATTAATGTTGATTTAGGAGCAAAAAGCCCTACTTCTTTTGATGCAGGAGCCTATGCTTTTAGCAATATTATTGGAAACTTTGATGTAAGTCGTTCTTTTGGAGCTGTAAGTATTGGTTTCGGACTTGAAGGTCGTCAAGAACAATTTGATGTTATTAAAGGAGAAGAAGCTTCTTATTATAAAAGTGGTGCACAATCTTTTCCAGGATTACAACCAAGCAATGCTTTAAGTAAAACAAGAACAAATATTGGCGGATACACCACATTAGATTGGGATATTACTGATAATTTTTTAATAGGAGGAGCTGCTCGTTATGAAGAATATTCAGATTTTGGCGGAAATACTTCTTGGAAAATTAATTCAAGATATAAACTAGGAAGCGCAGCTGTTTTAAGAGGATCTTACGGAACAGGATTTAGAGCGCCCTCATTACACCAAGTATATTTAAGTAATGTACAAACCTTAATTTCTGATGGAAAAATTTCAAATCAAGGAACATTTAACAATGTAAGTTCGGTAATTAAAGGATTAGGCGTTGCCTCTTTATTTGCAGAAACATCTAAAAGTATTTCGGCAGGTTTAACGGTAAAAGCATCGAACGATTTTACAATTTCGTTAGATTATTACAATGTTAAAGTAGCCGATAGAGTTGTTTTTTCAGGAGAAATTGGCGGGAAAGATGACAACGGAATGCCAAATGCATCCGTGCAAAAAGTATTAGATGAAAATAAGGTAACGAGTATCAAATTTTTTATCAATGCGGCATCTACGAAAACTTCAGGTTTTGATTACACGATGCGTTATAAAAATATTGATTTTGCTTCAGGAAAACTAGCCTTAAATTTAGCTTTAAACGTGAATAAAACCAAGTTAGAAGGCGAGGTAAAAACGCCTACTAAATTATCAAATTATAAAAACGCTATTTTTAATAGAAAGGAGCAGTCAAGAATTATTAGCGCCCGACCAAATACCAAAATTTCTTTTGGTACAAATTATAAACGCGATAAATTTAATGCCAATATAAACAACACCTATTTTGGCGAAGTAATTTGGCAACATGCTTCGGATGCTCAAAAAGATCAAACCTTTGGCGGTAAAGTTTTAACCGATATATCTTTAGGATATGAACTTTCAGAGCTAATTTCATTTACAGCACAAGTGAATAATTTATTCAATGTGTACCCAGATACTATTGATACAAAAGGCGATGTAGTAACCGATTTAGGTGGTCGTTTTAAATATCCTTGGGAAGTAAATCAGTTTGGTTTTAGCGGAACAATTTTTAAAGCAGGCGTAACTTTTAAGTTTTAAAACTTATTTAAATTAAGATTTTATTTATATAGAAAAAGCACCTTTTTTAAAGGTGCTTTTTTTTAGAATTTATGATATTTTTATCTATATTCTTTTAACGATAGTGTATCGTTTTCAAAAACGGCATAAGTAAAATATTTAACCCAATCACCGGTATTTATATACATGCTTTTTTCTTGAGGTATTTCTTCGGATGCTTTTTTAGATACGTCAATTTCTAAAGGAAGATGACGGTGTCCGAAAACAAAATAATCGTAATGTTTTGTTTCTAGTTTACGCTTGCAATATTGCACTAGCCATTCTTTATCTTCGCCTAAAAATTTGGCATCATCATCGCCAGAAATCATTTTATTTTTAACCGACATATATTGCCCAATACGAACACCAATATCAGGATGCAACCATTTAAACATAAACTTAAACATCGGAAAAGTAAACACTTTTTTCATTCGTTTGTAGCCTTTGTCGTGTGGTCCTAAACCATCGCCATGCCCTATAAAAACTGTTTTTTGGTTGATGTTAAACACTTGCGGTTTATGATATACAGGAATATTTAATTCTTTTTCAAAATAATCGACCATCCATAAATCATGGTTTCCTACAAAGAAATAAATAGGAATTCCGCTGTCTTTAATTTCGGCAAGTTTCCCTAAAATACGTACAAATCCTTTAGGAACAACGGTTTTATATTCAAACCAGAAATCAAATAAATCGCCTAATAAAAAAATAGCTTCAGCATCGTCTTTTACTTGGTTTAGCCAACCTAGAAATTTTTGTTCTCTAGGAAAACTTTTTTCGGCTGTTGGCGCACCTAAATGCTGATCGGAAGCAAAATAGATTTTTTTATTTGGAGTAGTCGTAATTGTAATCAAAGGTGTAATTTTTGGTAAAAATAACTAATTTGAGGTACTTTTGTTGAATAAAACGATTAATAAATAACGCTTTAACATCAGTAGAATATCATGAAAATAAATCCTTTTGACGATACTTATTTTATGAAAAAAGCTTTAGAACAGGCTCAAACAGCTTTCGATAAAGGCGAGGTTCCTGTGGGTGCTGTTATTGTTTTTAAAGATAAAATAATTGCCCGAGCGCATAATTTAACTGAAATGCTAACTGATGTAACAGCGCATGCAGAAATGCAGGCTTTTACGGCTGCGTCTGATTTTTTAGGTGGAAAATATTTAAAAGAATGTATTTTGTATGTTACTCTTGAGCCTTGTCAGATGTGTGCGGGTGCAAGTTATTGGACGCAAATCGGGAAAATTGTGTACGGCGCTAGTGAGCCGAAATTAGGTTTTTCTGTGTTACAAACGAAGTTGCATCCTAAAACTAAAGTTATATCGGGGGTTTTAGAGGAGGAATGTGGTTTTTTATTGAAGAAATTTTTTGCTGAAAAACGAAATTTGAATTAGGATATCATTTATATGAAAAGAATTACCTAATTAAAATTTACTTCCTGCTTAATTTAAAGCCTTACTATATCTGTTGAAATTTTTGATGAAATAGTGATTTTTTTTCTTCAAAAATAAAACACTGGTATTCGATTGACTCAAATTGATCAATAGTTATGTCTATTATATGTTCCTTATAAATTAACCAGCTGTGTGATTGATTATTAAACCACATGTTTACTTTTTGTTCAATTTGTTTAAAACCATTTGCTTTTAATCTATCTAGTAATATGTTTGATGCATTACCACAGCAGCCTAAAGGGAAATTTTCACTTCCTGTAAACTGAATTTTTTTATTTAATATTTCTTCTCTTAAACAAATAATAATATTTTTTATTATTTGTTTTTCTTTTTTATTCATTTGAAATATTTTTATGACTATGTTAAATAGATATTTTCATTCGTAGTGAAATTTTAAAATAAACTTTGCTGTTTACAATCACTTTCGTGTTCTAAAAGCCATTTTTTACGCCATAAACCGCCTGCGTAGCCTGTTAATGAACCGTCTGAACCGATAACTCGATGACAAGGAATTATAATCGAAATGGGGTTTTTACCGTTTGCCGATGCTACGGCTCTAATGGCTTTCGGATTTCCTAATTGTTTTGATTGCTGTAAATAAGTGGTGCTTTTTCCGAATGGAATATTTAATAATTCTGCCCAAACTTTTTGTTGAAAATCTGTTCCTTGCGGATTTAGTTTTAACGTAAAGATAGTTCGTGTTCCTGCAAAATATTCGGATAATTGGGTAACACAATTTTGTAAACAAATCGGAATTTCAGTTGAAGAATTAATTTGTTCATCTACAACTGAAACCGATTGAATTCCGTTTTGGTTACCAACAATTTTGGCAGTTCCTAAGGGAGTTTTGTAATATGTGGTTTGTAAATTAGACACTAAAAATATCTTTAGAGTTTTGTGTGGTAATTGCTGAAATTTCATCAAAAGTTAATCCGTAAATATCAACTAATTTATCAACAACGTTGGTTAAATAAGCGCTTTCGTTGCGTTTTCCTCGGTAAGGTGTTGGCGCTAAATATGGAGAATCGGTTTCTAAAACAATATCTTTTATATCGATTTCATTTAAAAATTTATCGATTTTCCCCTTTTTAAAAGTGGCTACTCCGCCAATTCCTAATTTCATATTATATGAAATTGCTTGTTTTGCTTGTGCTAAAGTTCCTGTAAAACAATGAAAAATTCCAAATAAATCAGCGCCTTTTTCGGCTTCTAATACTTCAAAAACTTCGTCAAAAGCATCTCGGCAATGAATTACAATGGGTAACTTTTTTTCTTTTGCCCACTGAATTTGTGTTCTAAAGGCTTCTTGTTGTTGGGTTACAAAGGTTTTATCCCAATATAAATCAATCCCAATTTCGCCGATGGCATAAAAAGGGCGTTTGTCAATCCATTTTTTTACGTGTGCTAGTTCTTCTTTATAGTTTTCTTTGACATAAGTCGGATGTAAACCCATCATTAAAAAAACATCGTTCGGGAAGTTTTTTTCTAAATCGAACATTCTTTCTGTGGATGAACTGTCGATGGCTGGGATAAAAAAACGAGAAACGCCCGCATCTTTTGCACGTTGTATCATTTCGGTTCTGTCTTGGTCAAATTCTTCGGAATATAAATGGGTGTGTGTATCGGTAATCATTTATGTATATTTACAATTAGCAAAACCACAAAAGTACGAGAAATGGCAAGTTTGAAGAAGGTATTAAAGAAAAAGAAGTATTCAAAAATAAAACTCCGCAAAAAGGAAACACATCACTTAGAGTTAACTGCAAAAATAAACGGCATAAAAGGAACGTTTATTTTAGATACAGGTGCTTCAAATTCGTGTGTTGGTTTAGATTTGGTGAATCGTTTTAAATTGGTATCGCAAGAAAGCGAAGTCAAAGCAGCAGGAGCAGGCGCAATTGATATGGAAACTCGAGTGTCAGAAAATAATGTATTGAAAATAGGGAAGTGGAAAACCACAAAATCTAGCTTGGTTTTGTTTGATTTGGTACACGTAAATACGGCGTTAACTCAGCACGATGCTACAGAGGTTGATGGTATTATCGGGGCTGATATTTTAGAGAGTGGCAAGGCTTTGATTGATTATGATAAAGGTGTTTTATATCTGAAGAAAATCAACGAAAAGAAGCTTAAAAAGCTAGCTGAAAAAGCTGCGAAAAAACAGCAAAAAATAGCCCGAAAAATAGCAAAGAGAATAGCTCGAAAAAATGAAGGTAATTTATCAAAAGTGCCTTTTTAGTATTGTTTTAGCAGGTCGTTAAAGTATTTTGTTATCAATTAAAAAAAGGGCGTATTAAAATTAGGTAGTTTATCATTTCTAAAATAATACTCCCAAAAATTAGCAGCATACTATAATAAGAAAGGGTTTCTAAGATGTTTTGTTTCTTGTTTTCAGAAGATGTTTCAGAAGCTGTTTTCGAGCTTTTCATTTTAGAGGTAAAGAATAAAACAACGTATAAAAAACCACTAATCATCGGTAAATAATATACAATAGTTTGTCCTTCTCCTAAAAATTGTGATAAGTTGATCGAACTTCCAAAGAGATAAATAAATAGCCAATTAAGCCAAAAAAAGAAGAATTGCAGTATTAAAATACTCAAAATAGCGGCTGGCAATTTATTAGGTAATTCCTTGTTCTCATCTTGTATCTCTTGGTTGGAATTAAGATATATCAACACATAAAAAGGCATAAAACAATGTAATAATAATCGAATCCAAAAATTGATTTCTAATACAGGGAAATGAATCGTTAAAAATTGATAAGAAGATAGTATATCAAAAAAACTAAATACAAATAGCGTAAACATAGAAATTCCAAGCATCGGAAAAAATATAAATCCCATAATATTGCCTTCCATTCCTTTTAAATAAGTTCGTAAAGTACTCGTGGTAATTAACCAAGTAATTACCGAAATAAAAAGATGTTTAGGGGCAAAAAATTTCCAAATATTAAAATCAATAAAAAGACTAAACAGATAAGTAATACTTAAAATGATACTCAAATAAATTCCTGTAAAAAATATATAAGGCGCTAATTTAAGTTTGCTAACATTAGTTTCTTCTTTTGTGAAAAAATACGATTCATAACGAAATGAAAATAGTATGAATAGTAAAAACGAAAAAGGATTTAAAAGTATATTAACAATAGATAGTAGTATTTGTAGTATCAATTTAATAGGGTTTTCAAAAACTTAAAAGTAAGGTTTTATTGTTTTGTAAAGGGGTTTTAGAAGTATTTAAAATCAAAAAAAAAGGCTCGTAATTTTTAAATTACAAGCCTTTTTAAATTCTAAAAAATTATATAAAACTGAAAAATATTTAAGAAACTACTTCTTTAATTCTTCTAACTGCCTCACGTAATTGTAATTCCGAAGCCGCATACGACATACGAATACAAGCAGGCGCACCAAAAGCTTCACCAGTTACAGTTGCTACATTTGCTTCTTCTAATAATAACATAGAAAAATCGCTTGCATTTTTAATTTCATGTCCTTTAATTGTTTTTCCGAAGAAAGAAGATACATCAGGAAAAACATAAAATGCTCCTTCAGGAATATTTAATTTAAATCCTTCAATTTCTGAAAATAAACTTAAAACTAAATCTCTACGAGTTTTAAATTCATCAACCATATATTTAATTTTACTAGGCTCCGCTAAAACAGCCGTAATTGCAGCACGTTGTGCAATACAATTTGTTCCTGAAGTAATTTGCCCTTGCATTTTAGTACACGCTTTAGCAATCCATTGTGGCGCACCGATAAAACCAATTCTCCAACCTGTCATCGCAAATGCTTTCGCTAATCCGTTTACGGTAATGGTACGGTCGTACATATTTTCGATAGCTGCAAAACTAAAATGCTGTGTTCCGTAGTTAATATGTTCGTAAATTTCATCCGATAAAATATAAATATTTGGGTGATTTTCTAATACTTTCGCCAACGCTCTGTATTCTGCCTCGGTATAAATAGTTCCACTTGGATTATTTGGCGAGTTAAAGAAAATCATTTTTGTTTTAGGCGTAATTGCTGCTTCTAATTGTGCTGGAGTAATTTTAAAATCCGTATCAATAGAAGAAGGGATTTCAACAAATTTAGCTTCACATAAAGTAGCAATTGCCGAGTAACTTACCCAATAAGGAGCAGGTAATAAAACCTCATCGCCTGGGTTTAATAACACCTGTGCAATATTTGCAATCGATTGTTTTGCTCCCGTAGAAACGACAATCTGATTTGGGGCGTAGGTTACATTATTATCACGCTTAAATTTGGTGCAAATAGCTTCTTTTAATTCGACATAACCATCCACAGGTGTGTATGAATTATAGTCTTGATTAATTGCTTCGATCGCGGCATCTTTAATAAAATCGGGCGTATTAAAGTCAGGCTCTCCTAAGCTTAAACTGATAATATCTTTACCTGCGGCTTTTAATTCTCTTGCTTTAGCAGCCATCGCCAAAGTTTGAGATATTGGTAAACTGTTAATTCTGTTTGATAATGCGTTTGACATTGATTATATTATTAAGGTGCATTTTGTTAAAATGCGTGTTGTTAAAATGCGTATTATTTTAAGCTGCATGAGGTTTTTCACCCAAGCTTCCTAATTGTTTAAAGTGCTCAATAAAAGCTCTTGTCATTGTTTTGTACTCGTTGTATGGCAAGTCAAATTCTTGGGCAGTTTCCTTGACTATTTTTGCTATTTTGTTGTAATGAACATGCGAGATATGCGGAAAAATATGGTGTTCTACTTGATGATTTAATCCACCGGTATAAAAATTAACCAACCAGTTTGTAGGTGCAAAATTAGAGGTGGTATATAATTGATGAACTGCCCAGGTGTGTTCTAAATTTCCGTCTTTATCAGGCAATGGCATTTCTGTTTTTGGAACTACGTGTGCTAATTGAAAAACAACGCTTAAAATCATCCCTGCGGTATAGTGCATTACAAAAAAACCTAGTAATACTTTCCACCAAGCGATGTCTAAAACCAATAATGGCAATACAATCCATAATGAATAATAAGCAATTTTAGAAATGACTAATTTTGTCCATTCTACCTTCGGATTAGGGAATTTACCATACGATAACTTACGTTTTAAATAACTACTCATTTGTTTTACATCGGTAGTAATAGCCCAGTTAATGGTTAATAATCCGTATAGAAATATTGAATAAAACTTTTGAAATTGATGTACAGGCAACCATTTTGAATGCTTCGAAAAACGGATGATTCTACCAGCGTCAATATCTTCATCATGTCCTTTAATATTGGTGAAAGTATGGTGCAATACATTGTGTTGTACTTTCCAGTTATAGACATTTCCTGCTAAAATATAAATACTGCTTCCCATTAATTTATTCAGCCAATTTTTGCTTGAAAAAGAATCATGGTTGGCATCGTGCATTACGTTCATACCAACACCAGCCATACCAATACCGGTAATAACGGTAAGTAAAAGCATTGTTGATTCGGGCATTGGCACGGTTAATATTAAAGCAAAAGGAACTAAGAAAGTAGCAAACATAATAATTGCTTTACTATACAATTTCCAGTTACCGGTACGTTTAATATTGTTTTCTTTAAAATAGGTATTTACCTTTTTATTTAGCGTTCGAAAGAACTTTACGTTGTTTGTTCTGGAGAAGTTTATTGTCTTCATTGTGTTGTGTGTTATATATAGCAAAAATAAACGTTTTTACCCTATATTATTGATTACAAACCACTTTTTAACAAGAAAGATATCTTTTGTTAGATAAATGCGTATTCCCGATTAGTTTTTTACTTTTGCACTGAAAAATATATTCAATCATAATATCAATGGAACTTATAAAAAAATATTTTACCGACTTAACGGAAACACAATTAGCACAGTTTTCAAAATTACAAGAACTATATGAAGATTGGAATTTAAAAATTAACGTAGTTTCTCGTAAAGATATTGATGAATTGTACCTACGTCATGTATTACATTCTTTAGGAATAGCAAAAGTTATGCAATTTAAACCAGGTTCTAAGGTTATGGATGTTGGTACAGGAGGTGGTTTTCCAGGGATTCCATTGGCAATTTTATTTCCTGAAACTCAGTTTCATTTGGTAGATTCTATCGGAAAAAAAATAAAAGTAGTCAATGAAGTAGTGGCAGGCTTAGGTTTAGAAAACGTAAAAACCACCAACGGACGTGTTGAAGAGGTAAAAGATACCTACGATTTTATTGTAAGTAGAGCAGTAGCTCAAATGGAAACATTTGTAGGATGGACAAAAGGAAAAATCTCTAAAAAGCAGAATCACGATTTAAAAAACGGAATTTTATATTTAAAAGGAGGCGATTTATCGGAAGAATTAGAAAAATATACCTCAGCAACGATTTATGATTTACCAGATTTCTTTGAAGAAGATTTCTATGAAACCAAAAAAGTGGTGCATTTAGGGATGAAGTTTAAGGCGTAATTTTTTATAATTAGCTGTTTTCCTATAATTCAGTATCTATTTAAAAACGTTGTCAATTCGAGTGATTTTAATGACTAAAAGGAATTAAAATTGTATCGAGAATTTATATTTTATTTTTCTTTATTTTGAAGATAAAAAAGTTCTCGATACAATTTTTTGAAGAAAAAAATTACTCGAACTGACCGTTTTTTACAATTATTAAAGACTTAACAACATCCCGAATTAGGCGCACAGCTTGTTTGTTCTTGAATTTCCGCTAATTTTACGTTTGGTTTTTCACTAATTTTAGTTGCTTTTGCATCAGGAATTCCACATTTATCTTTGTCTAAGCAATCGGTTAGCGTGCTTGTTAATAAAAAGTGCGTTCCATCAAAATCTAAGCCATATTTCCCGATTGTTGTTCCTTGATATTCCACTTCAATATCTAAATCGGCAATATGTAGTACTTTTTCAGAAAGCGCAATAATGCTCATTAATTTTTCAGGATGCAATCGGTGATCGTAATCATCGGCTTCCCATAATTGAAAGTTTACAAGCTCTTCGGTTCTTACTGTTCCGCCACAATCGATAAAGTTTTTGGTAACTCTTCCGACTTCTGTTACGTGAAAATGACTCGGTACTAATTCGCCGTTTGGTAATTTAAAACTGATGTTTTTTAAGCTTGATAAATGTTTTTTAATTTCTGATAATTTCATGATTTTTTTTATTTTAAAATAAGTGAATCGTTTTATTATAATGAGAGATTAATATAATTTTTTTGAAGCTATTTCCCGCTTTCCGCACTCGCTCTTTTTTTTTGAAGGAAAAAAAAGGAGCTCAAACAATTGCTACAATCGGGGCTAGAAAAACAGTGCTAGCTTTAGAGTTTTACAGTCTTTAAAAGAGTATTTACACCTGCTTGTGCTACTTTAAAATCATTTTCTACCGTGCTACCGCTTACACCAATAGCGCCAATAAGTACGCCGTCGGAATTTTTTATAGGGATGCCTCCTGCAAAGGTAATCATGCCGTTATTAGAGTGTTCGATATTGTATAAAGGTTGCCCGGGTTGCGATAATGTACCTAGAACATCGGTGTTTTTACCAAACAAAGCGGCCGTTTTTGCTTTTTTCATGGCAATATCAATTGGGCCTAAAAAAGCGCCATCCATGCGTTCGAAAGCGACTAAGTTTGTCCCTGCATCTACGACAGAAATACTCATTTTGGTATTTAGAGAAATTGCTTTTATTGTTGCAGTAGCAAGTACTTTTTTTGCTTGGCTTAAGGTAATGTTCATAGAATTAAATTTTTTAGACGCTGATTTAGACGCTAATTTCACGAATTTTCGCTAATTCTTTTTAGAAGCTAATTTCACGGATTTTTGCTGATTTTATTTAGATGCTGGTTTAGACGCTGATTTCACGGATTTTCACTAATTCTTTTTAGACGCTGATTTCACGGATTTTTGCTGATTTTTATTTAGATGCTAATTTAATGGATTTTCGTTGATAAAAATTAAATAAAATTGGCTAATTATTTATTTTGAAATAGGTTCGAATCCTAGCCCCGATTGTAGCGGTTGTTTGAGCTCTTTTTTATTTTTTCTTTTAAAAAAATAAAAAAAGCGAGTGCGAAAAGCGGGAGATTGCTTCAAAAAAATTTTCTTATTAATTTTAATGTTTTGCATAAAAAAAAAGCCTTTTCAAACAGGTTGAAAAAGGCTTTTAAATTCTAAAAATAGAAATTTTATATAAGGTTTTAATACCAGCGTTTTTTCTTCTTTTTAGAAGCTTCAGACTTACGTCCTTTTTTATTGGTGCTAATGGTATTTGGTTGCTTTATATGTTTTGGTTTTACCAATAAAAACGGGTGATCTTCAATAATTTTTATCGGGCGTTTTAAAACTTCTTGAATGCTTTTAATATAGCTAGTTTCATCGGCACCACAGAATGAAAAGGCAATTCCCGCTTTTCCTGCTCTACCAGTTCTACCGATTCGGTGTACATAAGTTTCAGGAACATTTGGAATATCTACATTAATTACAGCATCAATTTTATGAATGTCAATACCACGAGCGGCAACATCGGTAGCGATTAGAATATTCGCTTTGTTGCTTTTAAAATCTTCAATGGCTTGGTTACGTAAAATTTGGGTTTTATCTCCGTGAATACTCGTTACGTTATAGCCGTTTTTAATAAGGGTTTGCTCTAATTTATCAACGCCAAATTTGGTACGTCTGAAGATAAGAATACGCCCTTGTATGGTGTTTTTTAGTAAATATAAACACAAATCTACTTTGTGTTTTTTAGGCGTGTAATATAATAATTGCCCAATTTTATTAACGGTATTATCGGTAGGGATAACGTTAACAATTGCTGGCTTATACAACATTTGTTTTGCTAAATCGCTTACTTTTTCGGGCATGGTAGCCGAGCATAAAAGCGTTTGTTTTTTGCGAGGACAAAGTGCTTCAATCTTTTTTACATCATGGATAAAACCCATGTCTAACATTAAATCGGCTTCGTCTAAAACAAAGGTTTTTAAGGTGGTTAAATCAACAGATCCTTGTTCGTGTAAATCGATTAAACGCCCTGGTGTTGCTACTAAAACATCAATTCCTTTTGCTAAAGTTTCTTTTTGTGCTTTGGTTGATATTCCTCCGTAAACAACTCCTGCTAGTATGTTTGTGTGTGCTGCGTAGGTGCTAAAACTTTCTTGAATTTGTATTGCCAGTTCTCTGGTTGGGCTTACTACTAAAGCTTTTATTTTTTTAGGGCCTCTTTCAGGAACAAGGGCTAGTTCTTGCGCTAAATTATGGATAATTGGCAATGCAAAAGCCGCTGTTTTACCCGATCCTGTTTGCGATCCAACAATTACATCTTTTTTATCTAGTACTAACGGAATTACTTTCTGTTGTACTAAGGTTGCTGTGTGATATTTTTGTTCACTAAGTGCTTTTAAAATATCGGTATTAAGATGTAAGTCTGTAAATTTCATTGATTATTTTTTTTGCAAAGATACTGTAATTCAAACTTACATGAAATTTATAAGTTTGGTTGAGGGTTATTTTAAAACACTCATAAATTCACCAACAATATTCATATCGTTAGCATTCTCTTGATTGATGATAAGATCTTTCTTAAAGTATTTTCAAACAAATATTTTTCTATTATTTTTTTTTATTCATTAATTTTAACCCATTAATATCATCTAGTACAGGTGGTTCACTTATTAAAGCATTAGTAAATAATTTAGTACCTGTTGCTATTAAAACTCTTTCAATTAAAAGTCTTGTATGGTCTGAAGTTTCTGGAGGAAGTTGAATAATAGAGTATTCACTCCAGTCTTCAAATGAATGATGTTCTTGATTTACAGGGTATCTTTGAGATAGAGATTTTTTAGTTTCACCAATATATAATTCTCGATTTTCTCTATTAAGAAGTAAATAAAGATTGTTCTCATTCAATTCTTTAGCGAGGTTAGTTCTTGGTAGCCAATCAGTAACTTGAATTCTTCTCAAAATTTCACTTTCATCACTTAAAAGATAATCTGCAATTAAATAAGAACTTAGTTCTTTAAAAACTTTAGGAAAACCTTGTGATTCATCCTTAACTCTAAAAAATTCTTTTATAAATACAATAGGTTTGTCATTATCCCATTTTATCTTGACTTGTAATTGTTCTTTAAAACCACCAATATCAAATTCAGTATATCTTAGATTTTTATAATGTTCATCTCCTATATGATATTCTAAAGCCCTCACAAAACTTTTAGGGTAGTCTTTTGCTAGCATAACAGCAAATTCATTATCCCATTTAATTCGATAACTACTTTCTTTAGATCTGTTTTTTATAAATGACAACCAGATTCGTGCTTTAAATGTAGATTTTAGCCTACCAAGTTCCCTTGGACTTTCATAAATAATTTCGATATCCCATTTAAAATTTTCTTTATTATGAGTATCTGTCAATTCACTTCCCCAGCTCTTAACATAGTAAGAAGGAATTGTAATAGTCAAGTCATTAATAAACATAGATTTATGTATGTCTAATGGAAAAAAATCAGCGGTTAATCTTATTGGCTGTACTCTATTACTTCTTTTATCCATTATTTATTTGCTTATAAAGAGCTTCCCCGATTTTTTCAATAACACCAACTACAAGTGCATTTCCCATAAAAAAAGCTCTTTTTGTATCTGTAACTCCATCCATTTTTGTGTGATCATCAGGAAACATATTTAAGCGTTCTAATTCAATAGGTGTCAATCGTCTTAAACCTCTTTCTGAAACAATAACGTGTTTGAATCTTGAAGGTGATTTCCCTCCTTCACCTGTAATTATAGTTCTTGAAGCATTATCTAAAGCATCAGGATAAATCATTCCGCCTTCTGAATAATTATATTCAAAACCATCTTTAGAAACTCTTAGGATAGATTTAGAACCTTTTAAATATTCCCACATTTCTTTCTCAGTAGTCATTGTTTTCTCAGTCCCGTCTTTTTCTAAAATAGATTTTGGAGTTTTTAACTTATTATCTTTAATGAAAAACTCATCTGTTACCTCTCCATTTTGAAGAATATCACCTAAAACGACTCTATCTCCTTTATAATCAGGACTTGTTTTACTTGTGTAAACTTTTCCCTTAAAGAGTAACCCTGTGTTTTGAAAAGGAGAAAGTTTCCCTTCTTTATTAAATTCAGTCGTTATTTCTTCTAAGCTTCCTTTGATTTCAAATTCTTCAATTTTTTTTATTTCTTCTAAAGGAAAAGCATTTGCAATTGTTCCTTTTTCTTGTAACCAATCTATTTTTTTTGATTTTGATATTCTTTGATATACTTTAGTTGATTTATGATAACCAATAATAAAAGTTCGTCTTCTTCTTTGTGGCATTCCATATTCGCCAGCATTTATAACTCGCCACTCTACAGCATAACCCAAATCATTTAAACTCTTTAACATTACAGCAAAATCACGACCTCTTTGAGATGCTGGAGATTTTAAAAGTCTATCAACATTTTCTAAAAACAAATATTTTGGTTGATTTTTTTTATCTTCTAGTATTTTATGAATCGCCCACCAAAGTACTCCTTTTTTACCTTTTAATCCTTTTGAATTGTTTAAAGTTGTTGCAACGGAATAATCTTGACAAGGAAAACCTCCTACTAATAAATCGTGATCTGGTATTTCCTCAACATTTCTGGTTACAACTTCATTTAAATCTTCATTTGAATGATTTTTTGTTCCAAATTTATTTTCATAAACCATTGATGCGTGTTGCATTTTTGTAGAAGGCTCCCATTGATTACTCCAAACAATATCGTAATTATTATATTTTTCAAGTCCAAGGCGAAATCCTCCAACACCTGCAAATAATTCTACTACTTTTATTTTATTATTTATCATTTTCTTGAGATTTGTAATAATTAATTTTTTCTTCGGCAACTCTTAGAATTTTAGTTGTTGCTTCTGTGTATTTTAAATCGTTTGCTATTTTATCAGAATACCAATTTATAATTAGTTCTTGTTCCGATAGATTGTAAAATTTAGCAAGTCTAATTAGTTGCTCTTTAGTAGGTTTTCTTTTGTTTTTTTCGAATTTGCTAATCAAAGATTGATCAATATCAACTTGTGCTGATACTTTTCTAAGAATCATTTTTTTTTCATCTCGAGCAACTTTTAAAATATTTCCTAATGATTTCATTGGACAAATTTATTTTAGACTAATTTTGTCCAAAAATAAATGTTATTATTTAATTAAATAGATTTTTATTCTTAGAATATTGAATATTTATTAAAAAAAACAAAAACAACTTCTTTCCATTTAAAATTCCAACCAAAAAAAAGCAACCTCATCTTTGAGATTGCTTTTAATTATAAAACAGGCTATAAATTAAAAATAGCGAGCTAGTAAAGTATTATTTAACCGTCTTTTTAGCATCGTTTAATAAAATAGGCTTTCCGAATCCTAATTTATTTAAAGGCGCTAATTGTGTTTTGGCATCACTTACAAAAAGCCAAATCATTCTGTTCGGATTGATGTATTTTTTAGCCAAATCCTGTATTTTTTCAATAGTCATATCAGCAACTATTTTTTCACGGTTTTTAATGTAATCACTATCTAAATTATAAGCACTAATATTTTGTAACATATTTAATTTAGCACTCATAGTTTCAAAACGTCGGGCGTTACTTTTAATTAAAAACCCTTTGGTAGTAGCCAAATCTTTATCAGAAAAAGTAGTAGGGTAGTCGGTAATTATTTTTTTAACCAATTCTGCCGATTCTAAAGTAACATTACTTCTAACACGACTAAAAATAGTAAACGGACCTGCTGCTTTTGTTCCTGAAAAATAAGAGTAAATACCATAAGTATATCCTTTTCCTTCTCTTAATTCTTGTGTTAATCGAGACGCAAAACTACCACCACCAAGAATATAATTCATTACCGTTGCAGGATAATAATCAGCATCGGTAGCCGCTAAAGCAGGCGCACCAAAACTAATAATAGATTGCTTTGAATTAGGAACATCGTAAAAATAAATACTTGATTTTTGTGGCGCTTCAGGAGTTTTATATACAGGAATACGTACTTCTTTAGCAGCCCATTTAGTCGTTAAATCGGTCAAAGGAGCAAGCGCTTTTTCTTTGCTTATCGCTCCAACAATGTGCATTTTAGCAACCGATGGCGAAAAATAGCTTGAATAATATGATTTTAAATCATCTAAAGTTATTTTTTTTACAGAAGCAATACTTCCTAAGGTGTTCTTAGAACGGATATTGTCTTTCCCGTAAATCAACTCATTATAAATGTTTTTGGTAATTGTTGCCGGGCTCGCTTCTTGCTGACGTAAATTACCAATTACCGATTTTTTAATCAATTCAAATTCGCTAGCATCCCAACGAGGTTCTAACAGCATTTCGCTAACCAAAGCAATGGTTTTATTGTAGTTTTTAGCCAAAGTAGTACCGCTTATAGTAATGCCTTGTTTCCCTGAATAAAAAGTAATATCGGCACCTAATTCTTCAACTGCCTCTTCTAATTGAGCTACGGTTTTATTTTTTGTACCGTTATTCATTAAACGAGCCGTTAGGTTTGCAACACCTAATAAATTCATGTTTTCTACTAGCTGACCGCCGTCAATAACAATATTAAAACGTACCAAAGGAACTTCACTATTTTCAATTCCAAATACTTTAATGCCGTTTTTTAAGTTGTTTTTCCAAATAGCAGGAACACTTAAAGTAGGTTTTTTTCCGTAAGATGGCTCTGTAGCTCTGTTTATTTTTGAAGGTGTTTTACTGTATTTTGCTGCAATTTTAGCATCGAATTTTTCTTCAGCTCCTGCAACAATTTTTTCTTGTTTTATAATCGCTTCTTTGGCATCTTTTAAGGCTAATTTTTTCATTCCTTTAGGAACAAAACTTGTTGTTACAACATTTTTATCTTTAATATAGGTAGTGTAAACACGCATTACATCTTCTTTACTAACCTTTAAAGTACGTTCAATTTCTTTGTTGATAAGCGCCGGATTTCCCGCATAGGTATTGTAAGATGCTAAATTAGTTCCTTTACCAAGTACGCTTGCCAAGCTGCTGTAAAAATTGGTTTCTAAACCTGCTTTTATACGGTTTAAATCTTTATCAGAAATCCCTTGTTTTTCAAAATTAACGAAAGCCGTAGTAATTCCCTTGTTAATAGCATTCAAATCAACATTATTAAAACCGCGAACCGATAATTGTGCTTGCCCTGCTAATTCTGCCGACCAATTCCACATACTTGTGCTAGCGGTAAGTTTTAAACTATCAACTAAAATAGTATTTAAAGGGGCTTTTTTTCCTTGCGATAAATACTGAGTTAATACATCTAAAGCATACGAATCTTCATGGTATAAAGCAACCGTTGGCCAGGCAATTGTTAGCTTTGGTAATTTGGCGAAATTATCTTCAAAATAGAATGATTTTGATGTTTCAAGCTTTCCTGGTTTTTTAGCTAAAGGTGTAATTTTTTCACCTCTTGGAATTTCGTTGAAATATTTATAAACCCATTCTTTGGCTTTTGCAGTGTCAAAATCCCCCGATAAAACTAAGGTAGCATTGTTAGGAACATACCATTTTTTGAAAAAGGTTTTTACATCGTTTAAGGTAGCATTTTGCAAGTCTTCTAATGAGCCAATTACCTGCCAGTTGTACGGATGATTTTTCGGGTATAAATTTCGATCAATAATTTGCTGATTAAAACCATACGGACGGTTGTCAACACTTTGACGTTTCTCGTTTTTTACCACTTGTTTTTCTTTGGCTAAAACAGGGTCGGTTACGGTGTTTATAAACCAACCTAATTTATCTGCCTCTGCCCAAATCATTTTTTCTAAAGCATCGTTTGGTACGGTTTGTAAATAATTGGTACGGTCTCTGTTGGTAGATCCGTTAGCGCCTGAACCACCAATTTTAGCACTCATTTTGTCTAAACCTCCTTTTCCTAAATTTTCAGATTCTAGGAATAATAAATGTTCAAATAAATGTGCAAAACCTGTTTTTCCTTCGGTTTCTCTAGCCGAACCTACATGAACCATTAGTTCAACAGCTACCACAGGATCGGATGTGTCGGTATGTAAAACAACTTGTAAGCCGTTGTCTAATTCAAATTTTTCAAAAGGAACACTTAACGATGAGGTCGGTTTTGAAATGTTTGTGGTATTATTTGTTGCGTTTTCTTTTGTATCCGAAGCACAGGTAATAAAAAGGATTGCGCTGGAAAATAAGAGTAGTTTTTTCAACATTATTTAAGGGTTTTTTAGTGTTTTTTTAATATTTATTAAAGCGATAAAGATACAGTATCTATAAAATGAATTTTTTTAAATAAATGCTAGAGTTTAGTAGAAAATAGCACAAAAAAAGCAACCTCAAATAAATGAGATTGCTTTTTAATATAAAAATTATCTAAATTTAGATATAATTTTAATTCTTATCCTAAGAAAGGATATTTAAAATCTGTAGGAGATACTAACGTTTCTTTTATCAAACGAACAGAAGTCCAACGTAATAAGTTTTGTGCAGAACCAGCTTTATCATTTGTTCCAGAAGCTCTAGCTCCTCCAAATGGTTGTTGTCCTACAACAGCTCCTGAAGGCTTGTCGTTAATGTAGAAGTTTCCTGCTGCATTTTCTAAAGCTTTAGATGCTTTTTCAACAAAGTATCTATCTTTTGAAAAGATAGCTCCTGTTAAAGCATATTCTGAAGTTTCATCAACTAATTTTAATGAAGCTTCCCATTCAGCATCTTCGTACACATAAACAGTCATTACAGGACCGAATAATTCAGTACACATTGTTGAATATTTTGGAGATTTTGCTACAATTACAGTTGGCTCAATAAAGTATCCAACAGATTTGTCATGGTTTCCACCAATTATAATTTCAGCATCAGCATCCGCTTTTGCAGCGTCAATGAAACTTGCGATCTTATCAAAAGAACCTTCGTGAATAACTGCATTTACAAAGTTAGAAGTATCTTCTGGAGAACCCATTTTTAATTGACTCGCTTGAGCAATTAAATGTTTCTTAACTTCTGGCCAAAGTGACGCAGGAATGTAAGAACGTGAAGCCGCAGAACATTTTTGCCCTTGGTATTCAAAAGCCCCTCTTGTCATTGCAGTAGCAACTTGTAAAGGATTTGATGAGTTGTGAACCCAGATAAAATCTTTTCCACCAGTTTCTCCAACAATTCTTGGATAGGTCTTGTAAGTATGGATGTTATTTCCAATTTGTTTCCATAATTCTTTGAAAACATGAGTAGAACCTGTAAAGTGTAATCCAGAGAAATCTGGAGAAGATAACACGATATCAGAAATCATAACAGGATCACCATATACAACGTTAATTACACCGTCAGGTAAACCAGCTTCTTTAAATAAATCTACAATTACTTGAGCAGAATATGCTTGATGATCAGAAGGTTTCCAAACAACAACATTCCCCATTAAAGCTGCTGCTGCAGGTAAGTTTGCTGCAATAGAAGTAAAGTTAAAAGGAGAAATTGCATATACAAAACCTTCTAAAGGTCTGTACTCAACTCTGTTCCAAACTCCCGCTGAAGATGTTGGCTGATCTTTGAAAATATCAGTCATATATTCTACGTTGAAACGGAAAAAATCAATCATTTCACAAGCTGCATCAATTTCAGCTTGATATACGTTTTTAGATTGTGCAATCATTGTTGCAGCGTTCATTCTTGCTCTATAAGGACCTGCTAATAATTCAGCAGCTTTTAAGAAAATAGCAGCACGTTCCATCCAAGAAACGTTAGACCAAGCTTCTCTAGCAGCTAAAGCAGTACTAATTGCAGCATCTACGTGCGATTTATCAGCAGTATGATATTGCCCAACCACGTGTTTATGATCGTGTGGAGGTGTAATGTTTTTGGTGTTACCAGTTCTAACTTCTTCCCCATTAATATGCATTGGCACATCGATGTTTCTGTTAAACATGTCTTTGTAAGTTGCTAATAACTCTTCTCTTTCTGGAGATCCAGGAGCGTATCCTTTTACAGGTTCGTTTACCGCTTTTGGAACTTTAAAAAATCCTCTTGCCATTTTAGTATGTTGTTTGTAAGTTAAAAAAAATCTTATTTAAAAATGAAAAATAGCATAAAAGCCTTTAATTAGCCGATATAAATTTTTCATAAAGTAAAAGAATCAAAAGATTACTTTACGGAACAAAGTTAACACTTATTTTAATATTTACTAAGTTGTTTTTACTTCTGATTTATCAAAAAAACATACAATATGTGCAGGCTAACTATTTGCCTTTGGGTAATAATGATTCGATATTAACGTCGAATAGAAATGAAGAGCTGAAATGAAATACAATTGCATTAAAAAATAACAGAGAATCTTGCTTTTCTTCCGAAGATAAAAATAGTTAATTTTCCATGTATATAAAACCAAATTAACTGCCGAAATTTCATTAAAAATAAACTGTTTTCTTGTAAAAAAAAAGTAAGTGTAATTTCTATTTTGAAGTAGTAAGTAGTTTCACTTAATCTTCATTTATGGCTACATATAGGGAGTTTTGAAATAAAGTTTATTATTACTTTTGCATAAAAAAAGTCATGTATAAAATACGATTGTTGTTTTTATCAATAATTTCGATGTTGTTATTTACAAGTTGTTTTGAGTTTGTAGAAGAAATATCTTTTCATAAAGATGGCTCAGGGACAGCTACATTTACACTAAATTTAAGTACAAGTAAAACCAAAATAGCCTCTATATTATTATTAGACAGTATAAACGGATATAAAGTTCCATCGAAAGTAATAATTCAAAAAAAAGTAGCTGTTATTGTAAAAAAAATGAAAACTATTCAAGGAATTCACCAAGTAAAAAACAGCTTAAATTTTGATGATTTTATTGTAAGTATTTCTTGTGATTTTGATACTGCAAAAGCACTTAACAGTGTTTTAGCAACTTTTAGTAATAAAAAGGACGCATTAGCACTGCAAAAAAAACCTCATTTTAAGTACGATAAAACACGTAAAACCTTCATCCGAAGTCATCATTTTAATATCGGAAAAGAGTTTCAAAAAACAAAAATGAAGGATAGAAAAGTTTTTGAAACTGCCAGTTATACTAGTGTGTATCGTTTTGAAACGCCTGTAAAATATTGTACTAATAAACTTGCTAAAATATCAAAAAGTAAAAAAGCAGTGTTTTTACGAGTAAATGCTCAAGAAATTATCAACAATAAACAAACGATAAAAAATAATATTAAACTACTAAACTAAACGCTAAACTAAACTTGAAAAAATTAAAAATAACCATGAAAAAACTAATTGCTACCCTACTATTTATAAACATATTTGTTGCTTTACAGGCTCAAAAATTAGAAAACAAAATTCCCAATACTTCCGATATTGTAGTCGTTGCCGATGCTGATAATTTATTCAAATTAATAAACATTTCAGAAATAGACAACAGTTTTTTAGGCGAAGAAATGTTAAAAGTCATTAATAGAAGCAGAGAAAAAAAAGTAAGCTCAGTGGGTGGCGCAGGAATTGCTATAAAATCAAACGCGTATTACTTTTTTGAAAGAACTGATAGTATTTCATACCATACATTTTTAGTGAAAATCAACGATAAAGCTCGTTATCAAGCGATGTTGAAATCAAGAGATTTAAAGAAAATTAAAAAAGAACAAGGGTACAGTTATATTCAAAAAAACAGCGAATTAATGCTTTGGAATAATGAGTTTCTTGTCTTTGTAAAAGGCGATAAACACCGTGGGTATTTTAAGCAACATACCGAGCGTTTTGAAAAACTAAAACAAGAAGGACAATCGATGTATGCTGTAAAAAAATCCCTGTCAAAACAATGGATTTTACAAAAAGGATTTTCAATAGCAACTAATGGTTTATTAACTTCAATTGCGGTAAATCCAAGCTTTCAAAAGGCGAAAAAAAGAAATGCTGCTGCAACACTTTGGGTGCGTAATTATGGCGAATTAATAGCCGATGTAATTGGTTCTTTAGGAAGAGGTTTAAAATCATCAATAGCTTCATTAATGCCTCAAAACGGTGAAAACATCAACGGAATAGAAACGGTAAGTGCTAATCTATTTTTTAATAAAAAAAATGCCAATTTATTATTAGAAATGACTGTTAGCGATGACATGAAAAAATCGTTCAAAAAGATTTATAATCAAAAAATGAACAGCACTCTAATTAATAGTTTTAATCATGATAATGCCTTGGCTTTTTGGAGTGTTTCTATAAATACCGAACAATTATTGCTAGAATATCCGGCAATGGTTGACAAAATGTATGGCGGAATGTTTCCAAAATTTAGTCAAGAGATTAGCGTTGTTGGCGATGTATTATCATTAATTATAGATGAAAAAGCAATGGCAAGCTTAGTTACTGGTGATGCTTTATTTGTATTAAATGGTTTTGAAAAAAAACAGGTATCATATAAATCATATAAATATGATGACAATTACAAACGTAAAGAAATAACCAAAACAAAAGAAACATTAATGCCGGATTTTACTTTTATGATGGGCTCAAAAGAAGAAAAGTTACTAACAAAATTATTCAAATTAGGGCAAAAGCACAAGTTGCTAAAAGGAGTAAAAAATGTTTTTGAATTGGATGTTAAAAAAGCAAAATTACCGTTTAATGTATATGCGGTTATAAAAAAGGAGGTGCTTTATATTACAAATTCAAAAGTAAGGGCGGTAAAATTATCGCTAGGAAAAACAAGTTTTAAAACAAGAAAACACCGCAGGTTAATTAAGAAAAATTCAAGTGTTTTATTTGCCGATGTAAACGCGTTACTTGCTCATTTACCAAAAAAATCATTTCGAAGTACTGAAAGAAAAATGATTGCTTTTTCGAATGATAATATTCAGGATGTTCGTTTTGTGGTTTCAAAAATGAAAGGAAACAAAATAGCATCAAAAGTTGAATTAAATACCAAGGGTAAACAAGAAAATACCTTAAAATTATTGTTTGATTTTATAAATAATGTTGCAAAGTAACGAAATGTTTAAAAAAATATTATTTGTTGTTTTTCTGCTGATTAGCACACTGTTTACCTTCGGATATTTTAAGTATTATCCCAGAGAAAATACGGCTGTTAAAATACCTGTTTCTGCGGATGTAATTATTCGTGTAAATTTACGTGAAATAGCATATAATATGTTAAAGGATGTTGTAAAACATCCTTTAACATATTTAAAATCGTCTAAAAAAAATAAGCAAACTAAAGTTGGTTCTTTGTTTGAACAGCTTAAAATTCCTTCGGATGTTTTTTTTTATAGCAATAACGATATTTTAAAAAATACATGGGTAAGTACTGTTATTGAAATCAAAAATAAAGCGGATTTATTATCCTTTTTTAATCAAGATAAATTTGTTAAAAAATCACTTGAAAATGCTGTTTATTTCATCAGTAAAAAGACGGTTTATTTTATCAATAATAATCAATTAAGAATTGTTTTTAATATAGATGAAATTACTAAAGTTGAAACGAAACTAAAGATTCTTTTAAATACAAAGGAGTATTTAAAAGATGAAAACAGCATTGTTCAGAAATTAAAAAACAGCAAAGAACTTATTGCTTTATCAACTAAAACTAACGATTTTTTAGAACTTGGAATTGATGAAAATGAAATATCAATACTTGGAGAATTATCTGAAAAAAACACGCCTTTTTTATCTTCTGAAAACAATATAAATAATGGCTTATTAGCAACTGTTTCAGGAAAAGTAAAAAAATCTTTTTTGAGCGATTATTTAGATAAATCATCAAAAGATAGGTTTAAAAAATTCACAAATTTATCAATCGATAGTCTTCAAAGGCATTGGAATGGTGAATTTAATGCCAATTTAAATGCTTTTATCCAACGAAAAGATAGCGTTGTAACGTATCAATATGATGATGATTTTAATAAAATTGCAAAAACAACGATTCAAAAAACAATAATTCCTGATGTAAATGTAAGTTTTGGAGGCGGTGCTTTTTTAAATTATTTAGCATCAAAAAAAGCACTAAAAAATATTAATGAAAAAAAAATATTGCTTGTAAATCCGTTGTTTAAAACCTATGCTTATCAGCAAGAAAAGAGCTTGTTTTTATCTTCAAAAGATGAATCTAATACTATTTTAAATAAGGAAAAGAACAAGAAGTTTAATCAGCACGCTAAATTTTTACTTTTTATAGAGGTAGAAAAATATTTAAAAACTCAAGATACTTCTTTAGAAAATTTCACGAAGTATTTAGCTGAAATAAAAACAATAAAGGCAGTGGTTAGCACTGATAATAAGGTGTCGGTTAAAGTTTGTTTTAAAACAAGTGCGCTAAATTTTTTATATCAAACAATTAAGTAACACCCTGTTTGTGAAATTAGTTTAAAGAAGGGCTTGCGGTTAGTTGAAATATAGGAATAGTAACGATAAATTCTTCAAGAGTTTCGGTATTAATCATTTTGTAATTTCCTTTCATTGCACCTGTTGTTGATAGTAAAAAACAGTTTGATCGGTATTTAAAAATATCGTTTGGTTTTAAAACAGGAGTTTCGCCAACTACCCCTTTACCCACTACGTGTTCTGTGTTTTTAAGAGCGTCCATAATAATCCAAAAACGTTCTAAAAGTTGTACGGTGTCGGTAGAATTATTTTCAATAGAAATATAATAACTAAAAGAAAAATATTCATGTTCACCTTGGTTAACCACACCATTAAAATTGGTTTCGATTGCTATTTTAATACCCTTGCTTATTTGTTGTAACATAGTTTTATTTTTTTTATTAAGAAGTTTTAATTGATGAACACCAAGTTACCTATTTTGATTAAAGTAGCCATTCCCAAGTCCGATAACACGGTGGTAAGTTTCGCCGAAAGGCTTATAATATACGATAACTGTATATTCATTTTCGGTTTGATAGAATGAACCACTTACTTCATTTAGGTTTGTAATTTGCTTGTTACTTAGTGTTACATACTTATAATTATAAAACCCTTGTTTGAATTTAATTGCAGCCTGGTATTGTTCTGAAACCGTATCATATTTCATTTTATTTTCTTCGGATAATTCATAATTATTAAACGCTCCATAAATAAAAACAGCCTTATTTTGATAAGCTTCATAAGCGGCTAACGAAAAATGAACCATAGAATAATCCGCCTCTGTATTGGTGTCATTAGCCTCTAAGGTTCTTACGATAAATTGCCCGTTGATATCAGGGTTATAGGTGTACACTTTGTCTGTTCGTTCTTCGTTAAGGTATAAGTAGCTGTGATATAGTTCTTTTCGTTGTGTTTTGGCAATGCTAAAATTACTGCTACGTAAGTGTTTGGTATCAAAATTTAAAAACTCATTGCCACCCCAAAAATTTGTTTGAAGCGTATGGTTGTAAATAAGCTGTTGCTGTTTTATAAATTTTGGTTGAATATTATATCGAACCGTATTCCAATTATGGTTTTGTAATAAGGCGATATTAATTTCTTGCTGCGCATTATTTATACTTAAATTTTGATGATTTACCGTAAATTGTACCGTTTGTTTTTGATTGTTTGATTTCGCTTCTCGGCTTCTAAAAACAGCTACGCCAACGGTTGTAATATCTTCATAAAAAATACAGCGTCTTGTAAATACTAGGTCATAATTTTCATCTAAAATAGAAATTAAATAATTTCCACTTTTTGTGATGATGGTGTTTTGATTAGGAATATCAACCGTATAATGTGTGTAGGGCTGTAAGGTATTGAATGAATTACTTGTGTTTATAATTTCATTTTGATCAAACCCCTCAATATATTGACTAGAAGTTAAATTACTAGGTTTCCAATTATAGGTCATGTGTTCAATTTTATACTGATATTCTTTATTATCAGCCTCTAAATCATCAAAAGATAAGGTTAAAACACTTCCTAAACGCACAATTGCCGCAAACTGATTTTTGCTGTGTTTTGGGCGCAATTGAATTGTGTTGATGTTTTGGGCGCTAATAACAAAATGAAGGGCACTAAATAAGAAGCTTAATAGGTATTTTATCATGAATGCAAAGGTATCAAAATATAAACCAACGCTACTTATTTATTTAGAACAAATATAAATAGCTAATTATTCAAAAGATATAAATATAAATACTTACTCGAAAAAATCAAAACCTGTAAATTTGTTTTTTTTTAGAAAATCAATTTAACCAGTTCAGTTCCTATGTCAAAAGACATCCGTATTAAGAAAGGCTTGGACATCAAGCTCGTTGGCGAAGCAGCGCAAATAACTACCGAACTTCCGTTAGGTGGTGTGTTTGCAATTCAGCCAGATGATTTTCACGGCGTTATTCCAAAAATTTTAGCAAAACAAGGTACCGAAGTAAAGGCGGGTCAAGCACTTTTTTATTCAAAAAGTGATGAGCGTATTTTATTTCCAAGTCCTGTTAGTGGTAAAATTTCAGAAATCGTTCGTGGAGCCAGAAGAAAAGTTTTAGCAATTAAAATCACTGCTGATGCACAGCAGGAGTACAAAGATTTTGGTAAAAAAGATGTTGATGCAATGTCTGGTGAAGAAGTGAAAACTCACTTGTTTGCTTCAGGTTGTTGGCCATTTGTAAAACAGCGTCCGTATGACGTGATTGCAGATCCGAATCAAGCACCTAAATCAATTTTTGTATCTGCCTATGCAAGTGCACCTTTAGCAGCCGATTATGATTACGCCTTAAAAGGTAAAGAAGCTGAATTACAAACTGCATTAACTGCTTTGACAAAATTAACAGCAGGTAAAGTACACGTTTCTGTAGCAAAAAAATCAACATCATCTCCTTTTAAAGGAATGAAAGGTGTTGAATTGCACAACGTATCTGGACCGCACCCTGTTGGTAATGTGAGTACGCAAATTGCACAAATAGACCCTATTAATAAAGGGGAAGTTGTGTGGGTTGTTACACCTCAAGATTTAGTAGTTATCGGTGAGTTATTACTAACTGGTAAATTTAACGCAAAGCGTACTATTGCTTTAGCAGGATCTAAATTCAGCAAACCTCAATATGTTACTGCTTTGGCAGGAGCAAATATTGGAGATCTTGTAAAAGGGAATTTAGAAGCTGATAATGCGCGTGTAATTAGCGGAAACGTATTAAGCGGTGTTCAGGTTGATACAGCAGGATATTTAGGATACTATGAAAACATAGTAACTGCAATTCCTGAAGGTGATGATTATGAATTATTCGGTTGGAATAAACCTGTTTTTAACAAGGTTTCTACCTCAAGAGCATTTACGTTCTCTTGGTTAACTCCGAAGAAAAAATACAACTTAAATACTAATACAAACGGTGAACACAGAGCTTTTGTGGTTACAGGATCGTATGAAGAAGTATTTCCGTTGGATATTTTTCCGATGCAATTATTAAAATCTTGTAAATACAAAGACCTTGACGAAATGGAAGGGTTAGGTGCTTACGAAATTGCACCAGAAGATTTCGCTTTAACAGAATTTATTTGTGTGTCTAAACAGCCTCACCAGAAAATAATTCGTGAAGGATTAGATTTAATGAGAGAAGAATTAGGATAAGATATGGGCTTAAAACAAAACTTACATAAGTTAAAAGAAAAGTATAAAGGTACTAAGATGGCACCTGCGTTTAACGCAATCCACACCTTTTTATATTTGCCTAATGAGACGACTCACGGAGGAACTCATATAAAGGCTGCTGATGATTTAAAACGTACCATGAACATAGTAATTATGTCATTAGTACCGTGTTTAATCTTCGGAATGTTCAATGCAGGTTATCAACATAACGCTGCTATCAATGGATTTACAGAAGGAATGTCTTTCTTTAGTGGAGAGTTCTGGAATATGGCGAATTTCTTAATCGGTTTAGTGAAAATTTTACCGTTAATAATCGTATCATATGTGGTTGGTTTAGCTGTTGAAATTGTTTTCGCAGTAATAAAAGGTCACGAAGTAGAAGAAGGGTATTTAGTAACAGGAATGTTAGTTCCGTTAATTGTGCCAATCGATTTACCTTTATGGATGCTATCTGTAGCGGTAGTATTTGGTGTAGTTATCGGTAAAGAAGTATTTGGAGGTACAGGAATGAATATTTTAAATCCTGCATTAACAATACGTGCATTTTTATTCTTCGCATATCCAACTTGGATGTCGGGAGATAAAGTATGGGTTCAAGGAGCTAGAGAATTAACAGGAACAGCAGATGCTATTTCTGGAGAAACTATTCTAGGAACTTTAGCACAATCGCAACCAGTAACACATTCTGTTTCTGATATGTTCTTCGGATTTATTCCTGGTTCAGTAGGAGAAACATCTACCTTCTTAATTTTATTAGGAGCTTTATTTTTAATCTTTACAAAGATTGGAAGCTGGAGAATTATGTTATCAGCAGTAATCGGAGCTTTAGTAATGGGATTCATTTTTAATCAAGTAGTTGGTTTAGGATGGATTGGTGAAACAAGTAAGTTTTACGGATTAATGAGTTTAGATTTCTGGAAACATTTATTAATTGGAGGTTTTGCATTTGGAGCTATCTATATGGCTACTGATCCTGTATCAGCATCGCAAACCAACAAAGGAAAATGGATTTATGGTTTCTTTATCGGATTTATTTCGATTATGATTCGTGTATTTAATCCTGCCTATCCAGAAGGAGTAATGTTAGCTATTTTATTAATGAACGTTTTTGCTCCAACAATTGACCATTATGTGGTTCAAGGGAATATCAAGAGAAGATTAAAACGTGCTAAAGTTAAAACTGCCTAATTATGAGTAAGAGAACAGACAGTAATGGATATACGCTACTTTTTGCCATTGCAATGGTATTAATAGTAGGTGCGTTGTTAGCTTTTACAGCTTCATCGCTTCGCCCAATGATTGATGCAAATAAACGTATCGAAAAGCAACAAAATATTTTGTATGCGATGGGGGTAAATGAAAATGATGAATCTAGCGCAGTCTTTGTTTCTAAAGACAAAGTAGCTGGTGAGTTTTCAAAATACATCAAAAAACAAATCGTTATTGAAGGTGCTAAGGTTACTGAAGATGCGAATGCGTATTTAATCGATGTAAAAAAACAGCAAACAGCTGCAAAAGCAGGAAAAGTAAGAAAATTACCAGTATTTATTGGTGAAAAAGACGGTAAAACGTTTTACATCACGCCAATTAGAGGTAAAGGTCTTTGGGATGCTATTTGGGCATATGTTGCCTTGGATAAAAACATGGTAGTTCAGGGTGCTTTTTTCGATCATAAAGGAGAAACGCCAGGTTTAGGAGCAAATATTAAGCAACGCTATTTTATGGATGACTTTATCGGAGAAGATTTAATGAACAACGGTTCTTTTAAAGGAATTGGAGTTTCAAAATCGAATAATGATCCGAAGAACGAAGATAAAAATGATAACGAGGTAGATGCTATTGCAGGTGCAACAATTACAGGTGATGGAGTTGCTGCAATGATTAAATCTGAATTAGGTTTATACGTGCCTTACTTTAAAACATTGAAATAAATATGGGACTTTTATCAAAAAAAGACGCAGCATTAATTACAGATCCGTTATTAGATAACAACCCAATTACGATTCAAGTATTAGGTATCTGTTCAGCATTAGCAATTACAGCAGAACTTAAAGCTTCTATAGTAATGGCAGTTTCTGTATTATTTGTATTAGGTATAGGAAACGTTGTAATCTCTTTAATGAGAAACATTATTCCATCAAAAATTAGAATTATTGTACAGTTAATCGTAGTTGCTGCTTTAGTAATTATTGTTGATCAAGTATTAAAAGCTTTTGCTTACGAGTTAAGTAAAACACTTTCGGTATTTGTTGGTTTAATTATTACCAACTGTATTATTATGGGACGTTTTGAAGCTTTTGCTTTAGGAAATGGTCCTTGGAAATCATTCTTAGATGGAATTGGAAATGCATTAGGATACGGAGCTATTTTAATTGCAGTAGGTTTCTTTAGAGAGTTATTAGGTTCTGGTACTTTATTAGGATTTAAAGTATTAGGAGATCCAATAGAACAAACAGGATTGTATGCATTAGGATATGAAAATAACGGATTTATGTTATTATCTCCAATGGCATTAATTGTTGTTGGTATTATTATTTGGATACAACGTAGTAGAAACAAAGCATTAATCGAGGATTAAATCCTCTTCAATATTTATAGTTTAAATTGTTTATTGAATTTAAACTATAAATAAAAAGGAAAGAGGGAAAAATATAAAATATGGAACATTTAGAATTATTTTTCAAGTCGATATTTATTGATAATATGGTATTTGCTACATTCTTAGGAATGTGTTCTTACCTAGCAGTATCTAAAAAAGTAGCAACAGCCGTAGGTTTAGGAGCTGCCGTTATTTTTGTACTTGCTGTAACAGTACCTGTCAACTGGTTATTAGATCAATATTTATTACAGCCAGGAGCATTGTCATGGTTAGGAGATGAATATGAAGGTTACGATTTAAGTTTCTTATCATTTATTATGTTTATTGCAACAATTGCAACCATGGTACAATTGGTAGAAATTATTGTTGAAAAATTTGCCCCAGCATTGTATAATTCATTAGGTATTTTCTTACCATTAATTGCCGTTAACTGTGCAATTTTAGGAGGGTCTTTATTTATGCAATCTCGTGAAATTCCAACATTAGGTTTATCTTTAACCTATGGAATTGGTTCAGGAATCGGATGGTTTTTAGCAATTTTAGCAATTGCAGCTATTCGTGAAAAAATCAGATATTCAAGCGTTCCTGCGCCATTAAGAGGTTTAGGAATTACTTTTATTATCACTGGATTAATGGCAATCGGGTTTATGAGTTTTGGAGGTATGTTAACAGGAGGTGACGAAGAGGTTAAAACTCTAGAAGCTCCTGAAGCAGCAGTTGTTACTACAACAGTAACCGAAAACAACGTAGCAAAGGTAGAAAAGGTAAAAGAGGAAGCTGAGAAATTAGCTGATAACACTAAAAAAATTATAGAATAATGGTATTTTTAGAAGTAAGTACAGGAGGTACGGTAGCTGTAACGGTTATATCATTTTTAATAATTCTATTAATTTTAGTAGGGTTGTTATTATTTGTAAAGCAAAAATTAGCACCATCAGGACCCGTAAAAATTACCATTAATGGTGATAAAGTAATTGAAGTAGCTTCAGGAGGTACCTTATTATCTACTTTAGGTAACGAGAAAATTTTCTTGCCATCAGCTTGTGGTGGTGGTGGATCTTGTGTACAATGTGAGTGTCACGTAAATTCTGGTGGAGGTGAAGCTTTACCAACAGAAACACCTCACTTTACACGTAAAGAATTAGCACACGGAGTTCGTTTATCTTGTCAGGTTAAAGTAAAACAAGATATGGATATTTCTATTCCTGAAGAAATTTTTGGAATTAAGAAATGGGATGCAGTTGTTGTAAGAAATTACAACGTAGCTACTTTTATTAAAGAATTTGTAGTTGAAATTCCAGAAGATATGGGCTACAAAGCAGGTGGATATATTCAAATTGAAATACCAGCTTGTGAGGTAAACTATTCAGAGATGGATGTTACAGCGCATCCAGAAGAACACGACAGACCAGACAAGTTCGAAGCAGATTGGGATAAGTTTGGTTTAAGACCATTGGTAATGAAAAATACAGAAACTGTAGAAAGAGCATATTCTATGGCTTCTTATCCTGCCGAAGGAAGAGAAATTATGTTAAATGTACGTATTGCAACACCTCCTTTTGATAGAGTGAAAGGTGGATGGATGGATGTAAATCCTGGAGTTGCTTCTTCATACATTTTCAACTTAAAGAAAGGAGATAAATGTGTAATCTCAGGACCTTATGGTGAATTCTTTATCAACGAATCAGAAGCAGAAATGTTATATGTTGGTGGTGGAGCAGGTATGGCGCCAATGCGTTCTCACTTATATCACTTATTTAGAACATTAAAAACTGGAAGAAAAGTAACGTATTGGTATGGTGGTCGTTCAAAAGCGGAATTGTTTTATGTAGAACACTTTAGAGCTTTAGAAAGAGATTTCCCTAACTTTAAATTCTTTATTGCTTTATCTGATCCAACAGAAGCGGATAACTGGAAAGTTAAAACTGATGTAAATGATGAAGCTGGAGATGGGTTTACAGGATTTATTCACCAGGTAGTAATCAATGAGCATTTAGCGAAACATGAAGCACCAGAAGACTTAGAATTATATTTCTGTGGTCCACCATTAATGAACAACGCTGTTCAGAAAATGGGAGAAGATTTTGGTCTTGCTGACGAGAATATCCGATTTGATGATTTTGGAGGATAAATCTTTATCAACTAAAAAAAATCAAAAATTATATAAAACCGATACATTACTGTATCGGTTTTTTTTGTGCTTAAAAATACAGGCATTTTATCCAAAGAAATATATTTATGGTATTTGGGCTTAGAAAACGTACCTTTGCGGCAAATTACTGTAAATGATTACTTTTCAAGATTTAGATTTATCAAACCCATTACAAAACGCAATTCAAGAATTAGGTTTTGTAAACCCAACTCCAGTTCAGGAGGAAGCCTTTCCAATTATACGATCAGGTAAAGACGTTGTTGGTATTGCTCAAACAGGTACCGGGAAAACCTTTGCCTATATGTTACCGATACTTCGCGACTTGAAGTTTTCAACCCAACAACACCCAAGAGTGCTTGTTGTTGTACCAACGCGTGAATTAGTGGTGCAGGTAGTTAATGAAATAGAGAAGCTTTCAGAATTTATGACCTTACATACTGTAGGTGTATTTGGAGGGATTCCTTTAAGCAGACATAAAGAAGCTGTAGCGCAAGGTGCCGATATTATTGTAGCAACTCCAGGTCGTTTATACGATTTAGCTTTAAGTAATATTTTAAAGTTAAGGTCAATCCAAAAGTTAGTGATTGATGAAGTTGATGTAATGCTAGATTTAGGATTTAGATTTCAATTATTAAACATTTTTGAATTATTACCTGTTCGTCGTCAGAATATTATGTTTTCGGCAACAATGACTCAAGAAGTTGAAGCATTAATTGATGATTTCTTTATCGCTCCTAAAAAGATTTTTATTGCGGTAAGTGGAACACCACTTGATAATATTAAGCAAATTAGTTACGATGTACCTAACTTTTATACCAAAGTTAATTTACTAGGTGAATTATTATCAAACAGAAAAGAATATAGTAAAGTATTAGTTTTTACTCCGAATAAAAGGAATGCCGATCGATTGTTTGAATGTACAAAAGAAGATTTTCCTGGGCAATCGTGTGTAATTCACTCTAACAAAACACAAAATTATCGTTTACGTTCTATTGAACAATTCAATAAAGGCGAAAAACGTATTTTAATAGCAACCGATGTTATTGCTCGTGGATTAGATTTATCAGAAGTTACCCACGTAATTAACTTTAACACGCCTTATTTTCCTGAAAATTATATGCACAGAATCGGTAGAACGGGGCGTGCAGAAAAAGAAGGAACTTCAATTCTTTTTTCAACAGAAGCAGAATTACCAGCTAAAGCGAGAATTGAAGAATTGATGAATTATGAAATTCCAATGTTAGAAATTCCTGAAGAAGTTGAAATTTCTAAAGAATTAACAGAGGAAGAACGTCCGAAAGAAGACGGAGAAAAGAATAAAAACAGAACTTCATTAGAGTATGTTCCTGGTCCTGCTTTTCATGAAAAAAGTGAAAAGAATAGTAAAACTAATCAAGGTGGTTCTTATCGTAGAGAAATTGCGAAAAAATATAAGAAGCCTAAAACAAAAGGTGATAAGAATTATAACATGCGTAATAAGAAAAAATAATGCAAGTACTTACTAAACAAGAGCTTCATAATTTAGGGATGAATATTGCTGGTAAAAAGCTTCAGGAAATGGGCTATGAGTTTGTTGCTATTAATAGCGCATTAAAAAAACATCCTCAGTTTGTATTATATAAAAAAGGTGAACCTACTATTTTTGTGTTGGTAAAAACAACCAATAATATTCAAACACCCGAAGATTACGATTTTTTATGGATGGAAACATTTAAACAACATGCCGAAAAAAACAATGCAAAAATTTGGTTTGCAGGCATTGGTATTGCAAATTCAGAAAGCGTTGAAATGCCTGTTTTTAAAGATCAACCTTATTATGTGGCATTTGAAGATTTTATCAAGATTTAAAACATCTTAAAAAATTTTTATCGCCTAAAAAATATTTTAAAGAACACTCATTTTGTAAAAAGTGAGTGTTTTTTTATGTTTAAATTTTAAAATTATTTGAAGCTATTTCCCGCTTTCCGCACTCGCTTTTTTTGTTTGAAAAAAACAAAAAAGAGCTCAAACAATTGCTTCAATCGGGGCTAAGTTTATTTGGTTGTGTTGTTCTTTTTTATTGTTTTTTGTCAATTCGAGTGATTTTAATGACTAGAAGGAATTAAAATTGTATCGAGAATTTGAATTATTTTATATTGATAAATTTTATACAAAAAAGTTCTCGATATAATTTTTTTGAAGGAAAAAAATCACTCGAACTGACAGGTTGTTTTGTTTTTAAATAGGTAATTCAATCAATTTTTGATTATAATTTTAAAAACATCCGAAGTAGATAAAATATTAAAAACGCCATATATTTTAAATATGACAAAGAACAAATGAAAAAAGAGTTGTTCAATTGATAAAATTGTATTTTTGCATCGTATGGAAGAAACACGTGAAGAAATAATCGAAAAAGCGGTTTTAATTGGTATTATAACCCAAAAACAAAACGAAAAACAGTCTGATGAATATTTAGATGAGTTGGAGTTTTTAACCTTAACAGCAGGAGGAGTTGCTGTAAAACGCTTTGTCCAGAAAATGGAAAAACCAAATCCTAAAACTTTTTTAGGAACTGGTAAATTAGAAGAAGTAAGAATGTATATCGCATCAAAAGGCATCAGTATCGCTATTTTTGATGACGAATTATCGCCTGCGCAATTGCGTAATATTGAAAATGAATTAGGATGTAAAGTATTAGATAGAACAAATTTAATATTAGATATTTTTGCAGGAAGAGCGCAAACAAGTTCGGCAAAAGCACAAGTAGAATTGGCACAATGTCAATATTTATTACCTCGATTAACAAGATTATGGACGCATCTTGATAAGCAAAAAGGGGGTATCGGAATGCGTGGACCTGGTGAAACAGAAATTGAAACTGACCGTCGTATTATTAGAGATAAAATTACCTTATTAAAGAAAAAACTTTCTACTATTGACCGTCAAATGGCAGTTCAACGTAAGAATAGAGGTAAAATGGTACGTGTTGCATTAGTAGGTTATACCAATGTTGGTAAATCAACTTTAATGAACGTAATTAGTAAAAGTGATGTGTTTGCCGAAAATAAATTATTTGCAACTCTTGACACTACTGTAAGAAAGGTTGTAATTAAGAACATTCCTTTTTTAATGACCGATACTGTTGGTTTCATTAGAAAATTGCCAACACAATTAGTAGAATCGTTCAAATCAACCTTAGATGAAGTTCGTGAAGCTGATTTGTTATTACATGTAGTGGATATTTGTCATCCAAATTTTGAAGATCATATTGCATCTGTAAATAAAATTTTAGATGAAATAGGTGCTTCAAATAAACCTATTTTAATGGTTTTTAATAAAATTGATGCTTATACTCACGAAACTATTGATGAGGATGATTTAATCACCGAAAAATCAAAAAATCACTACACTTTAGATGATTGGAAAAACACTTGGATGAATGATTTAGGCGAAGAAAGCCTTTTTATATCGGCATTAAATAAAGACAATTTAGAAGATTTTAAAGAAAAAGTTTACGAATCGGTTAAAAAAATACATATTGAACGATTTCCTTACAATAACTTCTTATACGAAGACGATTTACCAATAGAATAAACACATAGCTTAACAATAAAAAGTGCCTAAAAATTTGTTTTTATGTGCTTTTTATTGTATGTTTAGTATCTCTTATAGAGAAAGATATTTTAACCATTTTATCCCCCCAGAAAATGAAAAATAATAAAAATAGATCACTTGCCCCATCAAAATTCCTTTTTGATAGCACTTTTCAAAGTAAATTAGAACTCCGCTTTTTCAGTATAAATTTATAAATAAAATAGCTTAATAGCGTTCAATAGTTTTTTTTAACTATCGAATGATTTTTCTTAAAGTTAAAATAAATTGTAATGAAAAACAGAATAAACATAACCGTAGCGCTTGTTTTCTTTAGTGTGTTGCAAATTTTTTCTCAAAAAAAATGTGGTACTCAGGAAGAAGTATTCGTAGATCTTAACGCCATTAATAAATGTACTGTAGAAACAGCTATCGTAAAAACAAAAGAGTCTAAAACGAAATATATTGTAACCTCAAGTACTCGGTATTTAAAAAAACGAAGCACCCCAAATGCAGAAGTTCATTTAGCGAGTAATTTAAAAACAAAGACTGTTGTTGAAACTAAAAAACCAACTAAAATAACGGAAAGCTTATTGACAATAATAAAAAATGAGGCGGAAAAAGAAAATATATCTTTTGATGCTGTTGATCATATTCCATTATTTGCGTCTTGTGATGAAAATTCACTAGACAAAGTTCATTGTTTTAATATGCAAATGGAGCAGCATATTGTTACTAATTTTGAGTATCCGAAGGAAGCTTTAAAAAAAGGAATTGAAGGCGATTTTGAAGTTAGTTTTGTGATCGATAAAAATGGAAAAGTAAAAGATATTAAAGTGTTAGGAGAAAATGACAATATTATTTTGAAAAAAGAAGCAATGCGAATTGTTTTATTACTTCCGAAGTTTACACCAGGGAAACAAAAAGGTGCTTTAGTAAGTGTTTTATATAAATTTCCAATGAATTTTACCTTAAATTAATAGTTTATTAACCAGGGGTTAACATGGTTTTAGGTTCTTTGATGAATAATATATATTTGCAGGTTTAGTTACGTTTTTTTAGTAATTAGTTGTTTTACAGTTTGATGTGGTTTGTTTTATAGAGGAAGATTAATATTGTTACTATCTTTTTTGTCAATTAATGCAATATTACGAATTTCCATAAAATAAAGAAGCTAGTAGCGTGGTTTCTAAATTACCTGAATTTTTTTCTGTAAAATATAGATTTAATTTGCCCTAGAAGAATAACTTTAAAGGCGATAACTACTTTCAAAAAAGAATTTAAACCAATCAATATGCTAAAAAAATTACTCCTATTTTTTTTTATAGCTTTTAGTGTTACTTTATCGGCACAGCGTACTTTAACAGGAAAAGTGTATGATGAATATCTAGAACCTTTTCCGAGTGCACTTATCAATTCATTAGAAAACAGCGCTATATCAGCTGCTGATGGTAGTTTTACCTTAACCACATCATTAAATTTTCCGTTTACAATACAGGTTACTGCTTTTGGATACAGAAAAGAGGTTATTGAAATTACTTCCGCAACTCAAGAATTAAATATTATTTTAAAAGAAAGCTCTTCTTTAGATGAAGTTGTAATATCAGCATCAAGATCTCCAGAACGAGTTATAGAATCGCCAGTAACTATTGAGCGCTTAGGGATTACTGATATTAAAAATAATACGTCAATTTCTTTTTATGATGGGCTTACTAATTTAAAAGGAATTGATTCTCGTGAGGCTAGTTATGGTTTCAAATCTATCAATTCTCGTGGTTTTTCTACTTTTGATAATACTCGGTTTGTGCAATTAGTCGATGGTGTTGAAACCTCAATTCCTGCCTTAAATTTTTCGGTAGGTAATATTGTAGGTTTATCAGAATTAGATGTAAAAGATATTGAAATATTACCAGGAGCTTCTTCGGCTTTATATGGTGCAAATGCCTTTAACGGTATTTTATTAATGAGAAGTAAAAATCCTTTTGATTATGACGGTATCAGTAGTTATTACAAAACTGGTTTTATTAATCAAGAAGCGTTAGGGACAGCGCAGTTTTATGATGTAGGTCTTAGAATGGCGTATAAATTTAGCAATCATTTTGCTGCAAAAGTAAATTTTGTGACCTATAAAGCAGAAGAATGGCATGCAAATGATGCTAGAAATACAACGGGAGTTGGTGGTGTTGTTACGCAAGGAAATAGAGAAAAGACCTTAGATTATGATGGTGTAAATTTTTATGGAGATGAAGTTTCTTATGAATTACCAGGTATTGGAAATGTTAGTAGAACAGGGTATGCTGAACAGCAACTGTACGATTATGATGGAAAGGCAGTAAAATTTGATGGTTCGTTTCATGTACGCCCATTTGGCGACCAAACATTAGAGGTAATATTAAATGCTCGTTTTTCATCAGGAAATAACATGTATCAAGGAGCGAATAGGTTTGCTCAAAACGATTTTTCTATAACGCAATATAAATTAGAGTTTTTAGGTGAAAACTTTTTTGTTCGTGGTTACTACACAGGTAATACTACTGGCGAAACCTATGATTTACGATTTGCAGGTATTGCTTTAAACGAGCATTATAACCCAAGTGGAAATTGGTTTAAAGAATATGGAACGGCATTTTCAGGGGCTATAAAAAATGTAACAGCAGGGAATGATAAAGCGGCAAGAAATTATGCCGATAGAAATAGGCTACAACCCGGAACAGCTGCTTTTAAACAAGCATTACACGGTATTATTGAAAAGCCTATTAATCAAGGAGGTTCGGGCTTAAGAGATAAAACACAACTATATAATGTAGAGGCGAATTATAATTTTAGAGACCTAATTAAATGGGCACAAATTCAGGTAGGTGCTTCTTATCGTAAATTTAATATTAATTCAGAAGGAACTTTATTTACCGATGTAAATAGTCCTTTAGCTTTTGATATGTTAGGAGCGTATTCGCAAATTCAAAAGAAATTTTTTGAAGATCGCTTAAAATTTACAGGATCTGTTCGTTATGATAAATCTCAAAATTTTGAAGGTAATTTTTCACCAAGGGTTGCTTTAAATTACGCGATTAAAGAAAATAAAATACTAAGAATATCGTATCAAACAGGTTTTAGAACTCCAAGTACTTTAGAACAATATATAGGTTTAAAAACAGGGCCTAATTCTTTTCTTTTAGGAACATCAAACCAAAACATAGCACGTTTTTCAACAGTAGCTAAAAATAGTAATAACACGACCAATATTATTACAGGCGCAGCTATTTTTGAAAAAGCATTTGTACTTAATAATAACGTTCCTGTTCATGTAAAACCGACGCCTATAAAATCAGAAAAAGTAACTTCTTATGAAATAGGATATAGAAGTATTTTAAATATTACACGTAGCAATGTAATGGAGTTAGATGTCAATGCTTACTATAATCAATATGATAATTTTGTTGCCAATAAAAACATCGTTGTGCCTAATTATGGTGCCGTTTTAAATGGCGTTCCTGATGCGCAGGCCTTAAAGGCTTTTTCAAATAAAGATGTTACTGCTGTTTTATTAAACACAAACACAACAGCAAAAGTAGATTCATACGGTGTTGGATTAGGCTTAACAACAAAAGTATTTAAAACATTTAATTTTGGCGCTAACTACACCTTAAGTAAAATGATATTTAACCAAGAAGATGATCTTGATTTTAAGCCCGGTTTCAACACTCCCGAACATCAAGTGAAAATAATGTTTGGTAATGCTAATTTGTTTAAAAACTTCGGATTTAACATAAACGCAAGATGGCAAGATAAATTTTTATGGCAATCTAATTTTTTAACAGGAGAAATAGAAAGTAGAACTTTACTTGATGCTCAAATAAATTGCAAAATACCTTCTTTAAAATCAAGAATTAAAATAGGAGGAACGAATTTAACAGGAAAAGACTACGTTGTGGCTCCTGGTTCAGGATTAATAGGGTCTATGTACTATATATCGTGGGTAATTAATCAATAAGTGCTTTCTATTTTATAAGTTTACTAAATAGTAGCTACAATTAACTAAAGAAAAGCACAAAAAGCCTGAACAATTTATTGCTCAGTCTTTTTTGTAGGCTTTTTTTTAGAAATTTAAAGTTATACTAATGTTAATTAAAAGTAAAATAGTGTTGGTTTTACAAGTAAAATTAATTTTTTTAAATATGATTTTTTAAAAAAAACAAAATTGAATTATGATTTTTTTTAATTATTGAAATCCTTTAAAAACACATTGTTTAGCCTTTTTTAAGCGATAGCATTTTACTTAAAGTGTTTTTTTAAAAGCTTGTATTTAAGAGGTATAAAATAAAAAACATAGAATTAAGTTGTTTTATTTTAAAATTTCATACTTTTGCATTGTGTTAATATGACTTTTTTGTTATATATAATGCAAGTAAATTCCACCATTATGAAAAATTTATTATTTTTTTCCTTGTTAATTATAGTTAACATGTTTTCTACTGTTCAAGCTCAAAAGGTTTGTGAATCTCCAGATGCAAACGAAATAGACTTAAATAGCATTAGTGTTACAAAATGCACCATCAAAGAGTCTAAAAGTAAGCGAAATAAGAATAAGAAGTCTAGGCTTATTTCTGTATCAGTATCTGCAAATAAAAGACATTTAAAGAAAAGAGAGCTTTTAAAGAAGAAAGAAGTTACCGCAATTGGAGCTACGGGAGTTTCTAAGGTTTCTGAAACTGCGTTAAATGCTGAGATTACAAATACAATATCGTTGAAAAACAATATTGAAAACCTTAAAAATAAATTATCAAAAGAAGAGGTTCGAAAAGCATTAAAATTTACATCTGTAGATAAAATACCTGTTTTTGATGCTTGTAAAAAAGCAGAAAAGGGTGAAGAATCTGATTGTTTTAATAATGAAATGATGCGTCATATTTCTAAGTATTTTAGTTATCCAGGAGAGGCTGTTAGACAAAATTTACAAGGAGATGTTTGGGTTCGTTTTATTATTGACAAAAGCGGTTACGTAAAAAACATCAAAACATTAGGACCTGATAATGCTGAAATATTAAACAATGAAGCTGCTCGTGTAGTTTTAAAGTTGCCAAGGTTTAAGCCAGCAAAAAAAGAAGGAAAGCGTATTTCTGTAAAGTATGGTTTTCCAATTAATTTCTCTTTAGAGGAGTAAAAATAATTTTAAATTATAAAACACGTTAAAATGTTTAAAAAATATTCAATAATTATTGTTTTTGCCTTGTTTAGTATGGTGTCATACGCACAGGTAGAGGTAAAAGGTTTGGTTTATGATGAATATCTAGAGCCTTTTTACAATGCTAAAATTACTGTTTTAGGTGTAAATACATTATCTGATCAAGATGGTGGATTTACTTTAAAAGTATCTAAAAACTTCCCTATAACTTTAAGAGTTTCTGCTTTTGGTTATCAAACAGAAGAATTGGTAGTTGAAGGTTTAGATAAGTCAATTAATATCATTTTAAAAGAAGCATATCTTTTAGATCAAGTAGTTATATCAGCTTCTAGAGTTCCGGAACGAATTATTGAATCTCCTGTAACTATTGAGCGTTTTGGTTTAAACGATATTAAAAACACCACTTCAAATTCTTTTTATGATGGTTTAACTAATTTAAAAGGAATACAGTCACGAGAGGGTGGTTACGGATTTAAATCAGTAAATACAAGAGGTTTTTCAGATTTTAGTAATTCTAGATTTATCCAAATGGTAGATGGTATGGATACTGCAGCACCAGCCTTAAATTTTAGCCCAGGTAATTTATCAGGAGTTTCTGATTTAGATATTAATAATGTAGAGATTTTACCAGGAGCTTCTTCTGCATTATATGGAGCTAATGCTTATAACGGGCTTATGTTATTAACAACTAAAAATCCTTTTGATTTTACAGGTATTAGTGTTTTAATTAAAAGTGGAAATACTTACCAAAAAACAGCAGGAAACAATACTTTTTATGATGCTTCTATTCGTATGGCTTATAAATTTAGTGAATCTTTAGCTGCTAAAGTAAATTTTAATTACCTTACAGCTGAAGAGTGGCACACTAATAACAGGAGAAATAAACAAATTGATACCAATAAAATTATAGAAGGTAATAGAGATAATACTTTAAATTTTGATGGTGTTAATATATACGGTGATGAATTTGATTACAGTACTAAGTTGTTAGATTTAGCTGGATATGATGAGGACTACTTTCTTGGTGCTGAATATGATGATTTTGATTTTTCTAAAGATTTTAATCTTAGTAGAACAGGGTATTCAGAGAGAGAGTTATTAGGTAATAATCAAATAATTAAAAACTTAAAATTTGATACATCTATACATTACAGACCTTTTAAAGACGAATCGTTAGAATTAATTGTAGCAACAAAAATTTCAACAGGTAATAGTCTTTTTCAAGGAATTTCAAGATATGCACAGAGAGAATTTTATGTTAATCAATCTAAATTTGAAGTAAAAGGAAGTAACTTTTATGTAAGAGCTTATTATACATTAAATGATGCTGGGAATTCTTTTGATTTAAATAGAACAGGTAGTATAATGACATCATTATCTGGTGAATATTGGGGCTACGATTATTACGAAAATCTACGTAGATCTCTTGATGCTAATAATATAGGGTTTCAAGATTTTCAGAAATATCCAGAACTATTAAAACAAGCAAGAGCATACGCTGATTCATTTACATTAAAACCTGGCACAACAGCATTTAATAAAGAATTAGAAAGAGTAAAATCAACATTAATTACCAAAGGAGGTAGTCAAATATATGATAAAAGTGCCTATTCACATGCAGAAGGAAATTATAACTTTAGTTCTTTATTAAATAATTGGGGAGATGTTCAAGTAGGAGGATCTTTTAGACAATACAATCCCAATTCTAAAGGAACAATATTTAATGATGCTAAAGAAGCTATTAAGGTAAATGAGTATGGTTTTTATAGTCAAGTTCAGAAAAAAATTTTAGAAAACAGATTAGGATTAACAGCATCTTTACGTTATGATAAATCTCAAAATTTTGAAGGTAACTATTCTCCTCGTTTAGCTATAAATTATGCTTTAGGAGAGGATAAAAATCATTTTGTAAGAGCTTCTTATCAAACAGGTTTTAGAAACCCAACAATACAAGAACAGTACTTGATGAACCAACCAGGTAGGAAAATGAATCTAGGAACATCAAAAGAGAATCTAGATAGAATTTCTATAGGTAGAAATTACGATAAATTATATAACAATAATTATAGTCCTGCATTAGACGGTATTATTTCAGGCAATGATATTATTAATAATTCATTACTAACTTCATCAGTATATAAATCTGATGATTATAAAGGTAAAGATTTTATAAAATCAGTATATACTGAAGTAAAGCCAGAAGAAGTTCAGACAATTGAATTAGGGTATAGAAGTATGTTTGGTATTACAGAAACAAATAACATTAATATAGATGTTAATACTTTTTATAGTAAACATAAAGATTTTGTATTTAGACAAGATATAGTAACACCTAAGGTAGGATTAGTTTATCCTTTTGGAAATAGAAAGTTAACAGCAGAGGAATTAGCTGATCCAATTATAAAATCAGGTAAAATTGTAGATGGAGTTTTAGTTGCTGACAAATGGGCTTATAATGCACTTTATGATCTAGATGATGATGGTCATTTATTAGCCCAAGAATTTAATCTGGTTACCAATAGTAAGTCAAAAGTAACTTCTTATGGTTTTGGAATTGGTTTAAACACTAAATTATTAAAAACATTTAATTTTGGATTAAATTATAACTTTATAGATTATGAAATTAAAGATAAAGATTTAGGTTTTTTTGAGCCAAATTTTAATACACCAAAACACACAGTAAAAGTTCAGTTAGGTAACAACAATGTGTTTAATAATTTTGGGTTTAATGTAAATGCAAGATGGCAAGATGAATATAGATGGGTTTCTCAATTTGTAAAAGGAGATGTATCAGAAAGAACTGTAATTGATGCACAGTTAAACTATCGTATTCCTTCTATGAAATCTAAAATAAAAATTGGAGGAACAAACTTATTCGGTAAAGAATATATTGTAGCACCAGGATCTGGTCAAATAGGACAATTATATTATGTTTCTTGGACAATAAATAACTAAGAACTTTAGCATATATTTTACAAAAACTCGAGCATTGCTCGAGTTTTTTTGTTTTAAAAAAAAATATTTAATTTTTCAGTACTTGTTAAAATTTTATCTAAAAAAAAATATTACAGAAAAATAAGAAATCGAAGCCGTTAAACTGAATTTATTTCAGTTTTTCATTCTAATTTCTCACAGTGCTTAGCTGCTTAGCTGCTTAGCTGTGTAGCTTATTCAAGAATGAACTTGTAGATTTTAGACAACTAATTCTTTATTTAAAAAGAATCTATTTTACCTTTATAAAAGTGTTTTTTAGGTGTTTTTGTTACTCTATTTGACTGATTAACTTATATTTGTCTAACCTTCCCTTCACACATTTATTTTCCTTCCCCTCAGGAAAAATTATTTAATTAATGTAATTTTTTTGATATGATGAAAAAAATAGTGTTCCTAACGACGATGTTACTTCTATTAAACTCAGTAACAATTGCCCAAAAATTTTGTGAATCTGCAGATGAAACTGCTGAGATTGATTTAAATAGTATTAGTGTTACAAAATGTACTATTAAAGAGCCTAAAAATAAGAGTAGTAAGAAATCTAGGCTTATTTCTGTAACAATATCTGCAAATAAAAGGCATTTAAAAAAGCGAAAAACTTTAAAGAAACAAGAGGTCGCAAGTCTTGGAGGTATAAATACTGTTGAAGTTGGCGAAATAGTTAAGAACTCTGAAATTACAGGTGCAGTCGTACTAAAAAACAATATTGAAAACCTTAAAAATAAATTATCAAAAGAAGAAGTTCGAAAGGCTTTAAAATTTACAGCTGTAGATAAAATACCCGTTTTCAAAGCTTGTGAAAAAACAAAGAAATCAGAAATTTCAGATTGTTTTAATACCGAAATGATGCGTCATATTTCTAAATATTTTAGCTATCCACTAGAAGCGATTAAACATGGCGTTAAAGGTGAAGTTTGGGTTCGATTTATTATTGATAAAACAGGTCGTTAAAAACATTAAAACACTAGGCCCTGACGGTGCTACAATATTAGATAACGAAGCGGTTCGTGTAGTTGCTATGCTACCTAAATTTAAATCCGCTAAAAAAGATGGAAGTTATACGACTGTAAAGTATGGTTTTCCAATTAATTTTTCACTAGAAGAGTAGAAGTAAAAAAAAATTTTTAAAAGAAATTTTACGATGTTAAAAAAATAATTAATAGGGATGTTTTTTATTTTTTGTAGCGTAATTACATACGCACAAATAGAAATAAAAGGAGGGGTTTACGATGAGTATCTAGAGCCTTTTTATAATGCTAAAATCACTATAAAAACAGAAAGTACTACTACTTTTACAGATGGTAAGTTTGCCTTGAAAACCTTGCGAAAATTACCGGTAACGCTAATAATTTCTGCTTTTGGTTATCAAACAGAAAAACGGATTATTAGAAGTTTAGATACGCCAATAAATATTATATTAAAAGAAAATTTATTACTAGATCAAATTGTTATTTCTGCATCTAGGGTTTCTGAAAAAATTATTGAATCACCAGTAACAATTGAAAGATTTGGTTTAACAGAGATTAAAAATACGTCTGCTAATTCTTTTTATAATGGCTTAGCAAATTTAAAAGGGGTACAATCTAGAGAAGGAGGTTATGGGTTTCAATCTATAAATACAAGAGGTTTTTCAGATTTTAGCAATTCTCGATTCGTCCAAATGATTGACGGTATGGATACCGCAGCACAGGCATTAAGTTTTAGTACAGGGAATTTTTCAGGAGTTTCAGAATTAGACATCCTTAGTGTTGAAATTTTACCAGGAGCATCTTCTGCATTATATGGAGCTAATGCTTATAATGGTTTGATGTTAATGAATACCAAGAATCCATTTGATTATACAGGAATTAGTAGCTTATTTAAAACAGGATATACCAGCCAAAAAGAAGGTGGAAATAATCCTTTTTATGACGCCTCTATACGAATGGCGTATAAATTTAATGACTATTTTGCTGCGAAAGTAAATTTTAATTATTATGAAGCAGAAGAGTGGCATGCCAATGATTTAAGAAATAAGGAAATTATTAGTCATGAAATAATTCCTGGTGATATCAGTTCGACAGTTAATTATGATGGTGTTAATACCTATGGAGATGAGATTTTTTTTGATTTGAGTCAATGGAATGGTTATTTACAATATGATATGCCTGGTAGTGCCGAAATACCTTATGGAACATATTTAAGAAGAACAGGTTATAGTGAAAGCGAGCTTTTAAAAGATGATTTTAAAACCAATAATACCCGATTTTCAGGAGCATTACACTTTAGACCTTTTAAAGATGAGCGTTTAGAAATTGAATTATCTTCTAGGTTTTCTTTAAGAGATAACCTTTTTCAAGGCACAAGTAGATTTGTACAGCGTAATTATTTTACAGAACAACATAAAATAGAAGTTAAAGGGAACGATTTTTATGTTAGAGGATACTATACTGGAAATGACTCTGGTAATTCATACGATTTAACAAAAACTGGAATTGAGCTTAATCGTTATGCTGATGATTTTTATTATTGGGAACTTGAGTATTATAACAAACATTATCTTGAAGGAAAAACAATAGCTAATACTAGAGCTTTAATAGATTTACATAGGTTAAAACCAAATACCAAATTATTTAATAAAGAGTTTAATAAAATTACATCAACATTAATTTCACAAGGTGGTAGTGCTTTATATGAAAAAAGTCATTATAAGCATTTAGATGGTAATTATAATTTTAAACGATTATTGAATAACTAGGCTGATATTCAAGTAGGAGGTTCTTACAGGAATTATAATCCAAACTCTAAAGGAACACTTTTTAATGATGCTTTTGAAAAGATAGAAATAGAAGAATATGGTTTTTATTCTCAAATTCAGAAAAAATTATTTAATGAGAGATTAAAAGTAACAACATCACTTCGTTATGATAAAGCAACTAATTTTGATGGAAATTATTCACCAAAAATAGCCTTGAATTATGTTTTAGGTACTGATAAAAATCATGTGTTAAGAGCTTCTTATCAAACAGGTTTTAGAAACCCAACAGTTCAAGAACAATATATGTTTTTAAATCCATCAATTAAAACAACAATAGGAACTGTTAAGGCTAACTTAGATAGAATATCTTCTGAAAACTACACGCCAGTTTTTGATCCTACTTTAAATGACTACCAGACAAGAGTCGTAACTGGACAAGAAATACTAAATAATTCTGTATTAACTAGCACTGCGTTTAAAGCTGACGGTGATTATTCGAAGGCAATTAAATCTGATTATGGAGAGGTTCTTCCAGAGGTAGTTAAAACACTTGAATTAGGGTATAGAAGTATGTTTCGTTTAAATAATAACACCAATTTTGATATCGATATTAACGGGTATTATAGTAAGCATGATAATTTTGTTTTTACACAAGATATAACAACCCTTAGCTTAGGAAAAGTCTATCCTTTCGGAAATAAAAAATTAACTCAACCAGAAATAGAAGCTCTTAATTACACACCTATTATAAACGACCAAGGTGTTGTGGTTTATGACGAAATGGCTTTTGTTTCTATAGCACAAGGGTTTTGTGAAGATTTTAGTATTATAACCAATAGTAAATCTAATGTTGATTCTTATGGTTTTGCTTTAGGGATGCATACTAAATTATTCAAAAATTTTGATTTTGGAGTAAACTATAATTTTAATGATTATGAGTTTGAAGATAAAGATAACGGACAATTTGAACCTAATTTTAATACACCAAAACATGCTGTAAAAGTGCAGTTTGGAAATAGTAAACTTTTCAGAAATGTAGGGTTTAATATTAATGCTAGATGGTCGGATAAATATAAATGGGTTTCGAAATTCGTAAAGGGTAATGTAGATGCAAGAACGGTAATTGATGCACAATTAAACTACCGTATTCCTTCGATGAAATCTAAACTTAAAATTGGAGGAACAAATTTATTTGGTAAAGAATATTTTGTAGCACCAGGATCTGGTCAAATAGGGCAATTGTATTATATATCTTGGAGCATTAATAACTAAGTTATTTTATATATATTAAGCACACAAAAAACCTGAATAATATTTTATTCAGGTTTTTTTTTGGTTATTAATATGTTGTACCGATTTTGTTGTTGGTGTTTTGTTGTTGGTGTTTTGTTGTTGGTAGAGACGCAATGCATTGCGTCTCTACGATGTTCTGCTCAGGAAAATGATGCTGAATCGTTAAACAAAAAAATGAGCCCGATTAGATATCGAGCTCATTTTTATAAATAGGTTATTTTTATTTTTTTACTTAATAAGCTCTTTCGTCATTTCCTTCATAGAAGTTAATAAACGCTTGGTTTACCACTCTGTTTCCACCATCGGTAGGATAATCACCTGTAAAATACCAATCACCTAAATTATCAGGACAGGCTTTGTGTAAGCTTTCAACGTTTTGGAAAATTACTTCAATATTAGAAGAAATATCCGCAGTTTTTAACATCTGAGCAATTTTAGCCGAAATTTGTTCATCGGTAAAAGGAGCATATACCTCTTTTACATAATTTACAACATCTTTATCTTGGCTAACCTGTTGCTTTTTACATTTGGCATATACGCTATCAATAATACCATACTGATCGGTTTCTTTTAACAATTCTAATGCCGCTTTAAAGGCGATAAAATCATTAATTTTTGCCATATCAATACCATAACAATCAGGGTAACGAATTTGAGGAGCCGAAGAAACTACTACAATTTTCTTTGGATTTAATCTATCTAATATTTTAATGATACTTTTCTTTAAAGTCGTACCACGAACAATACTATCGTCAATAATTACCAAGTTATCGGTTGGTTTTACAACGCCATAAGTAACATCGTAAACATGGGCTACTAAGTCATCTCTACTGCTATCATCAGTAATAAAAGTTCTTAATTTTGCATCTTTAATAGCTATTTTTTCAAAACGAGGTCTTTTAGAAAGAATATCGGTTACTTTTTCTTTCGATAATTTTCCGCCACCTGCTAAAATAGCTGCTGTTTTTTGCTGATTTAACACATCTTCGGCAGCTTCCATCATTCCAAAAAATGAAGTTTCTGCGGTGTTAGGAATGTATGAGAAAACAGCATTTTCAATATCGTTATCAATCGATTTTAAAACCTCAGGAAATACATATTTTCCTAAGTTTTTACGTTCGGTGTAAATATCGGCATCGCTTCCTCTTGAAAAATAAATACGCTCAAAAGAACAGGCTTTTTTAACACGTTGTTCTAAAACAGGCGCCATAGAAGTTTCACCACTTTTTTTAATAATTAGTGCATGACCTCTATCAATTTCTTTGATTTCGTTAATATCAACATTAAATACCGTTTGAATTGCAGGACGCTCTGAGGCTACCACTACAACTTCATCATCTTGATAATAAAATGCAGGACGAATCGCCGAAGGATCTCTTAAAACAAAAGCATCACCGTGTCCTAATAAACCAGCCATAGCGTAACCACCATCCCAGTTTTTTGCTGAACGTTGTAAAATTCGTTGGATATCTAAATGCTCTTCAATAAAAGGAGAGGCATCTTTTTTACTAAATCCAGCTTCTTTTGCTTTTACATATAAATCAGAAACTTCATCTTCTAAGAAATGACCGATTTTTTCCATTACTGTAACGGTATCGGTAGCTTCTTTAGGATGCTGTCCTAAATCAATTAAATCATTTAAAAGTTGCTTCGAATTGGTCATGTTAAAGTTACCTGCAACAAGTAAACTTTGATGCCTCCAATTACTTTGACGTAAAAAAGGATGTACATTTTCGATAGAATTACCACCAAAAGTACCGTAACGAACATGCCCTAAAAATAAGTTACCTAAATAAGGAACATTATTTTGTAGCCATTCGGTGTCGTTTACTTTTTCAGGGTTTTCTTCAAAAACGCCGCTAATACGGTTGTTGATTTTTCCGAAAATATCTTTAATTGGTTGCGATTGATTAGAACGAATTCTGCTAATATATCTCGTTCCTGGTGCTACATCAAATTTAATACTAGCAAAACCCGCACCATCTTGCCCACGATTGTGCTGTTTTTCCATTAATAAATACATTTTATTTACCCCGTATAAAGCGGTTCCGTACTTATCTTTATAATATTGTAATGGTTTTAATAATCGAACCATTGCAATACCGCACTCATGTTTAATAGCGTCACTCATTTTGAAAAAATATTTAATAGTGTGTTGTTGTTGTTCTTGTTATTCTTGTTGTTGTATGTTTTATGCTATAAAAAAAATCCGCAGCAAAAAGCGCGGATTTTTAAGTTATGATAGTTTTATATCAAATTGTGTCAATTCTTTAAAAGCTTGTAAGCGTGTTAGCACTTCTTCTTTTGTAAGATTTTCCATTCGTTGTGTTCCAAATTTTTCAACACAAAAGGACGCTAAATTAGAACCGTAGATAATTCCGTTTTTCATGTTGTCAAACGAAATGTCTTCAGTTTTTGCTAGATATCCACAAAAACCTCCTGCAAAAGTATCTCCTGCTCCTGTTGGATCAAATACTTCGGCTAACGGTAATGCTGGCGCAAAGAACATTTTTCCTTCACTAAATAATAAAGCACCGTGTTCTCCTTTTTTAATGATTACATATTTAGGACCCATTTCATGAATTTTCTTCGCAGCATTTACTAACGAATATTCTCCACTTAATTGACGCGCCTCTTCGTCATTAATAGTAACAACATCTACACGTTTTAAAACGGTGTGTAAATCATCTAAAGCGATGTCCATCCAAAAGTTCATCGTATCTAATACTACTAATTTTGGCTTTTCAGTCATCTGATCTAAAACAGATGCTTGTGTTAAGGGGTGTAAGTTTCCTAACATTACAATACCTGCATCTTTAAATGCTTCAGGAACTACAGGGGTAAAATGTTCTAATACATTTAATTCTGTAATTAGGGTATCGCGTGAATTCATATCGTTATGATATTTACCACTCCAAAAGAAAGTTTTACCTTCTTTTACAACTTCAATACCATCGGTATTAATTCCTTTACTGTTCATCATATCTAAATATGATTGAGGGAAATCTCCTCCAACAACAGAAACAACTCCGGTTTTAACTCCAAAATTAGAAGCTGCCAAACCTACGTAAGTTCCTGAACCTCCTAATATTTTATCTGTTTTACCAAAAGGTGTTTCAATAGCGTCAAATGCTACGGTACCAACTGCTAATAATTTGCTCATTTCTTGTTTTTTTACTGTAATTTTGCACTTTTAACAAAGTGTCACAGTGCAAAAATAGTTTTAAAAAATGACTATCAAAGAAATACAAGAAGAAATTATTGACGAGTTCTCTATGTTTGATGACTGGATGGAGCGTTACGAATATATCATTGACTTAGGAAAATCATTACCTATAATAAAGGACACTTTTAAGTTAGATGAAAATTTAATTAAAGGATGTCAGTCAAAAGTTTGGTTATATTCAGAGTTATCTGGCGACAGTATTCTGTTTACTGCCGATAGCGATGCTATTTTAACCAAAGGAATTGTAGCCCTATTATTAAGAGTTTATTCTAATCAAACACCACAAGCAATTTTAGCTGCAAAAACTGATTTTATAGATGAAATTGGTTTAAAAGAACATTTAAGCCCAACCCGTGCAAATGGTTTAGTTTCTATGATTAAGCAGATAAAAATGTATGCAATAGCGCAACAATCAAAATTGACAACCTAAATTAATAGTCAAAATTAACAACGAAAAGAAGTAGGAAAGATGACAGATAAACAACTAGACGAATTAGGAGATAAAATAGTAGGTGTTTTAAAAACAATTTACGATCCTGAAATTCCAGTAGATATATATGAGTTAGGTTTAATTTATGATGTATTCGTGTCGGAAGAAAACGATGCTAAAATTTTAATGACCTTAACTTCGCCAAATTGCCCGGTAGCAGAAAGTTTACCTGTTGATATTGAAAATAAAGTAAAATCATTAGAAGAAATTAACAACTGCGAGGTTGAAATTACTTTTGATCCTACTTGGACAAATGAAATGATGAGTGAAGAAGCGAAGTTAGAACTTGGAATGCTATAAAAATGGCAGCACAAATTATAAATAAAGTAGCAAACAGTCAATTAACAACCATCGATCTTGAAGATTTTTATCCAAAGGGAAATCGTATTGTTTTTGATATTAAAGATTGGTTGTATGAAGAATTAATTCTTCGTGAAAAAGACTTCCGAGAACAAGTTAAAAATCATAATTGGTCGCAATATGAGGGAACTTTTGTTGCTTTGAGTTGTTCGGTGGATGCAGTAATTCCTTCTTGGGCATATCTTTTATTAACAACAAAGTTAACCGAATTTGCTAAAAAAGTAGTAGTAGGAAATTTAGAATTACTAGAAACGGTGCTTTTTAATGATATTATTACTAATTTAAATATCACAGAATATCAAGATAAAAGATTAATAATAAAAGGCTGTTCTAATAAACCAATACCACAAAGTGCTTATACACTGCTGGTAAGCAAAATTCAGCCAATTTGTAAAAGTATTATGTTTGGGGAAGCCTGTTCAACGGTGCCTTTATTTAAAAAAAAATAAGTGCATAAAGAGTGACTTTTATAAAATAATATTGTCTAATAAAAAGCGTAGTTTTACGCTCTTAAAAATTATAAAATTAACAGTATGAAAAAAATTGTTTTAACATTCGCATTTGTATGCGCTATTGCTTCTTTAAAAGCACAAACAGTTGAAGAATTAAAAAAAGACCTTACAGATAAAAAAGGTGAAATAAGTAAATTACAAGGTGAAGCAAGTGCTTTACAATCTAAAATTGATGCTTTTCCAGGATGGAAATTTGGTGCATTTGGTACTATTGGAGCAAATTTTTCAGGTTTTGATAAATGGTATTCTAACGCAGTTCCTAATTCATCAGCAGGAAATGTAGGTATCACTGCAAATGGTTTTGCTAATTTAGATACTGATAAATATTTTTGGAGAAATTCAGGAAATATCAATTTAGGATGGGTTAAATTAGATGATAAAAACAACGCTACTGACGATACTGATTTTCAGGGAACTACCGATGTTTTTACTATAACTTCTTTATTTGGTTATAAATTAACGAAAACAGTAGCTGCATCAACATTAGTTGAATACAGAACATCTTTAATTAAAAACTTTAACGATCCAGGATATTTAGATTTTGGACTAGGGCTTACCTGGATTCCTATGCCAGAATTAGTGGTAGTTGCACATCCATTAAACTACAACTATGTATTTAGTAAATCAGGATCAAACTTTGATTCATCATTAGGAGCTAAAATAGTAGCAGAATACAACAAGAAAATTGGTAACTTTAAATTCAGATCTAACTTATCAACTTTCCAAAGCTATAAATCAGCAGATTTATCAAACGCAACTTGGGTTAATTCACTTGGTTTTAATATCTGGAAAGGTATTGGAGTAGGAATTGAGTCTGGTTTAAGAGCTAATAAACAAGAAGCATTTAATTCAGAATTAACAAATTACCCTTCTTTAGCAGCAACCCCAGGAAAAATACAATCTTACTGGTTAGCAGGTTTAAGCTACGGTTTCTAAATAAAAAGAGTATTATTATAATATAATTATAAGAAACCTCAAGCAGTAATGTTTGAGGTTTTCTTTTTTACGTATTTTAGCTAAAAATAAAATTAAATTAAATGACACTATTAATTATTTACGCTACAGTTTCTATTTTTTTCTCTTTTATCTGTTCTATTTTAGAGGCTGTTTTATTAAGTGTAACCACCACTTTTATCAATGTTAAAAAGAAAGAAGGCGCTGCTTTTGCTACAGAATTAGAAACCTTAAAAAAAGATGTTGACAAGCCTTTAATTGCTATTTTAACATTAAATACTCTAGCGCATACAGTAGGGGCAATTTTAGTAGGAACAGAGGCTAAGAAAATTTTTAATGATGACGGTTATGGTGTTTTTATTGTTTCGGCAGTGATGACTATTTTAATTTTAGTAGCCTCAGAAATTATTCCAAAAACCATTGGAGCAACGTATTGGAAACAGTTAGCAGGCTTTACTACAACAGCTTTAAAAATGATGATTTTTCCATTAAAATGGACAGGAGTTCTATGGATTTTACAATTAGCAACGAAATTAATTGGTGGAAAATCGGGGCATGGAGAAAGTGTTTTAAGCAGAGAGGATTTTTCAGTAATGACAGATATTGCCCAGCAAGAAGGGGTTTTTCATGAAGATGAAAGCAATGTTATTAGAAACATGCTAAACTTTAAAGACGTTCAAGCAAAAGATATTATGACACCTCGAACTGTGGTAGTGTCAGCAGATGAAAACCAAACAATTCAATCTTTTTTTGATAAAAACAAGCAGTTAAACTTTTCAAGAGTTCCTGTTTTTTCTAAAAACTCAGACAACATAACAGGTTATATTTTAAAAGATCAGCTTTTATTAGCTTTAATTGATAAAAAAGGAAGCCAGCCTTTGAGTTCAATTAAAAGAGATATTTTAGTAGCAAAAAGAGAATTATCAGTTCCTGATTTGTTTACTACATTAGTAAAAGAACGCGAGCATTTAGCGTTAGTTATTGATGAATATGGATCGGTAAGTGGTTTGGTTACTCAAGAAGATGTTATTGAAACTCTTTTAGGTTTTGAAATAATGGATGAAAGTGACCGTGTTGCCGATTTGCAAAATTTAGCCAGAACAAACTGGGAGAAACGTTCAAAAAACATTGATATTATTGATCATTCTGATGAGTCATAATTCTTTTAAGTACTTATAAAATAAATACAAAAAAACTCAGTACTAAATTTAGTACTGAGTTTTTTTATATTTTAAGTGCTTCTTTTCAATAAAATTATAGCGGAATAACAATTGAACCGTTAAATTTTTCTCTTATTTTATTTAAAGCTCTATCTGCCTCTAATTTTGTTCTATAATCGCCAACCTGTGCTTTCCAATCAGGCTGATCGTAGGTAATTTTAGTAAAAACACCTGGGTATTCAAGGCGAAATCTATTTCGTAAACTTTTCGCTTTGGTTTCTAATCCATTATATAATTGGATTCTATAACCAGTACCGTTGTTTTTATTATATGTTCTTTTTTTTACAATCAGCGCAGCAATCTCTTTGTTGTCCTTTTGATTTTGCTGTGCTTTTGCACTCAAAACACCTATTGAAAGTGATAGCGCTAAAATTAGTATAAGACCTCTTTTTTCCATTTAATTAAAACTTTATACAAAAGTAATGACTTGTAATTTAATAGATTGTTTACTTGAGTTATTTAGAACAAATATAAATTATAAATTAGGATTCTCTTAACTTTTCACAATTTATATAGAAGTAGTACTTTTGCGTAACCTTCTATGCGCTATTTTACTAATAGCCTTGTAGATAAAAATGTATTAAAACTTATATTTAACAGTATGAAAAGTGTGAAACATCACAACAGATTAACCCAGACACTCGTAAAGAGTTTAGCTTTCTTTTTAGTTTTATTAGTGAGTTTTTCAGCATTTTCACAAGATGTTGATGAAGCTCGTCAAAAAGAAGGGAAAAAATTATTTAAATCTTTATGTGCATCATGTCACAAGTTAGACAAAAAACTTGTAGGTCCTAAATTAGGAGACATTGAAAGTAGAAGAGAAAACGATTGGTTAAAGTCTTGGATTAGAGACAATGCCGCGTTTAGAGCTTCTGGCGATAAAGACGCAATTGAAGTTTTTGAAGAGTACAAGCAATCTAGCATGACGGCTTTTCCTCAGTTAACTGATAAAAATATCGACGATATTCTTTATTACACCACTGTAGGAAAACTTAAAAAAGCAGGTGAAGCTGCTGTTGCTGTTGGAACAACTGAAAAAGGAGAAGCTCCTGGATGGTTGTTGTATCTTTTAGCTGCTGCTATTATTGTAGCTTTTTTAATTATTGCTAGTTTATTAAAAACAATTAGTGAATTAAAAGGAGCTCCTAAAACACCAGGTGTCGTAGGACAAACTGCTGATTTATGGGAAGGGTTAAAGAAAAATACCTTTTTACAAGTGTTAATCGTTATATTTTGTGCTTTAATGGGTGCTTATTTTTTCTTCGGAACCTTATTTCAAATAGGAGTAGACGAAGGATATCAGCCAATTCAGCCAATTGCTTTTTCACACAAAATTCACGCTGGTGATAACAAAATTGACTGTCAATATTGTCACTCTTCAGCAAAACATAGTAAAACATCAGGGATTCCTTCAGTAAGTGTTTGTATGAATTGTCATAAAAACATATCTGAAGTAGCAGATGATACTAAAGTTGTAATGGATGATCATACTTTAGTGAAATCTGACTTAGATAAAGAAATTGCTAAGATATATGAGGCTGCCGGATGGGATGCTGAAAATTTAGAATACACTGGAGTTACCAAACCTGTTAAATGGGTTAGAGTTCATAATTTACCAGATTTTGCATATTTTAATCACTCACAGCACGTTAGTGTTGCTGGTTTAAAATGTCAAAAATGTCATGGTCCTGTTGAAGAAATGGAAGAGGTATATCAATATTCTCCATTAACAATGGGTTGGTGTATTGACTGTCATAAAGCAACCAAGGTTGACTTAAAAGGCAATGAATACTATGCTAAAATTCATAAGCAATTAGCAGCAAAGTATGGGGTTGACCAAGTGTCAATTGCTCAGTTAGGTGGAAAAGAGTGTGGTAAGTGCCACTATTAATCAATTAGAAAGTAGAAAAACACATATATAAATGGCTTCAAACAAAAAATACTGGCAAAGTGTTGAAGAACTAAAAGGTAGTTCTGTTGTTGAAACGCTACGTAATAATGAGTTTGTACAAGATATTCCTACAGATGAATTTTTAGGTGATAAAGAAACATTAGAAACTTCATCAACCTCACGTAGAGATTTCTTGAAATATGTTGGATTTACCACAGCAGCCGCTTCTTTAGCAGCCTGTGAAGGTCCCGTAAGAAAATCAATCCCTTATGTAGTACAACCAAATGATATTGTTGTAGGTATTGCAGATTGGTATGCAACTACAATTGCAGATGGTTTTGATTTTGCAAACGTATTAGTAAAAACACGTGAAGGTCGTCCGATTCTTGTAATGCCAAATAAATTAGCATCAGGAGAAACAAACGCACGTACACAAGCATCTGTTTTATCATTATACGATGATCAATTACGTTTAAAAGAACCTAAAAAGGGTGCGGATCAAATTTCTTGGGCAGATGCCGATAAAGAAATTATAGCAACTTTAAACGAGTTAAAAGGAGCAAACGAACCAGTTGTATTATTAACAGGTACGTTAGCGAGTCCTTCAACTGAAAAAGTAATTACAGCATTTACGGCTGCATATCCAAACGTAAAGCACGTTGTTTATGATGCTATTTCAGAAAGTGCAACCGCTGATGCTTTTCAGGCAATGTATGGTACACGCGCTTTACCAAATTATGATTTTAGTAAAGCAGAGGTTATCGCTTCTATTGGTGCTGATTTTATTGGAGACTGGCAAGGAGGTTATGAGAAATCATACACTGATGGGCGTAAAGCTGCATCTGGTAAAATGTCTTACCATGTTCAGGTAGAAAGTAATATGTCATTGGCAGGAGCAAATGCTGATAAAAGATTGGTTGTAAAACCTTCTGATCAAGTATATGCTTTGGTTAATTTATATAATGCTGTAACAGGAGAGTCAATTCCTTCTAAAACAACTAAAATTGACGCTGAAATTAAAAAGCTAGCAAGCAATTTAATTAAAGCAGGTTCAAAAGGAGTTGTTCTTACAGGATTAAATGATAAAAACGCTCAGTTAATCGCTTTTGCAATTAACGAGAAGTTACAAAGTGAGATATTCGATACCAAAGCTGTTAATTTAACACGTCAAGGTAACGATACTCAAGTAGCTCAATTAGTTGCTGATATTAAAGCAGGAGTAGTAAAAGGTTTAGTTACTTATAACACAAATCCTTTATATACGTTAGCAAACGCTGCTGATTTAGCTGAAGGAATCAAGAATTTAAAATTATCTGTTGCAATATCGACTCAAAACGATGCAACGGCTAATGCTACACAATATACCTTACCAGCACCTCACAACTTAGAGAGTTGGGGAGATGTTACAATTACTAAAGGTACGTATAGTTTAATGCAGCCAACAATTTCACCATTATTTAATACCCGTCAGTTACAAGATGTGTTATTAAAATGGTCAGGTAGTTCTGTAAACTATTACGATACTTTAAAAGAATTTTGGAGTACTACTGTATTAAACGGAGCTTCTTGGAATCAGGCATTACATGATGGTTTTTTCAAATCAGCAATAGTTTCAGAAGAAGAAGAAGTTTTTGAATCGGCTGTAGTTATTAGTACTTCAGTTTCTGAATTATTAAAAACAACAAGTACCGCTTCAGGTTTTGAATTAAACTTGTTTTCATCAACTGCATTAGGTGATGGTAAACAAGCAAACAATCCTTGGTTACAAGAATTACCAGATCCTATTACACGTGCTTCTTGGGATAATTACTTAACCGTTTCAATGGCTGATGCTAAAGAATTAGGTTTTGATAACCCAGTAAAAGATAACGGTGCTATTAATGGAAACTACGCTACGGTAACAGTAAATGGTGTTTCTATTGAAAAAGTTCCAGTAATGATTCAGCCAGGTCAAGCAAAAGGATCTGTAGGTTTAGCATTAGGATACGGTAGAACACAAACGTTAAAAGAAGAGATGCAAGTTGGTTTAAACGCGTATCCTTTATATAAAAACGGAAATCCTATTCAATATAATGTTTCTATTGAAAAAACTTCAGGATGGCATAAGTTTGCTTGTACACAAGTACAAAGTACACTTGCAGGTCGTCATGATATTTTAAAAGAAGCAACTTTAAAGCAGGTAGCTGATAAAAATTTAGACCCAAAACATACTTGGAATAAGCCTTCAATGGTTTCTTACGATCATAAAGAAGTTGAAGCAAAAAGCATCGATTTATGGGCAGACCATAATCGTGAAGTTGGGCATCACTTTAATTTATCTATTGATTTAACATCTTGTACAGGATGTGGGGCTTGTGTAGTAGCATGTCATGCAGAAAACAATGTGCCAGTTGTAGGTAAAGACGAAGTAAGAGTAGGTAGAGATATGCACTGGTTGCGTATTGATCGTTATTATTCTTCTACAGTAATTGATAAGCAACATGAAGCTTCAATGACTATTGAAGAATTTAAAGCTCAAAACTCTAGATTATCAAACAAAGAAGTTGAAAGAAAGTATACTGAAAAGGTTTTAGAATTAAGTAAAGGTGATTTATTTGACGCTTTAGAAAATTCTGCTGAAAACCCAGAAGTAGCTTTCCAACCAATGATGTGTCAGCACTGTAATCATGCACCATGTGAAACGGTATGTCCGGTAGCAGCAACATCACACGGTCGTCAAGGTCAAAATCAAATGGCTTATAACAGATGTGTTGGTACTAGATATTGTGCAAATAACTGTCCTTATAGAGTTCGTCGTTTTAACTGGTTTAATTATTCAGAAAACAGCGAATTTGATTTCAATATGAATAACGAATACGGTAAAATGGTATTAAACCCAGATGTTGTAGTTCGTTCTCGTGGAGTTATGGAAAAATGTTCAATGTGTATTCAAATGACACAGGCAACAATTTTAAATGCTAAGAAAGAAGGTAGAGCAGTACATAAAGATGAATTTGAAACCGCATGTTCATCAGCTTGTTCGTCAGGATCAATGGTGTTTGGAGATGTAAATAATCCTGAAGATGCAGTTACTGCATTAAAAGAGGATGATAGGGCTTTTCACGTATTAGACTATATTGGAACAAAACCAAACGTAGTGTATCAAGTGAAAGTAAGAAATACAAACGAAGCTTAATAATAAAACTAATAAGTATATAGATTTATGTCGTCTCATTACGAATCATCTTATAGAGAACCTTTAGTGCTGGGTAACAAAAGTTACCATGATATCACTGAAGACATTGCAAGACCTATTGAAGGTAAAGCAAATCAAAATTGGTATATCGCATTTTATATTTCCTTAGCAGCAATGCTTTGGGGATTTGGATGTATTTTCTACACCGTCGGTACAGGTATCGGTGTGTGGGGATTAAACAAAAACATCGGTTGGGCATGGGATATTACCAACTTCGTATGGTGGGTAGGTATTGGTCACGCAGGAACCTTAATTTCGGCGGTACTATTACTATTCCGTCAAAAATGGCGAATGGCAATTAACCGTTCGGCAGAAGCGATGACAATTTTCGCGGTATTCCAAGCAGGGTTATTTCCAATTATTCACATGGGGCGTCCATGGAACGGATATTGGGTGTTACCAATGCCAAACCAGTTCGGGTCATTATGGGTGAATTTTAACTCACCATTATTATGGGATGTATTCGCAATTTCAACCTATTTATCAGTATCACTAGTTTTCTGGTGGACTGGTTTATTACCAGATTTTGCAATGATTCGTGATAGAGCCGTTAAGCCTTTTCAAAAGAAAATATATGCTTTATTATCTTTCGGATGGTCAGGTAGAGCTAAAGATTGGCAACGTTTTGAAGAAGTGTCATTAGTGTTAGCAGGTTTAGCTACACCATTAGTACTTTCAGTACATACAATTGTATCTATGGATTTTGCTACTTCTATTAACCCAGGATGGCATTCAACAATATTTCCACCTTATTTCGTAGCAGGAGCAATCTTTTCGGGGTTTGCAATGGTACAAACCTTATTAGGTATTATGCGTAAGGTTACTAATATGGAAGCATATATTACACGTTTACACGTAGAGTATATGAATATTGTAATCCTTTTAACAGGTGGTATTGTAGCGGTAGCATATGCAACAGAATTCTTTATTGCATGGTACACCGGTTCACCTTATGAAAACTATACGTATTTATCATTTGGAGCAGAAGCAGGAGCATATGGATGGGCATTTTGGTCATTATTAATATGTAATATTATATTGCCTCAATTATTGTGGATAAAGAAATTAAGAAGAAGTTTTATCTTCTCTTTCATTATGTCAATCATCATTAATATTGGTATGTGGTTTGAGCGTTTCGATATTATTGCAATTGTATTAAGTAAAGGACACTTACCATCAACATGGTGGCGTTTTGAACCAACATTTGTCGATGTAGGTATTTTTGTTGGAACTATTGGTTTCTTCTTTGTATTATTCTTATTATACGCAAGAACATTTCCAGTAATTGCACAAGCAGAAGTTAAGACAATCTTGAAATCTTCAGGACAGCATTTTAAAAAATTAAGAGAAGAGAACAATGAGCACTAGCAAAGTAATTCACGCATTTTATAATGATGATGATATCTTAATGGATGCCGTTAAGACAATCAAAGGAGAACATCATCATCACATCGAAGAGGTATTTTGTCCATTTCCAGTTCACGGATTAGACAAAGCATTAGGATTGGCACCAACCCGTTTAGCAATTACTGCATTCTTTTACGGAATTACAGGATTATGCTTTGCTATTTGGATGACAAACTATATGATGATTCAAGATTGGCCACAAGATATTGGAGGTAAACCTAATTTTAGTTGGTTTTCTAATATGCCAGCATTTGTGCCAATTATGTTTGAATTAACCGTGTTTTTCGCAGCCCATTTAATGGTAATTACTTTTTATATGAGAAGTAGAATATGGCCATTTAAAGAAGCCGAAAACCCTGATCCAAGAACAACAGATGACCATTTTTTAATGGAAATTCCTGTAAACGGTAACGAAGAAGAGTTAAAAGCGTTGATAGCAACAACAGGCGCTGTAGAAATTAACATAGTAGAAAAGCACTAATAACCAGAGATATGAAAAGTTTTGTAAAAATAATCGTGGCTTTAGTTGTTATAACAAGTGTTATTTCATGTGGAGATAAACGCACACCAAACCGACAATACATGCCAGATATGTATGTTGCCGTTCCTTATGAACCTAATGGGGCAGAAGGGTTAAATGGTAAAATGGTAGATAGATTACCAGTTGCTGGTACGGTAAGTAGAAAAGGTATTGTAGCTTATGATATTCCTGATACAAACGAAGGATATGAAAAAGCAAAAGCAACTTTAAAAAGCCCTTTAGCGACTACTGAAAAGAATTTAGCAAAAGGAAAAGAGTTGTACGGAATTTACTGTGCTACTTGTCATGGAGCTAAAGGAGATGGTAACGGAGTTTTATCTCAAAGAGATAAATTTAACGGAATACCAAACTACAAAGAAAGAGACTTAAATCCAGGGAATATTTATCATGTTATTATGTATGGTAAAAATTTAATGGGATCTCATGCAGGACAATTACAGTACAAAGAGCGTTGGCAAATTGTGCAGTATGTAGAGAAATTAAGAAGTGAATTAAAATAACTCTATAATAGATAGTTAAGATATGTACCAGTTTACAGGAAAATTAAAAATACTTGCTATTGCTCTTATGATTTTAGGAGCGTTAGGTACTGCCATCAGTTTTATGTCGGCACCTAAAACGTTAACAGAGGCAAAGGCAATTTTAGCAAAACAACATGGTGCTCATCACAATGAGCATGCTACAGATACCGCACATGCAGTAGCTGTACCTCATATTGAAGAAGCTAAAAAAGAAGCACATACTGAGGTTGAAAAACATTCAGAAAAAACAATTGAGACACATACTGCTGATACTACAGCAATACACACTCAAGCAGTTAAAGAAGTACATTCAGAACAAGCAACAACTGCTCATACTGAATCTGCAACACATGCTGTAGAAGCAACAGAAAAACACGCTGAAGCTGTAGTGCACGCAAGTACTACTGATGCTCATGCCGAAAACCATGACGCACATGCTGAACATGCTTTTCACCAAATGCAAAATCGCCCTTGGGCAGCATTTTTTGTAGCGTTAATGTTCTTTTTAGGAGTTACATTATTAGTATTGGCTTTTTATGCAATTCAAAGAGTTGCACAAGCAGGTTGGTCTGTGGTGTTATTTAGAGTAATGGAGGCTATTACAGCGAATTTACACTATGTAAGTGTTATTATGTTATTGTTTTTAATAGCAACATTTATGCACATGAATCATTTATTTCCTTGGATGAACGAGGGAGTTTTTGATCCGCAACATGCAAATTATGATGCTGTTATCGATGGAAAAAAATGGTTTTTAAATACACCTGGATGGTTAATGAGAAGTGTCTTTTACTTAACGGTATGGAATGTATATCGTTTTATCATTAGAAAAGGATCAATCAAACAAGAAAATGGAGATTTAAAATTACACATGAGAAATTACAATATTTCTGTAGTATTTTTATTCTTTTTTCTTATAACAGAATCAATGATGTCTTGGGATTGGATTATGGGAATTGACCCACACTGGTTCTCTACATTATTTGGATGGTATGTATTAGCTACTTTCTTAGTATCAGCATTAACAGTAATTGCTTTTGTAACAATTTACTTAAGAGCAAAAGGTTTTTTACCATTTGTAAACGATAGTCATATTCATGATTTAGCGAAGTATATGTTTGGTTTTTCAGTATTCTGGACCTATTTATGGTTTGCGCAGTTTATGTTAATTTGGTATGCTGATATTCCTGAAGAAACAACCTATTTCTTATTGCGTTTTAATGAATACAAAGTACCATTTTTAGCAATGGTAGTTATGAACTTCATCTTTCCGATATTATTATTAATCAATAGTGACTTTAAAAGTGTACCTTGGTTTGTAACAATAGGAGGAGTTGTAATATTAGCAGGTCATTATTTAGATTTATTCGTAATGATTATGCCAGGAACAGTTGGCGCTCAATACGGATTTGGGATTGGAGAAATAAGTGGAATTTTATTCTTCTTAGGATTGTTTATATTTGCTACTTTTAACGCATTTGCAAAAGCAAATCCATTAGCAAAAGGGAATCCTTTCTTACATGAAAGTGAAACACACCATTACTATAATATCGAACACAGAGGAGAAGATAGTAATCATCATTAATAATTATAATTAATAAACAAATAGTTTAGATAATATGCTCGCTTTATTTTATATTTTCATAGCAATTGCAATAGGAGTTAGCTTCTGGCAAATTACACGTATCATGAATCTACGTTCTGTAATAGCTACAGACAAAGACAATGAAACACAAGGTAAAATTGCCATAGGATTTTTAATTTTTTTCTATGCAATGATGGTTTACTGCTTAATTGCAATGAACGTAATTATGTTACCGGAATCGGCCTCTATTGAAGGAGAACACGATGATAATTTATTTAACATTACTTTTTGGTTAATCGGTATTGTTCAATTTGGAATGCAATTTTTAATCTTCTTTTTCACTTACAAATACAGGGGGAAAAAAGGTAAAAAAGCATTATTTTATGCCGATAGTCATACTTTAGAATTAATATGGACAGTTATCCCAGCGGTAACAATTGTTATATTAATTGGATATGGTTTATGGGCTTGGAATAATATTATGTATGTTGGTGATGATGAAAATCCAATTGTAATTGAAGTATATTCAAGACAATTTGACTGGCAAGCACGTTATGCAGGAGCAGATAATGAATTAGGTTTAGGAAACGTAAACTTTATTAAAGGTATTAACTCTATGGGAGTTGATATGTCTGACCCTAAAGCACAAGATGACAAGAAAGTTACCGAAATGGTTTTACCAAAAGGTAAAAAGGTTGTTTTTAAATTCCGTTCTCAAGATGTGTTGCACTCTGCATATATGCCTCACTTTAGAGCGCAAATGAACTGTGTACCAGGAATGATTACTCAATTTGCCTTTACACCAAAGTACACCACTGCAGAAATGCGTTTAAGTACTGAGGTTATTGCAAAAACCGATGGAATCAATAAAATAAGAAAAGCAAAAGGAGAAGATCCTTATGAGTTTGATTATTTATTGTTATGTAATAAAATTTGTGGTGCATCTCACTACAATATGCAAATGAAAATCACTGTTGTTGAACAAGCAGATTATGACAAGTGGTTATCAGAACAAAAAACATTAGCGCAAGTTATTAAATAAGATATTTTTTAAAAGTATATATAATAGATTATGTCAGATCATCATCACAAAGAAACATTTGTAACTAAATACATCTTTAGTCAAGATCATAAAATGATCTCGAAACAATTTCTTGTTACGGGTATATTTATGGGGATTATAGGGGGATTCATGTCTATGTTATTTCGTTTACAAATAGCATGGCCAGATACTTCTTTTTCAATCATAGAAGCATTTTTAGGAAACCATCAAACTGATGGGATTATGGATCCTGATATGTACCTAGCACTGGTAACAATTCACGGTACAATAATGGTGTTTTTCGTATTAACTGCTGGTTTAAGTGGTACTTTTTCGAATTTATTAATTCCATTGCAAATTGGAGCTCGTGATATGGCTTCTGGTTTCTTAAACATGGTATCATACTGGTTATTTTTCTTATCATCAGTAATTATGATAATTTCATTGTTTGTAGAAGCAGGACCGGCATCGGCAGGATGGACAATTTATCCACCATTATCGGCATTGCCACAAGCAATTCCAGGATCGGGTACAGGAATGACCTTATGGTTAGTATCGATGGCAATTTTCGTAGCCTCTTCATTAATCGGATCATTAAACTACATCGTTACCATTTTGAACTTACGTACAAAAGGAATGAAAATGACCAGATTACCATTAACAATGTGGGCATTTTTTGTAACAGCAATTATTGGAGTAGTTTCATTTCCAGTATTATTATCAGCGGCATTATTATTAATTTTTGATAGAAGTTTTGGAACATCATTCTTCTTATCAGATATTTTTATCTCTGGAGAAGTATTACACTATCAAGGAGGATCGCCAGTATTATTTGAACACTTATTCTGGTTCTTAGGACACCCGGAAGTATATATTATTTTATTACCAGCATTAGGGTTAACATCTGAAGTAATTTCAACAAATGCACGTAAGCCAATTTTTGGATACCGTGCAATGATTGGATCTATTATGGCAATTGCGTTTTTATCAACAATTGTTTGGGGTCACCATATGTTTGTATCAGGAATGAATCCTTTCTTAGGATCGGTATTTACCTTTACAACGGTATTAATTGCTATTCCATCGGCAGTAAAAGCATTTAACTATGTAACCACACTTTGGAAAGGAAACTTACAATTAAACCCAGCGATGTTATTTTCTATCGGATTAGTTTCTACCTTCGTAACAGGAGGTTTAACAGGATTGGTTTTAGGAGATTCTGCTTTAGATATTAACGTACATGATACTTACTTTGTAGTAGCTCACTTTCACTTAGTAATGGGAGTATCTGCTTTATTAGGGATGTTTGCTGGTGTGTATCACTGGTTTCCTAAAATGTATGGTAGAATGATGAATAAAACATTAGGTTACTGGCACTTTTGGTTAACCATAATTGCTGCTTACGGAGTATTTTTCCCGATGCACTTTGTTGGGTTAGCTGGTTTACCACGTCGTTATTATACAAACTCAAACTTTCCAATGTTTGACGATTTAGTTGAAATTAACGTATTTATGACATTAATGGCATTTTTAGGAGGAGCAGCTCAGTTACTATTCTTAGCAAACTTCTTTATTTCAATGTACAGAGGTCAAAAAGCAACGATGAATCCTTGGAAATCAAATACTTTAGAGTGGACTACACCAGTAGAGCACGTTCACGGAAACTGGCCAGGAGCTATTCCTGAAGTTCACCGTTGGGCTTATGACTACAGTAAAGTTGATGAAAATGATGAGTATGTTCACGGAGAAGATTTCGTATTACAAACCACACCATTATTAGAAGGTGAAGAACCATCTTAACATATAAAACTTATTAAAAGTTTAAAAAAAGCCTTCCAAAATTTTGGAAGGCTTTTTTGTTTTAGAACTGTTTTGATGTATTTTATATTTTACCTAAGTAATATGTATCTTAGCATTGATAATTTACTAGGTAACAATTATTACAAACCAAATAGTATATTTCAAGTATATTTGTAATTATATGAATGAAAACTTAAACCCTGAAAACACCAATTTCTCAAGCGATGAGCTGGATGTAGAAAAACAACTACGCCCACTTTCCTTTGATGATTTTGCAGGTCAAGATCAAGCAATTGAAAACTTAAAAATATTTGTTGAAGCAGCCAATCAACGAGAAGAAGCTTTAGACCATACTTTATTTCATGGACCTCCAGGATTAGGAAAAACCACCTTGGCTCATATTTTAGCCAATGAATTAGGTGTTGGAATAAAAGTAACCTCAGGACCTGTTTTAGATAAACCAGGCGATTTAGCAGGGTTATTAACAAATCTTGATGAACGTGATGTGTTATTTATTGATGAAATCCATCGATTAAGTCCTATTGTTGAAGAATATTTATATTCAGCAATGGAAGACTATAAAATCGATATCATGATTGAGTCGGGGCCTAACGCCCGTACCGTCCAAATTCATTTAGAACCTTTTACGTTAATAGGCGCAACCACACGTTCAGGGTTATTAACCGCTCCGATGAGAGCTCGTTTTGGTATCAGCAGTCGTTTACAATATTATTCAACCGAATTATTAACCACTATTATTGAGCGAAGTGCCTATATTTTAGGCGTGCCAATATCAATGGAAGCGGCCATTGAAATAGCAGGTAGAAGTAGAGGAACACCTCGTATTGCAAACGCTTTATTACGAAGAGTTCGAGATTTTGCTCAAATAAAAGGAAACGGAAGCATCAGTATTGAAATAGCAACCTACGCCCTAAAAGCATTACATGTTGATGCAAATGGTTTGGACGAAATGGATACTAAAATTTTAACGACCATTATTGATAAATTCAAAGGTGGTCCTGTAGGGCTTAGTACAATAGCAACGGCAGTTAGTGAAAATACCGAAACTATTGAAGAGGTATATGAGCCTTTTTTAATACAACAAGGTTTTATAATGCGTACCCCAAGAGGTAGAGAAGTTACCGATTTGGCTTATAAACATTTAGGAATAACAAGAGATTTAACAAGAAATTTAGTGAAAAATTCAACGAAAGGCGAACTTTTTTAAAATGAAACTAAAAAAAATAATACCTATATTTCAATGGTTGCCTAACTATAAAAAATCAGGATTAAAAACTGATATTGTAGCAGGTATAACCGTAGCAACGGTGTTAATCCCGCAAGGAATTGCTTATGCTCTAATTGCGGGACTACCACCTATTTATGGCTTGTATGCCGCTTTAGTGCCACAATTAATATATGCTATTTTTGGATCGTCACGCCAAGTAGCAATCGGTCCTGTGGCAATGGATTCATTAATTGTAGCAACAGGCGTTTCTACCTTGGCATTAATGGGGTCTGAAAGTTATATCGCTATCGCTATTTTATTAGCATTAATGGTGGGAAGCATACAATTTTTAATGGGCGTATTTCGCTTAGGATTTATAGTTAATTTCTTATCAAGACCTGTAATTATTGGTTTTACATCGGCGGTAGCGCTTATTATCGGTTTAAATCAATTTCGGAATTTACTAGGGGTTAATTTTTTACAAAGCGATCAAGTTCAGCTTCTTTTAGAAGATATTATATATAAAATTGCTGATTTTAAAATAGCAACAACTATTATAGGAGTCATAGCCTGTTTGATTATTATGATTCTTAGAAAAATCAATAAAAAAATACCAAATGCGTTAATTGTAGTAACATTAGGAATTATAACACTTCGTTTCTTTGGCAATTACCTAACCGATGTAGCCATTGTAAAAGACATTCCTTCAGGCTTGCCTACATTGATAATTCCGGTAATAGACCTCGCTTTAATTAGAGAGTTATTACCCATTGCGGCAACCCTAGTTATGGTTGGTTATCTAGAAATTATATCGATAGGAAAAACTCTTGAAGCAAAGCAAGATGAGTACCGAATACAGCCAAATCAAGAATTAATTGCCTTAGGATTAAGCAATATCGCGGGCTCTTTTTTTCAGTCTTACCCAATAACATCAAGCTTTTCTCGCTCAGCGATAAACGAAGAAGCTGGCGGTAAAACAGGTGTTTCAGCAATTGTATCGGCATTGATTGTAGTGCTTACCTTGCTTTTTTTTACCCCGGTATTTTATCATTTGCCAAAAACGATATTAGCTGCAATTATTATTGTAGCAGTATTTAATCTGATAAATGTATCGGAAGCTAAAAAACTTTGGAAATCTAATAATTTAGACTTTTGGCTGTTGATCGCTACTTTTTTAGCTACGATATTTTTTGGTATAGAACCAGGGATATTAATAGGTGTAGTTTTATCATTAGTTGTATTAATTTATAGAACTTCAAGACCTTATGTTGCCGAATTAGGAAAAGTACCAAATTCTGATTTTTATCGAAATAAAAGCAGGTTTGAAGAAGTAATTACAGATAAAGAGGTATTAGTATTTCGTTTTGATGCTCAATTATTTTACGCAAACTGTACTTATTTCCGAGATAAATTAGACGAAATATCCGAAGAAAAAGGCAGTGCATTAAAACTAATTGTATTAGATGCCGAAAGTATTAACAGAGTTGATAGTACAGGCGTAGAAATGCTAAAAGAACGTATTCGATACTATCATAAAAGAGATATTGCCTTTTATTTTGCAGGTGTAAAAGGACCTGTAAGAGATGCCCTTTTTAGAGGTGGCGTATTAGAGGTGGTAAGTTTAGATTATTTTTTTATGCGTGCCAATGGCGCAGTACATTTTTTTAAAACAGGAAATAACGAAAATCAAAAAAAATACGCTCAATATATACATCAAGCGTATAAATAATTAACATTATGAAAATAGAGCAAATTTATACAGGTTGTTTAGCACAAGGTGCTTATTATATTGAAAGTGAAGGCGAAGTAGCTATTATCGATCCATTGCGAGAGGTAGAATCGTATATCAAAAAAGCAACACAAGATACTGCAAAAATCAACTATATTTTTGAAACTCATTTTCATGCCGATTTTGTAAGTGGACACGTAACTTTAGCCGAAAAAACAGGGGCAACAATTGTGTACGGACCAACGGCAAAAACTACTTATAAATCGCATATAGCAACAGATGGCGAGGTTTTTAAAATCGGAAAAATTACCATTACCGCACTGCATACACCAGGGCATACCATGGAAAGTACGTCATATTTATTAAAAGATGAAAACGGAAAAAACCACGCTCTTTTTAGTGGCGACACCTTATTTTTAGGTGATGTTGGTCGCCCAGATTTAGCACAAAAAGGTGCTTTAACAATAGATGATTTAGCAGGTTTTCTGTATGATAGTTTGCGTACTAAAATTATGACATTAGAAGATCAGGTAATTGTATATCCAGCACACGGAGCAGGATCGGCCTGTGGAAAAAACCTAAGCAAAGAAACCATCGGAACAATTGGTGATCAGAAAAAAAACAATTATGCGTTGCGTGAAAACATGACAAAAGCCGAATTTATAAAAGAAGTAACCGACGGGTTATTGCCGCCGCCAGCCTATTTTCCTTTAAATGTAAAAATGAACAAGGAAGGATATGAATCTATTGATGACGTTATCAAAAACGGTGCAAAAAGTTTATCGGTAGCCGATTTTGAAAAAATAGCTAACACAACCGAGGCAATTATTTTGGATGTGCGTCATCAATCAGAATTTATAAAAGGATTTATTCCACGATCAATTTTTATAGGTTTAGGCGGAACATTTGCTCCTTGGGTAGGTGCTTTAATTAAAGATGTAAAACAACCAATTTTATTGGTAACGCCCGAAGGAGAAGAGGAAATGGCAATTACCCGTTTATCACGCGTAGGATTCGACAATGTTTTAGGATATTTAGAAGGAAGTTTTAACGCTTGGAAAGCTTCGGATAAAGAAATTGATACTTTACGTTCTGTTTCTGCGGATGTTTTAGAAGATGCAATAAGCAAGAAAGCCCTTGTTTTTGACGCTCGTAAACCTGGTGAATACGCCAAAGAACACATTGTTGATGTGCCAAGCACACCCTTAGATTTTTTAAACGATCATATTGAAGAATTTCCTAAAACCGAAGATTTTTACGTGCATTGTGCAGGCGGATATCGCTCGGTAATTGCGGCATCAATATTAAAAGCAAGAGGATATCATAATGTAATTGATGTATCAGGAGGTTTTGCAGCGATACGAAAAACAAGTATTGAGAGAACAGTTGCTGTTTGTCCATCAACTTTAAAATAATAGATTTTTTAGATAAAACATTTAGAGCCTGCTTAAATTTCATCTGAAAAAAAATATAACATAAAAATAAGGAATCGAATCTGTCAAACTGAATTTAGTTCAGTTTCACATCCTGATTTGCCGTAGTTTTCCTGTTGATGCGATGCTGAAATAATTCAGCATGCCGAGAATTTAATTTTTAAACAGGCTCTTAAAAGAAAATAAAAATGAAAAAATATTTAGTATTCATCGCATTAATTTTTACGGTTTTTACATCGTGTAAATCTCAAGAAAATAATATCAAAAATACTACAGTTGCTGATTTACAGTTACTTTTAAAAACTGAAAAAAAGATTCAATTGCTTGATGTTCGAACCCCTGAAGAATGCTCACAAGGTATTATTAAAGATGCAATAATGATCAATGTTTTTGCTGATGATTTTGAAGAAATCGCCTTAAAAAAATTAGATAAAACAAAGCCTGTTTATGTGTATTGCAGATCAGGAAGAAGAAGTGTAGCGGCATCAGTACGTTTAAAAAAACAAGGTTTTGACGTTTATAATATCTTAGGTGGATATATTGATTATCAAAAATTTACATCAACAAAAAAGTAGTAATTAAGTACTAAAAAAAAGAAAGCATGACACAAGAAATTTATATAGAAAACTTAAAATGTGGCGGTTGTGCCAATACAATTATCAACGGATTAACAGCAATTCAAGGCGTTAATGAGGTAAAAGTTGATGTAGAAAAATCATTGGTTACTTTAAATGCAACCCAAGAAAGTTTGATTTTATCCAAAGAAAAATTAGCAAAATTAGGATATCCTGAAGTTGGAAGTGAAAACACAGTATTACACAAAGCAAAATCGTTTGTGAGTTGTGCTGTTGGTAAAATTAATAAGTAAAAAACCTCATTAAATTGAATTATATTGTTTTGTATCTTTGTAAAACGGCTGGATAAAATAATATCGTAAAAGTTGATAAACTTTAATAAACAAAATTATGGGATTAGCTACATTAAAAAAACAAGGAAATACAGAGAGTTTTTACAAATATCTAGAAGAAAATAAAGATAATTTTAAAGATAAAAAAGTAGATGGCTATTATCATACAGACGTAGTTGCAGATGCTTATACAAAAGGATTTAACAACGGAAAAGAAATTGCAAAGACCAATGTAATTGAAGATTATAACAAGCAATTTATTGAGAAATTTGTACGTAAATCAACTCAGATATATTTAGACACACACAAATTAATTGACTTATTACATAAAGAAAAGTTTAAAATCAACTCTTTTTATATCAATGCTTTTTCTGAATATCCAAAAGTAATTATTGCCATTGAAGAAGAATTAATGTTAAATGATGAATTTATTAATTTAGCATATCGTAAAATTTTTGAATTACAGAAAGATTTTAAAAATGATTATAATACAACGTTAGAAATGAGTTTGTCTTGTTCGGAAAACTTAGATATAGATTTATTATCGGCTGATGGATTTCAGTATCAAGAAACTATTTTTTAGTATGGCAAAACAAAATAAAGAACAACACGCCCAAAGAAATAAAGCGTTATCTATTCAGTTATTAAAGGAAGGAACGTATCTTGATTGGGTGGTTACAACTTCTTTTTATTCGTCAATTCATTTTATTGAAAATAATTTATTGCCAACCACTATTAAAGGAAAAACCTGTAGTGAGTTATTTGATGTTAAAAAAGTATATAAGACTGATAATTTACATCAAACAAGAGAGTTTCTTTGTCAAGAAAAATTAACTTTTGACACCGCTATTAAATACAAATGGCTAAGTGATAATTCTAAAAATGCAAGATATACATCTTATAAAATATCGAAATCTGTAGCTGAAAAAGCGCTAAAAAATTTAGAGTTAATTGAAAAAGAATGTAAAGAAAGAGTATAAAAATCAAGTAATTATTGCATTTCAATAAATAGAAAATCCCAAGTTTTTAAAGCTTGGGATTTTTATTTGTATAAAAAGAAAATTATTTCTTAAAACTTAAAAGTAACTCCTGCTAAAAAGTTAATCGTAGCTTGTGGATAATATCCTTGAATTTCAGTAGTTGTTCCAGCTTTCGACCAAGTATCTAAATAAATATAGCCTCTATCGACATATTGTTTATCAAAAACATTGTTTACAACCCCTGTAAATACAATCGATTTAAAAATTGATTTGGTTTTTAATTCATACATGATATTAAAATCACTAGTAAAATAACTGCTCAATTTAGACGCCTCGGTATCGGTATTACTCAAATATTGTTCGCCTACAAATTTCGATAAAAATGCTAGTTGTAAATTTTCTGATACTTGATAAGTTAATGAATTTCCTGTAACAATATTTGGTGAATTAGCAATATTGGTATTTCCTAATTCTTGTAATTTATCGTTTCTGTTAGTAACGAAATCAACATTTTTATTTTGACTTACCGAAACATTTTGACCAATTGAAAATTTATCATTTACACGTATATTGGCATCCATTTCTACACCAACTCGGTAACTATTACCACTTGCACTACGCAACGCATCGCCAGTATCATCAATTTCACCTGTTAAAACTAACTGATTTTGATAATCCATAAAGTAAATATTGGTATTTAATTTGATGGTTTTCGTTTTTAAACGCCAACCTAATTCATAATCATTTAAACTTTCGTGGGTAGTTACTCCGCCTTTAAAGTCGCTTCGGTTTGGCTCTCTATTTGCTCTGGCAAAAGAAGTGTAAAAGCTATTTTGATTGTTTAAAGTATAGGTAAATCCTATTTTTGGATTAAAGAAATTAAAGTTTTTATCAACGTTTAAATCTTTTCTTTTAGAGGTTAAACCGTTTGTTTTATAGCTGATAAATCGTCCTTGTAAATCAACAAAAGCTCTTAAATCATCGGTAATATTAAATGATATTTTCGTAAAAATATTCGCATCTTTTTTAGTCGATGTTCCATCGTAATAACGATCTCTGATGTTTGCATTATCAGCAAATTCTTTCGCCCAAATAACTTCTCCAAAATGGTCATTTTCATAGTAACTGTACGAACCACCAGAAATAATTTCTAGTTGATCGTTATTATAAGTGGCGTTAAAATTAGCTACATAAAAATCATTGTCTAACCAACGGCGAACAATTAAATCGGTGGCAGGAGTTCCGTACCAATCGGTTGCTGTAGCTTTTACCAAATTATTATATTTTGAAACAGCACTTTCTCCTTTAAATTGCTCAAAATATCCTTTTCCTTTGGTGTAATTTAAACCAAGATTTGTTGCCCAGTTTTGACTTAATTTTTCGTTCCAATGCAATTGATAATGGTCTTGATTATAATTATCAACTTCGTTATCGTATGTTAATGGATTTTGTCTTCTATCTTCCTTTAATTGTTTTGCAGAAATTCCATCCCAAGCTTGATAAGTCTCTTCTTTTCCGCCAAAGGCAATGGCTTTTATTAAAGTATTTTTATTGGTGTAACTTGCTTGTAAAAAGTACGATTTTAAATCGGTAGAAGCCCTGTCAATATAGCCATCAGAATAAATATTTGACAAACGACCTGCTAATTCAAAATGCTCGTTTATTTTTCCTGTGGTAAATTTTACGGTATGTTTTCTTGTTCCGTACGACCCAAAAGCATTTGAGATTTCTCCGCCCGCTTTTTCAGAAATCCCATCAGTTAAAATGTTTAAACTTGCCCCGAAAGCACCTGCACCGTTTGTAGAAGTTCCTACGCCACGTTGCAATTGTAAACTTTGAGTTGACGATGCAAAATCGCCTAAATTAACCCAATAACTTCCTTGACTTTCAGAGTCATTATAAGGGATTCCGTTAATGGTTACATTTACTCTTGTAGCATCCGAACCACGAACGCTCATGTAGGTATAACCCACGCCAGCCCCAGCATCCGAAGAAGAAACGACATTTGGTAAGTAGTTTAATAAAACAGGAATATCTTGCCCTAAATTACGTTTTTCAAGTTGTTTTTTTGAAATATTTGAATGTGTTACAGGAGCGTTTGCTTGCACACGAACGGCATTTACTAAAACAGCATCTAATACGTTTTTTTCTTTGGATAATTGAATGGTAATTTGTTGGTTATTGGTAAGTTCTATTTGTTTTAGTGCTGTTTTAAATCCGATATAAGAAACTTCTAAAAGATGTGTTCCTTTGGATAAATTCAGTTTAAAGTTCCCTTTTTTATCCGAAGAAACTCCTTTTTTTGAATTTTTAAGAACAATAGAAGCACCATTTAAAGGTTCTTGATTGTTGTTAATTATTTTACCAGATAAAATAAAACTTTGCGCATTTACGGCAAAACTGCTACATAATACGATTATAAAAGCGATGCTTTTAAGTTGTTGAATAAAAGACATTTGTCTCATTTTTTTTATAAATAAAAATCGAATAAAAAGAGGCAATTATTCTTTTTGTTTGAATAATTAATTTGATAACATCATAGCATTTTTTAAAGCCCTAAAACCCTTTTTTATAAGATGATTTTAGTGCTTTGCAATATGTTTTTTCCCTAAACAGCATTACCTGTTCTAGGTTCATTGGGTGTGATCTCAGCCGATATTTGGCACCCCTTTAAGAGAACATTGCAAAGGTATGATTCAATTTTTGAATGGCATAAAAACAAGCTTATTTTTATCTTATTTTTTATTAAAAAAACATTAATTAACGATGGGTTTTTTTAGCGGGTTATTATTAAATATCTTTGAAAAGATATAACAATTATTCATTATTTTAAAAGGTCAATTTAATGGCATTAATTACTACAAAAGCAATTGTTTTGAGGGCGATTAAATATGGCGATACCAGTTTAATTGTAACTTGTTTTACTTTAGAAAGCGGCATGGTTTCTTACCTTATCCGAGGCGTTTTAAAATCAAGAAAAGGAACACTTAAAAAAGCTTATTTTCAGCAATTAACACAGTTACTTATTCAGGCAAAGCATCATCAAAATAGGAATAAAAATGTTTTAAGTTCTATAAAAGAAGCTCAGGTTATTTATCCTTACACCCATATTCATACTTCGGTTGTTAAGCAGTCTATCGTACTTTTTTTATCAGAAATATTAACAAATATTATTAAAGAAGAAGAAAAAAATGACGTTTTATACCAGTATATAGAAACGAGTTTAATTTGGTTAGATACGCATAGTGATGTTGCGAATTTTCACTTATTATTTTTGTTGAATTTATCAAAATTTTTAGGGTTTTATCCTGATGTTTCTCAAGCGAATAAACCTGCTTTTAGTTTATCCGAAGGACGATTTACAACAGCAACCTATGAGAAATTAGTACTCACAGGAAATGAATTACTGCTTTTTAAAAAGCTGTTAGGTATAAATTTTGATGCTATACACACTATTTCGTACCATAAAAACGAAAGGCAGACCATCCTTGGGGTTATAATTCGATATTTTGAATTACATTTGGAGGGTTTTAAAAAGCCAAAATCATTAGCTATTTTAGAAACCGTGTTTAGTTGATTTATGAAGCAAATTATACTCTTATTTTTTTTACTTACAAGCATCGTTATTTTCTCACAAAAGCTTGCTATTGTTGATGCCCAAACAGGCGAAGCAATTGACGGGGTAGCGGTGTTTAATAAAAACAAAACAATCGCTGAAATTAGTGGTGTTGATGGTTTTGTAAATATTTCGGCATTTAAAGCATCCGAAGTGCTTGTTTTTTCACATGTTTCGTATGCGGGTTTTCAGGAAAAAAAATCAATATTAAAAAAAAATAAGTATCAGGTTTATTTATCAAAATATTCAGAACAATTAGATGAAATTATTGTTTCTGTTTTTAAAAACAAAGAAAAAACCAATAGAATTGCCGAACAAATTGCCGTTGTTTCTTTAAGAGATATTCAAAAGGTGTCGCCACAAACATCGGCTGATTTACTAGCGAGTATTCCAGGAATTAAAGTGCAAAAATCACAATTTGGTGGCGGAAGTCCTGTGCTTAGAGGGATGGAAAGTAACCGTGTTTTATTGGTTGTCGATGGCGTTCGCATGAATAATGCTATTTATAGAAAGGGACATTTGCAAAATTCGATTACCGTAAACCCTAATTTATTAGAAAGAACAGAAGTGGTTTTTGGTCCTTCATCGGTTATTTATGGTTCGGATGCGCTTGGCGGTGTAATTCATTATTATACGAAAACGCCGAAATTATTTAAATTATCGAATAAAAATAAAAAAAGTAATATAAAAGGAAGTAGTTTTTTGCGATATAGTTCGGTAAATAATGAAGTTACAAATTCAGTAACTACAGAATTACAGTTTAAAAAATGGGCATCGCTGACCAATATTTCACACAGTAGTTTTGGCGATTTAAAAATGGGGAAAAATCGAGCACATGGTTTTGATACTTGGGGCAAAGTGTTTTTTTATTCTGATAATTTAAACGGAAATTACACTGAAAATCCGACGAAAAATAAAGATATAAATTTACAGAAAAACACAGGGTTTAGCCAAACTGATTTTTTGCAGAAATTATTTATTCCGCTATCAAAAAATACTGATTTAAAATTTAATTTTCAATATTCAACATCATCAGATATTCCACGCTTTGATAAATTAATGGAACAAAAAAATGGCAGTTTAAAATTTGCCCAATGGTATTATGGTCCTCAAAAAAGGCTGTTAATTTCTTCGCAGTTAGCGATTAATCCGAAGATAAAATGGTTGGAAAAAGGTACGATTACCTTAGCATATCAAAATATTAAAGAAAGCCGTATTCAACGAAAATTTGGAAGTTTAGCGCGGTCTTATAAAAATGAAAATGTAAAGGTATATAGCGCAAATGCCGATTTTACAGTTCCTTTAGCTAAAAAACGTGATTTAGGTTATGGTTTAGAACTTGCTTATAATGATGTAAATTCAAATGCTTATGGCAAAACTTTAAAAATATCTACGGATAAAAGTATCGGTTTTAATGATAGTTTTATGGTGCAATCTCGCTATCCTGACGGTGGAAGTAGTTATTTTAGTTCGGCAATGTATTTAGATTATCGCCAAGATATTTCATATAATTCCACCTTAAATACGGGGGTTCGATTTACCAATACTCAATTAGATGCTCGCTGGATAAATCAGGCGTTTGTAAAATTGCCAAGCACTGATATTTGCTTAAATAACAACGCATTAACCCTTACGGCGGGCTATGTGTATAAGCCGTTTAAAACATGGCAATTAAATGCGGTGTTGTCATCAGGGTTTCGCGCGCCAAATATTGATGATGTAGGAAAAGTAAGAGAAAAAAATGGTGAAGTTACCGTGCCAAATATCAATTTAAAGCCAGAGCATGCCTACAATACAGAGCTTGGTGTTCAAAAATATTTTAATAATAAAAAGTTTCGAATTGGCGCAAATGTGTACTATACTTTATTGAATAATTACATCTATAGAGAAACCTTTATGCTCGGGGGCGTTTCAAAAATTTTATACGATGAAGAACAAGGAATTATTGTAGCAAATGTAAATAAAGGAACGGCGTATATTACCGGTGCAACGGTGAGTTATCAGGGGAAATTAGCTGAAAAATGGAAAACTTCAGGTTCTTTTACCTATACAAAAGGACGTGCTTACGATACGAAATTACCACTCTCGTCAATTCCGCCTTTATTTGGTCGTTTTGAGCTTAGTTATGCCGATAATAAATTAGAAAGTGGCGTAAATTTTATTTTCAACGCTAAAAAAAATATTGCGGATTCTAATTTAGAAGAAGGCATTGACAATCATAAACAAACGCCAATTATCAACCAAAATGCGACCGCTGATATTGATAAATATTATGGTACGCCAAGTTGGATGACTCTTGGTTTACATGCTAAATATACGCTGAATAAAAACATTTCAATACAAAGCCAATTCAGTAATTTATTGGATGCGCATTATAAAGAATTTGCCTCAGGAATTTCAGCACCGGGGCGAAATATTTCAATATCGTTATTAACTAATTTTTAAATACAAATACAGATGATTAATATTTTTAAAATTGTAAGTTTATTGGAAGGAATATCTTATATATTATTGCTTTTTATAGCTGTTCCTATTAAATATTTACAAGGCGATGCAAGCTATGTAAAAATGCTAGGAATGCCTCATGGAGTACTATTTGTAGCCTACATAATTTTAGCAATTATGTTAAAATCTTCACAGAAATGGAACACAAAAACCTTCGGAATTATTTGCGGATTATCATTGTTGCCTTTCGGAACTTTCTTTGTTGGAAAATATTTAAAAGCGTAGTTTTTATTTATCAACAAAATATTTTAAAGCGATATTTTATAAACTTTTTTAGTTTGTAAAGTATCGCTTTTGTAGTATTGAAAACCCTTATCGCTGTTTTAAAAAAACATTATTTTATTTTAAAAAAAGCACTTAAAATAGTGCTATGATAAAGTATGTTGCTGATAATTAAGTAGTACCGAATTTGTTATTGATAAAAAAAGTGTATTTTGCAATAGCGTTAATAAATTAATTATTTATAAATTATGAAAAAAACACTATTACTTATTGCATTTGTGCTACTGAGCACTGCAACAATGGTTGCTCAAACAATCATAAAAGGTACCGTTAATGACGCATCTCTTGGGGGAGTATTACCAGGAGCAAACATTAAGGTTTTAAGGAAAGCTGTAGGAACTTCTACTGATTTTGATGGGAAATTTACCATGAAAGTAGTTGATATTCCTCCTTTTACTATAAAAATTTCATCTATAGGATATCACTCTAAAACCATCGAAATAACAAAAAATAATCAAGTTGTGGTGGTTAGTTTAACCGAAAATGCAACTTCTTTAGACGAGGTTGTAATTTCGGCATCAAGAACTCCTGAGCGTGTAATGGAATCGCCAGTAACGATTGAGCGTTTTGATTCAAGGGCTATTAAAAACACCGCTTCTGCATCTTTTTATGATGGCTTAGAAAACCTAAAAGGAGTTGATATAAATGCCAGTGGATTAACATTCAAATCGGTAAACACACGTGGTTTTGCCTCTTTTGCTAATGAGCGTTTTGTACAATTAGTTGACGGAATGGACAATGCTTCTCCTGCATTAAATTTTGCTTTAGGAAACTTGTTAGGAATGTCGGAATTAGATGTTAAAACCGTTGAAATATTACCAGGAGCAGCATCTGCTTTGTATGGCGCAAACGCATTTAATGGTATTATGTTAATGACCAGTAAAAGTCCTTTTGAAGATCAAGGAATTAGTTTTGTATATAAAACAGGTTTTACAAGTCAGCAGGCTGCGAGCAATAATCCTTACCACGATACAAGTATTAGAATGGCACATGCTTTTGATAATAAATTTGCCGTAAAAGCAACATTATCATATTTAAAAGGAGAAGAATGGCATGCAACAGACACTAGAAATACCACAGGTGTTGGTGGAACATATTTACCAGGAGATAGAAATTCTAGGACAGATTATGATGGTTTAAATGTATATGGCGATGAGGTTGGAACAAATATAAGAACTGCTTCAGGCTTAGGAATTATTCCGAGCGTTCGAGTAAGCAGAACGGGTTATAACGAAGTCGATTTAATGAGTAACGAAGCAAAAAGTGTTAAATTTGGCGCAGCATTACATTATCGTCCTTGGGGAAATGACCGTTTAGAAATTATATGGAATTCGAAATATGGTACAGGAAATACTATTTATCAGGGGCAGAACAGGTATAATATTTCTAACTTTTTTATGGAGCAACATAAATTAGAATTTAAAGGAAAAAACTTTTTTATAAGAGGATATTATACCGGTGAAGATGCTGGCGATTCTTACGATACTCGTTTTACAGCCATTAATATTAACAGAGAATGGAAATCGGATAAAAACTGGTTTAGCGATTATATAGCAGCCTATGCGAATTCGGTACTTGGCAACCCTAATATAGACACTTCTTTAGCGCATGCTAATGCTAGAAAAGCAGCAGATACAGGGCGTTTAATTCCAGGGACAACCGCTTTTAATAAAGTAACTAATGAGCCAGATTTAACAAAGGGTTCAAAATTTCAAGATAAAACAAGTTTATATCATGTAGATGCAAATTTAAACTTACGTGATTATATTGATTGGGCAGAGGTACAAGTTGGCGGTTCGTACCGACAATTTAATTTGAACTCATTCGGTACTATTTTCACAGATCAGAATAGCTTAATTGATTATGATGAATATGGTTTATATACCCAACTTCAAAAGAAAATGATGGAAGATCGTTTAAAATTAACCACCTCTGTTCGTTATGATAAAGCAAAAAATTTCGATGGAAATATTTCTCCTCGTTTGTCATTAGCCTATGCCGCAGGTGAAATGAAAAATCATAATTTAAGAGCCTCTTTTCAAACAGGTTTTAGAAATCCAACAACGCAAGATCAGTACATCGGTTTGGCAACAGGAGGCGGAACTTTAATTGGTACTTCTGAAGATAATTTAGATAGGTTTACTTCTTCGCCTTTACCTGTTAGTATTGCAGGGCAACAAATTCCAGGAATTAATTCTGAAACAACATATACAGGTAGAGATGCCTTTACCAATGCTTTTTCAGAAAGTTCTATTATAGACAAAACACCTACCAAGGCTAATTTTGATTTGGTAAAACCTGAAAAAGTAACTTCTTATGAAATAGGGTATCGTGGGGTAGTCGCAGTATCAGAAAGTAAAGTAGGTATTGATTTTAGCATGTATTATAACGATTATAAAGACTTTATCGCCTTAAAAAAAATAGCCGTTCCTTTTTATGGTGTAGCGGGCAGTAGTTTGCCAAGTGTGTTACCAAATGTAAGCGAAGGTGATTTAGCTTTATTAGCCTTAAAAAATGGTGATTTTGCAGGCGTTGGATTTAGAACAAATTCATCGGCAGCTATTACTTCTTATGGGGTAGGGCTTGGTTTAAGCACAAAAGTTTTTAAAGGATTTAATTTAGGGGTAAATTATACCTGGTCTAAATTTGATTTTGATCAAAGCTCAGACCCCGATTTTCAAGCAGGATTTAATACTCCTGAACATAAAATTAAAATACAGTTTGGTAAAACCAACTTGTTTAAAAACTTTGGTTTTAATGTAAGTACAAGATGGCAAAATGATTTTTACTGGGAATCATCTTTCTTTGAAGGAGCTGTAGCTGCTAGAACAGTATTAGATGCGCAAGTAAATTATAAAATTCCTTTTTTAAAATCAGTATTTAAATTAGGAGGTGCTAATTTAACAGGAAAAGAATATTTTAGTGCACCAGGTATTGGAGCAATAGGATCTCAATTCTTTATTTCTTGGACAATAAATAACTAAAAAAATGAAAAAAATGACATTAAAATATACATGGTTATCGGTAGTTTTTATTGGGTTGGTAGCCTGTGATGTAAATAATGATTTAGATCCAATTACAGAAAAAAATGAAAAAGAAACCATAATTTCTTTAGAATCAGGTAGTGCTGATTTTTCAAATTATGTAGCAGTAGGCGCATCTTTTACCGCAGGATATACAGATGGAGCAGTATTTAAAGCAGCTCAAAAAAACTCATTTCCAGCAACCTTAGCATCTAAATTTGCGATGGCAGGCGGTGGTAAATTTACCCAGCCATTAATGAGCGATAATTTTGGTGGCTTTACAATTGGTGGGAAAATAGAAGGAGCACCTAGGTTCTATTTTAATGGATCAGTACCTGTAATGTTAGGAGTAACACCAACTACAGAAATATCAAATATTAAAGTAGGGACTTACAATAATATGGGAGTTTCTGGTTTAAAAAGTTATCATTTAGGAGTAAAAGGTTATGGTGCATTAGCGGGGTTACCAAACGCAAATCCTTATTTTATAAGAATGGCATCATCGCCAATGGCAAGTGTTTTAGAAGATGTAATTACACAGAATCCAACCTTCTTTTCGTTATCAGAAATTGGTGGAAATGACGTGTTAAGTTATGCTGTTTCAGGAGGTGTTGGTGTTGATCAAAAAGGAAATTTAAACCCAGCAACTTATGGCAGTACAGACATAACAGATCCTACTGTTTTTGCAAGTGTTTTTTCAACAACTGTAACAGCTTTAACAAGCAATGGTGCTAAAGGAGTTGTCGCTAATTTACCTGAGGTTACATCACTTCCTTATTTTACAACAGTGCCCTACGCTCCTTTAAACCCTGCAGATCCTGCTTTTGGTACACAAATACCTACTTTAAACAATGTATTTGGTGCAATTAACGGAGTATTTGAAGCTATTGGCGTACCAGAACGTGCTATTGTATTTGTAACAGATGCCGCCAATCCGGTAGTTATAAAAGATGAAGCTTTAGAAGATAAAACAGCACAAATAATCGGAACATTATTAGCAAGCCCTACTTTTACTGATTTTGTAGCTGGTTTTGGTTTGCCTACCGATGCGAGCACCTTGCAAAAAGTAGCAGGTTTATTAGGAACTTACTACGGGCAGGCAAGACAAGCAACAGCCGATGATTTATTAGTCTTACCAAGCAGTAACATTATTGGTAAAGTAAATGCAAATTCAGTGAAATTTTTATTGAGCCAAGGGTTGCCAGCACAATTAGCAGGAATGTTTTCTGTAGAAGGAGTTTCGTTACCATTAGCCGATAAGTGGGTATTAACAACCAAAGAAATTGAAAAAGTTAAAACGGCAACCACTGCTTATAACAGCACAATTAAAAATATTGTAACTCAAAAAGGCTTGGCTTTTGTCGATTTTAACGCAATTTTAAAACAAGCGGCTACTAGCGGTTTAGATTTTGATAATTATAACATGACAACTAGTTTTGTTACAGGCGGTTTGGTGAGTTTAGATGGCGTTCATTTAACAGCTAGAGGCTATGCTTTAATGGCAAATGAAATGCTAAAGGCAATTGATAAAACCTACGGATCTAACTTTGAAAGCGCAACAAATGGATTGGCTAAAGCGGCTGATTTCCCAACAGGTTACGCGGCTACTTTAAAGTAAGAAAGTAGTATTATTAAAATACTATTTTTAGGATAAAAACGGCTTCATTTTTTTAAATGAAGCCGTTTTTGTTTTATTCGTTACTGTTGTCAATCCACTCTTTTATTTTGTTGTCATTGATAATATATTTTTTATACTTATCATCTTTATATCGATAATAAATAAATATAGGCATTAATATAAAAGCCATGTATAAAACGCCAAGCCCCATTACAATTTGTGCTATCGGATGCTCGGTATTTAAAAGATAAGCCCCTGTAAACATCCAAAGTAAAAAGATGATGAATAATATTTTTAATGCAGTTTTCATTATTTTGATTTTAATAGGACAAAAGTAAAAAATCCTACCGTGTAAATACAGGTAGGATTTTTATTATTTTGAGTATGGTAAAATAATTACATTTTTTGTAACCAATTTTTTACATCAACTTCTTTTTTGATAAGCTCTCTTAATTCAGAAATTGGAACACGTTTTTGTTCCATAGTATCTCTATGACGAATTGTAACAGCGTTGTCATTTAAAGTGTCATGATCAACAGTAATACAAAATGGCGTACCATTTGCATCCTGACGACGGTAACGACGACCAACCGCATCTTTTTCATCATAAGCCACGTTAAAGTCCCACTTTAAATCTTCCATTATTTTACGAGCAACTTCAGGCAAACCATCTTTTTTAACTAGTGGTAAAATAGCTGCTTTTACAGGTGCTAAAATAGCAGGAAGCTTTAAAACAGTTCTTGAAGTTCCGTTTTCTAAAGCTTCTTCTTGTAAAGAATTTGAAAAAACAGCTAAAAACATTCTGTCTAATCCGATAGAAGTTTCTACTACGCAAGGCGTGTAACTTTTGTTATCTTCATGATCAAAATACTGTAATTTCTTTCCTGAAAATTCTTCGTGTGCTTTTAAATCGAAATCTGTACGTGAGTGAATTCCTTCTAATTCTTTAAATCCGAAAGGAAACTTAAACTCAATATCAGCGGCTGCATCAGCATAATGTGCTAATTTTTCATGATCGTGAAAACGGTAATTATCCGCGCCCATTCCTAATGATAAATGCCAGTTTAAACGGGTTTCTTTCCATTTATTGTACCATTCTTTTTGCGTTCCTGGTTTTACAAAAAATTGTAATTCCATTTGTTCAAACTCACGCATTCTAAAAATAAATTGACGAGCAACAATTTCGTTACGAAATGCTTTACCTGTTTGAGCAATTCCAAAAGGAATTTTTAATCTTCCTGTTTTCTGTACGTTTAAAAAGTTTACAAAAATACCTTGTGCCGTTTCAGGACGCAGGTATAAATCCATTGCAGATTCAGCAGAAGCACCTAATTTTGTACCAAACATTAAGTTAAATTGCTTAACATCCGTCCAGTTTTTTGAACCTGTTAAAGGGTCGGCAATTTCTAATTCTTCTATCAATAATTTTACATCGGCTAAATCTTCATTTTCTAAAGATTTTCCTAAACGAGATAAAATGGTATTAATTTTTTCTTGATAGCCTAAAACACGTCCGTTTGTTGCAACAAACTCTGCTTTGTTAAAAGTCTCTCCAAAGCGTTTTTCGGCTTTTTTAACTTCTTTTTCAATTTTAGTTTCAATTTTAGCACAGTAATCTTCTACTAAAACATCGGCTCTGTATCGTTTTTTAGAATCTTTATTATCGATTAAAGGATCGGTAAAAGCATCAACATGCCCTGAAGCTTTCCAAGTATTTGGATGCATCAAAATTGCCGCATCAATACCGACAATGTTTTCGTGCATTTGTACCATTGCTTTCCACCAATAATCTCTAATGTTTTTCTTTAACTCAACTCCGTTTTGAGCATAGTCGTAAACCGCACTTAAACCGTCATAGATCTCAGAAGACTGAAATACATAACCATATTCTTTTGCGTGTGATATTACTTTTTTAAAGTGATCTTCTTGTTTTGCCATATTGCAAAAATAAAATAAGGATTTAAACTAATACTATTCTAAAACGAAAAAGTGACTAATTAAATGATTTTTTTACTTTTTCGTGGTTTTTTATCGTTTTTAAAGATGTTTTTATCTTAAATTAAGAATGGTTGCACCTAAATAAAGCTGATCTATAAAAGTACTAATGGTATATTTTCCTTTATTAATATCATCTCTATTGACTAAAATAAGCGATACTAAACTTAATTTGTCATTATTATAATTTACATCAATAGCATCGGTATATTGAATATTTGCACCGTTTTTTAAGTTGGTAACTCCTTTTGGTGCAATAACATTATTATTTTGATCTGTAATTTGAATATACACTGTTTTTTTACCAGTATCAGCTACGGGGTTTTCGAGTAAATCAAAATTGACTCTAAAGGCATCTGTTCTGCTAGATCTTGAGGTTGAGGTTAGTTTTCCGTTGCTACGCTCTTTCATAGCCACGGCATTAACGGTATTTATTTTTAGAATACTGCCGGCAGTTACTTTAGTTTGAAGTATTTTTTGTTTTTCTTCTAATTCGTTATTTTTATCGGTTAAAGAAGTATTTATAGTTTCTTTTTGCGCTAAAATAGTTTTTGTAATTGCATTTTTTTGAGTCAATTCCTGATTGGCAATACTTAATGAATCTACTTTGATAAATAGTTGTTTATTTTCATATTCTAAACGACTTATTTTTTTTCTGTAAATTCGTATTAAACTGTAATTGTCTATCTGTAATATTTTTATCGAATCTCGAAGGTTGTTCATTTTAACAAGTTCAAGCTGTAGTCTTTTAGAAATACTTTTTTTACGAACCACAACATCGGTATAATCTCTAATCATTTCATCGAGCTCCTTTTCTAGATCGTTTTTATCATCTTTAAAGGCTTTTTGAAGAGTATCATGTTGGCTTTTTTTCTGTAAAGAATAGAGGGTTAAGGATAGCATTGTTATTAGTAATAAAACAATTATAGCGCTTTTTTTTCTTTCAGTAGTCATAATTTACGGGGGAATAATGTTTTTTCTATTTAAGCCTGAGGGTTGTTTTTTTTATAAAAACACCATCAATAAAAATATTCACATGGTAAAAACCTTTGGTTAGGGAGTTTTTATTTACATGAATAAATGAAATTACGGGCAATATTTTTTTATTGTATTGTACGGTTAATATGTCATTACAAAATATTTTTTGCTTGTTTGTTAATAAGACTTCTTTAACGGGTGAAACAACCTGATTATTGTAAACAATTTGAATATAAATAGGTTTTAAACCAGGTTTAATAATTTTATTTTCTAGTAAATTAAATGTTATTTTAAAAGCGGTTGTTTTACTCGCCCTATTAGTATGGGTGTATTTACCGCTTCGTCTTTTTTTCATTGCTACTACTTTTATTGCAGCTATTTTTAAAACTTGAGCAATGGCAATTTTTTCTTTTAAAAGCTTTTTCTCTTTGTCTAGAGAATTGTTTTTATGTTTTAAGCGATTATTTTGATGTCTTTTTTGAATTAAAACTTCGGTAACGCTATCATTTTTAGTTGTTAATTGATTATTTTTTGAACTTAAAGAGTCAATGTAAGAAAAAAGTAATTCATTTTGTTTATTTAAAATTAAAATACGTTTTCTGTAAAACCGCAATAAACGATAATTTTCAGCTTTTAAGTTATGAATAGTATCTTTAAGTTTAATTATTTCATGAAGTTTATTTCTTAAATTTAAAGAAACATCATCCTTTTGGTTAAGTGCTTTTTCATATTTTTTTAAAACAGTATTTAATTCAAATTCTAGGTCTTTTTTTTCGGAATCAAAAGCTATTTTTAATTCCGAATATTCACTTGCATTTTTATACGACAATACACCTGTTGTAATTAATAATGCAAGTAGAAAAGCAATAAACCCCGTATTTTTAAATTTTGTTGCAATCATTCATCGGTTTTCTGATAAACGATTAGGTTTATCAGAATCTAATATACTGCTTTTTGTGCAGTTATAAATAAATGCAGGAGGGAAGTTAAGCGATTCAAAACTTAGCTTGATGTTACTTCCAAAAACTTCTTTTAATTTTTTATAATATGTTAAGCTATACTGATATTGAATAAACAATCCATTATTACTTAAAAGGTTATAACTTTCAACCAAAATACGATGCGATATTTCTTTTGGAATAATCGTTAACGGTAAGCTAGAAACAATATGATCGGCATTTTTGTAGCCTAATTTTTCAATTTCGATAGCCATTTTTTCGGCAGAAGCTTTTAAAACAATTAACTGCGGATTTTTTATCTTCTTTAGTTCATCATAAAAGGCATCATTAATTTCAAAGCAAATTAAAATAGCCTCAGGTTTAAGTTTTTTTAAAATACTATGTGTTATAGGGCCGTTTCCAGGACCTAATTCTATAATAACATTCGCTTTTGAAAAATCAATTTCCCGAAGCATTTTATTTGCTAAATATTTAGAACTAGGGGCAACAGTACCAGCTGTTTTGTAATTTTTTACAGCTTCTTTAAAGAAATTAAATTTTTTACTCAAAATAATATTTTGTTATGTTTTTTGTATATTTCTGCTCAAATAAGGTTCGTAAAGATGCAAAATTTAAAAGATATATTCTATTTATTTTATCCTAATTTATGTATTAATTGTGCAACTACATTATTACAAAGCGAAACTTATTTATGCACTGTGTGTAGTAATAAACTACCCATTATAGAAAATAACCAGTATGTAAACAATAGCTTATTGGCACCTTTTTATGGTAAAATTTTGGTGAAAAATGTCCGTTCATTCCTGTATTATCAAAAAAAGGGTGTTACTCAAAAAGTAATTCAAGAGTTAAAATATAAAAATCAACCAGAAATAGGTCGTTTTATAGGTAATTGGTTTGGCGAAAACTTAAAAGAATCAGGTGTTTTTAAAGAGGTCGATTATATAATTCCTGTGCCATTACATCAAACTAAATTAAAAAAGAGAGGCTACAATCAGCTTACAGAATTTGGTAAAACCCTAAGTGTTCTTTTAAATGCAACCTATAAACCCGATTTTTTAATAAAAACAACCATTGCTAAAACACAAACAAGAAAGCTTCGTTTTGAACGGTTTTATAATATTAAAACAGCTTTTAAATTAACTGATGTTAAGGTGTTTGAAGGCAAGCATGTTTTATTAATTGACGATGTATTAACCACAGGAGCAACTCTAGTGGCTTGCTGTGAAGAGTTATTAAAAACAAAAAATATAAGCATTAGCATTGCTACGATAGCGTACACTAAAAAAGAATAATTTTGTTAGGCTTAATTTACTACTTTTGAAGTTCTATTTTAAGAATATTTAAAGAATTAATTTGTGAAAAATAAATTATTAATTTTAGTCGTTTTAGCATCTGTAATTATAGTTAGTTGTGCAAGAAAAGGAAGGCCAGAAGGCGGTTCTAAAGATGAAGATGCGCCAATTATGATGACGGCAAAACCGCCTTATAAAACGATCCATTTTGATAAAAAAAATATTAAAATTGAATTTGACGAATATGTAGTTTTAAAAGGATTATCGAAACAATTAGTTGTTTCCCCTCCTTTAAAATATCCACCAATTATAACACCTCAAGGAACTGCGAGTAAGTATATTAATATTGAAATTTTAGACACTCTAAAAACCAATACAACCTATACTTTTAACTTTGGAAATGCAGTACAAGACAATAATGAAAATAATAAACTAGAAAGTTTTAAATACGTTTTTTCTACAGGAAATTATATTGATTCATTAAAATTAAAAGGCTCAGTAGCGCCAGCGTTTACACAAAAAAAGCTTAAAAACATCAGCGTTTTATTATATCGTTTAGATAGCACTTATACCGATTCAATTATTTACAAACAAAAACCAAATTACCTTAGCAGTACTTTAGATTCTACTAATTTTGAATTTACCAATTTACGCAAAGGAAAATACTTGTTATTAGCCTTAAAAGAAGCGTCAAGCGATTATATTTTTAATAGCAAAACAGATGAAATAGGATTTTATAAAGACACAATTTCATTACCAAGAGACACACTTGTTTTAAACCCTATAACACTTTTTAAAGAAGTACAGCCGTATCGATTTAAAAGAGGAAAAGAAGTTTCAAAAGGAAAAATTCAATTCGGATATGAAGGAAAACGTGGAAATATGAAAATTGAATTAGTATCAAAAGTTCCTGCTTCATTCAAATCATTTTCAGCCTACGAAAAAGACAAAGACACCCTTAATTATTGGTTTACCCCTGTAAAACAAGATTCGTTAAATTTTAGTATCAGCAATAAAAATTTTAGCGATATCATTACTGTTCGTTTACGTAAAAAACAAATCGATTCTTTGGCTATTTTATCAGAAGTAAAAAGTGTTCTACCTTTAAAAGATACCTTATTTTTAAGTACTAATAATCCTATTACAATTTTTGATAAATCAAAGTTTTCATTAGTAGATAAAGACACCGTTGCAATTCCCTTTCAAGTAAAAAAACAACGTATAAATAAGCTCGCTATTTTATTTGAAAAAACACCTTCAACATTTTATAAATTGGCAGTTTTGCCTAAAGGAATTATCGATGTATATGAAACTAGCAATGATACGTTAAAATATCAATTTAAAACCCTAACCGTTGAAGACTACGGAAGTATTATTTTAGAGGTAAAAAAACAAACAAAGCATCCTGTAATTATGCAACTTTTAGATAAGGGCGAAGTGGTAAAAACCAAGTATATTTCTTCATCTGAAAAAGTAATATTTGATTTATTAGCACCCAAAGAATACACCGTTCGAGCAATTATCGACACCAATAAAAATACTATTTGGGATACAGGAAATTTTTTATCAAAACAACAACCCGAAAAAGTTATTTACTTTGAAAAGGCATTTAAATTAAGAGCCAATTGGGAAATGAATGAAGTATTTGTTATTGAATAAAGGAGTTTATTCTTGTTGATTTTTTGACTTGTTTTTTATAACTTTATCAAAAAAACTATGTCAAGACTTTTATCGAATTTACCTATTGAAAACTTAACTCCTGAAAATGATTATATAGGAATTATAGAAAAAGGAACACTTTTAAAATCCTTTTTTTTAAATAATAAAGATGAATTTTCAAAAATAAAAATATTTTCTATTTACGGAGAATGGGGAAGCGGTAAAAGTACTTTGATGAAGTATTTAGAAAAAGAATTGAAAGGTTCTTTTAATACTTTTTTCTTCGAATCTTGGGAGTTTGAAAGTGATGCGAATTTAGCAAACTCTTTATTAGAATTTTTAGCTAAAAAATCAAATACTAAAGTTGATAATTTTCTAGAAAATGGAAGTAAATTATTAGAAGGTTTTGCTAAATCTGTAACTTTTAAAGCTCCTTTTGCAAATTTTAGTGCTAAAGAAATGCTTAATCATGTTGATAATCAAACTTTTTTTGAATTAAAAGAACAGTTTTCTAAAGATTTTATTGATTGGGAAAATAAAATTACAGAAAGAGAAGGAGATAAAGCTCCAAAATATAATATTGTTTTTATTGATGATTTAGACAGATGCGAACCCGAAAACGTATTGAATTTATTATCAGCAATGAAACTTTTTTTCACCTACGGAAAGAAGACTATTTTTTTATGTGGTATTGATAAAAAAGCAGTTACAGAAGCTGTACAAACAAAATATGGAGATATTGTAAAAGCAAACGAATATTTAGAAAAAGTGTTTGATATTTCTTTTTCGATGCCAGAAAATATAGATGCAATGAAATTGGTAAACAGTTATTTTGATGAAAGTGAAAAGGTAAACGATAAAAAATTAGGTGATTTAATAAATGATTTTTTTGAGAAATTACATTTTAAAAATCCAAGGAAAATAAAAAAGATATTAAATAAATATTTAATAATTAAGAACTTAAAAGAAAGCGATGTTTCACAAAGTTTAAAATTACCAAACATTATTCACAATGGTTCTGGAACTCTTTTTGAAACCTATTTGACATTATATTTGCTTATTTTAAATGAATTTGAAAATGGTATCTTTGAGAGTTTTTTAAATGTTCCGTTTTTAAGAATAAAAACAGATGAGGCTATTAAAAAATATACTGAAGAGAAGAATAAACAACAATATTTTGGTTTGAAAGAGAATATAATTAACAAAAATTTGAATGATTTTAATTTCCATGAGAATCAGAGAAGAGATTATTGTTATTCAGATTTGATTGTTTTTTTTATACCAATAAATATCAATACTATAAGTGATAGTGTAGTTTCAAACATAGATTATTTTAATGAAGATTTAAATGTTTATGAGAAAAAATATGATTATTTCTTTTTAAAGTTTCTGATAATTAATGAAAATGAAATAATAAAAGATTTAAAAAAATCTAGTTATTCATTACTAAATTACAAAAAAATTATTGCTAACTTAATTTAATAAATTAGCAATAATTTTTTATATTTACTCCCCCTCATACCTAGTAGCCGTTGGGCAAAACAACAATTCTGTTGGATTATCAATATCATATAAATACTGATAACTTCTAGTTTCTTTTTGGCAATAAGGCGCTATTAATTGTAGCATATTTTCAAAACCTGCTAAAGTTAGCACACAAAAAAATGTTTGCTTGTCTTTGGTCAAAATCCCTTCATCAGATTTGAATAAACCAAAAATTAAATTACAATTTCGAGCCTCAATAAAATCAATTTCAGATACATCTAATCGTTGTTTTTTTTCGATAACAGTCTCTTTAATTAATGCACTAAATTTAGTCGCTTCTTCTTTATTGAAATTGTACAAACGCACTACATGTTCATCAAAACCATTGACATTATCTATATAATCTACTTCCATTTTCTCTTACTTTTCTTTATATAATAAATATTAATGTGCTTGTAACCAATTTTCACCAATTCCGATTTCTACATCCAACGGAACTTCCATTTTAAAGGCATTTTCCATTTCTTGCTTAATAATTGGTTTGATGATTTCTAATTCATCTTTATGAGCGTCAAAAACCAATTCATCATGCACTTGCAATAACATTTTCGATTTAAAATTTTCTTTTTCAAATCGCTTATAAATGTTAATCATTGCCAGTTTTATAATATCGGCAGCACTTCCTTGAATTGGCGCATTTACAGCATTTCTTTCCGCCCCTGAACGCACCATTCCATTTCTCGAATTAATATCTTTTAAATATCTACGACGGTTTAAAACCGTTTCTACATAGCCATTATCACGCGCAAAATCGACTTGTTTTGCCATGTAATTTTTTAACTTCGGATAGGTCTCATAATAGGTGTCAATCAATGCTTTTGCTTCTTTTCGAGATAAATCGGTTTGATTGCTCAATCCGAAAGCCGAAACTCCATACACAATACCAAAATTGACGGTTTTAGCGTTGCTACGTTGCTCACGAGTTACTTCTTCTAAAGGAACATTAAATACTTTCGATGCTGTAGAAGCATGAATATCTTCGCCATTTTTAAAGGCTTCAATCATGGTTTCTTCTTGGCTTAATGAAGCAATAATTCGCAATTCAATTTGAGAATAATCGGCAGCTAATAACACATAATTTTCATCTCTTGGGATAAAAGCTTTTCGAACTTCCTGTCCTCTTTTGGTACGAATTGGAATATTTTGCAAGTTCGGATTGTTAGAACTCAACCTTCCTGTAGCAGCAACCGCTTGTGCATACGAGGTGTGAACACGCCCTGTTTTTATGTTTACTTCGTTTGGCAAAGCATCAACATAGGTGCTTTTTAGTTTTTTATACTGACGATATTCTTGAATATCTCTAATAATTTGATGGTCTTTCGCTAAAAGAGAAAGCACCTCTTCGGCGGTAGAATATTGCCCTGTTTTGGTTTTTTTCGGCTTTTCAACCAATTCCATATTTTCAAACAATACAATACCCAATTGTTTTGGTGAAGCAATATTAAATTCTTCACCCGCTTGCTGGTAAATATTTTTTTCTAAACGCTCAATATCATTTGTTAAATCAACAGAAAGTTCTTTTAAAAATGGCACATTTAAGTTAATTCCTTCAATTTCCATCGCTGTTAAAACCGATACTAAAGGCGTTTCAATATCATTAAATAGCTTGGTTACATTTCCGCTTTCTAGCTCTTTGGTAAAATGCTCTTTTAACTGCAAGGTAATATCGGCATCTTCAACGGCATATTCGGTTTGTTTGGCAATTTCAACAGTTCGCATTGACAGTTGATTTTTCCCTTTTTTACCAATCAAATCGGTAATTGGAACAGGCTGATATTTCAAATATGTTTCGGCTAAAATATCCATTCCATGACGCATATCAGGGTTAATTAAATAATGCGCAATCATGGTATCAAATAATTTTCCTTTAACAGAAACCTTATAATTTGATAAAACTTTGAGATCGTATTTTAAATTATGCCCAATTTTTTGAATAGTTGATGCTTCAAAAAACGGCTTAAATTCGGCTAAAATAATAGCTGTTTCTTCTTGGTTTTCAGGAAAAGGAACATAATATCCTTTGCCTATTTCCCAAGAAAATGAAATTCCGATTAATTCAACTTCCAAGGCTTTTAAACCGGTAGTTTCGGTATCAAAACATACCGATTTTTGTTGCATTAATTTTTCTAGTAATATTTTTCTTGATAAAGGAGAATTTACCTGTTGATAAAAATGCGGGGTATTTTCAATAGTTTTAAAACCAGAAACAGCCACTTTTTGATTAACAGTTCCAGTTCCTGGAGCGGCAAATAAATCAAATTGTCCATCGGAATCTGTTGCAGGAATTACATTTGCTTCTTCTTGGCTTTTCAGTGAGTTATCTGCCTGATTTCCTATTTTATTTTCGGTATTTTCTTCGGATGCTTTTTCGCCTGGTTTTACAGGAACAGCAGCAGTAAATACCCTAACAAAAGTATCGGCTAAACGTTTAAATTCTAATTCGTTAAAAATATCGGCAGTTGCTTGAATATTTGGCTGACACATTTCAAAATTATCCTGATCAAAATCAACAGGAACATCTAACATAATAGTGGCAAGTTCTTTAGATAAAATACCTAATTCAGCATTTGCTTCTACTTTTTCTTTCATTTTCCCTTTCAAATCGGCAGTGTTTGCTAGCAGATTTTCCATAGAACCATATTGCGCTAAAAATTTCTTCGCCGTTTTATCACCAACACCAGGCAAACCAGGGATATTATCCACCGCATCGCCCATCATTCCTAAATAATCGATCACTTGTTCAGGACGTTCTACGCCAAATTTTTCTTGAACTTCAGGAATCCCCCAAGTTTCATAACCACCGCCAAAACGAGGGCGATACATAAAAATATTTTCAGAAACCAATTGAGCAAAATCCTTATCAGGGGTTACCATAAAAGTTTTGTATCCTGCTTTTTCGGCTTTTTTTGCAAGCGTTCCTATAATATCATCCGCTTCATATCCTGATTTTACAACCACAGGAATATTCATCGCTTTTAACATTGCTTCAATATATGGAATGGCAATTTTTATAGCCTCAGGAGTTTCCTGTCTGTTGGCTTTATATTCAGGGAAAGCTGCTCTTCTATCTACAGAACCACCACGGTCAAAACAGACGGCTAAATGGTCGGGGCGTTCTCGTTTTATAACATCTAACATCGAGTTTGTAAAACCCAAAATAGCCGAAACATCCATTCCTTTCGAGTTAATTCGTGGATTTTTAATAAAGGCGTAATATCCTCTAAAAATTAATGCAAAAGCATCTAGTAAAAAAAGTCGTTTTTGATTTTCCATTGGTGTTTTTTAAGCCTATTGAAGTGTGGTTGAATATTTTTTTAAAAGCTATTTGAAAAGAAATGAACAACTAAAAAATAGTCATTAATTCAGTTGGCAAAGCTACGAAACTTTAACAAGACGTTAAAAATTGATTTTAATAATCAACCTATCTTTGTCTTACTTTTAAATATAGTTATATGTCTCGATGGTTGCTTTCAATTTTAAGTATCGTATTTGTTGTTGTTATTTTTGAAGCCTATGCTTTTCAGGCGATAAAAACAATTACTAAAAACACATTTATTCGTTATGCTTGGTTATCTATTGGTTTTTTAGCCTATGCTTATTTTTTTTACGTGGTATTTTCTTCGGATAGAAGTTCAGGGCAAACTTTACAATTTCAGGTTGCTTTGGGCATGCTTTTAGTAATATTGCTTCCTAAGTTATGTATGTTATTGGTATTGTTTGGTGAAGATTTTTTTCGATGGATTCAAAAGGGAATTTCTTATATTTCATCCGAAGAAACAAAACCTTTAGCGGGGCGAAGAACTTTTATCGCAAAAATAGCCTTAGCAATGGCATCGATTCCTTTTGCAGGATTATTATATGGAATTTTTAAAGGAAAATACAATTATAAAGTACTAAAATATCAATTGTCGTTTAAAGATTTACCCGAAGCTTTTGACGGTTTTACCATCACACAAATTACCGATATTCATTCAGGAAGTTTTACCAATAAAGAAAAAATAAGCTATGCGGTTGATTTGGTAAATCAGCAAAAATCAGATATGATTCTATTTACAGGCGATTTGGTTAATAATTTCGCCCACGAAATGGATAATTGGATTGACGTATTTAAAAAATTAGAAGCGCCTGTTGGTAAATATTCGGTGCTAGGAAATCATGATTATGGCGATTATTCTACTTGGAAAAATGATGCAGATAAAAAGGCGAATTTTAAGGCGATAAAAGAATTACATCCTAAAATAGGCTTTGAATTGTTATTAAACGAACACCGATATATTGAAAAAGACGGGCAAAAAATAGCCTTAGTCGGTGTTGAAAATTGGGGAAAAGGCTTTAATAAAGCAGGCGATTTAGGCAAAGCATCCGAAGGAATAAAAAAAGAAGATTTTAAAATATTAATGAGCCACGATCCAAGCCATTGGGAAAACAAAGTAAAATTGGATGCTTTTAATTATCAATTAACGTTGAGCGGTCATACGCATGGTTTACAATTTGGTATTGAAATCCCAGGATGGATTAAGTGGAGTCCATCGCAATATGTGTATAAACAATGGGCTGGTTTGTATCAAGAATTTGGGCGTTATATTAATGTAAATAGAGGCTTTGGTTACCATGCTTTTCCAGGAAGAGTAGGAATTTGGCCTGAAATTACGGTTATTGAGTTAAAAAAAGCCTGATTTTGTTGTATATATCGTAATTATTTGGTTAAAAAATACTATTTTTAAGAGAAATATATTTAAAAAACTAGATGTATGGCAAAATTTGGCGAAATTATAAGTAACAACAAACCTGTTTTAATTGATTTTTATACTGATTTAAATCCTTTAGATTCTACGGTAGAAATGCTTAGGCATGTTGCTGCCGCTTTAGGCGATAAGGCAAAAGTAATTAAAATTGATATTAAAGATAACGAAATACTAGCTAAAGCTTTAAGTATTAGAGGGAATCCTACTTTTATAATTTATAAAGAAGGTGTAATGAAGTGGCGAAAAACAGGCGTTCAAGACGCAAATACTTTAATCGGTTTGGTGAAGAAATATTTGTAAAAAAGTATTTTACCTTGTCTTTTCTATTAAAAAAAAAACCGCATTACTTAATGTATTATCATTAGTAATGCGGGAAGTTCTATTGCTTTTAAAATACTTAAAACTAAGGTTTAATAGTATCTAATTCTCGAACAGGTTGTTGCGGTTCATTAGCCATTAAATGTTTAAATAAATTGGCATGATTTAAATAGGCTTCAAAGGCTTTTTTACCGTATTCCATATCATTATCATATTTTGTAATTTGTTGAATTAAATTTTGATACATGTATAAACTTGTTTCTAAATTATCAATAATTAAATCAACATCTTGGTCTTTAAAAGTACTGTAATATTTTAATTTTTGTTGAAAAACATCAATTAAAGTTTCTACGGTTTCATGTGCTTTTTCAATATCGCCCATGCGGTAATATAATTCAGGGTATTCTAAAGAAACACTATAGTGTTCAAATTGTTTAATTGGCAATTTATATAGGGATAAATCTAACACATCTTTTGCATTTACCGAATCACCTTCTTTTAAATATTCTTCGGATAAACGCATTAAATTATTACGGATAGAAATTGCGTTGCGCTTAGATTGCTCATCTAAATAAATTTTACCATTATTGATGGTTTTCCAATTCCATTTTTTAACGTTATCGTGCATTTTTTTAGTGTCGATACGCCCCATAGAAAACATTGATTTTCCTTTGTTTGAGGTTTTAATAGGCACAAATTTATACGACATTCCGTCTAATTGTAAATAATCTTTTAACCAAATATATTCTTCATCGGCATTGGCACCTCCTGTGAAATAAATAGGACGTTTCCACTGAAAATTATTTAAAATATCGAGCATTAAAATTCGATTTTTGGTTAAACCTTGCTCGCTAACAGTAATATCGATATAGTCTAAAATTTTATCGGCATCTTTTTGTGCTACCAATCCTGTTTTTAAAACATTGGCTTTATTTACAGGAATTCGAATATGATTTGTAGGATAAAACTTTTCTCTAACATCATTTTCTTCATCAATATAATAGGTTTGGTCATTATCACTTTCAATCCATCGCATAAAATTATTTATAGACATTATAGAGTCTTTAAATCGTGGATGCGCAATATGATACGCCATATCTAAGGTTCCGTATTTATATTGTTCGTGTGTTAATTGCGATGGAATCGGTTCAGCTTGGTAGGTTTTCTTTTTCATTTGGTCGATATACCAAGCAGTTTGAAAAAGACTCGTATTTACAATTTTAATATCCTGACGAACACCCTCGACCTGTTGCATGTACCAAAGTGGAAAGGTATCATTATCGCCAATGGTAAAAATTATCGCATTTGGGTCACAACTCTCTAAATAGGTTTGTGCATTTAACTGCGAAATATAACGATCGCTTCTATCGTGATCATCCCAATTTTGAACGCCCATTAATACAGGAACAGCCAATAATGAAAGGGTTGAAACTCCAATAGCAACGGTTCTTTTGTTGGCATAATTTTTTAAATAATCATACAAAGCAAATACGCCAAAACCTATCCAAATTGCAAATACATAAAACGAACCAACTACGGCATAATCACGTTCACGAGGTTCAAAAGGTCTTGGGTTGGTGTAAAATATAATAGCAAAACCAGTAAAAGCAAAGAATAGGGCAAGGGTATATAAATTGTTTTTATCTTTTTTAGATTGATAAATTAATCCGATTAATCCTAAAATTAAAGGCAAGAAAAAATAGTTATTACGTCCTTTATTATTTTTAATATCGTCAGGTAAGTTTTGTTGAGAACCCAAGCGGATTTCATCAATAAAATCGATACCGCTTAACCAGTTTCCATTTTCAATATCTAAATGTCCTTGAGTATCGTTTTGTCTTCCTACAAAATTCCACATAAAATAACGCCCGTACATGTATCCAAATTGATAATCAATCATGAATTTCATGTTCTCTAAAAACGTAGGTCTTCTTTTACTTCGAGCCGGGATTCCTGCAATTCGTTTGTAATGTTGTTCTGAAGCAGGATTTACCATTCTTGGAATAAATCCTTTGTGTTTGCTCGAATAATTAGGAACTATATTTTTGTATTTATTGACAATAATATATTTTCCGTTTTTCTTTTCGTATTTCGGCTTGTCGTCTTTAAAAGGTTGCTCAGCATCTTGAGCTCTATCATGTGTAACTGAATAATAGTTATCATAAAAAACATTGGCATCGCCATATTGTTCACGGTTATAATAGGCTAATAATTCACGCGCACTCGATGGATTATTTTCGTTAATAACAGTGTCGGCATTTGCACGAATTGGCAACATCAACCAAGATGAAAAACCAATCATAATAAACAGTACTGACAATATCAAAGTATTTGCCATTACTAGGTTATTTTTGCGGGTAAAACTTAATCCGAAGAAAAACAATCCGATTAAAATAATTCCAGCAATAATAGTTCCTGTGTTGTATGGTAAACCTATTTCATTGATAAAAAATAATTCTGAAACACTAAAGAATTTAAGGGTAAACGGAAACAAAAATTTAAAAACAAAAGCTAAAACTAATATGGAAATTAAAGTAGCAACTGCGGTTGTTTTTAGAGTGATATTTTTATAAGTTTTGAAGAAATATAACATCACAATTGATGGAATAACCAAGAGCGATAAAATATGAACTCCAAACGATAAACCAACCACAAAACTAATAATTACGAGCCATTTGTGTCCTCTTGGAGTATTTATTTCGTCTTCCCATCGTAGCCCTAACCAAAATAATAACGCCATTAAAAATGATGACATGGCATATACTTCACCTTCTACGGCACTAAACCAAAAACTATCAGAAAAAGTATAAGCTAATGCACCAACCAATCCGCTTCCTAAAACAGCGATGGCTTCATTTTTGCTGAATTCGCCATTTTTGATAGCCATTTTTTTAGCCAAATTGGTAATGGTCCAAAACATAAATAAAATAGTAAAAGCACTGGCTAGGCCCGACATGAAATTTACCATTTTAGCCCATTGACTAGGGTCGTTACTAAACATAGCGAAAAAAGCACCTAACATTTGAAACAAAGGCGCTCCTGGTGGATGCCCAACTTCTAGCTTAACAGCGGTAGAAATATATTCGCCACAATCCCACGAACTAACGGTTGGCTCTAGGGTTAAAGTGTAGGTTATTAGCGCTACTGCAAATGAAAACCACCCTAAAAGAGTGTTCCATTTTTTATAATTAAAATTGTTCATAGTTTTTTATATAGTAAAACACGAAAGTATTAATAACTGTTCATTTTTTATTGAAAACAAAAATATAATTTTAAGAGATTTAACCAAGTAATAGCCTACACAAAAAGATGTTAAAATAAAAAAAGCAAAAAAAGTTTGTGTATATAAAACTTTGTGCTATATTTGCACCCGCAATAAGTAATTGGCCCATGGTGTAATTGGTAACACATCTGCTTTTGGTGCAGACATTCCGGGTTCGAGTCCTGGTGGGCCAACTAAGTGTTTTTTAACAACTTTAGTTCGGCTTAAAAAATTACTTAAAATATAAAAATTATTTTTATATTTGCAAACTTATTAATTGGCCCATGGTGTAATTGGTAACACATCTGCTTTTGGTGCAGACATTCCGGGTTCGAGTCCTGGTGGGCCAACAAAAGCTTCATAATCGTTAAGATTATGAAGCTTTTTTGGTTTTATGAATTTAATTCTTCTTTTAAGGCTTCAATTACTTTTTTACTATTTCCGATAAATATTTTATCTTCCAAAATAAAAACAGGGCGCTTTAAAAAAGTGTATTCTTCTAAAATGAAATCACGATATTCAGCTTCGCTAATTTCCTTGTTTTTCAACTCTTTTTCTTTATACAATCGTGCGCGTTTATTAAATAGGCTTTGATAGCTGTCGGTTAATTTTCGCATTTCTTCTAATTGGCTAACAGTAACGTTATTGGTTTTTATTTCTTGCTTTTCAAATCCGTCAATGTTCACTTCTTTTAAAATGCGTTTGCAAGTATCGCAGGTTTGTAAATAATATACTTTCTTCATCGTTTGAGTGGTTTAATAATTATCTTTGATCTCCGCTAAAATAAGTAGAAAAATGAACACACAATTTGAAATTTTAAGAAAATCGAGAGCAGTAGTTTTAAAAAAAATCGAAAACTTATCGATAGAGCAATTACATAAAATTCCTGAAGGATTTACAAATAATATTGCTTGGAATCTTGCGCATTTAGTAGTAACTCAACAGTTATTACAGTATAAATTATCAGGATTAAATTGTTTAGTTTCTGATGAATTAATTGAAAATTATAGAAAGGGAACTTTTCCTACAGAAACATTTTCTGAAGATGATTTAGAAGAGGTAAAAGAATTGTTTATCGGCTTGCCTGATACCTTACAAGAAGACTTTGAGGCGGGTATTTTTACAGAATATACGGCCTATGAAACAAGTCTTGGTTTTACCTTAAATTCAATCGAAACAGCGATTTCTTTTAACAATTTACATGAAGGAATTCACTTAGGTGTTATTATGGCGCTAGTTAAATTGGTATAATAAAATTACTATTATATTTTTTTAAGAATATTATAAAAACATAAAAACCCCGAAATTTTTAAAATTTCGGGGTTTTTTTAGTACTTATTATTTCGATAGTAAAGAAGTTTACTTCATTAATATTATCGAAATAAAACTAATTACTTAGCTTCAGCAAATCTTCTTTCAACTTCGTTCCAGTTGATAACTTTAAAGAAAGCATCAATATAATCAGGACGACGGTTTTGGTAGTTTAAGTAATAAGCATGTTCCCAAACGTCTAATCCTAAAATTGGCGTTCCTTCGCAAGCAACTCCTGGCATTAATGGATTGTCTTGGTTTGGCGTAGAACAAACTTCGATTTCACCACCTTTTTTAACACATAACCAAGCCCATCCTGAACCAAATTGAGTTGCAGCAGCCTTAGAAAAAGCTTCGATAAATGCTTCTTTCGAACCAAATTTAGCTTCAATAGCATCTTTTAATTCTCCTGATAAATAACCTCTATCTTCTGGGCTCATTACTGTCCAAAATAAAGAGTGATTAAAAAATCCACCTCCGTTATTACGAACTGCTCCGTTGCTCATGTCTAAATTAGCAAGAATAGTTTCAATAGATTTTCCTTCTAAATCAGTTCCAGCAACTGCTGCATTTAATTTAGAGGTATATCCGTTATGGTGTTTGCTATGGTGAATTTCCATAGTTCTAGCATCAATATTTGGTTCTAATGCATCGTAAGCATATCCTAATTCTGGTAATTGAAAAGCCATAATTATTTATTTTTAAGTGAGTTAATTTTTTGTTTTAATAAATGTAAATTTAATTCAAAAAAATAAGGCAAACAACTGTTTGCCTTATTCTAAATTTATAGAACTATAAATAATTGTTATTATTTAATATACTGGTTTTTCATCCGAAGAAAATTCTGTCATAAATTCTTCTGCTTTTTCTACCATTTGCTTGCTTCCACAGAAAAAAGGAACACGTTGGTGTAATTCTGATGGCGCAATATCCATAATTCGTGTAAAACCGTCGGTAGCTTTACCACCTGCTTGTTCACAGATAAAAGCGATTGGATTTCCTTCGTATAATAAACGTAATTTTCCGTTAGGCGTAATGGTTGTTGAAGGATAAATATAAATTCCTCCTTTAATCATATTTCGATGAAAATCGGTTACTAATGAACCAACATAACGCGCGGTATAAGGTCGGTTATCTGCTTCATTTAAATCTTTACAATGCACTAAAAAGCGCTTCATTCCTTCTTGAAAATACGTAAAATACCCTTCACTTACAGAGTATATTTTACCAATTTCTGGAAATTTCATGTTTGGGTGCGATAAGTAAAAAGTACCAATTGCAGGGTTTAATGTAAAGCCATTTACGCCATTTCCTGTGGTGAAAACCAACATGGTTGAGGTTCCGTAAGCAACATAACCAGCGGCTACTTGTTCGCTTCCTTTTTGTAAGAAATCTTCTTTGGTTACAGGCGTTCCTACAGGAGAAATTCGTCTGTAAATAGAAAAAATTGTTCCTACCGATATATTTACATCAATATTTGATGAACCGTCTAAAGGGTCCATTAATAAAACATATTTATTTTCGTTTGTTTTATCTTTTCCTTCAACAATCACAAAATCGTCTTCTTCTTCACTTGCAATACCACAAACAATTTCACGGTTAATAAGTGTTTGTTTAAAAAGGTCGTTTGCTAAAATATCTAATTTTTGTTGCGTTTCTCCTTGTACGTTGATATCGCCAGAAGCGCCTGTAATATCGACTAAACCAGCTTTTCTAATTTCGTGATTCACTACTTTTGCAGCTAAGCGAATTGAGTTGATTAAGCGAGATAATTCACCAGAAGAGTATTTAAAATCTTTTTGATATCCAATAATAAACTCACCTAGAGTCATGTGCTTGTTGTTCATGTCAAATTTTTGTGTGGTTTACAAAGATGCCAACTTTTTTGCGCTTTTACAAAGTTTTTACATCTTAAAATTTTTAACAAATAGAAACGATGTGTTTTAATTTTCTATTTGTTTTTTAGCAAGATATATTAAGAATTACCTTTGCTTAAAATACAAGTGATGAGTTTTATAATTAGAGAAGGAGAAAAAAAAGATGCACAATCAATATTAAATTTAATTATTGAATTAGCTATTTTTGAAAAAGAACCAAATGCTGTTGAAATTAATCTTGAAACGTTAATTTTAGATGGTTTTTCTGATAATCCGAAGTTTAAAACCTTTGTAGCTCAAGATATTGATGGAACAATTATAGGAATGACACTTTTTTATGAGCGCTATTCTACTTGGAAAGGAAAATCAATTCATTTAGAAGATTTAATGGTTACTCAAACAAAAAGAGGCATTGGCGCAGGTAAAAAATTATACGGTTCTGTGATGAATTATGCACAAAAAAATGGTTTTAAAAGAGTTGCTTGGGAGGTATTAGATTGGAATACAAATGCCATCGATTTTTATAAAAATACAGGTGCAACAGTTTATAATCAGTGGCGAGTTTGCCAAATGGATGAACAGTATTTAACACAATTTTGTAATGAGAATATTTAAGTTTGGAGGCGCATCAGTAAAAGATGCCGATGCTGTAAAAAACGTAGCAAACGTGTTGCAGCACGAAGGTACAGAGAATGTTTTGATAGTCATTTCGGCAATGGGAAAAATGACCAATGCTTTTGAAGAAATTATCAATGCTTATTTTTATCAAAAAGATAATTTAAAAGAAGCGATTTGTTTTGTTGAAAATTTTCATCAAAAAATAGTAACCGATTTATTTGGTAAAAAGCATCCTATTTTTAATGAAGTAAACCATTTATTAGGCGAATTAAGTGGTTTTATGGTTCAAAATACTTCGGATGATTATGATTACCTATATGATCAGATGGTTGGTTTTGGCGAGTTGTTATCGACGACTATTGTGAGTGCTTATTTATCTGAAATTGGCGTAGAAAACAAGTGGATAGACGTTAGAAACTGCATTAAAACGGATGCCAATTATAGAGATGCAAAAGTTGATTGGAAGCTAACCGAAGCGCAAATAAATACACATATTGTTAAAAAAACCTTAAATATTACCCAAGGTTTTTTAGGAAGTACATCACTTAAAACAGTTAAAAACAAGCAAAATACACCTATAACAACAACCCTAGGAAGAGAAGGTTCTGATTACACTGCAGGTATTTTTGCCCATTGTTTAGACGCTAAAAGTGTAACTATTTGGAAAGATGTTGAAGGGGTTTTAAATGCCGATCCTCGGGTGTTTACACAAACGGAATTGCTACACGAAATTTCTTATACCGAAGCTATTGAAATGGCTTTTTATGGCGCATCTGTAATTCATCCAAAAACGATTCAACCTTTAGAGAAAAAAAATATTCCACTATTTGTACGTTCTTTTGATGATTTATCAAACAAAGGAACTTGTGTAGGAAAAGGCACTAAAATTAACCCTGAAGTACCGTGTTTTATAGTAAAAAAACATCAAATTTTGATTTCAATTTCAGCTAAAGATTTTTCTTTTATGGTAGAAAGCAATATCAGTGCTGTTTTTGAGAAATTACATAAATATAAATTAAAGGTAAATTTAATTCAAAATTCAGCCATTAGTTTTTCGGTTTGTGTAGATGATAAATATGATTTATTCGACGTTTTTTATACCGATTTAAAATCAGATTTTAAGATAAAAACTTACAAAGAAGTTACACTTTATACGATTCGTCATTTTGATGAAAAAGCGCTTCAAAAAATACGTAAAAAAGGAAAGTCAATTATAAGTCAAATTAATACAGAAACAGCACAATTGGTTATACAATAAAAAATTACAGTCTCGCAAAATTCAGTTATATTTGCATTTATGCCAAATTTGAATTAATGGGAATAGTTACATCAAAAGAAATTGCTAAAGTTATCGGGTTAGATAAATTAGGTGTTGTAGGAACTTTTACAGGATGGTTATTGATGAAGGTTTTACGCATTTCTGCAATTAATAAAATATATGATAATAATAAAGATAAAACAGATTTAGAATTTTTAAATGGTGTTTTAGCTGACTGTAAAGTTACCTACGAAATACCTGAAGAAGATTTAAAAAGAATTCCTAAAGAAGGACCTTTTATTACCATTTCTAATCATCCTTTAGGAGCTATGGATGGTGTTTTATTACTTAAAATATTAGTAGAAAAAAGACCTGATTACAAAATTATAGCCAATTTTTTATTACATAAAATTGAACCTTTACAGCCGTATATAATGCCAGTAAATCCTTTTGAAGATAGAAAGGATGCTAAATCGAGTATTGCAGGAATTAAAAATTCATTATTGCATTTACGGGAAGGAAAACCTTTAGGGATTTTTCCTGCGGGAGAAGTTTCTACGCATCGCGATGGTAAATTAATGGTTGATAAACCTTGGGAAGAAGGAGCTGTACGCTTAATTAAAAAAGCAAAAGTACCGGTAATTCCTATTTATTTTCATGCAAAAAACAGCCCGTTATTTTATTTACTGTCTAGGATTAGTGGAACTCTTAGAACGGCAAAATTACCATCGGAAGCAGTTTCTCAAAATAATAAGGTGATAAAAGTACGAATAGGAAAAGCTATTTCTGTAAAAGATCAGGCAGAATTTAAAGATATTCCTTCTTTTTATCAATTTATAAGAAGGAAAACATATATGTTGGCGAATCCTTTTGAAAAAGAAACGTCAAAAATATTATCACCTAAAAATTTAAAAATCCCTAAAAAAGCTAAAAAAATTACGGCACAAAGAGCGCCTGATTTATTTGCTAAAGAAGTGGATGCTTTAAGGGAAAAGGGAAGCCGATTACTAGAAAGTAAAAATTATGAGGTCTTTTTTGCAAATGCGAAAGAAATACCAAATATTTTACATGAAATTGGTCGTTTACGTGAAATTACCTTTAGAGATATTGGCGAGGGAACGAACAAGGCCATCGATTTAGATAAGTTTGATAAATATTATCATCACCTATTTTTATGGGATAGCGTTGCTAAAGAATTGGTAGGGGCTTACCGAATGGGTTTAGGGAAAGATATTTTTAAAAAGTACGGAATTAACGGTTTTTATATCCATACTTTATTTCGAATTGAGCCTGAATTGTATAGCATGATGGAAAGTTCGATGGAATTAGGGCGTGCTTTTGTTGCAAAGAGTTATCAGCAAAAACCAATGCCATTATTTTTACTTTGGAAAGGAATTGTACACGTTACATTGCGTCATCCTGAATATAAATATTTATTGGGTGGTGTGAGTATTAGCAATAAATTTTCGGCGTTTTCGAAATCGTTAATGATTGAGTTTATGAAGTCTCATTATTACGATCCGTATGTGGCGCAATATATTTATCCCAAGCAAGAATTTAAGGTAAAATTAAAAGATGCCGATAAAGATTTTGTGTTTGATGCCACCAAAGCAGATATGCAAAAATTCGATAAAATTATCGATGAAATTGAGCCAGGAGCATTGCGTATGCCCGTGCTTATTAAAAAATATGTGAAGCAAAACGGGCGTTTAGTAGCCTTTAATGTCGATCCGAAATTTAATAATGCTGTGGATGGTTTGCTGTATATAAAAGTAGCTGAAATACCTGACAGCACCTTAAAACCTGTTATAGAAGAGTATCAAGCGCAATTAGAAAAGCAAGCTTCGGAAAATTTAAAGAAGTAGTTTTTAAGCGTTTTAATATCAAATAAAATAGAAAAGCATCGTAAAATTACGATGCTTTTTTTTGTTTTATATGATATATTGTATTGAGTTATTCTCTTTTTGGTAGCCCAACCTTTGCAAGTATTTTATTTGCTTTTTCTAATTTTTCAGGAAATAAAATTTTATCTTGTAATTTCTCTAAATTTTTATCAAAAACAATAATAGGAACTTTTGAATTGTTTAATCTATCTATTTTAGTTGACATAATTTTTTGTTTTATCATTGAAGCTGGAAATATTCCTCAATTTCAATTATTTCTATAATTATTGGTTTTACTTGGTAATCTAAGAGCCTGTTTAAAAATTAAATAAAGACTAAATTATCGTCATGCTGAATTTATTTCAGCATCGCATAAAGTGAAGAACTACGGCAAATCAGGATGCGAAACTGAAATAAATTCAGTTTGACGGATTCGATTTTTTAGCTATAAAACGTTTTTTAGATGAAATTTAAACAGGCTCTAAGAGACATTGTGATTGCAAAGAATCCAAATGCAAATACAGAAAATTTGATTATTTTTTTCATGTTTTTTTTGGGGGTATTAATTTAGATGTTTTTTTAAAAACAACCAAACATACTTCCGCTTTACTACAGAAAGCATTCTTATATTTCGTTTTCTAAACACGAATATAGCCAAAAAAAAGAGACTCGTTAAAACGAAATCCCTTTTTAAATTATAATTATTTAGGTGCGTGTTTTACTTAAAAAACGTTCTAAAAATATCATTTCCATTGGCAAATAAAAGCAAGGTTATTAACAAGATAAAACCTACTAATTGTGCATATTCTAAAAATTTATCACCAGGTTTTTTACCGGTAATCATTTCCCATAAAGTGAACACTACATGACCACCATCTAAGGCAGGAATTGGCAATAAATTCATAACGCCTAACATAATTGATAAAAAAGCGGTGATGTTCCAAAAAACTTCCCAGCTAAATTCGGCAGGAAAAATACTTCCGATTGAAATAAAACCTCCCAAACCTTTGTAAGCACCTGTACTTGGGTTAAAAACCTTTTTTAATTGCTTAATATAATTGGTAACCGTTGACCACGCTTTTACTGTTCCCGCAGGAATCGCTTCGCTAATTGAATATGTTTTTTTAGCTAATTTATAATAGCCTAATTTTTCTAAATCTTTTGAAGATAATTGCCCTAATCCAACTCCTAATTTTCCTTTTTCAGTAATTTTTACAGGAATACTTAAGCTTTCAGAAGCTCTTTGAATAGTTATATTAACCGCTTGTCCTTTGTTTTTTTCTAGTTCAATTTTTGCCTGATCTAAATATTTTGTTGAAACACCATTTATAGCAGTAACAATATCTTTTGCTTGTAAATCGCTATTAATATTTGGTGAATCTTTAGAAATATTTGCAATAACAAGCGGTAAACGAACCGAAATAAAACTTCCAGAATTTTTATCTCTATCAACTAATTTTGAAATAAAATCGGTAGGAATTTCTTTTTCAATAACAACGCCATTTCTTTGAATCGTATAATTATTTCCGTTGATAAATTCTAAAGGAAGTTCACTAAATTTTCGAATTGCTTGCCCATCAATCGTTAATATTTTATCACCAGTTTGTAATCCTAAATCTTTTCCTAGCTGATTTTGTACCCAAACACCATCTTTTAAATTATCGTTTGGTAAAAATTTTTCGCCGTAAGTGTACATCAAACAAATGTAAATTACAATCCCTAAAATAAAGTTTACTGTAACTCCACCTAACATAATAATTAAACGTTGCCATGCCGGTTTTGAGCGAAATTCCCAAGGTTGTGCGGGTTTATTTAGCTGTTCTGTATCCATACTTTCGTCAATCATTCCTGCTATTTTTACGTAGCCTCCTAGCGGAATCCACCCGATTCCATAAACAGTATCGCCTATTTTCTTTTTGAAGATAGAAAACTTATAATCAAAAAATAAGTAAAATTTTTCAACCTTAGTTTTAAATATTTTTGCAGGGATAAAATGCCCTAATTCATGTAAAACAATTAAGAGCGATAAGCTCAAAATAAATTGTACTGCTTTTATTAACGTCTCCATAAAGATGTATTTCTAAAATTAAAAATAGCACAAATGTACGTATTTTCAATACAGCTGTAAAAGTTTGTAGTATTGATGTGGTTTTGTTTTTATATTTTTCTTTAGATAAGATATATAAAAGTTGTTTTTAGCTGTATTTTAGCTGAAATTTAATCAAAAATGGATTTAAAATTCTTTAAAAAATCAAAAAGTACCTTACTTTTTTTACTTGTTTTTTCTTTGATAGGCATTCCTGTTTTTTATCATTTGGTAAAAGTAGATGATAAATTACCTGTTTACAGTCCTGCGGATATCAATCCTCGATTGGTAGATACATCAGTGCGTTCAAAATCAAAAAATCATAAGATTGGCGCTTTTAAACTCATCAATCAAAATGGCGAAATAATTACCAATGCCAATTATAAAGATAAAATTTATATCGCCGATTTCTTTTTTATCCGATGCCAAACAATTTGTCTTTTGATGGCATATAATATGAGTGAATTGCAAGAAAATTTTAAAAATGATGACGACATTATGTTCTTATCGCATTCGGTAACCCCTGTAATGGATAGCGTTCCACAGTTACGAAAATATGCCGATGAAAAAGGTGTTATCGACGCAAAATGGAACGTAACCACTGGCGATAAAAAGCATATTTATAACTTAGCACGTAAGCATTATTTTGCTGTTTTAGATGAAGGCGACGGCGGTGAGCAAGATTTTGTACATACCGAAAACTTTGTTTTAATCGATAAAAAAGGACAAATTCGAGGCATGTATGACGGTACAAAAGAAGAAAATATGCAAAAAATTATCGATGATGTTACCTTGTTAAAAGAGGAATATAAATAGAATATAATAGACCTCACAGGTTTTTAAAACCTGTGAGGTCTGACAGACTAATTTTACTTTAATTTATTTCCTTCATCATCAAAATTCTTGCTAATTTCTTGCTCTGTTTTAATTACCGATACCGCTAACGACAATAACATAATCGCCATAGGTTGCCAGCTAATTGTTTTATTTAAAGAAACAAAAATTAACGAAGCTACTAATGAAATACTCGAATAGATTAAAAATTGTTTGGTAAAAAAGCTATTGGCAAATTGCCAAATTGTATCATTTTTGATGGTTTTATTGGTTCGGTATCCGTAGATTAAATTTATCTTTTTAGGTGGGAAAAAATAAAAGATAATACTGAATAAGAATAAAAATCCGTTTATTGAAAGTACGTAATAATAAGGGTTCATATTTATTTTTTAATTTATTTTAGTTATTTTTTAATTGAAGCTATTATTTCTTTTAAAAATAGATTCATATCGGCATTTTTGGTCAATCCTGTTCGAACGATGACCAAATTTTCAGTGGGCAAAATAAACACATTCTGACCTTTATACCCATTAAAAGAATACATATTTTTAGGAACATCAGCGTATTTTCCGCCTGCATTTAACCAAATTTGCGCACCGTATTGCTTATCGGAAGTTGGGGTAGGCGTAGTGGCATAATCTACCCAATCTTTATCAAAAAGATGTTTGCCGTTCCACTGACCGTTGTGCAAGTATAAAAGCCCGAGTTTTGCCCAATCTCTAGTGGTTGCCCAGCCGTAAGATGAACCTACAAAGCTACCATTTGCATCAGTTTCGATAAGCATTGAATTCATGCCGATTTTATCGATTAAGGCGCTATACCAATAATTTAAATATGCTTGATGTGTACTAAATTTACTGCGGATAAGCCCCGAAATTAAATTGGTTGTACCTGATGAATAATTCCAATTTTCGTTCGGTTTTGATGTTAAAGGCTTTTTTAATGGTGTTTTAGTCATGTCATTTTCTAGGAAAAGCATTTTTGTAGCATCGCAAATGCTGTTGTAATCTTCTTTCCAAGCCAAGCCTGAATTCATCTGTAATAAATTATGAAGCGTAATGTTTTTGCGTTCATCGTTTTGCCATTCTTCAAATAAATTAGCAGCATTTACATTTATTTGACCTTCGCATTGCATAATTCCAACAATCGTACTGACAATGCTTTTAGTCATCGACCAACCTAATTGTTTGGAGTTTTTATCAAAACCATCGGCATATTTTTCGGCAATAATTTGATCTTTATAAATTACTAAAATCGACCGTGTTTTGTTTTTTGCATCAAAAAGAGTGTCAATAACGTTGTTTAATTTTTTATAATTGATATTCTTAAAAATGCTGTCTTTCTGATTGGCATTTCCGTACGGAAAAGGCGTAGTATTATCGGGGTTACTACGTTTTGGAATGGGTGTTTTTTTAGTGATATCATAATCATCATTAATTAAAACAGCGCCTAAACCTTCACGATAAACGGCTTTTCTGGTTAATAAACCAAAAACGGAACCTGTTGCCGATTTTTCCTCGATATTTATTTCATCCGAAGTTAAATTTATTGGCGAAAAATTATTGTCGTTTTTATCGGTAAATTCTAAACTTCTACCCGCCAAAAAAACGGAGGAAGCGGTGTTTTTAGCCGAATATCCTGCTAGTATGTTTAACTTCGGATAATTTAAATAAACAAGAACGCCAAGTGCTAAAACACTAAAAAAAGTGATGAATAACACGATTTTCTTTAAATTTTTCATAAAAAACAGTTTTAACAAATGTAAGAATTTAATTGATTGATGTTTGTAATTGAAATACAACTGCTACCTTTGTTACAAATATTATTTTTTATGTTTATTGTAGATAAAATTAGAGCTGATTTCCCGATTCTTAACCGAGAAGTTCACGGAAAAAAATTAGTATATTTTGATAACGGAGCAACTTCTCAAACGCCACAAATTGTTATTGATGCTATTGTTGATTATTATTCAAATTACAATGCAAATATTCATCGAGGCGTGCATACGTTAAGCCAAGAAGCTACCGATAAATATGAAGAAGCGCGTTTAAAAGTGCAACAACATTTTAACGCTAAACATTCGTATGAAATTATTTTAACCGCAGGAACAACGCATAGTATTAATGTGGTTGCTTCTGGTTTTTCGGCTATTTTAAAAGCAGGAGATGAAGTAATTGTATCGTCTTTAGAGCATCATTCAAATATTGTTCCTTGGCAGATGCTTTGTGAAAAAACGGGGGCTATTTTAAAGGTAATTCCGATGAACCAAGATGGTTCTTTACGTATGGATATATATCATGAATTATTAAATGCAAACACGAAATTGGTGTTTTGTAATCATGTTTCAAATGCCTTAGGAATTATCAATCCGATTAAAGAAATTATTCATGCGGCACATAAATTCGGTGCCTATGTTTTAATTGATGGAGCGCAAGCAGTACCACATATAAAACCAGATGTACAAGGGTTAGATGCTGATTTTTATGTAGCATCGGCACATAAAATGTGTGGACCTACAGGGGTTGGTGTATTGTACGGAAAAGAGGAATTGTTAAAATTATTACCGCCTTATCAAGGAGGTGGCGAAATGATTGAAACGGTAACTTTTGAAAAAACAACCTACGCAGGATTGCCTCATAAATTTGAAGCGGGAACGCCAAATATTTGCGGTGGAATTGCTTTTGGAGCGGCAATAGATTATCTAAATTCAATAGGTTTTGATAATATCGCCAAACAAGAAGACGAATTATTAGCCTACGGAACACAAGAATTAGAAAAAATTGAAGGCTTAAAAATTTACGGAACAAGCGATAAGGTTGCTGTAATTTCTTTTAATTTAGAAGGAATTCATCCGTATGATGTAGGGTCGATTTTAGATAAATTAGGCGTTGCCGTTCGTACCGGGCATCATTGTGCGCAACCGATCATGAATTTTTACGGAATCCCTGGAACGGTAAGAGCATCGTTTGCTTTTTATAATACAAAACAAGAAATTGACGTTTTAGTAGCTTCTGTAAAAAGAGCCAAAATGATGTTGAGTTAATTTCTTTTTTTAAATAATTGAGTTTTATATATTAAAAAACCTCACAGATTTTTAAATTCTGTGAGGTTTTTGTTATTTATAGCTTGTTTAAAAATAAAATAAACTGTCAGTTCGAGTGATTTTTTTCCTTCAAAAAAATTGTATCGAGAACTTTTTTGTGTAAAATTCATCAACATAAAAGAACTCAAATTCTCGATACAATTTTAATTCCTTTTAGTCATTAAAATCACTCGAATTGACAAGAATTATCAAAAAAAGCGAATAACTACGGCAAATCAGGATGCAAAACTGAACTAAATTCAGTTTGACGGACGGAATTTAGATAATACACTTGGTTTTATCTACTTATAAAATGAAGCAGAAATTCCTAGCCCCGATTGAAGCAATTGTTTGAGCTCTTTTTTTGATTTTTCTTCAAAAAAAAGCGAGTGCGGAAAGCGGGAAATAGCTTCAAATAATTTTTAATCTCTTGACATAAAAATTTGTAAAACATACCAAAATAATAGCATTAAAGAAGCAAATAATCCGATGGCGGCAGGGATATAATCATCAGTAGAAAATTTGTGAACAAGGTTTGAGGTTTGGTATAAAATAGACCCCGCAGCTAATACGCACATTCCTACAGAAAACCATAAACCAAGGTTAAAACCAAATAATGTTCCTGCAATTAATAAGGCAATGGCAATGAAAAAACCAATGCTTAAACCTGCTTTTATAAAGGAAAAATCTTTTTTGGTGATAAATACAATTGATGAAATTCCTGCAAATAATCCTAGGGTTACAATTCCTGCTTGCTTGATAATTTCAAAATTATTGGTGTATGAAATTGCCATGTAAATTAACGGAATAAAGATAAATGCTTCGGCAAATACATAGCCAGAATAGGCTAAATATTGTAAGTTTTTGTCGGTTGTTTTTAAGGCGGTGCTTTCGGCATAATTGGTTATTAGCATAAAACCACCGAGCAATAACAGCCATTTGTAGCCTTGCGTCATTGATAATGCAAATTCGACAATGCTGGCGTTTTGCAATAATAAATATTCAAAAAAGATAAATAATAATACGCCTAAACCAACGTGTGCGTATGTTTTTTTGTAAAAAGAAACGCGGTCTGTTGCTGATAATTGCCCTACGCGAATTTTGTTGTTAAATGAGTTTTCCATGAAAATTTTTTAAGATAAAATGTAAATGTAAAGGTATGTTTTTTAAGCGAAATTTAATTTTTGTTTTACTTTTTGAAAAAACCTTTCTTATAGTTTTTGTTTCATAATTATTTATCTAACAAGGGCTGTCTGTGTCTTGAATTTGTTTTACTTTTATCAAAAATAAAATTTTACATTTTGAAAAATATTAAATTTCCTACACCGCATACTATTTTGTTATTAATAGCTGGTTTGGTGGCACTTTTAACTTGGTTTATTCCTGCGGGTAAATTTGATGCTTTGCAGTATCAAAAAAGTAGTAATTCGTTTACATATTCACATTTAAAAGAGCAAAAAACACTTCCTGCAACCCAAGAATCATTAGCGGAATTAGGGATTAAAATTCCTTTAGAAAAATTTACAAATGGCGATATTTCTAAACCGATTAGTGTGCCGGGAACTTACACCGAATTACCTGCGCAACCTCAAGGAGTTTTGGCTTTTTTTAAATCGCCAATAAGAGGAATTACCCAATCGTCAGACATTATTTTGTTTGTGTTAATTTTAGGAGGTGTTATCGGAATTATGAATTTTACGGGTGCTTTTGATGCGGGAATTGCATGGCTGGCAAAAAAATTAAAAGGGAAAGAATATTGGTTAATTTTTGTGGTAACAAGTTTAATAGCGGCGGGTGGAACTACCTTCGGATTGGCAGAAGAAACCATTGCTTTTTACCCTATTTTGATTCCTATATTTTTGGCGGCAAGATACGATGCTATTGTTGCTTTAGCCTGTGTTTATATAGGTTCGTCTATTGGAACTATGTGTTCAACAGTAAACCCGTTTAGTGTGATTATTGCTTCGGATGCGGCAGGAATTAACTGGACAACAGGTTTTACAGGAAGGTTATTAATGCTGGTTTGTGGAATTGTTATTTGTGTTATTTATATTTTACGTTATGCCAATAAAGTTCAAAAAGATCCGACAAAATCAATTATTTACGACCAAAAAGAAATGATTGAAAATATCTTTGGAAGTAGTACTTCTGAGACCCATGTTTTAACAGGAAGATTGCGTATTATATTAACTGTTTTTACGCTTTGTTTTGTAGTAATGATTTACGGAGTTTCTCGTTTAGAATGGTGGTTTGAAGAAATGACTGTGGTCTTTTTAGTAGGGGCAATCCTTATTGGTTTTTTAGCCAAAATGAAGGAAGAAAATTTTGTAACAACCTTTATAAAAGGCGCAAATGATTTGTTGGGTGTTGCGTTTATTATTGGAATCGCACGAGGGGTTTCAATATTGATGGAACAAGGATTAATTAGCGATACTATTTTACAAAATGCTAGTGAATTTACTACAGGAATGCCAAAAGGAATTTTTGCAAACGTGTTATTGTTTATTTATTCGGGCTTATCATTTTTTATTCCAAGTTCGTCAGGAATGGCGGTTTTAACCATGCCGATAATGTCGCCACTAGCCGATACGGTTGGTATTGGACGTGAAATTATTGTCAATACTTATTTATACGGAATGGGTTTATTTTCGTTTATCAATCCAACAGGATTAATTTTAGCTTCTTTGGCAATTGTGAAAGTTGGTTATGATAGATGGCTGAAATTTGCACTTCCTTTGGTTGTTATTTTAACAATTTTCACCATGATTTCTTTAACAATTCAGGTATATTTATAAACGATGAAACATTATTATACATTTAGAGCCTGTTTAAATTTTATTCAATAAAAGTTTTATGGCGGATAATTTGGTTATATTTTCGGAAGATTCCATTAATAATTCATAGTTTCGAC
>NZ_OENA01000004.1 GCF_900239185.1 Tenacibaculum finnmarkense
TGGAGCAGGACTTTATTACTACACAAGTAATTGGTATGTAGGAGCTGCAATCCCAAATTTTATCAGCACCGATCATTATGATGATACAATTAATGGTGGTGATATTGCTACAGAACGTCAGCATTTATTTTTTATCGCAGGATATGTATTTAATTTAAGTGATAACATAAAATTCAAACCCGCGGCCTTGGCAAAGGCAGTAAAAGGCGCACCATTATCAGTAGATGTGTCGGCAAATTTTATGTTTAATGAAAAATTTATAGCAGGATTGGCATGGCGATGGGATGATTCTGTAAGTGCCTTGCTAGGTTTTCAGGCGAGTAAAAAATTATACATAGGTTTTGCTTATGATTTAACGACCTCAAATTACAGCAATTATAACTCAGGAACTTACGAGGTAATGCTTCGTTATGAGATGTTAAAAGAACACGCATTAAAATCGCCAAGATTCTTTTAAAGCATTTTAGAAAGTGCTGAAAATGACTGAAAATTACCTAAAACCCCTGAAAAAAATAAGACAGATGAAAAAAATACTATATATACTAATTTTATTAATAAGCACCGCTAGTTTTGGGCAGCGTAAATATGCTGCTGATAGGTATTATAAAGAATTTGCCTATAAAAAAGCGGCTGAATTATATGAATCAATCCATGATAAAGGCGATAACTCTTATTTGGTATTAAGCCGTTTAGCAGACGCGCAATATTTCAATTTTGAATTTACAAAAGCGGAGAAAAATTACGCCAAATTAATGAAGTTTCATGAAAAAATAGCTTCCTCAAAGCATTTGTTCAGATACTCACAGGTATTAAAAACCAACGGAAAAATAGCCAAATCTGACGCATGGCTTTTAAAACTAAAAGGTGAAAATACTAATGATAGCCGAGTGAAATCATTAGAAAGTAACAAAGATTATTTTGTAGAATATTCCAATACTAAAAAAACCTACATCAATATTCATAATGTATCAAGCAATACAAAATACTCTGATTTTGGAGGTTTTATTTATAATGATGAACTTTATTTTGCA
>NZ_OENA01000027.1 GCF_900239185.1 Tenacibaculum finnmarkense
TAAGTTACTGGTGTTGGGTCTGAAGTAAACCCTGCATCTGGATTGAAAGTAATCGCTCCTGTTACTGGATCAACAGTCCAAACTCCTTGACCTGGTACTGTTATTTGTAAACAATCTCCATTAGCATCCGTTGATCCTGAATCACAGGTACCTACTAAACTTACCGTAGTTGCATCTAAACTTCCATCAGGATCGCTATCCGCTAATCCGCCATTGGCGATTAATGGATTTACTACTGCATCCGTATTGGTTGGTAAATTTGCTACTGTATCGTTTACTGCGATTGGATTCACCCCCAACACAGCACTTCCAACACTTTCAATACACACATTATCAGCATGGGTAACTTTTAAATAATACTTATTCCCACCTAAGCCTGTAACATCACTAATATTTAATATTGCTGTTGTTACATTAGTATAAATTAATGTAGTTGCCAAAGCAGATCCTCCACTATTAGGATCACCAAGATACCATTGGTATTCTATGCCCGAATCTGCATTTCCTGATGTTCCGTATGTTGGAACTCCTGCAGCATATGCTGTCGCCTGATCTGCAGTTGCCGATGTTAAGGTAAAACTTGTTGCTGTTCCTTCAGCTACTGTTTGGTCTGTTAATGCTGTAAAGTCAGCTGTTAATTTCGTTGCTTTATATTCGTTTCCTGTTGCGCCATTATAACCATTAACACCTCCTGTTACTTTTCCATCTGCATCAAAGCCAGTACCATCTAAAATACCGTCATTATTCGCATCTATTCCACCTGATTCTACAACGTCGTTACAGCCGTCGTTATCAGAATCTAAATCATTTGAATCTGGTGTTCCGTCGTTATCGGTGTCTAAACAATATTTTAAATCACCTAAAATACCTATACCTCTAACACCGGGGTCGCTAACTGTTCCTACTTCTTCGTATATAATCGTAATTGATTTTGCTCCATCAGGAACTTGTACTAATATGGTACCTTTATTATCTTTATCAGAAGTTACATATCGAATTGCAGTAGCTTGATTATTTACTACTGTAAAAGATGAAGAGGTTTCGCTTACTTTTGTAAGTATTGGATTTCCTATATCTGAAGTAATTGTAACTTTATCTATTCTAACTCCAAAACCACCTGCATCTATATCTGTAATTTTAAAATTCAGATTATACATTTTCTCAGTAAAATCTATTTGAATTTTAACAGGAGAAGTTCCTTGAGTAGCATCTGGATTAAAAAATATTCCTAAATCATCTAAAGTTCCCAGAGTTCCAGCACCAGTAGCTGATAAATTTAAAGCTGTTCCTCCAGAAGCATCTAAATCACCTGAAGCTGTCGTTGTTATATCAATAGACATATCGATACCTCCTGCCAAAGCTATAGTGCCAGAATCATCTGCTGTTGTCCAAGTAAGTGGTGCGGTACCCCATACTGGGCTATTACAATTTTCATTCTCGTTTAAAATACCATCGTTGTCAATATCTACATCACAAATATCCTTAACCCCATCATTATCGGTATCAGTTCCTGCTGTATCGGTACAGATATCTATATAACATACCGAGTTTATATAACTTACTATTGTGTAGTTTGCATTGGGAGCACTATAAGCTGCATCTGTTACTAATCCATTAGCATCTACTTCTGCTGAAGTAATAACTCCGCCGTAAGTACCGTCTGAATTTGTATCCGTATTTGCATTACCATATGCTTCATTAGCATCAGAACATCCATCACCATCAGAATCTATATTTAAAAAATCCGCAGGATTATCAGTTATAGTGTTTGTATTTGTTGGTGTAAGTCCGAAGAAAGTACTGTCTGGAAATCCAGCTGTATCAGAATAATCTGCACCAGAATGGTCTGCTTTCCCATCATTATTAGTATCTGTTCCTCCAGCCTCTACGACATCGTAAATACCATCGTTATCAGCATCTAAATCTAAATGATTTGGAATACCATCGTTATCAGTATCAAAATCAGCTTCTATGTTATTATTTACATCGCCTATAGCAGCATTAGTATCATCATCATCTAAATAGAAAGGGATACCATCAGCATCAGCATCAGCATCTGGATTTTTATTATTTATATTTTCTTCGGTATCTGATATACCATCGTTATCATCATCTGAATCACATACATTATTAATACCATCGGCATCAGGGTCGTTTGCGGTTACTGTACCTAAGATTGCTCCTATTTTACAAGGATCAAAAACTGATAAAGTAGCACTCCCAACACTTTCAATACACACATTATCAGCATGGGTAACTTTTAAATAATATACTGAACCATCTAATCCTTTAACATCACTAATATTTAATTTTGTAGTTGTTACAGTTGTATAAACTCCTGTATTAGTTAAAGCCGTTCCTCCACTATTCGGATCGCCAAGATACCATTGGTATTGAATACCTGCATCTGCATTTCCTGGTGTTCCGTATATTGGAACTCCTGCAGCATAAGCTGTTGCCTGATCTGCAGTTGCCGATTTTAAGGTAAAACTTGTTGCTGTTCCTTCAGCTACTGTTTGATTTATTAATGCTGTAAAGTCAGCTGTTAATTGAGTTGCTTTATATTCGTTTCCTGTTGCACCATTATAACTACTTGCTAATATTGCTCCTGATGTAGTTACTTGCCCAGTTGTATTAAAACCGTCTCCGTCTAAAATACCGTCATTATTCGCATCTATTCCTGCTGATTCTAAAACGTCGTTACAGCCGTCAGCATCAGAATCTAGGTCTAAATTATTCGTAAGTGTATCTCCATCTAAATCCGGGCATCCTTTTGGAAGGAAAGAAAAACCTTCATATCTGGTTAAAACACTTGAAACAGTGTGATAATCTAAAGAAAAAGGATATGACACTCCCGCTAAATCAATATCTAAATACCATCGAGAGTTTAGAATCTGATTGGTACCAGAATCTAACTCCAAAATAGTACCAGATGTAATTACAGCACCGTCAGTTAGGTTTACTATTTCATTTAAAGGGTCACTAAGAACAGCACTTGTTCCTCCTGGCCAAGTTAATGTAATTTGTTTCTTTGCATTTTGAGCTCCATACGCAGAACCTGGCGCATTACTTGCTATTCTTAAGGCATTTAGCACACCATTTACTGGCGCTTGTAAGGTGAATTTAATATCAAAAATATTTGGAATTACATTTCCTTCATCCCAATACGCTAAAATCCCTTCAGTAACACCAGCGTAACTTTTAAATTTAACAGGTATTTGGTTTCCTAAAGGTAACTCAATTTGAGAAGGAGATGTTAATGTAAAATCAGTACTCAAAACACTAGAGGTAAAAGTACCTGTTAGTGTGTTTGTATCTATTCCAGTAACAACGCCTGGTAATAAAGCTCCACATTCTACACTATCTAAAATACCATCGTTATCATTATCTAAATCACAACCATCAGGAACTCCGTCGGTATCTGAATCTATAGCATCATCAAAGCCATTACATTTATCGTCTTTATTTAGAACGCCATCGCCATCATCATCACACTCACCACCTGTTATTGTTGGATCTGTACTACTTACATCTGCCTGCCCACCACTTACAAGCGTTGGAACTCCATTAACATCTACTACACCTGTTAAGATTCCTTTTCCATCTACACTTGCTAATGTTAAAGTTGTTAAAGCGCCTTCTAGAGCATCCGGACAGCCGTCGTTATCAGAATCTAGGTCTAAATAATCTGGGGTTCCGTCGCTGTCTGTGTCTTGATAGCCTAAACAGATGTCTAAAATTCTAATTCCAATATTATCTTGTTTTGCTAAAGGACTTTGTTTAATTATTATTTTAGTAATAGGCTCATTAATAATAAATTTATACCCTGCTTCTAATGCATTTACCCCACCATAAGCAGGACTTGCTACGTTGGTAGTTGTATTACCTGGATAGGCAACACCTGTTAGTTTATTATAATATGGACCACCACTAGCATAAGTTGCATCAATACCATCATAATATGGATGATGATATATAGTTCCTGTACCTTCTGTAAAAAGAGTTCCATCAAAATAAACTCTAGTTGTTCCATTGTAAAACTCAATAATCTGTGTTTCATCATAATTTGGTGCAATAGTAGGGCTACCATTTGCAGCCGCAATACTTCTTACATTAAATTCACTAAAAGTAACTTCTGAAGGAAAACTAATTACAGTTTCATTTCCTATAATAGCCCCAGAACCCCCTCTTGATGTAATATCTATGTTGGCATTACCAGAGCCATTAGCATATATTGGTCCTTGCAAAGCTGAAGATGTTGCTAATGTAGCAACAGTTCCTATAATTGTAGCTGTACTACTACTTGCTGTAAATGTATTTGATAAAAGACCTTTGGTTGTTGAGTCCCAAATTATTGAACCATTTTCTGAACATGTCTTTTCTACACTATCTAAAATACCATCGTTATCATCATCTAAATCACAACCGTCAGGAACTAAATCGCCATCATTATCTGCTTTATCATCAAAGCCATTACATATATCGTCTTTATTTAGAACGCCATCGCCATCATCATCACACTGACCACCTGTTATTATTGGATCTGTACTACTTACATCTGCCTGCCCACCACTTACAAGTGTTGGTACTCCATTGGCATCTACGCCACTTATTAAAATTCCTTTTCCATCAACATCTGTTAATGTTAAGCTTGTTTGAGCGCCTTCTAAAGCATCAGGACAGCCGTCGTTGTCGGAATCTAAGTCTAAATAATCTGGTGTTCCGTCGCTGTCGGTGTCTGTAGATGCACAGGTTTCAACAGCAAACTCAATAAGATCACCACCATTACCCTCAAAACCAACACCTTTCCAATTAAAAGTAACTGACGTGAAAACACCATCCAAACGAACTGAACCAGCAGCTGTACCTCTATTAACTTCAGGTAAAGCCTCTGAATTCACATCTATTAACACTAAATTAGGTGTTTTTTGAATAGTTGTTCCCGTAACTTCAAAGTCATCAGTACCACTCAACCTTTTCAGAGTTATGTTTGGTGTAACTAAAGTAAAATTCAATGAATTTGACATACCATTGGAAGAACCTCCTAACTTATCAATATGCAACACAGGACTCACAACAGGGGTACTAAATGTAAATGTAAGTGTACCAGAACCTTGATCATCAGTTAAAAGATCGATATCGGTAGTTGGTCCCTCTGGAGCACTGTCCCAATTAACATCATATATGAAAGAAGCTCCACCTGCAACATTTGGTAACCAATAATTTGTTGTATTGAAGGTGTCATTCCCAGAAGAATAAAGACTTGCTGGGCTTATAAATGTAGAACTACAAGTAATTGTTACTCCACCAGCACTAGAAGACCAAGAAGCTCCTGAACCAGTCCAAGTACCAGTTAATTCATCAGAACAAAATCCTTCATCAGTATCTAAAATACCGTCATTATCATCATCTAAATCAACAGAATTTATAATTCCATCTCCGTCAAAATCACAAGTATCACCATATTTATTAGAATCAGTACAGGGTACTGGGCAACTACTAATAGCATCTATTGCATTATTATAAGTATAGCTACCATCGTAAGAACCTGTAATGCTTGTTTCTAAAATATCTTCAAAACCATTTGTTCCTACATTTGTTCCATCAAATTTAAAATCGGCAGTTGTATCGGTAGTAGTTCCTGCTTCAAAAGCATCGGAACAACCATCACCATCCGAATCAAGATCGAAACGGTTTGGAATTCCATCGGAATCGGAATTTATCTCTGTTATAATATTTCCAGAACCTATTGTCCTGGTATAAAAGCCCATCGTTGCTGTTGGACCAGCACCAGTACCAGCATCAATAGTCCACGCAATAGATTTCACTCCATTTACGCCCTTAGAAGTTCCAATATCGTTAAAGTTTATTGTTCCTATTGCCTGTTTACCTTGCCCTGCTGGCTGGTATTCAGCTTCTATAGTAGGTGCACCTAAACCATTTGTTTTATTTATATTTCTAGGGTTAAGTTCAAATTGTTTAAACCCATAAGGATTTCCTTGAGTTATAGAAAAATCGGCACCATTAATTACCGTACCATTTTCTAGTGTAATTGTAAAGTTACCTATTTTTATATCTCCAGAAGGAGAATTTTCTAAGTTTCCAAAATAGATTTTTAAATCATAAACTGGATTAGCACCAAAATCTAAGTTCCAATTTTGATTACGGTAGTCAACTCCATATTCACTAAAAGCTACAATATCATTTGCGTCTGTTCTATTTAAGAATTTACCTCCTGTTTGAGAAAGAGTAGCAGTAACCGTCTTTCCACTACCATAAAAATTAATTGGAATAGAAGACTGCCCTTCTACATTATTAATATTAGTAGTTGATTTAACTCCTGCATTAGAATTAACAATAGTTATATTAGCTTCTATAGTATCTAGGATCCCATCGTTATCATCATCTAAATCATCTTTATTTAAAACGCCATCGCCGTCAAAATCGTCTCCTGGTCCAGTACCACCAACAACAAATGCTGCTGCGGTAACTTTGCTACTAAAAACAAACCCCTTAACAGCGTTTAGCATCCCCTCAAAAAAAGAAGTTTCTTTCTTTTTTATTGCTTTAGATGCTCCTAATTTATAATAACTCTTATTATAAATAGCCGCTGAACTTAAACTAACTTCCGTTTTATTTAAACTTAGTTTTTCTATAAAAAACGGAACTTCACTTTTATACTCAGTAGCGTTCTTTACATACGGATTCGCAAATACATTTGTTATATTTAACAAAAAAATTAAGCAAGTAACTAATAGCACTTGCTTTTTATATACAGATAGATTCATAAAAAATGAATTAAAACAATTTATTAATAAATGCTTAATTAAGGAATAGCATTTTATGTATATTTTTTCTTTTCATAGCTAACAAAAATTAATTAAACACAACAATACAAACTACATTAAAAAATAGTACTGTTTTATGATATCGTTTGATTAATAAAAACAATAATTTATGTTTGAATAAGCTATCTAATTTAGAAGATAATTCTACTTTCATTTAATTTTTCTTTAACTTTTTTAAGATCTTTACAAAATAAACCCAAAACACTGTAGATCAACAAAAAAAAGACTTAACACAAACAAATGTATTGAAAAAAAAAGATATAGACTACCTTAATTAATTTATTTTTATTAAAAATTAACATTTACTTAACACTGAAAAACACACATAACCCCCACACAAAAAAGCGTTGATATTCATTTTTTTCATATTTTAAAACCTTATTTTCTTCTACAAAAAAACCGCTCTAAATTTAATTTAGAGCGGTTAGCTATTTTACGTATTTAAATAAAATTTATTTAAAGATTCTTTAAAATAAATTAATCATTTTTACATTCAATAATATGAAACTTATTCGTATTTCCTATTATTTTTATATTGGTAAAAACTTTTTCTAAATGCGTTTTATAATTCAAATGCGTATTTGCAACTAATACAAAACGTCCGCTTGGTTTTAAACAACGTGCGACACCTTTAAAAAGTTCAATGGTTACTTCTATATTATTTTCATGCTCAAAATGAAACGGCGGATTAGAAACCACTAAGTCAAAAGTATCTTTTTCTAAATCGTTTAAAGTATCGGCACAAATAAATTCCGCATTTTCGGCTGTTATATTTAATTTTGAAGATGCAATTGCTACATTAAAATCATCAACCAAAGTAACTTTTGCTTCGGGGTTTTGTTGCAGTACGTCCCAAGCGATAACACCGTTACCAGAGGCAACGTCTAATACTTTTAATTCGTTTTCTTGTACTTTTAAATTATCTAAGAAAAACTGGGTTCCGTAATCGATTTTATCCGAAGAAAAAACACCGTAATACTGCTTTATAATTTGTTCTTTAAATTTAATTTCATTTAGCAACGCTCTTTCTTCAACTTCTTTTTTAGGTGTTTTTAACACTAATAATCGTGCTTTTTTCCAAGCATTGGTTTGCTCCACTTCTTCAAAATATCTTTCGGCTTTTTTAAGATACGCACGAGAAAAATATTTAGTCATAAAACCACAAACAACCACCGTGTTTTCGTCTGCTGATTTATAAATTTGTTGTAAAAAAAGTTCAAATAACTCTACTGATTTCGGTAATTTAATTAAGGCTAAATCAACCTTTTCTAAAGTATCTAAAGGTGTTTTATAAATAATATCCGTAGCTAAATTATTTAATTTTAAATTTTGGGTAATTGCTTTTTTCTGACTCGCATACGCCCAAACAGTAGTTAATTTTTTGGTATTTAACAAGGTATTAAAAATACCAAATCTATCATTATATATATGAATATTTTGAACTTCTAAATCGGTAATATAATCAAGCGTTAATAACTCGGCATTGCTCCAAGCACGTAACGATTTATCGTCGGTTTTAGGATAGCGTTCTAATTGATATTTTTTAGCGTTTAACTGTAATTTTGTTTCCATTATTTTGATAAGTTCTTCACGTATTTAGAACCTGATATTTAATTAATTAATTTTTTATTGTAAATCGTACACAGCATCTAAAGACTGAATTTCTCCCGCTTTATTTCTTCTAAAAACATGGCTTGCTTTAACATCGGTAATTGAGTTTTTTCCCATAGCTGCCACCACTTCTTTTACGGCATCAATCGTTTTATCATGATAATTTTTAACTCGGATATTTTTATCGGCAACCACTAAAGCTTCCACCAAATCTTCCTCTTGCGTAGCCACACCAACGGGGCAGGTATCTAAATTACATTCACGCGCCTGAATACAGCCTAAACTTAGCATAAAACTACGTGCCATACCAATTGCATCGGCGCCCAAGGCTTTGTATTTTACAATATCAAAAGCATCAATTGCCTTACCGCTTGCTATAATTTTTATTTGATCTTTTAGTTTGTATTTTCTTAATGTTTTAGTAACAAAAGCCAAACCATCTAACAAGGGTGTTCCTACATAATTAGAAAATTCTATCGGTGCCGAACCTGTACCTCCTTCTCCACCATCAACCGAAATAAAATCAGGATAATTATTAGCATCAGCAAAGGCTTTTATCATGGCTTCAATTTCATCGTTATCGCCTACACAAAATTTAATTCCTACAGGTTTTCCTTCGGATAAATCTCTTACTTTTTGAATAAAAACAATCATTTCATCAAAATTAGAAAAAGCCGAATGCCCTGGAGGAGAATCAACTCTTGTAAAAGGTTCTACAGAACGGATTTTTGCAATTTCTTCCGTATTTTTTTTAGCGGGTAAAATTCCGCCATGCCCAGGTTTTGCACCTTGCGAAAACTTAATTTCAATCATTTTTACTTCAGGACGGATGGCATTTTCTTTAAAAATTTCAGCATCAAAAACACGCTTTCCATTTACACTTTTTCCTGCTCCGAAATAGCCTGTTCCTACTTGAAAAATTAAATCGCCACCTTGTAAATGATGTGGCGATATTCCTCCTTCGCCAGTATTATGGGCGAAATCAGCCATTTTTGCACCCTGATTTAACGCCATAATTGCATTTTTACTTAGCGAGCCAAACGACATTGCCGAAATATTAATAATAGAGGCATCGTATTTTTGGGTACATTTATCAGAACCAAAAACCACTCTTTCGCCAGTAATATGATGATGGTCTTTCGGGAATAACGAATGTTTTACAAACTCATAGCCTTTTTCATATAAATTATGTTGGGTACCAAAAGGAACAGTTTCTATTTCTTTTTTAGATCGCTGATAAACAAGGCTACGTTTTTCACGATTAATAGGTGTTCCGTTTAAATCATCTTCAATAAAATATTGTTGAATTTTTTCACGTTCTTCTTCAAAAACCCAACGCAAACGAGATATTACAGGAAATGAACGCATCAACGAATGCTTTTTTTGAATAAAAGCATCGTAAAAAGCCAATATACTTACGCAAGACGCAATGGTTAACAGAATATAATTCCCCATTTGAGGCATAAAATAAACCAATATACCGCACAAAGCATTAATAATAATAACAACAGCTAAAATAGTATCTCTCATTTTTGTAGAATTTATCGGCTAAATTACCAATTTTTTGGCATAAAAAAAGCCCTAACGATTGTTAGAGCTTTTAAATATTTTCGATACTTAAAATTATTTTTTAAATTTCGAGTATTTATTTTTGAACTTGTCAATACGTCCGGCAGTATCAATTAATTTAGATTTACCTGTATAGAAAGGGTGAGAAGTTCTTGAAATTTCTAATTTGATTAATGGATACTCTGTTCCTTCTACGTCTAAAGTTTCTTTAGTGTTAGCAGTTGAACGTGTTAAAAATACATCTCCGTTAGACATATCTTTAAAAGCTACCATTCTATAATTTTCTGGATGTATTCCTTTACGCATCTTAAATGACTTTTAAATATTGTTTAATTTTTTGAACAAACATTATAAAAAAAAGTGTAAAAATGGTAAAGTTTTACACTAAAAATTAATTTTAGTTGTTTGAGGTTGCAAATTTAACCATATTTTTTAATTTTCAAACAATAAATTGTTTTAATTTGTAGTATAATCGAATAAACAAGAAATCAAACCATAAAATATGCGTATTTACTCCTACTTAGCCTTAGCTTTATCAATAGTTAGTATTACTTCTTGTAGTCTAGAAGATTACAAATTTAAGTTAAATACCTCTAAAAAAACCACTTTAGGACAGAAAGCTACCATTAATTTTGAACAAACTGAAGGTAAAAAGATTGATTCTGTTCATTTATTCGTGCAAAAAAAACGTGTAAATAAAACTCAAACAAGCGTTACTATTAATACTGCCGATTTTGGTGTTGGTAAATTTGCCGTTACCGCCTTGGCTTTTTATCCGAAGAAATCTAAAAAAATTACAGGAACTATTGAAATTTTAGCTAAAAATGCGCCTGCCGTTTATACCTATAAAGTTATAAATACCTATCCGCACGACAAAAAAGCCTATACCCAAGGTTTAGAATATAAAAACGGTTTTTTATATGAAACTACAGGGCGTAAAGGCGAATCTACCTTACGAAAAGTTGCTATAGAAACTGGGGAAGTTCTTCAAAAAATTGATTTAGATAAAAAATATTTTGGTGAAGGAATGACTATTTTTAACAATAAAATTTATTGGTTAACCTGGCAAGCTCGCAAGGGTTTTATTTATGATTTAGAGACGTTTAAACAACTTGGCGAATTTGATTATAAAAATAGTAACCAAGGTTGGGGATTAACGCACAACAAAAATGAGTTGATTAAAACAGACGGAACCAATAAAATATGGTTTTTAAATGCCGATAATCAAACAGAAAAAAGAAGTATTCAGGTTTATACCAATAAATATGCGGTTGATAATTTGAATGAAATTGAATTAATCAACGGAAAAATTTACGCCAACAAATGGCAACAAAATGCTATTTTAATTATCAATCCTGAAACAGGTGTTGTTGATGGCGTTGTAAAATTAAATGGCTTAAGAGACTTGGTTGCTAAAGATCAAAAATTAGACGGAAATGACGATGTTTTAAACGGAATTGCTTTTGATGCTCAAAATAATCGCTTGTTTGTTACCGGAAAACATTGGAGTAAATTATTTGAAATTGAACTGATTAAAAAATAATATTTTTACTATTTTAATTATTATTAGCGTCTGTTTAAAGTTCATTTAAAACGTTTTATAACTAAAAAATCGAATACGTCAACCTGAATTTATTTCAGGTTCGCATCCTGATTTGCCGTAATTATTGGCTTTTTTTTGATGATTCTTGTCAATTCGAGTGATTTTAATGACTAAAAGGAATTAAAATTGTATCGAGAATTTGAATTCTTTTATGTTGATAAATTCTAATTGACTTTAATATTAAATAAGTTCTCGATACAATTTTTTGAAGGAAAAAAATCACTCGAACTGACCGTTTATTTAATTTTAAACAAGCTCTTAAACCTTAAAAAACTAACAACATTTATATATGAGATATTTATTGCTGATTTTAGCTAGTATTAGTTTAATTGTTGTTAGTTCTTGCAGAAAAGATTTTAATACTGTTCCGAATTTTGGAGAATTAGAGTTTTCAAAAGACACCGTTTTTTTAGATACCATTTTTTCGAATATCAGCTCTACAACCTACACTTTAAAGGTGTATAATCGAGGTAATAAAGCGATTACAATTCCTGAAATTAAATTAGAAAACGGAATTACATCAAAATACCGTTTAAATGTTGATGGGTTGTCGGGAAAAAACTTTACTGATGTTGCTATTTTAGCCAAAGACAGCATGTATATTTTTATAGAAAATACGGTTGATTACAACAGTATTTCAACACCTTTATATACCGACAAATTACTTTTTGACAACGGAAATAAGCAGCAAAAAGTACCTTTAGTTACCTTAATTAAAGATGCTCATTTTATATTTCCTTCAAAAAATAACAGTGATTTTAAAACACTTACTATCGATGGTAAAAACACTAAAATAGCTTGTCGTTTTTTAACTGACGATGAGTTAATTTTTACCGATAAAAAACCTTATGTAATTTATGGATACGCGACTGTTCCTTCGGATAAAACACTTACAATAAATGCAGGAACAACTATTTATTTCCATAAAAATTCAGGATTAATTATTGATAAAAAATCCCGCTTAAAAATTAATGGAACGTTTGATAAAAAAGTAACTTTTCAAGGCGATAAACTAGCACATCGTTACCGTAAAACTCCAGGACAATGGGGCAGTATTTGGATACGTAAAGGAAGTTTTGGAAATAACATAAATCATGCGGTTATCAAAAACGGAACTGTAGGTATTTTAGTTGATAATATTGAGCAAAAAAATAGCCCTACCCTTCTAATTAAAAACACCGAAATTTATAATAATTCCTACTACGGAATTCTAGGGAGAAACACACATATTGAAGCCGAAAACCTGGTTATTGGTAACGCAGGAAAAGCATCTTTGGCATGTATTTCTGGTGGAAATTATAATTTTACACACAGTACATTTGCTAATTATTGGAACAATAGTATGCGTCAAAAACCAACTGTTTTCATACGTAATTATAACACTTTTACAGATGATAATCAAACAGTAAAAACCATCACAGAAAATTTAGTAAAGGCAAATTTTATCAATTGTATTATTGAAGGAAATAACAATACCGAGCTTATCTTTGATAAAAAAGAAGATGGTATTTTTAACTATCGTATTGAAAATTCATTAATTCGTGGCGCTTCTAATAATGTTTTAAACTTTAATGATGCGACACATTTTAAAAACATCCTTTTAAATGGAAACCCACATTTTAAAGATATTGATGAAAACGATTTTAGAATCGGCGAAAATTCTGATGCTATTAATAAGGCGAAAAAAACAAGTATATTTAACGATATTTTAAATATTTCGAGAAAAACAACCCCTGATATTGGCGCATATCAGCACATAACATTTAAAAAAAATGAATAAAAACATAGTAATTACAGGAACTAGCCGAGGGATTGGTTTTGAATTAGCACAAAAATTTGCAAACCAAGGACACAACGTATTAGCATTGTCAAGAAACACAAAACCTTTAGAGGTGGTAAATCATAAAAACATCACAACTTTATCGGTTGATTTATCAAATAATGATGATTTAAAAAAAGCCACTGATTTTATTAAAAAACAATGGAATAATGTTGATATTTTAATCAATAATGCTGGTAAATTAATCAACAAACCTTTTACAGAATTAACAACTTCCGATTTTGAAGAAGTTTATAAAGTGAATGTTTTTGCAGTTGCCGAAATAACAAAACAACTGATTCCGTTTATGCAAAAAGGAAGTCATGTTGTTACCGTTAGCTCAATGGGCGGAGTTCAAGGAAGTTTAAAATTTGCAGGTTTGGCGGCATATAGCTCGGCAAAAGGTGCGGTAATTACCTTGTCAGAATTATTAGCGGAAGAATATAAAGAACAGCAAATAGCCTTTAATGTTTTAGCTTTAGGAGCTGTACAAACCGAAATGCTTGAAGAGGCTTTTCCTGGGTATATCGCGCCTTTATCGGCAAAAGAAATGGCTGACTATATTTTTGATTTCTCATTAACAGGAAGTAAATATTACAACGGACAAGTATTACAGGTTTCTAGCTCTAATCCATAAAACATTTCAAAAAAGCATAAAAATTAATTTGATATAAAAATTATGAATAGCCTTCAAGTAGAAAATAAAAACATCACTGTAAATAGCAATCAAAAAAGCATAGGGATTTCTTTATTACTAACAATTTTTCTAGGTCCATTAGGGCTGTTATATTCAACAAATACAGGATTTATTGTTATGTTAATTTTTAATATTTTCCTTGCAATTATAACAACTATTAGTACACTTTTCTTAGGTTTTTTAGGATTATTTATTTTGATATTTGGTTTTTCTGTAATTTGGATAATACAAATTATATGGGGTATAATAGCGGTTAATAATTATAATTCTCAAAACACTAATCATTAAAAACATACTCCTTAAATATATTCCCGAAAAAGCGGTTCTGTTAGTTGAGTATTTAATTAACGAACATAAAATTAACCTGAAAATTGTAAATCAACGACAAACAAAACACGGCGATTTTCGAACCTTTTCAAACGGACAAACACAAATAACGGTTAATAATAACTTGAATAAACAGCAGTTTTTATTAACCTTAATTCATGAAATTGCACATCATGTTACCCATCAAAAATTTGGAAGGGTACAGCCGCACGGAAAACATTGGAAAATGGTTTTTCAACATTTAATGCTTCCTTTTTTACGCCCTGATATTTATCCGAAGAAAATACTTCCGTATTTGGCAAATTATCTTAAAAACCCAAAAGCCAGTACCGATACTGATGTGCATTTATCATTGGCATTAAAAGGAGGTGTTGCTAGCGCGGGAAAAGTGTTTATTTTTGATATTATAAACGGTGAATTATTTCAATTTAAAAACACCATATATAAAAGAGGAAATAAACGAAGAACGCGCTACGAATGTTTAAATTTAACCAATAAACGAGGGTATCTTTTTAATCAAAATACCGAAGTAGTACCGCTATAAATTTTTAAAAAAAACAGCTTCTTATGAATAACAATTATTATGCAGTAATTATGGCAGGTGGTGTAGGCTCTCGGTTTTGGCCTGTAAGCACGCAAGAATATCCGAAGCAATTTCATGATATGTTAGGTACTGGCGAATCGTTAATTCAACGTACTTTTAATCGGATTAATCAATTAATTCCTGCCCAAAACATCTTAATTTCAACCAATGAATGTTACCAGGAATTGGTTTTAAAACAATTATCAAAAACTAGTAAACAGCAATTATTATTAGAGCCTACAATGCGAAACACGGCGCCGTGTATTTTATATGCAGCTTTAAAAATATACGCTCAAAACCCTGATGCGGTGTTATTAATTGCACCTTCCGATCATTGGATTGAAGACGAAATTGAATTTTTAAAAAACATAAAAACAAGCTTTGAAGCATCTGAAAAAAACGATATTTTAATGACACTTGGTATTGAGCCCGATGCTCCAAATACAGGCTACGGTTATATTAAGTTTGAAGAAAATTCTTTAGAAGATTCAGGTGTTAAAAAAGTGAAAAACTTTACTGAAAAACCAAATTTAGAAACCGCTAAAGAATTTTTAAAAAGCGGTGATTATTTATGGAATGCAGGAATTTTTATTTGGTCGGCTAAAAGTATTTTAAAAGCTTTCAAAGAGCATCTGCCTGAAATGTTTGCGGTTTTAAATACCGATAAAAAAGTTTATAATACTGATTTAGAAGCTGATTTTATCAAAAAAAATTATGAGAAATGTGAAAACATTTCGATTGATTACGGCATAATGGAGCCTTCAAATAATGTACATACATTGCCTGTAAATTTTGGTTGGAACGACCTCGGTACTTGGGGTTCGTTATATAACAAACTAGCAAAAGATAGCCAGCAAAATGCCGTCGTTGGTGCCAATGCTGTGTTTAAAGATGCTAGCGGAAATATGATTCGAACTCAAAGCGGTAAAAAAATAATTGTTCAAGGATTAAACGATTTTATTATAGTCGAAAAAGACGATGTTATTTTAATTTGCCCTAAAAAAGACGAACAAGATATTAAGCAAATTAGCGCACTAGCAACTGCCAAATTTTCAAAATTAAACTAAAAAACACCGCCTTTTTAAGAAAAAAAGGCGGTGTTTTTTTATTGAATTATTCTCGTTATACTGAATTTAGTTCAGATTATTCTAGCAGTATTTAATTTTTAATCTTAATCAATTTTAACTTGTTTAAAACAAGCATAATACAATAAGTGACATCAATTTCATGCCATCTTACACCACCAAAATTAGCACGACTTCCGTGGGCATGATGATTATTATGATAGCCCTCGCCCATCATTAAAAAATCAAAAGGTAATAAATTTTTAGAAGTATCGCTTACTTTAAAGTTTACATAACCGTAAATATGTGCAAACCAATTGATAATTACTCCATGAATTGGAGCCATTAAAAAAGCAACAGGTAATAATAACCACTGCCACCAAGCAGTTGCAAAAAAAACAAAAAAGACCACATACAATGCCGCCCAAACTAATCTTGAAAATTTAGAACTTGCAAAAGTATCAAAACTTTTCCATTGTGGTACGTTTTTAGTAAATTTAGCCTGAATTTCAATTCGTTGGTTATTAATATCTTGATATACATTTTTAGTACGCCACATCATTTTAAATAAATTACTATCGTATTTAGGCGAATGTGGGTCTTTTTCAGTATCGGCGTAGGCATGGTGCATTCGGTGCATTACCCCATAGCCGTAAGCGCTCAAATAATTAGATCCTTGAAAAATCCAGGTAAGTACAAAACATACTTTTTCTGCAAATTTTGACATCGTAAAACTCTGATGTGCAGCATATCTATGTAAAAAAAAGGTTTGAAAAAACAACCCTGAATACCATAAAAAAATTATAAAAATTACTATTGTCATTCTTGTACGTTTAAAACACAAAGAACCTACTTTTATAGCACAAAAAAAATGAACCTAAGTTAAGTAATTCGCCTTCTGATACGACTTAAAGCTTGCGCTGTAACACCAATATAAGAGGCTATATATTTTAATGGAATTGCTTTTATAAGCTCTGGGCGTTCATCAAATAATTTCAAATAACGCTCTTCGGCTGTTTCGTTTAATAACGATTGTTCTCGCTTCGATTTTATTAAATATAAGCGCTCTGACGAAATTCTACCTAAAGCATTTCCGATACTTGTTTGCTGATAAACCTTTTGTAAATCATCGTATGACATACTCCACATTTCAACATCGGTAAGGGTTTCTAATTCATATAATGACGGGGCTTGTGTTAAAAAAGAATCATAAGCACTTACAAATTCATTACTAAAACAAAAACCGAAAGTAATTTCTTTGTCTTTATCCTGGTCTTTTCTAGGGATAAAAAAACGAACAATCCCTTTATCTATAAAAGAAATAAAATTTTCGACCTCGCCTACGTTTAAAAGTTTTGTGCGTTTTTTTACCTTTCTTAGTTTTAATCTAGAGGTAAAAAATTGCCAATCGCTATCATTAATTAATAATGATTTTTCTAGATAGGTTCTAATATTTACAATACTCATGTTTAGCTACAATCTGTTATCAATAATCCTTGCAATACCTCAGAATTTTATAACATAGAAACATCGCCTAAATTATCTAATTCGTTATGTACAATTTTACGCAAGATACAACGCATAATTTTACCTGACATTGTTTTTAATAAACCTATTGTAAACTGAATTTTATATAACCGCTCATTAATTTTATTCTTTTTAACTAAAAATAAGACATTAAGCTAAAAAAACTTAAAAGAGACCAAAAAAATAAAATTACATCTATATATATTGTTTTAAGCGGTGTTTATTATTTTTAAATATAGTACTTAAAAAAACTCTAAAAACATCTTAAAAACACATTTAAAAGCTTATTGTTTTTTTTGATTTTGATAAAAAAGATGAATATGTATGCTAATTCTTAAAAACCAATTTCTTAACAGTAACTTTATTTTCATACTAAAAAGATAACAATAACAAAAACAGAAGATAAAGTAATTAAACGAACTTTAGTCTTTAAAATTTCAATAAACAAAATGAAAAGTTAACAGCATAAAATAATTCCCCCTTAATTAATTTAACCTAAGAGATCAATGATACAAAATAATTTAATTTTTCAAATATACTGAAAGAGCAACAACAATACTTGAACAATCGTATTTATAAATTGAACGATTGTATTAATTATGTAAACAGTGCTACTTTCTAAAAAAAATTAAATAATTGTATTCATTAATTTCTTTAAAAATATTTAAAACACTATGAAATCCCTTCTTCAACATCTTAAAACAAGAAAACTTGCTTCGTTTATTGAAAATAAAACGATTTACACTTCTCCCTACGCCGAATTAACTATTTTTAAAACCAATAAAGTTACTAAAAATATTTTTTTAGATTTCGATGCTCCTATTATTGCTAGCATAATAACGGGTAAAGCTATTATGGATTTTGAAAAAACAATGCCATTCTCTTTTATCCCTGGAGAAACATTAATAATTCCTGAAGAAAATAGTGTACGTATTGATTTTCCTGAAGCTTCAGAGCTTAATCCAACGGTATGTTTAGGGTTGGTTATTGACCCGAATAAAATAAATGATGTTATTTCTAATTTTAACGGAAAAACTATTCTTCAAAGAGAAAATAATAATTGGGATTTTAAAAAGAAAGCCGCACATTTAAATAATAATACCGAAATAGATATTCTTGTAAAAAAAATTACAGATACCTTTATTAAAAATACAAAATCAAAAGATGCTTTATTAAACCTGATGATTCAAGAATTGATTATTCGATTACTACAAAGTAAAGCACGCAAACTTATTTTAAGAAAAGTAAACGATAATTTTAGTGATGCCCGTATAAGCTATGCTGTTAAATACATTCAAGACAATTTAACCAAAAGTAATTTAACGCTAGACAAAGTTGCTGAAAAAGCCTGTATGAGTAAATCTCATTTTTTCAAGAAATTTAAAAGCACTTTAGGTATTACTCCTATTGATTATATCAATTCTGAAAAAATTAAATTTGCTAAAAAACTGATTAAGAAAAACCCTGACCAAAACATTTCTGATATTGCTTATAAAGCAGGTTTTAATAATGTAACCTATTTTAATCGTCTTTTTAAAAAGAATGAACTAATAACACCTCAAAAATTTAAGATATCTTTGTCAAAAATAACAGCATATAACTATTGATACCACTCCTTGAAACTTTTTTTTTAAACTGGCAACTACTATTGCTTTTTTTTAGTATTGCCATACTATACGCTTTCGTTGGTTTTGGTGGCGGCTCTAGTTATTTAGCGGTGTTAGTACTCACAGGTATTGCCTATTCACAAATAAGAGCCACCTCATTACTTTGTAATATTGTGGTAGTATTTAGCAATGTAGTATTCTTTCAAAAAGAAAAATTAATACATTGGAAAAAAATAAGCCCCTTGGTTTTTTGTAGTGTTCCAATGGCTTTTTTAGGCGGTTTTATCAAAATTAATCAAACAGTATTTTTTATTATTTTAGGAATTACATTATTTATTGCTTCGCTTATTATGTGGTTTTCAAATACTACTAACTACAAAAAGCAGTATAAAACAAGTAACTACAAAAATGCAAGTTATGGAGCTGCTATCGGTTTTATTTCGGGGATGATAGGAATTGGTGGCGGTATTTTCTTAGCGCCTTTATTACATTTAACTCATTGGGATACTCCTAAAAAAATTGCCGCAACAGCAAGTGTTTTTATTTTGGTAAATTCTATTTCCGGGCTAATTGGACAATCATTAAATGCTAGTTTTGCTATTGATTGGCATTTAACAAGTCTTTTATTAATTAGCGTAGCTATTGGCGGACAAATTGGGCAGCGAAGTAGTCATAAATTACTAAATCCGATGCAATTAAAAAAGGCAACCGCTATTTTGATTGCCTTTGTAAGTATTCGTATTTTAATAAAATATTTGTTTTAAATATTACTGGTCTGTCAAGGTTTTCATAAAATCAATTACTTGTGACACTTCTTTTTTTGATAAACTTAAACTATCGAAAGGCAAGGTTTGATATTCACTCTCAAAACCTAAACCAGCACCGCCGCCTTTATTATAAAAATCCATCACCTCATCTAAAGTTTTATACACGCCATTGTGCATATATGGCGCCGTTTCACCTATATTTCTAACAGTTGGTGTTTTAAAGAAATGTTTACGTTCGGCGGTTTTATACAAATTATATCTTCCTAAATCCGAAGAAATTTTAGGATTTATAGTATCCGTAGTTTCTGGAATATCGATAAATTCTAACTCGGTATCTTTATAATCAGGCGGAACAGTTCCGTTAAAAAGAGGTGGAAAATGACACGATGCACACAATGCTTTTCCCATAAATAAATTAAAGCCTTTTTTTTCATCCGCAGTTAAGGTTTGTTCTTCATTTCTAATATTTTTATCAAATTTAGAATTAAACGTATTCAAGGTTCTTATATAAGATGCAATTGCATGACGTATATTAAAATCGATTCTTTTATTACCGTATAAAGTCGCTAGTAAATTTTTGTAATTTTTATTTTTGAAAACACGCTGTACTACCGAATCCATCGACATATTAAATTCATTATGATTTTTTACAACGCCAACAACCTGCCCTTCTAAACTACCTGCTCTAGCATCCATAAAAAAACTTCTTTGATAAGCAGCATAGGTTAAAGTTGGGCTATTTCTTGTTTGATTTTTATTGAATTTTTTTCGTCCATCGGTAAAAGCCAATTCTTTAACATGACAAGTTGCACACGCCATATCGTACTTTTTAGAAAGCGATGTATCGTTAAATAATTGCTTACCAAAAACTATTTTTTCGGCAAGTTTAGTGGTATCGCTTAAATGATCAGAAAAGTAATTTATATTTAATGTTTTATCAGAAAAAAGCGTTGACATATTGTTAGACAATGCCATTTCAAAAGGATATTTTACCTTCCAATCTTTTTGAATTTCAAGGAGTATTTTTAATTGATTATTGGTGTGATTTTTTATAAAACTAAACCTATCAAAAGTATCAAAATCATGGTTTAAAGCTTTTTGAGCACTTTTTATAGCATCTTCAAATTTATTTAATAATGCTTTTGATTGAAACCTGTTTTCATTGAATTTAATAATAGTAAGCAAAGTTTGATAAGTATATGAACTCTCTACTAATGATTGATTTAAAACAGGCGAATCAAAACCTGTAATACCTGTTGTAGCTATTCTGGTAATTTGATCTCTTAACAACCACATTATATGATATCCTTTTAACTTTAGTGTTGCATTTTTTCGAATTAATTTTAAGCGCGCACTTGTAATATTGATAGCTCTTTTTAAAACTAAAGAATCGCTATTTTCATCAAAAACAGCTTCTTCTATAACCTGAAAACCTATCGGATTTACAATACGAGTATCATTACTTGCCTCGCCATGAACCCCAATAATATTTGGCGCATTTAACGACTTGTAATTGTCTTTATCAGAAAAAGCTAAAATTGGTTCTGATAATTTAAAATATTTCCGAGCTAAAATATAGTGTTTTTGTTGTGCTTTTGTTGATTTGAATTCCATGCTATCTAAATTTTCAATAGCTTTAGAAAGATGACTCAAATATAATTTTTTAACAGTGTCAGAAAATTCAGTAATTGAAGAATATTTTTCTGATTTTTGATTGCAGGCTACTACTAAAAGCAAAAGACATACACAAAGATATGTCTTAGCTTGACCCAATAAGTCTTTCATTTTCTTATTCTTTTTATCCTTTTTTTATCTTTCTAAACCTGTAATTAAATGTAAAACAGAACCTTCTTTTCTGTTTTCTAAATCGGTATTTGCTTTGGGGTCTGTAAACGAGGTTCCATCGGCAGGTTCCCATCCGTGGTTTTGAGTTGTTACTAAAAATGACGACGTTCCATTGTTTACAATATCGGTAACATCAACCATTCCTGTAATTTCCCAATATTTAGAAGTTCTACCATATCCTAAGCTTGCCGCTCTTTCTTGATCACACTCTAAAACTGTTTTTACAACACCTGTGTTTAAGTTGTATTGATACAATTTAGAATAGCCAACAATAGCCGAATTTACAGCAGCATATCCGTTAGGATCTTCTTGAATATAGGCGTAGTTTTCAGTAACTACAATATTATCAGGAGAATGGAAACCATCGGCTTTTCCTCCTACAATATCAGCATCTAAAACACAGGTAATTTTAGCAGCTCCTGTTGGATCATTCTCATTTAAAACCACTTTATACACACGTCCTAAAATAGCACTTTTACCTACTAAACCTGGTTTGTTACGCCCTGTTACGGCAAAATAAATTTCTCGGTTATTTGCCGCTGAACCTCTTCGCCAATCAATATCTTCTAATCTAGAAAAACCCATGACACCTTTGGTTTTACACTCGGCATCTAAAGCAGCAATTTCTCTTTCTTCTAATTCCACAAATTTTGCATCGTACGAAGTTCCTTGTTTCATATCTACTTCATAAGAAACATTAGCTGAAGTTACTTTTAAGCCATATAATTTTCCACCTTCTAAATCACCTCTATTACCAACATACATTCCTAATTGCCCTGAAGGGATTTCGTTATTTGCATTATCATCTCCAATAAAAGCAACAGTTTTATCAGCATAGGCATCTTTACCAATAACCACCGCATTTTCAGTAGACCATTGCCCCATTGCCGTTAGCATTTTACCCGTACTTGCTTGGGATGCTGATTTATAAGGATCGGTAACAAAAACACCTTTTGATGCGCCACCCCATTCACCTCCTGATAAATATAAAGGACCAAAACCATGCTCTCCAGGTGTAATCATAGACCCTGAACATTGTGCTGTTTCGCCTGTTGCCGTTGCATTTAAAATATATTCAGCTGCAAATGGTCTTAAATTTTTGTTTAATTTAATTCTAGCAATCGCATAATCTGCTTCAATATTATTAATTAAAGTAAAAGTACCATCTACCTCAGGTAATAAACCAGAACCATCTGCCATAGAACCGTACACGAAGTTTGGCGAATTAGGAATTACATCTTCTGATGATAATATTGGCGTAATTTTTAAGCCAACAAAATCACTGGTTACTTTTAAAAAATTTGGCGTTTTAGATGCTGTTAAAGGCATTATAGCATCAGAACCATCTGTACCGTTGGTTCCGTTTGTTCCATCTGTACCGTTAGTTCCGTTTACTCCGTCAATACCGTTGGTTCCGTCAACAGGTGTTTCACACGAGGTGAACGTTGTAAAACCAATTGAAATTACTAACAAAGCAAATACGCTCAATTTTAAATTTTTCATTATTATACTTTTTTTTAAGTTTTTTTTGATGTTACAAATTAAAGGCGCATTTGTAAAAGTTATAGGCTTCCTGTTTTATTAGCACATCATTAAAAGGTGAATTTTATTAAGAGAACTTAAATAATTAGATTTGTTCTAAATAAATAACACAGCTGTTCAGTATTACATATCTTGTTTTAAAACACTTTTAGCTTCAATTGTTTATTGATATATTTGACACTATAAAATCAATTAATTTTAAACCATTATGCTAGGAATTCTTTTTACGTTATTAATGCTAATTTTATTACAAGCCGTTTTAGGGTTTGATAATTTATTATATATTTCTTTAGAATCTAAAAAAGCCCCGCAAGCGGATAGAAAAAGAGTTCGAAAAGTGGGTATTTTAATCGCCATTGTTTTAAGAATTGTATTGCTTTTTGTTTTAGTCTCTATTATTGATTTCTTTCAAGATCCTTTTTCATTTTTAACAGGAGGCGTTAAAGACATCATACATTTTGCATTTAACGGACACAGTATTATTGTGTTACTTGGTGGTGGATTTATTTTATATACCGCCATTAAAGAAATATGGCATATGATTGGAAGTAACGATTTAGCTCATGATATTGAAGGTGGAAAAAGCGCAAAATCATCCAATGCCGTTATTATAAGTATTGTTATTATGAATTTGGTCTTTTCTTTTGATTCTATTTTAGCTGCAATCGGGCTTACCAGCGAAATTAAAAACAGTACCACCGCCTTTATTGTTATGGCAATTGCCATTGTTATCAGCGGATTATTAATGCTTGTTATGGCTGATAAAATTTCTACATTTTTAGCTAAAAACCGTATGTACGAGGTTTTAGGCTTATTTATTCTTTTTATCGTAGGAATTATGCTAGTTACCGAAGGCGGACATTTAGCGCATTTAAAGTTGTTTGGAAACGAAATTGTACCGATGAGTAAAACAACCTTCTATTTTGTATTGGCAATTTTAATTATTGTAGATGTTGTACAAGGACGTTATCAGAAAAAAATATTAGCAGAAAATACCGTACATATTTCTGAAGATAAAAAATAATTTTAAAATTATATTCATAAAAAAAGGCAATCATTTACGATTGCCTTTTTTTATTTTCAAGATTTTTTTTACTGTGTTTTAATAAATTCTATCCTAACCAAGCGTTTAACATCCACATTGTTTTTTCTTGCTCTGCAATAAAATCACTCATCATTGAATTTGTTCCTTCATCATTTGCATCATCAGAAATGGCTAAAATAGCACGCTCTATTTTTAATAATTCCGCCAACGAATCAACCACTAAAGCCACTGCTTTTTCATCATTTGAAATATCTTTTCCTATTGATACTGTTGCTAATTTTATATAATCATCAAACGTATGTAAAGGTGTTCCTTGTAAGGTTAATATTCTTTCAGCAATTAAATCAACTTTTTCTTGTGCATCGGTATATAATTCTTCAAATTTAACATGTAACTCAAAAAAACTTTTTCCTTTAATATTCCAATGTAAACCTCTTACATTTTGATAATACACTTGAAAATTAGCCAATAATGTATTTAATTCTGTTACTAATTGTATTGATTTTTTACTGTCTAAACCTAAAACTGTTGTGCTCATCGTATTTTTTTTTAGTATTATTATTTATATCTTATTGTTAATCTGTTATTTTGATACTTCAAAAGTACAGGTAAATAATTGTCAAAAACTATAAAGGTTATTGATAGTTTTAATATCTTTATCAAAAAAACTGATACAATGACCATCACGCAATTAAAATACACCCTTGCTGTAGCTGAATATAAAAATTTTACCATCGCCGCTGAGCACTGTTTTGTTACCCAGCCTACTTTAAGCATGCAAATTCAAAAATTAGAAGACGAATTAGAGGCTAAAATATTTAATCGTTCAAAAAAACCCATTGAATTAACACAGGTTGGTTTAAAAATTATAGCACAGGCAAAAATTATTGTAGATGAAAGCAGTCGTATTAAAGACATCGTGCATCAGCAAAAAGGCTTTATAGGTGGCGAATTTAAACTTGGAATTATCCCAACGATTATGCCTACATTATTGCCGATGTTTTTAAAAACATTCAGTAAAAAGTACCCGAAAATTCAATTAATTATTGAAGAATTAACCACCGAAGAAATTATCAGAAAATTAAGCGACGGGCATATTGATGCTGCTTTAGCCGCTACACCGCTTGAAAACGAAGCCATAAAAGAACGTGTTTTATACTACGAGCCCTTTGTAGGATTGATTCCTGACGAACATCGTTTGTATAAAAAAAAGAAGATAAAAGTAGGTGATTTAGATGTTGATGATATTTTATTATTAGAAGACGGGCATTGTTTTAAAAACAGCATAATCAATTTATGTAGAACCCATAAAAAGAATTCAGCACAAGGTTTTCAATTACAAAGCGGTAGTTTCGATACGCTAATTAAATTATCAAAAGATGGCTTAGGGATGACTTTATTGCCTTATTTAAATACCCTTGATTTGAATGAAAAAGACAGCAAAAATTTAAGAGAATTTGAAACACCGCCACCCGCAAGAGAAGTAAGTTTAATTTATCATAAATCGCAGCTTAAAATACAATTAATTGAAGCCTTAAATAAAACAATCGATAGCGTGGTAAGAGGAGAAATTGCCTTTAACGATGTTCAGATAATTAGCCCAATTCAGAAGATGTAAAATTATAATCAAAAAAAATCCCGCAAACAATTGCGGGATTTTTATGTTTAAAATACTAGATTAAAATTTATATTCCGATAAAGGCTTCGGAAATGCTTCTGGATTTTCTGCTAAATGATAGCGAGGGTCATCAACATCTTCAATAATTACATTTTTAAAAGTATCACTAGCCTTATACATTAACACTTTACAATCTTCACTTAAGTGTTTTAATTTGATTGTTTTTCCTGCGGCTTGGTATTTTTCAACCAATAAAAACAAGGCTTCTAAAGCCGAATGGTCTGAAATTCGAGATTCTACAAAATCAATTTCTACATTTTCAGGATCATTTTTAATATCAAACTTATCGTTAAATTCGGTAATACTTCCGAAGAATAAAGGTCCCCAAATTTCGTACACTCTTGTTCCGTCGGCTTTTAAACGTTTTCTAGCTCTAATTTTCTTAGCGCTCGACCAAGCAAATGATAATGCCGAAATAATAACCCCTACAAATACCGCAATTGCCAAATCAAAAAATACCGTTACCGCCGATACAATAATTAAAACAAAAGCATCCGAAGCAGGAATTTTTTTCATAATTCGAAAACTAGACCACGCAAAAGTTTCAATAACCATCATAAACATTACTCCTACTAATGCCGCAATTGGCACTTGCTCAATGTATTTATCCGCAAATAAAATAAAGGTTAATAAGGTTAACGACATCATTACTCCCGATAAACGCCCACGTCCGCCTGCGTTAATATTTATTACCGTTTGCCCAATCATACCGCAACCTCCAGTACCACCAAATAAACCACTAACCATATTACCAGCTCCTTGAGCGATACATTCTTTATTTCCATTTCCTCTAGTTTCTGTTAATTCATCTACTAAATTCATGGTCATTAAGGTTTCAATTAAACCAACCGATGCTGCTAAAAATGCGTACGGTGCAATAAATTTTAAGGTTTCTAAATTGAAAGGTAAATTACTCCAAAGTTCTAAAACATTTAAGTTTTTTGATAACTCTGCTATTCCATTTAAACCTGCTCCGCCTCCATCTCTAATAAAATCACCTACGTTTATGGCATTTAATCCGCTAAAAATTGAAATTAAAGTAACTACTAAAATAGCAGTTAAAGCCGCAGGAATTTTTGTAGTAATTTTTGGCAATCCCCAAACAATAAACATGGTTAATAAAACCAAACCAATCATTATATAAAGCTTTTCGCCTTGCATTGCCGATTTTACAACTCCAGAATCTTTAACCGAATAAAAACCGTCTTCTTTTACATTAAAAATAACTTTTTTGGTTGTCGGATTAAAAACCTGCCCATCAGAAATAATAAAATCTGCTGATTTTGTTTGATTATTTATAACCGATGCATCTTTTATAGTATACAAAACAGTACCCGATAAAACATCTTTTACTTCATTATTGTTTACATTATAAACCAGTTCTTTAGATGTTGTTTTACGCTTGTTCTGCCCAAAAAAATCTTTGGTATTTTCGGTAAACATTCCTAATTGTGCCATAAAAATAACAATGGCAAGTCCGTTTACAAATCCCATCATTACTGGGTGTGGTATTAACCGGACAAACTTACCGAGCTTAAAGAGCCCCGCAAATATTTGTATGATTCCCATTAAAACCACGGCGGCGAGTAAATAAAAATACCCCATGTTTTCAACAGGGTTTTCAAATAATAAGCCTTTGGCATGTCCTTCTTGAATCATGTGCACAAAAATAACTGCTACTGCTCCTGCAGCTCCTGAAATTAACCCTGGGCGTCCACCAAAAACAGCGGAAATTATTCCTACTACAAAAGCCCCAAACAATGCCACAATTGGGCTAATTTGAGCAACAAAGGCAAAGGCAACCACTTCGGGAATCATTGCTAAAGAAACTGTAATACCCGCTAAAGCATCGTCTTTAATGTTAAGTTTCTTATTTTTAAGGTATTTCATCATAATTATATCCGTTTTGCTAAATTTTTTCTAAAAGATGGCAAATGTAAAGATAATTTTATTCATATAGTTTTATGTTTGTTTAAGTTTAATTTTGCTTAACTTTAATTTTGTTCACTTAATTTTTTACTTTATTTTTGACGCTCAACTATCAAGCCAATTTGGTAGCAAATCATGAGCAGGAAAACACTACTTACTTCAAAAGAAATTGAAATCATTCTGCATCGATTAGCCTGTGAGTTAATCGAAAATCACAACGATTTTTCTAATACCGTTTTAATAGGATTACAACCAAGAGGAAGTTATTTGGCAAAACGATTAGCACAATTGTTAACGGATGATTATCAAATTAAAAACTTACAATTAGGGCTTTTAGACATTACTTTTTATCGAGATGATTTTCGACGAAGAGATGCTCCTTTAGAAGCTACATCAACAGAAATTGACTTTTTAATCGAAAATAAAAAAGTGGTTATTATTGATGATGTGCTTTATTCAGGAAGAAGTGTACGAAGTGCTTTAACAGCAATTCAATCGTACGGGCGACCAGAAAATATTGAGTTATTGGTACTTATTGACCGCCGTTTTAGCCGTCATTTACCAATTCAACCTAATTATAGAGGACGACAAGTAGATGCCATTAATGAAGAAAAAGTGGTGGTTAACTGGCAAGAAACTCATGAAAAAGACACCATTTACTTAGAAACTAAGCCTACCAAGGTAGACTCGCAATTATAAAACAAAACGACGATGAAGCAGTTAAGTGTTGAAAATTTATTAGGTATCAAATACCTTAACAAAACTGATTTAGAGCTTATTTTTGAAACTGCTTCTCATTTTAAAGAAGTTATCAACAGACCCATTAAAAAAGTTCCTTCTTTACGAGATATTACCATTGCTAATCTGTTTTTTGAAAATAGTACTCGTACAAAATTATCATTCGAATTAGCTGAAAAACGTTTGTCGGCAGATGTTATTAATTTTTCGGCAGGGCAATCATCAGTAAAAAAAGGAGAAACTTTAATTGACACGGTGAACAATATTTTAGCCATGAAAGTTGATATTGTGGTGATGCGTCATGCAAGTGTTGGAGCTGGGATATTTTTATCAAGGCATGTCGATGCTAAAATTATTAATGCTGGTGATGGAACCCATGAACATCCTACACAGGCATTGTTAGATAGTTTTTCAATGCGAGAGGCTTTAAACAGTAATTTAAAAGGTAAAAAAATTGTAATTGTTGGTGATGTTTTACATTCTCGTGTAGCACTTTCCAATATTTTTGCTTTGCAATTACAAGGTGCAAAAGTGAAAGTTTGCGGACCAACGACATTAATTCCTCGCTATATTACAAGTTTAGGTGTTGAAGTTGAAACCGATTTAAAAAAGGCATTAGAATGGTGTGATGTAGCCAATGTTTTACGTGTACAACACGAACGAATGGATATTAAATATTTTCCTTCAACTAGAGAATATACACAGCTTTTTGGTATTAACAGAGAAATTTTAGATGACCTTAATAAAGACATCGTTATTATGCACCCAGGACCAATAAACCGTGGTGTTGAACTAACAAGTGATGTTGCCGACAGCAAGCAAGCAATTATTTTAAATCAGGTAGAAAATGGTGTTGCTGTACGTATGGCAGTTATTTATTTACTAGCTCAGCAAATAAAAAGATAATTATTACTATGAAAACTGAAGAAAAAAATAATTATATTTTAATTACTTCTGAAGAAAAAAGCTTTCAAGATTTCTTCTTAACTTTTGAAAAAGAACACGTTAACTACATTAATAATCATATTATTATTGAAGTTTTAGGTGATTTTACCTGTTCAAAAGAAAATATTTCACTATTTTTGGAATATGCTGATAAGCATCAAGAAAGTGGCACATCTTTTGTAATTATAGTTAAAGATGTAAATATTGATGATTTTCCAGAAACATTTAACATTGTTCCAACTTTAGAGGAGGCGCAAGATGTTTTAGATATGGAAAATATGCAACGTGAATTAGGCTTTTAAAATAGTTATGATCATTAATTCCTAAAATTTAGATATATGGTTAAAAAAATACTTTTTTTATTTTTATTATTGGTAACAGTCGCTGGTTTTTCGCAAGAAAAACAGTTAGATAAACTCGTTGCTTCTCCAAATCCTTTTAGGAATAACACCACTATTTTTATCGATTCAAAAAACAACCAAACCGTATTTTTATCTGTTAAAAATATCCTAGGGAAAACTGTTTTTTATAAAGAAATTAAAATAGAAAGTGGGCGTAATAAAATTCCTTTTGAACGCAACGATTTAAAATCAGGTATGTATATTTACGCTATTCAAAGTAATAAAGAAGTTATTTCTAAACGATTTGTAATTAAATAAATGAGTTTACAGTTAAGTATTTTAGGTTGTCATTCAGCAACTCCCAGAGTAAATTCTCACCCGACATCTCAATATTTAGAAATTAACAACAGTCATTTTTTAATTGATTGTGGCGAGGGTACCCAACGACAAATGCGCAAATATAAAATTGGTTTTTCTAAAATAAATCATATTTTTATTTCTCATTTACACGGCGATCATTTTTTTGGATTGATCGGACTTGTTTCTACTTTTGGTATTTTAAACAGAGAAAAAGACCTACATATTTACGGGCCTAAAGGAATTAAAGAAATTACTGTTCTTCAATTAAAATTAGCCAAATCGTGGACTAAATACAAGCTGTTTTTTCATGAATTAACATCCACAGAAAGTGAATTAATTTTTGAAGACGATAAAGTTACCGTACATACAATTCCTTTAGATCATCGTGTTTATACCAATGGTTTTTTATTCAAAGAGAAAGAAAAACCACGAAAATTACACATCGGAAATATTGAATTGTACGACGGCGAAATAAATAGAGCCGATTATCATAATATAAAAGCAGGAAAAGACATTACACTCGCTACAGGCGAAATTGTTCCTAATTCAGAATTAACCATTGCTCCAGCAGCAGCAAAAAGCTATGCTTTTTGTAGCGATACGGCTTATAAACCCGATATTGTTCCTATTATTAAAAATGTAGATTTGTTATATCATGAAGCTACTTTTTTAAAAGATAGGGAAGATTTGTGTGAAAAAACAAAACATTCTACTGCCGAACAAGCTGGAAATATTGCTAAGCGAGCAAGTGTAAAAAAATTAATTATCGGGCATTATTCTAGCAGGTATTCAAATATTGAGGCTTTTAAAAAAGAAGCACAAACTGTTTTTGAAAATGTTGAGCTAGCAGAAGCAGGAAAACAATATACCACAAGTAATAACCCAATCAATATTAATAATTAATATTGATTCGCCGATAATAATACCAAGGTGCAGGCTACTTCATATTCAATTTTATTTGCTAATAAAAGAGCGTAAAATTCCTTATTTTCTGTTCCTGGATTAAAAATTATACGCCTAGGCTTTAACGAAATTATATACTCATAATAGGCTTTTTGACGCTCAGGGTTTAAATATAATGTAACGGTATCAATAGTAGTAAACGCTGTTTTTTTTGTGGTTATAATTACACCTAATATACTACCACTTCTTAGACCGATAGCTATTACCTCAACCTGTTTTTCAACCAATCTTTTTATAGCAATATTTGAATATCTTGTAGGATTTAAAGAAGCTCCTATGACCAATGTTTTTTTCATTACAAATGTTAATAATTTGTTAAATATAGTTAATATTTGTAACAAAAACAACTAATAATAAGTCTTGTAAGTAGTATTACACCTAATTATATATATAATTATTAAAAATACAAAAGAAAATTAACCAACAAAAAACAAAATGAAGAATTTTTTTCTATTCCTTTTTATAGTATTTAGTGTTAGTTTATTTGCTCAAAATAAAAAACCTCTAAAAATTGGTATTATTTCGGGTAAAGTAATTGACGAAGTATCAAAAGAAGCATTGCCTTATGTAAATATCATAATCAAAAATACTTCTAATAAAATTTTAACGGGTGGTATAACAAATGATAATGGTACTTTTAGTATCAAAAATATATCTGAAGGAAAAAATACAATCGAAATTCAATTTATAGGATACAAAACAGTATCTAAATCAATTACGATTAGTAATAAAAACAAAAAAGTATCTTTAGGTACAATTTCTTTATCCGAAGATAGTACGGCTTTGGATGAAGTTATAGTACGTGCAGAGACATCTACTGTAACTCAAAAAATAGACCGAAAAGTAATTAACGTAGGGAAAGATTTAGCATCGGCAGGCGCAACAGCATCCGAATTATTAAACAACGTGCAATCGGTAAGTGTCGATAGCCAATCGGGCGCATTAAGCCTTCGTGGAAATTCAAATGTACGTGTTTTAGTTGACGGAAAACCAACCAACATGAGTACGGCTCAATTATTACAGCAAATACCCGCAACTTCTATTAAAAGTATTGAATTAATTACCAATCCATCAGCAAAATATAATCCTGAAGGAATGAGTGGAATTATCAATATTATTTTAAATAAAGGCGCTAATATTGGTTTTAACGGGGCAATTAATACCGGAATTACACAAGGAGAAAACACCCGATATAATGCTTCGTTAAATATGAATTATAAAACAGGGAAAGTTAATTTTTATACTAATTTAGGCTACAACGGCGGTAAACGTCATAATTATGGTAAAATTGTAAGAACAGGAGAAGAAGTATCAACTCAAAAATTTATTTCAGATAATGATAGAGAATCATATTTAGTAAAACTTGGCGCCGATATTTATATTAATGATAAAAATACGTTATCATTTTATACTACTCAAAACAGCACAAATGCTTTTAATAACGGGTCTGTAAAAGTGTATGATTTTGCAAATACACTTGGTAAAAATGCCCCTAATATTTCTGATAACAACAATAATTCGGCAAGTTATAACATGAATTATAAAATCGACTTTAACCAAGAAGGGCATAATTTAGAATTTGAAGCAACTTATTCTGATTCAGAAAATGATGAAGATGCTACAAATGATGAAACTATTATACGAGCAACTGACCCTGAATATAAATTTTTAAATTATTTTAACACCATTAAAAACAAGGCAAATAACACCTTAATTAATCTTGATTATACAAAGCCAATATCAAAAAATAGTAAATTAGAACTTGGTTTAGAATACAGAACAAACCAAACTAAGAATAACAACAATACAGATCAAGATGGTTATAAAATAGCTACTAATGGTACTTTAGTACTTGATGTTAATGATGCGCCTATTATAGAAGCTATCGGAAAATCGGCTTTTACTTATAATCGAGATATTTTTTCTGGTTATATTAACTACGGACACCAATTTAATAAATTAAGTATGCAATTAGGTGCGCGTATTGAACAATACGACGTAAAAGGAAGTTTTACCAATAAAAATGAAACCAAACCTTATACTGATGCTATTTTTAGTATTTATCCTTCTGCTTTTTTCACCTTTAATCCATCAGAAAAAAACCAGTATCAATTAAGTTATAGTCGTAGGGTTGACAGACCTTCTATTAGCCAAGTAAACCCGATTAGAGAATGGAGTACACCTTTAATTACCTCTGTTGGAAACCCTAGTTTGAAACCGCAGTTTACCAATTCATTTGAATTAAATTATACCCGTAAAATAAAAGGAGGTTCGCTTACCTTTGGTACATTTTACAGAAAAGTAACCGACGAAATTTCAACTATTTTATACAAAGACCCTTCGGATAATACCAATACAAAACAACTAAAATCAGATCAGAATTTTGATGGAAATAATCGATATGGTTTTGAAATGTCTAGCAATTACAGAATCACAAAATGGTGGAGTACCAATGCGAGTTTAGACCTTTATTCTCAAACCTTAAAAGGACTTGTTAGTAATGTTGAAAAACAAGTAGAAAACACTGCTTTTAATGCCCGATTAAGCAATAGTTTTTCGGCTTCTAAAAAATTAAAATTTCAGTTATTCGCCATGTATCGAGGTGCTAATAAAAATTTGCAGTTTAATATTGACCCGATGTGGATGATAAATACAGGCGCTCGTTACAGTATTTTAAAAGGAAAAGGAAGCCTTTCGTTTAAAGTAAATGATATTTTTAAAGGTATGAAATTTCGTTTTAATTCAACCGATCCATATACCCAAACGGGGCAGTTTAATTGGGAAAGCAGAACGGCTTATTTAGGTTTTAATTACCGATTTGGTGGCGGTAAAAACAAGGCTAAACGAAGAAGACGTAGAGATAATAATGAAAAACAAGGCGGTGGTTTTATGTAGCCTGTTTAATTTAAACATCAAAAAAAATCCGAAGATACGTTCTTCGGATTTTTTTAATATATTTTTTTTGGAGCTATTTCACGCTTTCCGCACTCGCTCTTTTTTTGAAGAAAAATCAAAAAAAGGAGCTCAAACAATCGCTTCAATCGGGGCTAAAAACTACCAACGAATTACAACAGAACCCCAAGTAAATCCACTACCAAAGGCAGCTAAAACTACTAAATCATTGTCTTTAATTTTCCCCTGTTCCCAAGCTTCGGTTAAAGCAATAATTACAGATGCCGCCGTCGTATTTCCGTATTTCATGATATTATTATACACTTTATCGTCAGACAATTTAAATTTCTTTTGAATAAACTGTGCGATACGTAAATTTGCTTGATGCGGAATTAACATATCAATATCCTCTTTCTGTAAATCATTTGCCTGTAAACCTTCTATAATCGCTTCCGAAAAACGTGTTACAGCGTGCTTAAATACAAACTGCCCATTCATATATGGATAATATGAAATATCATCTGGATCGTTATTTTTAATTAATTCAGGAACCCATCGACCTGTAGATGGTCCTTCTAACATTAATTCTTTAGCGTGTTTCCCTTCCGAATGTAAATGAGTAGATAAAATCCCTTTACCTTTCTCTTCACTTCTTGATAAAACAGCTGCTCCTGCCCCATCTCCAAAAATTACAGAAACATTTCTTCCTCTTGTTGATTTGTCTAAACCTCCTGAATGATTTTCGGCTCCAATAACCAAAATATTTTTATACATTCCTGTTTTAATAAACTGATCGGCAACCGACATGGCATAAATAAAACCAGAACACTGATTACGGATATCTAACGCTCCGATTGTTGGTAAATCTAGCATTTCTTGCACCTGCACGCCTCCTCCTGGAAAATACATATCAGGGCTTAAGGTTGCAAAAATAATAAAATCGATATCGTCTTTTTGTAACCCAGAACGCTCAATAGCTATTTTTGACGCTTTAAAACCCATAACAGCAGTTGTATCTCCTGTTTTAGGATCTATCCAACGGCGTTCTTCAATTCCTGTTCGCTCCTGAATCCACTCGTCCGACGTTTCCATGAATGCTGTTAAATCATTATTTGTTACCACATTTTCTGGCACATAATAACCCAATCCTGTAATTTTTGAACTATACATATATTTTGTTAATTTCTATTGTTAGCTTGTTTGTAGGCTACAAAAATAGTCATTTTGATTAGGATATGAAACTGACTGTAAAATGCCATTTTGTCAGAAACCATCTTTAAAACATCTTTTGGTATTTTTTTTGACTACCTAATGATCAGAAAGCAATCGCTATCAAAAAAATAATCAAAATATATAATTATGAGCAAAGGAAGTATTAATGTGTCGGTAGAAAATATATTTCCACTGATTAAAAAATTCTTATATTCTGACCACGAAATTTTTTTACGTGAGTTAATTTCGAACGGAACAGATGCAACTACAAAATTAAAACACTTAATTTCTATTGGTGAAGCTAAAACTGAATTAGGCGATGCTAAAATTGAAATCAGTATTGATAAAGATGCTAAAACCATCACTATTAAAGATCAAGGTTTAGGAATGACCGCTGATGAAGTTGAAAAATACATCAACCAAATTGCATTTTCTGGAGCTGAAGAATTTTTAGAAAAATATAAAGATGATAAAAACGAAACTGGTGTTATCGGACACTTTGGTTTAGGTTTTTATTCTGCTTTTATGGTGGCTCATAAAGTAGATTTAATTACAAAATCGTTTAAAGACGAACCTGCTGCACATTGGTCATGTGACGGTTCTCCTGAATATAGTTTAGTTGCACACGACAAAGCTGACAGAGGAACAGAAATTATTTTACATGTTGCCGAAGATTCTTTAGACTTTTTAGAAGAAGCTAAAATTGGTGGTTTATTAAACAAATACAATCGTTTTAACCAAGTGCCAATTAAATTTGGAACTAACAAAATAAACGATCCTGAATTTACGCCTGCAACTACTACGGATGCTGATGGTAAAGAAACTACTGAACCTCACAGACAAATTGAAGTTGATAATATCATCAACAATACAAACCCAGCTTGGACAAAAGCACCTGCTGATTTAAGTGATGAAGATTATACCAACTTTTACAGAGAGTTATATCCTACGCAATTTGAAGAATCGTTATTTCACATCCATTTAAATGTAGATTATCCGTTTAACTTAACAGGAATTTTATTCTTCCCTAAGTTAACGCAAAGTTTAGATATGCAAAAGGATAAAATCCAATTGTATCAAAACCAAGTGTATGTAACTGATAACGTTGAAGGAATTGTTCCTGACTTTTTACAGATGTTAAAAGGTGTTATTGATTCTCCTGATATTCCTTTAAATGTTTCTCGTTCTGGTTTACAAGCAGATGGAGCTGTAAAGAAAATTTCTGGTTATATTACTAAAAAAGTAGGTGATAAATTAAGTTCTTTATTCAAAAAAGATAGAGCTGATTTTGAGCAAAAATGGAATGACATCAAAGTAATTATCGAATACGGAATGTTATCGGAAGATAAATTTATGGATAAAGCTAAGAAATTTGCTTTATATCCAACTGTTGCAGATACATACTTTACTTTTGATGAATTAGTTGAAAAAACTAAAGATAATCAAACTGATAAAGACGGAAATCACATCGTTTTATATACTTCTAACAAAGAAGCGCAACACAGTTATATTCAAGAAGCTACGGCTAAAGGATATGAAGTTGTTGTTTTAGATTCGCCAATTATAGCGCATTTAATGCAAAAATTAGAAACTTCTGAAGATACTAAAGTACAGTTTGTACGTGTAGATTCTGATTTCATCGATAACTTAATTAAGAAAGACGATGCTGTTATTTCTAAATTAACTGATGAAGAAGTTGCTACTTTAAAACCTGTTATTGAAGGTGTAATTGCATCACAAACTTATACGGTTCAATTAGAAGCTATGGATTCTTCTTCGTCTCCATTTATAATTACCGTACCTGAGTTTATGCGTAGAATGAAAGAAATGCAAGCTTCTGGTGGTGGCGGTGGAATGATGGGAATGGGTAATTTACCTGAAATGTATAACTTAGTTGTGAATACAAATTCTCCTTTAGTTTCTGAAATTTTAAATGCTGATGAAACCAAAAAAGCTGGATTAATTACACAAGCTTTCGATTTAGCAAAATTATCTCAAAACTTATTACATGGTGAAGCTTTAACGAACTTTATCAAACGTTCTTACGAACTTATTAAATAAGCAACACCGTTGCTTTTAATACTAAAAAACCTCTTTGTGTATGCAAAGAGGTTTTTACATCCTTAATCAATAAAAATATCCCCCGAATTATGAAAAAATTACTGTTACTTTTAACAATCAGTTTAGTTAGTTTTTCATGTAGTAAAGACGATGATACTGTTGCAGAACTTAACGAAACTGAAACGCAAACACAGACTCAAACACAGACACAGACACAGACACAAACCCCTAGCAAAAATCTTAGCGCAGAACAGCAAGATTTCTTATTAGAATATGAAGCTATTGTTGATGATTTAAAATGGACAAAAGAAATTTCAATTTTTTTAGATGGAAACATTACATCCGAATATAAAAAGATCGTAAAAGAAGTTTTAGACACTTATAATCCATTATTTTCTGATGGAACAAAAATTAGCTTGGTAAAAAGTGCCAAAGAATCGAATGTACATTTATATAATTCTACTAAAGATGAATTAGCTTCTTTTTGGTCAGATATTTATAGTTATACAGGCGGTGCTATTGGTTACGGAACTACCTCATGGTCATCGAGTTCTTATGCTGGTGAAAGAATTATTAATGAAGGTAGAATTTGGGTAGAAACAGGTAGTAATACCTCGCTATTATTTCACGAATTAGGACACGTTTTAGGTTTAGGACATAGTAGCCAAAAATATTGTTCTTCTTCTGTTATGTGCGGCGTACCAACGGCTAAAACATTATCTTCTTTTGATAAAGCAATGATAAAAATACGTTATCATTCTGATGTAAAATCGGATACTAGTTTTGAAGAAATGAAACCTGTTATTGAAAAATTATTACTAAACAAAGAAGTTGTAATAGAGTAAATTTTCAATTAAATAACCCTATTTTTTTTCTAAACCTCTTTGCATACACAAAGAGGTTTTTTATTGTTTTATAAAAATTTTATTTTGAAACACTTCTTTTATCAAAAAGAAATTTTAAAACTAATAAATAAAAAGTAAAAATTGAAGTTGTTAAAGCTCCTATAATAAATAAAAATGCTGTTTCTGAAAGTTTAAATCCCCAAAAACCAAAACCTTTTAAAAGAATTACAATTCCTATAAATACTGCCCAAACTGAAGAAAATATAAAAGCTAATTTTGCGTTTTTTTCTCTTAAAATTCTCTCTGATTGTTTATCAAGTTTCTTTACAACAAATTCTTCATGTTGAATATATTCTTGAAAACTTTCAAACTTTCCCGTAAATTCAAACAAAAAAACATCTTCCTTGCTTGATTTTGAATCTGCATTTGCGTCAATATTTTCAATAGGCTTTTTACCAAAAAATTTAGTTGCTTTTTCTCCTATATTATCCATTGATTTTCTTTTGATAATATTCCTTTATCAATCCATCATTTATTTTAGTAAATGCCTGACCATTATATGTTTTATCCCAAGGTGTTCCGTCTTGGTGTGTTTTTGATGATAATTGACCTCCATCAAATTTTTTATATGCATTCCAAACCGCTTCAATAAATTTATCATCATCTTTTGATAAATTATTTTGAGAATACATTTCTATATAATTAAAATCATTACTAGAAAAATCAACTCTTTTAATTATATGATATAAATCGGGAATAACAGGCCCGTACTTCCAAGCCTCAATACTATTACTAAAAAGAGGCTTTTCAGAAAAAGCTAAGTAATAACCATGAGCTATATATGTAAGTTTCAATAATTTCATTGCAGACATCGATACTCCTTCTTTCTGAGAAAGATATACGAATTTTTTAGCTATATCAAAACAGTTATACATTTTAATTAAATTTATTAACAAATTTATATAGAATTATTGAATAAGAGCCTGTTTAAATTTGTAAAATAAAAAGAAAAAGGTTTCTGAAATTCTATTAAAATGTTTCTTTTGTGGTTCTCAAAACAAAAAAGATG
>NZ_OENA01000018.1 GCF_900239185.1 Tenacibaculum finnmarkense
TCAATGCTTCACCGTATATAGTAACCTTAATTCTCTCTTTTATTCTTTCTGATTATATATCAAATGTATTAAAAGACAAACTTAAGACGTATATAAAAAATGCTTAATTTCGTCTTAATACAAAAGTCAGTGCCGTTTTGCTACATCTGATTTTCCTGCGGAAAATCCTCGCACACAAAACAGCACTTTTCATATACAAATCGTTGTAAAACATTAAAATGAAAAACACCCCTATACTTATACTATTCGCCTTTTTGTTAGCAGGTTGTGTATCAACAAAAATAACGAAAGAAGAAAAAGAAATTTTCGAAATTTTAAATAAAATAACCTACCAACACAACAATATTACCGATGAAGATATTGACTACCATACGATAGCGGGTTTTTTAAATGAAAATGAAATTTTAAAACTAAAAATTTGGAAGAGTACAGAGCCAACCTTGAAAAATTTTTATAATACAGAATGTATAGGTTGTTCAAATAACATCAACAAATTAACACCTATTTATAGAGTAGAAAAAGGTAACTTTGTTCACTTCGGTCTCAAAAAAAGTATAGGAATCGAAAATTTAGTATTCAATAAAAAAGGTAATTTCATTACACATTTTTTTACTTATCAAAGCTACTCTCAAGCACAAATTGAAAAAGAATTAAAAAAAAGAGGCAATGATACTTATGTAATAAGTGGAATTTTCCCAACAATAATAAACACCAACGAAATCCACCTAAAACATTTAGAATACAGCAACCAAACTGATAATAGCGAGTGGTACAACACCGCTTTTCCTATGGAGTTAGAATATTACATCAATGTAAAAGAAAAACAACACGTTTTGCGTTTCAAATTTAATGGCGGTTTTTATAGTTACCAAAAAGATGATAAAAATGACGACCACAGAATGATTCATTTCTTTGAACCTGAGTTTGTTGCAAATACAGTTGACTTTAACCAGCTATCAAGCTTTTCTTCTAAAACCAAAGGTTATTATGGAGAAGCAACTTTCTTTTTAATAAAAATAGAAAAAAAAATGAACCTAAGTGTAGTAATAAATTCAAAAATAGTAGAGAAAAAATTTCAGTTTTCAATATTAGAAAACAACTCCTTTAATACCATAGAACAATACGTAAATAAGCACAGCAAACTTTACACCACCTATAATAAAAACCTAGAAAAAGGCGAATATCTCATTCGGGTAATTAATGGCAAATCTACTTATTGGAATATGCCATTGTATGATTTAAACCTAAAAAAAATAATATTATAACCAATGAAATACCTAAAACGTTTTGCTCTACTTTTTTTGCTCTTAGCATTAGGCATTAGTGTTTGGATAGGAAGCAAAGAATATTACGATGATGAAACTAGGCTGCAAATTAACGCAAGAAACCGAGGTTGGGAAGAAAACAAAGCTGTGCTTGAAAAAAAAATAGACCAACTTAAAGCTGAAAAAAGATCGTATGACAATAAAATAACAAGTTGCATCACGCAAAAAACAGAGTCAATTTCTGATGAAACAAAAGCTTTTTTATATACCATAAAAAACTACCATTCAGAGGTTGAAATACCCAAAACCGTAACTAATTATTATAATACCAATTCAAAAACCCCTACTTTTTCCGTTTTTAATTATGAAAGAAAAAATGACGAACTTTGGTTTGGATTTTATATAGGTTATCGTATTACAATGGTAACAGATTATGATAATTTAGTGATCCATTTTTCATATTCAGCAGGCACTGCGCATACCGCTTTTGGTACTATACATTATAATACTTTGACTAAAGAGGTAAGTACAACAGAATATTCCTATGGTACAGGCGCTGGCGGCACAACACTCTACTTAAATGGCGTAAAAGTTAAAGAAACATTTAAAGATTTTACAAATGAATAAAACACGAATTCTATACTTAATCAGCTTTTTAATTTTTGCAATAAGTATTTATATACTGTTTAATAACTATATAACGTATTTGGAATTAAGAGATATAAAATCCGATAATGAAACTAATGCGGTTATTGACCTATTAGATGAAAATTTTCATAATTATTATAGTTTGCCAGAAAACGATAACAACTGGGTACAAATTGGGGAATTACCAGAAAATCACGATGTAGATGTAAGCGAAGAAATATTAGAATACCTCAATACAAATCGAAATTTATGGCAATACGAGTATATAAAAAACCCTATTAAAACTACAGACCAAACTAGTTATACTTTAGGGCATTTTGAGCTAGCAGAAAATAAAACAAATACTATTTTATACAGCCTTAATCATTTTTACAACAATTGGAAATACTTTAAAGAAACCCAAAATCACAATCTATTACTTGAAACTTTAACCCAGGAATTAGACAATACTATAAAGCCTGATTCAGAAAAATTTTGGTTTATAAGTTTAAACACCTTGTTTGACCATACTTTAGATAATGAAAAACTAAACAATAACGATACAATTTATTACAACTTAAATGAGGCATTATACTATTATAATAGCTCTGTAAAATATCCTGATTATAAATTGGATGTCAATATCGATTCTGATATGGATGCTATAGAGGCTGCTAAAACTCTTAAAAAGTTAAGCAAGCTTGATTACTACCAAAAATACGTAAAGCGTACAGATAGAGATGTAGAAACGTTTCAAAATATTTGGGAAAATGGCAAGCAATATTTCTTCAGCTTTATGTCTCAAAAACGCTACAATGGCTTATGTAAACCTTTTATAGATCAGCTTTTCACTACTTATAATACAGTTACTCAAACCAATACTTACAAAAAACATTTTGAAAAATATGATTTAGACGATTCAGAATTTTATGCTTTACCAAATACAGAGGAGTTTAAGGACGGCTATCAATGGGCGTACAGTTTTTGGGACAGACGCTTTACTGAAGGGACAATGGAATATGTGCACCAAGTATTGTTAGAAATAAAAAATCATTACGAATAAAACTGCTAAAATGAAAAAAAGAATCCACATTATACTCATCATCACTAGTGTTGCTATGCTAGCTACGGCTTATTACCTGTATCGCAGCAATGATATTACAGAACGTAAATCTAGATTAATGCGACACATAAAAGAGCAATTAAAGCATAAACAATTACCCATCAACCAATTTGATATAGACTTACAGAAAGAGGAGTTTTTACTTACAAAGATAGATTACAACATACCACTTACCCAAAAAATAATAGTTGCCAATTGCATAAATAATGCCAACACAAATTACAATAAAGAAGAAGCTATTGACTGTTTTAAAACACTCAGTTATTTTATTGTAGATAAAATAAGCGAAGAAACTTTAATAAAAAGCATAACAAGTTCATACATCAACAATGGTTTACGCTATATGGTATTAGGCGGTTTTTTAAGGATAAAAGATTTTCAAAACAACACAGAAGATAATAGTAATTACCTAAAGTTAGTTACTTATAGTGGGTTTATGTATAACTTACGAGACCCAAAAAAGCTCACTGCTTTTTACAAAAAAAACCAACCTTTAATGCAAAATTATGTAACCAATGCTATTTATAAAGAACATTTACAAAACCCAATAAATAACTTATTAAAAGGTTATCAAATATTAAATAACGCACCAGATAGAACTGTATTTTTAAAAGAAGTAGAAGCACGAGGCGAAAAAAACTACAATCATTCCGCTTCAGAAAATTGGAAAATTACCTTTTGGGAACGCAGAAGACAAGAAGGCAATGATAAAGTAATTTATAAAATTTTAGTTGACGTAAAAAAACATTATGAAGAGCAATAACGTTTTACAACATTATATAAAAATAATAGCGGTTTAATCGCTAAAAACGATAGTAAATGAATATAAATAAAGGTCTGTGTGTAACCGAAAAGTTAGTGCGTAAAAATCCGCAACTATTCTTATACGAACCGTTAACCTGCATTAAGCCAAATGTAAAATCCTGAAATAGGTTGACTAAAATTTAAACACTTTTAGTTAAACTATGGACACAAAGATAAAACTACCCTGCCGAAAAAAGAACTA
>NZ_OENA01000058.1:0-37496 GCF_900239185.1 Tenacibaculum finnmarkense
TTCTTCAATAGTTTGAGCTAAATCTCCTGTAATCGTTCCGTTATTTCCTGCGGTATATTTTACAGTGAACTTCTCAATTACTTTCACAAATTCCGCCGTAAATTCTTTATCAGCATCGGTGATATCAGTTCTCGTTTCAGAAGTATTTCCGTCGCTCCATTTTACAAATTCATACCCTGCATCGGCAATTGCTTTTACTTCGGATGTTGCTTTTCCTTCTTCAATAGTTTGAGCTAAATCTCCTGTGATTGTTCCGTTGTTTCCTGCGGTATATTTTACAGTGAACTTCTCAATTACTTTCACAAATTCAGCCGTAAATTCTTTATCAGCATCAGCGATATCGGTTCTCGTTTCAGAAGTATTACCGTCGCTCCATTTTACAAATTTATATCCTGCATCGGCAATTGCTTTTACTTGTGATGTTGCTTTTCCTTCTTCAATAGTTTGAGCTAAATCTCCTGTGATTGTTCCGTTGTTTCCTGCGGTGTATTTTACAGTGTAATTTTTAAGGACAACTACAGTTTTCACAAATTCCGCTGTAAATTCTTTATTAGCATCAGCGATATCGGTTCTGGTTTCAGAAGTATTATTATCGCTCCATTTTACAAATTCATACCCTGCATCGGCAATTGCTTTTACTTGTGATGTTGAATTTCCTTCTTCAATAGTTTGAGCTAAATTTCCTGTAATTGTTCCGTTATTTCCTGCGATGTATTTTACAGTGAACTTCTCAATTACTTTCACAAATTCCGCAGTAAATTCTTTATCAGCATCCGCGATATCAGTTCTAGTTTCAGAAGTATTATTGTCGCTCCATTTTACAAATTCATACCCTGCATCAGCAATTGCTTTTACCTGTGATGTTGAATTTCCTTCTTCAATGTTTTGCGATAAATCTCCTGTAATCGTTCCGTTATTTCCTGCGGTATATTTTACAGTGAACTTCTCAATTACTTTCACAAATTCCGCTGTAAATTCTTTATCAGCATCCGCGATATCAGTTCTCGTTTCAGAAGTGTTATTATCGCTCCATTTTACAAATTCATACCCTGCATCAGCAATTGCTTTTACTTGTGATGTTGCTTTTCCTTCTTCAATAGTTTGCGATAAATTTCCTGTAATCGTTCCGTTATTTCCTGCGGTGTATTTTACCGTGTAATTTTTAACGACAACTACAGTTTTTACAAATTCCGCCGTAAATTCTTTATCAGCATCAGCGATATCAGTTCTCGTTTCAGAAGTATTACCGTCGCTCCATTTTACAAATTTATACCCTGCATCGGCAATTGCTTTTACTTCGGATGTTGAATTTCCTTCTTCAATGTTTTGCGATAAATCTCCTGTAATCGTTCCGTTATTTCCTGCGGTGTATTTTACAGTATAATTTTTAAGGATAACTACAGTTTTCACAAATTCCGCAGTAAATTCTTTATCAGCATCGGCGATATCGGTTCTCGTTTCAGAAGTATTATTATCGCTCCATTTTACAAATTCATAACCAGTATTTGCAATAGCTTTTACTTGTGATGTTGAATTTCCTTCTTCAATGTTTTGTGATAAATCTCCTGTGATTGTTCCGTTGTTTCCTGCGGTATATTTTACAGTATAATTTTTCACGACTTTTACAATCGCTACAAATTCGGCTGTAAATTCTTTATCAGCATCAGCGATATCAGTTCTCGTTTCAGAAGTATTATTATCGCTCCATTTTACAAATTTATATCCTGCATCGGCAATTGCTTTTACTTGTGATGTTGAATTTCCTTCTTCAATGTTTTGTGATAAATCTCCTGTGATTGTTCCGTTGTTTCCTGCGGTATATTTTACAGTGTAATTTTTAAGAACAACTACAGTTTTCACAAATTCCGCTGTAAATTCTTTATCAGCATCGGCGATATCGGTTCTGGTTTCAGAAGTGTTATTATCGCTCCATTTTACAAATTCATACCCTGTATCGGCAATCGCTTTTACTTGTGATGTTGCTTTTCCTTCTTCAATAGTTTGTGATAAATCTCCTGTGATTGTTCCGTTGTTTCCTGCGGTGTATTTTACAGTATAATTTTTTACGACAACTACAGTTTTCACAAATTCTGCTGTAAATTCTTTATCAGCATCAGCGATATCGGTTCTCGTTTCAGAAGTATTATTATCGCTCCATTTTACAAATTCATATCCTGCATCGGCAATTGCTTTTACTTCGGATGTTGCTTTTCCTTCTTCAATAGTTTGAGCTAAATTTCCTGTAATGCTTCCGTTATTTCCTGCGATGTATTTTACAGTATAATTTCCTATAAATTTCAAACGTACAGAAACAGGTAAATGATCGGAAGCTGTTTTGGTGTATTCATTGTTATAAAGTTCATAATGCACTTTTTCAGAACCCGACAAATAATTGTCGTTAAGCTCATTAGAAATGGTAATATGGTCAATCAGATTAGGGAAAGACGGATATGAACGGAAACCAGCCTTACTTAAAGCTGTTGTTGTAATGGTATAATTAGTGGGGTCTTGTATAAAGGCATCATAGGTAGATGTGCTTGTGTTTACCCTTACAACCGTTTGATCGACATCATCATTATAATCACCTAATAAAACGACATTTTTTGTTGAAAAATTAGTGTCAAGCTCTTTTTTTAGCACTTCGATATCATACTTACGCATATCATACCTGTTTTGAGCATCACTATTATTGTTTGCTCTGGCATGTAAAACGATAAAACTAACTTCTTCTGTAGTGTTGTTTAAAGTAACATCGGCAGTCATTAAAAAAGGCAATCGTCCACTAGCAAAAAAACTAGCTTTCGTAGGATGTGGGAAATCTTGAATAGCACTTTCATCGTTTCCGTTATAATAAGGATGAATTGCTTTTAATAAAGGCGTACTGCTTTTAAAATTTACTACTGATTTTTTATAGATAAAACCTAATTTTTGAGGTGTTCCTGTAGTATTATTAGGATACGAAAAAGCATTCGATAAAATAAAATCGTAGGCAGGTAATTCAGTTACAAGTTTTTTGAATAAAATAATATCAGCAATTTCTTGAACAGCAATTACATCGGCATCTAAACCAAGCAATACTTCCTTTACTTTTTCCTTCTGAATTTCATCTGAATTTGGATTGCCAGCTGCAGGCGAGTTGGTTTGATCTCCAAACCATTCAATATTCCAAGTAACAATATCTAGGGTTTTATCTTTGGAAATAGCATCATTTACAGAACTTGGGTGCTCATATTGCTTGGCACAGCTTAAATCACTTTTTAATCTTGGTAATAGTTGTAGCGTAGCATTATATCTGCCTACCACACCTGTAATTTGGTCGCAATTTTCTGGCTGTGCTAAACCGGTAAGTTCTTTTGCATCAGCATCAACTCTTATTTGTGCTTTATTATTGTTGGCATCGGTAATTTCAATATTTGAATTTCCAAAAATCATACTCCCTGGAAGTGGAAAACTAGGATTCAAAATTTGAACCAATTCACCAGGATGATTTGCTAATTCAGCAAGTGTAATTACCTTCGGAATTATAGGGTTTACTGCGGTTGTGCTAGTTACAGCAGAAATTACATTGATTAACTGAATTTGCCCATTATGCGTGCTTTTTGTTGCTTTTACAGTAATTTGATCGCCTATTTTAAATATTCCTTCTCCGTGAATTTTATCATCAAAAATAGCAATTCCACCAGTTTCATCTTGAATATAAGCCGATCCTGCAAACTGATCCGCAACTGTTAAAATTCCTGTGATACTAACTATTTCGCCACTAACTTTGGTTCTTGCATCGGCTATTTTAATAATTACTTCAGGAGCTTCAACAACATCAGTAAGTTGTAAACGAACAGAAACAGGGAAGTGATCAGAAGTTGTTTTTTCGTACAGATTATTGTAAAATTCATAGTGTACTTTTTCAGAACCTAATAGGTAATTATTGGTAAGTTCGTTAGAAATGGTAATATGATCAATCATGTTTCCCATAGAGGCATAAGAGCGGAAATTTGCCTTGCTTAAAGCGCTTGTAACAATCGTATAATTACTAGCATCTTGTACAAAAGCATCGTAGGTAGTTGCATCACCAATTACATCGTTGGCTACCACTGTTTGATCTACGTCATCATTATAATCACCTAATAAAACAATGTTTTTTGTTGAAAAATTAGCGTCAAGCTCTTTTTTGAGTGTTTCAACATCGTATTTACGCATATCGTACTTACTTTGCGCTTTGGCAGCACTGGTATTTGCTCTGGCATGTAAAACGATAAAATTAACTTCTTTTGTTTGGTTGTCAATAGTAATATCGGCGGTCATTAAAAAAGGCAATCGACCACTTGCAAAAAATCTAGATTTCTTCGGATCAGGGAAATTTTGAAGCGCACTTTCATCGTTTCCGTTATAATAAGGATGAATTGTTTTTAATAAAGCCTTACTACTTTTAAGGCTTACTACTGATTTTTTATAGATAAAACCTAATTTTTGAGGCGTTCCAGAAATGCTATTAGGATACGAAACAGCATCGGATAAAATAAAATCGTAAGCAGGTAATTCAGCGATAAGTTCTTTAAATAAATCAATATCGATAATTTCTTGAACAGCAATAATATCAGCATCTAAATTAAGCAATACTTGTTTTACTTTTTCCTTCTGAATTTCATCTGAATTTGGGTTGCCAGCAGCGGGTGATTTCTTTTCATCTCCAAACCATTCAATATTCCAAGTAACAATATCTAAGGTTTTATCTTTGGAAATTTTATCATGATCTAAGGGTGGATGCTGGTATTTTTTGGCGCAGTTTATATCGCTAGTCAATCGAGGGATTAACTGAAAATTATAATATCTTCCTACAACACCTGTAATTTCGCTACAGCTTTGAGGCTGTGCTAAACCTGTAATTCCGTTTACATCAATATCTATTCTTAAGTTGGCGGTATTGTTATTATTGTCAAATATTTTATAATTCGAATTCCCAAAAAACATATTTCCTGGGCTAGGAAATATAGGGTTTGAAATTTTCACCAATTCCGCAGGGTGAGCAGCTAATTCATTTAAGGTGATTTCCTTCGGAATTATAGGATTTGTTGCTGCTCCATGATTTGAAATACCAACAATGTTTATTAGTTGAGTCTGGCTTTTATCAGTAGCTTTAAAAGCTTGAACGGTAATTTCATCGCCTATTTTAAACTTTCCTTTTCCGTGTACATCTTTATCAAAAATTGCGATTCCACCAGTTGCATCTTGAATATAAGCCGCTCCCGCAAATTGATCGGTAACTGTTAATATTCCTTTTACCTGTATTTCATCTCCATCATTTTTGGCTCTTGCTGCTGCTATTGTAATGGTTGTTAAAGATGGTATCGGAAAAACAGTAGTATTTTCTTTCCCCGGCGTAGGTCTTGCCTGTGTGTAGGTATCGGTATTTCTTAAACCTCCGCTACCGTTAACAATACGTTGTAACGAATGCCTGTCTTTATCATCTTTTGCGTTTTCGTTAACTTGAGGTTGCTTGGCGTTTAGTAGTGTTAGTAAGCCTGCATCGTCATTGTCGTTGGTGTCATATACAATAGCATCAATTAAATCGGTAGTTGTTATAGGGGTACCGTTATGAAATTCGCTAGCATCAGCATGGTATAAAGCAATGGCATCGGCACCATTTTGAATTCCATTTTTAGCAAATTCAACTAAATTTACATTCGCTACCGTACTATTACCAATTACGAAATAACCATCGGCAGTTGTTTTGTAACCTGTTAAGTCGATAGTTTTGTAACTTTTATCCTTACCGCCATTAAACAGTACAATAGTATGATTGTCTAAAGAAGTGTTTCCTGCGCCACCATCATATAATTCAATAAATTCATTGGTATCAGTCCCTTTTTGATCTACATCAATCTCATTAATCATGATTGTTATAGGCATATTATTAGTCGTACTCTCTAAAGTTGTAGCAGATGCAGTATTACTAGCAAGCGAACTGTTAGTGGCAGCATCCATCGCTTTTACTGTAAAAGAGTAGGTTGTGTTGGCGGTTAATCCTGTTAGATTAAAAGTAGTGTTGGTGCTTGACCCTAAATTTACAGTTCCATTAAATATCTGGTACTGCGATACCCCAATATTATCAGTAGCTGTTTCCCATGTTAAAGTTACTTGGGTTTCTGTAATATTTGAAGCCGTTAAATTGCTAGGAGCAGTAGGTGCTTCTGTATCGGTATTTGTAGGGGGAGTAGTGCTACCGTCAGTATTTTCGGCACCAGGCGTAGGAGTTGCCTGTGTGTAAGTATCGGTGTTTCTTAAACCGCCGCTACCATTAATAACACGTTGCGAAGAATGATTTTCTTTATCTTTTTTCCCGTGCTCATTAATTTGAGGTTGGTTGCCGTTTAGCAATGCTAATAAGCCAGTGTCGTCTTTATCATCGGTATCATATACAACTGCATCAATTAAATTGGTCGTCGTTATAGATGAACCATTACGAAATTCACTAGCATCAGCATGGTATAAAGCAATGGCATCGGCACCATTTTGAAGACTAAATTTAGTAGGCGTGAAATTAACATTTACAACGGTACTGCTACCGATTACAAAATACCCATCGGCAGTTGTTTTATGCCCTGTTAAGTCGATGGTTTTGTAACTCTTATCATTACCACCGTTAAATAGCACAATACTATAGCCATCTAGAGAGGTATTTCCTGTGCCACCGTCATACAATTCGATAAATTCATTGGTATCACGACTTTTTTGATCTACATCAATTTCGTTGATCATGATTGTTATAGGAGTTCTTCTTAATGCTCGTGAAACTTTAGGTGGGTAATAAGCAGTAGTTTCAGATTCAATAAGATTAGCTGTCTTATAGTAACTCGGAATTTGAGAAAAACTATAGAAGATAGACAGCAAAAAAGCAATTAACAGAGGGGTCTTTTTTGAGTGAAAAAGGTTCATTTTGTGAAAATTTAATTTCGCGCGAAATTACAACTTGGTTTTGTTAAATTGTTGTTTTTTTAAATGATTGTTGTGTGATTATTATCATAAGTAGCTGATTTTATTCTTTTTATTAAGAAAACCGTAAATTAAACAGTTGGTTTATCTATTGGAAATCAGTCAAGTAGCAAATTCGATTATTTGAGAGCTATTTATAATTTTAAATAAATTAACCACTGTAGTAGTATTTTTTTTTTGAAGCAATTTCCCGCTTTCCGCACTCGCTTTTTTTATTTTTTTAAAACAAAAAAATAAAAAAGAGCTCAAACAATTGCTACAATCGGGGCTAGGCATTTGTGCTAATTTTATAATTTTTTTATTAAAACAACACTTATTTCTTTTAAAAAAAAGACAGAAAATGACAGGTGCGTATTTGACTTTAATTTTAAAAAATAGTTAGCTTGGTAAAATTAGATATATAATAGGTTTGTTAAATGCGTGCTTCTTTGTTTAGTTATCTGATTATTATTTGTTTATGTGTTGTTCTGGAGGGTGTTTTAATCTTAAAATTGATAAAAAAACGTACTGTATTGAGTAAATTATTAAAAATAAATAAAAAAACTTTCCAATTTGGTTCAGAAGATAAAAGTTTTAGTATGTAGGTATTGTAAGATGAAAAATTTACGTTGTTATTTTACTGAAAACACTTAAAAACACCTTTTAAAATACTAAAATATGAACAGATACAAATTTAATGAAGGAGATTATTGTAATGGTCAATACTTAAAAATTATAGATTCGTCAAAAGTTGATGAAAATAGAGAAGAATTAACAGCAATAATAAATTGCCGAAATCAATATGAAAAGGGCGATATGAAAGATAGATTAGATGCTATAAAAAAACTCGTTGGTGAAGAGAACGTAGTGCTTATTGGTTTTTGTTTCGGTTTTCAGTTTATTCACAAAGTATTAGGCAAATCAATAGTTTACATTGATCCATCCTTAGAAAATCCAAAACCAAAAATAGTGTCATTCAAAAATATTTATACACTTGAAAATTTAATTAATTTGAATTTAGAGCAACAAGTACCAATGGATTCGCAAATTTCCTGTAAAGAACTATTCAATGATTTGGGGATAAAACCGAAGAAGATTATAATTAAATTAAAAAACAAAAAAAAATAGCTAAAAAAAGAGATGAAAAAAATAAATAAATTAGCCGCATTATTTGAAGGGAAAACACCAAAATCAAAAGTAGTATTTAATGCCTTATTAGAACGTTTACCCGAAGAGCCAAACATCGCCTGGTACCCAAGTGCTGGATTAGATTTTAAAGATTTAATTGAAGTAAATAGAACATCTATAATCCCCGATTTACATATTCATACCGATTACAGTACTAGTGCCTTGCTCGTAAACATAATATTCAATTTAAAAATTATGATTTTAAAAAAATACAACAGAAAATAAGAAATCGAATCCGTCATAAGGGTTTCGGTAGCCAATTTTTCATAATCGTACAGACGCGATTTATCGCGTCTCCGATTGTTATTTAATAATTATTATAATCTTGTGGAGACGCGATAAATCGGTGCCTATAAATATTAGCGTAATAAACAGATAGTAGTGATTACTAGGTAACTGAGGTGGAGTAGTGGTGTAATATTTTGTAGAGTAAAAAAAACGATTTTTTTATTTATAGGTGTTCCATTTTATGAAAAATAGTATTATAATTTGTTTGTATAGCTATAATTTCAATCTCTTCTAATACTGAAAATTCTTTTTTTAGTGCACGTTTTGATAAAACACCTTCATTCTGTTCTAAAAATCGAATAAGGATTGCAATTGTTTTGTCAGGCATTTCAAAATGATTGTCTAAGTATTTTTTAAATTGATCATATTTTTGAAGATAACGAACTTCTTCAGGTATAATTCTGACAAGTGTGTCTTCTACACAATCGTATAAAAATTCAGCTTGCTTTGTAGCGTCAAAATAACGATAAAAATCAATGGTGTTATTTGTGACCTTAATGTTATGATTTTCCGTTTCTTTCCATGTTATGTAGTCTAATAATGGATGAGAATAAGATTCTAAAACAGTTTTATAATCATTAATATGCTCTAAAATTGAGGCAGAAACAGGAAAAATAACTCCTTGTTGTGTAAATTTCTTTTTAGCTAAAATATGATGCATTATATAACGATGCAAACGACCATTTCCGTCTATAAAAGGGTGTGTAAATACAAAACCAAATGATATGGTTGCAGCGGCTAAAACAGCATCATAACTGTCATCTTGTAATAGTGTATTTGTATCTATTACTCCATTTAATAATTTAGGAATATCTTCTTCTTTTGCAGAAATATGATCTGGAATAGGTTCTCCTGAGTTTCTATCATGATCTCCCACAAAACCACCTTCTTTCCTTAAGCCCATTTCTATAAACCTACTGTTTTCTATAATTATTTGTTGTAAACGCTCAAGCTCGGCAATACTTAATGAGTTTCCACCTGCTTGACCAATTGCTTTACCCCAGCGTATAGCTCTATTATTCCCAGGGTTTTCACCCTCTATAGTAAAAGATGCTTTAGAGTCTTTTAATAATAAAAAAGAAGAAGCGCGTTGCAATATATCTTTATGTATGCTATTTAGAATTGTATTTTTTTTTCGAGATAAATTAGCCTTAATATAGTTTTCTAGCTTTTCAGTTTTAAAAATTAATGGACAAAAATCCACCGTTCCAGGAAGGTTATTAATAACTTTATGCCTTGCAGATTCTTCTCCTTTTATTGTGTATTGGATGTTAGCGTCAAGTAGTTGAATGTATTTACGTTTCTTTAAATCTATTGCTACATCAATTTGTTCTTGTTGAAGCCATTCGTATATAAACCAAATCTTTCGACTATATTGACCAGATGGTTCTATGTGTAGAATCTCTTTTATTTGGTCTTTTGTAATTACTTTAAATAACGCTTTAAATAATAGTAAATTAATCCCTTCATATTTAATAGCAAATACCAACTGTTTGTACAATGTCTCTTCTGGCTGGTATGAAGTCGGAAATACTTGCCAATGGTCATTATTATATTTTTTGCTTTTTTTAGTTATTAGAGATAGTCTATTTGGAAAAGGTATTGGTAATTTTAAACTTTCTATTATAGCAGCATAACCCACTATTTTTCCTCTTTCAGGTGTATTTCTTCCTTGAAAAAATGAAGTTTCATTTAATGGTATTATTATTTCCATACTATAAAGTTATTTAAATTATAATCAAATATAATTAAAAAACATGCGCGAATTAAAAATAACGCGCGCATAAGTGTTTATTTTGAAAAAAATACGCGCAAAATGGGATTTAAAAAATAAGAAATGTACAAATCACTTTTTATATACTAAAGTTTCAATATAAGAAAGCAATCTGCTACCAAATACAATACTACTAAAGGTAATTATTAAAAGTTATTAAAATAATTATATATTTTAATCTGTTTTACTAAAGTTTTTAATAATTTTTAATTTCAATTCTTAAAATAATATTTAAGTAGAATTATGCTTATAAATAGTTAATTTTTACGTTGAACAGCTTTTTTATATGATTTTAGGTCATATTATTTTAATCGGTCCATTTTAATGTCTTTAGAAAGCATACTTTCTGAACGTTTTAAATGTATAGCAGCTTCTTTTTTACTACCATAAGTATCAATAGACCATTCTGCTAAATCTCTATTAAATCGAGAAATTATTTCATTATATGTTTTTTCTTTAATAAAATAAGTTTCTTTAGTTTCTATCTTATCTATATTCCATTTTTCAAATTCGGTAATAGCTTTCTCAATAGCAATATCTTTTTTATGACTTTCAAAATAAAAAGCAAGGATATAAGAGGCTAACTTTTGCATATCTCTAAAATTACCAAATAGTTTTTTTGATTTCAAAAAAGCATGAATTTTTTCATTCCAGATTAAACTCGGCGCATCTTCGAAATTTGCGACATCGTTCCATACATTTTTCCAATTAAGAATATAGTCTTCTTGACATTCTCTTAAAGAAGGAATTTCTACTATAAACCTAGATATTCTATCAAAAAAATCATAATCTAACTTGTTTTTTGTTAAGTTTTCAAAAGTAATGTTACTTGCTGTTATTAATCTGAAATTTGTTTTTTCTGGTTGAGTTGATCCTAATGGTAAATATTTTCCTGTTTGTAATACTTGAATTAATTGACGTTGTAATGGTTTTGATAAATCTTGTATTTCATCTAAGAATAAGATACCGCCATTTTTAAAATTGGATAAAATACCATCTTTATCTTTTTCTGCACTAGTAAACGCTCCTTTTTTATATCCAAAAAGTTCTGATTTCATTAATTCTTCAGTAAAAGTACCACAGGCTAATTCTGAAAAAGGATAATTTTTGTTATACTTTTTTAAAATTAATTCTCGAACATAAGTCGATTTACCAGTTCCTCTTTCTCCTAATAACAATATAGATGCATTTGGGATATGTGAAAATAAAGTGAGTTTATTTTCCGCTTCTTTTCTCTTATAAGATCTTGTTTCGTTTAGGTTTAACTTAATTGTATTGCTTATATATTTCTTTTTTAATAATTCACTTAGAAAAATATTAGGTTTAAATTTTATTTCTTCTATATAGGTTGTCTTTTTAATTTTATCAAACTGGCTTGACCACAAAGTTGTATTTATAGGTAAGTAACCTGCAGAATTTAACATTAACCAAACTACATGCATTTGCGGTGTTCCTGGAGAAATGTTTATATGTAAATCAATATTATCTTTACTATAAAAATTTTCTTTTAGGAATTTTATCAGACCATCATAAATAGATTGATAATTAGTTACTCCATTAATTGAGATTTTTTTATTTTCAAATTTAGGAAGCGTTTGAGTTTCTAGTTTTATTGATTCACTGATTTTCCGATTATTTTTTAATCTTTCTTTAATTCTAATATCATTAAATTTATCTAAAACTTCTTTGTGTTTTTTTCTTTCAAAAAAAATATCTATTTCAGCTAAATTTTCATTTGATAAATTCTGATTCTGTAAATAATAGACTTTATTTATAATGATTTTTTTTTCTAATAATAATGATTTTAAAACCTTTGCAGTAACAATAAAACCATTATTAAAAGCGTCCCATGTTAAAAGTATTTGTTTGTTTTTACTTTGCATACACTTTTATATTTTTATCTAGCTCATTTAGTTTATATAGAAAATTAGGAATATTACTTATTTTAGAAGCGTTTAACAATAATACTTTTTCTGTTTTTTGTTTTTTACTTCTTCCTGTTTTAATTTCGATTATTTCACTTTCTGTATTAATAGTTTCAATTTTGATGTAATTATTTATGCTATTAATTTCAGCTTTCAGTTCTATTGTTAATTGTTTTGAATTAAATTCTTGATGTTCTTTTATTAGAAACAATGAGTTTAAATCTTTTAGTGTTGTTATTTTTTTTGAGATTTTTTTATTCTCATGATTTTCAATATGTACTAAACTTGTTAGTTTCCCATCTTTGTTTAAATATTGATATTTATCTGTGTTAATTATTTTATTTTTATGTATGTATTCAAAAGGAAAAGTTTCTTTCCAATTGGTGTATATTTTTAATAAGTCATTTTTTTGATTTGTGTTTAATTTTGTTCCAATTTCAAATCCTGTATCCATTCCATGTGCTTCAAAATTTGCTGAAAAAATATAAGCTTCATTATTGTCAATAATTAAAGATTTTGCATGAATTAAAGGGTGACAAACAATTTTAGCACCATGTTTAGCAAGTACATCTATATTATCATTAATAGTTTTTAATCTAGGTCTACAATAGATGGTTACTTTTATCTCTGCTTTCAGTTTATCTAAAATTCGTTGTGATAATTCATGTTTTATATCTAATCCGAAAGTGGAAAGTTGAATTTCTTCTTTTGCTTTTGAAACAGCCTCAAGTAAGGTTTTTTTTAAGTTAGATATTTCGATATTAGGAGAAGTTAAAAGTATTTCAGATAAATGAGGTAGACTAAATTTATTAATTTTTTTGATTTTATCAAATTGACTAGTATTGGTTTGCTCATCAGTAGTATGTTCCCAAAAATGATATACAAAAATTTTAAATAGCTCCGTTATTTGAGTGTTAGAAAGTTTAACGGCTAATTCAGGATTTTCAAAAAATGGCTTTTCATTAAAATTACCTGTAAAAATGTATCCTTTAGAGTTTTTTTTAGGATCGATTAAAATAAATTTAGCATGTAAATTTCCTGCTTGTCTAAATGTGAAATTATTTTTAAATTTAATTTCCAACATTTTTTTGTACTCTTTGGTTATAAAACTATCTTCTTCATCATAAGGATTTGATTCTAATTTAGCTTCAGCACATCCCATTATAAAAATTCTGACGTCTTTTTCTTTTTTTGCTTTTAATAAAGCATCTATTATTTTGGTGTCTTGAATTAAAAAAGACTGTAAGCAAATCATTTCTTCAGCATTTTCTATATCAGTAATTATTTTATGAAATAAAACACCATTTTTACCAGATTCAATTACAGATAAATTATCATTCTCCGTACTTATCCATTGTTTATCTGTTGGAATAAAAATATTATTTAGTACTTTTTTGTTTTCGAAACTTTTTGTATATATTAATTCTTTCATTGCTTTTTTTTTAATAATTTAAATAATCTATTGTTTCTAACTTAGTTTTTTTATAAAAATCTTCTTCTTCAAATATTTCTATTAATTGTTGCCTGTTTATACTATTTATTAGGTGATTTTTATAAAGTTCAAATTTATTTGCAATATCATTTTCAAATTGATTAAATTCTTCATCAGATAAATAATAACGATTGATTCTTTGTTTAAGTAATGCTTCAAACCATTTTTTTGCATCGTTTAAATCTTTTGGGTTTACTCTTATATTAGGTATTGTTATTGAATTAAAATATGTTTCTCTGAAAATTGGTTCTTCTATTTTAATATTTCTAATTAATGAAATATCTTGATGATTAAAATATTTTAATAAGATGTTTTCTTTAGGAAGATAATTATTATGAAATTCATTTATTAAAATAGATTCAATTATGTTTTGTTTATCTTCTTTTTCGTATGAAATAAAATCAACTAATTTAATGGTATAGTTATTCGTATTAAAATCAATTGTAATATTTTCTTCAGCTTGTTTTAATAATTTAATTTGAGATTCAATTTTATCTATAGTGTAAGAACCTGTGTTGAGTTTTATTATTTTTTCAGGTTTAATTAAAGAATTTAAATGTGAGTCTATTCTTTTAGTTTCTGTTTTATTATCATCATCATATGGTAATTCTTCTATCTTTACAATTTCAGATGTAAATTCATTTTTTTCAGTGGTCCAAATTTCTAAAACACCATTTTTTTCTGAGTAAAATGATTTAGTAATAATAGCATTAATTCCAAATTCAGTAAGGAAATAATAGAGATGTGGTTCATTTTCTTGCTCGTCATAAAGTTTAAAATACCCCATACTAGCCATTCGTATTAATAAATTTTCACAAGCATTTATTGATAAGGGGTATAATAAATTTTCGTGAAGTATTTTTGCATTTAATTTTTCTTCTTGTTCATAAGCTAATTGTAAAACAGCCATGAATGGAGATTTCTTAATTTTAACTTTATAGTCAGCTAAAACTCGATATTTGTTTACGGTAATTTCTTTTGTTAATTTCATGTCTTCTTTTTATCTAATAACTCTATTTTTTACTTCTTTAGCAATTTCTTTAAGGGCTTGTAATTGTGTGTGTTCAGAAAGCCATTTATTATTACCGTAAAGAACTAATTTGTATCGAGCACGTGTTAATGCAACATTTAACCTATTTGGGCTATTATAATGAGCATATTGCGATGTTTTTGTAAATGAGAGTAATACCATATCAGCTTCATCTCCTTGAAATTTATCTACTGTACTTAGCGTTATACTAACATTATTTATGGTGAAAAATTTGTGTTTTTTCTTTTGTTGACTGATGTCTTGTAGCATTTTTTTAAGTTCTGTTTCTTGAGCTCTATAAAAAGTTAAAACAGCAATTTCATAATTACTATTATCTTCTTTTGGGTTTGATTGCGCTAGTTTAGTAAACTCATTTAATTCTTCTTTTATTTGTTCAACTTCACCTAAATTTATGATTTTTTCAGAATTATTTTTATTTTTTGAAGTTCTCTCTTTTTTCTGTGTTGCTGTTTTTTTGTTTTGAACCCAAATAACTAAGTCTTCATTTGGTTTATACCAGTTTAATATTTTATTTCTTGTTTTAGTAGTTTTTGCTGTTTCTAAATTGGTCTTATCATTTTTGGTATAAAAATGTGTTCTAGAAAGATTAGCTATCTCATCTTCCATTCTATGTTGATAGGTAAGAGTTTGAAATTTTTGATCTTTAATCTCTTTAAATTGATTAAATCCTTTATAAATTAATTTATCTTCATTATAAATTTTTTTATCCTTTGTTTCTCTTTGTTTTTCACCAGTTCCTACTTGTAATAACTCCAATATAGAAGGAAATGCGACTCTTCTTAATTTTTCAATTTCATCTTGATATTCTTCAGGAACTAGAAAATTAAATTCTTTTTTAAGTTCTGAATTTGAATTTTCATCCAAGCGATATTGATACATTTGACTTAATTTACTACCTACTGTGTCTTTCCATTGCTCTGTTGGATTACTAATAAATTCATAATTATAAACAATTTTTTTAGCATTGTTTTTTCTGTTTTTATGAAATTTTCTTTGGGTGTTATTAAACGAAATGCTATCAATAAAGCCTTCGAATAGTTGAGCTTTTACATAAATATATTTTTCAATAATTTTTTTATGATTTTCCGTTGGTTCACAGATAATTAAATCTACGCTATTTAGCTTTAAGATATTAATGTCGCTAGGCTCAAAATTTTTAGGGAGTTTAAAAACTACATAATCTTCAAAATCATTTTCATTGTGTTTTGTAGAAAATAGTATTTTAACTATTTTTTTATTCCAATCAGCTTGTTCAGCTAGCTTTTTATTTAATTGAAAAGCGGTAATCAGTTTTTCTTTTTCATCATTATCTTTTATGATGATATCAACATTTTCACTTATAAGGTCATCTTCTGTGTAAGGAGATAATTGATTAACATCACCAACTAATATCCATTTTTTAGCATATAAGGCAGGAACAATAAAATCTAGAAAGGTTACTTTAGAACTTTCATCAACAATCATCACATCAAAAACCTCTTGTATTCCACCTTTTTTAATATCAGGATGTTGTAATATTCCTATCATAGTTCCTCCAACTAAATTTGCTGATTTTAATATAATATCATCAAAATTTTGGTCATTATTTCTGTAGTCACTAGGTTGGCTAATACTATCTAATAGTGTTTTTCCGCTATCAGTATTTTTTTTATTTCTTATGTTTTTAGAAATTTCTTCTTTTGTTTTCTTTATGAAGGTTTTTAATTCGTAAGGCTCTACGGTTTCTTTTCTAATACTATCAATATTAGAAGCTATTCTTATAGGAACAACTAATCCTTCACATTCTTTTTTGTAAGAAGTAAGTATTCTGTGAATAACATTATCTACAGCAACATGTGTTGCTGAAACTAATAAAACTCGTTTATTTTCTTTTATTAATTGAATAATCAATTCAACAATAGCTGTTGTTTTTCCAGATCCAGGAGGTCCTTCTAATAAAGCAAAATCTTTAGTTTGTAGCGCATTTCTTACAAAATTTTGCTGTTCTTTTGTACCGTCATATTTCTCAGGCTTATTTAATATTTTAAAATCAATTTCATTAGAATAATTTTCTATATTATCTTTAAAGTAATGCTTTGCTTTATCAGATAAATCAAATAATTTTTGTATTGGTGTGTGATGTGTAGATGGTTTATCCCTTAATCTTTTAATAGCATTTCTTTGCTTTATTAATTGAGAGTCATCGGCTTTTAAATAAATGAAATTTAAATTATCAATAGTATCAAGAGTTATTTGTTTATTAATAGAATCTCTTGTTTTTATTTTTATTTCATTCGTTTTATTGCTTTTTTTGTCTGCTTTTGGTTGTTCTGAATAAACAAATTCTGTACTTCGTTCAAATAATTCTGTTTCAACTTTTTTAGCATCTCTATTTTTTAAATTATCTATTTCTAAAGAAAAAAGAGTTGCAGGTGTTGTTTTGAGTGATATATTATTGTTGTTAAGTATTATTGTAATTGTTGTTACATTGATATTGGTTTTTAATACAATAAAACTGTGTTTTTCGTTTTTATCAATTATTTCAGTTTTTTGTTTTTTATCGTTAATGAAAACTGTGTTTATTTTATCAAAAAATTGTTTTTTATTTTTTTTTTCATTACTGAATTTTATATAATACCTTATTTTTTCTTTTCTGACAGGTATTTTTATAGCTCCATTTTTTTGAATTACTTCGATACTTTTTTTTATATAACTTTCGTATTCTTTTAACCCGTATTCTATTCCTTGAATTATTTTACCTTTACTAAAATTATTATCAGTTGTTTTTATTGAATTAGCATGGTGTAAGTTTGTCGGTTTTATTTCTCTCATAATTAGTAGTTTACTCCAGTGTCTCCAAATCTAACAAAAGCGGTTATTAATGTGTTTTCTCGTGCTACTACAGTCAAGCTTGTTAAGCCAAAGCAGTCTTTAGCTAATATATAGCCTTGTTCAATTGCCTGATTAATATTTTCTTTAGATAAGGTAAATTCTATTTTGTTTCTTTTCATAGTTTTAATAGATCCTTTAATAAGACACATAGAAACCAAAAAAGGATCTATTTGTCGTTGTGAAATTCGTTGTTTAAAATGTAAACTTTGCTTGAAGTTAGATATCAAATTCATAATTTATTTTTTTAATTTGATAAGTTAAATTCAGAATTTGTGCCAGGCTTTAATTATTTTAAAATAAGCGCTTTATGTTTTTGTTTTTTATTGTGTCGGTAATATATTACTTAATTTAATAATATATTATTTAATATAGGTAGTGGGTCTTGATAAGAATTTAGTGTTTATTTAAATTTTATAGCGTAAAAAGACTAAGGCAAATGATTGATCATTTGCCTTAGTTATTAGCTTTGTCCGAAGCTAAAATAAATTTAGTATGAATATTTATTTATACTGTTTTCTAAATCCCCATAATCTTTAAAACTTCAATTCCTATATTATCATTTAAATAGCCATTTTCATCTAAAACGGAAACAAATCCCATTTTACATTGATGGTTTATTTCATGGGTTTCATTCTCATAAATTGAATAATCATCAGTTTCAAAAGATTCAAAATTATTGTTTTTATTTTCTCCAGGATACAATAATAGGGCTTTTTGGGCATTCCAAAAACGACAATAACTATACATTTGTCGTAAATCGGAAACAGAAGCAGAGTTATTAGGACATTTCCATTTAGTATCAATAATATAAGTTTTTCCGTCTTTTTTTAAAATAATATCAGGTTTTAAACTATTGCTTCCCCAAAAAGATTTAGATTCCTGCCCAAAAACCTCAATATTTTTGCCTTCACAATATTTTTGAAGTTGTTTTAGTATATAAGTTTCCCATAACACATTCATATCAAATAATAACGAAACCATTTTTTCTTTACCATCAGAAATATTAGGCGAGTAGTTTAAAATAATTAACCGAGCGAGTTCTAAACCATAACTATAACTTGCTGATTTTCTATTTAACTGTATAGAATTTACTTGTTGTTTTGTGATGTTTTTTTTACTGATTTTTTCAAAGTTAAGTGCTAAGCGTTTACAGCGTTCGTACAATTGCGTTCCTTTGGTAAATTGACCTACAATTTCTAAGGCATTATATAAAACTTGATGTAATAAATGATTGGTGTCATATACTTGATGTGTAGTATAAAACCGTTCTTTATGTACCAAGTTTTTTTGAATATTACCTGCAAATTCTAATTTACCTTTTAAAGCCTTTGTATTACTAGTTTCTTTACGGTATTGTTTGATAAAACCTTTACGTAATAGCGTTTCTATTTCTGATAAAAATAAATCAAAATAAACTTCTAGTAAATTTAAGTTTGTACGTTTTACATTTGCTGTTCCTGCTGATTCCGCTTTTAGTTTTCCGCAGGCTTCTAGCATATGTAATAAAACTCCTTGCCATTTACCAGCATCATCATTTTTATCCGCTTTCGGATGAATTTCTATTGATAATCCATCTATTTGAATGATGCCTACATACTGATTAAACTGAATACCTTTGGAAATAGCTTGAAAGTATTTCCAATTATGGTATTCGTTTAATTTTAATAACGCATCTAAATGCTGTTGATTAAAACCTTGCTCTCCAACATATAAGCGTTGGTGTTCATATACGATCATATTATAGAGCTTCTGCTGTTTCTAATACAGGTTGTTGTACTTCAGTAGGTTTAATAGCTGTTTTAATACCTAATGTTTTATGAATGGCATCAATAATATTATTGGTATCAATTTTTTCTAATTCAAAAGATGGTGTTTTAAAATCATTTGAATTTTCATATTTAAAATCGGCAAAATTAATTTTATTATTTTCCTTTTTTCTGATAAAACCTTTTCCTAAAACTAAGCCTATTTTACCATAATCGCCATAAAAATATTCTTGTAATAACGGAATTACATTATTGTTAAAAACAGTAGCTAGTTTTGTCGTATTGCCACTTTCAATAGTAATAAAGTAAGAGTGACCTATAGTATGATCTCTATCTAATAATAATTCAATACGATTATTAATAGTTTCTAGAATATCTTTTAAATTAAAACCATCAAATAAAATTTCTTTTAGTAAACTAGGCTTTGGTAGTATTTCTTTAAATTCGAAACGTCTGCGTAATGCGGTGTCTAAAGATTCTACAGAACGATCGGCAGTATTCATAGTTCCTATAATATGAAGGTTTGATGGCACTCCAAATTCTTTTTTAGAGTAGGGCAGTTTTACCGTAATTGCTTCGTTTTGTCCTAAACGTTTATCTGGCTCTAGTAAGGTTATTAACTCTCCAAAAATAGCAGATACATTTCCACGGTTTATTTCATCAATAATTAAAACATAGGGTTTTTTTGTTCCGATGCTATAATCATTATTAGATAATGAATTTACAATTTCTAACTTATCTTGATAAGAAATAATATTTTCTTCAGATATATTTTTATATTTTTTACCTTGTTCTTTGTTTTGTTTATGTAATTCGTTTAAAACCGCCCAATATACAGAAGCGTTACTACCTCCAATGATTTTTCTAAAGGTATCATGAATGTTAGAAATTAGCGTAAGATTAGGGATTCCTTTATTTAATTTTGATAAACGCTCTTTAGAAACAGTATAACTACGAGTTCCATTTTTATGGGTTACTAAAAAATTTCCTTGTTGAGATACCTCTGTAATATATACTTTTCCTCCTGATTTTGTAGAGAGTTCTACGGTATCTTCTTGTTCTAATCTTTCAGAAATAGTATTTAAATAAGAATCATATAATCCAAAGAAATCTAATGTTTTACAAAGGCTTTCTTTTTTAGTTTCTTGTGCAATACTGTAGCAGGCTTCTGTTACTAATTTTTTAAATATTCCGTCTTCAACTTCATAGGTTACTTGTTTATCTTCTGTTTTGGGTTTTATACCTTCTACAAAATCTTCGTAACTCATAGATTGATGAAAAGTAGTAAATACAATTTGTTCTTTTTTATGAAGTTCATTATATCTATCTATAATTATTTTTCGGTCTTCTTCTGTATCTGAATATTTTTTTTTATCGATAAGTTCAACAGCTAATTTTTTAGTAACATAGGTTTTTCCTGTTCCTGGAGGTCCGTAAAGTATTTGATTCTTACTCTGTGAAATCATAGCATTATTTTTTAAGTTTGTAGCTATTTCATTATTAAAAGTACTATTTTCTTCTTTTGATGATAAAATAAGCATATTGTAAATACAATCTTGAAATAGTAGCTTTTCTGAATTAAAATTAAATTCATTAGGAATATATTTTTCACACAATTCAATTAGCTCTTTATATTTTTGCATTATTTTTAAAAATCCCGAACCAATTTCTGTAAAATGGTTGTATTTTTTACCTGTAGTTTTTACTGTTTTTATTCCTAAATAACTACATAAATTATCATATAATTTTGATTTATATAAAAAATATTTTTCAGGATTATTTAATACCAATAAAAAAGAAATTGTTCTTTCATCTAATTGATGAGATAAATTATCGCTATCTAATTTGGTTTTTAAATCGATAAGAAATTCATCTGCAAGAAGTCTTGATTCTTTATAAATAGTATCAAAATTTGTTTTATCATTAAAGATTACACTAAGTAATTTTTTTAATTTCTGAGGATAATTTTTTCCTAATTTATCAAGAAAATCATATGAATTTTTATATATTAAATTCTTTTTTTTTGCAAGCGATTTTTTAAACATCGAATAAAAATCAGGATCTTCAATGTTCCAGTTTTCTTGAAAATGGATAACAGCATCCCATTTATAAACTTCATTTACATTGTTGTTTTTAGAAATGAAATTTTTATATTCTTCTAATAGCTTTTTTATTTTCTCTTTCATATTTTGTTGAAATTCCCATTTTTACAGCAATTTATTAAAATTTTATTTCGTTTTCAAAGAATTTCAGCATCCAATTTTTTATAATCGTAGAGACGCGATAAATCGCGTCTCTACGTGTAAATGTTTAATTATTTTTTATTTCTAACGACTTTCTTTTTAGGTTTTACAACCAAACTTTCTTTCAATTTTTTTATTTCTTCTAATAAATCTTTAGCATCGCCATCGGTAGGTAATTGCGCTACTAACTCGCCTTTAAAAGCTTTGGCTAATATGGCTTGTGGTAAACGGTCTATTTTTTCTTTTAAAATTTTATACTGACTTTCTATTTTGTCTGCCTTACTAAATAAATTTTCTACTCGTTTTACGATTTCTGTTTGTTCTTCTTTTGGAGGAAGGTTAATTTTTAAATTTTGAGTTTGAGTTTTTGTTAAAGCTTGTCTTGTAACTCCGTAATTTTCTTTAAAAATATAATTTTGAATTAATGAAGAAGCTAGATACATATTTACGTATTCGGATGAATTATCTTCATTTAATCTAATAATTGTAACATGTTGATTAACTCTTCCACCAAAAATATTTTTTTCAGCCAAGCAAACTCGACCAATTGAAGCTCCTGTAATATTTAATAAAATATCATTTTCTTGTATTATAACATTCTTTAATCGTTCAGCTTGAACTTCATCAATAAAGGCTAATCCTTTTAATTTAATCCCATTAAAATGAATATTCATTGAGCGTACCAAAGGAATTCCCTCTTCTTTATAACTTTCAGAGCCACCTCTTGGTGTTGAGCCACTTCCTATTTTAATTGTAATATCTTGTAGGTTTATTTCTTCCCATTCTTCCAATTCCTTACCAACTCTCCACTCTTGGGTAAGTTTACCAGTTACGGCTTGTGTTAAGACGGCTTGTTTAAAATTTTTAATTAGTTGCGGTATGTTATTTAAACGGATTTTTAAAGCATCTAAAGAACCAAATAAAGTATCTAGTTTGGCAACTATGCGTTGTTGTTCTGCTAGTGGTGGAAGTGGGAAAGGTGCTTTTGAAAAAACACTTTTATTAACCATTGAAATAGTTGTAGATGTAGAGTTTTCAATTAACCAAGGCTTTAATAAATTACAAGCATAATATCCATATTTATCATCAATGTATTTATTAAAAATAACACTATTTATTTGTTGATTAGTAGCCATTTGAGTTCCTGCAATAGCAACATTTCCTAAATTACCAATACAAGTAACCATAACAGCTCCTTTTGACAATAATCTTGCATTTTTAGCGCCTTCTTCTGTTAATGTTTCAACTGAATTAAATAACTCAATTCCTGTTCTAATGTCTCCTGGCTTTATCCAAGGAATATCTCCATTATAATATTCTGAATGCTTCTTAGAGGGTGTATTTCCTGTTATAACTTGACTGATTACACCTAACTCCGTTTCAACCCAATTTTTTGGTAACTTACTTTCCATTTAATTAAGTGCTTTAATTATGCTGTTTAAAGCTTTTGTAATTTCTTTTAATTCAGCTAAAGCTTCTTGTGCTATTTCAATAGGTTCGCCAATATCTTCGGCTTTTGTAATGCTATCATCAGCAATTAAACCAAGGTCTAAAGAATCATTCTTATTGGTAATTTCATCTCTAGTAATACAGCTAAAACGGTCGTCTTTTATTTTGGTTCTATCATCAGCATTGTAAGCCTTTTCAAAATCTACAAAATGATTTTCAGTAAAAGGTGTACGTTTCCCAAAGTTTGGCATGTTGGTACGCATGTCGTAAAACCACACATTTTGCGTATTTTTTTTCTCTGTTGTTCCTTTATCAAAAAATAAAACATTGGTTTTTACACCAGCGGCATAAAAAATACCTGTAGGCAAACGTAAAATAGTATGTAAATTACATTTATCCATTAAATCTTGGCGTACACGTTGCCCGTCGCCATCTTCAAAAAGCACATTATCGGGTAACACTACGGCAGCACGCGCGCCACCTCGGGTATGTAAACTGCGGTAAATACCTTGTAAAAAGTTTAATTGCTTGTTACTTGTAGGATACACTAAATCGCCTCTAGTAGGTCGGTCGCCTCCTTTTTTAGTTCCAAAAGGTGGATTTGCCAATACCAAATCGATATTTTTAATGCTTTCGCCATAGCTACTTAAACTATCGTTTAAATCAATATTTCCGCCCATTCCGTGTAAAAAGGCATTCATCATGGCTAAACGATGTGTGTCACCAACTAATTCACATCCACTATATTGCTCGGTTTGTAAGTGTTTATTTTGAGCATCATCAAGTGTATAAATATCATTATTTTTTAATATATGATGATGTGCGGCAATCATAAAACCGTAGGTTCCGCATGCAGGATCGTTTAAACGTTCGCCAACTTTCGGATTCATTAAACGTACCATAACGTTAATAAGTGGGCGAGGGGTGAAGTATTGCCCTGCACCAGATTTTTTTTCAGAAGCATTTTTTTCTAGTAATCCTTCGTACATTTCACCCAAACCTTCTTCTTTGGCTTCAAACCAATCTAGTTCATCAATATTTTTGATGATTTTACGTAAGCTAGCAGGTTCGTTGATACTTGTTTGTGCGTTATTGTATATTTTCTGAATTTTCCCTGTACTTTCAGTACCTAAATGCAATAATAATTTACGGTAAAAATTGGTAAGCTCAATCCCTTCTTTTTGTATTAAATCTTCCCATCGGTAGCCTTCGGGTAATTTATCGTTATATTCGGTTTCTTCTGCCATTTTTAAAAACAGAATAAAGGTAAGCTCGTTTAAATATTGGTGATAAGTAATTCCTTCATCACGTAATACGTTACAAAGATTCCAGAGTTTATTTACTATTTCTTGTGTTGATAATGCCATTTATATTTAATGTAATTTGTTTTCTAAAGCATTAATATCTTTTAAAATATTTTCAGCTACTTTACTTGTTAATTCGTCTAATTTTTTTGGGTCTGCTAAATTAAATATAGCATCTGAATTAAAGGCTCTAAAGTTTAGTTTTTCTTGAGTGTGTCGCCATCCTAACCAATATGTTGAATTTATATAATTAGGGTTTATATCTAAAACCATATTTTTATAGTTGCTGAATTTATCAAGATTAGCAATTCCGCCTTTTGCATTTTCTTCTATGGTAAAGCCAAAGTAAATTTCGTCTTCTATTTCAATACCAAAATGAATACTGATATTTTCTTTTTCAAATATTTTAACCCATAAACCAAAATAAATATCTTTGTTTCTACTTTTAGTATAGTAATTATGTACATTTTGCCAGGTTACATTTTTTTCTTCAACAAGGCTTAAACCATTAGCAATCATCTTTTCTTTTAAACTTTGCCAAAACAACCATTGAATTTCAACTTTTGCACTAGTCATATTCTGTTCAATTAAAAAAGCTTGTTTTAAATTATCTGCGGATGATGCTATGTAATGGCTAATTTCTGTATTCATTTTGGTAGTTCCTGATTGCCCTGTTAATATTTTTATTAAATTGATATAATGAGTAATTCCTTCTCTTAGTAAAGGAAGTTCTACGGCTTCTTTTCTACAGTTTGTAAGCCATTCTATAATATCTGATTGATATGAAATTATTTTAAAATCGTCGCCTATTTTTAATTTACCGCAACTATTTTCAGAAGGATCATCACCAAATAAATTAAGATAAAAAAGATTATTAGGATTGTGATTATAATATCTAACTAATTGATTTTCTTGATCTGCTGCATAAATTTTATTTTCAATAGTTATAGCATTTCCTTTATTATCAGAAATAAAAATATCTAAATATCCGCCTGTGGTTTCCGTTTTTACACCAATATATTTTTCAACAGTTACTATTGCCGATGCGGTGTTTATTTTTACATCAAATTGTGTAGCAAAAAGTTTTAAAAAGACATCATCCTGCCCATGTGTTCCCTTCGGATTTAGCAATTCGGCAATAAACTTAGAATGTAAACGCACCTCATTAGTAGTTACATTTATAACATCGAACACATTAAAATCGTTGCCTGATATTTTATTTAATTGCTCATATTTAGTTGAAATTTCAGCAATTTTTTTCAATAAATTTTTCATGGAATTTTAATTTTTAAGCATATAAATAATCATTTAACTCATTAATAATTTGTGCAGTTTCATTTTTAAAAACTTTATCTAAACGTTTTAATCCACCGTCAATACTAAAAGGAGGTTTGTTTAAATCATCTAAAGTAATAATAGATTCTTTTTGAAGTTGCGCCTCTATTTTATCGAGCCATTTTAATTGAATTTGATTCCAATTGTGTGCTGTTTTTAGTTTTGTAACAGCATTGGTAATACGCTCTTGATGGCTTACCAAATTTTCACCTAAAGCAGAGGTTCTGATGTGTGAAATAATATCGGCAACAATTTCGGTATTAGTAACTTCTTTATAAGCGGTGTTGAGGTTGTTTTTATTAAAACCTTCGGTATCTAAAATTAAACGAAGCTCTTTTAATTCCTTTCTAGTTAGCGTACTTGGTTTGGTGCATACAATATTTAAAGCAGTAATGGTGTTTTTGTTGTTATTTATAAATTCGGTAAACGATTCTAAATAATCTTTAGGCTTTAAGTTTTTTTCGTAGGCACGAGAAACCTCTTCTAATGTATCTTGGTGATCGCTAAATAAGGTAGCGTAATTAAATGCTTTTCCTTTTTCACGATCTAAAAACTCCCATAAATGAGTATAATTTTCAACGGATTCATTTATGTTTTCAATATCAAAAGCCTTTAATTTTTGAGCAAAATCTCTTGCCGTTGGTTCGCCAGAAAGTATTTCGAATTGCGCTGTTTGTTGCTCGTTAAAGCCAGAAATTTTACGTTGTATTTTAGCGATAATACGATCTAATTTTGCTTCTTTAGAATACTCATCTTCAATAATAGCTAATTCTTCTACTAAATGAGTAAAGGTTTTAGTAACCAAAGGAGCAACAGGTTTCATAACCTGTTCTTTTGCCATAATTTCAGAAACGCCAACACAATCGTAAATTTTAAATACTTCTTTACCTATATCATCACAACGTCTGGTGGCACGTCCTACCATTTGATCGTATAAAATACGAGAGTTTACACGACGTAAAAAAACTAAATTAGAAATACTCGGTACATCTATTCCTGTAGTTAATAAATCGACCGTAACTACAATACTCGGGTATTGATCGTTTTTAAATTTACGTAATAAATCTTCTCTATTATAAACTTCACCTGTAATTTTAACGATAGCATCTTTATCAGCATCTTCGCCTAAGGCTTCATATTCTTCATATAATAATCTTACAATTGTATCGGCATGTGCATTTGTAGCAGCAAAAATTAAGGTTTTATCTTTGTTTTCAGGTAAAATTCCATAAGTAGATATTAATTCATTTAAAATAACACGGTTAAAACTTTCGGTAATAACTTTACGGTTAAAGCCTGTTATTTCTACTTTTATTTCATCTTCGGTAATACCTATATCTTTAATTTGATTTTCTTCAGGATCGTATATTTTTACTTCATCGCCTTTTTCCCAAACAATACCATCTTTAGATAAGCTAGTTTGAAAAACGTAAGGAGGTTCAAAATCGATTAAATAACCTTCAACAACTGCTTTTCTGTAGGAATACATAAACACAGGATCGCCAAAAATATCTTTAGTGTGTAGGGCAGGAGTGGCAGTTAAACCAATGCGATAGGCATCAAAATAATCTAATACCATTCGGTATTTGCTTTGAAAATCTTGCTGATTACGAAGTATAAATTCCTCTTCGTCCATTTCTTTATCTAGTGTATAACCTCTGTGTGCTTCATCTACCACAATACAGTCGTAATCTCCTACACTAGGAGGATTATCAGAATAAGCAATACGCTGTACCATTCCTTGTACGGTAGCAAAATGTATTTTAGTATCTAGCTCAGAAGCTTTATCTTCTAAGTCTTGTAAGTCATATATTTGCGCAAAAGTTTGCAACCCTTCTATGTGAACTTCTTTAAAGGAATCGGATGCTTGTTTACCCAACATGCGCCTATCTACTAAAAATAAAATACGCCTAAATCGTTTAGATTTAATTAAACGATAGCACATACCAATCATCGTACGTGTTTTACCTGTACCAGTTGCCATGGCTAGTAAAGCGCGTTTATCGTCTGTATTGGTCAATATTTTATGTTCTACAGCTTTAATGGCTTCAATTTGATAAGTTCTTAACCCTAAGCCATTAGGATCTGATAATAAATCATAGCCTGTTTTTTGTAGGTTCTCTACACCTTTATTTTCATCGTAGTTTAACTTATCGATTAAATCCCTTGGTGAAAACCAATTAGGCAATGGTTTTGCCCTATTTTTTTGATTACGAGCATCCCAAAACCAAATACCAGAAGCAGTTTTAAATTGTGCTAAATAAGGTCTTCCGTTGGTAGCAAATATAAAGGGAACTTTATAATTAGAACTATTGGCATGTTTAACAAATGTAGTATTGTTATTATTAGTAACAAGCTGACTGTATTTTTCAGCTTGCCCTAAATCGCTCATTACATTTTTAATATGCTTTTTAGCCTCTACAATACCAATAAGTTCTAAGCCATTAAATAAGGCGTAATCGGCCCATTTAGTACCGCATTTCCATTCAGAAATTGCTATCTGTCGCCCTTTTTGAGGTAGTGTTTTACAGGTTTTGTAGTTTAATGTTTGTGTATCACATTCCCAGCCAACATCTCGTAATTGTTTGTCTATACGTTCTCTGGTTTCAGCTTCTGTTTCTGTTGTTTTTTTAGCTTTAGAAAAAGCACGTTCTTTACGTTGTTTTTTTGCCTCTTCAGAAATTTGAGTTTGTGCTATTATTTTTAGTTTATAACTATCAACTTCATCTTTTAGTTGTGCTAATTGCTGTTCTAATTCGATTGACCTAGAGTTTTCGATAATAAACCAAGATTCTTGAGGTATTTCATAATCACTACAAATTTCTTCATCTTCATATACTTCAATAAACCATTTGGTTAAATAAAAAGTCTGTCTAAGCATATAACGAGCTTCAGCTTGTGTGCCTTCTCCAGAATGAGAGGCTTTATTTCCTGATTTTCTAATAGTATGAAAAATGGAAATTATTTCAGATGGTGTATCTGAATTATTTGCTAAGACATTTAATTTACTTACTTGCTTTTTATCGAAAGGTTCGTCTAGTTGTTCAAAGTCAATTAAAATACTAGCTAGTTTTTCAGTAAGAATTCTAAGTTTAGAAAGTGTTGTACTTGGGTCAATATAGCAATTACGTTCTGCTAAAACAATTAATTGAAATAACTCAATATAGTTGTCTTTTAAAAAGATAAAGTTTGTTTTCATTTATAGCTATTTTGTTTTATGTTCACATATAATTATTAATTATGAGCCAACATAAAATTTAGAAATGTATTTAAACATTTCTTTTTACAATTTTTTTAATGTCTAAAGTAATAAAACAAACTCATATAGATTTACATAATTATATAAAACTATAAATATATGTTTATAGCATAAGGGGGTAGTTAAAACATAACTTAATAACATATTTTTTTATATCTGTAAATCTTATGCAAGATGCGCCACGCATACCTCTTTTATGCCAATCAATAATTAGGTAAAGTTCAGTAATTCGTTCAATTATTCTTTTATTCATTTCTGCTTCAAAAAAACGAGTAACTCTAAAACAGCCGCTAAAAAATTCATCAGCTTCATAAAAATCTTTTTGAGCTTTTTTAAATTGCCTAAAAAAATAGTTATCTAAATAACCTCTGCTATCAGGATTTAAATAACCGTTTAAAACTATTTCTGTGTAATTTAAATCCATTTTATCTTTTCATAATGCCGTGCTGATTTGCCGTTATAAAACTATTCTTGAATAAAATTGAAACAGATTTTTAAACGTCAAAATTTATTTCATAAGAGGTATTTCGTCCTTTTCCTAATGGTTTAAAAACGCCTAATTCTAAAAGATTTTGTAAATCTCTTGTAGCAGTAGCTTTAGATGTTTTGGTAATTCCAATATATTTTCTTGCTGTCATACCTCCTTGAAAACCATTAAAACCTTCATCGAGCATTCTGCGTATTGCTTTTAATTGTCTTTCATTTAATTTTGATTGATAAGTTGTAAAAATAGTTGTCTTTTTTAGCGTAAATTCTATAATTGCTTCGGAAGTATCTAAAGCATTCAAAATTAAATTGATAAAATAATGTAACCAAGGTGTTATTTCATTACTTCGTTGTCCTTTTTCTAACGCTTTATAGTATTCTTTTTTTTCTTTTTCAATACTTGTAGAAAGACTAATTAATAAAGGGCTGTCTAAGGTTTGTAAAAGCGATTTTTCGGCGATAGCTCTTCCGATTCGTCCATTACCATCTTCAAAAGGATGAATACTTTCAAAATACAGATGAGCAATAGCGGCTCTAATAGCGGCATTTTTTATAGGTTTTTCACCTTTTGGAGAAGTCGTATTAAACCAGTTTATAAAATGATTCATTTCGTCATTTACATTTGCAGAAGCAGGTGCTTCAAAATGTATTTTTGTTCTGCCCATAGCTCCTGAAATTACTTGCATAGGTTCTTGGTGTGTTCTCCATTTTCCAACTTCAATTAGGTTTTCGTCTTGTAATAATTGCTGATGCCATTTAAAGATGGTTTCTTTTGTAAGTTCTTCTTTAAAATTATTTTGAACATTTGTAACTAATTCACCAATACCTTTAGCTTTAATATCTTTTACGTTTTCATGTGAAGTATTTATATCAAGATTATTTCTAACGGAAGACATTACATCTGTTCTACTTAAAAATTCTCCTTCTATTTCGGAAGTTTTAATAGTGTAGTTTGAGTATGAGATATTTTTGACAATCCTTTGGTTATACCTTTTATTTTGCCTGTTTTTTCGATGAATTTATAAAGATAATCTTCTAATTCATCAATATTATAAGAGAAATTTTTCCAATCTTTTTGTTGCCAATTATATTTTATGAGCCGAATAATTTAATTAATCGGCTCAAATACAACCAAAAAATGAGCCGATTAAAAAATATAATCGGCTCATTGAAAATTATTTAATACCTAAGATAAGGTTTTAATATTTTGTTTTGTACACTTACTTTCCGATACAGAAATTACCGAAAATATGCCCTAAAATATCTTTATCAACATCATATTCGCCTGTAATATTTCCAAGATGACGTAAACATTCACGAATATCAATAGAAAATAAATCCGTAGAAATTTCTAAATCAATTCCTTGTTGTACAGAAGTAATAGCAGTTAAAGCGTTGTTTAAAGCTTCAAAATGACGAGAATTTGTAACAATTGTTTCATTATTACTTAAAGCACCTGTATTTACTAAAGATGTCAATTCGGCTTTTAGCTCAATAATACCTGTTTTTTGTTTTGCTGATACTAAAATTAAAGGATCAATTTCTGATTTTAAAATAGCCGTATCATGACACGATAACCTATCTATTTTATTAGCAATTACAAGCAATCTTTTAGTAGGGAAACGCTCTTTTATAGTTTCAATTTCTTGTAAAAATTCATCGCTAGAAACTGCAAATTTATTCGCATCAATTAAAAAGATAATTAACTGTGCATTTTCTGCTTTTTCGTAGGCTTTTTTAATTCCGATATTTTCAATAATATCTTTAGTTTCTCGAATACCTGCGGTATCAATAAATCGAAAAGCAACACCATCAATAATTAAATCATCTTCAATAGCATCACGAGTAGTACCTGCTATATCTGAAACAATGGCTTTTTCTTCGTTTAAAAGCGTGTTTAATAAAGTTGATTTTCCAACATTAGGCTCGCCGATAATTGCCACAGGAATTCCATTTTTCATGGCATTTCCAAAGGCAAAAGAATCGATTAATCGCTTTAACACAAAGGTGATTTTGGCTACTAATTGTTTAAATTTTGTGCGGTCGGCAAATTCTACATCTTCACCAGAAAAATCTAATTCAAGCTCAATTAATGCCGCAAAATCTAATAATTGTATGCGTAAATCTTTTAATTCATTGGTAATTCCGCCACGCATTTGCTGAATAGCCATTTGATGACTTGCTGCCGAATTAGAAGCAATTACATCGGCAACAGCTTCGGCTTGGCTTAAATCCATTTTTCCGTTTAAAAAAGCACGCATGGTAAATTCACCATTATCAGCCATTCTACAACCATTTTTTAAAAATAATTGGATAATTTCTTGCTGAATAAATACCGAACCGTGGCATGAAATTTCGACAATATTTTCACCGGTATAAGAGGTTGGGTTTTTAAATATTGATACTAAAACTTCATCTAAAATAGTATTGGTATTTTTATCAAAAATATGCCCTAAATGTAAGGTGTGTGTTTTTTGAGTTAGCAGCGATTTGTTGCTTTTTATTGACTTGAAAAAAGTATTTACAATGTCAATAGCTTTTTCACCCGAAAGCCTAATTACGGCAATAGCTCCAACACCCGATGGAGTTGCCATGGCAATAATAGTATCATTTTGTATCATGTGGCAAAATTACTTATAACCGATTAAAAAATAGAAATTATTTAATAGTAATTTTTTTAAAAAAAAATATTTTTTTTAGTTGAAAAAACAAGTTACATTTGTCTTATAAAAAAGCTAAGCATCTGAATTTAAGTATATTTAATGTGTAGTTTTAAGTTTTAAATTAAAAACAAATTACCCCCATTTATTTAAACGTTATTTTATAACATAAAATAAATCCCCCTCCATCCCTTTTTGTATATCCCCCTATGCTTTGTAATTTTATTACAAGGTTTTAAATTATGATAAATAAAAATTATGGAAAATACGATTACTTTTTTATGTTTGTGTACAAGCACAACATTATTTGCTACTACAAAATATTCTAACTTTATCAAGTTAGATAAACACGAAATCAACTTAATTGTTAAAAAAAATAGAAAAATAAAATCTATTATTTCACATTTAAAGTTTAACCATCATTTAGTACCTGCTAAAAATACTTTTCAAACAGATTTCAATTCGAATAACCAAAATATTCGAACTTCTTGTTTGTCATCTAAATTTAATAGAAAAGCTGTTAGGTTAGTGAAAAATAGTATGATATTTCTGCTATTTACCTCAGTTTTATTAAGAACATCTGTTATAAATTTAAGATAAGTAAGACATTACTGTAAAGGTATTTTTATTATGAAAACAAGGTTAAAATCAGTATTAAAAAGTGTTTTTTTTGCTTTTTTATTAGTATCAGGTCAATTAATTATAGCCCAAGAACAAATAGTTATAAATAAACAAATAGTAAGCAGCCCAATAAACTGTAAACAATTTGATGTTACATTAACAGTAACAGGTAATCCACCTGTAGCAGCTAAAGAAGTTGTATTATTAATAGATGTTTCCGGAAGTATGGGAAACTATGTTGATGATGGAACTGGTACAGGAAATCAAGAACCAGTTATAAAATTTGTAAAAGAAGCAGCAAAAGATTTTGTAAGTAAGTTGCTTTCTTCAGCGAATAATCCGACAGGTAAAAACAAAATAGCCATTGTTAGTTATAGTTACAATGCGGTTATTTTAGCTGATTTAACAACAGATAAAACCGCTTTAAATAATGCTATAGATCAATTATCGCCAGACGCTGGTACTAATATGGAAGGAGGCTTGTTAAAAGCGGGAGAAGTGTTTACCAATTCAAGCCCTGGCTGTTTACGAACAAGAAGTATTGTGTTTTTTACAGATGGTCTTCCTAATTGGCATAACGGTTCTCCTTTGCCAGTAAGTGGTGAGTGTAAAACGACAGAAATTAATTCAATGTGTCAGCAGCGTGCTTTTTCCGCAGCAACAGCAATTGGAAATATTAATGTTAACGGTACTTCTTATAATCAATCAATATTTACCGTAGGGTTTACTGGGCAATTAATAGAAGGAATAGAAAAGGATAACGCAAAATATACCTTAGATAATATTCAAAACAGTGGTGCGTATTATACAGACAATGCTGCTGATTTAACAAACATGTACAGTACTATTTTAGGAGAATTAATACCTGCGGCAACAGCTTTAGATAATCAACCATTGGTAGTTGATCAAATACCGAATGAATTTCAAATAGTTTCATCAAGTTTACAATCGGGCAGTACTATTAACGCTAATAAAGGAACTGGTTTAATTGTAAATAACACTATAAACTGGGAGGTAGATAAAATATTAGATGAAACTCTTACTTTGAAATATTCTATTATTGCTGCTGATAATTTTTGTGGCGATAATCTATCGTTAGGAACTTCAACTATAAGATATAAAAACGCTACATGTAATCAAACCAACAAAAAATTTGACAACACTCCTGTTTGCATCCCTTGCCCAGTAACCGATATTCAATTAAATAGACAACAAGGCTGTTCAAAAACAATAAATTACGGATCTAATTCGAATCCTATTGTTTGTAGTGGAGTTACAGAAACCTATTTATGGAAATTCTTTTTAAAAGGTAATTTGGTAGGAACATCCGCTAATAAAACAGGGAAATTTACCTATACAGGCAGCGATAAATTCACAGGAAATTTTAAGGCAGAATTAGTTTATAGTTCAAATTGTAGCCTATCAACAACTAATTTAGAAAAATCAATAATATTACCTAATGAATTGTCATTATCAGTATTAAAAAGTGATTTAAGCTGTGGAGGAACTGATGGAGGTATTGATTTATCTGTAACCGGAGGATCGGGTAGTTATACCTATTTATGGAGTAATGGAGCCACAACTCAAGATCTTAATAATATTAGTACAGGTTTATATACTGTTACGGTTACTGATATTCTTGGTTGTGAAAAGTCAATTTCAACAACACTTATTTCAATTGATAATGATGCACCAACACTTATTGTTCCTAATAAATTAAGTATTCAGGGCTGTGATCAAAATAATATAAATTCAGCAAATGCTAGATATAAATTTAGTTTAACAGCAGTTTCATTAAATATAGCCACATTTAATAATGCAGATTATATAGCTACAGATGATACTAATATTGCTAAGATTACATATAAAGATGAAATTATTTCATATGATGGATGTGTAACAAAAGTTTTAAGGACATTTACTGTTGTTGATACTTGTGGTAAAACAGAAATAGATAGTACGATTATTAGTATAAAAGATAATATCAAACCCACTTTTACAGCGCCAGATAATATTACAATTTCTACGGATGCGAACTGTGTTTTTGATGTATCTGTAGGAAAAACCGGCGTTGTTTCTGATGAAGCTGACAATTGTTCAACAGGATTAAAAGCAACATTTACCGATGTTGAAAAAGCCGGAACTTGCGAAGGCGAAAAAATAATCACGAGAACTTGGAATTTGACAGATTCTTGTGGAAATTCAACCCAAAAAGACCAAATAATTACAGTTGAAGATAATATAAACCCCACTTTTACAGCGCCAGATGACATCACAATTTCGACGGATGCGAACTGTGATTTCGATGTATCTGTAGAAAAAACCGGCGTTGTTTCTGATGAAGCTGACAATTGCTCAACAGGATTAAAAGCAACTTTTACCGATGTTGAAAAAGCAGGAACTTGCGAAGGAACTAAAACCATCACAAGAACATGGAATTTGACAGATTCTTGCGGGAATTCAACCCAAAAAGACCAAATAATTACAGTTGAAGATAACATCAAACCAACATTTACCGCTCCCGCAGACATCACAATTTCGACAGATGCGAACTGTGTTTTTGATGTATCCGTAGCAAAAACCGGCGTTGTTTCTGATGAAGCTGACAATTGCTCAACAGGATTAAAAGCAACATTTACCGATGTTGAAAAAGTCGGAACTTGCGAAGGCGAAAAAACCATCACAAGAACTTGGAATTTGACAGATTCTTGCGGAAATTCAACCGAAAAAGTTCAAATAATCACAGTTGAAGATAATATCAAACCAACATTTACCGCTCCCGAAGACATCACAATTTCGACGGATGCGAATTGTACTTTTGATGTATCTGTAGCAAAAACCGGCGTTGTTTCTGATGAAGCTGATAATTGCTCAACAGGATTAAAAGCAACATTTACCGATGTTGAAAAAACAGGAACTTGCGAAGGAACTAAAACCATCACAAGAACTTGGAATTTGACAGATTCTTGTGGAAATTCAACCCAAAAAGATCAAATAATTACAGTTGAAGATAATATCAAACCAATATTTACAGTTCCCGCAGACATCACAATTTCGACGGATGCGAACTGTGTTTTTGATGTATCTGTAGGAAAAACCGGCGTTGTTTCTGATGAAGCTGACAATTGCTCAACAGGATTAAAAGCAACTTTTACCGATGTTGAAAAAATCGGAACTTGCGAAGGAAATAAAATCATCACAAGAACTTGGAATTTGACAGATTCTTGCGGAAATTCAACCCAAAAAGACCAAATAATAACGGTTGAAGACACAATAAAACCCACTTTTACCGCTCCAAAAGACATCACAATTTCTACGGATGCGAACTGTGTTTTTGATGTATCTGTAGCAAAAACCGGCGTTGTTTCTGATGAAGCTGATAATTGTTCAACAGGATTAAAAGCAACTTTTACTGATGTTGAAAAAGCTGGAACTTGCGAAGGAACTAAAACCATCACAAGAACTTGGAATTTGACAGATTCTTGTGGGAATTCAACCAAAAAAGACCAAATAATTACAGTTGAAGACACAATAAAACCAACTTTTACAGCGCCAGATGACATCACAATTTCGACAGATGCGAACTGTGTTTTTGATGTATCTGTAGGAAAAACCGGCGTTGTTTCTGATGAAGCTGATAATTGCTCAACAGGATTAAAAGCAACATTTACCGATGTTGAAAAAGCCGGAACTTGCGAAGGCGAAAAAACCATCACAAGAACTTGGAATTTGACAGATTCTTGCGGAAATTCAACCCAAAAAGATCAAATAATTACGATTGAAGACACAATAAAACCAACATTTACCGCTCCAAAAGACATCACAATTTCGACGGATACGAATTGTGTTTTTGATGTATCTGTAGGGAAAACCGGCGGAGTTTCTGATGAAGCTGACAATTGTTCAAGAGGATTAAAAGCAACATTTACTGATGTTGAAAAAACCGGAACTTGCGAAGGCGAAAAAATAATCACGAGAACTTGGAATTTGACAGATTCTTGCGGAAATTCAACTCAAAAAGACCAAATAATTACAGTTGAAGATAATATAAAACCCACTTTTACAGCGCCAGATAATATTACAATTTCGACGGATGAAAACTGTGTTTTTGATGTATCTGTAGCAAAAACCGGCGAAGTTTCTGATGAAGCTGATAATTGCTCAACAGGATTAAAAGCAACATTTACCGATGTTGAAAAAGTTGGAACTTGCGAAGGAACTAAAATCATCACGAGAACTTGGAATTTGACAGATTCTTGCGGAAATTCAACCCAAAAAGACCAAATAATTACGATTGAAGATAATATAAAACCCACTTTTACAGCGCCAGATAATATTACAATTTCGACGGATGCGAATTGTGTTTTTGATGTATCTGTAGGAAAAACCGGCGTTGTTTCTGATGAAGCTGACAATTGCTCAACAGGATTAAAAGCAACATTTACTGATGTTGAAAAAGCCGGAACTTGCGAAGGAACTAAAACCATCACAAGAACTTGGAATTTAACAGATTCTTGTGGAAATTCAACCCAAAAAGACCAAATAATTACGGTAAAAGACACTATAAAACCAACTTTTACAGCGCCAGATGACATCACAATTTCGACGGAAGCAAGCTGTGTTTTTGATGTATCTGTAAGAAAAACCGGCGTTGTTTCTGATGAAGCTGACAATTGCTCAACAGGATTAAAAGCAACATTTACCGATGTTGAAAAAGTTGGAACTTGCGAAGGAACTAAAACCATCACAAGAACTTGGAATTTGACAGATTCTTGCGGAAATTCAACCCAAAAAGACCAAATAATAACAGTTGAA
>NZ_OENA01000058.1:37501-70852 GCF_900239185.1 Tenacibaculum finnmarkense
CACTTTTACAGCGCCAGATAATATTACAATTTCGACGGATGCGAACTGTACTTTTGATGTATCTGTAGGAAAAACCGGCGTTGTTTCTGATGAAGCTGATAATTGTTCAACAGGATTAAAAGCAACTTTTACTGATGTTGAAAAAGCCGGAACTTGCGAAGGCGAAAAAATAATCACAAGAACTTGGAATTTGACAGATTCTTGCGGAAATTCAACCCAAAAAGACCAAATAATCACGATTGAAGACACAATAAAACCAACATTTACCGCTCCAAATGACATCACAATTTCGACAGATGCGAATTGTGCTTTTGATGTATCTGTAGCAAAAACCGGCGTTGTTTCTGATGAAGCTGACAATTGCTCAACAGGATTAAAAGCAACATTTACTGATGTTGAAAAAGCAGGAACTTGCGAAGGAACTAAAACCATCACAAGAACTTGGAATTTGACAGATTCTTGCGGGAATTCAACCCAAAAAGACCAAATAATTACAGTTAAAGATAGTATTAAACCCACTTTTACCGCGCCAGATGACATCACAATTTCGACGGATGCGAACTGTGTTTTTGATGTATCTGTAGGAAAAACCGGCGTTGTTTCTGATGAAGCTGACAATTGCTCAACAGGATTAAAAGCAACATTTACTGATATTGAAAAAGCTGGAATTTGCGAAGGAACTAAAACCATCACAAGAACTTGGAATTTGACAGATTCTTGCGGAAATTCAACCCAAAAAGACCAAATAATAACAGTTGAAGATAATATAAAACCAACATTTAGCACTCCAAAAGACATCACAATTTCGACGGATGCGAACTGTGATTTTGATGTATCTGTAGGAAAAACCGGCGTTGTTTCTGATGAATCTGACAATTGTTCAACAGGATTAAAAGCAACATTTACTGATGTTGAAAAAACCGGAACTTGTGAAGGAGCTAAAACCATCACAAGAACTTGGAATTTGACAGATTCTTGCGGAAATTCAATCCAAAAAGACCAAATAATTACAGTTGAAGATAGTATCAAACCAACATTTACCGCTCCAAAAGACATTACAATTTCTACGGATGCGAACTGTGTTTTTGATGTATCTGTAGGAAAAACCGGCGTTGTTTCTGATGAAGCTGACAATTGCTCAAGAGGATTAAAAGCAACTTTTACCGATGTTGAAAAAGCCGGAACTTGTGAAGGGGCTAAAACCATCACAAGAACTTGGAATTTGACAGATTCTTGCGGGAATTCAACCCAAAAAGACCAAATAATTACGATTGAAGATAATATCAAACCCACTTTTACAGCGCCAAAAGACATCACAATTTCGACGGATGCGAACTGTGTTTTTGATGTATCCGTAGGAAAAACCGGCGTTGTTTCTGATGAAGCTGATAATTGCTCAACAGGATTAAAAGCAACATTTACCGATGTTGAAAAAGCAGGAACTTGCGAAGGAACTAAAACCATCACAAGAACTTGGAATTTGACAGATTCTTGCGGAAATTCAACCCAAAAAGACCAAATAATAACAGTTGAAGACACAATAAAACCAACTTTTACAGCGCCAGATGACATCACAATTTCGACGGATGCGAACTGTGTTTTTGATGTATCTGTAGGAAAAACCGGCGTTGTTTCTGATGAAGCTGACAATTGCTCAACAGGATTAAAAGCAACATTTACTGATATTGAAAAAGCTGGAATTTGCGAAGGAACTAAAACCATCACAAGAACTTGGAATTTGACAGATTCTTGCGGAAATTCAACTCAAAAAGACCAAATAATTACGGTTGAAGATAATATCAAACCAACATTTACCGCTCCAAAAGACATCACAATTTCGACGGATGCGAACTGTGTTTTTGATGTATCTGTAGCAAAAACCGGCGTTGTTTCTGATGAAGCTGACAATTGTTCAACAGGATTAAAAGCAACTTTTACTGATGTTGAAAAAGCCGGAACTTGCGAAGGAACTAAAACCATCACAAGAACTTGGAATTTGACAGATTCTTGTGGAAATTCAACCCAAAAAGACCAAATAATTACAGTTGAAGATAATATCAAACCCACTTTTACCGGTGAGTTACCTCAGAATATAACAGTGAGTTGTGACGAGATACCTGAAGTTGCTGTTTTATCAGTATCAGATAATTGTAGTCTTTCTTCTGATTTAGAATTAGTATATACTCAAAATGTAACGAGAATAGCCGATCAGTGTGATTCAGAATATAGAATCACCAGAACATGGAATCTTAAAGATTGTGCAGGTAATATTTCTAGTTATACCCAACAGATTAAGGTTGTAGATAATGATGCACCAGAATTAGTAACAGATATTAATGATATTAATGTAAGCTGTGATGAAATCCCTGAAATTCCAACTCTTGAATTTATCGATAATTGTTCGAGTAATAATATTCAGGTAGCATTTGAAGAGTATAATACTTTTGATGGGTCTGATAATGATTATGTAATTACAAGAAATTGGACAGCAATTGATCTTTGTGGTAATGTGGCTAATTTTACACAGAATATAAGTGTTACGGTGAAGCAAAATATAACTGAAATTACAGATTCGAAATGTATTGATGATGGCGAGATTAACTTAAACGATTACTTGGTTGAAAACAATATATCATCTGAAGGTAAATGGACTCTTGTTAAAGGAGATGGGGTATCGCTTTCAGTAGCTGGGATTTTTGATCCTCTAAATCTGTCTTTAGGTAATTATACTTTCGATTACACAACGTTTAATGAATTTTGCACATCAGTTACTCGAGTTGTTATAAATATAAATGATCAATGTACTGTTTTGCCATGTGGGCAGGATGATATTAAAATATCAAAAGCGGTAACACCAAACGGTGATTCATGGAATCAGTATTTTAAAGTAACTGGAGCGGAATCGTGTGGGTTTAGGGTAAATGTGAAAATATTTAATCGTTGGGGAGCAAGAGTTTATAAATCGAATAACTATGCCAATAATTGGAATGGAGTTTCAGAAGGATTAACCTTTGGGAGTGCAGAGCGGTTACCAGCGGGAACTTATTATTATATCGTACTATTAGAAAATAGTGGATTAAAGCCATTTACAGGCGCAATTTATTTAGCAACCAAGTAATATATAAGCTATGAATTATAACAAAAAATTATTATATACAGTTAGTATGTTTATTGTATCTATTTTTAATATACAAGGACAACAATCGCCTCAGTTTACACAATATATGTATAATACCATTTCTGTAAATCCGGCATATGCCGGAAGTAGAGGGGCGTTAAGTGCTGTGGGGTTACATAGAAGTCAATGGGCAGGTTTTGGAAAAGGTGCAGAAACTCAAACATTATCGGTTAATGCGCCATTGCGAAATGAAAAGGTAGGTGTAGGATTGTCATTTATAAATGATAAATTAGGGTATGAAAAATTTACCTATTTATATGGCGATTTTTCATATACTGTTCAATTAAATTATGATTTGAAATTAGCTTTCGGCTTAAAAGCGGGTTTTACACAATATAATTTAGATGATGAGTTACTAATTGCAGAAGGTTTAGACCCTGCAATTAGTGGTGTAAAGAATCGATGGGAGCCTAATATTGGTAGTGGTTTGTTTTTACATACAGAAAAATGGTATGTAGGTTTGTCTGTTCCAAAATTATTAAATGTAGATCATAACGATTTAACAGTTGATGGCGTTAATTATGGTGTTGTTGATAAAAGAAGTTATTATTTAACAGGTGGGTATGTTTTTGAATTAAATAATAATGTGAAATTTAAACCGGCAACGTTAATAAAAGGAACCCGTGGAGCGCCTTTGTCGTACGATGTAACAGCAAATTTTCTTTTCAATAATAAATTTTGGTTAGGAGGGTCGTATCGATTTAATGAATACACGGCGGCTTTAGGTGCTTTGGTAGATTTTCAAATATCAAAAAAATTTCGAATAGGATATGCTTATGAATACCCACTATCTGATATAAATCAATTTTCAAATGGTACTCATGAGGCATTGTTAATGTATGAGTTAAATAATTCTAAAAGAGTAAGGTCACCACGATATTTTTAAGCGTATATATATGAAAACAAAAATTACATTTTTACTATTATTTTTTTTAGTTATTTCTTCTTTCTCTCAAAAAAAAATTGCCGATAAATTTTTTGAAAACTACGCATATATTAAAGCTGCTGAGTTTTATGAAAAAACAGTTAAAAAAGGAGATAGCAGTACTTATATTTTAACCCGTTTAGGAGATTGCTATTATAATAATTCAAATTCAGAAAAAGCCACGAAGTGGTATAATTTAGCAGCTAAAACGGACAAAGGTTTAAGTAATGAAACGATCTATAAGTACGCACAGTCTTTAAGAAGTGCAGGGAGTTATAAAAAAGCAGATCAATGGTTAAAAAAGTTACCAAACAATAAGCAAGGAGCAACAAAAATAACATATGAAAATCTAAAAACATTAAATAAAGATTCTGTAAAAGTTATTAATTTAGCAATAAACACTAGAAATTCTGATTTTGGGGCTTATGTACATAATAACAAATTTATATTCGCATCAACCAAAAATAAAAAAGGAAGGGTTTATAAGTGGAATAATGAGCCTTATTTAGATTTATATGAAGCCACTATAGACAGTACTTCTAAAGAATATAAAAAAATAAAAAATGTCATTCCTATAAAATCATCAGAAGTAAATACAAGTTTTCATGAATCGAATATTGCTATTACAAATGATGGTAAAACAATGTATTTTACAAGAAACAATTTAACGAGAAGAGATAAGTTAGATTATGATAAAAAAGGAACGTCACATTTAAAAATATTCAAAGCAACTTTAATTAATGGTAGTTGGAGTAATATCAAAGAATTGTCTATAAATGATGACGTATATTCAAGTGGTCATCCAGCTTTAAGCCCTGATGATAAAACGTTATATTTTACTTCAGATAGACCTGGAGGTTATGGTTTAACAGATATTTATAAAACTGCTATTTTAGATAATGGTTCTTATGGAGCGCCTGTAAATATGGGCGAAAATATTAACACAAGTGGTCGAGAAATGTTTCCATTTGTATCAAAACAATATGTGTTTTATTTTTCCTCGGATGGATATCAAAATTTAGGATTCTTAGATATTTTTAAATCTAATTTGTTAAAAAATAATTCATCGGAGGTTACTAATATGGGAGCTCCATTTAATAGTAGGTATGATGATTTTTGTTTTTTTATAAATAAAGATAATAAAACGGGTTACTTTTCTTCTAATAGACCTAAAGGAAAAGGGCATGATGATATTTATAGTTTTGAATCTTATAAATGTAAGCAATTAATTAAAGGAAAAACTTTTAATGTTAAAACAGATAGTATTTTAACAAATACTTTAGTTGAATTAATAAATAATAAAAGAAAAGTAATTAAAAAGAGTATTACAGGTTTAGACGGAGCTTATTCATTCGAAGTAGATTGTAATAAAAAATATGCTTTAAGAGGGTCAAAGAAAGATTATAAAGCAGATTTTAAAAAAACAACAACAACAAATACTAGAAATAAAGAAATCGTTGCAAATTTATATTTAACACCTTTAATTATAGATAAAGAAATAGTAATAAGCCCAATATTTTTTGATTTTGATAAATCAACTATACGTCCCGATGCAGCATTTGAGTTAGAATATGTTGTTAAAGTCTTAAAAAATCATCCTAAAATGATTATTAAAATTGAAGCGCATACTGATAGTAGAGGAGATGATGATTATAATGAAACCTTATCAGATAAAAGAGCAAAATCAACAAGAGATTATATTTTATCACGAGATATAGATCCTTCAAGAATAGAGAGTGCTATTGGTTTTGGAGAAAAAAAATTAGTTAATAAATGTATTAATAATGCTATTTGTACAGAAGAAGAACATCAAGAAAATAGGCATTCAAAATTTATTATTATAAATAATTATAAGTAGTAATGTAAAGTTAAAGACCTATAAACGTAGTCTAATTGTTAAAATACGTTTATAGGTTTTTTATTAATTATTTTTTCACAAATATATTGGTGAAATACCATTTTCCTTTCGGATTTTTTTCGGCGCTAACATCAAAATGAGTGAAATTCCCTTCCATGTTTTTTCGGTGACCATCGCTTCTAATCCAAGCGTTTACTACTGATTTGGCAGAAGAATATCCGTAAGCAACATTTTCAGCAACATTTATTGCATTTATATTTTTATTCAAGTATTGTTTGCGTAGGTTAAAAAAATCATGAGAAACGATATTTTTATCAATCATATAATCCGTGTGTTTTTTTGATTGAAACTTAATAGCTTCTGATTTTTCTAAAAGTGAAAACCCTTTATTAATTCTATAATTATTTACTTGATTTAAAATTTCTATTTCAATCGTTTTTGCATTTATTTCATCATAAGTATCTAACTGTTTTGACTTTATGTTGTCGTTGTTAGAAGAGCAAGCGGTTAAAATTAGTGTGTAAAACACTATTGCTAACCATAGGGGGTGGTTATTCATTTTAAGTGATATTAGGGGATTAATAACACCTTAATATACATTAAAACAATGATAAAACAATGATGAAACAATGATAAAAAAAAACAATAAAAATTGTTAATAAAAAGATAACATTAAATAGCGTCTCTAATAATGTCTTCATATTCATAAAAGAATAGTTCAAACTGATCCATGGTAGCTACATAAAATTCGTAACATTCTTGCCAAGTGTTTTTATTGTGAATGCTAAATTTTTTATCATAAGGAACATAGATACGACGAATAATTTTTCTGTTATCTAATTCAAAATTTTCGTGATAAATAACTTCTGGTAAATATTCTGTTTCTAAAATATTTTTTAGAGATAATAACTTGTCGTATAATAATTCATTGGCTACTTCATCAAGATGTTCAAAATCTAAACAAACCGATGCTGTTTTACGATCCCCTTGAAATTTAAAAGCGAATCCTTTTATTTTTGTATTGTATAATAACCATTTTCTTGGAAAAGATTTCCCAAAACTTGTCCAAAATTCTTGGCGTATTGCTGCTGATTCTTCTTTACTAAACATGCTGTTTATCCGTGTATTTTTGCTTCAGAACCTCTACTTTTCATCATTTCGGCTTCAAAATTAACTAAATCGTTCCATTTTTTATCTACAATTTCTTTATCTTGATATTTACGAGCAAAACCTAAAAAGATCGTATAATGGTTTGCTTCTGAAATCATTAAATCTTTATAAAATTTAGATAACTCTTGATCTTCCATATTTTCAGAAAACACTTTAAAACGCTCACAACTTCTTGCTTCAATTAACGCTGCAATTAATAAACGTTGTACTAAAGCATTGGTTCTGTCTTTTGTTTTTGTGAAAAATTTTTGCAAACGAATTGCATAATCGTTTTTCTGCTCACGTCCTAAAACCATTCCTCGTTTTACCATAAAATCATGCACCATTTTAAAATGCTCCATTTCTTCAATCGCAATTTCACTCATACTTTGTACAAGTTCTGTTTCTTCGGAATAATTAATAATTAAAGACACCGCATTAGAAGCTGCCTTTTGTTCTAAAAAAGCATGGTCTGTTAATATTTGCTGTAAGTTATCTTTAGCAATATCTGCCCAAGAGGTTTCGGTTTCAAATTGTAATCCTAACATGATGTAAATTATCTTTGATATGTATGATAAATAATTTGCAAAACTAAGGATTATTAAATATAAGCGGTAATTATATGTAGTGTTTATTTAAAAAAACAAAGAAATTATTGTAGTAATAAACACCCTCTTATTTGCTTGTAAAACACATAAATTTAACAGTTTTAGTTTTTTATAATTTGTAACTTTGAGGTACTTCAAAAAAAAATATGTTATGAAAAAAATTGCAAAAATAATTGCAGTAACGCTATTGGTGTTTTTTATCAATAGCTGTAAAAAAGAGCATATCACACAAAGTGATAGCAATAATTACAGTGAATATGTAGCCGTTTTTCCTGAGGAAATGATTTCTTCAGTTGCCGATTTTCAGTTTATGCTTAAAAAAACACCCAAAATTACTACAATTAGCGATGCCGTTATTACGGTAAATCCGAAGGTAAAAGGGAAGGTGTTGTTAGATGGAAATAAAATAGTCTTTCTTCCCTTAGAAAAATTAAAAAGTAATACAGAATATGCTGTAACACTTCATTTATCAAAATTATATGATGGAGTTCCTGATGATTTAAAAAACTTCACAGCAAAAGTAAAAACCAAAGAATTACTTTTTAATGTAACATTATCATCGCCTATTGTTTCGAGTAAAGATGTGTATGCCATAGAAGGTGTGGTAAATATAAGCGATGTTATTGCTTCGGATAAATTATCAGAATTAGTAAAAGCAAAATATAATAATGCGGATATTTCAATGAATTTTGAAACTTCGGAAGCACTTGTTTCTGAAGCTTTTTTTAAGATAAAAAATTTAAAAAGACTTGAAGAAGACAGCGATATAACTGTTGTTTGGGATGGAAATAGTATTAATTCTAGTTCAAAAGGAGAACGTACTTTAACAATTACAGGTAAAAATAATTTTAAGGTTTTAAGTGTTGAAGTTGTTGACACAGATAAACAACATATCGAAGTTAGTTTTTCTGATCCTATAAAAAAATCGCAAAATTTAGATGGATTAATCGCTTTTAAAAACACTCAAAAAAGAAGATTTACTTATAAAGTGAAAAATAATATTGTAACTATTTATCCGAAGAGTTCCTTTAAAAATAAAGTAGATTTACAGGTTTTTAAAGGAATTAAAAATACCGAAGGATTTGCTTTAAAAAATGGATATAGTCAAACGTTGCATTTTCAGCAATTAAAACCTTCTTTGAGTTTTATCAAAAGTGGAACTATTATTCCTAATTCAGATAATTTAAAAATTAATTTTAAAGCCGTTAATTTAAGAGCAGTAGATGTGGCTGTTTATAAAATTTATAAAAATAATGTATTACAATTTTTACAGCAAAACAATTTAAACAATCAAAGTAATTTGCGTTATGTAGCGCGTCCTGAAGCTAAATACACGGTTAATTTAACAAATAAAGGTGTTGATTTAACCAAAGAAAATGCTTTTGCAATTGATTTATCAGAAATTTTATCAATAGAAAATGGCGCAATGTATCGTGTGGAATTTTCATTTAATCATCAATATTCAAATTATTCTTGTGATGAAAAAACAAATGACACTACTATTATTTATGGTAAAAAAGAAGTAGCTACTAAAAAATATAATACAGCGAGTTATTACGACAATGATGATTATTATAATTACCGATGGGATGACAGAGAAGATCCGTGTAAAACATCTTATTATTATTATAAAAAAAGAAGTACCAATATTTTAGCAACCAATTTAGGAGCGATTGTTAAAAAAGGAAATAACGGAACTACTTTTATTGCCGTAACCGATTTACGAACTACCGAACCTGTTTCAGATGCTACGGTAACGTTGTATAATTTACAGCAACAATCAATTATTACGGCAACTACAAATTCTGATGGTGTTGTTGTTTTTGATGCTATCAAAAATGATGCTTTTTTTGCGGTAATTACTAAGGATAAAAACACAACGTATCTAAAGTTAAATGATGGAAATGCCTTGTCAATGAGTAAGTTTGATGTTTCAGGAACGAAGCTTCAAAAAGGAATTAAAGGCTATATTTATGGTGAACGTGGTGTTTGGCGACCTGGTGACAACTTATTTTTAACCTTTGTTTTGAATGATAATGCCAATCCGATACCCGAAAAACATCCAATTAAATTTGAATTGATTAATCCGCAAGGAAAAATTACTCAACGAAAAGTACTTTATAAAAATACAAATAATGTATATGGGTATGCTCCGAAAACCAATCAAGATGCAATTACTGGAAATTGGAAATTAAGAGTAAGCGTTGGAGGTGCGGTTTTTAATAAAACACTTAAAATTGAAACCATCAAACCAAATCGTTTAAAAATTAAATTAAATACAGCGGATGATTTTATTAAAGCTGATACTGATATTGATGGAGATATTGAAGTAAAATGGTTACATGGTGCGATTGCTAGAAATTTAAAATTAGATATCAACGGGAAGTTTAGACAGATAAAAACGGAGTTTTCGAAATTTAAAAATTATAATTTTGATGATGTTACTAGACATTTTGGAACTGAAGAATTTAAGGTGTTAAAAGGAACTTTAAATAATGATGGAGAAACCAGTTTTTCTGTAAAACCAAGTTTAGAAAATAAAGCTCCAGGAATGTTAAAGGCTAGTTTTATCACCAAAGTTTATGAAAATGGTGGTGATTTTAGTACCGATGTGTTTTCTACAAAAGTATCGCCTTATAAAACCTATGTAGGATTGTTAAATGCCGAAGAACAACAATCTAAAAATTATTTATTTACGGATGAAAAATATACGTTTAACGTAGCATCTGTAAATGAAAATGGCGTAGGAGTCGCAAATAATTTAGAAGTAAAAGTATATAAAATATCTTGGCGTTGGTGGTGGAGTACTTCGGATAACGGACTTTCTAATTACGATGGAACACGTCATCATAATACTTATAAAACACTGCGAGTAAAAACAAATGCTAACGGAAAGGGTTCTTTCGATTTAAAAATAAGCGAAAATGATTGGGGGCGCTATTTGATAAAAGTAATCGATAAGAAAAGTAAACACGTTACTTCAAATATTGCTTATTTTGATTGGCCATCTTGGTATGGTAAGAAAAAAGGAAATCAAGATAAAACGAATGCAACTATGTTGGTTTTTTCTACGGATAAAGAAACGTATGAAGTAAATGAAACCGCTACCGTAAAATTTCCATCTTCAGAAGGAGGAAGAGCTTTAATTACCATTGAAAACGGTACACAAGTTTTAGATCATTTTTGGGTAGAAACAACAGCTAAACAAACAGCATTTAATTTTCCTGTATTGGCAAATTATACGCCAAATGTATTTGTAAATATTTCATTATTACAGAAACACAGTCAAACTGTTAACGATTTACCAATTCGTATGTATGGTTCTATACCGATGTTGGTTAATAATCCTGTAACAAAATTAGAACCTGTAATTGAATTAGCGGATGAATTAAGACCTGAATCAATAGCTGAAATAAATGTAAGCGAGAAAAACGGTAAAGCAATGACGTACACAATTGCTTTGGTTGATGATGGATTATTAGATTTAACACGTTTTAAAACTCCAAATCCGTGGAATACTTTTTATGCACGTCAATCATTAGGTGTAAAAACTTGGGATGTTTTTGATGATGTTATCGGTGCTTATGGCGGAAAAGTAAATCAGATTTTAAGTATTGGAGGTGATGAATCGGAAGCTGGAAGTAAAAATAAAAAAGCCAATCGTTTTAAACCGATGGTTACTTATTTAGGTCCTTTTAATTTAGAACAAGGCGCTGGTCAAACACATAAAATTAAAATTCCGAAGTATATCGGTTCTGTTCGTGCTATGGTAGTTGCTACAAATGCTACAAATGATGCCTACGGAAGTGCTGAAAAAACAGCGTTTGTACGTAAACCTGTGATGATTTTAGCATCATTACCTCGTAAAATTACCCCACAAGAAACAGTAACCTTACCTGTTACAGTATTTGCAATGTTGCCATCTGTTAAAAAAGTAAAAGTAACAGTACAAAAAAATGAATCATTTACTATTGCAGGAGATAATACACAAACCATAGCATTTAATGAGCCAGATGAAAAAATGGCATATTTTACCTTAAAAGTAAACGATTTTAAAGGAATCGGAAAAGTTAAAATTGATGCCGTTTCAGGAAGAGAAAAAGCATCCTACGAAGTAGAAATTGATGTGTTGAATCCGAATCCTGTAACTACGGAAGTAAAAGATTTAGTATTGAAATCGAACGAAAAAAGCGAACTTAATTTTACAGCTTTTGGAACTTCTGGAACAAATAGTGCAAGTGTAGAGTTTTCGACCTTGCCACCAATGAATTTTACCAAACGTATGGCATATTTAATTCAATATCCGCACGGTTGTGTAGAGCAAACTACTTCTAGCGCATTTCCTCAGTTGTATTTAGCCGAAATTTTTGAATTATCCGAAGAAAAAAAACAAGATATTCAAAGAAATATAAAAGCGACTATTCAGCGATTATCAGGTTTTCAAATATCAAATGGAGGTTTGTCTTATTGGCAAGGAAATAGTACAGCAAATAGTTGGGGAACTTCGTATGCAGGTCATTTTATGATAGAAGCATCTAAAAAAGGATATGCGTTACCTATCGGTTTTAAATCGAAATGGATTCGTTATCAAAAACAAGAAGCACGTAATTGGCGAAATAATTCTTATTACGGAAATAATTCTTTATCACAGGCATATCGATTATATACGTTGAGTTTGGCAAATAGTGCTGATATTGCGTCAATGAATCGTTTGCGTGAAACAAGTGGTACTTCTAACGAAGCAAAAATGCGATTGGCAAGTGCCTATGCGTTAATCGGTAAAAAATCAATTGCAAAAGGGATTTTAAGCAAGTTAACAACAAATGATTATAGTAAACGACGTTATTCAAATTATGGTTCTCAAACTCGTAATAAAGCCATGTCATTAGATACTTATATCTTGTTAAATGAAGAGTCGAAAGCTATTAAATTAGCCAAAGAAATTGCCGAAAATTTATCTGGTGAAAAATGGATGAGCACACAAACGACTGCGTATAGTTTATTAGCAATGAGTAAATATGCTTTGCAAAATGGCGGAAATACAGGTATTAATGCAAGTTATGCTTTAAATAAAAAATCAGCAAATGTAACGACTTCTAAAGCCTTATTTATTGAAGATTTAAAAGGCGTTGAAAAAGAAAATACAGTTGCTATTTCTAATAAAAGTAACGGGGTATTGTATGTGCGTGTTTTTAATAAAGGGATTTTACCTGTTGGAGAAGAAAAAGTGTTTCAAAATAATTTAGAAACAACAGTTCGTTATAAAACAAAAGAAGGTACTACGATTGCATCAGATAATTTATCGCAAGGAACAAATTTTATAGCTGAGGTTACTGTAAAAAATATGACAAATGATAAGGTGAAAAATGTTGCTTTAACGCAATATATTCCGTCAGGTTGGGAAATTGTAAATACTCGTTTTACTGATTTTGGAAATAATACAACTTCTTCAAAAGTAGATTTTACAGATATTCGTGATGCGAGTATTAGTAATTATTTTACGCTAAAAGAACATGAAACTAAAACGTTTAGTGTGTTGTTAAATGCATCGTATTTAGGAAGGTATTATTTGCCAGGAGTACAAGTGGAAGCAATGTATGATAATGATTATATAGCCAGAACAAAAGGAAACTGGGTTGAGGTTGTTAAGTAAAAAAAGCATTGTTTAATTCATATTATTTCTTAAAAACAGCGTTATCACTATTGATAGCGCTGTTTTTTGTGCATTGTTATTTAGTCTAGTTTGCTTTAAATCAATATATAAGGCGGTTTTCTCTTTGTTGCAAGGGGTTCTAGCTCTTTTTTCAGGTGATTAAACAAGACAAGTTAGTTAAAGTTATGTTAAAATTTTAATAATTTTATATTAAAAAGCTTGTAATCAGGAATATTTATATACCTTTGAACTAGAAATTGCTTTCTAAACAGTGAAAAAATAAAAAATTGCTAAAAAATTTATTTTTCAATTTGTTACAATATTATTGCCATTTATCTAAGAGAAGATTTTTAAAAAATTCTTCAAAACTTGGGGGTTATTCTGTTGTTTTTCACTTAAAAAATTGTGTATAAATAATTACAAATAAATAATAAAAAGAAAAAGAATGAAAAATTTTGGAAAATTTACGCTTGCCGTATTATTAGCAGGTACCTTAGGATTAACAACATCTTGTGTTAAAGAGGAAATGTCTAGTGAGGTAGAAGCTATTTACAAAGGTCATGCGGAATTACTTGCTGCTAGAAAAACCTTAAAAACAGCGGAATTAGAAATGGCAAAAGCAAAATTAGCTTTGGCGTTACTAGAAGTAAAAAGTAAAGAAAATTCAAATGCTGCTGAATTAGCGCAAAATGAATTAGCAATTGCAACTGCACAAAATGCTCTTGAATTAGCAAACCAAAAACACATCACTGCTTTAGCAACCTTAAAAGCACAGGTAGAAGATATTAAATCGGAAGCTGTTAGAGATTATTTAGGGAAGTTTTTTGCTGAAAAAGGATTAATTATTAGCGCAGAAGCTAAATTAGCGAAGCAAAATCGTCAATTAGTAAAGTTAAAAGCTGACGTTGTTGATGTTTTTAATCAAGATAACGCAATCAAAGGCTACGAATTAGATGTTTTAGAATTAGAAAGCGATTTATTAAAAGAAACTGATAAGTTAGCTTTATTAGAAGCTGTTTTATCTGACCCTACAACTATTGGTGCTCAGGTTCTTGAAATTCAAAAAGCAATAGATGCTTTAAAAGCAACGAACAAAGAAAAAACTGCTAGAATTAAAGAAATTAACGAGACTGAATTATCTGCATTTGGTGACTATAGTGATAACTTAAATGATTATCAAACTGAAAAATATTTATTAAATTCTTATAAAAGACAAATAGAAGCTGCTAATGTAAATATAGCAGATACTAAAGAAAGTTTAACGGAAACTCAAGAAGAATTAACCGAGTTAACAGGAGGAACAGCAGTAACTTATGAAGTTGCTTTAAGTAACAAAACAGCGGCGAAGGCTCTTTATGATCAAACAAGAGAAGCTTATGAAGAAGCAATGTGGTTTTCTTCAAACTATAGCGATCTTATCAATAATATTGCAAATAAAAAAAGTTATATAGCTTCTTATAAAACGACCATTGAGTCTTTAAAGAACTCTATAACTTCTTTAGAAGCAGAATACAAAGCAGCTAAATTAAAGTTTGATGCAAACCCATCTGATGATGTAATTACTGGTAATGGTTATGATGGTAAAGCAGGTATTGCAAATGATGGTTCATCAGCTACCTATTATAAAGTTATCAGCAACGATAATAACGAGGTTGTTTTCGGTACAACAGCATATACTTCATATTCAGAGGTTGTAAATAATGGCGGTGTTGTTACTGATGAATATAATGATCCTACTGTTGGTGAGTTTTTTAACGTTGAGCAAGATGACCAAACAAAAACAAATACAGAAGTATTTAATGAAGCACAACAAGCTTTAGCAGGTGCTGAAACAAACTTGAGCAATAATGAATCATGGTTAACTACTGCTGAATCAGAAGTAGCTGAGTATGAATTAGAATTAGCAGAATTTGATGCAACTGCATTAAGTGGTAATTTAGCAACTGCTAGAACAGCTAATGATAAAGCAAGAAAAGATTATTATACAGCTAGGGATGTTGTAACTTCTTTAGAAGCTGTAATATCTTTAGAAAATAATATTTTAAGCGCAGAAAATCAATTAACACAAGCACAGCAAAATGTTGTAAAGTGTAACACTGAAATTACACGTTTAGAAGCATTAATTGACACCACTAAATTAGCAGAATACCAAGCTTTAAAAGACAAGGTAACAGCTTTAGAATTAGAGGTTACAGTTAACAAAGAAAAAATGGACAATCTTCAAGGAGATATCGTTTATTTCAATGGGTTAGAGCTAGAATTAGAGGCAAACGAATATTCAGGTGATGATTATGACGATCGTATGGAGCAAATTAAAGGTCAAATTAAAACTCAAAAAGTAGCAGTTTTAGAGGTAACTGATAAAATTGAAGTTATTAAGCACCGTATTGAGCAGATTAAAAAAGGAAAAACAGATCTTACTGATCAAAGAGCAGAAGACATTGCTGATTTAGAAGAAGGAATTGCTGTTTTAGAAGTTAAAATTGAAAAACTTAAAAAATCTGCAGAAATGTATAAGGCTTTAATGGAATCAGCATTATCAGCATAATATTTTCTTTAAGGTAAACACAATAGTACCCAAGTTTTACCTTGGGTACTTTTAACTCAAAAAAATTTCTTAAAGAATTTAATTATGAAAAAATATATATTGATAACATTATTATCTTTATCAGGTTTTGCAGCGATGTCTCAAAACGATAAAGAGATGGTTGTTAGCAGCCAAACAGATGCTTATAAACCCCAAAAAGGAAGCTATACCGTTTCTTTATTAATGGGACGAGGTTCTTACATAGAACAAGGCGGAACTTATGTTGGTAGTTCGCATCAGGTAAGCGGTCAAGCTCCTTATGCCAATACTATTAATAGTAATGATAATAGCTTAATGAATATGGCAGGAGTTGAAGGTAAATACTTCATTTCCGATAAAATGGCACTTTCATTAAATGGAGGTTTCACTTTTAGAACCACCCCTTCATCAGTTAATATTCCAGCAATTTTAGACGATGAGAACGCTGTAGTTGTTCCTGCGTATCAGGCTATTATAGGTGAAGACAAGTACAGTTTACATGCCGCTTTAGGTTTACAATGGTATTTAAAACTTAAAAGCCCAAAATTGGTGCCTTATGTAGGTTTTTCATTACCAATAGACTATACCAGAACCTCTAGTTTTGATCCTACTATTGATTTAAGTAATACATCAAGTATTTCTAATTTAGGGTTAAGTCATGTTGAGTTATTAGGTGTAGGCGTGCAAGCAGTTGCAGGTTTAGACTATTATTTAACCAAAGAAATGTTTATTGGTTTCGATGTAAAACCTTTAAGCTATAATTATTTAACAAACACTAAAAAGAAGAATGCAGGAACGCTAGGTCGTAAGGCATCGAATTCAACATTTTCATTCTTCGGACAGTATTTTTTCAAGATAGGATTTAAATTAAATTAATATTTTTTTTATAAAAATACCTATTAAAATTTTATTTTATATAGATCGCCTAAAAATATTTTTAGGCGATTTTTTTTATACCCATACGTTATTTTTATTTTTTTGAAGCTGTTACCTGCTTTCACTACTCGCTTTTTTTATTTTTTTAAAGAAAAAAACAAAAAAGAGCTCAAACAAACCGTTCAATCAGGGCTAGGGTTTTGTTATCTCTTGGTAAGTTTTCGTTTTTAGATATAATTTTAATTTCTTTTAGCGTCTGTTTAAATTTTATTTGAAAAAAAATATCACAGAAAAATAAGGGATCGCATCTGTCAACCTGAATTTATTTCAGGTTCGCATCCTGATTAGCCATAGTTTTCCGCCGCTAGCGCAAGCATCTTGCTTGTGCTGTTAAAGAAGTTCTAATTTCAAATTCTATTTTCTACAATAAAATTTTTTCAGCCGAAAATTAAAAAAAATCACTTAAAAAATACTATATTAAAAACGACAGATAAAAACTAATAATTTTCGGTTTTAAAAAGTAAAAAATGTAATTTTACGTATTTAATAATTGCTAAAAACCCTCGAAATAAGGTATTAAAATATGGAAAACTCCCCCACTAATTGGACTATTTGTACGCAATGCAAAGGCGAAGGAAAAAAACGTCGAAAAATAAGTAAAAAAGCACGACTTCAGTATCAAAAAGCATTGGCTAAATCAGTCAGTGAATCTACGTTAATTCCGCCAATTACTCCAAAAGCAAGCTATACTAAATGTATAAATTGTAGTGGCTCAGGCTTGGTAACAACAACAAACCTACCTGAAAAACCACTTGAAAATTACCCACATATAGCTATTATTGGCGGTGGTATTGGTGGCGTGGCATTGGCAGTAGCCTGTTTACATCGACAAATACCTTTTACGCTTTACGAACGAGATAGTAGTTTCGATGCTCGAGCTCAAGGCTATGGATTAACCCTGCAACAAGCAAGCAAAGCAATTCAAGCGCTGGGTATTTTAAAATTAAAAGAAGGCGTAGTTTCTACAAAACATATTATTCATACAACGCAAGGTAAAATAATAGGCGAATGGGGAATGAGAAAATGGTTAGATTCTACTAATAATTTCAATAATAAAATATCAGAAAATAAACCCGATAATAATGCCGAAAATAAATCATCAAAACGAACTAACATACACATTGCAAGGCAATCTTTACGCTTTGAACTTTTAGAGCAATTAATAAATAAAGATCAAGTAAAATGGGGGTATCAATTAATTGATTTTAAAGAAAATAAAAAAATAGCTATAAAAAACGATCAAAAAGTGGAAAAAACAGCTGAAAAAGTTCAATTAACCTTTCAAGTAAACGGAAAAATAAAAACAGCCCAAGCAGATATTGTTGTAGGCGCAGACGGTATTCGTAGTTCGGTAAGAACCCTATTATTAAAAGATAAAAACCCACCTTTACGCTATTTGGGATGTATTGTAATATTAGGGATTTGTCCTTTAGACGCTTTAAAAGGATTAGAAAATCCGTTGTTAGATTCGGCAACAGTATTTCAAACCGCCAATGGAAACGAGCGAATTTATATGATGCCTTACTCCGCCGATTCGGTGATGTGGCAATTAAGTTTTCCTATGCCAGAGCAAGATGCTAAAATTTTATCTAAAAAAGGTGCAGAAGCCCTAAAAGAAGAAGCCTGCCGACGAACAGTTTGGCACGAGCCTATTCCTCAAATTTTAGCCGCTACACTCGCTGATAAAATATCAGGATACCCAGTGTACGACCGAGAATTGCTAAGCTCAGAAGCATTAGGGAAATCAGAAAAAATAACATTAATCGGCGATGCCGCACACCCAATGAGCCCCTTTAAAGGGCAGGGCGCAAATCAGGCATTATTAGACGCTTTATCGTTAGCTCGAACTATAAAAAAAGAGTGTGGAAGATTACCTGATTGGCGAACTCAAGGAATTAGAAAACGGGTATTAACCGATTTTGAAGCCGAAATGTTAGTACGAAGTGCCTCTAAAGTAAAGGGTTCGGCAGCTGCCGTAAAGTTTTTACATTCCGATGTGGTGCTTCAAGAAGGAAATGAACCCCGAGGACGCGATTTGAATCGTTAGTATAAAACTTTGATAACGATAAAACCTGTTTAAAATTAAATAACCTGTCAGTTCGAGTGATTTTTTTCTTTCAAAAAAATAGTATCGAGAACTTATTTAATAGTAAAGACAATTAAAATTCATCAATATAAAAGAACTCAAATTCTCGATACAATTTTAATTCCTTTGAGTCATTAAAATTACTCGAATTGACAATAACCATCAAAAAAAGCTAAAAAATACAGCAAATAAGGATGCGAAATTGAACTAAATTTCAGTTTATTATTTTTCTGTTATATTTTTTTAGATGAAATTTAAACAGGTTCTTATAAAACGTGAAAAAACGATTTTTCGAGTGATTTTTTCTTTTTTTTAAGAACTTTTTTCGATTAAAAGTAGTTGGATTTATGAAAAAATAAACTAAAAACAACGAAAAATAAGCAGGTTATTTTGAACGAAATTCTCTTTGTTGGTTGGCTTGTTTTTTGAAGAGGTTTTAAATTTTTTATCTAGCAAATATATGCTGTTGTGTACTGCTTTAAAAATAGGGCAAAATGCCTAGCCCCGATTGTAGCAATTGTTTGAGCTCTCTGGCTTTTTTTAGCCAGAAGCGAGTGCGGAAAGCGGGAAAATGCTTCAAATAATTCTTCTTTATTTTTGCTTTATTTTTGATAAAAAAACGCTTGATTTTACGCTAAAATAACAAGCCTTTTTTAGTGATATTTTGTAACTGAAATAATTTATTTTTAAAATAAAAAGTGAAATAAATTTGGATATTAAAATATAATAATTGAATATTTGTGCTCACAAAGTTCAATAACTTATTGACAATGTTATCAAGAAAGGCGGAGGGATTAGACCCTGTGAAGCCTTAGCAACCCTTTGTTTAAGTCAAAGAAGGTGCTAAATTCTACTTAATTTTAGATTCATTTATCTGAAATTGGATAGATAACTCAAAAACAATTACAGCGCTGTAATTGTTATATTTCTTCATAACATTTTTCGAGTAAGCGCATCAAAATAATAGGTGCAGGTAACTTTTGTTTTAATTTTAATTATTTCAAAAAACAAGAAAAATGAGTACCCAAAAATTCGCAACAAACGCCTTGCACGCAGGTCACGACGCAACACAAACCGCAGGAACACGAGCGGTGCCAATTTACCAAACAACATCGTATGTTTTTAACAATTCTGAGCATGCAGCAAACCTATTTTCATTAAAAGAATTGGGCTTTATTTACACCCGATTAAACAACCCAACAAATCAAATTTTACAAGACCGTTTGGCGAGTTTAGAAGGCGGAATTGGGGCGGTAGTTTTCGCGTCAGGAACATCGGCAATTTCAACAGGATTATTAACCTTGTTAAAAGCAGGCGACCATATTGTAGCATCGAGCAGTTTGTACGGCGGAACGTACAATTTATTAAGCGTTACCCTGCCAAGATTAGGAATTACAACCACTTTTGTTGACGCTTCCAATCCTGATAATTTTGGCAAAGCAGTACAAGAAAATACCCGTGCTTTTTTTGTAGAATCTTTAGGAAACCCAAAGTTAGATGTGTTAGATTTAAAAGCAATTTCAACCCATGCAAAAACGGCAGAAGTTCCTTTTATTGTTGATAATACCGTAGCAACTCCAGCCTTGTTAAACCCAATTGAGCATGGTGCAAATATCGTAATTCATTCGTTAACAAAATATATCGGCGGACACGGAACGTCTTTAGGTGGCGCAATAATTGATGCAGGAACTTTTAATTGGGCAAATGGTAAATTTCCAGAATTTACAGAACCATCCGCAGGGTATCACGGGCTGGTTTACAATGATGTTTTAGGAGCGTCTTCTTATACTTTTAAATTGATTTTAGAAGGATTGCGTGATTTTGGAGGAGCGTTAAGCCCTACAAATGCGTTTAATATTATCCAAGGATTGGAAACTTTAGAAATCAGAATAAAAAAACACAGTGAAAATGCGTTGGAATTAGCCAAATGGTTAGAAAATCAAGAAGCGGTTGCTTGGGTGAATTATCCAGGATTGGAAAGTAGTAAATATAAAAAATTAGCAGATGAATATTTACCAAAAGGACAAAGCGGTATTGTAACTTTTGGCGTAAAAGGAGGTTATGAATCGGCTAAAAAAGTAGCGGATACTACAAAATTATTTTCATTATTAGCCAATATTGGCGATACAAAATCTTTAATTATTCATCCTGCAAGTACTACGCATCAACAGTTAAGCGAAGAAGCACAACAAAGTGCAGGGGTTACTAGCGATTTAATTCGTTTATCCGTAGGATTAGAAGATATTGAGGATTTAAAAAATGATTTAACGACGGCTTTTTTAAAAATATAATATGTTAACACAGCAACTTTCTCACATAAATATTACCAACTTTACCACAGAAAATGGACTTTTTTTTGATGAAATTCCTTTAAGTTATGAAGTTTTTGGTGAAAAAATAGGCACAGCGCCCGTGGTTTTAATCAATCACGCATTAACAGGAAATAGCAATGTTGCAAACTCAAAAAATGGCTGGTGGAAAGATTTAATCGGAAAAAATAAAGCCATAAATACGGCAAATTATACGGTTTTATGTTTCAATATTCCAGGAAATGGTTACGATGGTTTTTTAATTGAAAATTATAAGAATTTTATTGCGAGAGATATTGCAAAGCTGTTTTTAAAAGGATTAGAAAAACTGAAAATAACCCAATTATTTGCCTTAATTGGCGGTTCTTTAGGGGGTGGAATTGCTTGGGAAATGGTGGTTTTAAATCCTGTAATAACTCAAAAATTTATTCCAATTGCTACCGATTGGAAAGCTACGGATTGGTTGATTGCCAACTGTCAAATTCAAGAACAATTTTTAGTAAATTCAAAAAATCCTGTGCATGATGCCCGCATGCACGCAATGTTATGTTACAGAACACCAAAATCTTTTAAAGAACGTTTTCATCGCTCTAAAAAAGAAAATTCTGAAATATTTAATGTCGAAAGTTGGTTGTTGCATCATGGCGAAAAATTACAGGAACGCTATCAATTGGCATCCTATAAATTAATGAATCAGTTGTTAAAAACCATTGATGTAACCAAAAATAGCAACGAAAATAGGAGTGAAAATAAAGTAGCTGTTTTAGAAAAAATTCAAGCCGATATTCATATTATTGGCGTTGATTCTGATTTGTTTTTTACCGCCGAAGAAAATAGAGAAACGCAAAAAGAATTAGCTTTAGTACACGATAATGTAACGTATAATGAAATAAATTCGGTACACGGACACGATGCTTTTTTAATGGAATACGAGCAATTAGAAAAAATAATCAGCCCAATTTTTAATCCAAAATTAAAAAATAAGAACATAAAAATAATCAAATTTGGCGGAAAATCGTTGTCAAATAACGGAATTAGCAATGTGATTTCTATTATTGAAGAAAAAATAAATAATCAAGAAAAAATAGCAGTAGTTGTTTCGGCAAGAGGAAATGCAACAAATCAACTAGAAGAAATTTTAGAAAAATCCGCTAAAAATGAAAATTATCAACAGCAGTTTGAAGCTTTTAAATTTGAGCAATCAAAATTAACGCCACTGCTTGATTTTTCATCAGAATTTACACATTTAGAAAAACTTTTTGAAGGTGTTTTTTTATTAGGTGATTTTAGCCCAAAAATAAAAGATGAAATTCTAGCACAAGGAGAGCTTTTATCAGCAAAAACAGTTACTGAACTTTTAACGCAAAAAGGAATATCAGTAAAAATTACCGATGCCAGAAAGCTATTAAAAACAGATGCTAATTTTGGGAATGCACAGCCAATTATAAAAATATCAAAAGAAAATGTACAAAAATATTTTAAGAAAAATAACAATACAGTAACTATTGTAACAGGTTTTATAGCGTCTAATTTAAAAGGAGAAACTACTACTTTAGGACGAAATGGAAGTAATTATACAGCATCGTTATTGGCGAATTTTTTAAATGCTGATGAATTGCAAAATTATACGCATGTTGATGGAATTTTTACCGCAAACCCCGATTTAGTTGCCGATGCTCAAAAAATAGAAACACTTTCTTTTTCTGAAGCAAATGAATTAGCCAATTTTGGAGCTACCATTTTACATGCAAAAACAATAAGCCCGTTATTGGAAAAAAATATCAATCTTCGGATTTTAAATACGTTTAAACCCAACGATTCAGGTACTTTAATTAGGGCTAAAACAACTTCAAAAGGCATAAAATCGATGGCTGTTTTAGATAATGTTGCTCTATTAAATTTTGAAGGAAGAGGTTTATTAGGAAAAGTTGGCGTAGATGCGCGTATTTTTAAAGCGTTAAGTAATAAAGAAATAAGTGTGAGTATTGTGTCGCAAGGTTCTTCGGAAAGAGGCATCGGTTTGGTGATCGATAAAAGTAAATCCGAAGAAGCTATAAAGGCATTAGAGCAAGAATTTGAAAGTGATTTTTATACCAAAGATGTACATCAAATTTCAATTATAGCCGATGTTTCGGTGATTTCAATTATTGGGCAAGATTTAAGTGAATTTCATCATTCGTATAATGCGTTGATTAAAAATCAAATTGTTCCGTTGCTTTTTAACAACACAATTTCAGGGAAAAATGTGAGTTTAGTTGTTAAAAAACAGCAATTACATAAAGCTTTAAACGTTATTCACGGACAGGTTTTTGGAGTTGCTAAAAAAATAAATATTGCCATTTTTGGAAAAGGATTAGTGGGTGGAACTTTAATTAATCAATTTATAGAAAACACAAAATCAGTACTTGAAAGAAAGAAAATTCAATTGAATATTTTTGCAGTATCAGGTTCTAAAAAATTGCTATTAAATGAAAAAGGAATTGATGAAAATTGGGAAATTTATTTAGAAAATAGCATCGAAATTTCTGCTATAAATACGGTTATCGATTTTGCAAAACAACATCATTTAGAAAATTTAATTGCTGTTGATAATACGGCAAGTCATCAATTTATTGAAAATTATACATCGTTAATTAAAGCTGGTTTCGATTTGGTTTCTTCCAATAAAATAGCCAATACTGTATCGCATAGTTTTTATAAAAAATTAAGAGATACTTTAGCTAAAAATAATAAATCATACTTGTATGAAACTAATGTTGGTGCAGGTTTGCCGTTAATTGATACGATTAAATTATTACACGATTCAGGAGAGAATATCACCAAAATTAGAGGCGTTTTTTCGGGTTCGTTAAGTTATTTATTTAACACTTTTTCTTCGGATGATGTTGCCTTTTCTGAAATACTTCAAAAAGCAATTGACAAGGGATTTACCGAGCCAGACCCAAGAGAAGATTTATGTGGAAATGATGTGGCTAGAAAATTATTAATCTTAGCACGTGAGTTAGATTTAAAAAATGAATTGGAAGATATTGCCATTGAAAATTTAATTCCAATAGATTTTAGAGAAAGTTCTTCGGCTGGTTTTTTATCGAATTTAAAAGCTTTAAATACTGTTTTTCAGCAGAAAAAAGAAGCGCAAAAACCCAATCATGTATTGCGTTATATTGGTGATTTATCAGGCGATTTATCTAAAGAAAAAGGAAATTTAACGGTTAAATTAGTTTCTGTGCCAACAAATTCTGTTTTGGGAAGTTTAAAAGGTTCGGATGTTATTTTTGAAATTTATACGGAATCTTATGGCGAAAAACCGATTGTTATTCAAGGAGCAGGAGCGGGTGCAAAGGTAACCGCAAGAGGTGTTTTTGGCGATATTTTACGCTTGGCAAAAAATCATTAAAAGATAAAAAACAACAAAAATGAGTTATCAATTTGAAACCCAAGCGATAAGAAACCAAACCGAACGTTCACAATTTTCGGAACATTCTACGCCGTTATATCTAACATCTAGTTTTGTTTTTGAAGATGCAGAAGATATGCGTGCTTGTTTTGCTGAAGAAAAAGATAAAAATTTATATAGCCGATTTTCAAACCCTAATACCACGGAATTTGTAGATAAAATTGTAGCGATGGAAAAAGCGGAAGCAGGATATGCTTTTGCTACAGGAATGGCGGCTGTTTTTTCGACTTTTGGAGCGTTGTTAAATGCGGGAGATCATATTGTTTCGTGCAGGTCTGTATTTGGTTCAACACATAGTTTGTTTACTAAATATTTTCCAAAATGGAATATTGAAACTAGTTATTTTAAAATATCTGAAGTTGAAAAAATAGAAAGTTTAATTCAGCCAAACACTAAAATTTTATATGCCGAAACGCCAACAAACCCAGCGGTTGATATTATTGATTTAGAATTGCTTGGTAAAATTGCTAAAAAACATAATTTATTATTGATAATAGACAATTGTTTTGCGACGCCTTATTTGCAAAATCCTATTGATTTTGGTGCCGATTTAGTCATTCATTCGGCAACCAAATTAATTGATGGACAAGGAAGGGTTTTAGGCGGAGTAACTGTTGGAAAAGCCGATTTAATTCGAGAAATTCACCTGTTTTCAAGAAATACAGGCCCAGCAATGTCACCTTTTAATGCGTGGATTTTATCAAAAAGTTTAGAAACATTAAGTATCCGTGTTGAAAAACATTGTGAAAATGCTTTAAAAGTAGCGGAATTTTTAGAAAATCATCCGAAGGTAAATTTAGTGAAATATCCATTTTTAAAATCGCATCCAAAATATGAAATTGCAAAAAAACAAATGCGATTCGGTGGAAATATTGTAGCCTTCGAAATAAAAGGAGGTGTTAATGCAGGGCGGAAGTTTTTAAACGCCATCAAAATGTGTTCTTTATCAGCAAATTTAGGCGATACCAGAAGTATTGTAACGCATCCAGCATCAACAACACATAGTAAATTAAATATAAATGATAGAATAGAAGTAGGAATTACCGATAGTTTAGTTCGATGTTCTGTTGGTTTAGAAAATGTAATAGATATTATAAACGATTTAAAACAGGCTTTAGAAACACAATAAAAAGAAACAAAAACTAAATAAAAGTGTACTTTTGTAGCATGCTTTCTAAAAAAACAAAATACGGAATAAAAGCCTTAACATTTATCGCTAGGCAAGAATATGGAATAAAAGTGCAAATAGCCACCATTTCCGAAAGTGAAAATATTTCACATAAATTTTTAGAAAGTATTTTGCTCACCCTTCGAAAAGCAGGTTTTTTAGGTGCTAAAAAAGGCAAGGGCGGCGGTTATTATATGTTGAAAAAAGCATCAGATATAAATATGACCGATGTTATTAGAACCCTTGAAGGACCAATAGCGATGCTGCCTTGTGTGAGTTTAAACTACTATGAAAAATGCAGCGATTGCCCCGATGAAGATGCTTGTGGTGTGCATAAATTAATGATACAAGTTAGAGATAATACTTTAAAAGTATTAAAAAATAACACCCTTGCCGATTTAGTGTAAAAACACCGTTTACGCCGTGTTTTTGTAAAATTTAGCCTTAATTTTTTTGTTATCTAATTTGAATTAATACATTTGCAATCTTAAAACCTAGTTACCCTATAGGGAAATAGTATTTTGAAATGATTTTAGAACAATTAATAAAAGAAAATAAAAATAACACGCCAAATAAAGGGTCTGAAAACACCTTGCGAAGCCTTGCAAAATCGGTAAGTTGGCGCATAATAGGTACTATTGATACGGTTTTAATATCGTGGTTAATTACAGGGGAATTAGCCTTAGCATTTTCGATAGGAAGCATCGAATTAATTACAAAAATGATATTATACTTTTTTCACGAAAGAATTTGGAATAAAATAAAATGGGGAAAATAATGAGCTTAAAAAACGAATTGAATTTAGAAATTTTAAATAAAGAATTAGCAAAACTAAGCCCAAAAGAAATTGTGCAATGGGTTTTTAATTTAGATAAAAAAACCATTATTACCACAAACTTTAGACCTTATGAAGTCGCTATTTTACATCTAACATCTCAAGAGAAATCAGACATAAAAGTTGTTTGGTGCGATACAGGTTATAATACTCCCCAAACCTATAAACACGCCGAGGAACTTATTGAAAAGTTAGCATTAAATGTTGATTTATATGTGCCAAAACAAACCGTAGCACATCGTACTGTTACTATGGGACTTCCTTCGGTTGATGACAAAAATCATGTAAAATTTACCGAACAAGTAAAGTTAGAGCCTTTTAAAAGAGCCATGAAAATTCATCAGCCTGAAATATGGTTTACCAACCTCCGAAAAGGACAAACGGCTTTTAGAGACGGTATCGGTGTTTTATCTTTTAGTAAAGATGGTATCTTAAAAGTGAGCCCTTTTTATCATTGGTCGGATGAAGATTTAGACGGGTATTTAGAAACCCATAAATTACCAAATGAGTTCAAATATTTTGATCCAACAAAGGTAGAGAGCAACAGAGAATGCGGTTTACATATTTAAAAATAAGAGTATCATTATGGACACTATAGCAATAGAAAAAACAGCTACAACATCAAAAAAAGTATCAAAAATAGCCTCAAAAACTTCAGAAACCACCATAAAAGTAGGCGCTTTAGAAAGCGAAGCTATTTATATTTTTAGAGAAGTTGTCGCGCAGTTTGAAAAACCTGTATTATTATTTTCAGGAGGAAAAGACAGTATTACCTTGGTTCGATTGGCGCAAAAAGCGTTTTATCCAGCGAAAATACCGTTTCCTTTAATGCACATTGATACAGGGCATAATTTCCCTGAAACCATCGAATTTAGAGATCGTTTAGCCAAAGAATTAGGCGTGGAATTAATCGTTCGAAATGTTCAAGATAATATTGATAACGGAAAGGTTAAAGAAGAAACAGGAAAATATGCAAGTAGAAATATGCTACAAACCGAAACCTTATTAGATGCTATTGAAGAATTTGGATTTGATGCTTGTATCGGTGGTGCGCGTAGAGATGAAGAAAAAGCAAGAGCGAAAGAACGTATTTTTTCTGTAAGAGATGATTTTGGGCAGTGGGATGAAAAAAATCAGCGTCCAGAGTTGTTTGATATTTTAAATGGAAGAATTGATTTAGGGCAGAATGTGCGTGTTTTTCCTATTTCAAATTGGACAGAGTTAGATGTTTGGAGTTATATCCAAAAAGAAGCGATTGAAATTCCATCGATTTATTTTGCGCATAAAAGAAAAACTTTTGTTCGTGATGGGATGATTTGGTCGGCTGAAGATGCTGTTGTTTATCGTGAAGAAGATGAGGTTGTTCAAGAGCGTATGGTGCGTTTTCGTACTGTTGGCGATATGAGTTGTACTGCCGCTGTGTTGTCGGATGCTGTGAGTATTGATAAAGTAGTTGCTGAAATTAAAGAATCAAGCATTTCAGAAAGAGGTGCTAGAATTGACGATAAACGCTCGGAAGCAGCAATGGAAAAACGCAAACAACAAGGTTATTTTTAAGAAGATTTAAAATTTATCTGAAAAAATAATAATTAAACAATACAAACTCGGTTTTTAATTGTTTTCAAGTTTTTAATTGAAATCAGTAAAAACAAATAGCATACAAAAATGAACGTATTAAAAATAGCAACAGCAGGAAGTGTCGATGATGGTAAAAGTACTTTAATTGGTCGTATTTTATATGATACCAAATCATTAACCGACGATAAATTGGAGGCAATTGAAGCAAAAAGTAAGCAAAGAGGTTTTGATTATTTAGATTTTTCATTAGCCACCGATGGCTTAGTTGCCGAACGTGAACAAGGAATTACCATTGATGTTGCGCATATTTATTTTTCAACGCCAAAAACGAGTTTCATTATTGCCGATACGCCTGGGCATATTGAATATACTCGAAATATGGTTACGGGAGCGTCTAATTCACAGGCTTCTATCGTTTTAATTGATGCTCGAAATGGCGTAGTTGAACAAACATTTCGTCATTTTTTCATCAATACTTTATTACGAGTAAAAGATGTAGTAATTGCGGTTAATAAAATGGATTTGGTTGATTTTTCAGAAGATAAATTTAATGAAATCAAAAAAGAAATTCAAGATTTAGCAAGTAAAAGTGGCTATGAAAATCAACAATTAACCTTTATTCCTATTTCGGCATTAAAAGGCGATAATGTGGTTAAATCATCAACTAAAACGCCTTGGTATAAAGGAGAAACTTTATTAAATCATTTAGAAACCTTAGAATTTGAAGATGTTTCTCAAACTTCGCAAACACGTTTTCCTGTGCAAACAGTTATCAGACCTAAAACCGAACAATATCACGATTTTAGAGGGTATGCGGGGAAAATTTATGGTGGCGATTTAGCCGTTGGCGATGCTGTTACCGTATTACCATCGCAAACAACATCAACCATAAAAAGCATTCATTTTTTTGATAAAGAATATCAAAAAGCAACCCAAGGAAGTTCAATAACCATCACTTTAGAGGATAATATTAATATCAGCCGAGGCGATATGTTGGTTAAAACAACTCAAGAACCAACCGTTGCAAAACAATTAAATGCCACTATTTGTTGGATGGATAAAACGCCTTTACAAGCATCTTCAAAATACATTATAAAACATGGTGTAAATGAAGTGCAGGCAAAAATAACTGCTTTAACATCAATTATAAAAACTGATTTTTCGGGGAAAGAAGAAAACCCTTCAGAATTGGTTTTAAATGCAATTGGCGAAGTTTCTTTAAAAGTGAATAAACCGTTGTTTTTTGATAGTTATAGTAAAAATAAAGCAACAGGTTCGTTTATTTTAATCGATCCAAAAACCAATAATACTGCAGGAGTTGGCTTTATTCAGTAATCAAAATTATATCAAAATAAAACGCTTGTAAAAGCGGATACCTAATAAAATTATGCAAAGTTTTAGAACCGAAATAGAAAACCCAATTGTAGAAAAAGATATTCTAGAATTAGCACGAAAAATTGAACTTTTTAAAGAAGGTAAAATTGATGAAGAGCGTTTTCGTAGTTTGCGATTAGCACGAGGAGTTTATGGGCAACGTCAATTGGGCGTGCAAATGATTCGTATAAAATTGCCTTACGGAAAAGTCTCTAGCGAACAATTACACCGAATTGCCGATGTTTCTGACGAATATTCTCGTGGGCGTTTGCATATTACAACGCGTCAGGATATCCAAATTCATCATGTGAGTTTAGATAGAACGCCAGAATTATGGGCACAATTAGAAAAAGATAACATTACTTTACGTGAAGCTTGTGGAAATGCGGTTCGAAATATAACGGCTTCAGAAACCGCAGGAATTGACCTAAAGGAACCTTTTGATGTGTCGCCCTATGCCGATGCTACGTTTAAATTTTTCTTAAGAAACCCAATTTGTCAAGAAATGGGACGAAAATTTAAAATGTCATTTTCAGCTACGGATGATGATACAGCGTTAAGTTTTATGCACGATTTAGGATTTATCGCCAAAATAAAAAATATTGATGGGCAAGATGTTAAAGGATTTAAAGTTTTATTAGGCGGAGGATTGGGTTCACAGCCTCGACATGCCGATGTTATTTATGAATTTTTACCAGCAGATTTATTAATCCCTACTATTGAAGGTGTTTTACGTGTTTTTGATAGGTATGGAGAACGTGTAAAAAGAGCAAAAGCACGTTTGAAATTCTTAATAAAAGATGTAGGTGTTCCTGCTTTTTTAGATTTAGTTAAGCAAGAACAAAAAGCGTTTTCATACACAAATTACCCAATTGATACGACTGCTTTTGAGCAGGAAATAACATTTGAAACTGCTGAAATTCCTTTGGTAAAAATCAACGATAAAGAAAGCTATAATAAATGGAAACAGTCAAATGTTATACAGCAGAAGCAATCAGGTTTATTTGCTATTGGAATTAAAGTTCATTTAGGTGATTTTTATACAGATAAAGCTCGTTTGTTAGCTGATTTGATTAAAAAATACGGTGCAAATGAACTGCGTTTTACCTTGCGTCAGAATATTTTAATTCGTCATATTCGTGAAGAAACATTGCCTTTCTTTTATATTGAATTAGAAAAATTAGGCTTTACCGAAGCGGGATATAATAGCTTAAACGATATTACAGCCTGCCCAGGAACTGATACGTGTAATTTAGGAATTTCGAGCAGTACAGGTATTGCTTCTGAATTAGAGCGTGTTTTAAAATCGGAATATCCTGAGTATGTAAATAATAAGGAGTTGGCGATTAAAATTAGCGGTTGTATGAATGCCTGTGGGCAGCACAATATGGCGCATATCGGTTTTCAAGGAATGTCTGTAAAAGTTGGCAATTTATTAGCGCCTGCCTTACAAGTTTTAGTTGGTGGTGGAGTTGTTGGTGATGGGCAAGGTCGTTTTTCTGATAAATTAGTAAAAATACCGAGTAAAAGAGGGCCAGAATCCTTACGTGTTTTATTAAATGATTTTGAAGATAATAAAGATGATAATGAGCGTTTTTTAACATATTATGATAGAAAAGGAAAAACATATTTCTATGATTTGTTAAAACATTTGTCGGATACCTCTAATTTATCCGAAGATGATTTTATGGATTGGGGACACGATAAAAACTATGTAAAAGCCATCGGAGTTGGTGAATGTGCTGGGGTTGTTATTGATTTAATCGCAACACTTTTATTTGAAAGTGAAGAAAAAATTGAAAATGCTACTCAAGCTTTTAATCAAGAACAATGGTCGGACAGCATTTATCATTCGTATTCTGCAATTATTAATACGGCAAAAGCTTTATTAACTGCCGAAGGTGAAAAAACAAATACACAGGCAGGAATTATTAGCAGTTTTGATAACGTTTTTATTGATGCAAATAAAATTTCGTTGGCAACAAAAACTTCTTTTGCTGATTTTGTGTATCAAATAAAAGAAAATGAACCAACAGAAGCGTTTGCAAATAAATATTTAGAAAATACAAAAGTGTTTTACAAAGCCGTAGATTCTTATAGAAAAGTAGCGTTAGAAAATTAATAAAAATAATAATGATGATGAGAAATTTACCAAAATTAACCGTAATCGGAGCAGGGCCTGGCGATGTCGATTTAATCACTTTAAAAGCCATTAAAGTATTAAAAATAGCCGATGTTGTTTTATACGATGCTTTGGTAAATGATGAATTATTAAGTTATATCAATCCAAAAGCAGAGGTTATTTTTGTAGGAAAACGCCGAGGATGTTATCGTTATCAACAAGAGCAAATTAATGAATTAATTGTAGCTAGAGCAAAATCACATGGGCATGTGGTACGCTTAAAAGGTGGCGACCCTTTTATCTTTGGAAGAGGAGCTGAAGAAATGGAATATGCGGCAAAATTTAACGTAGCAGTTGCGGTTGTCCCAGGGATTTCATCATCATTAGCCGTAGCAGCTTCTCAAAATATCCCGCTTACAAAACGTGGATATGCCGAAAGTTTTTGGGTCATTACAGGAACGACCAAAGAACATAAATTATCAAGCGATATTGCGTTGGCATCAAAATCAAATGCAACTGTTGTCATTTTAATGGGAATGGGAAAATTATCAGAGATTGTAAGTCTTTTTAAGCAGGAAAATAAGCACGATTTACCTGTCGCAATTATTCAAAACGGCACCACATCCGAAGAAAAAATAGGTATAGGAACGGTAGATACTATCGAACAAATTGTGCTTGAAAATCAATTAGAAAATCCTGCAATTATAGTATTAGGGGAAGTTGTTAAGCATCGACAAGAATTGCTTAAAGTACAAGCAGAAGTAAAAATAACGTCATTGGTATGATAGGTAAACAAAGAAATAATCTGTATCCTGTTTTCTTAAAAATGGAACAGCTTAACGTGCTAATTGTAGGCGGCGGAAATGTGGCTTTAGAGAAATTAACTTTTTTATTAAAGTCGAGCCCTAACGCAAAGGTAAAAATGGTAGCGCCTTTTTTTAGAGAAGAAACCATGGCTTTAGCAAGTAAATTTTCTATTGAAATGATTGTTGATATTTACCATGAAAAATACCTAAGCAACAAACAAATGGTTATTGCAACGACTGATAAAGAAGTGGTAAATATTGCTGTTTATAAAGATTGTAAACAGCAAAATATTTTAGCAAATGTTGCTGATAATCCGCCGTATTGTGATTTTTATATGGGAGGAATTGTTACCAAAGGAAACGTGAAAATTGCAATTTCTACCAACGGAAAATCGCCAACGACAGCCAAAAGATTGCGACAGTTTTTAGAGGAAGTTATCCCTGAAAATATTGATGATTTGGTACAAAATTTAAACAAATACAGAAAAATGCTGAAAGGCGATTTTGAGCAAAAAGTAAGAACACTAAATTTGTTTACAAGAAGTTTAGTAGAGTAAATATCAGAAAAAATTATTAAAAAACCTCCAATTTTTAAACCCGTGTATTTGTTTGAATACATCGTGTTTTAAAGTGGGAAAAAACTTGAAAAATGATTACAACAGATATCTTAATAATAGGAGCAGGTCCAACAGGATTATTTACTGTTTTTGAAGCAGGACTGTTAAAATTACGCTGTCATTTAA
>NZ_OENA01000026.1 GCF_900239185.1 Tenacibaculum finnmarkense
TCCGATATTATTTTCTTTGTTGAAATCATATTTATAAAATAAATAACATGAAAAAGACCACCACAAAAAAAATTAGCAAAAATTTAAAATCTACAAACGATTTTGTGTCTGAAAACAAAAAACAACTGCTGTACGTTGGTGGTTCTATTTTGTTATTGTACACGATTTATAAAGTATCTAGTTCTTTCTTTTCAGGAGCTAAAAATGGAATTTCAAATGCTTTAGATGATAAAATTGAAAACGTTGTTTCGCAAGTAAAAATTAACCCAAAAGAAACAACTATTTCGCTTGATAATGCCAAAATATACGCCCAACAGTTATTAAATGCGTGTAATAACGGACCATTTTATGGCACAGATGAAGAGTTAATCAGGAAAGTTTTTAAAAAGATAAAAACTGGCGATGATTTTAAATTAGTTTTTAACGCTTTCGGTGAAAAGAATTATAACGGTTATAATTCGCCGCCAACTGGTATTTCTCGGCACTTGGATAATTATGCGCCACGAAATTTAGTCTATTGGCTACGTGCTGAATTAAGCGCAAGAGATGGAGCTGTTTACAACGAAGTAAAAGAACGAATAGAAAGTGTGGGTATCGCATTTTAATTTTAATCAAAAAAAACAAAAAAGATGAAACAAGATTTTTTAGCAGGAGAACGAATTACAGGTTACCAAATATTTGACAAACCCAAATGCGGTGCGTCAAAAGGAAAATGCGGCTGCGGTTGTAGTGGCGGCGAAAAGGGTGCAAAACAGCGCCCACATACCGATTTTAAAAATATTTCAGTAAAGAAAACCGCTAGAGTTATTGACGGAAATTCAAATGAAACACTGCCGTTTAGTGCAATTGTTAATTTAAGAACTAAACAAGGTGTAGAAGCTGACGAAAACGGGAATTTCACACTAAAAGGGCATAATGGCGATATTATACAAGTATCTTTTGTAGGATATAAAACAGTAGAGTTACCGCTTTCGCAAATTGATAGAACGATTAGTTTAGTAGCTGATGGCTTATTAGATGAAGTGGTAGTAACAGCTGCAAAAAAGAAAACCCCAACAAGTAATTTACTGGCAATTGTTTTAGGTTCTTTATATGTTACAGGCGTTGCCGTGTGTAAATTTAAGGGACAATAATATTGTGATTATCAAAAATATTATAGAAAACTGGGAAGCAATATCAATGATTTGTATTGGTACTGGTAGCGGTGGATGGCTAGGATGGGTATTTAATAGCAAGCTGAAAAAAGTAGAATTTCATTCAAAAGCTTTTAAAATCAATTCAGAAATGATTGATGCTATAAAATGTGATTTTGAAGATCGTATTAAGTTCCTTCAAGAACTTAATGCTGAATTAACTTTAAATTCAAAAGAACTAAAACAAATCATAAAAGAACAACGAGATTATATATCGTTGTTAAAAAAAGATAGTGCTAATTTTTGTCAAAAAAAGACCTAAAAAAAATGAAGTATATAATTTATTTCTTGATTACAATGCTTTTGCTTGGTGCTTGTAGATCGTCAAAAGTAGTTACAACAAACGAAAAAAAACAGAATACAAAAGTAGTATCTAAAAAAACTGATAGCTCTTTAATTAAGATAAAAACATTGCCGATAAACGATATTTTTTTTGTCGGCATAAAAACAAATAACAAGCAAATTGATAGTGTTATTAATTTAAAATTTAAACACTTTAAAACCGCTAAAATTAGCGGTACAAATAGTTTTACTGCTTCTTTTGATACGGTTAAAAAAGGTTTTCAATTTACGGCAACAGTATCTAGTTCCGAAAATCAAAAAGTAAAGGTTAAAGAAATGGTTTTATCAAAAGAAAAAAATCAAACACAAATAGAAAAAAGCACAAAAGTTGTTACGCATCGGCGTGGTTTTTTAGTAATCGGTTTTTTAGTTATACTGGTTATAATTGCTGTCCGATTTGATTTAAAATTTTTATAATAGATGAATAAAATTATAAAATTTGGCGGTTTAATTGCCGTTTCAGGACTTGCTACATATTTATATGTCCTAAAAAAAAACATTGATAAACTTACAGAAAGTTTGGAAATATCAATTATTGATGTAAAGAGATTTAAGTTGAATTTTAACCGTTTAAATGTAGATTTATATTTTAAAATTCATAATCCAACGCTGGAAAGTTTAAATGTAGCTGCTGGAGGTATTGTTATAAAAACGCTACGTGTTTACGACAAAAAA
>NZ_OENA01000025.1 GCF_900239185.1 Tenacibaculum finnmarkense
TCAAAAAACTAATTTATAGAATTATGAGCCTAGAATAATAATGTATAAACTTAATCAAGAAAAGAGTTGTTTTTTAGCTCAGTTCTTTGTTGGCAACTGTTTTTTATTCTCAGATTATTAATTAAATTTACAAATATGAAAAAATTTATAATTTCTAAAAAAGATTGGAAGACTTTTCCTCTTAATTCTATTGAATTTATTTTAAAAGAAGGAAAAGATTATCACGAATATACTTTAAATGAATCGGACAAGATTACGAAACGTGCTTATTCAATTATTCTTATTTTGTTTGGCGTTCTTTCAGGTGTTATTGCATATACATTCAATAAAATGGTTTTACCATGTTTTCAACCAATAATTTTTGTAAACTTCGGATTAGTTACTGCTTTGACTATTATCTTATTCCGTTTTGGTATTTTAATTTTTCCAAGGACAATAAAGGTGAAAGGTAGAATTCCTAAAAAAATAGCTTTACCTCAATTCCTAAACAATCCGAAATTATCTAAAGAAGAAAACTATCTATCTTTCATCATTCAAGATATTGAAGTTGTTCAAGATAAAATAGATTTTAATTTAGTGCAAAACAAAAAGCGACAAGACAAATTAAAATTTAATATGATTACTGTCGCTATTTTGTTTCCGATTTACTTAATTATAGCATTTTTCACAACGCTTTAAATATTTAATTCGATTTCTGTTGAGTCTGGTGATGAATCTTCCATAGGTAAATCTGGAAAATCAAAATCTTCATCATCGGGATTTTTAAATTTATAATTCATGTTATTTATTTTTAAATATTCTTATATTCAGATTTCAGTGAGTAATAGTTGCCAACGATTTGTATATGGTTTGTTGCGTGTTTCGAGCAACTAATTTAGTAAATAAAAACGGAATAGAAAATCCCCTAAGGATTTTCGTAAGTAGGCGAGTACTAGCAATAAATTATATATTTTGTTGCAAGTAGTTTGTTTTTCAGTTTATAATGCTGTTTTTCCAATTTCAATTTCAATTCCAATTTTCTGCATTTTCTCCATTCTGCAGCCGTTATAAATTCAGATTTTGGATGATAATTCGGTCAGTTTTTATTGATTTATGTGTCAATCTTTTAAATCAGCGGTTGCGTCAATTTTCCAATTCCAATTTTCTGCATTTTCTCAATTCTACAGCTGTTATAAATTCAGATTTTGGATGATAATTCGGTCAGTTTTATTCATTCCGTTTTTATTGATTTATGCGTCAATCTTTTAAATCAGCGGTTGCGTCAATTTTCCAATTCTAATTTTCTGCATTTTCTCAATTCTACAGCCGTTATAAATTCAGATTTTGGATGATAATTCGGTCAGTTTTATTCATTCCGTTTTTATTGATTTATGCGTCAGTCTTTTAAATCAACAGTTGCGTAAGTTTTTCAGTATTTTGCTCATTCTTTAGAAGGTTTTTAGGGAAATAGTTTCCGATTATACTTCTTTATTAGCCTTAAAAAACACATTATAATTTGCGTGATTTTTTGCCAATTACTTGCAACGTTTTGTATATGGTTTGTTGCGTGTTTCGAGCAACTAATTTAGTAAATAAAAACGGAATAGAAAATCCCCTAAGGATTTTCGTAAGTAGGTTCGCACTAGCAATAAATTATATATTTTGTTAACCTGCGTTTTTTCTTTTTACAATTAAAATACCGATATAAAATCTCACATTTTTCAGCGTTTTTATTCGGCGTTTAACTTGTCTAAATTTTCATATAAACTTACGCGAAAAAATCTAAAATCGGCAATATTCCGAACAGTTTTTCTCATTCCTAATTTCGCAAACAGGCTAAAAGTCCGCCATTTCCATTTCAGAATTACAGACAGATTATCGCGTAATATTTGTCAAAATCTGCTGCTTTACGATTCCGTTTCTATTGCGCAAACGAGCTAGGAAGTCCGCCGTTTTCATTTCATAATTACGGACAGATTCTTGCGTAATATTTGTCAGAATTTACTGCGTTATAATTCCATTTCTACTTGCGTAATATTTATCAGAATCCTACTTTTTTAACCCGCTTTTTTTGCCAATATTACGTGTAATTTGGCTTAATGCAGGTTAACGATTTGTATATGGTTTGTTGCGTTTTTGAAGCACTAAATTTAGTAAATAAAAACGGAATAGAAAATCCCCTAAGGATTTTCGTAAGTAGGCG
>NZ_OENA01000024.1 GCF_900239185.1 Tenacibaculum finnmarkense
TATTTTGAAATTGATATTTCAGTAATGAATATCAGTAAAACAATTACAATTTAATTTTAAAATTATTACAATTTTAATATAAAAATATATAATGAGTAGAAAAGTTAAAACAACGCATTTACAGATTAAATCTGTAAAAAATGCAAAGGCATTAGGTACTGATGAAGATGGGAATTTAATTAAAGTAAGTAGCGGAAGTAGCGGAAGTGGTAAAAAGATTCAAGAAATTACTGCACAAAACCAAAAGCAGGAACTTGAAAACAATCAAGTTAATAATATTTTATATTTTGATTCATCAAATTTAATTATTGTTATTAATCTCGCTTCTATAAAAGAAATAGGCGATTCAATAACAGTTGTAAACGTTCAGAAAAATATGGAATTTATACTTGGAGGTGGGGTTTATGCCGTTTATGATACTGCGGGAGCTGTTGATAGAAAAGGTACTATATCTGGATTTTCGGGCAGTCATTCATCAAAAAAGATTAAATATTATTGTTTAAGTAAGGTTATTACAAAAACATCTGAAACTAATTACTTAATACATTAATATAATGAGCAGAAAAGTAGAAACAACGCATTTGCAGGTTAAATCTGTTAAAAATGCAAAGGTATTAGGTACTGATAAAGATGGTTTTGTTATTGAAAGTGATTTGGATTTCTTGAATTACATACCTAAAGATGGAGTAAAAGGCGACACTGGAGCAAAAGGGGCTGATGGTTTAAAAGGAGTAAAAGGCGATACTGGAGAACGTGGCTACCCTGGCGTAAATGGTCATGGCTACCCTGGAAGAGATGGTGCAATGGGTTTTCCTGGTCCTAGAGGAACAAAAGGAGATACTGGAGCAAAAGGGGCTGATGGTTTAAAAGGAGTAAAAGGCGATACTGGAGCAAAAGGGGCTGATGGTTTAAAAGGAACAAAAGGCGATACTGGAGCAAAAGGAAGCGATGCTAAATCAATAGACGTACAAGCAGGAACAAACATAACTATTGATAAAACAAACCCACTAAAACCTGTAATTAATAGTTCTTTACCTGCTGAATTTTATGAAGAGGGGGTTTTCGAGCCTATTTTATCTTCGAGTTATGACGCTTCAGATTTAAAAAAAAGATATAAAACAGTTTCACCTAAAGGGT
>NZ_OENA01000030.1 GCF_900239185.1 Tenacibaculum finnmarkense
TGTCCGCTAGAAGTGATCCTAATTTAATACTCCAATATTCCAGCGTGATCCTTCGAAAAAACTGTCCTGTCCAATTGAGATATTGCACACAACGTTTTGTATATGGTTTGTTGCGTTTTAAAGCACTAATTTAGTAAATAAAAACGGAATAGAAAATCCCCTAAGGATTTTCGTAAGTAGCCTAGAACTAGCAATAAATTATATACGATGTTCTACACCGTTTTTTTTCCTTCAATAATCTTTTTCAGTTGTTTTGAATATTCAATTAAAGTTTTGTTTACATCTTTCATAGAAGACATCAACTCTTCGTATTCTTCAAAACTTGTTTGTATTTTTTGTGGACTTTTCCCAGTATTTTCAATTAATTGTTCAGAATACCATTTTCTAAATCGTGCTTGATATTCTGTTAAATGTGGTCGTAATCCTTTGTTAAGGACGTCTGTCAATAAAAGAATTAATTCTTGAGAAGTATTATTATCTTTTAATAACTTGCCGTTAAAAGATTTTAACTCATCCCTTGTTATTTTAAAAAGTGAGTACCAAGAATTATAAATTTCAACAATTACGTCTTTGCCATCTTCAATTTCAATAGCCGCTTTTCTTGTAATTAATTCAATATAAATTTTATGAGCAATTTCAATATTTTGGTAATTTCGAGTAATTTGATATTCAAAATCAGCACCACCAATTTTATACTTTATTTTTACAAGTTCAACATCTTCTTGAATTGACGATTCTTGTTTGTGATTTTTAATTAAATATCTGATTAGAAAAGTTAAACCAATTATTAAAAGTAATAACCATACATTCAAATCTAAAGAAAAGACAAAGTTTTCTTTATTAAAAAATACATCAATTATTTTAATATTAACTCCATTCATTACTTGTTCTATTCTTTGAGAAACTCGGATAAGAATTATCTGGATTTATTTTATTTCTATTTATAAATGCTTCGTGTATCCAACCTTGAACAATCTGTGGGTTTGTATTCCAATCATATAGTTTTGTGAAACCACAATTTGCATTATCATATAGGCGTGGAGGGATTATATTTTTTTTATATTTATCTTTTCCAAAATCAGGGTGTGAAGGTAAAAAGATTCCTATTAATCCTGAACGAGAATTATATAGAGTACTTCTAATACTTGCTGCAATCTCCCAATCAACGTGTTTTCTTTTCCAAGTTTCTGTTCCTATTAATACAACAGTAACAGAAGTATCTCTTAAATATTCATCTCGGATTTTTTGTCGAATTGTTTCTGTTTTTAAGTAAGGGTCTATTTCACCTATTTGAACAGATTTTGAAACCATAATATCATAATTACGACTAAATAGCTCCTCGAAGGAGTTTTTATAGTATTGGTCATTTGCGTGATGATAACTTACAAAAACCTTATGTCTTTGGGTATTCATTTATTATATTTTTTAGATTGTTATTAATCTATCCATTATGTTATTTAAAGGATGACTTTCATTTTTATAATCAGAAAATATTTTAGTTTCAAGTATATAGTTGTTTCCGTATTTTTTTGCAAAAATTGTTATATCATAAATATCTCTAATAATAGGGGCGGTTTTTATGTAATCGGGTAATTCGGTGTTATTAATTCCTTTCAATATAACTGTAGATAAATCTGTTTTATCAAAGCCATATCCAACTTCAAATGGAACCCATTTTGAAGTTAAGGTGTTTTTTGAAATCACACAAAGCATATGTGTTGAATTATTAATTCCTTTTTTAATAGCATTAACAACGGCTTTCGGGTCGTCATTTTCTGTTGCAATCTGTAATTCTTTATCATATTCATCGAAATAAACATCAATTCCAACTTTCTCCAAATATTTTGCGATTTTTTCAGCCTCGTTTCTGTCTTTTTTTTGATGACTAATAAATACTTTTGTTGGCATAATAATTTCTTTTTTAGCAATAATTTTCTAAATGGTTTAGAACGTATTTGTGCATGGTTTCGTTACGAAATCATAGCACTAATATAGTTTAAAAAATTAAAACTTCAACGTGCGCGAGGATTTTCTGCAAGAAAATCAACAAGCAATGAACTATGCACGTCTTAAGTTTGTCTTTTAATACATTTGATATATAATCAGAAAGAATAAAAGAGAGAATTAAGGTTACTATATACGGTGAAGCATTGAC
>NZ_OENA01000016.1 GCF_900239185.1 Tenacibaculum finnmarkense
AGAGAAACAAGGTATTGCTGGAAAAAGACTTAAAGCTGGTTGGAATGAAGCATATCTATTAAAAGTCTTAAATATTAAAGTATGAGTTTGCCCTGATCAATGGATTAACAAATATAGTACAGTTCGAAAACTGTAAATCAATGAAACCTAGCTTCAAAATATTTTGAAGCTAGGTTTATTTTATCAATTTCATTATTTTACAACAGCCTATTTTACGCTATTATTATGAAACTGCTTTTAATTTTTTAATACCTGATTTTGTTATTTTCGATTCGGCATATTCTCTGGTAATTCTTAATTCTTTGTCATCAGAACTAGGCATTTCGAACATAGCATCGGTTAAAATTGCTTCACATAATGAACGCAATCCACGAGCTCCTAACTTGTATTCTATTGCTTTTTCTACAATATATTCCATCGCTTCTTCTGATAAAGAAAAGGCAATATCATCCATTGCAAACAACTTTGTGTATTGCTTAATTAATGAATTTTTAGGCGCTGTTAAAATAGCACGCAATGTTTTTGCATCTAAAGGATTCATGTAACTTAATACAGGTAAACGTCCAATAATTTCAGGAATTAATCCAAACGATTTTAAATCCGAAGGAATAATATATTGTAATAAATTGGTTTCATCTACTTTGTCTTCATCAATTGAAGCACTATACCCTACCGCTTGCATGTTTAAACGCTTGCTGATTATTCTTTCAATTCCTGAAAAAGCACCACCTGCGATAAATAAAATATCTTTGGTATTTACTTCGATAAATTTTTGATCAGGATGTTTTCTTCCACCTTTAGGCGCTACATTTACTACAGAACCTTCTAATAATTTTAACAAGGCTTGTTGCACACCTTCACCAGAAACATCACGTGTAATTGATGGATTATCGCCTTTACGAGCAATTTTATCAATTTCATCAATAAAAACAATTCCTCGCTCGGCTTTGTCTACATCATAATCTGCCGCTTGTAATAAACGACTTAAAATACTTTCAACATCTTCACCAACATATCCTGCTTGTGTTAAAACAGTAGCATCAACAATAGAAAATGGCACGTTTAACATTCTAGCAATTGTACGTGCTATTAATGTTTTACCAGTTCCTGTTTCACCTACTAAAATAATGTTAGATTTTTCAATTTCTACCTCATCTTGATCATCTTTAGACTGTAATAATCGTTTGTAGTGATTATAGACAGCAACCGACATTCCTTTTTTAGTTTCATCTTGCCCTATAATATATTCATCTAAAAAAGCTTTAATTTCTTTTGGCTTTTTTAAGGTTAAATCTTTAGGCAATCCTGATTCTTTTGCTTCGGATACTTCTTCTGCTACAATTCCGTGAGCTTGTTCTATACATTTATCACAAATATGAGCATCCATACCGGCAATTAATAAATCTGTTTCTGGCTTTTTACGCCCACAAAAGGAACATTCTAAGTTTTCTTCTTTCGACATTTGACTAACTTGTTATTCTTAATTATTAAAAAAATGAAACTCTTTTTATGCTTTCTTATTAGCTATAAAAAAACATAAAAAGAGTCATTTATTTTATCGGTAATTCTGAAATATTATTTTCTTTTTAAAATTTCATCTACCATTCCGTACGCTTTCGCTTCATCGGCTTTCATCCAATAATCTCTATCAGAATCTGCTTGTACTTTTTCAAAAGTTTGCCCTGAATGATCTGCAATAATATCGTATAATTCAGTTTTTAACTTTCCAATTTCTTTTACGGTAATTTCCATATCAGAAGCCTGCCCTTGAGCGCCACCCATTGGTTGGTGAATCATAATACGTGAATGTGGCAATGCAGAACGTTTTCCTTTTGCTCCTGCACACATTAATACAGCTCCCATTGAAGCTGCCATTCCTGTACAAATTGTTGCTACGTCTGGCTTGATAAATTGCATGGTATCGTAAATACCTAAACCTGCGTAAACACCCCCTCCTGGAGAGTTGATATAAATTGAAATATCTTTAGTAGCATCAACACTTTCTAAGAATAATAATTGTGCTTGAATTACATTAGCTACTTGGTCATTAACTCCTGTACCTAAAAAAATGATTCTATCCATCATTAAACGAGAAAAAACATCCATTTGGGTAATGTTCATTTGACGTTCTTCCATAATGTATGGCGTTAAACTACTGGTTATTTTCCCTAAATATGTGCTATTTATTCCGTGCTCTTTTGTTGCGTATTTTTCGAATTCTTTTCCGTAATCCATTTTGAAAATGTTTTTTGGGTTATAATGGTGTAAATATAAGAACTATTTAGTTAGTATTTCACTACTGTTTATACCTAAAAAAACCTGAATTTTCATTCAGGTTTTTAAATATAAATAGTAACTATTCTTATTTATAAACTTCTTGAACAAAGTCTTCATAAGATACCTCTTTGGTATCAAAACTCATTTTTTCTTTATAAAAAGCTAATAATTTATGGCTAATTAATTGAGATTGTAATTTATGCGCTTCTTCCTGGTTTTGTAAAACTCTACCAGCGATATCGTTTAATTCTTTTTCCTCTGGATTAATATTACCCATTTGTGCCATTTGAGAACGAACAAATCCTTTTGCATAGTCTACCAATTCAGCATATTCTAATTTGATTTCGTTATCTCTCATAATCCTTCCTTCGATTAATTGGTAACGTAATCCTTTTTCAGATTTGCTATATTCAGCAGCAGCTTGTTCAATAGTTAATTCTTTTCCTCCTGCAGTTTGTAACCATTTTTGTAAAAATGTTGCTGGTAAATCGAACTTTGTATTTTGAACTAACTCTTCAGTAATTGCGTTTAATAATTGCTGATCGGCATGTTGCTCAAATTGTAATTCAGCATCTTCTTTTATTTTACTTTTTAATTCAGCAGTAGTAGTTACACTTCCGTCAGCGAATAATTTTTCAAATAATTCTTTTTCTAAAGGAGCAGGCTCCGTTTTTGTAACTTCATCAATAGTAAAAGATACATTTACATCTAAAGCGTGAACTCCTTCATGAGGTACACCTAAAACTTCTTGTAATTTGTGAGCGTCTTCAAATAAACCTTTTGTTCCTAATTCTAAAACATCACCAGCTTTAGCACCTACAAACTTATCTAAGTTTGCTTTTCCGTTAATTTCTTTTACAGAAAGGGTTGCTTTTTTATTAATTTCTTTCTCTTCGTTTACAAAAGTTCCAGTTACGTTTGCTTCTTCATTTGCAGCGTCAACAGGTAATTGACTACCAAAACGAGTTTGGATATTTTCAATTTCTTTGTCTAATAATTCATCGGTAGCAAAAATACTATATTTAGTAACATTTTTTGCAGGCGTTAAATCTACAGCAAATTCAGGAGCTAATCCTAATTCGAATTCAAAAGAATACTCTTTAGCATCCCATCTAAAATCTTTGTTTACTACAGGTAAAGGATTTCCTAAAAGATCTAACTTTTCTTCTGTTAAAAATTTATTTAAAGAATCTTGTACTACTTTGTTTACCTCTTCTATTACGATTTCTATTTCGTGTTGCTTTTTAATAACATCCATAGGCGCTTCTCCTTTTCTAAAACCAGGATGTGTCGCTTTTTTACGACGTGCTTCTAATTCTGCATTTACCTTTGCTTGATAATCTTCAGCAACGATATCTATTTTCACAACTGCGTTTAACGCATCTACATTTTGTTTTGTAATATTCATCTTTAAGTATTTCTTTAAAATCGGGTGTAAAATTAGTTTATTTTACCTTTTTTTCAAAAGGTTTAAATGTTTCGTTTTCAGTTATTTTTATCTTCTTTTAAAAAAGAAAATAAGAAAGACCTAAACACGGATAATAATACGCTAAATAAAAGTGCGGTAAAAAATCCGTTTACGGCAAAACCTGCAATAAGGTTTCCTGCCAATAATATGATAATAGCGTTGATTACAAATAAAAATAACCCAAGTGTTAAAAGAGTTGCCGGTAAGGTAAAAACCACCAATATTGGGCGTACAAACATATTTAATAACGCTATTACAACGGCTACAATTATTGCCGTAGTGTAATTTGTTACTACTACGCCGGGTAAAAATTCGGCTAATAAAATAACAGCTACTGCTGTTAATAGTATTTTTAAAAAGGTATTCATTTATTTTAATTTTTTGATAAAGCACCTCTTTCTTCGGATAAAAAATCAGAAGTACTTTTTTGCACTATTATTTTTTACAATGCGATAATTATACCAAAAATAAAAAACTGCTATTTTGACAGGTTTACTTACCTTGGATAAACCCAATAACCTCAACATAAAAATCTGTCGGATTTTCGGCATGCAACCAATGCCCTGCATTTGAAATTGATTTAATAATCGCTTTTGGAAAATGAGCTTCAATAAGCGGCACTTCATCTTCAGAAATATAACCCGAATTTTCGCCTTTTAAAAATAAGGTATCGCCTTCAAAAATAGTAAATGATGGCAATGCTGCACCTACTTCATTATTATTTTCTGTTAGTGATGCTAGGTTAAAACGAAAAGCAAAATCAGTTTTTGTTTTTCGGTACACACTTTTTAATAAAAATTGTCGAATACCAAGTTCTGGAATTAATTCAGCTAGTTTATCATCAATTAAATTTCGAGAATTTTGAACCGTAAAATCAACAGAATTTAAAGCCGATAAAATAGCCTGATGATGTGGCGGATACATTTTAGGAGAAATATCAGCAACAATTAATTTATGTACCAATTCTGGATATTGAGTAGCAAATAACATGGCTGTTTTTCCGCCCATTGAATGCCCTAATAAAACAATGTTTTCTAAATGATAATGTGTAATATAATCGTGTAAATCATCGACCATTAATTCATAATCAAAAGCGTCGGAATGAAAACTACGCCCATGATTTCGTTGGTCTATTAAATGAACTTCAAAACCATCTTCTGCTAATTTATTGGCGTGGGTTTTCCAGTTATCGCCCATACCAAAATAACCGTGTAAAATTAACAACGGCTTGCCCGATCCTAGTATTCTTGAGTGTAGAATTTGCATATTATTTTAATCTATCAAGATACATATTTACGACGTTTTCTAATCCTAAATACAACGATTCAGAAATAAGCGCATGCCCAATAGAAACTTCTGCTAAATTGGGGATATTCTCTTTAAAAAACTGAATGTTTTCTAAACTTAAATCATGCCCTGCATTAATTCCTAAACCTAATTTATGAGCTAAAATTGCCGCATCGGTATACGGTTTTATTGCCTCTTTATTTCCTAAAGCGTATTGGGTTGCAAATTCTTCAGTATATAATTCAATTCTATCGGCACCTGTTTTTGCGGCTGCTTCAATCAGCTTTAAATCGGTATCAATAAAAATGGAAGTTCTTATATTGTTGTTTTTAAATTCGGTAATTACTTCCTGCAAATACGATTGATTGGCAACCGTATCCCAACCTGCATTAGAGGTTAAAGTGGCAACGCTATCGGGCACTAAAGTTACCTGAGTTGGCTTTATTTCCAACACCATTTTCATGAATTTATCTATCGGATTTCCTTCAATATTATACTCTGTAGTAACGATTGATTTTAAATCGTAGGCATCTTGATACCGAATATGACGTTCATCAGGTCTTGGATGAATGGTAATTCCTTGCGCTCCAAAATTTTCTATATCGGTCGCAACCTGCAATAAATTAGGTGTATTTCCACCTCTAGAATTACGTAATGTTGCTATTTTATTTATATTTACACTTAACTTTGTCATCTCATAAAATTAAGCTACAAAGATAAATCATTAAAACTTTTTAAACTATATTCGTAGTGATGAATATCAACGACTTTATATTAGACGAAATTAAAGCACTTAGCTTAAAAAGCACCGTAAAAGGCGCTCAAAAGGTATGTGGAAATTTACCGATAACGCATATTCCTATTGTTGAAAATGGAAAACTAATTGGCTGTTTGCCTGAAAGTGACATTCAAACAATAGAGAATAAAGACCATAAATTAAGTGAGTATTCTTATCTATTAGATAATTTTCATTGCAATGAAAAAGCAACGCTACTTGACTTAATTGTTTTATTCGCTGATAATGATTGTAATTTAATTCCTGTTTTAAATCAGGAAATGAATTACATCGGTTATTATGAGTTAAGTGATATTTTAGATACTTTTGCCGATAGTCCTTTTTTACACAACCAAAGTGAAACGTTGATTGTAGCAAAAAATAAAAATGATTACTCAATGAGTCAAATTGCTCAAATAGTTGAAGCTAGTGGCGGTAAATTATTAGGGCTGTATATTTCTTCTGAAAATCAAGATACTATTCAAGTTACTTTAAAAGTAATTACAAATGATATCAATGAAATTATTCAAACTTTTCGTAGGTATGACTACGCCGTTCTTACACAACATGAAGATGATTTTTATTTAGAAGAATTAAAAGACAGGGCGGCATATTTAAAAAAATACTTAGATATGTAATTTACATACCTGAGCAAACAAACATTATAACCATTGAAAAAAGTAGCCATTTACGGACAAGCTTATAATATTTCGGCTGAAAAAGAAATTAAATTATTAGTAGCCACATTAGAACAGAACAATATCGTTATTTTTTTTGAAGAAGCGTTTTACACGCTTTTAATTAAAAATAATTCTTTATCAAAAAAATATCCTACCTACGCACATTTTAACGATTTGTCAAACACCTTTGACCTGTTATTTTCTATTGGTGGTGACGGTACTATATTAAGAGCGGCAACCTATATTCGTGATTTAAACATTCCTGTTTTAGGAATCAACACTGGGCGATTGGGGTTTTTAGCAACCGTTCAAAAAGATCAAATTCAAGCGGCGGTAAATTTATTAATGGCTAAAAAATATAGCATACAAGAACGAACTTTATTACAAATAACCACCACCCCTAAAGTTAACGAATTTAACGAATTAGATTTTGCCTTAAACGAAGTTACTATTGCCCGCAGAAATACCACTTCAATGATTGGTGTAAAAACCTTTTTGAATAATGAATACTTAACAAATTATTGGGCAGATGGTTTAATTATAGCAACCCCAACAGGTTCTACTGGGTATTCTTTAAGTTGTAACGGCCCGGTAATATTGCCCAATTCGAAAAGTTTTGTAATTACGCCAATAGCCCCGCATAATTTAAATGCCAGGCCTATGGTAATTCCTGATGATACTGTTATTGAACTAGAGGTAAGCGCTCGTGAAAAGGATTTTTTAATTTCCTTAGACTCTCGCATAACAAATGTTAGCGAAGGAACTAAAATTAAAATACAAAAAGCTTCTTTTACTATAAAAAGCATTTTATTAGAACAACAATCGCATTTAAAAATACTCAGAGGCAAGCTTTTATGGGGAGAAGATACTCGAAATGAATCTTTATAAAATAATTACAATACAATAATTTCATCAAAAAAAAGTTAATCAAATACAGATTATTAACTTTTTAAAGCAAATTCAATTCCCTATATTTGCGTGCTATTCTTACAATGAAGATAATTTACCTATTCATATTATTTGCTTTTACAGCAATAACAACACAATCACAAACTCACGAAGTCGGTTTTTTCGTTGGGGGTTCTAATTACGTAGGAGATATTGGTCGTACCAATTATATATATCCTAATAAAATTGGCGGCGGTTTAATTTATAAATACAACCTAAACCCTCGAATTGCCTTACGAGCAACCTATTCGTATATTCCTGTTTCTGGTGATGACAATCAGGCTAAAAATGCTTTTCGTAAGCAACGAGGTTATGTGTTTTCGAACACCCTGCACGAGTTTGCTACGGGTATCGAATTTAATTTTTTCAATTATAATATCAGCAATTATAAAACAAATTTTACCCCATATATTTTAGCAGAAATAGCAGCGTTTAATTATGTGAGCCCTTCTAAAAGAATCGATGCAAACACCATTCGTTTAAAAAATAAAATTTCATATTCTTTACCTGTAGGTGTTGGCGTTAAAGGACGCTTGTTCAAAAATTTTGCAGCTGCTTTTGAAATAGGCGCTCGCTTTACCTTGGTAGATGATATCGATTTAACAACAGATAAAATAAACAGTTTAAACTTTGGTGGAACTGGAAACGATGTATATATGTTTACAGGAGTATCGATTGTTTACAGCTTTGGAAGACCACCCTGTTATAACGGATTGGCAGAATAACTATGGAAGAAAAATTACAACGCATTAATGTGCAAAAAGTACCGAATCATATTGCCGTTATTATGGACGGTAATGGACGATGGGCAAAAGGAAAAGGAATGCAGCGTATTTTTGGGCACAGAAATGCCTTAACCGCTATTAGAGAAACCGCCGATGCAGCAAGTGATGCTGGTGTTAAATTTATAACACTGTATGCTTTTTCTACCGAAAACTGGAACAGACCAAAACTAGAAGTAGATGCTTTAATGAGCCTACTGGTTAGCACTTTAAAAAAAGAGCTACCTGAATTTCAGCGCAAAAATGTAAAAATAAATGCGATTGGAAATATTGTTAGTTTGCCAAAAAATGCGCAAAAAATACTAGCCCATGTTATTGACCAAACTAAAAACAACACTAAAATTACCTTAACCTTTGCCTTAAGCTATGGTTCTAGAGAAGAAATTGTTAACACAATTAAAAAGATATCTAAAAAAGTTGTTAATAACGAGCTAGATATTGAAAATATAGACGAAAAAATTATAAATAACCATTTATATACATTTAATTTGCCCGACGTTGATTTAATGATACGTACAAGCGGTGAGCAGCGAATTAGTAATTTTTTACTTTGGCAAATAGCCTATGCTGAATTATATTTTACAGATATATTATGGCCCGACTTTAGAAGAGAGCACCTTTTTAATGCTATAATAGATTATCAAAACAGAGAGAGAAGATTTGGAAAAACAAGCGAACAGATTGAGATCAATGAATAAATATTCTTATATAGCCGTATTTTTAATCGCCTTTTTATCGGCGAGTGTACAAGCTCAAAAAACCGTAAATAACAACCGTACAACTACCTCCCAAAATATTATTCCTTATACCAAAGGAAGTCAATATATTCTTGGAGGAATTACCGTTACTGGTTTGCAAAAATTTAGCGAACAAACAATTCGTGTTTATACTGGTTTAGTTGATGGGCAACCTATTAAATTACCAGGTGATAAACTTACAAGCGCTATTAAAAAGCTTTACGAAAGCAAGCAATTTAGCCAAGTAGATGTGTACCTTTCTAAAAAAGATGGTGAAACCGTTTATTTAGTATTTGATGTAACCGAATTGCCACAGTTAACCACTATTTCTATTTCAGGTTTAAGCAAATCTAAAACAAAAGAGATAAAGAAAGAAACCGAGCTTAAAAAAGGAATGATGGTTACCGACAACTTAGTCACAACCACCAGAAATTACATCAAAAAGAAATATACCGATAAAGGTTTTTTAAAAACCAAAGTATCTTTAAATACCAAAAAAGACAGCACTGACATCAATACTGTTAGTATGAATATTTTTGTTGATAAAGGACAGCGTGTCAAAATAAAAGAAATCAACTTTACAGGGAACAAAGCACTACTTAGCAAAACCTTGCGTAGCGCCATGAAAAACACAAAACGTAAGTTTTTAGGGCGTTTCTGGAAATCATCAAAATATATTTTAGATGATTATAAAAAAGATTTAGAAAGTATTCTTGAAAAATATAGCGAAAACGGATACCGTGATGCACGTATTTTATCAGACCAACTTACTTGGAATAATGACAATACCATTAACCTTGATATTGCTATTGAAGAAGGACGTCAGTATCGTTTTGATGATATTAAGTTTATCGGTAATAAAAATTATTCTGATGATTTTTTAAATCGTTTTTTACGTATCGATAAAGGAGATATTTATAACGGAAAGGTTTTAAAAGAACGTATTTCAGGTGATGGAACGCCTAATTCACAAGATATTCAAACCTTATACCATAACAACGGATACTTATTTTCACAAATTAACGCCATAGAAACTAGCGTACAAAATGATTCTATTACCGTTGAGGTTCGTATTCGTGAAGACGAACAAGCAACCATTAAAAAAGTAACTGTAACAGGTAACGAAAAAACAAATGACCATGTTATTTACAGAGAATTACGTGTAAAGCCAGGTGATTTATTTAGCCGTGAAAACATTATTAGATCTATTCGTGAAATTGGTCAATTAGGATTCTTTGATGCCAATGTAACGCCCGACGTAAAACCTGATTATCAAAATAAAACAGCTAATATTGATTTTTCTGTCGTTGAAAAAGGTGGTAGTCAAATTGAATTACAAGGTGGTTATGGTGGAGGATCATTTATTGGTACTTTAGGATTATCTTTTAATAATTTTTCGTTAAGAAACATATTTAATAAACAAGCCTACAAACCACTACCAATGGGTGATGGACAGAAACTTTCATTGCGTTTACAAGCAAGTAGAACTTACAATACGTACAGTTTTTCGTTCTCAGAACCATGGTTAGGTGGTAAAAAACCGCAATCATTATCTTTTTCTGTGTATTTATCGAATCAATACCGATACGATTATAACACCAATAAAGTTGATAAAGATCAAAATTTAAGCATTTTAGGAGCTTCTATCGGTTTAGGAAAACGTTTACAATGGCCTGATGATTATTTCTCTTTATCTCAAAATATTAGCTATCAGCAAATTGAACTTAAAAACTACGGATACCGTGTTGGTTCATCAACCGACGTTATTAATAAAGGAAGTTTAAATAATTTAGCCTATACAGTTGCCTTTAGCCGTAACTCTACCGGACCAAGTTTAATATTTGCTAGTTATGGTTCGGAATTTAGCATTAAAGCAAAAGCAACCTTACCGTATTCTTTAATTAACGGAAAAGATTATAGCGAACCTTTATATCCTACAACAGCTGAAAGACAAGATTATTTAGCTGATAAATACAAATGGCTAGAGTATTATAAAATTTCTGCTAAAGGAAAATGGTACACCTCTTTGTCTCAAAATAATAAATTAGTTTTAATGTCTAATTTTGAAATGGGTTATTTAGGTTCTTACAACGACAAATTAGGTGCTACTCCGGTAGAACGATTTTTTGTTGGAGGTGACGGAATTGCACAAGGGCAATTAGACGGAAGAGAAACTATTGGTGTTCGTGGATATGAAAACAACACGCTTTCTATTGGTCCTGATGGGCAGAATGAAGGTGGAACTATTTACAATAAATTTCAAATGGAAATCCGTTATTCTATAACAGACAAACCATCGGCATCAATTTATACCTTAGGATTTTTAGAAGCGGGTAATTCTTATGAAAATTTCAGTGAATTTAGCCCGTTTAAATTAAAGCGTTCTGCAGGAGCTGGAGTTCGTATATTTATGCCAGCATTTGGTTTATTAGGTATTGACTTTGCACATGGATTTGATCCATTGCCTGGACAAACTCAAAAATCGGGTTGGCAAACACATTTTATTATCGGAAGACAGTTCTAAAAACAGGCATTTTAAATTTGTTCGCTTTTGGCACGGTTTTTTCTAAATACATTATAGCATGATGAAAAAAAACATTCTATTTATCGTTCTTTTACTTATTAGTACAAGTAGTATTGTTGCCCAGAAAAGCCAACGTTTAGCCTATATTGATACTGCATATATTCTTCAAAATATCCCTGCGTATTTAACGGCTCAAAATTCTTTAGATGCTAAAGTTGAACACTGGAAAACAACGCTAGACAAACAAGCAAGAGCTATTGAAATTTTGAAAACTGATTTAACCAACGAAAAAGTTATTTTAACAAAAGACTTGGTTTTAGAACGTGAAGAAGATATTACGTTAAAACAAGAAGCTTTACGCCGATTAGAATCGTTATACTTTGGTCCTAAAGGAGATATGTACAATTTAAGAAAGCAATTAATAAAACCGATTCAAGATCAGGTTTACAGTGCGGTTCAAACAATTGCTTCTAGAAAGAAATATGATTTTGTTTTTGATAAATCAGGCGATTTAGTTATGCTTTATTCCAATAAAAAACACGATATTAGCGAGCTTGTTATTAAAATGATTAATATTGATCAGAAAAAACAAGTAAAAAGAGATAAAGTTGCCGCTAAAAAAGAATTGCTTAAAAATGAAAGTTTAAGCGATGCGCAAAAGGAAAAAATAACAAAAAAAGAAGCGCTAAAAAAGAAAAAACAAGCAGATTTATTAGCGAAAATTAAGCGTACCGAAGAAAAAAGAGCCGCTAAATTGAAAAAAAGAGCACAAACAAAAGCTCTATTAAAAGAAAAGAAAGCCGCTGCTAAAAAATTATTAGAAGAAGCGAAAAAAAAGTAGTGACAAAAGAATATATAAATTAAGAATAGAGAACGTAAATTAAATTAAAAAACAAAGATGAAACATTTTAAAACCTTATTATTAGTTGCAATTTTCACAATTGGATTCGGTAGTATCGCAAATGCACAAAAAACGGCACATATAAACACTGATAAATTATTATCTGAAATGCCAGCTACCAAGTCTATGAAGGCTGAGCTAGAGAAGTTAAATAAAACATATCGTGATGATATTGAAGCGATGTACAAAAGACTAGAAGCTAAAATTAAAAAATACGAAGCGGAAGGAAAAAGTCAAACGCAAGAAGTAAATCAAAAAAGAGCTATCGAAGTTCAACAAGACAGACAACGTATTAGCAAAGCAGAACAATCTGCTGGGCAAGAAATGCAAAAAAAATACCAAGAAAAAACACTTCCTATTTTAAAGAAAGCAGAACAAGCAATTAAAGATGTTGCTGCTGCTAAAGGAATTATTTACGTATATGATGCTGCTCCTGGTAAAGGATTAATCGTTTACGAAAAAGGTGAAGATATTTATGGTGCTGTAAAAGCAAAATTAGGTTTCTAAATAAAACTTTAAAATATTTTATAAAAATCCTGCTGAATTCAGCAGGATTTTTATTTTTGTAGTATATGATAACACAACAACCTATCGGTATTTTTGACTCAGGAATTGGTGGCACATCTATTTGGAAAGAAATACATACATTGCTTGCTAACGAAAACACTATTTATTTATCCGATAGTAAAAATGCGCCTTATGGGCAAAAATCAACAGAAGAAATTTTAGCGCTATCTATTAAAAATACTGAATTTTTAATTAGCAAAGGATGCAAAATAATCGTGGTTGCTTGCAATACTGCTACTACAAATGCCATTGAATATTTAAGACACAACTACCCTATTCCTATCATTGGAATTGAGCCAGCAATTAAAACAGCATCCATTCAAACTAAAACAGGTACTATAGGAATATTAGCTACCCAAGGAACACTAAATAGTCGTTTATTTGAAAAAACAGCTGCTAGTATTAATAGTGATATTGTTATAATGGAACAAGTTGGTAATGGCTTGGTGGAACTTATTGAAAATGGTAAAATGTATTCTGCCGAAATGACTATTTTACTAAAGAAACATTTAAGTTTAATGCTTTCTTCGAAATGTGATTGCATTGTTTTAGGCTGTACACATTACCCCTATTTAATTCCGCAGATAAAAAAAATTGTAGGAAATAAGGTTCATATTATTGATTCTGGAGAAGCCGTAGCGAAACAAACAAAAAAAATATTAACAGAAAACAACCTTATTAATCAGTCAAAAATAAATACCTACAACACTTTTTATGTTAACAAAGATAAAAGTGTTCTAGACATTATTTTAAAAGATTATAAGAATGTAACTAGTACCTTTTTAGACTTCTAAGAGCCTGTTTAAAAATTAAAAAAATTGTCAGTTCGAGTGATTTTTTTCCTTCTACTTCCTTTTAGTCATTAAAATCATTCGAATTGATAAGAATCATCAAAAAAAAGCTAAAAACTACGGCAAATCAGGATGCAAAACTGAAATAAATTCAGTTTGACGGATTCGATTTCTTATTTTTATGTTACAATTTTTTTTTAGATGAAATTTAAACAAACTCTAATAGAAAATATATTTACAATTGGTTTTATCGAAAAAATAAACATTGATTTAATAATTTAACCTATAATTTGAAGGTGTTTTATGTTTTAACTCTTTGAATTTTCTGTTGAAATTTGAAATATTTTTAAAACCCGCTTTTTCGGAAACTTCAATAATTGAATAATCTCTATTTTGCAATAATTTACAAGCGGTTTCAATACGTAATTCATTTAAAAAAGTAAAAAATGTTTTATTGGTTCTTTGTTTAAAATACCTACAAAAAGCATTTGAAGTCATGTTTGCTACAGCCGCAATATCATCTAATTCTATTTTTTTATTAAAATTACTCAAGGTATAATCCATAATATCACGCATACGTTTTCCTTCATTATCTGTGTATTTTTTTTCATATACAAATGTTGATAACGATGTGATTTCTGATTTTAAAATAAGCTTTATAATTTTTAAAAAAATAATAAACTTCATTAAATCTTTTTCTCCTTGAAGCTTTAAAAATAATTTTTTAATTTTATTTTGATTCGATTTTACCCTAAAACTATTTTTAACAGCACTGAAAAAACCTGCAATTTCTTTAAAATCATCTAATTCAAAAAAATTATCACCAAATGATTTTTTAGTAAAAAAAAGTGAAATCATAAATGATTCTTTGATTTTTGAATTATCACTTTTAAAAACATGAGGTTGATTCCCTGCAAGTACTAAAACATCATTACTTCTATATTCATTAACAGTATCTCCAACAATTAAAGTTCCTTCACCTTTAACAACATAACACATTTGAATTTCTTCATGCTGATGAAATTTATCGTAAAAAAAAGGACCCTTATCTTCTTCGTAAATTAAACCTAAATTCTTAGTTTTTGGTATTTTAAATGGTAAAACCTTCATAATTGTGAGTAAAATATTTTGTATAAATCTATAAAATATTCACCTAAAAAAGAACTAAAATTCAATAAAAAGATAATATAATATACTATCTTGTTAAAAACTAAGCATTAAGCTTTAAAAATCAATTATAAATTTGCCTTAAAAAAACACATGAACATAAACTGGAAAGGCGTAATGCCAGCTGTTACTACTAAATTTACAAATCAAGACACGTTAGATTTAGTTAATTTTGAACTAAACATTAAAGCACAATTAGATGCTGGTGTTGTTGGAATTATCTTAGGAGGTACATTAGGAGAAGCTAGTACACTTACTGATGATGAAAAAAGAATCATTGTAAGAAAAGCAGTAGAAGTTGTAAATGGACAGGTACCAGTTATAATGAACATTGCTGAACAAACAACTGTAGCGGCAATTGATGCAGCAAGAAAAGCAAAAGAAGATGGAGCGTCAGGGTTAATGATGTTGCCTCCTATGCGTTATAAAGCAGATGATAGAGAAACTACTGTGTACTTTAAAAAAGTAGCAAACAGTACCTCTTTACCAATTATGGTGTATAATAACCCTGTTGATTACGGTATCGAAGTTACTTTAGATATGTTTGAAGAGTTATTACGTGACTGCCCAAATATTGAAGCTGTAAAAGAATCTACTAGAGATTTATCGAACATTACACGTATTAAAAATCGTTTTGGTGATAGATTACAAATATTATCTGGTGTTGATACTTTAGCTTTAGAAAGTATTTACATGGGTGCTGATGGTTGGGTTGCAGGTTTAGTATGTGCATTTCCAGCAGAAACAGTAGCTATTTTTAACTTAGCAAAAGCAGGAAGAGGCGACGAAGCTAGAGAAATTTACCGTTGGTTCTTACCTTTATTAGAATTAGATATTAATTCTAAATTAGTACAAAATATTAAATTAGCAGAGGTTGCTACTGGTATTGGTACTGAAAATGTACGTGAACCTCGTTTACCATTAATCGGTGAAGAAAGAGCAAACGTTTTAGCAATTATTGAAGAAGGTTTAAGAACTAGACCTACTTTACCTGAATATAAAGAATTAGCGGTTTTAGCTTAATTTTAAGTGAAATTTATCGTTTTAATCTTTAATTTTAAGATTATAGAATGTTAGAAAATCAGCATACAATTTAACAAATCATTGTCTTATTTATAGGGCAATGATTTGTTGTTTTCTATATCTTTTTTAACATTAAAAGAGCTTTTAAAATAAAATACTTTAGTACCTTTAATTTGTTAATTAAACCTTGTTAATAACAACAGATAATTATTTATTTGAATATAAGTAAGCTCTTAAAAATTATATAAACCATTTAAATGCGCTGTAAAATTACTGTGTATTTAAAAAAACAAAATCTCTAAAATCAAATGATTACAGGAAAAAATTATATAGGAAATCAATTAAAAGCTTCAGGAACAACTACGCATAAAACCGTGAATCCGAAGTTAAATATGCAAAACCCAACAGATTTTTATCAAGCAACTTTAGAAGAGGTTAACCAAGCTGTTGTATTAGCGGATAGCGCATTCAAAGTATATCGTAAAGTTTCAGGAGAAAAAAGAGCCGAATTTTTAAATGCTATCGCAGATGAAATTTTAGCCTTAGATACTGAACTTATAGACATGTATATGTCAGAATCTGGTTTACCAGAAGGAAGAGCACAAGGTGAAAGAGGTAGAACCGTTGGGCAGTTAAGAGCTTTTGCTGATTTAGTCGCTAAAGATCAATGGAGAAATGTAACAATTGACCAAGCCATCCCTACAAGACAGCCTTTACCAAAATCTGACCTTAGAAAAACATCAATTCCTTTAGGACCTGTTGTGGTATTTGCAGCAAGTAATTTTCCATTAGCATTTTCTACCGCAGGTGGAGATACTGCTAGTGCCTTAGCATCAGGATGTCCTGTAATTGTAAAATCGCACGCAATGCACTCTGGAACGGGTGAATTAGTAGCATCAGCAATTATAAAAGCAGCCGAAAAAACAGGAATGCCAAACGGTGTATTTTCGAACATTACAGGTAGCGGAAGAGTTGTTGGTAGCGCCTTAGTAAAACATCCGAAGGTAAAAGCAGTTGGTTTTACAGGAAGTATTGCAGGTGGTAGAGCACTTTACAATTTAGGAGCACAAAGAGACGAACCAATTCCAGTATTTGCTGAAATGGGAAGTATCAATCCTGTAGTTGTATTGCCAAATGTTATCAAAAATAAAGCAGCAGAAACGGCTAGTACTTATGCAGGTTCAATTACTGTTGGAACAGGGCAATTTTGTACAAATCCTGGGTTATTATTAACCATCGCAGGTGCCGATACAGATGCTTTTGTAAAAGATTTAGCTGAAAAAACCGTAGCAATTGCACCACAATGTATGTTACACCCAAATATTAAAGACGGTTTTGTTTCAAATGCAGAAGTAGTAAGCTCTCAACCAGGTGTTCAGGTTGTTGGTCAAATTACAGCAACTGTTGAAGCAAATTTTGCAGCATCAACAATTTGTGCTGTATCAGGAGCTGAGTTTTTAGCGAATCCTAAAATGCATACCGAAGTTTTTGGTCCTTTTTCATTAGTTGTAAAAGCAAAAGATCAAGCAGAATTATTAGATGTTATTGACCATTTAGACGGGCAATTAACAGGTACTGTTTTAGCAGAAAAAGAAGATTTTGACGCTTTACCAGCAGTAGCAGATGCTTTACAAGCTAAAGTAGGAAGAATTATTTTTAACGGTGTTCCAACAGGTGTTGAAGTTTGCGAATCAATGACACATGGAGGCCCTTACCCTGCTTCTTCAGATTCTAGATTTACAGCCGTAGGTTTAGGAGCTATTAAAAGATGGGTGCGTCCTTTTAGTTTTCAAGATTGGCCAACCGAATTATTACCTACTGAATTAAGAAATTAATAGGTAAACACTGTTAATTAACAATTTATAAAAAACAATTAAATTAATAAATATTAACATTTTCTTTAAATTATCTAATCACTTATATAGTACTTTTGGACAATATAAAGAAATTGAAAACTATGCCAGCTTCGTATTTTTAATTAAAGAAATTTTGAAGGGTTTTTTCTAAGAAATAATGCAAGCTGGCTATTCAATTTTACTATGAGAAAAACATTTTTTTGCGTTGATGCACACACTTGCGGAAATCCTGTAAGAGTTGTTGCTGGTGGAGGTCCAAACTTAATTGGAGCAAATATGAGCGAAAAGCGTCAGCATTTTTTAAAAGAATATGACTGGATTCGTAAAGGATTAATGTTCGAACCACGAGGACACGATATGATGAGTGGAAGTATTTTATTTCCGCCTCACAGCCCTGAAAACGATTTTGGAATTTTATTTATCGAAACTTCTGGATGCTTGCCAATGTGCGGACACGGAACTATCGGAACTATTACTATTGCGATTGAAGAAGGTTTGATTATTCCAAAAATTCCTGGAAAAATTAAAATGGAAGCACCCGCAGGTTTGGTAAATATCGAATATGGTCAAACAGGTAAAAAAGTGGACTGGGTTCGTTTAACAAACGTAAAAAGTTATTTAGCGGCAGAAAATTTAACAATTGATTGCCCTGAATTAGGCGAAATTACCTTTGACGTTTCTTACGGAGGAAATTATTACGCCATTGTAGATCCGCAGAAAAACTTTTCTGGAGTGCACGATTTTACCGCTAGTAAAATCATACAATATTCGCAGGTTGTTAGAGATCGTATCAATGAGAAATATCCTGATATGTTTATTCATCCTGAAAATGATACTATTAGAGATGTAACCCATATGTTATGGACAGGAAATCCTATTGACCCTACTTCTTCTGGTAGAAATGCCGTTTTTTATGGTGATAAAGCCATCGATAGAAGCCCTTGTGGAACAGGAACATCTGCTAGGTTAGCACAGTTACACGCCAAAGGAAAACTTCAACTAAAAGAAGAATTTATCCACGAAAGTTTTATCGGAAGTAAATTTATTGGTCGTGTAGAAGAAGAAACTACTTTAAACGGAAAACCAGCAATTATACCTAGTATTCAAGGTTGGGCAAAGGTTTTTGGTTACAATAATATTATTATTGATGACCAAGATGATCCTTATGCACACGGTTTTCAAGTTATCTAAAAAAAAATGTTATCTTTCAATTTAAAAAAAAATTGGAAACAATAAAACATAAAATACTCAAAAATCATTGCTATACCGAGCTTGTTTATCAGCGGATAAATAAAAAGCTCGGTATCGCTTTTTCTAAATTTGAAATAGAAACACTTATTCAAAAGGTATTGGAAGATACCGCTTTAGATGACTACGAAAAAATAGGTAAAAACTTCTACATTACTAACAAAAAGCACAATATTACCATCACAATTAATACCAGTACTTTTAGAGTTATTACCGTTAATCAAATCATTAAAAGCATAAGTTTAAAATAATATATTAAATGTCAAAAGAAGTAGTAATTATTGGTGGAGGAATTATAGGCTTATGTTCAGCTTATTACCTTCAAAAAGAAGGGCACAAAGTAACTGTTATTGATAAATCTGATTTTTCAAGCGGTGCATCTTATGTAAATGCAGGATATATTACGCCAAGTCATATTATTTCTTTGGCGGCTCCAGGAATGATTAATAAAGGGATTAAATGGATGTTCGATTCTGAAAGTCCTTTTTCGGTAAAGCCTCGTTTAGATTATGATTTTTTAAAATGGACCTGGTTATTTAAAAAAGCTTCTACCAACAAAAAAGTAGAAAGCTCAATTAAAACCATCAAAGACATCAACCTATTAAGTAGAGAATTATACGAAGATATTAAAGCCTCTAACGATTTTGATTTCTTTTACCAGCACAAAGGTTTATTAATGTGTTATCAAACCGATAAAGCTGGGCAAGAAGAATGGAAAACTGGCGAGCGTGCTATTCAAGAAGGCTTAAAAGTTGAAAATTTAACCAAAGAACAAGCTTTAAAAATAGAACCAAATGCAGGTTTAAATATTAAAGGTGCTGTGTATTATCATTCTGATTCGCACATGACACCTAATGAATTTATGCCCCAATTAAAAAGATATTTAGAGAAAAAAGGCGTTGCTATTTTAGCCAACGAAGAAGTGTTAGATATCAATGTTTTAAATGATAAAATAACTTCTTTAAGAACCAATAAGCAAGAATTAAAAGCCGATGAAATTGTTGTAGCAACAGGTTCTTGGTCGCAAATTTTAGTAAAAAAATTAAATGCTAACATTCCTATTCAGGCAGGTAAAGGCTATCGAATTAACGTAGCAAAAGATACTGGAATTACAGTTCCTGCTATTTTAATTGAAGCAAAAATTGCCGTAACACCAATGAACGGTTTTACCCGTTTTGCAGGTACTATGGAAGTTGATAAAATTAACAATAATATCAATAAAGTACGTGTAAATGCCATTGCAAAAGCAAGTGAAAACTTTTACAAAGGTTTAAAAATTGATCAGAAAGAAATTGACGATGTTGCTTGTGGTTTAAGACCCTGTTCACCTGATGGATTGCCGTATATTGGGCGTTTATCAAAAATTAAAAATGTAACAGTCGCTACTGGTCATGCTATGATGGGATGGAGTTTAGGTCCGGCAACTGGTAAATTAGTATCTGAAGTAATTTCTGATAAAAAAACAAGTTTAGATTTGAATCCGTTTCATGTAGAGCGTTATTCTTAATTTTTTATCCGAAGCAACAAAACTCAACATAATAAAACACCTCCGTAAGAAAATATACTATGCGTTACGATAAAATTGACAACTCGTTATTTATAGAAAATAGAAAGCGTTTTACCGCCAAAATGCAACCCAACAGCATCGCTATTTTAACATCAAACGATGTAAAACACAACAATGCCGATGATGTAATGGGCTTTGCGCAAAATAATGACCTTTTTTACCTTTCAGGAATTGATCAGGAAGAAACTATTTTAGTTTTATATCCTGATGCTTTTAAAAAAGAAAATCGTGCCATTTTATTTGTAAAAGAAACCAGTGATCTTATCAAAATTTGGGATGGTGAAAAATTAACTCAAAAAAAAGCTACTGAAATTTCAGGAATTTCAAGAGTAACTTGGAACAAAGATTTTGAAAGTGTTTTACAAGCAATGGCTTTTGAAGCTGACGGTTTTTATTTAGGGCATAACGAACACTATAAACGTGCCACCAATAATCAAGAAACCCAACAAGACAGAATGATAAAATGGTGTAAAGAAAAATATCCTTTACATCAATATTACAGAGCCGCGAAAATTACCCGTAATTTACGCCCTGTAAAGTCTAATAAAGAGATTGAATTATTACAAAAAGCAGCCGATATTAGCGTAGCATCTTTTTCTCGTATTTTAAAAGCCTGTAAACCTGGTAAAAATGAATACGAATTAGAGGCAGAATTAACCTATAATTTAGTGAAATCAGGGGCTTCACATCACGCTTTTCAGCCGATTGTTGCTTCCGGGAAAAATGCTTGTGCCTTACATTATAATACCAACGATTCGGTTTGTAAAGACGGTGAAATGATTTTACTTGATTTTGGCGTTTGCTATGCAAATTACAATAGCGACACTACGCGTTGTTTTCCTGTAAATGGAAAATTTTCAGAAAGACAAGCTGCTGTTTATTCTTCTGTTTTACATTGTTTAAAAGAAGGAAGTAAGCTTTTAAAAGCAGGAATTTTACCTGCCGATTACGAAAAAAACATGGCAGGTTTAGTGGAAGCTGAATTGATAAAATTAAACTTATTAAATGCTGATGCCGTAGCAAATCAAGATCCTGAAAAACCTTTATATAAACAATATTTTATGCACGGAACAGCGCATTATTTAGGTTTAGATGTGCATGATGTTGGTTTATATTCTCGTCCTTTTGAAGCGGGAATGATACTTACTTGCGAGCCTGGTATTTACATTGCAGAAGAAGGAATTGGTTGTCGATTAGAAGACGATTATTTAATTACAGAAGATGGAAATGTGAATTTAACTGCTAAAATGCCTATCGAAATTGAGGAGATTGAAGCATTAATGAAACTTTCATAAATAATAAAAAATAAAAAATTTTACATGAATACATTCGGAATTGGAGGTAGTACTATTGAAGCAGAATTAAATGCCATAACTCCAACGGCTCATTTAGTTGAACCGATTCAAAAAGAAGAGTTTCAAGCCAGAATAAACAAGGCTTGCTTAATGATGAAAGCTCAAAATAAGCAGGCAATGTATTTACATGCTGGAACAAATTTATTTTATTTCACAGGAATGAAATGGAGTTCGAGCGAACGAATGGTAGGTGCGATTTTATTTCAAAATGGTGATTTACATTTTATTGCTCCAAAGTTTGAAAAAGGAACAATTTTAGATTTTATGCTGATAAAAGGCGACGTAAATTGCTGGGAAGAACACAAAAGTCCTTTTAAATTATTCACTAAAATTCTAATTCAAAATAAAGTTACCCAAGGTGATATTTTAATGGATGAAGCAACGCCTTTTTTCATTATTGATGGAATAAATAAATGCAATGAAGTATTTACTTTAGAAAGTGCAACGCCAATTACCGCAGGTTGTAGAATGATAAAATCGGATGCTGAAATTGCTATTATGCAACATGCTATGAATATCACTTTAGAGGTTCAAAAAGCGGCAGCTCGTATTTTAAGAGTTGGGATTTCAGCAAAAGAAGTAGAAGATTTTATCCACGAAGCACATATTGCTTACGGTGCAACTGCTGGTTCTTATTTTTGCATTGTATTATTTGGGGTTGATTCATCATTTCCTCACGGTGTAAAAACGCCGAAAAATTTAGAATTAAACGAAGTTGTTTTAGTAGATACTGGTTGTGTTTTACACGATTATATTTCTGATATTACAAGAACTTATGTTTTTGGAGAAGCAGATGATTTACAAAGATCTATCTGGAATATTGAAAAAGAAACCCAACAAGCTGCATTTAAAGCTGCTAAATTAGGGCGTGTTTGTGCTGATATTGATGCTGCTGCTAGAAAAACATTAGAAAGTCATCAACTAGGTCCTAAATATGATTTACCTGGTTTACCTCACAGAACAGGGCATGGAATTGGTTTAGATATTCATGAATGGCCGTATATTGTTAAAAACGACAACACGGTTTTAGCAGAAGGGATGGCGTTTAGTAATGAGCCAATGATTTGTGTTCCTAACAAATTTGGAATCCGTCATGAAGACCATATTTATATGACTGAAAACGGTGCTAAATGGTTTACAGAACCAATGCACAGCATTGAAGATCCTTTTGGGATTTCAAAATAAATTATAGTGATATTTAACTGATTTTATAAAAAACGCAACTCTTTATTTTTTAAGAGTTGCGTTTTTTTTATGGTTTGTGATTTGTAGGTATAAAATTTTACGAAATTTTTTTCCCAAATAAAAAACCTAAAGATCCAGATATTGAAGTTATCAATACTGTTGATAGTTTTTCACTAGTTAATGCTTTTTCACTAAATGCCAATATTAAGACACAGAATACAAATATAATAACTGCTAAAATTTCTTTATAATTAGAATAAATAAAACTAGATAGATCTATTTTTGGATTTTGAATATTCTCTTTTCTATTATCATCTCTCATTATAATAATTGATTTTTAGACCCTAAAAAAGGGATGTAACTAAATTGCCCTTCTAAGTAGCCTTTTCTAACATCTTTATCAAATCGTGGTTTAAATTCACTTAAAGAATAAAGACGGGTTTCTCCATTTTTTGCTTTTTCACAAAACCATATTTCATCTTGCCTGAATAACTCTAAATCTAAAAGATGTGATTCGTGAGTTGTAAATATTATTTGCCCAGGCATTGATGGATTATTTTTAAAGTATAATTTTAATATTTCTTTGATTAAAACAGGGTGAAAACTAGTTTCAATCTCATCAATTATAAATACCTTACCTTTATGAAGTGTCCTATGTATAGCTGGTAAAAGTTCAAATAATCTTTGAACACCTTTTGATTCCTCTGAAAATTTAAACTCTACTTCATTACCTTTATCATCTATATGTATTGTTGAAATTTTAACAAATTCTAATTCATTTTTATCATTTTTGAAAGCACTAAATAATTCTCCACTTATTTCAAAATCAGCTCCAAAATTATCCTTACCTAAAAGCATCTGCTCCATTTCTTTTGGAAGCTCATACCCTAGAGACTTTAACTCTAATTTAGAATACGTTAGAAGCTTAAAGTCCGATATACCTACATTAGCTTTAGATATAATTTCTTTAGAAGCTGCTAAGAATTTTTTATCAGTAAGAAACGTATGCGCAATTCCGGCAAATTGAGTATCTAATGATATAAATCTTAAAATATTTTCAAACCAAGAATAAGGCAAATCAAATCCATTTAACTTTTTATTTATACCTTCCTTAAAAAAGGTTTGATTATTTCTTAACTCTTCAGAGTAAAATTCTTCTCTATAAGTTTCTTTTTCTGACTTACCTTCATTTGGATTAATTGTTAATTTAGTTTTATTATCAGAAGTTATCCTGTTAAAAATTAATTTTTCAGAATTCTCAGAAATTTTCACTAATCTTTCAGATGTTATATATCCATTTAAAAACTCTAATTTATAATTGAATCTATTTTTTTTTACAAGAAAATCTATTTCAAATTTTGTTGGTTTATTTTTACAATCAGCTAATTTGAAAACAGGAATATTTAGCGGTTTCTCTTCTAGCGTACCTTTAGTTATTAAGTTTTGTAAAAATGATAAAGCAAGGAGTATGTTCGTTTTCCCAGAACCATTAGTTCCATATATCGCACTTGATCTTAAGACATCTTTTTTTTGAAATTTCACAAGGTGATTTGAATGTCTTTTATAACTACCAGCGAACATATTAAACTCAACTTCATGATTAATAGATTTATAGTTTGAAAAATAAAATTTTAAAAGCATCTTTTTATTTTTTATGTTATTATACAAAGATAACAATTAATTAGTTTGAGGTGAAAATATCACGTGATATTTTCACCTCAAACTAATTTCACTTTCAAAAAAGTACTAAAAAATAAAAAATGAACTAAAATCCCTAGCCCCGATTGTAGCAATTGTTTGAGCTCTTTTTTTGATTTTTCTTCAAAAAAAAGCGAGTGCGGAAAGCGGGAAATAGCTTCAAATAATTCTTATTTTTATAACATTAATCAACCTTCATAAAATCCTCCTTCATTATTTTCTTCAGATAAAAAAGCACTTCTTCGGCATTTTCTTTGGTAAAAATAATCGGTGGTTTTATTTTTAAGACATTATGATCGGCGCCATCGGTACTCATTAAAATTCCGTGGTTTTTCATTCGTGCGGCTACATAATCTGCTTGCGATGCTAGTGGATTTAATTGAGAATCTACAAATTCAACGCCTAAAAATAACCCCTGCCCTCTTACATCGCCAATAATTGGAAATTGGTTAGAAAGTTCTTTTAATGCGGATTTTAAATACTCGCCTACTTCTAAGGCATTTTCTTGTAATTTATCGCGCTTTACCGTGCGAATTACTTCGGTTGCAATGGCACAGGAAACAGGATTTCCGCCAAAAGTATTAAAGTATTCCATGCCGTTTGCAAATGCATCTGCAACTTTTTGAGTACAGGCAACTGCCGCAATTGGATGCCCATTTCCTAAGGGTTTACCGATCGTTACGATGTCAGGAACGACATTATGAAGTTGAAAACCCCAAAAAGTTTTCCCCATTCTTCCGCAACCTGTTTGCACTTCATCTGAAATACAAACGCCGTCAACTTTTCTAATTTTTTGATATGCTTCGGATAAAAAACCTGTTGGTAATTCTACCTGACCGCCACAACTAATAATTGGCTCGATGATAAAAGCACCTACATTTCGTCCTTTTTCTTGAATGGTATCGATACATTTTTGAACTTCCTCAGCGTATTTTTTTGCGGTATTTTCACCTCTATATTTCCCTCTAAAACTATCGGCTAAAGGAAATATTTGCGTGTATTCAGGAGCGCCGTTCCCTCCTTTTCCATCAAATTTATACGAAGAAATATCAATACACATATTGGCGTTTCCATGGTAACCAATTTCACTAGCGATAATGTCTTTTTCGCCTGTAACGGCTTTTGCCATTCGAATTGCCAATTCATTTGCCTCACTTCCTGAATTTACAAAATGCAACACATTTAATTCAGGCGGTAACGTTTCAATCAGTTCTTTGGCTAATTCATTGATGTTTTCGTGTAAATAACGTGAGTTTGTGTTAATTAAACTCATTTGATTTTGCCCCGCTTTTACAACATTATAATTTTCATGCCCAACGTGAGCAACATTATTTACGGTATCTAAATATTTATTTCCAAACTGATCGATTAAATATTGCCCTGCGCCACGCACCATTTTTATAGGCGTTTTGTACTGCAAACTTAAACTTTTCCCTAAGTGTTGTTTTCGATACTTAATTAAATCGTTGTTTGAAATCGTATTATTTTCGGCTAATTCATCAGATTTAAAAAGCAAATTCGGGTTTGGGCAAACACTTTTCCAAACCTCTATTTCTTTTAAATATGCCACGCCTGGAAAATCTGTTTTCAAATCAAAAAGTGATAGCAATACTTGAAAATGTAAATGAGGAACCCAATTTCCGTTTTCTGAAACAGCGCCAAGTTCTGCAATTTTTTCGCCTTTTAAAATGCGGTCGCCTATTGTATGTTTTTGCACACTTTTTGGGCTGTTATGCCCGTATAATGTGTAAAACTCAAAATTATCGGCTTGATGTTTTAACACCAATAATCCACCGTAATTTTTATCGCCTTGATTATCCGAAGCAATAACAACTTCTCCATCTAAAATAGCGTGAACAGCCGTGTTTTTTGGCAACCAAAAATCGGTTCCTAAATGAATTGTTCGGCTTTCTTTTCCGTTATTTCCTGTTTTTTGATACGCATCAGCAGTATAAAAAACACGAGGTTCTAAATAACCACCACCAATAATTTTTGTAGGATTTTCTTTTTGTAATTCATCAATTTTAAACTGAAAAAGTGCTAGATTATTTGCTTCTTTTTCATGCCCAATCCAAGTACTTGAAACGCTTAAATCTAATGGATAAATAAGTTGTTTTTGAACTGTTGGAAATAAATTTTCTAAAGAAAAAGTATGTTGTAAACTCCAATTTTCAAACTTTTTTTCATTCGGATGTGCCGAAAAATCACAAGCAATTCTAAAATTATATTCTGCAAAATCAGGATGAATTTCACGCCATTTTTCAAGGACTTCCCAAGCGGGTTTTTCACTTATCAGCAAATATTTATTGTTGGGTTCTTCAATTTTATTAATTGCCGATTTTGTTACAGAAATCACCAATCGCATGGCAATTGCATCGTATAAATGTGCCAATTCTTTTTCTTGTAAAGGGAAATTTTGATGATAGCCTTTTATAAAACTCAACGCCGATTCTAACGGCTCATTATGCTTCATAACTGCGTAGGCGCAGGCAATTGCTACATCATTAATTACTTGCGTATAAATGGCATCGCCGTAATCAATGGCAGCTTTTACCGTTGGATTTACGAGTTCTTTTGACACAATTACATTGTTATCATTCGCATCATTATGAACCACAGATTTACGTAAAAGATCGTAGCTAGTTTTATTGTTTTCAAAATTGTTTTGAAAATAGCTGATGATTTCTTTTTGCTCGTTTTCAAATAAATTGATATGCTTTTTTGTCCAAAGTGATTGTGCTACGTCCCAAACAAATTCTCTTTTTGCCTGCGGATGTTCAAAACCATGTAACGCCTTGGTTAAAAGTCCGCATTGCTCGCCCAAACTAAAACGCAAACTATCTAATTGCGGATTTACAGACGACCAAACTCGCCCAGAAATCCAACTTAATAAACGTACTTTTCGAGTATTTCCGAAAGCGTCAATTATCGTTGAAATTACGTTTCCTTCAATATCTTTTATAACTTTTGGAGCAATAATTTCAGCATTATTTTCGGCAACATATTGTAATAATTTCTGTTGAAAATCCAAATAATTCTCTTCTTCATTAGGACGAGAAATTTTTAAAATATAGCCTTCTGAATTGGGTGTTTTTATTCTGAAATTAAAATCTAATTCGCCAGGTAATTCAGAAGCTGTTCCTTTAATATTATAGGTTTTTAAAAGAATTTCTTCTGCTTGTTGAATTGCTATTTTTATTTGATTGTAATTCATAATTATTTTTTATAAAACTATAATTAGAGATGCTGTTTTTTTATCCGAAGAAAAAATATTTTATTTTTAAAGATTAGCCGAAATCAGCCAAAATTATTTAAAATTACCTAAGAATTATCTAAGAATAAATCCATCTTTCATCGGGTCGTTTGGGTCGATTACAAAGGTATTCATTCCTGTAATATATGCCGTTCCTGATACCTGCGGAATTACGGCGTTAAAAGAACCATATTTTGCTTGCGAAACCACCGAACCAATAAATACCGAATCGGTAATACTCTCGATACTCATGGTTTGATTAAAATCAATTTCGTTTCTTTTTTTATGAATTGCCATTCTTCCTGAAACTCCCGAACCTGTTGGGCAACGATCTACTTCTCCTTCGGCAAAAATACAGACATTTCTACTGTCATTTCCTGAAGGTTGTTTGTTATTATCAATAAAAATAGTTCCGTATAAAAAGCTCAAATCGGCTTCTAAAGGATGTATAATTTCAGAATCATTTTGCATTACGGCATGTTTTATTTTCATTCCGTTGGCAATTAAATCACGATACGAATTGCTACTTAAATCAAAATTAAAATTGTTTTTTGCCATATCAACATAGGCATAAAAAGCACCGCCGTAAGCTAAATCGTAGGTTACAGTTCCTAAACCTTCAACTTCAACGGTTTTGTCTAAACCAACCACAAAACTCGGTACACAATGAAAACGAACACCTGTTACTTTGCCATTTTTTACGTTCGCAAACGAGGTAATTCGTCCGCAAGGCGCATCAATTTTTAAAATATTTTCGCCTTCTTTTACTTCAATCCAATTCATTTCAACAGCCAAAGTAGAAATAGCTATAATCGCATGACCGCACATGGTTGAATAGCCTTCATTATGAAGAAATATAATGCCAAAATCGCCTATTTCTTCCTTATTTTGATTGTTTTCTTTCGGATTTGGAGGCAGTAAAATACAGCCGTACATATCAGGATGTCCACGAGGTTCAAACATTAAAGCGGTTCGTAAATTATCATAATTTTCTTTGCAATAACGTCTGTATTCTAAAACAGAATTCCCTTTTAATTCAGGAAATCCATCAACAATTACACGCAAGGGTTCTCCGCCTGTGTGCATGTCGATTGTTTTAATTTGCAACCAATTTTCGTTTGGCTTAAAAGTTGTTTTTGAAAGTATATTTTGATATGTTTTACTCATTTTCGCTGCTTTTTTGCTGATTTATCACTAATTATTGCCTATTTCTTACTTGTTTTACACGAATATTGATTTACAGGATTTTTTACTGATTTGTATATTGATTATAGAAATAATTTGCAGCCGTTAAATCTTCTAAAGCGTGTCCTACGGATTTAAAAACGGTAATTTCATCCTCATTTTCACGTCCTTTTTTCCCTACTATTCCTTCTGATATTCCTTCTGATATTTCTTGAGATGAACACAATTGAAATAAATCAGCTTTAATATCTTCTTCTTTTAAAATTCCTGTTTGTAACGGGATAAAAATATCGCCACTTTCTTTTAATCCACCTTGAAAAGTATCAATATAAACCGACCCTTTTTTAATCACTTGGTCATCCGCTTCACGCATATCTTTTTTATAGGCTCCGACTAAATCAACATGTTGCCCAGCTTTTAAATATTTTCCTAAAACTAACGGCGTTTTTGACAACGTTGCACACGAAATAATATCAACTTCCGATATTTTTTCTTCAATAGTTTGAACGGCAGTTATCGTGAAATTTTCATTTTGAAGCTCCTCACAAATTGCTTGTGCTTTGCTGAAATTACGTCCCCAAATAAACACGTTTTTAATCGGACGAACCGAGGCGTGTGCTTTGATTAAATTAACAGATAAAGCACCTGTTCCTATCATTAATAATGACGAAGAATTTTCTTTGGATAAAAAAGAAGATGCCAATGCTGATGCCGATGCGGTACGTTTTACTGTTAAATTTTTGGCTTCTAAAATGGCTTTAATTGTTCCTTTAACAGCATCTAAATAAATATAAGTTCCGTTGATTGAAGGCAAATCGAATTGACTATTTTCGGGGCTTACTGTTACTATTTTTACCCCCGCATTTTTACTAGGGTTCCATGCTGGCATTAATAATAAGGTAGAATCTGCATTAACTGCTGGGTTTGCAAAATCGTGATGATGACGCATCGGAACAAGGGTTTCTTGCGAAGAAAAAGCGGCTTTTAATTCAGTAATAAGTGCTGAAAAATTAGTGTTATTTTCTATATAATTACTATCTATTTGAATGATTTTTTCCATGCTCTAAAATAACTATTTATAAAAACTTTTACATATTTTATCTATAGACAGACTAATATAAGCCGTAAACTTGTTAAAATAATACCATAACAAATACCATAAAGCCTGTATTTTTAGCAAAAAACATATATAAAGTGAAAAATTTACAGTTATTTATTCTTGTATCTTTAGCCGTTTTTGCATCGTGTAAAACAGCTACGGAAAACAAAATCGTATCATTTAAAGAAAAATTACAAAGTACATTTCCAAAAGCCCAGATAGATTCTATTGAAGCTAAAGATCATTTTACGGAGGCTTACAAAGTGGTTTTAAAGCAAAATTTAGATCCTAAAAATCCATCCGAAGGAACTTTTGATCATTATATGTATGTTTCACATGCCAACTACAACAGCCCAACGGTTTTAATTACTGATGGTTATTCTTCTAGAAATAGAACCACGGAATTAAGTAAGGTTTTTAAAGCAAATCAAGTAATTGTAGAGTACAGAATGTATGGGAAATCAAGACCCGGTTCTATTCCTTGGAAACATTTAACAAACGATAATGCTATTGAAGATTATCATACTATTGTAACCAAATTAAAAAGTGTTTATAGTGGTAAATGGTTATCGTCAGGAATTAGTAAAGGAGGAGAAACTACCTTAATTTACAAGGCTAAATATCCGAAAGATATTGATGTTACTGTGCCTTATGTTGCTCCATTAATTAACACCTTAGAAGACCCTAGAACCAATGATTTAATCAACTCGGTTGGTAGCGATGCTTGTAGAGCGAGTATTAAAACTTTTCAAAGAACTGTTTTAGAAAAAAGAGCGGATATCTTAAAATTATTAGCGACTTATGCGGCTAAAAACAAGATGAGTTTTACCCAAGTTCCTTTAGAAGAAACCTTAGAATATGCCGTGTTAGAATTTCCTTTTTCTTTCTGGCAATGGGGTAGCGGAAAATGTGAAGATGTACCTACAAAAGAGGCATCATCAGAAGAATTATTTAAGTATTTGATTAAAATTTCTGGTGTTCATGTTTACAACGATGCAGGGTTTAAAAATTACTTGCCTTCTTTTTATCAACATATGAGAGAATTAGGCTATTACGGTTTTGATTTAGCGCCTGTAAAAGATTTATTAAAAGTAGTTAAAAGCAGTACAAATAGTAGGTTTGCACCTAAAAATGTAGATTTAACCTATAATCCTGCGTACATAAAAGAAGTACGTAATTATGTAGAAACTAAAGGAAGTAATATTTTATATATTCAGGGAGCTTACGACCCTTGGGCGGCTTGTGGACCAACACCAAAAAAAGGCGTTGATGCTTTGAAAATGGTTTTAGAAGGAGGTTCACACTTAACGAGAATTAAAAGTTTTTCTGATAAAGATCAACAAAAAATTTACGCAAAATTACAAGCTTGGTTAGGGAAAGATGTAAAATTATATCCTTTGAAATAATTAAAATAAGCTTATTTTTATATTGATAAATAAAATTATCACAAAAAAACACTTTAGAAAGCTCTAAAGTGTTTTTTGATTTTATACTGTTTTGAAAAATATTAATTAGCTATTTTATTTTGCGAATTTCACTATTTTTTAAAGTTTGAAATCCCTTTTTGTAACCAATTGTAATACTCAGTAGCATCGGGTGTATAAGAAGCTGGATCGATTAAATTAGCTTCATCATGCCCCATTAATACATAAAAAGGTTGCGTATTTGCTTTGTATTTTATAGTTTGTAATTCGCTCCATTTTTGCCCAATATATTTTAATTTTTTACCAGGGTTTAACTTCGAATCTACAATTTCATCCTCTTTTAACTTTCTTTTATCATCAACATATAAAGAAATTAAAACTACGTTGTTTTTTAAGACATCTAAAACATTGGGTTTTACCCAAACATTCTGTTCCATTTTACGGCAATTTACGCAGGCATGTCCTGTAAAATCTATCATTACGGGCTTTCCTACTTTTTTAGCATATGCCAATCCTTTGTCGTAATCATGGAATGAAATAATATCGTGTGGAGGCATTATATGTGCTCCTTCGGGCAAACCTGTAGGTATTTTTTCAACCTTACCCATTGAAACTAATGCGGTACTTTTCTTAGTAAACCCTACTCCATATGGCGATTCACTATAATGTTGTGGTGGTGGAAAAGCGCTGATTAAATTTAAAGGTGCTCCCCATAAACCTGGCAACATATATACGGTAAAAGCTCCTACGATTAGTCCTAAAAACAATCTTCCTACTGATATATGATTTTGTGGGCTGTCGTGCGGTAATTGAATTTTCCCTAACAAATACAATGCTAAAGCACCAAATATGGCAATCCAAATAGCAATAAAAACTTCTCTTTCAAAAATATGTAATTGCAATACTAAATCGGCATTTGATAAAAATTTAAACGCCAAAGCTAGTTCTAAAAATCCTAGAACTACTTTTACCGTATTTAACCAACCTCCCGATTTTGGTAACGAATTTAACCAACCTGGAAATGCTGCAAACAGTGCAAATGGCAAAGCAATCGCTGATGAAAAACCTAACATCCCTACAATAGGTGCAATTCCTCCTTTTGATGCTGACTCAACTAATAATGTTCCTACAATTGGTCCGGTGCATGAAAATGATACAATTGCTAAGGCTAATGCCATAAAAAAGATTCCTATTAAACCACCTCTATCGGCTTGAGAATCTACTTTTGTAGCCCAAGAACTTGGTAAGGTAATTTCAAAAGCGCCTAAAAATGATGTAGCAAAAACTACTAATATTAAGAAGAAAACAACGTTAAACCAAACATTGGTAGAAAGCGCATTTAAAGCATCCGCCCCAAAAATACCCGTTACTACGGTTCCTAATAATACGTATATTCCAATTATTGATACTCCATAAATGATGGCATTTTTAATTCCTTGTGCCTTGCTTTTACTTTGTTTGGTAAAAAAGCTTACCGTCATCGGAATCATTGGAAAAACACAGGGAGTTAACAAGGCTGCAAACCCTGATAAAAAAGCGATAAAAAAGATAGCTATCATTCCTTTTTTATCTTTCTTCGTTTTATCTTTAGCAACTGATTTTACAGAAACAGCCTTACTGATATCAAAAACTAAATCAAGTTCTTTTGGAGGTAAACACTGCTCATCTGTACAGGCAATAAATTCAACAAAAGCATTAATTTTAGTTGTTTTTGAGTCGATTAACTCAATTTTTTGTTCAAAAACAGCTTTATACGCAAATGACTTAATAGTCATTCCTTGCTCATTAAACAATTTTGTAAATTTAGTTTTACCTTTAGGCTCTTTAGTTTTTCCGATTAATTTAATATTATTTTCTTTTTCTTGATAAAAAAAAGTGGTCGGAATTGGCCCTGCTTTAGGTACGTCTTGCGAGTACAAACTCCACCCTTCTTTGATGGTCGCTTGAGTTATTAATTTATAATTAGAATCGGATATTTTTTCGACTTTGGTCTTCCATTGAATAGGATTAAATATTTGACCTTTTACTGATATGGTTATCAATAAAATAAATAGTAGTATGTGGTTTTTTTTCATCGAAATTTATTTGGGGGTTTTTAATTAATTTTAAAAGATAAAGTTACTTCCTCTGGCGGAAAACAAGTTTCATTTGAGCAAACCATATATTCAACAGTTCCTTTTATAACAAATTTTTCATTGGTTTTTAATCGAATTCGCTGTGTAAATACGGCTGTATTGTCAAAATATTTAATACGCATTTCAAATATTTCATCATCTATAACTTGTCCTGCGCCTTCTTTTGTTATTCCTTGTTTTAAATAACGCTGATCTCCTGTGAAAGAAAATAAAGTGGGTATTGGCCCACCATTCGCTATTTGTTGAGAGTAAATATGCCACTCTTCATCTAAAGTTGCTACTACTATTAATTCACTTTCTTTTTCTGAAATTTTTTCTACACTTGTAGTCCATTTTACAGGATTATCCAGTTGCCCGTAAGAAACAAAACTTAATAGAAAGCTTAAAACTGTTAGTAATTTACTCATTATTATATGATTAATGGTTTTATTCTATATTTTTCGTAAAAATAACACCTTTCTACATCAAATACGATTACATCAAAAAAAAATTTGCTGTAATTTTGAAATTTTAACAAAAAAAAAAGAGTAATCATTTCTGATTACTCTTTTTAGTAGTAGCGGGAACTGGACTCGAACCAGTGACCTTCGGGTTATGAGCCCGACGAGCTACCTACTGCTCTATCCCGCGATTTGTGGGTGCAAATATACAAGCTTTTATCTTACCTACCAAATAAAATACTGATATTTTTAATTTTAATTTTCGAGCACAAAAAAAGCTTCACATTTCTGTGAAGCTTTTGGCTTAGTAGCGGGAACTGGACTCGAACCAGTGACCTTCGGGTTATGAGCCCGACGAGCTACCTACTGCTCTATCCCGCGATTTCGAGTGCAAAACTACAACCTTTTAGCATACCCACCAAATAAAATGTGTTTTTTATTTATTTTATTTTCAAACACAAAAAAAGCTTCACATTTCTGTGAAGCTTTTGGCTTAGTAGCGGGAACTGGACTCGAACCAGTGACCTTCGGGTTATGAGCCCGACGAGCTACCTACTGCTCTATCCCGCGATTTCGAGTGCAAAGATACGTTCTTTTATTCTATCTACCCTAATAAAATTAACTTTTAAATAGAAAAATTTCTAACTACTACAATAACAGCACTATAAAAAAATTAATTTCTAATTTAAACAGCTTATCTTTGCCGAATGACACATAAATCAGGATTTGTAAACATCATCGGAAACCCAAATGTTGGGAAATCAACTTTAATGAACGCATTAGTTGGTGAAAAATTATCAATTATTACGGCTAAAGCCCAAACCACTAGGCATCGTATTTTAGGAATTGTAAATGATGAAAATCATCAAGTTGTTTTTTCTGATACTCCAGGAATTTTAAAACCTGCTTATGAATTACAAAATTCTATGATGGATTTTGTAAAAGCAGCTTTTGATGATGCGGATGTCTTAATTTATATGGTGGAAGTTGGCGAAAAAGAACTTAAAAATGAAGCCTTTTTTAAACGAATTATCCACAGTGAAATTCCTGTAATTTTATTATTAAATAAAATTGACAAATCATCGCAAGAAGAGGTTGAAGAAAAAATAGAATATTGGAAAAACAAAGTGCCTAATGCTTTTGTATATGTAATTTCGGCATTAGAAAAATTTAATGTAGATGCTGTTTTTACTAAAATTATAGAATTACTTCCAGAAGGTCCTGCTTTTTATCCGAAGGATCAATTAACAGATAAACCAGAACGTTTTTTTGTAAATGAAAAAATACGTGAGAAAATATTAACGCACTATAAAAAAGAAATTCCGTACGCTATAGAAGTAGAAACAGAAGAGTTTTTTGAAGAGGAAAATATTATTAAAATTCGTTCGATTATTATGGTAGAACGTGAAACTCAAAAAGGTATTATTATTGGGCATAAAGGATCGGCTCTTAAACGTGTTGGAACAGAGTCTCGTAAAGATTTAGAAGTGTTTTTTGATAAAAAAGTGTTTTTAGAATTATACGTTAAAGTAAATAAAAACTGGCGTTCTAACGACAAACAGTTAAAACGCTTTGGTTATAAAGACTAATTTATTTTTATTAATAATGCTTTGGTGAATTTTTTTAAAGCATTCATTTGCTTTTTACCTGTTGCCTTTCCTAGGCTTCCTACAAAATAAAGCGCTACCCATATAATTGGTAAAACCACCAACATTACTATGGGTAGTATTGCTATTCTTTTTAACGACCAATTACTATACGCCATAATTCCAAAAATTAAAAAGGCGAATGCTACTATAAAATGTAAAAACATAAAAAAGGTCCAAACTTGTGGTTTCGGTCCGAATAATCCTTTTATTTTTGATGTTGTTGCTGTTAATTCTTCTACTTCTAACTGCAATTGAGGCGACCAAAAATGAGCCTCTTTTAATGGTATGTCAATAATTACATGTTGGTCTATTACCCTCATTTTATAAGCTGGCTCGTCAGATAAATGCTGTTTAATTTCATCGAGTAACACTGCTGAATTCATTTCGAAATCAATTTGAAACCGGGGCTTTAAAAAAATTTGATTGTATAATTGATCATCCATATTATATAAGAGCGTTTAAAAGTTATTGTGCCACAATGTACTAAAAATACGATACTCTTTAAAATTCCACTGAAACTTAGTTGTGTAAGTTGTATCTTTGCAAAAATTTTAGTGTAATGAGTAGTATTGTAGCCATTGTTGGAAGACCGAATGTAGGTAAGTCCACTTTATTTAATCGTTTAGTACAACGTCGTGAAGCGATTGTTGATTCTGTAAGTGGAGTAACTAGAGATAGACATTACGGAAAATCTGAATGGAACGGAAAGGAATTTTCGGTAATTGATACTGGTGGATATGTTGTCGGTTCTGATGATATTTTTGAAGGAGAAATACGTAAACAAGTACAGTTAGCCATTGAAGAGGCTGATATCATTATTTTTGTTGTTGATGTTGAACAAGGGATTACCCCTATGGATGACGAAGTTGCAAAAATATTACGCCAAGTTAAAAAGCCTATTATTATGGCAGTTAACAAGGTAGATAATGCAATGCGTGATGCAGATGCAGTAGAGTTTTACAATCTTGGTTTAGGAGGATATCATACCATTTCATCAATAAATGGTAGTGGAACAGGTGAATTATTAGACGCTGTTGCTGAAGAAATTCCTTTTGAAGAAGAAGAAGAACAAAATGAGCTTCCTCGTTTTGCAATTGTAGGACGTCCGAATGCAGGAAAATCGTCGTTTATTAATGCTTTAATTGGTGAAGATAGAAATATCGTAACTAATATTGCTGGTACAACGCGTGATTCTATTGATACAAAATACAATCGTTTTGGTTTTGAATTTAACTTAGTAGATACTGCTGGAATTCGTAAAAAATCAAAAGTAAAAGAAGATTTAGAATTTTATTCTGTAATGCGTGCCGTTCGTGCCATTGAACATTGTGATGTTGCCATTTTAGTAGTAGATGCAACACGTGATTTTGAAGGGCAAGATGAAAAGATATTTTGGCTAGCTGAAAAGAATAAAAAAGGAGTCGTGATACTTGTTAACAAGTGGGATTTGGTAGAAAAAGAAACCAATACTATGCGTGACTTTGAAGCGAAAATAAGACAGCAAATTTCACCTTTTAGTGATGTGCCAATTGTATTTACTTCGGTTTTAACAAAACAACGTATTTTTAAAGCTATTGAAACAGCTGTTGAAGTTTTTGAAAACAGAAAACGTCGTATTCAAACAAGTAAGTTAAACGAAACGATGTTAGAGATTTTAGAACAAAATCCGCCACCTGCAATTAAAGGTAAATACATCAAAATTAAATACTGTATGCAGTTACCTACTTACACGCCACAGTTTGCATTTTTCGCAAATTTACCGCAGTATGTTAGAGACCCGTACAGACGTTATTTAGAAAATCAATTACGTCAGCATTATAATTTTAATGGGGTTCCTATTATTATTTATTTTAGACAGAAATAAGGTTCTTTTAAAACACTAAAAAAAGTAGTTTTTCATTTTTTGAAAAGCTACTTTTTTTTTATGCTTATTTTTGATACTACCGCAAATCAGGTTAACGGATTCAATTTCTTGTTTTTTTGTGCTTATTTTTTTTCAGATGAAATTTAAACAGGTTATAAATAAACAAGTAAACTTTAAATACACTAAATTAGTAACAATGCCTAGCCCCGATTGACGCAGTTGTTTGAGCTCTTTTTTTGATTTTTCTTCAAAAAAAAGCGAGTGCGGAAAGCGGGAAATTGCTTCAAAAAAAATAATTGATTAGCATTTCGTAAATTTGCAATAGATTTAAGAAAATGATTTCATGGAAATTAGAAAAATAGCTGCTTTTAAAGATATTGATTTGCCTTTGCAGCTAAATATTAGTTTTGAAAAAATATATGATCGGCTTAAGGTATATGCCAATGATACCGAGCATCCTTTTAATGCTTCGGCAAGGCTAATTATTGCAAAAGTGAACAAATATCCTGAGCTTATTAATGGTTTTTCTGACCTTTGCTTACTTGATAAACATGAGGATATTATTGCCGTATTACTAGAGGCTTTGTTTCCTGAAATGCTAACTTTAAATGAAATTAAGGCTGCCACAATTCCGTTTTCTTTTACTTCATTTAAATTTACAAAACGGCTTAAAAATATTCTCGAAAATGCTGGAGAAGACTATGTTTTAAAAGTTCGAGATTTTGAAAATGATAAAATGTATATTATGGCGTGTACTTTTATTTTAAATATGGTTTATAACTATCCGATTGATTTAAAACGTCCTTTTTATTTTGATATTCCTGATAAAAAACTAGATATTATAAAGCATTACAGAGTAGCTTTTAATGCTGATTTTATGGAAATTACACCTAGTGAAAATGCACCCAAAATTACCGAAGAAGATATTAAAACGCTTTTAAATAATTATGATAATATTGCCGTTTGGAAAGAGAAATTTCCGCCAAACAGCTATATTTTTAAAGGCTTTGGAATTATGAATTTGTTTGATGTTACTGCCGATGAAAATATATCGTCAATTAGAACAACGTTGTTGCAAAAAGATGATGGAAATATTATTCAAAAACTACGCAAAGATTTAAGTGAATTGTTTAATATAAAAGGCTTAAAAGTTGGTTTTTCAGTGTTTAACAGTACTAGTTTATCGCTACAATCTACGCATATTAAACGCTCTAAAAGTCTTATTTTACTAAAGGGTGAAAAAAAGATAGATTGTACTACTTTTTTTTGCAACCATATAATTACCAAGGTTTTTAAAGAACAAAAAATTGTCGCTATTTCTGATGCGCAACATTACCGAAGTGCTTCAAATGATAATGATTTTTCTCAACGCTTAAAAAACAAAAACATTGGAAGTATATTGCTTATTCCTATTAAAGCAAGTGCTAATAATAACTTAGCCCTGCTAGAAATAACGGCTCCAAAAGCCTACGAATTAAATTCTGTGAATCAACAAAAATTACAGGATATTATTCCTGTTTTTAAAGCCGCTATTAATCGGTCGTCTGAAGAGTTTTTAAATGTTTTAGAGGCTACTATACAAGAACATTATACGGCATTACACGAAACTGTAAAGTGGAAATTTTACGAGGCAGCAGAACAATATCAAGCAGATATTTACCTAGAAAAAGAAGCCGTAAAAATTGAACAAATTGTATTTAAAGACGTGTATCCTTTATATGGACAGTCTGACATAAAAGGGTCTTCATCGGCAAGAAACAATGCCATTAAAGATGATTTAACAACCCAACTCACCTTGGCAATTTCGGTTTTAAAACAAGCCTGTGTTTCTGAAAAAATGCCTATTTATAATGAATTAATGTTTCGGGTAAATGGCTATTTAAAAGAGGTCGTTACCGGTTTAAAATCAGGTGATGAAATTGGGATTTTAGATTTTTTAAAGCTCGAAATTTATCCTGTTTTTAAGCATATCAAAGAAATTAACAACAACTTAAAAACCATTGTAAATACCTACATGACTCGGTTAGATAGTAATTTACATGTTGTATATGAAAAACGCAAAGCTTACGAGCAAAGCGTTACTTTATTAAATGATAAATTGGCCACTTTTATTGATTGTAAGCAAGAGGAGGCTCAAGCAATGTTTCCGCATTATTTTGAACGCTATAAAACTGATGGTCTCGAATATAATATGTACATCGGGCAGTCTTTAACCAAAGCCAAAAAATTTGATGAAGTGTATTTGTACAACCTTCGATTATGGCAATTGCAAATAATGTGCGAAATGGAAAATGTGGCAAATACGGCTCGTAAATTTATGACGCATGATTTACAAGTTGCATCGTTAATTTTAGTTCATAGCACGCCTTTGTCTATTAAATTTAGAATGGATGAAAAACAATTTGATGTTGATGGTGCGTATAATATTCGCTATGAAATTATTAAAAAAAGAATTGACAAAATACATTTAAAAAACACTAAAGAACGCCTTACTATTCCTGGAAAAATTGCCATTGTGTATTCACAAGATAAAGATGCCAAAGAATATTCAAAATATATTAAATACCTGCAATCTAAAAACTTATTAGGCAAGGTTGAAATGCTAGAATTAGAAGATTTACAAGGAGTTTCAGGTTTAAAAGCGCTCCGTGTATCAGTTATTTATCAATCTGATTTTGACGTTAAAAAAACCATTACTATTGATGCTTTAATGAGTGAATTTAAGTCTTAAAGTAACAATAAATTAGATCATTATTTTCATTTCTTGCAATTGAAAAGCTATAGCAAAAGCAAGTACACTTACAATAATACCAATCATAAAAACAGTGTAGGTTACGCGTAATAATTTATATTTTCGGTTTAAAACCAAGCCTAAAAAGTATAAATCTTTGGTTAATGAACCGTATAAATAATCACGATCTTTCATCATTTCGTGCATTGCCCATTCAAAATCGGGTAAATTCATTTGATGGAAATTTCCGAAGAATAATAAATTTACTTTCTTATTTGCAACATCTTCTTTGGTAAACTTGCCTTGCGTTACATTTGGTCGGGTGGCAATTATCGATAAAATAATAGAAGCCACGGTAAACAATATAAAAATTAACGACGGAATAATTAAATAATGATTCGTCGGATTGTCTAATTTTGGAATTAAAGTCGATAAACTCATCGAAATAATAATAGCATTTACTGATAACAAAATATTTGCCTTGGTATCGGCAATATCGCTTAAAGTAATATGATTTCGAAGTGCCACACGAAACATCGTTTCAATACCTCTTTCTGGTAATTCTACTTTATTTTTCTTAAAAGCTAGTTCTTCTTTTTTATGTTGTAATTTCTTATTTTCTTGTTGTAATTTTTGCTGATTTTTTAATAATTCAGCTAAATTTTTAGATGCTATTTTACTCCAATTTTTAACTGCAAAATCGGTATAAAAACGATGTTTTGTTAAGAATTGAATATTATCTTCTAGCCATTTTTTATCAGAAACAACCTGTTGCTTAGTTAACTCCCACTCTTTTCTTAATAACAAGGTGTAATCACTAAAATTTTTACTTCCTAAATGAGCGCAATCAGCATCTTTAATTATTTTTTCTAACTTGGTTACAGGTTTTTCACAAATTTTTGTTGCTAAAATCAACTGTGAAACTTCTGAAATAACAGCTTGAGAAACGCCTTTATCTTTCAAAAAAACTGTTGCTATTTTAACACTTTCTTCCTCATGATTTTCGATGGATTCTGTATAACCTGTATCATGAAACCATGCTGCGAACAATAAACTATTTGATGATTCAACTGTTAATTTTGCTTCTTTTATTAATTCTTTCGTTTTTACTACTACTCGTTGGGTATGAAATACATTATGATATATAAATGAAGTATCTAATTTTTCATTTAATAGCGTAATAACAAAATTTTCAGCTTCAATTAATAAATTTTCCATCAAAAATATTTTTTGCTAAATTAAGCATATTATTCTACTCTTATTAGTTGTAATTTTGACGTGTTTAAAACGACTATTATTTTATAAAAACTACAATTAACCACCAAAATATTTTAATATGCTTACTTGGAAAAATATTATTCACTTTGCAGTAAACGAAAACCCAACACCTATAAAAAGAGTTGAAAAAACCGAAACTCAATGGAAAGAATTATTAACTGATGAACAATTCAGAATTACCCGTTTAAAAGGAACTGAACGTCCTTTTTCTGGAGAATTGTGTACTTCTTATGATCAAGGAAAATACAATTGTACTTGTTGTGACACACCTTTATTTGATGCTACTATTAAATTTGATTCAAGCTCAGGATGGCCAAGTTTTACACAACCAATTGCCGAAAATGCCATTAAATATCATAGAGATAGTACTTTTGGAATGGTACGTGTAGAGGTTTTATGCAATAGTTGTGATGCACATTTAGGACACGTTTTTCCTGATGGACCTGAACCTAGTGGTTTAAGATATTGCATCAATTCGGAATCAATGATTTTAGATAAAAATTAAAAAAATCAATTAATGACAAGTAAAAATATACAAATAGCCATCTTAGGCGGTGGATGTTTTTGGTGTACAGAAGCCGTTTTTCAGGAAGTAAAAGGTATTGAAAAAGTGGTTTCTGGATATGCTGGCGGAAATGTTCCTGGACATCCAACATATAGAGAAGTTTGTAGCGGATTAACAGGACATGCCGAAGTAATTCAACTTACTTTTGATGCTGATATTATTTCATATCAAGATATTTTAATCATTTTTATGACCACTCACAATCCGACAACCTTAAATCAGCAAGGGGCGGATAAAGGAACAGAATATCGTTCTGTAATTTTTTATCATAATGAAACTCAAAAAGAAATTTCAGAAATTGTTTTAACACAAGTTGCTCCTTTTTATGAAGATAAAATTGTTACAGAAGTTAGCCCATATACTATTTTTTATCAGGCAGAAATAGCACATCAAAATTATTACAAACAAAACCAAACACAAGGTTATTGTAGTTTTGTTATTTCGCCAAAATTAGCAACACTTCGAAAATTGCATGCTCATAAATTAAAGTAATTTACCGTAATTTTGTCAATCCATTTATCCAAACACAAATGAAGCTTAACATTCAAGATACTTTTACAAAAGAATTACCTGCCGATAAAATTTTAGAAAACACCAGAAGACAAGTTTTAGATGCTTGTTTTTCGTTTGTTGAACCTAAAAAAACAGCAAATCCGAAGTTACTTCATGTTTCAGAAGAGATGTTAACTGCAATTGGATTAACTAAAGAAGATGCAAAATCAGAAGATTTTGTAAACATTTTTACAGGAAATAAAGTCTTAGAAAACACGCATCCATTTGCGATGTGTTATGGCGGACATCAATTTGGAAATTGGGCAGGACAATTAGGCGATGGTAGAGCTATCAATTTAACCGAAGTTGTACACAACAAAAAACGCTGGGCAATACAATTAAAAGGTGCTGGAGAAACTCCATATTCAAGAACTGCCGATGGTTTAGCAGTTTTACGCTCATCAGTAAGAGAGTATTTATGTAGCGAAGCAATGTTTCATTTAGGTGTTCCAACAACTCGAGCTTTATCGTTAAGTTTATCGGGTGATGATGTATTAAGAGATATGTTATACAACGGAAATGCAGCCTATGAAAAAGGTGCAATTGTTTCTCGTTTAGCTCCAAGTTTTATTCGTTTTGGAAGTTTTGAAATTTTATCATCTAGAAAAAATTATCCTGCTTTAAAAAAGTTAGCAGATTATACGATTGCTAATTTTTATCCTGAAATTAAATCCGAAGGAAAACAAAAATATCTTGATTTTTTAACCCAAATAAGAAATCGAACTATTGAAATGATTGTGCATTGGCAACGTGTTGGTTTTGTGCATGGCGTTATGAATACCGACAATATGTCTATCCTCGGATTAACCATCGATTACGGTCCTTACGGATGGTTAGAAGGCTACGATGCTGGCTGGACACCAAATACAACCGATAATCAGCACAAGCGATATCGCTACGGAAATCAATCACAAATTGGTATTTGGAATTTGTTTCAATTAGCAAATGCCTTGTTTCCGCTTATCGAAGAAGCGCCACCTTTACAAGAAATTTTAGATGAATATGCTGATATTTATCAAAAGAAATATTTAAAAATGATGACTTCGAAAATCGGTTTATTTTCTGAAGATGCTAATGATTATGAATTAATTGGTCGTTTAGAAGAAACGTTGCAATTAACAGAAACCGATATGACAATTTTCTTTAGAAATTTAGCCTTAATTTCTTCGGATGATACTTTTGAAACTGCTTTCGATAACATAAAAATCGCATTTTATACGATTATCGAAGTTAAAGATGAAATCAAAAATCATTGGCAAGATTGGTTTGAGCGTTATTTAAAAAGATTACAACAAGAAACTTTTTCTGATTCAGTAAAAAAAGAAAAAATGAATGCTATAAACCCGAAATATGTATTGCGAAATTACATGGCACAATTAGCTATTGATGCTGCCAATAAAGGTGATTATAATTTAATTGATGAATTATATGAATTATTAAAAAAGCCATATGATGAACAAGAAAAACATGAAAAATGGTTTGCAAAACGACCAGAATGGGCTCGTAATAAAGTTGGATGTTCTGCATTAAGTTGCAGCTCTTAATCTTATTTTGTTTATCAATAAAAGAATGTAAATTGTTTTTACCCTCTAATTAAACAGGTATGAATTTCATCAAAAAATTTAGATATTTAGTGCTTTTTTTTACGGTTATATTATTAAATAATTGCGCTACTTTTAAGGCGCAATATGCCGATAAAAACGCTGTAAAAAACATTGAAAAAGAAAAAAACAAGCTAAATTCTGATAAAAAAATCGCCCATACTTTTTATTTAATTGGCGATGCTGGAAATTCTGATTTAGGAAAAATATCGCCTGCATTAAAATATTTAAATAAACACATTGATACAGTTTCTGAAAATTCCACTTTACTTTTTTTAGGTGATAATGTTTATGAAACAGGCGTTCCATCTAAAAAATCAAAAAAATATCCGTTAGCAAAACACCGAATTAAAGTACAAACAGATATTGCTAAAAAATTTGCTGGTAATTCAATTTTTATCCCAGGAAATCATGATTGGTACAACGGTTTAGATGGCTTAAAAAGAGAAGAAAAATTAGTTGAAAAAGCATTAGGAAAAAACTCTTTTTTACCTGAAAATGGCTGTCCATTAAAAAAAGTAAGTATTTCTAAAGATGTCGTATTAATTATTGTCGATACACATTGGTATGTTACTAATTGGGATAATCATCCAAAAATAAACGACAAATGCGATATAAAAACAAGAAAAAAATTCTTTGATGAATTTAAAGGATTAATTAAAAAAGCAAGAGGAAAAACAACAATTATTGCCTTGCATCATCCGATGTTTACTAATGGTTCTCACGGTGGATATTATTCTTTTAAAAGTCATTTAAGCCCACTTCCTGTTTTAGGAACGCTAAAAAATATCCTAAGAAAAACCACTGGTATTGCCAATGTTGATTTACAAAATAAAAAATATAACGAGCTTAAAAAACACATTACAACTTTAGCTCAAGAAAACGATAAAACCATTTTTGTTTCTGGTCACGAGCATAGTTTACAATACATTGTTGAAGATAATTTGCCCCAAATAATTAGTGGTTCAGGTTCTAAAAGTAGTGCTACTAAATTAACTGGTGGTGCAAAATTCACTTACGGAAGTCAAGGTTTTGCACAATTAGATATTTATAAAGACGGGAGCTCTAATGTTCGTTTTTATTCAGTAAATGAACATAAAGTAGTGTACCAAACTAGTATTTTTCCTGCGGATAAAAACAAAAAATTTATTACGTATCCTTATCGAAATATTACAAAAAAATCGGCTAGTATTTACAGCGATAAAGAAGTTAAAAAAACAAAAGCATTCGAATATTTTTGGGGAAAACGTTATCGAAAAGACTTCGGAACAAAAGTAACAGCGCCAACGGTAAATTTAGATACTCTTTTTGGCGGATTAAGACCTGTTAGAAAAGGTGGTGGAAATCAATCTAAATCATTGCGCTTACGCGATAAAAAAGGACGTGAATATGTAATGCGTGCCTTGCGTAAAAATGCGGTTCAATATTTACAAGCAGTTGCTTTTAAAGATCAATATTTAAAAGATCAATTTGATAAAACATATACCGAAAGTTTATTATTAGACGCATTTACAGGCTCGCATCCGTATGCACCTTTTACCATCGGAACATTGTCTAAAGCGGCTGGAATTTATCATACAAACCCTGTTTTATATTATATTCCAAAGCAAAATGCATTGGGTTCTTTTAATGCTGAATTTGGCGATGAATTATATATGATTGAAGAACGTGCCGCATCTGGTCATGGCGATAAAGCAAGTTTTGGTTTTTCTGATAAAATAATTAGTACAGATGATTTATTAAAAAAATTAGCTAAAAGTGAAAAACACATATTAGACGAATCAGCTTATATAAAAGCTCGTTTGTTTGATATGCTAATCGGCGATTGGGACAGACACGAAGACCAATGGCGTTGGGCTGTTTTTAAAGAAAATGGGCATACAATTTATCGCCCTGTTCCTAGAGATAGAGATCAAGCATTTTCAATTATGGGTGATGGTTTTTTATTAAATATCGCTACTAGAATAATCCCTGCTTTACGATTAATGAAAGCCTATAAAGAAGATTTAAAAAGTCCGAAATGGTTTAATTTAGAGCCGTATCCTTTAGATATGTCTTTAATTAGTCAGTCAGATAAAAAGGTTTGGGATGCTCAAGTAAAACATATTGCAGCTACAATTACAGATGAAATTATAGCAGAAGCTTTCAATCATTTTCCTGAAGAAGTACAAGGAAAAACAATTAAAATCATCAAGAAAAAATTACAAGGAAGAAGGAAAAATCTGCAAAAAATATCTGATACTTATTTTAGTCATATCAATAAATTTCAAGTAATTAAAGGAACGAATAAAGATGATTGGTTTGAAATTAATCGATTGCCAAACGGACAAACAAATGTTACTGCATATCGAATTAAAAAAGGAGAAAAAGGAGCTGTTTTTCATCAAAGAACTTATAAGCATTCAAAAACTAAAGAAATATGGATTTATGGTTTAGATGATGATGATGATTTTGTGGTAAAAGGTAACGGAGATAAGTTGATTAAACTTCGAATTATTGGCGGACAGAACAATGATAATTATGATATTCGAAATGGTAAAAAAGTAAAAATTTACGATTATAAATCAAAGAAAAATACTTTTATTACCAATAAAGGACGTAAAAAATTAACAGACGACTACGAAATAAATACATACAATTATAAAAAATTAAAGAACAATGCCAATGTTTTAGTGCCAATTATTGGTGCAAACCCTGATGACGGTTTTAAAATAGGCGTTTCTAACACTTACACTATTAATGGTTTTGAAAGAAATCCGTTTACAGCACAGCATAAAATTTCTGGGGCATATTATTTTGCTACAGATGGTTTTGAATTAAATTACTCCAATGAATTTGCAAATATTATCGGTAATTGGAATTTAGGATTTAACACACTATACACAAGCCCTAATTATGCAAAAAATTTCTTCGGATTTGGGAATAATTCTATAAACTTAGAAGCAGATAATTTTAAAAACAAAGATTATAATCGAGTTAAAATAAGTAAATTAATCGCAGGTTCTTCGGTTCATTGGAAAAGTGATTTGGATGCAATACTAAAATTAGGAATTAATTATCAATCATTTAAAATTGATAAAACTTCTGGTCGATTTATTACTTCACAAAAAATTCATTTTAACCGTCAAAATTTCTTTAATACTCAAGCTAGTTATCATTTTGAAAATACCGATAATACTGCTTTTACTACCACAGGAATGAAAACAGCACTGCAAATTGGTTATACTTATAATTTAGAAAATAAAAATAGTTTTGCCTATACAATTCCGTCTATTTCTTTTGATTACAAATTAATTCCTAGCGGAACAATAGTACTTGCCACTAAATTTAAAGGACATCTTATTTTTGGTAATGATTTTGAGTTTTATCAAGGGGCTAGTTTAGGAGCAAATAATGGATTACGCGGATATAGAAACGAACGTTTTACAGGTAAAAATGCTTTTTATCATAGTACTGATATTCGCCTAAATTTAACCACTTTAAAAACAAGTTTAATTCCTTTATATATTGGAATTTACGGAGGTTTTGATTATGGTAAAGTGTGGATGAAGAATATGAATTCCGATACATGGAACACTTCTATTGGTGGAGGTATTTTCTTTAATGCCGCAAATATGATGACAGCTAAAGCTTCTGCATTCAATAGCCACGAAGGCTTACAAATAGCTTTTGCTTTAGGTTTTAATTTTTAAAAAAACAATATATGATTACACAACAAATAGTATTAGTATCAGGGGCTTTATTTGGAGGTTTAGCCGTAATTTTTGGGGCTTTTGGCGCACATGCTTTAAAGAAAATTTTATCTGAAGATCAATTAAAATCGTTTGAAACAGGCGTGAAATATCAAATGTACCACGCCCTTGTTTTATTGTTTATCGGGAATTATTTTCCTGCTCCAAATCAATTTATGAGTTGGGCTTTTATTATAGGAATTATGCTGTTTTCTTTTAGTATTTACGGATTAATTTTATCTGATGCCAAAGGAAAAAAAATGTCGTTTTTAGGACCAATTACGCCAATCGGCGGTTTGTTATTAGTTATTGGATGGATTATGCTATTAATACGCTTTATTTAATGGTAAACTCATATAAGTTTCCGCCTTTTCCATGGGCTTTTTCATCGGCAATATAAAGGGTATTGTTATCTTTAAAAGTAATGCTTTCTTTTTGAGAAACATGCCCTAGCGGATATTCTTTAATTTCTCCAGAGAAAAAATCATCGCCTATAAAATTGGTCAATATAAAAACCGATTGACCATTTAATAAGGCTACTTTTTTTCCATCAGAAGTTATTGCTGCTGCGGTAATCCAACAAGGTAAATCATTACAGGTTTCAAAGGTTGAAATACGCTTTGCTACATGATTTCCTTTTTTAGCAGGAACTTTATATAATGTTGTTATTCCGTACTTATTTTTAACCCTGCTTTTAGTAAAAATATATAAAAATCCGTTTTTATATAGTAAACTTTCGGCATCAAAAAAACGCTTTTTCTTTTTAGGAGGGAATTTGGTTTGAGAAGGATAGGAAAATTTAATTTTTTCGACATCAACAATATCTTTTTCTACTAAGTCTTGATGATTTATTTTAAGGATTTTTAAATTTTTACGCTTATTATCGTTATTTCCAAAATCGGCGATATATAGGTTTCCGTTTTCATCGGATGCGATATCTTCCCAGTCAGTATTTTTGGTATTTACAGCAACTTCTCTGATAATTTCACCCGCAGCATCAACGCCATAAATAATTGCTTTGTTTCCGCTATCGTTTAGCATCCAAAGTAATTCGTTATTCTTTATTTTTTCGATTCCTGAAACTTCTTCTAGTTGTTTTGGCAAATTACATTTCAGTTTTAATTCGCCAAAATTTTGACAACTAATTAGTGAAATAAAAGCAAGACATATCATTATTATTTTCATAAAAAACACGGTTATTAAGCGCAATGATACGATTTTATTTTTTAGAGAAGTAACTTGCTTGTTTGCATAATTTTAATAATTTGCAAATACCCCTAGCCCCGATTGAAGCTTTGTTTGAGCTCCTTTTTTTGATTTTTTTTCAAAAAAAGAGCGAGTGCGGAAAGCGGGAAATTGCTTCAAAAAATACTTAAAGAAAAAAAGTTCCTCAAAATAAATTTCAAGGAACTCTTTTATATGTTTTTGATGTTTTTGATATTTAATATACTGATTTTAAACCGTTAGGCTATGCCCTATTTTTGTGGTATAAGTTTCGCTAATTACAGTACTTACATATTTCCAATTTGAAACGACCGATGCTTGATTTATATGCAATTCCATGAAACCTCTTCGTGAAAAATCGCTATAATTTAAGTCATCGACTAACAATTTTAATGCCTGTTCTAGTTGCAATGCTCCTGCGCCTAAATATTTTTCTAATCCTGGTGATGATACCGAACTTGTTGCCAATTCGACCCCTACTTTTTCACCACTTGCATTGGTTAAATCACTTTGCCAAGCATTATGCGTATCGCCTGCTAAAACAACTACTTTTTTATTTTTGAAGCTAGCTAAAAGCGCTTCTCTTTCCATAAAATAACCATCCCAAGCATCTAAATTATATGGTAAAACGGTTTTTATTCTGGCTATTTCTTGAGGTGTTAAACTTGGGTCTTTTTGTAAAAATCTTGTTTTAATCGTTACCAATTCGGTAATCGCTTTTTGAAATGCGCCAAAAGTTGCTTCCGATGCGCCACCAATTGCGGCTGCTTCTGCCGAAACACGAGCTAAAATTGGTAATAATTCTGCGGGCATTAACATTTTCCCCATTAAAACTTGTTGCCCGATAATTTGCCAATTCGCATTTGATGCTGCTATTTGATTCGCAAACCATGTTTTTTGGGTAGTTCCTAGCATGGTTCTGTTAGGATTTAACCATTCTTTTTGAAAAGAAGCAACATCAAACTCGCCTTTTGAAGTGTAAAAATCAGCGTATTCTAATTGTTTGTCACGCCCTATTATTCGGGTGTCTAATAAAATTAAATCGGCTAAATTTCCTATTTTTAAATTTCTGTAGATAATTTCATTATCAGCAATATTAGTCGTATTTGGTAAATATTCGCTGTAAGCTTGTAAGGCGCTATTTTTTCTAGCAGTATAACTTCCTTCGTTTTCTTGATGATTTTCAGCCCCATCTTTATACGAATCGTTTGCAACTTCATGGTCATCCCAAATACAAATAAAGGGTTTGTTTTGATGCAGGTCTTTTAGCTTGCTATCTGAACGATATTGACGGTAACGGGTTCTGTAATCATCTAAAGAAATTATTTCGCCTTTCGGATTTGGCGTTCTAAATGAACCATACGTATTTTCGCCATATTCATAAATATAATCACCTAAATGAACCACCACATCAGCTTCCGATTTATTAATTGCCTCATATACATTAAAATATCCGTAGGCATAATTTGCACAAGAAGTGACCGCTAATTTTACATCCGAAGTTTTAGCTCCAAAGGTTAATGTTTTACCAACTACCGAGGTTGTTTTTTCTTCAATATTGATAAAACGGTAATATAATTTTTGGTTTTCGGCTAATTCTTTTACCTCAACAGCCAGTGTATAATCACGAGAAGCATCGGTAATTACCTCTGATTGGCGTACAATATTTTCAAATTTTTCATCGGTTGCTACTTGCCAGGTAATTGCTACCGAAGGCTTAGTGCTTGTGTAACGTGTCCAAATAATTACTTGTGAATTTGTAGGGTCAAAACTTGCTACGCCTTCATTAAAGTTTTCTTGGGATAAATTAGTAGGAATTGGGTTTGTTATTGGATCATCAGTAGTACAGCTAATAAAGTTTGCTGCGAAAAGTATTCCACCACTTGCTAAAAGAGTATTTTTTAAAAAATTTCTCCTTTTAATGTTTGTTGCCATCTTGTTGTTTTGCTAATTAATTTTCAGCAAAAGTAGTTCAGCTAGTTTTCCTTAAGGTTAATTTAAGTTTATACTACACACTCGTTCTACCAACTTCCAGAAGCACCACCACCACCAAAACTACCACCGCCAAAACCGCCACCAAAGCCAGCACCACCGCTTGATGAACCTCCAAAGCTTCCGCCTCCAAAACTACCACGTCCTGAATTAGTTAAAATTATAGTTTCGAAAATACTGCCAGCACTGCTTGTTTTTCGATATCGTTTTCCACCGCCACGGTTATTTTTATCGCCTCTTGAAATAATAATAAAAAATACGACCATAATAATTATAAAGATAATAATACTAGGATCAAATTCATCTTTTTCTTTCCTGCTACCTGTATATTCGCCATTTAAGGTTTTGAAAATAGCATCGGCTCCGTTATTTAAACCCGTGTAATAATCACCTTGTTTAAAAGCTGGAATAATGTTTCTTTCGATAATTCTTTTAGAGGTAAAATCGGTTAATAAATGCTCCGTTCCTTTACCTGCTTGAATAGATATTCTACGGTCTTTATGTGCTAATAAAACAAAAACACCATTGTCTTCTTTTGCTTGTCCAAAGCCCCATTTTTCGCCCCAATTAGCCGCTAAATAGTTAATGTTTTCACCTTCGGTGGAATTGATAATTGCCACCACTATTTGGGTAGAAGTAGTATCTGAATATTTAATTAATTTACTTTCTAAACGTGATTTTTGTGAACGAGAAAGCAACCCGACATAATCATAAACACTGGTTTGAAAAGCTGGTTTTTCAGGAATTTTAAAGCCTTGTGAAAAAAGAGTTTGAATGCTTAAAAGTAAAAAAGCAATACTAAAAAACACTATTTTATTCCCTGTTTTTTTTTGAATCATCCTTTCGATATTTTATTAGACAATTCATCTTTATCATCTGTTTTCCAAGGAAAATGAGCTTTTAATTCTTGTCCTGTTTTTAAAATCCCTGCAACAATAGCTTCTTTAAATTTCCCTGTTATAAAATGAGCTTGCATGGTATTTTTTGTAGTATCCCAAAAGTTTTCAGGCACTACTTTATCAATACCTTTATCGCCATAAATAACAAATTTTTTATCATGTACAGCTACATAAATTAATACCGAATTTTGCAATTTGGTAGCGTCCATTTTTAGCAGATGAAACACTTCTAGCGCACGCTGAGAAGCCACTATATTAGTCGATGCTTCTATATGAACTCTAATTTCACCAGAAGTGTTTTTCTCTGCAATTTGAATAGCAGAAATAATTTCTTGTTCTTCTTGAATAGTAAGAAAATTTTCTACTTGAAGCATTTATTTTTATTTAAAGTTAAAATCGATATTTGGTGCATTTTCAGAACCTCTATCTGATTTGTAACGGTTCATTTCATCAAAATCAAAAAGCCCTGCTAAGAAAGATCCTGGGAATTTTTTGATTAATTTATTGTAAATATTTACACTTTCGTTAAAACGGTCGCGTGCTACGTTAATTCTGTTTTCTGTTCCTTCTAGTTGGCTTTGTAATTCTAAAAAATTCTTGTTTGCTTTAATATCAGGATAACGCTCAACCGATACCAATAATTTAGATAAAGCTCCACTTAAACCTGCTTGTGCTTTTTGAAATTGCGCCATATTTTCAGGGGTTAAATCGCCCGCATTTATATTTACCGAAGTTGCTTTAGCTCTAGCATTAATAACACCAATTAACGTACTTTTTTCAAAATCGGCAGCGCCTTGTACGGTTTTTACTAAGTTTCCTATTAAATCATTTCTACGTTGGTACGAACTCTCAACATTAGACCAAGTTGTTTTTGCATTTTCTTGATATTCTACAGCAGTATTTTGAAAATTTACAGCCCATTTAAAAACTGAAAATGCTACTATAGCTACTATAATAATTGGTATAAATTTTTTCATCTTTCTTTATTTTTCTTGAATTTTATTTATAATTGATTTTTTATCTTTTGTAAAGTTGCCTTAACAGCCTCTAATCTACTAATAATTTCGTGATTATTTATAACATCTATAGGGTTTCTCTTTAGCTTCTTTTTAGCACCTTCTAGGGTAAAACCTCTTTCTTTTACCAGGTTGAAAATTAATTTAAAATTTTCAATATCTTCTTTGGTAAATAATCGATTTCCTTTCGGATTTTTTTTAGGTTTAATAATGTCAAATTCTTGTTCCCAAAATCGAATTAATGATACGTTAACGTCAAAAGCTTTTGCTACTTCGCCTATTTTATAATATCTTTTTTCAGGTAATTCTACATACATTTACTTGGCGTGTTATTTTACTATTTTACTTAAATATTAATCGTATGATTGTCCTTTTTGTTGCGATGCTTTTTGCATTGCTACAAATTCTTCGGGTGTTAAATCTCCATAATAATAATAAATAGGATTTACAGGTCTTCCATTTTTATGTACTTCATAATGCAAGTGAGCTGCTGCTGAACGTCCTGTGTTTCCTACATAACCAATTACATCACCTCTTTTTACTTTCTGCCCTTGTTTCGCTTTTATTTTACTCATGTGAGCGTAAATAGTTTGATAACCATAACCATGATCTATATAAACCACATTGCCAAACGTAGTACTTCTATGTGCTTTTTTAATTCTTCCGTTTCCTGAAGCAAAAATAGGCGTTCCTTTTGGCGAGGTAAAGTCCATTCCGTTGTGCATTTTCCATGATTTTAAAATAGGGTGCAATCGCATACCATAACCAGATGCCATTCGTTTTAAATCTTGATTTTTTACAGGTTGAATAGCAGGTATTGAAGCTAACATTTTTTCTTTTTCCTTAGCCAAAGCAACAATTTCATCTAACGATTTTGACTGTACCACCATTCGTTTAGATAACATTTCTATCTCTTTGGTTACATTGGTAATCATGGCGGTATTTTTAAATCCTTCTAAGTGTTTGTACCTATTTACTCCACCAAAACCAGCATTACGTTGCTCTTTAGATATTGGACTTGCCTCAAAATAAGTTCTATAAATATTATCGTCTCTTTCTTGTAATTCTGATAAACGCTCCGATAACATTTTTAATTCTTTAGACATCAATTCTGTATGCAGCTTAAAATTTTCAAGTTCTCTTTTTTGAGATCTTTCATTTGGCGACATTAAAAACTGACTAAACCCTATAAAACCAAAAAAGGCAATTAACAAAGCCCCCACAATACCTAAGAAAGATTTCTTATAGGTTTCGCTTTTTTTAGACTCTATTTTTCGATATGATAAGGTATCGGGGTCGTAATGATATTTTACTTTCGCCATAATGCTAAATGTACTATTTTCTACTATTTTATACTTGTTAAACAAGCTACTTTTCTTTAAAGGTAGTATTTGTAAACACACAAATTTACAAAATGTTTTAAAACTACTTTTAATTAGTTGTTTTTTAATGATAATTTAACAAAAATGCTAAATAAAAAAAAGGAACGTTAAAAAACGTTCCTTTTATATTTTACCTATTATACCACAATTACAAAAAATTATTCATGGTTTAAAAATCTTGTTTTTTAACTGCTGGATTAAATAATTCAAAAAAACCTAACGCCTTTCTTCCTGTTGCTTTATTTATAATATTCCCCTCTAAATTAGCCGGCGGACCAGAGAATAATTGCGAAAAGAAATCTCCATCATCAATATCTTGCGTTTCTATTTGAGTTAAATAACTTTTCAGAAAATTATAGGTGTTAAAGCTTATACTTGATATTTCAACTTCTACACTATCTGATATATCTTCTATTTCAAAAAAAGCAGCTTCGCCTTCTTCAAAAAACACATCATTTTCAATTAAAAAATCAGTGAAGATCACATCACCTTGTTTAGTATAAAAAGTATAAGTAACCAGATAAAAATCTTTTTTATCTCCTGAAAAATCTTCAAAAGTTATACGGGTACTTTCATCTTCTTTTGTAATTTCATTTAGTACAACCTTCGGTTTAAATAATTCAGGAACTGATTCTAAAATAGTGCCATCTTCTAAAATTATTTTTATCCAATAATAATTACCTACCATTGGATTAAACTTCTTTTTAATGGCATATTTTCCCTCTTTTTCATCTAAAATTAATACATCGGCTATTTTTTTAGCGGCACTATTTTCTGCTTTGGTATGCAAAGATACTTTTGCTGTATTAATTGGTTTTTTCGTTATTACACTTACAGGTACCGTTTGTTGTAAGTCTACAAAAATTATATTATTTTTTGTTATTCCTCCTCGTACGATTACATGAGGTTCGTATATATCATCTAACGGAATGGTTTTTGAGCACCCGAAAAAAGTAAATATGCTTATAAAAATTATGAATAATATATATGGTGATTTCATTTTTTAAAATTTAAAATTATACGTAATAAATGGAATTGGAGCCCCAAACAGCGAAAACTGCTTCTTTTTTAATGTTTTAGATATTCCTACATTTTGATTGTCATTATTAGAGAAAGTATAATAATTAGAAAAAGCATTTTTTCTTCCATAAATATTATAAAACCCAAAGCTCCAACTTCCTTTCCATTTTGAATGTAAACTAGCCTCTGAGCTGTATGTTAATGAAACATCTAATCGGTGTGTATTTTTCATTCTGTACTTGTTTCTATCAGAATATGTAAAAACAGTTTCATCTTTATTTTTACCATAAATACCCCTTCCTGTTATTATTGTTGTTGGTCGCCCTGATTGAAAAGTGAAAAAAGTACCCATAGTCCATGTATCACTAAACTTATAATTAGCCGTTGCATTAAATATGTGAGGCTTGTCGTAATTTGATGAAAAATAGGCACCATTATTTATATTTTCTGATGAAAACTCACTAACAGTTTTTCTTTTAGAAACCGAATAGGTATAGTTTAAATTACCTGTTAATTTTCCTTTTGTTTTATGTACAGAAAACTCTGATCCGTAGGCATATCCATTAGCAGGAAGCAATTGTGTTTCAATATTTTTATTGATAAATAAATCGGCATTATTTACGTATTCTACTAAGTTTTTAAAATCTTTATAATAGCCTTCTACCGAAAAATTATAATTTCTGTTTTCACTATCAAAAGCAAACCCAAAAGAATATTGATTTACCGCTAATGGTTTTACATGCTTTCCCGAAAGTTTCCAAACATCAAAAGGCAATGCGGCACTACTATTACTCATTAAATGTATATACTGATACATTTTATTATAACCGATTTTTAAAGATTTTCGATCATCAATATCATATTTTAAAGACAAACGAGGTTCAAAACCACCATATTTTGCGATGGTTTTTCCACTTTTATATTTAACCTGTCCTGTTATTGTACTTGGTGTTTTAGGCAATCCTGAAGCATAAGAAGCCACTTCGTATGGACCTAAATTTCTAAAAATAGCATACCGAGTTCCTACATTCATTGATAATTTATCCCATTTTTTTTCTAGCTCATAATACGGAGCTATCTCCAAGCCCTTTTCTACAGATAAATCTATACTACCTATTGTTTGTTCGGTACTTGTTATTTTTGCTGGTGTAAACCTATAATACGTTCCATGTATTCCGAATCTCATTTTTGTTTCTGGATTCAAATAATAGGTAAAATCTGGTTTAAAAATATAATTTTCTACGGATGATGTCCACTCAAATGCACTTCCTGAATCTGTTTGTGAAGGACCATCATTTTGAGCAGCTAACGCATATTTATACGAACTATAAATAGTTGATAAATTCATAAATAGCTTATTAGAAAACACATGATTCCAACGTAAACTTGTAGTTGCGTTATTCCATGAAAAACTTATTTCACCCGCTGGTTCTGTTGTTTCTGTTTGCGTTTGTTCGTCATATTCTGTTTCTTCTTCTGCCTTAAATTTCATTACATCTTTACCAAAATACCCTGATAAAAACAACGTATTATTGTCGTTTATATTCCAAGATAATTTTGTATTTAAGTCATAAAAGTACATTTTTTGATTTTTTAAATCCTCTCCTGCTAACGGAAAAAACAAATCAAAATAAGTTCTACGCCCAGATACTAAAAAACTAAGTTTATCTTTTTTTATAGGTCCTTCTAGAGTTACTCTTGAAAATAACAAACCGACACCTCCTTCTGCTTTAAAAATTTTAGAACTACCTTCTTTTTGTCGCATATCTAAAACAGAAGAAGCTCTACCTCCAAAACGCGCAGGAATACCTCCTTTGTAAAATTTTAAATCTTTCAACGCATCGGCATTAATTGCCGAAAAAAGCCCCCATAAATGAGACGAGTTATACAATGGCGCTTCGTCTAAAAGCAACAAATTTTGATCAATATTACCACCTCTAACATTAAACCCACTAGCGCCCTCGCCTACCGTACTAACGCCTGGCTGTGTTAAAACTGCCCTAGTTATATCGGGTTCACCAAAAAATGCAGGAAGTTTTTTTATTTCAGAAGCCCTCAAACTAGAAACCCCCGTTAAAATTGTTTTTAGTTGACTTTTACTCGTATTTGTTGATTTTATAACAACCTCTTCTAAGGCGTTTTCTGCTAAAGTTAATTCAAAATTTCGCTTAATATTGTTATTTAAATCCACCTTAATTTCTTTGTTTTTATATCCTACATAAGAAATTTGTAAAACATAAATACCTTTTAAAATTGTCATCGAATAGAAACCATATTCATTGGTTGTAGTTCCTTTTAAAGCATCTTTTATTACAATATTAGCGCCTAATAAAGTTTCACCAGTTGTAGCGTCTTTTACGGTTCCACTAATGCTATATTTTTGTTCTGCTGTTTTTAAAATAGTACTGTTTTTATTTTCTTTAGATAAAATTATTAATGTATTTTTTACCTGATATTTTATCGCTGTATTTCTAAACAATAATTTTATAGCTTTACCAAGCTCTTTATTAACAACATTAATCGTAAATTTTTGCTGAATATTAACTTCATCATTATTAAAAACAAAGCTATAATCTGTTTGTTTTTCTATTTGATTTAAAATAAGTTCTAAACTTTTATTTTCATAGTTCAGTGTTACATTATTTTGAGAAAAAGTATTCGTTGCTGCTATTTGTAAGCAACAAAATAAAAAAATTGATAGTGTAACTTTCATTAAAAATCCTTGTTTTTGGGATACATTTTTTACCCCTAATAAAGTTATAAATTGTTTGTTTTTCATAAATTTGAATGTTGTTAGATGGTTTTGTTCAATTAAAATTAAATTTATCAGCAATTTTAAATAGGAGAATTGCCGTTCTCCTATTTTTTATTTGATAATCCAAGTATTTTTTTGAGCATTAAAACGATACTCAAAAGGTTTTGTTATTTTTAATATTTCTAAAATTTCTCTTATAGGCATTGTTTTTTCAAAAGTTCCTGTAAATTTTACATTTGATACTTTTTCATTTTCAAAATGAAACTTCAAATTATATTGGTTCTTAAAATCGGTTGCTATTTCTTTAAATGTTTTATTCTTAAATTGAATTTTACCGTCTCTCCAAGAAATAGTATTCCTTTTATTTGTGATGACAGATTTTAAAACGTGTTTATTTTTTTTTAGAATTCTTATTTTATCATTAGGTAACATTATTATTCTATTTTTTTCAGAATTTGTAGCACTAACCGCTACTTTACCTGTAAATAAAACGGTTTCATAATAATTATTTTCTTTATAAGATTTAATATTAAAGCTAGTTCCTAAAGCTTTAACGATAACATTATCTGGAGTTTCTACCGTAAACGGATGTTCTTTATCTTTTGCGACTTCAAAAAAAGCTTCCCCTTCTAAACGAATCGTTCTTGGAGAATTCTCTTTATATGAAATTTTACTCGAAGCATTTAACCAAACAACTGAGCCATCTGAAAGTGTTACTTCCTTTTGCTCCCCGTAAGTTGTTGCTATGTATATTTGTTCAGGTTGTGTTATAAAATAAGTAAAAAAAGAAGTACTTATTAGTATTATTGCCGCAGCGGCATATTTAAAAACAAGCATTTTTAAATTATTTTTCTTTTTCTTAGTTCCTATATTTTTGAAAAAGGCGGTTTTCTGAATTTTGATATTAGCTACAGATCCACTAGCATCTTCTTTGGTAGCTTGATGTATTTTTTTTATGTTATCAAATAATTGTTGATCAAAATATTCTGACTCTTTCCATCGCTCAACCTTAGCTTTAATATCAATATTTGCGGTTTTTGATATATAAGCCCAAAGGTCGGTTTCTTTAATTTTGTCTCGCTTCATAAATATGAGATTTATTATAAAACGTTTCTGAACAACAAGTACCCTATTTTTTTTATAAAAAATTTACTAATTCTTTTTTAAAAACTTGTAAAGCCTTTGAAATATGGGCTTCTACAGTTTTTATTGATATATTTTTGATAGATGCTATTTCGGCATAAGTATGCCCTTTATCTCTTGAAAGCTTAAAAATTTCAATTGTTTTTTGAGGAAGTAACGTATATATATCTTCTATTTTTTTCAACAATTCCCATTCATTACTTATTTCTTGTTCAATATCTTTATTTAAAATATATAGATTTAAGTGCTTCTTTTTTACGCTTTCTTTTCTAAAATGATCTACAATTTTATTTTTTAACGTTATAATTAAAAAAGACTCTATAGAACGATGCTTTATTTTCATCGAATCTATATTTTCCCATAACTTTATAAAAGTGTCTTGTAATAAATCATTCGAAATACTTTCATCTTTCAGTATTCTGATAGCATACTTATATAACTTTCCATAATAGTTATCAAACAACGCTGAAAAATCTACCTTTTCTTTTAATTTCATCAATTTTTTATGCTAAAAACTCACTTAATACGTTCTTTTAAATACCCTTAAATAAAATTCATCTTCTTTTTATTCAAGCTTATTAGAAAAATATTTTACTTTATTCATACTACTAAATATCTTATTTTTGTCTTTTTTAAGTAAGTAATAAAAATACAATACTTAGCAACTAATATAATAACTATTTTAAAACTACTTTTAATTAGTTGTTTTTTAATGATTATTTAACAAAATTTTCGAGCTCAAAACATATGAAATCTCAAGAAATAAGATCAAAATTTTTAGAATTCTACAAGTCTAAAAATCATGCTATCGTTCCATCTTCGCCAATGGTGTTAAAGAACGACCCTACTTTAATGTTTGTAAATGCAGGAATGGTTCCTTTTAAAGAATATTTTTTAGGCCAGAAAAAAATAGTGGATGCTAGAGTTGCCGATTCTCAAAAATGTTTACGTGTTTCAGGGAAACATAACGATTTAGAAGAGGTTGGAAAAGACACCTATCACCACACCTTATTTGAAATGCTTGGAAACTGGTCTTTTGGTGATTATTTCAAAAAAGAAGCCATTTCTTGGGCATGGGAATTATTGACTGAAGTTTATAAAATAGACAAAGACATTTTATATGTTACTATTTTTGAAGGTGATGAAAAAGAAGGTTTAGCAAAAGATACAGAAGCATATGATATTTGGAAACAATACATTGCTGAAGACCGTATTTTATTAGGAAATAAAAAAGATAATTTCTGGGAAATGGGCGCACAAGGACCTTGTGGACCTTGTTCTGAAATTCATATTGATATTCGCTCTGCGGATGAAAAAGCAAAAGTTTCAGGAGCATCTTTGGTAAATTTAGACCATCCACACGTAGTAGAAGTTTGGAACTTAGTTTTCATGCAATTCAACCGTAAAGCTGATGGAAGTTTAGAAAACTTACCTAAAACACATATCGATACTGGTATGGGATTTGAGCGTTTATGTATGGCTTTACAAGGCGTACAATCTAATTATGATACTGATGTTTTTACGCCGATTATTAGAGAAATTCAAACTATTACAGGCGTAAAATATGAAGATTCATCAGTTGCAGATGATCAAACAGATATCGCAATTCGTGTAATTGCCGATCATGTTCGTGCTGTAGCATTTTCTATTGCCGATGGTCAATTACCTAGTAATACTGGCGCAGGTTATGTTATCCGAAGAATATTAAGAAGAGCTATTCGTTACGGTTTTACGTTCTTAAATCAGAAAGAACCTTTTATCTATAAATTGGTAGCCACTTTAAGCGACCAAATGGGTGATGCTTTTCCTGAAATAAAAGCACAAGAGCTATTAGCTAGAAATGTTATTAAAGAAGAAGAACAATCTTTCTTAAAAACATTAGAACAAGGGTTATTATTACTAGATACTATGACAGCTAATGCTGGAAACAAAGTAATTTCTGGTAAAAAAGTATTTGAATTAAAAGATACGTATGGTTTTCCTGAAGATTTAACGGCATTAGTTTTATCTGAAAAAGGATTAGACTATAATAAAGAAGAATATCAAGAAGCTTTAAAACAACAGCAAAACCGAGGAAGAGAAGCTACCGCTATTCAAACCGACGATTGGAATGTTTTAATTGAAGATGATCAGGAAGAATTTATTGGGTACGACACTTTAACTGCTGATGTTAAATTAACTCGATACAGAAAAGTAACCACTAAAAAAGATGGTGAACAATATCAATTAGTTTTTAACATGACTCCTTTTTATCCTGAAGGCGGTGGGCAAGTTGGTGATGTTGGTTATATAGAAACCGCAAATGGCGATGTTGTTTATATGATAAACACCAAAAAAGAAAACAACTTAATTATTCATTACACCAAGAATTTACCTGAAAATTTATCAGAAAAATTTAAAGCAGTAGTAAATAAAAATGCGAGAGATTTATCGGCAAGTAATCATACTGCTACGCATTTATTACACCAGGCTTTACGTACCATTTTAGGAACTCATGTTGAACAAAAAGGTTCGCTTGTAAGCCCTAAACATTTACGTTTCGATTTTTCTCATTTCTCTAAAGTAACTTCGGATGAATTACAAGAAATTGAAGATTTTGTAAATGCTCGTATTCGTGAAAACTTAAGCCTAGTTGAACAAAGAAACATTCCGATGCAACAAGCTATTGATCAAGGGGCTATTGCTTTATTTGGCGAAAAATATGGCGATGCCGTAAGAGCCATTAAATTTGGGCAATCGGTAGAATTATGTGGAGGAACTCACGTTCCACAAACTGGTGATATTTGGCATTTTAAAATAAAATCGGAAGGTGCTGTTGCTTCAGGAATTAGAAGAATTGAAGCAATTACAAATGTAGCTGTTGGTAATTATTTTGAAGATGTTGAACGTAACTTTACTGATATAAAACAACTATTTAAAAACCCTAAAGATGTTGTAAAATCGGTAACTAATTTACAAGATGAAAACGCTACTTTAAAAAAGCAAGTAGAACAGTTACTTAAAGAAAAAGCTGAAAATTTATCGGGTGAATTGAGAAATCAATTACAAGAAGTAAACGGTGTGCAATTTTTAGCGACTAAAGTTGCTTTAGATGCGAACGGAATCAAAAACTTAGCATTTGCCTTAGGAAAAGATTTTAAAAATTTATTCTTATTCTTTGCCTCTTCTGAAAAAGCAGATAAAGCAATGTTAACTTGTTATATTTCGAAAGAATTAGCTGCAGAACGTGGTTACGATGCTGGTAAAGTTGTTAGAGAATTAGGAAAACTAATCCACGGTGGTGGTGGTGGACAGAATTTCTTTGCAACTGCTGGAGGTAAAAATCCTGGCGGAATTCCAAAGGCTTTAGAAAAAGCGAAAGAATATATTGTTTCGTAAAAATAAAAAAGATAGCAGAAATTTCTAACCCCGATTGAAGCATTTGTTTGAGCTATTTTTTGATTTTTCTTCAAAAAAAGCGAGTGCGGAAAGCGGGAAATAGCTTCAAATAATTATAAAAAACAACTTCAAAAAGGTTCAAAGATTTAATTCTTTGAACCTTTTAATTTTGCAATTAATTTAAGGCTTCTTTATAAGTCGAAATTGCTCTTTTTCTGGCAAATTTATGTTCAACCATTGGCTGTGGATAAGTTAACTCATCAAAATTTTTAATCCATTTTCGAATATATTGTAACTCTTTATCGAACTTTTTTAATTGTGCTTCAGGGTTAAAAACTCTAAAATATGGCGCAGCATCGCAACCCGTTCCTGCTGACCACTGCCAGTTTCCATTGTTTGCTGATAATTCGTAATCTAATAGTTTTTCAGCAAAATAAGCTTCGCCCCAACGCCAATCAATTAACAGATGTTTACATAAAAAACCTGCCGTAATCATGCGTACCCGATTGTGCATATAACCCGTTTTATTTAACTGTCGCATGCCTGCATCGACCATCGGATAACCAGTTTCTCCTTTACACCATTTTTCAAATTCGGCTTCGTTATTTCTCCACGGAACGGCATCGTATTTTTGCTTAAAATTATTCGTAACCACTTTGGGAAAATGAAATAATACTTGCATAAAAAATTCTCGCCAAATCAGTTCGTTTAAAAAAGTTGCATTGGTTTTTAAAGCAAATTGCACCATTTTACGAACACTTACCAATCCGAAACGAAAATAAGGCGATAAATAAGATGTTTTATCGATAAAAGGAAAATCACGAATTTCATCATAATTCGCTAAATTTGATAAATTATAAGGGGTTACTTTTATACTACTTTCGTTAAATCCTATAAATTTTAAAGAAGGTATTTCTGATGTAAATTGATAAAAATTATTAAAATTTATATCATAATTTTTTAAATCTTCTTCGGCATTAAATTTCTGCAACCACTTATTTTTATAGGGCGTGTAAACCGTATATGGCAATCCGTCATTTTTGGTAACCTCAGCTTTTTCAAAAATAACTTGGTCTTTATAACTTAAAAAATCAATGGATTTTGATTTTAAAAAATCATGAATTTCTGCATCTCTTTGTAAGGCATACGGTTCGTAATCTTTATTGGTATAAACTGCTGAAATATCAAATTCTGATGTTATTGTTTTCCAAACTTCAAGAGGATTTCCTTTTTTTATCAATAAAGACGAACCGATTGCTTTTAAATCGGTATCTAATTGCTCTAATGTTTGATAAATAAAGGAAACTCGGGCATCGTTTTTTGGTAAATTATCTAGAATTTCTTCATCAAAAATAAATATTGGCACTACTTTATTTGATGAATTTAAGGCGTTAAATAAGGCTACATTATCTTCTAAACGCAAATCTCTACGAAACCAAAATATCGCTAATTTATTTACCATTAAACATTTTTTCTAAAATTATAAATCGATATTCGAAAATACTTTTTAATTGTTTTTTGATAAAAAGAGCTTGTGCTATATGTCCTAAAAAACCGAACGGTATTTTATATGAAATTTTATCTTTCATTAAGGTATTTCCGTTTGGCAAAGCTTCAAAAAAATGTTCGTGATGCCACATTGAATAAGGTCCGAAACGTTGCTCATCAATAAAAAAAACTTGTTCTTTTACTTGCGTTATTTCTGTTACCCAATTTGTTTTCACAAACGGAACAGGCGATACTTTATACGTTATTATTTGCCCAGGATATGCTTTTTCATCAACTTTTGAAGTGATATTAAAACCCATTTTTTTGGGTGTAATTTTGGCTAAATTTTCTGGTGATGAAAAATAATCCCACGCTTTTGCTAACGGCATTTTTAATTCTTGTGCTGTTTCTAGGGTATAAATTCCTGAGTGTTTTTTAAAATTCATCATTTATAAAAGACTTGTTATTTTAGAACTCATTGGTTTTGTAATTGAATAGAAAACATCAATTAATCGACCTTCTTCATCCACTAAATATTTTTGAAAATTCCATTTTACAGACGAATCCATTTTTGCATTTTTTTCTTTTTCAGTTAACCATTCATATAACGGATGTTTCTCTTCTCCTTTAACGGCTATTTTTTCGGTTAATGGAAAATCGACTCCAAAATTTAACCTACAAAACGATTTTATTTCTGATGCCTCTCCAGGTTCTTGTGCTCCAAATTGATTACACGGCAAACCGATGACTACTAATTTATCAGTATATTTTGATGATAATTCTTGTAATCCATCATATTGCTTGGTAAATCCACATTTAGAGGCAACATTTACAAATAATATTTTTTTACCTTTGTATTGATTTAAATCTAATTTTTTTCCATCAATTCCTTTAATTTCTATATCGTATAAAGATTGATTAGGAGATACTGTTTCTGAATTTGATAAAAAACTAAATAATGCCATAATTACTAGTATTGATAAAGTTATAAGTAAAGTTATTTTAAGTGTTTTCATTTATTGAAGTGTTATTTTTTCTATGGATATATTAAAATTTTCGTTCTTTTTATTACCTATCAAAATTGCAATTTCTGAAATGGTAGTTGCTGAATAATTTGGTACATCAACTAAATTACCTCTAGATGAGGCATAAAATTTATGTAAAGGCAAAATAATTTCTTCTGATTTATTGGTCGTTTCAAAGGATTGCACATACCAAAAACGCTGGTCTTCTTTGGCTTCTATTCTAAACTGATAACTTTTACCATCGCCTTTTAACTTTATAATTAGATTTGTTTTTTTATCATCAAAATTAATAGCGATAGGTAATCTTGTCATTGCAAAACCTCCGTTATTATCTAAAGAAACAGCTCCCGAAAAAACAAGTTGTTTATCAGTATTCAATTTCATAGATGATGTTGATACGCCTCCCATAACATCATCATTTGTTATAATCCAGTTTTGGGGAATTGTATTTTTATCAAAAATTATTACTTCATCATTCATACATAAAAAAATAGTGAATAAAATTAGCCATTTCATTCGAGTACAATTATAATTTTACACTTACAATTCCTGCATCCATAGGAATAATTTGTCCTGTTATTGAACTTGCATCCTCTGATAATAAATAACTAGCCAAACCTGCTACTTCTTGTGGCGTTAAATATTTTTTTAGCGGATGCCTGTCTTGCATACTTTCTTGCTGCTTTTCGTTTCTTAACAAACGTTTTGCAAGTGGTGTATCTGTTACGGTTGGAGCAATCGCATTAAAACGAATTTTAGTTGCATACTCTGCCGCTAACGATTTTGTTAACCCTTCAACTGCCGATTTACTTGTTGCAATACTTGCATGAAATGGCATTCCTAAAGCAGAAGCAACTGTACTAAATAGTACAACACTTCCGTTGTTTTTTGCCAAACTAGTTTCGTATGCTTTTAAAGTATTGATTGCACCTACAACATTAATTTCAAAATCAGTTTTAAAATCGGCAACTTTAAGTCGCGTAAATGATTTTAAATTGATACTTCCAGGACAATATACCAATCCATTAATATCTTTTAAAACTGGTAATTCATCATTTAAAACATCGCATGAATAATGAGTTACATTTTCATGTTCTTCGGGTGCTGTTCTACTTATATTGATAATTTTATGTGTATCTTTTAATTTATTTACAATAGCTTTTCCGATACCCGAGCTACCTCCTACTACTACAATTGTTTTCATATTTTATATATTTATGATTAGCAGTTATTTTATTTATCGCTTAGAAACTTTATTATTACTGATACTTTTTTGCCTTGTACATTTGAACCTTCCTTTTTCGAAAATTCGTTTTGCTTGATGTTTGGTTGAACGACCTTGAACTCTTGCTCTCCATAATTTAAAACTAGATAGCTTTAATTCTTTACGCATTAATTCGATTACTTGTTGTTCTTTTAAACCAAACTGAAACTTTATAGCATCGAATGTGGTTCTATCTTCCCAAGCCATTTCTATTATTCTATCTATATCTCTGTGATTCATAATTTTTGATTATTTTTTTACCAAAGCGTTTATCATTCCTTTAAATACAAAAGCATGAAATGGTAAAACGGAATACCAATACAAACGCCCTAAAACACCTTTAGGTCTGAAAACTGCTTTTTGATGTAAAGTGTCATTTACTATTTTGAATTCTAACCAAGCTTCGCCAGGTAATTTCATTTCTGCAAACAACAAGAGTCTTTTTTCTTTTTTATCAGCCAATAAAACACGCCAAAAATCTAATGGGTCACCAGCTTCTAAAGATGTATTATGTGTTCTTCCTCTACGCAAGCCAACTCCTCCGAAAATTTTATCGGCATAACCTCTTATTTTCCATAACCAATTAAAACTATACCAACCGTTTTTCCCTCCAATTGACCAAATTTTATCAAGAGTAAAAGCATCATCGGTAACTTTTACAGTACGTTTATCTACAAAACAACCATATTGTGGTATTTGAATATGATCAGATAATTGAGCTTGAAAAACACCGCTACTAATCGCATCTTTCCAACTTGATATTACAGCGTTTTGTTCTATTCGTTGAAAAGCTAAATCAACCGATTCTTTATAAGAAATAGGCGATATATTTAAAATTTGATTAATATTACTTGGCTTGGCAATTACCTCAACTTTCATACTATCCACCAAAGCTTGTGCTAAATTAAAAGACGTAGAGGTTACAAAATACAACCAATACGATGATAATTTTGGCGTTAAAAGTGGTAGTGTTAAAATGTAACGTTTAAAGCCTCTTACTTCTGAAAATTGTAAAAGCATTTCTTTATAAGTAAGCACTTCTGTACCGCAAATATCAAACGATTTGTTATACAATTTTTCATTTCCAACGGCACGTTCTAAAAAAGTTAATACATCTCTAATTGCAATTGGTTGCGATTTTGTATTCAACCATTTTGGCGTAACCATTACGGGCAACTTTTCAACAATATCTCTAATAATTTCAAAGGATGCACTACCGCTTCCAACAATAATTCCTGCTCTAAAAGTGGTAAGTGCATATTTTTTTGAAGCTAAATTTTTCTCTACCTGAAAACGAGAAGCCAAATGCTTAGACAAAGAACTATCATTTACAATACCACTTAAATAAATGACTTGTTTACAGTTTGTTTTTTCGACAATATTTTTAAAATTCTTGGCACAAGTTTGCTCTAAATCTTCAAAATTAGTAGCATCCGTAGCCATTGAATGAATTAAATAATACGCAACATCAATATCCGAAGGAAAAACAATTTGTTCGGTTTGTAAAAAATCAACTTTTATAAACGAGATATTCTCTTTATGTTCTATTTCATCAGGAATTCGTTTTAAATCACGGACACAGCATACTAATTCATGACCTGCATCTAATAATTTTAATACCAATCTTTTTGCTATATATCCTGTTGTTCCTGTGATTAAAATTTTCATTTTCTTGATGTTTTACATTCGTTTATTTTGGTCTTTGATATGATAATCTTTGATATTCTTTTGCAACCATATAGGTATCTAAACCATTAATTGCTGCAATTTTTTCTTCGGATAAATTTAAAAAACCATCCTCAGAAAGCATTGAATCTTTAAAATACAAATCGGTTACTTCGCCTAAAATTAAAATAGTTCCGTTTGCTTTTATATGATGTTCTTCTAAAAATTTCATTCCTATTTTTATAGGCGATTCTGCTACATAAGGTGCAAAAAAATCATCTTTATAAATTTCAGTTAAATCGGTTTTATCAAACTCTGAAACTCCTGACGGATATTTAGCCGATGTATGATGTGCATCTTCAATTATGGCTTCGTTAATAGCATTTATCGTATAAAAACCTGTTTTTTTAATGTTATCATAGGTATTTCTTGCCACAGTTGTCGGACGCAAAACAAACCCTAAAATTGCAGGACTAGAACCATAATGAACAACTGAACTAAAAACAGCTACATTACTAGTTCCATCTTCCGATTTTGTAGCAATTAAATTTGCTGGTTTATAACCAGAAATACTGTTCATTAAATTTATTTTATACAGATGATTCATCTCATCTATAGCTTTTCTTGATAAATGCATTTATAAATTCTTGTAATTATTAATTTTTATATGAGTCGATTTTAAATCGTGCATTAAATTATATAAACCGAAAAATGTTCTGTTGATATAAATAAAATGTTTCGAACCTCTATTTCCGTTCATTTTTTTCAACTCAGTACTTTTTGCATATTTTTGTCCTAAATCGGCTATTTTACCAAAGAAAACACCATCAGAAAAATCAAAATCTTCTTGCTGAAAAGGCGATGTAAATAAATACAACATTTCGTAAAACAATTCTTTAAAAAAGGCTTTTTCTTCTTCAGAATCGTCTTTTTTCAAAATTTCTAATTCATATAATTTACTTTCAAAAAAAGCAGGATTTTCAATATTTTCTCGTTTGGCTAATTCGAAATATGGCGTATAAAAAGTCATTGGTACTTCTTTCATACATCCAAAATCGATAACAATTAAATCATTTTCTTTGGATACCAAAAAATTACCAGGATGCGGGTCGGCATGTACTTTTTTTAACACATGCATTTGATACATATAAAAATCCCATAAAGCTTGTCCTAATTTATTTGCCGTTTGCTGATCATATCCTTTTGATGTAAATTCCGATAAATGAATTCCGTCCATCCAATCCATTGTTAAAATTCTATCCGTAGAAAATTCTTCGTAATATTTTGGGAATTTTAAATTTGGAATATGTGCACAAGCATTCGCTATTTCGTTACTCTGTGCTAATTCTAAAACGTAATTTGTTTCTTCTAATAGCTTACTTTCAACTTCTTTAAAATATTCATCAGAACCTTCGCCTCTTATGTTAAACATTTTCATCGCAATCGGTTTTACCAATGCTAAATCCGTAGAAATACTATTTGCAACACCAGGATATTGAATTTTAACAGCCAATATTTTTTCGCCTATCGTAGCTTTATGAACCTGTCCGATACTTGCCGCATTTACAGATTCTGCTGTAAACGTGTCAAAAACATCTTCAGGTGTTTTGTTAAAATATTTTTTAAAAGTTTTAACTACTAAAGGTCCTGAAAGTGGCGGAACAGAAAATTGTGATAACGAAAATTTTTCAACATACGCACTTGGCAATAAATTCTTTTCCATACTCAGCATTTGTGCTACTTTTAATGCCGAACCTTTTAATTCTTTTAAACCGTCATAAATATCAGTTGCATTATCTTCATTTAACTGAGCTCTTGCCTCTTCTTCTGATTTTGTGATTTTATTTCCGTAATACTTTGCATAGTTTACTCCAAGTTTTAAACCTGTAGTAACTAATTTAGTGGTTCTTTCTATTTTTGATGTTGGTATTTTATCTAATCTTTTCATACTGAAGTTCCTTTTTCTTTCCATAAAAATTTCGCTAAATCAATAACGCTTTTTACCGGTGTTATTTGCTGAATATCAAAAGCAGCTTTGACTGATTTCTCAATAAAAACATCTGTTTTTTCGAAGTTTGAAGATTCATCATCAATCCAAAATTTCAGAATCATTAATAATTGCATCCAATAAGCTTCTGTTATTGTTTTATCTTGAATTTTATTGATTTTATCATTCTTAAAATCAATTTTTTCTAATTCAATTTTGCTAACATATTTTAAAAACGCTGCTCGTAATTCTTTTAAAACTGCTAGTTTTGAAAAATCCGATTTCATATCTTGAAATTGCCACAAAACATACGATCTGTTTGCTGTTAATAATTCAAAAAAAGTAAAATAAAAACTTAATAATTTATCTTTTGATTCATAACCTTGATAAGCCTCTGTTTTATGTAATAAATGGATTGTTTCTTTTGCAAAAACTCCAAATATTGATTTTTCTAAACTCTTGAAACTTGAAAAATATTGATAAAATTCTGACTCCTCAAAATTATTATCTGTTGCAAATGCATAAATAGAAGCTGGTTTTCCTGAAATTAAAACCGAATTCATATAAAGCTCAATAATTTTCTCTTCTGTAATAGTTTCTTGATTTTCCATAACTTTAATTATAAAATACGATGTAGGCGTTTAAACTTGTTGCAATAGTCATCCATATTAAATATGGAAGTATAAATAATGTAATCCCTTTTAATTCTCTTAAATTTTTAAAGGTAAAATATCCGATTAACAACCATAATAAAGTAATAACAACTAATCCGATAACGGTTAAATGTTGATTAAAAAAAAAGTAATTCCAACCTACGTTTAAAATCCACTGAACACTAAAAAGTAGTGTTAGTTTTTTATCTAAAAAAGGAAATTTAAGACTCAATTTTGTCATATAAAAAGCAAACAATAGCATAATTGTAGTCCAAGCTGCTCCAAAAACCCAACCCGCAGGTGTCCAAGGTGCTTTGTTTAAAGATAGATACCACTCTGTTCGTGGGCCATCTTCCATTAATACAACACCAATTGCCAATGCTAAAAAATTAACTACTAAAAAGAGTAAAAATCGTATGTATTTATTTTGTTTCATTTTTTTGTTTTTTCAGATAATTAAAAATTAATTGTATCGAAAATAATAAAGTAAAGGCATAAAAAACATCTTCAAAAGGAATTGTAAAAATTCTAAAATTTAAATTTTCTGCATTATTATACCAAACCACAGGAGCATCAATAAAACTTCCTGTTAAAATTCCGTTTACTAATAAAAAAGGAACTAAAACAACTAAAAAACTAGGATAATATTCCTGTAAAGCTTTTAAATTATTTTTTAATCCGAAGAACATTAATAGCAAAAAAGCACTGAAATTTACAGTTGTATACCATTTTCCAAAATTGAAAACCAATAGTATAAATGCTATTAAAATCAATAAAAAGCTTAACAATACAGTTATCGATTTAGATAACTTAAATTGAGGTACTAAATATTTTAAAACCTCGTGAGTAAACAAACAAGCGTACGGAATACAAAAGAAAAACAACCATTCTTCAATAGGCATTTCAAGCAATTTTATTCCTAAATAATAATCAGGATTAAAACCCCAAACACCGATTTTTGTAAAAAAAGCATCCCAAATTATAAACGGTAAAGCGACTAACGAAATACTGATAAAAGCACTTTTAAAATGCTGTATAAAATGAAATTTTTTCTCAAAAACACTATAAGCTAAAGGAATACTTAAACTTCCTAAAGTTAATATCAGATATAGATATTCACTCATTATTTTAGTCTTATTTAATTATTTTAATTGTCTTTTCTTGAAATATTTAAACGGAACAAACAACATTCCAAAACACTCTCCATCTGGTTTTCCTAAATGCTTGTGATGTATTTTATGTGCTTTTCGTAATCCTTTTAAATATTGATTGTTGGTGTTTTTAAACCAATTGAAACGCCTATGAATTAAAACATCGTGAATTAAAAAATAGGCTAGTCCATAGCACAAAATTCCTAATCCAATAAAAAACAAATAATTTAATGCTGGATGAAATCCGAAGTAAAACAACAACATACTCGGTATGGCAAAAACCACAAAAAAAGCATCATTTTTTTCAAATACATTCGGATATCCTGGCTGGTGATGGTCTTCGTGTAAATACCATCCAAAACCGTGCATTATATATTTATGAGTAAACCAAGTAACGGCTTCCATTATTATAAAAGTTAGCAGGGTTGTAATTATAAATAACATTTTAAATAAGATTTAGTTTATATTTTACATAACTTCTTGCCAATAAATTAATTTTCATTGGGTCTGATATTCTAATTCTTGTGTCCATTATTTCTGATGATGGCGTTGCTTTTAATTTATTAAGCAATTTTTTATAATATCGATACGCCATGTAAACACCAAATTTTGCTTCAACAGGTAATTTTAAAATACCGTTTTCGTAGGCATAGTCAAAATCAGCTTCAATATCTTTAATAATAATTTCTTTAGATGCTTGGTCTAACTCTTTAAGGTCAACATTAGGAAAATAAGAACGATTTAACACCTGAATATCATCTTTTAAATCTCTTAAAAAATTCACTTTCTGAAATGCAGAACCTAAACGCATTGCGGCATCTTTTAGCTCGTTATATTGATTCGCATCACCATTTACAAAAACACGTAAACACATTAATCCAACTACATCGGCAGAGCCATAAATATATTGTTTGTATGCCTCTTCTGTAGTATATTCTGTCTGATGTAAATCAGCTTTCATACTCTTTAAAAAAGCTTGAATTAAATCATCTGTAATTTTATATTTTTCAACAGTTTGAACAAATGAATTTAAAATAGGATTTAAACTTATGCCCTCTTTTTTTGACAAATAATACTCATTTTCAAACCTAATTAATAAATCTTCTTTATTATATTGATGAAAAGAATCTACTATTTCATCAGCAAAACGGACAAAACCATAAATATTATAAATTTCGGCACGTATTTTTGGCGATAACATTCGAGTTGCTAAAGAAAAAGAAGTACTGTATTTTTGAGTAACTAATTTACTACAAGCATAAGAAACCTCATCAAATAATTGTTTCATTTTTAATGGTGTTTTAAAATTAAATCTGAAGCTATTTTACCCGAAATTAATGACGGTGGTACCCCCGGCCCTGGAACCGTTAATTGTCCTGTAAAGAATAAATTCTTTACTTTTTTACTTTTTATTTTTGGTCTTAAAAAAGCAGTTTGTGTTAAAATATTTGCTAATCCGTAGGCATTTCCTTTATACGAATTATAATCTTTCACAAAATCTTTCACACAAAAACTTTCTTTAAAGATAACATTTTCTTTTACAGATTGCTGCGTTAATTTCTCTAATCTATTTATAATTAAATCAAAGTACTTTTCTCTAAGCTCGGGAGTATCTTCAATACCTGGAGCTATCGGAATTAAAAAAGTAGCTGCTTCGTTATTAATTGGCGCAAAAGAACCTTCTGTTATTGAGGGAAAACTTGCATAAAACATCGGGTCTTTTGGCCAACTTGGATTGTCATATATTGATGCCGCATGTACATCGAAATCAGTATCGAAAAATAATGTATGATGACAAACATCTTTTAGTTTTTTATCAAAACCAACATAAAATAATAATGATGATGGTGCAAAAACTTTTTTATCCCAATATTTTTCAGAATATTGTCTATAATCTTTAGGTAATAATGTTTCTGTATGATGATAATCAGCACCGCTTAAAACAATATCCGAAGCAACAAAATGACCATTTACTACTAAACCAATAGCTTCGCCTGATTGATTAAGTTTAATTTCTTCAACATTTGCCTCAGTTTTAAAAGTTACTCCTAAATCTTTAGATAAAGTTACCATTGCTTCAATAACTTTATACATTCCTCCTTTGGGATGCCAAGTTCCTAAAACAAAATCGGCATAATTCATAAAATTATAAAAAGCAGGAGTATTACTTGGTTTTGCTCCTAAAAACAATACAGGAAATTCTAAAATTTGAATTAACTTTTTACTCTTTATTTTTCTGCGGACTTCTTTTCTTATTGATGAAAAAAATTGCGTTATTTTTCCAATCGTAACAGGAGTTACCAATTCCAAAGGAGAAACACCTGGATTATACACCAAATCATTTATAGAAACGTCATAATTATAGGCTGCAGATTTTAAGAAAGTTTTTAAATGAACAGAACTTCCTTTTTCTTCTGTTTCAAAAATTTCATAAATTTCTTCAACACTACCAGGAATTGTTATAGAATCTGTAGTATCAAAATAAACTTGATATGCTGGATCTAATTTTTCTAACTCATAATAATCTGATGGTTTTTTACCAAAATCTGCAAAAAACTTTTCAAAAACATCGGGCATCCAATACCATGTTGGGCCTATATCAAAAGTAAAACCATCTTTTATTAACTGACGGGCTCTACCTCCTACGGTTTCATTTTTTTCTAAAACTACAACATCGTATCCTGCCTTAGCTAAATAACAAGAAGCTGATAATGATGAAAAACCGGAACCTATTATATGTATTGTTTTTTTCAATGGTATATTTTATAAGGATTAATAATTCATTTATTTAAAGCTACTTAACAGATAAAATAATTGGAATTAATCAAATCTACAATTTTTGTTTAACAAAAACAAAATATAGTTAAACAATATGAAATACATCAAAAAAATTTACAACACTTTTAAAAGATCTATAACAGAATTATAAAGAGAGATATTTGCTTCAAAATTAACTTCTTTTACTTTTAATGTTTTATTTCCTACCGCAATAAATTGATGTTTTTTTCCTTTTAAAGCAGTCTCAATTTCTTGAAAATAATCCATTATTTTATCATCATAAGGCTGAACGGTTAATGATGTAATAAATCGAACTTCGGTATCACTTTCAAAAAAATAATTCAAGTTACTTAAAGGCAAACTCTGTCCTAAATATATGGTTTTATTTCCTCTTAAAACTAATTCATAATTTAAATACATCAATCCTAATTCATGAACTTCATTTTCGGGTAAAAACAATACATAAATAACATCTGAATCAACTATTGAATACTCCAATTTTTCAGTGCTAATTTGAATTTTCTGAGCTATTAAATTCGATATAAAATGTTCGTGTGCGTGTAATAATGTATCTGTTTGCCATAACAATCCTATATGATTTAAAAAAGGCACAAAAACATCTTTAAAAATTTCTCTAAATGTTTTCTTGTTCAATAATTGATTATACGTATTATTAAATAAAACTTTATCAAATTGAAACATTGCCATTTTTAAAGAGTTTATAGCATCATCACTTATAGCTGTTTTAAAAGCTAATTCTCTTGCTAACAATAAAATATCCTTATCAGACATTTCTGAAATCTTAGAGATTTTATATTTATTCTTATTTAGCAGAACAACATTTAATAACTTTAAAAGATTTTCTGAAGAATAATATCTAATATTTGTATCTGTTCTTTCTGGCGATAATAAATTATATCGCTTTTCCCAAATACGAATAGTATGTGCTTTAATTCCTGAAATATTTTCAAGATCCTTTATTGTAAATGACTTTTTAATATTGTTCAATTTATTATCTTTTTTATTAAACAAAGATACATTTTTCATTCAATTTAATAAAAACCCTCACTAATTTGAGCATTTTATAGTTATTTTTGAAGCTGATTATTCTTATAAAATGAAACTTCAAACACAAATACCTTTAAAGAAACAACCTCATAATTTAATAGATTATAATTCTAAGTTACTTTTATTAGGCTCTTGTTTTTCTGAAAATATAGGCGATAAATTATCATTTTATAAATTTCAATCACAACAAAATCCGTTTGGAATTTTATTTCATCCAAAAGCTATTGAAAAATTAATTACCGATGCTATTAATCAAAAAAAATATACAGAAGAAGCTGTTTTTTTACACAATGAATCTTGGCATTGTTTTGATGCACATTCTAGTGTAAGTTCTTCGGATAAAAAAAAAGTTTTAAATAATTTAAACACTGTAAATACAGCAACATTTGAGCATTTAAAAAATGCTAGTCATTTAATAATTACACTCGGAACTTCTTGGATTTATCGTAAAATTTCTTCGGATGCTATTGTTGCGAATTGCCATAAAATTCCGCAGAAAAACTTTTTAAAAGAAATTTTAACTATTGATGAAATCACTGAAAGTTTAGAAGCTATTAGTGCTTTAACAAAATCTGTTAATCCGAATATTTCAATTATTTTTACCGTGTCACCTGTGCGTCATATAAAAGATGGTTTTATTGAAAATCAACAAAGTAAAGCACATTTATTAAGTGCAATTCATCAAGTTACTGATGCTAAAAATAACACTTATTATTTTCCTTCTTATGAAATTATGATGGATGAATTACGTGATTATCGTTTTTATGCCCAAGATATGATTCATCCAAATAATACAGCAATCCAATATATTTGGGAGAAATTTATAGCAGTTTGGATTTCTGAAAACACCCAAAAAACGATGAAAGCAGTTAAAATAATTCAAAAAGGATTAGCCCATCGTTCTTTTAACCCAACATCAGAAGCACATCAGAAGTTTTTAAAAAATATCGCACAAAAAAAGGAAACACTTCAAAAAGCATTTCCTTTTATTACATTTTAAAAACAGTATTATTTTATTAAATACTGATCTACGTTTTGCCAAGGACCTCCGTTAATTACATCAATTCCTTGTGCTACTAAAAAATCAGTTGCCTGACCACTTCTACCACCACTTTTACAAACTGCAATTACAGGTTTTCCCCAAGCTTTAATTTGCTCAACACTTGTTGGTATTGTTGTTAAAACAATGTGTTTTGCTCCTTGTGAATGCCCGTCGTTCCATTCTTCTAAAGTTCTTACATCTAAAATAACAGCTTGATTCCCTAAATATTCTTGTATTTTTTCGCCCATGTTTTTCTTTCTAAATAAGTTAAATAATCCCATTTGTTGTATTATTTCTCAGACAGCAAATATAATCCGTTTTCTATTAACGCTTTGTAACCCTTGTTACTTTTTAAGCTTTCTAAATATTTTTTTAGGCTTATTTTTATCGAAAAATCATTTGTAAAAGCAAGTTCATACAATTCTAATACCAATAACCAATCCTTTGGATATTCATTTTTAAGAACCTTTAAAATTCTTTCAATTATATTTTCAGTAATCGTATCTTCTTTCCTATATTTTCTTACATCAGCATACATTTGATATAATGTATTATCAGCTACTGAATATTGAATTTTATGTGTTTTAGTTTCAGATACTTTTCCTATATCTCCAAAAGAATCAACATCCGCAGGTCCTGAATATGCCGAAACTAATTCTTTTCCTATTGCCATATCATAAATTCCCCACGACGGATCAAATAAAATTTGTTCCTTATAAGTAACCCTACAATCTTTTAAAGACACAATTAAAATTTTACCTCGTAAATCTCGTGTTCCTGTAATGATCTTTCCTGTAACAAGTACGCCACTTTCAAACTCTAAATTTATGATTTCACCTTCATAAATCCCGTAGGCTTCCAAATCACGCGGGCTCATATCTTCAATAGGCAAATTAATTCCTTTCAACTTTCCTACGGGACTTCCAAAACCTTGGGCATGATAACTAATTCCGTGACCAATTAATTCTTTATCTCTGTTTGATAAAGCAGTATTTCCAGTGGTTTGTATGTAGGCAATTTCCCCTTTTTTATCTTCAATAACATTGCTAAACATTCCTGATATTTGAATACCAGTACTTAATTCTACAGTTCCTAAATTTTTAGAATTTATTAATTTTTCAACCCCTTTTAAACCCCCTGTTCGAAGTGCCATTGTGTTGGCAAATTCATTTAAAACCAAACTTAAATACGCAAAATTTGGCGTAACAAATAACTGAGGTTGTGGTTTTGTAATATCAAAATTCTGAGTAGCTGCGGCAACTGAATACGGCACTTTTTTAACTTCCGATTGCATACACCATTTACTTTCTCCTATGGATGACAATAAACCTGCGCCGTATATCTTCGGATTTTCAGGTGTTCCGATTAATCCATATTCAACCGTCCACCAATGTAAGTTTCTTATTTGTGCCATTTCCGATAATTCGCCCATATTATCTTGTAACCAAGTTACCTTTTCTTGTGCGTCATCTATTGATTTTTTAGTAGCATTAGGATCTTCTTTTAAAATTGATAACAAACGAATTGCTTCATACATTTCATAATCTTTTGATGATGAAATTGCTTTTGATCCTATTTCACCAAAACGACGTAAATATTCGGCATATTCAGGATTTGCAATAATTGGCGCGTGTCCTGCTGCTTCGTGAATAATATCGGGTGCTGGTGTGTATTCAATATGATTTATGGTACGAATATCCGAAGCAATTACCAATACATTGTACGCTTGAAATTCCATAAAAGCATTCGGAGGAATAAAACCATCAACAGAAACTGCCGACCAACCGATTTCTTTTAAAATACGATTCATTCCTTCCATATAAGGAATATTATTTATTGATATTCCTGTTTTTTCTAATCCTTTTAAATATGATGAATGAGCAACTTTACCTAAATAATCAACATTCATACGCATTACATATCGCCAAACCGCTTGATTTTGTGCAGTATATTCGTTGTATGGTTGTTTTACAATAAATTTATGTAAGTGCTTTGGTAACTTTTTAGTTACATCATTTAACTCAAAATGAGGATTCATATTATTATATATTTTGCTTTGTAAATTTAAGTTTTTTATGGTTGATTTAAAATGGATATTTGTTAAATTATATATTTTGTATATTTACCTTTATCAAAAAAAGTTAAAAAAAAGAGACTATGAGAAATCGCGGGAGTTTAAAAATTAGACTTTTAATTGGTGCAGCAATCGCTATTTTTGCTTTGCTAAAATATTGCGCTAGTGCAGAAACAAATCCTTATACAGGTAAAAAACAACATATTTCTATTTCTCCAAAGCAAGAAATTGCTATCGGTTTAAGTAGCGCTCCTCACATGGCGCAACAACATGGCGGTTTATATCCTAGCCAAAAATATCAAGATTTAGTAGATCAAATTGGAAAAAAACTAGTTGACAATAGCATCGCTAGAGAATCTGGTTATCCTTTTGATTTTCATTTATTAAAAGATGAAAGAACTATCAACGCTTTTGCTTTGCCTGGCGGACAGGTTTTTATTACCTATGCCTTGTTTTCAAAATTAAAAAATGAAGATCAGTTGGCGGGAGTTTTAGGGCATGAAATTGGGCATGTTATCGGTCGTCATTCGGCGGCGCGTATGGCAAAGCAAGATTTAACCCAAGGCTTACTTTCGGGTGCTTCTGTTGGTTTTGACCCAAGTACTGCACAAGGAATTGCTGGAATTGCCAATGTAATTAACATGAAATATGGTCGTGGCGACGAGTTAGAAAGTGATGATTTAGGTGTTAAATTAATGCTCGATGCAGGTTATAATCCGGAGAGTTTAATTGGCGTAATGCAAATTTTAAAAGCTGCCGCAGGACCTAACAGAACTCCAGAATTTCAAAGCACTCACCCCGACCCTGAAAATAGAATCGAGAAAATTAAAAGTGCTATTCGTAAGTATAGTAAATAAATATTGAAGAAATAATAATTCCAAATGCTTTTAGATGATTTCTGAAAGCATTTTTTTTAGCACAAAACCCTAGCCCCGATTGAAGCAATTGTTTGAGCTCCTTTTTTGATTTTTCTTCAAAAAAGAGCGAGTGCGGAAAGCGGGAAATTGCTTCAAATAATTTTTAAACAGGTTCTTAAAACGGTAAAATCTTTCTTATTTTTACAGTCCAATTCAACAAAAATGAACAAGAAAGTTATTTTAATGATACTTGACGGCTGGGGAATTACCCAAGACCCTAAAGTTTCTGCTATATACAATGCCAAAACGCCTTTTATAAATTCGTTATACGATACATTTCCACACGCTCAATTACGTACAGACGGAAATCATGTTGGTTTGCCTGAAGGACAAATGGGAAATTCGGAAGTTGGACACATGAATTTAGGTGCTGGTAGAATTGTATATCAGAATCTGGCAAAAATAAATAAAGCAGTTGATGATGGTTCTTTAGCACAAGAAAAAGAGCTTTTAAAAGCTTTTGATTATGCCAAGAAAAACAATAAAAATGTACATTTTTTAGGGTTAGTTTCCAATGGCGGGATTCATTCGCATATCAATCATTTAAAAGGGCTTTTATCGGCTGCAAACGAGCAAAAACTTGAAAATGTTTTTTTACATGCTTTTACTGATGGGCGTGATTGTGACCCTAAATCCGGAAAATATTTTATCAATGAGATAGAAGAACATATGCAAAAAACCACAGGCGAATTGGCAACAATTACAGGGCGTTATTTTGCTATGGATCGTGATAATCGTTGGGAAAGAGTGCAATTAGCTCACGATGCTTTAGTTAACGGAAAAGGAGATTTTTCTAGAGATGCGACCCAAAGTATTCAAGAAAGTTATGATGAAAATATTACGGATGAATTTGTAAAACCTATTATTATGGTTGATGAAAAAAATCAACCTAAAACAATTATTAAAGAGGATGATGTTGTTATCTTTTTTAATTTTAGAACTGATAGAGGTCGTGAATTAACTGAAATTTTAAATCAGAAAGATTTTCCTGAACTTAATACCAAAAAATTACCATTATACTTTGTTACCATGACAAATTATGATGAAACTTTTAAAGATATTAAGGTAATTTACAACAGTAAAAACATTGAAAATACTTTAGGTGAAGTTTTAGAAAACGCAGGAAAAACTCAAATTAGAATTGCGGAAACGGAGAAATATCCGCACGTAACATTTTTCTTTTCTGGAGGAAGAGAGCAAGAATTTAACGGCGAAAAACGCTTATTATGCCCATCTCCAAAAGTAGCAACCTACGATTTACAGCCAGAAATGAGCGCCTACGAAATTCGTGATGCTATTGTTCCTGAATTACAAAAAGGCGCTGTTGATTTTGTATGTTTAAACTTTGCAAATGGCGATATGGTTGGGCATACAGGTGTTTTTGAAGCGGCTGTAAAAGCTTGTGAAACGGTTGATAATTGCGTAAAAGATGTTATTACAACGGCTTTAGAAAACGAGTATACTACTATTGTAATTGCCGATCATGGGAATTGTGAAACCATGATGAACCCTGATGGTTCGCCACATACATCGCACACCACAAACCCTGTGCCGATGATTTTGGTTGATAAAGATTTAAAAACTATAAAAGATGGTGTTTTAGGCGATATTGCCCCCACTATTTTACATTTAATGAACGTGCCACAACCCAAAGAAATGACACAAGATTCATTACTATAAACGATTTAAAAGTGCTAGGTATTTATACTTTTAAAATCAAAAAAAACCATAAATAACCGTAAATTTGCCGTTCAATATTTTTAAGATGATCAAAAGAAAAACTAGAGAAGAAATAGAAATCATGCGTGAAAGTGCATTAGTCGTATCAAAAACTTTAGGGATGTTAGCTAAAGAAGTAAAACCTGGTGTTTCTACTTTATATTTAGATAAACTTGCCGAAGAATTTATTCGCGAGCAAGGGGCAATTCCTGGTTTTTTAGGATTATATGATTTTCCGAACACCCTTTGTATGAGCCCAAACTCACAGGTTGTACACGGAATCCCTAACAAAACTCCTTTAATTGAAGGTGATATTATTTCGATTGATTGTGGTTCGATTAAAAATGGTTTTTACGGTGATCATGCTTACACATTTGCTGTTGGTGAAATTGCTGCGGAAACTCAAAAATTATTAGACGTTACCAGAGAGAGTTTATACGTTGGTATTCGTGAATTAAAAGTTGGAAATCGTGTTGGTGATGTTGGTTTTGCGATTCAAAACTTTACAGAAAAACATGGTTACGGCGTAGTTCGTGAATTGGTTGGGCATGGTTTAGGGCGTGTAATGCACGAAGATCCTGAAATGCCAAATTACGGTCAAAGAGGTCGTGGTAAAAAGTTTATTGAAGGAATGGTTGTTGCCATTGAACCGATGACAAACTTAGGAACTCACAAAATTTTACAACATGATGACGGTTGGACAATTACTACTTTAGATGGTAAACCTTCAGCGCATTTTGAGCATGATGTTGCTATTGTTGATGGTAAACCTGAATTACTTTCTACCTTTAAATATGTACACGAAGCTTTAGGGATTGTTACTGATGAAGAGGACGAGTTTAGAGCGTAATTTGTTTATATCAGACGCGAATTTCACTGATTAACGCTAAGTTTAGTCTGACACGAATTTTACTGATTAACGCGAAGTTGTTCTAGCAGATGATCATTAATGCTGATTTTACTGATTACTAATTAAAATTACTATGAACGAAAATCTTTTATACAAAAACGAAGCATACCAAATTATTGGTGCTTGTATGGAGGTTCATAAATTTTTAGGTAAAGGATTTAATGAAGTTGTATATGGTGATGCTTTAGAAATAGAATTTCAATCTCAAAATATACCTTATAAAAGAGAAGTAAAGTTTAATATAAACTACAAAGGCAAAATAATTCCTCATTATTATTTTGCCGATTTTGTAATAGATAATAAAATAATTCTTGAAATTAAAGCTATTAAAGAACTGAATTCAGGTCATCTAAAACAAACATTAAATTACCTAGCAACCTCTAAATTAAAACTTGGTTTACTGATCAATTTTGGCGAAAATAGTCTTCAATATAAAAGAGTTATTTTAAATAATTCATGAAAATTCGAGAAACCAGCGTCTCAAAAAAAAATCCGTGTAAATCTGCGAAATTCGCGTCTCAAACAAAAACCCCCGTATAAACCCGTGAAATCAGCCTCTCAAACAAAAAAATTCGTGTAAATCTGCGAAATTCGTGTCTCAAACAAAAAAACCCGCGTAAATCCGTGAAATTCGTGTCTCAAACAAAAAAATCCGTATAAACCCGTGAAATCAGCGTCTCAAACAAAAAATTCGTGTAAATCCGTGAAATTCGCGTCTCAAACAAACAATTCGTAAAAACCACTAAAATTCGTGTCTTTATTCAAAACCATATTAAACACCATTCCAAGACCTTTATTAATTAAAGCCAGTTATTTGGTGCGCCCAATAATTGCTTGGTGGCTAAAAGGCGATGTATTTACCGACCCAATTGACGGAAAATCATTCCGAAAATTTTTACCTTACGGATATGGAATTCAAAGAGAAAACGCGCTTTCACCTTCTACCCTATCTTTAGAAAGACATCGTTTATTATGGTCGTATTTACAAAATGAAACGAGTTTTTTATCTTCAGATAATTCAAAAAAGGCTGAAAATTCAAGCAAAAAATTAAAAGTACTACATATTGCTCCTGAACAATGCTTTTTAGATATCTTCAGAAAACAAAAAAACTTAGACTATATTACTGCTGATTTAGAATCGCCAATTGCAGATGTAAAAGCAGATATTTGTGATTTACCTTTTAAAGATAATGAATTTGATGTTGTTTTTTGTAATCATGTTTTAGAACATATTTCTGATGATACAAAAGCAATGCAAGAATTATACAGAGTCCTAAAAGTTGGCGGATTTGGTATCTTTCAGATTCCGCAAGATTTATCAAGAGAAAAAACTTTTGAAGATGATTCAATTACCGATGAAAAGGAACGCACAAAAATATTCGGGCAATACGATCATGTACGTGTTTATGGGCGTGATTATTTTGATAAACTTCGCTCCATAGGTTTTAAAGTTGATGAAGTTGATTTTACAAAAAAAATCGCTCCAGAAAAACTAGAACGATTTGCTTTAATGAAAGGCGAAATTTTACCTGTTTGTTTTAAGAGCCTTTAAATAAACTGTCAGTTCGAGTGATTTTTTTCCTTCAAAAAATTGTATCGAGAACTTTTTCAGCATCAAAATTCATCAACATCAAATAATTCAAATTCTCGATACAATTTTAATTCCTTTTAGTCATTAAAATCACTCGAATTGACAAAAATCATCAAAAAAAAGGGAAATAAATTCAGATTCACGGATACTATTTCTTAATTTTCAAATTCTTTCAATTCATTATTTTTGTCATTATATAATAGGACAACTTTTAACTCAGGATGTTTTAATAAAAAAGCGGTTGTTTTTTCTAATCCCATAGCTAAAAAAGCCGTTGCGTAGGCATCAACATCAGCACAATCGCCTTTTAAACGTACCGAAACACTCAACAAATTACTCTGACTCGCCAAGCCTGTTTTTGGGTTTACTGTATGTACAATTTTCTTGCCGTTTTCATTGATTTTAAATTTTCGATAATTCCCAGAAGTTGCCATCGATTCATCATCCAAAGTAATTATTTTTTGAAGCGAGCGTGTGCCGTCAATATTTGGTTTTTCTATGGCTACTTTCCATAATTTACCCTTCTTTTTTCCTCTCGCTCTAATTTCGCCACCAATTTCTATCAGATAATTATTGATTTTTTTATCCTCTAAAAACCAACCAATAACATCAACGCCGTATCCTTTTGCAAAAGCATTTACATTAAATTCAATCTGATCCGATTCACGATAAACCTTATTATTTTCGAGTTTTACTTTATCAAAACCAACGCCAATCATCAGTTTTTCTATTTCTTCGGATGACAAATTAGTACGCTCCTTTCCCGATCCAAAACCATAGGCATTGATTAATTTACCAATTGTAGGATCAAAATAACCAGCTGTTTCTTTATATATTTTTTTCGCTTTAGCAAAAACGTCAACAAACATTTTATCAACAACCACGGTGGTATCACCATTATTTATTTTTGAAATATCGGAAGTTGGTAAATAGGTTGATAAGGATTTATTAACCAAATTGAATAAACTGTCGATTGAATTTTGATAATTTACCTGATTATCAGTATCAAAATAGGTAATATGATAAGTGGTGCCAAAAACAAAACCTGCTAATTTAATTTCAGATGATTTTTTTTCTTGCCCACAAGAAATTAAAAATACCGCCAAACAAACGATGTAAGCTATTTTTTGAATCATTTTAAAAATTTAATCACAAAAATAATTTATTATCTGCTCATAAAAGATTGTTAATTCTCTTTTTTTGCAGGTTGCTTTTGCTAAATTTGCTTTTTTACAATTATAAACAACACAAAACAGTATCAAATGAAGAAAATATTTTTAGTAATGACCGCTTCTGTTTTACTAGCGTCATGTGTATCTACCAAAGAGCTAAACGCCTTAAAAACAAAACATCAAAAAACAAAAAATGAGTTATTAGCTGTCAAAGCAAACTTAACGAAGTGTTTAATTGAAAAGGAAAGTTGTGAAGAAAAAGTTTCTTCGTTAAAATCATCAGTTGGTGATTTAAAACAAGACAAACAAAACACACTTCAACAGGTAGAAAATTTAACAGTTTTAACTAAAGGAGCGAACGATAACATCAAAGAAACTTTAACGCAATTAAGTAAAAAAGATAAATATATTAACAGAATTAGAGCGGCAAATACTAAAAAAGATTCGTTAAATTTAGTGGTTGCTTTTCATTTGAAAAAAGAACTACAACAAGGAATTGACGACCAGGATATTACTATTAACGTAGAAAAAACGGTTGTTTTTATTTCAATTTCTGATAAATTATTATTTAAAAGCGGTAGCTATACCATTTCTGATAAAGCTTCAAAAGTTTTAGCAAAAGTGGCTACAGTTGTAAATGGTCAGCCAGAAATGGATGTAATGATTGAAGGACATACCGACAGCACCCCTGTTTCAGCGGGTTCTAGCATCAAAGATAACTGGGGACTGAGTGTTTTACGTTCAACAGCTATTGTTCGTGAATTACAAAATAAATACAGCGTTGCTCCTAAAAGATTGATTGCCGCTGGTAGGGGAAGTTATGTGCCATTAGTAGCAAATGATACGCCTGAAAATAAAGCAAAAAACAGAAGAACAAAAATTATTATTTTACCACGTTTAAATCAATTTTTTGAATTATTAGAACAAAAAACAGAGTAATTTAAAAATCTTTTATCAAATTAATAAAAAAACGTGCAACTGCACGTTTTTTTTATTTAAAATAAATTAAACTAACTGGCTATTTGTCAATCAAATAATTAGCCCTATATTTGCAGACCTTTTTTAAGGAGAAATCATATATTAATAAACAAAAACTAATCGTGTAATTATGAACACATTAAGTTACAAAACAGTATCAGCGAACAAAAACACTGTTAATAAAGAGTGGGTTGTAGTTGATGCGGACGGGCAAACGTTGGGTCGTCTAGCTTCTAAAATAGCAATGCTAATTAGAGGTAAGTACAAACCAAATTATACTCCTCACGTAGATTGTGGAGATAACGTGGTTGTTATCAACGCAGAAAAAATTGTTTTAACTGGTAAAAAGTGGACTGATAAATCTTATATCCGTCACACAGGTTATCCAGGTGGACAAAGATCATTAACTGCTACAGAAATGTTCGAAAAAGATCCTACAAGATTAATCGAAAAAGCAGTAAAAGGAATGTTACCTAAAAACAAATTAGGAAGCGCTTTATACAAAAACTTGTATGCTTATGCAGGTACTGAGCACCAACAAACTGCTCAAAACCCAAAAGCTATTAACCTTAACGATCTTAAATAATGGAAACTGTACACAAAATAGGTAGAAGAAAAACAGCAGTTGCTCGTATTTATCTTTCAGAAGGTAAAGGAAACATTACTGTTAACAAGAAGGACTTTAAGAACTACTTTACAACAGGAACTTTACAATACAAAATCCAACAGCCTTTAATGTTAACTGAGAACTTAGAGTCTTATGACATTAAAGTAAACGTTTTTGGAGGTGGTATTACTGGTCAAGCAGAAGCAATCCGTTTAGCAATTACTAGAGCATTAGTAGCAATTAACGAAGAGCACAAAGCAGTATTGAAACCAGAAGGTTTATTAACTCGTGACCCTAGAATGGTTGAACGTAAGAAATTCGGTCAGAAAAAAGCACGTAAGAAATTCCAGTTCTCTAAACGTTAATAGTTATTTTCAAATTATTAACAATGCCTTGCAAAAGACATTGTTAATAGTTTTTAATTTATTTTCAAAAAGAGACTGTTATTTATAATTTTATTTTTAACAGTTTAGTATCTAAATATTTCAGACTTTTTACAACTACTGAAATATTGTGAAAACAGAACGTAAACACATTTTATTAAAATGGCAAATATTCAAGAATTATTAGAAAGCGGAGTGCACTTCGGTCACTTAACTAGAAAATGGAACCCAAACATGGCTCCATACATTTATACAGAACGTAACGGTGTTCACATCATCGATTTGTATAAAACATCTGCTAAAATTGATGAAGCTGCAGTAGCTTTACAAAAAATAGCAAGCTCTGGTCGTAAAATATTATTCGTTGCAACTAAAAAGCAAGCGAAAGATATCGTTGCAGAAAGAGCAGCAAACATTAACATGCCTTACATTACTGAGCGTTGGCCTGGTGGGATGTTAACAAACTTCGTAACTATCCGTAAAGCTGTTAAAAAAATGGCTACTATTGATAGAATGAAGTTAGATGGTTCTTTTGATGCTTTATCAAAAAGAGAAAAGTTACAAATTAACCGTCAGAGAGCGAAATTAGAAAAGAATTTAGGTTCTATTTCTGATATGACTCGTTTACCTGCTGCTGTATTTGTAATTGATGTTAAAAAAGAACACATTGCAATTGCTGAAGCAACAAAATTAAACATTCCAATTTTTGCATTAGTTGATACGAACTCTGATCCTAGACCAGTAGATTACGTAATTCCTGCAAATGACGATGCTTCAAAGTCTATTGACAAAGTATTATCTTATATTACTGACGCAATTACTGAAGGTTTATCAGAAAGAAAAGCTGATAAAGAAAAAGTAGCTGCTCCTGTAAAAGAAGAAGTAAAAGCTGCTAAAACTGAAACTGTTGCTACACCAGCACCAGCTAAAGAAGAAGAAGCTAAATAATTTTAATTTATTTTCAGTTAAAGGTTTCATTTACTTGAAACCTTTAACTATTTTTACAAGTATAAATTCATAACTAAAAAATAACAATAGATATGTCAGTAAAAATTAGCGCTGCAGACGTAAAAAAATTAAGAGAAACTACCGGAGCTGGTATGATGGATTGTAAAAATGCATTAGTTGAAGCAGAAGGGAATTTTGATAAATCAATTGATATTTTACGTAAAAAAGGACAAAAAATCGCTGCTAAAAGAGCCGATAGAGATTCTACTGAAGGTGTAGCCATTACTAAAATTAGTGATGACAATACTTATGGTGTTGCTATTGTATTAGCATGTGAAACTGATTTCGTTTCTAAAAATGATTCTTTTAAAGATTTAGCTGCTGAATTTGTTGCTATTGCTTTTGATACTAAAAGTAAAGAAGAGTTTTTAGCTGCTGATTTCGGTGGAGTAACTGTTGCTGAAAAATTAATCGAACAAACAGGTGTTATCGGTGAAAAAATCGATATTACTTCTTTCGAAAGATTAGAAGCTCCTTTCGTAGGTTCTTATACTCATATTGGTAAAATTGCTGCTATGGTTGGTTTATCTGCACCTGCAGATAATGCTGCTGTTTTAGCAAAAGATTTAGCAATGCAAGCTGCTTCAATGGGAGCAATTTCTTTATCTTACAAAGGTTTTGACCCTGCTTATGTAGAGGCTGAAACTGAAGCAAGAATTGCTGTTATTGCTAAAGATAACATCGAGTTAGGTCGTTTAGGTAAAACTTTAAAAAACGTTCCTCAGTATGTTTCTAGATTACAATTAACTGATGCTGCTTTAGCGCAAGCTGAAGAAGTTGCAAAAGAGCAATTAAAATCAGAAGGGAAACCTGAAAAGATTTGGGATAAAATTTTACCAGGAAAAATGGAAAGATTTATTTCAGATAACACAACTTTAGATCAAGAACAATGTTTATTAGATCAAAAGTTTATTAAAGACGAAAAGAAAACTGTTGCAGAATATGTTTCTTCTTTTGGTGACGTAGAGGTTAAAAACTTCGTAAGAGTTACTTTAGGATAATTCTTAAACATTATATTATAATTAAAACCATCCAATTTTTTGGATGGTTTTTTGTTTTATCAAAATTCAAACTCAAAAAAATTGCGTAGTTTTGCACAACTTTCAACAAGATTATGCAATATAAAAGAATCCTTTTAAAATTAAGCGGCGAATCATTAATGGGCGACCTTCAATATGGTATTGATCCTAAAAGACTTAAAGAGTATGCCCAAGAAATTAAACAAGTAGTAGATAAAAATATTGAAATTGCCATTGTTATTGGTGGTGGAAATATTTTTAGAGGTGTAGCGGGTGCCAGCAATGGTATAGACCGCGTACAAGGTGATCACATGGGAATGTTAGCAACCTGTATTAACGGTTTAGCATTACAAAGTGCTTTAGAGGCTGAAGGAATTCATACGCGCTTACAAACAGCAATTGAAATTAAAGAAATAGCAGAACCGTATATTAAACGTCGTGCAAATCGTCATTTAGAAAAAGGGCGTGTCGTTATTTTTGGTGGTGGAACAGGAAATCCTTATTTTACTACGGATACAGCAGCTGTTTTAAGAGCTATTGAAGTAAATGCAGATGCCATTTTAAAAGGAACTAGAGTTGATGGTATTTATAATGCAGATCCTGAAAAGGATAAAAATGCCATAAAATACGAAAGTATCAGCTTTAAAGACGTTATCAAAAAAGGATTAAAAGTAATGGATATGACTGCCTTTACTTTAAGTGAAGAAAATAAACTTCCTATTATTGTTTTTGATATGAATAAAAAAGGAAACTTACTTAAGTTAGTTTCTGGAGTTCAAATAGGAACAATAGTTGACAACCAATAAATCAAAAGAATCCCTCACATTTTTTATAGGGCAATAAATACGAGTAACATGAACGAAGAAATTGATTTTATTTTAGATTCTGCCAAAGAGGCAATGAATAATGCAATCGCACATTTAGAAAAAGAATTACGTACTATTAGAGCTGGAAAAGCATCTCCTGCAATGTTAGCAAATGTACAGGTTGATTATTATGGTTCTGCAACTCCTTTAGGTCAAATAGCAAACGTAAGTACTCCTGATGCAAGAACAATTACCATTCAGCCTTGGGAAAAAAATATGCTTCACGAAGTTGAAAGAGCAATTACCTATGCAAATTTAGGTTTCAACCCAATGAACAACGGTGATGTTATTATTATTAACGTTCCTGCTTTAACTGAAGAGCGTCGTAAAGATTTAGCAAAACAATGTAAAGCCGAAGCTGAGCACGCTAAAGTAGGTATTCGTAATGCACGTAAAGATGCAAATAACGATATTAAAAAAGCCGATGTTTCTGATGATGTTAAAAAAATATCAGAAGAAAGTGTTCAAAAATTAACCGATAGTTTTAGTAAAGTTATTGAAGAAAAAGTAGCGGTAAAAGAAAAAGAGATAATGACTGTTTAATCACTTTCATATATATATAAAAAGAGTGTCTGTTATGACGCTCTTTTTTTTCGTTTAATTGTTACTTTTATCATAACTTTGCAAAAAATTTTCAAATGACTTTTTGGACTAAAATTGCTGGATTTATATTGAGAAACAGGTATCTTGTTTTAATTGCTATCGCTATTGTTACCGGGCTATTAGTTACTCAAATAAAGTACATGCGCTTTTCCTACACCGAAGCAAATTTACTACCTGAAGACCATCAAGCAAACATACAATACAATCAGTTTTTAGATATTTTTGGCGAAGAAGGAAACTTAGTTATTTTAGGAGTTAAAGATTCCACCATTTTTACGCCCGTAAAATTTAATGCCTGGAACAAACTTGTTAAAGAGTTAGACAGCGTTAAAGAGGTAGCTTTTAGCGTTTCTATTGCTGATGTTAAAGAGTTAAAAGCCGATAGAAAACAACGAAAATTTGTGCTTGAACCCTTGTTTAAAAAAGCACCGACTACTAATGAAGAGGTTGCTAAAATTAAGAAGCAATTATTTGAAAACCTGCCTTTTTACAATAATTTATTATACAACGACAAAGGTACTTTACAAACCGCTATTTATATTGATAAAGCTATAGTAAATACGCCTGCTCGTAAAGATTTTATCACTAAAAGATTAATTCCTACTGTTGAAAAATTTGAAAAAGACCATCAAATAGATGTACGTATGTCAGGAATGCCATATATAAGAACGATCAATTCTCAAAATATTATTGATGAAATGCAACTGTTCGTATTAGGTGCTTTAGGTATTACAGCACTTATATTCTTTTTCTTTTTCCGATCATTTAGAGCTACTTTTATTACACTTTTAGTGGTTGGTATTGGTGTTATTTGGGCATTCGGTTTTATTGGTTTTTTCAGGTATGAAATTACCGTTTTATCAGCTTTAATACCGCCATTAATTATTGTAATTGGTGTACCAAATGCGGTATTCCTTATTAATAAATATCAACAAGAAATAAAAAAACACGGTAACCAAGCAAAGTCATTACAACGGGTAATTTCAAAGATTGGTAACGCCACTTTAATGACCAATATTACAACAGCCTCGGGGTTTGCAACCTTTGTTTTTGTTAAAAGTAGTTTGTTAAGAGAATTCGGAATTTTAGCCTCTGTAAATATTATCAGTATTTTTATTTTGGCCTTATTAATTATTCCTATTCTTTATAGTTTTATGCCACTTCCTAAAGAAAAACACTTAAATCACCTAGAAAAAAAATGGATGGAAAACATCGTTTCTTGGATGGAACGCATGGTAAAAGAACAGCGAATTACCATTTATATTACCACCGTTATTGTAATCATATTAAGTATGATTGGTGTATATCAAATTCGTGTTTCGGGTAGTTTAATTGAAGACATGCCTAAAAAGGCTCAATTTTATAAAGATATTAAGTTCTTTGAAACAGAATTTGGCGGGATTATGCCACTAGAAATATTGATTGACACCAAAAGAGAAAAAGGTGTTATGAAACTTTCTACTTTAAAGAAAATGGAAAAATTAAATGAGGCTATTCAAACATTTCCTGAATTATCAAAGCCCATTTCAATTACCAATTTAGTTAAATACTCTAAACAGGCGTACTACAAAGGAAACCCAAAATATTATCAATTACCTACGAGTCAAGAAAAAGCCCATATTTTTGCCTTTTCTAAAAATTCGAATACCAATTCAGGTATGCTGAATAATTTTGTAGATAGCACAGGACGTTACACTCGTATCACTACGTTTATGAAAGATGTTGGTACTGATAAAATGGACATTATTCAAGGGCGATTAGATGCTGTTATCAAAAAAGAGTTTCCTAAAGAAAAATTTACCGTTTCTATGACAGGGAAAGCCTTGGTTTTCTTAAAAGGGACTAATTATTTAATTAAAAACTTAGTCATTTCATTATCGCTTGCTATTTTGTTAATTTCAATTTTTATGGCATGGATGTTTCGTTCATTTAAAATGATTTTCATATCGTTAGTTCCTAACATGCTTCCTTTATTAATTACCGCAGGATTAATGGGCTTTTTTAGCATTCCTATAAAACCATCTACTATTTTAGTATTTAGTATCGCATTTGGTATTTCGGTAGATGATACCATTCATTTTTTAGCAAAATATCGCCAAGAATTACTAGCCAATAACTGGAAAATTAAACCTGCCGTTTATGCAGCGCTTCAAGAAACTGGTGTCAGTATGTTTTATACCTCAATTGTATTGTTCTTTGGGTTTTTAGTCTTTACAATTTCTAGTTTTGGAGGAACAATTGCTTTAGGAGGCTTGGTTTCAGTAACCTTATTATTAGCCATGGTTTCTAATTTATTATTACTACCCTCACTCCTACTTTCTTTTGAAAAAAGGATTGCAAATAAAAAGGTATTAAAAGAGAGTAATTTTAAAATTTTACCACCAAAAGAAGAAGCTAATAAAGAAATTTAAAAAGAATAAAAGCTATATTAAAATAAAAAAGGGACAGCTTTTGCCATCCCTTTTTTAACTTTTTCACCTACTTTTATCGTCTTTTTCATAACGAAAATTTTCTTTTCATAGCAATTTTTACTTTCCTCAAAGCATGCCACAAATGTACAGTCAATTTAATTTTTACACAACTGTGTTTTTCCGCAGGTTTTATAATTTATGAGTTCAAATCAACATACTATTGGGCAATATACTAGAGAAAATGTTTCAGATATTCCTTTAACCAAAGGCGATCAAGCGTATCTGTTTTATAAAAAAACGATTCCTAAATTTATAGGCGAAGCGATTTCTATTTATTCTTTTAAAGAAAATAGAATGTTATATGCCCACGGATGGGAAGACTTATTAGGTTATAAAGATGAAGAAATTACCATGCTTAAAATTGTAAGTTGCACCTCAGCAAGGCATTTTAATTTTTCGAACGAATTAAACGACAAAGCACTTCAATTTTTTAAAACAAAAACAACCGATTTAGAAAAATACAGCTTTACTTTAGAGGTTGAAAAAATTCATGCAAACGGAAGTATTGTTCCGTTGTTTTCAAGAGTCGCTATTTTAAAAGCAACTAATGGTAAAATAGAAGAAATGATTACGGTTTCGCAGGTTATAAAATCATTAAAACATAGCAATGTAATGCAATATGCTGTTTATGGCCCTGAAAAATCAGATTTTGAAGAAATTTTAAATAAAGAGTTATTTCAGCATTTGGCAATTTCTAAAAAGGAAAAAGAGGCACTTTATATGGCAGCAAAAGGAATGACTTTTAAAGAAATTGCAGCTCAATTAAACGTAAGTCAATCTGCTGTTGAAAAACGTTTAATACCACTTTACAAACGTTTTAATGTAAAAAGCTTGCCTCATTTAATTAGTTTTGCACATACCAATCATATTCTTTAAAATAAAGTAGGCTTACTAAAATGCCTAGCCCCGATTGTAGCAATTGTTTGAGCTCCTTTTTTTTCTTCAAAAAAAGAGCGAGTGCGGAAAGCGGGAAATTGCTTCAAATTATAAAAATCTTGTTTTTTTAACAATATCTTCTAAAAATGAATAAAAAACAATAAGAATCTACGTTGATTGTTTTATTTCAAAAAAGTATCTTTGCTATTCAATTTTTAAAAGATGAAAAGAAGTAGCGTTAACGAATTATTACATTCGGATAAATTTTTACAGGAAGTACACGTAAAAGGATGGGTTAGAACCTTTAGAAGCAATCGTTTTATTGCTTTAAATGATGGTTCTACCATTAATAATATTCAATGTGTTGTAGATTTCGAAAATACAGATGAAGAACTTTTAAAAAGGATTACTACAAGTGCCGCAGTGAGTATTACAGGTACTTTAATTGAAAGTCAAGGTAAAGGACAATCGGTAGAAATAAAAGTTACAAAATTAGAGATTTTAGGTGATTCAAACCCTGATGAATACCCTATTCAGCCTAAAAAACATAGTTTAGAATTTTTAAGAGAAAACGCGCATTTACGTATCAGAACAAATACGTTTAGTGCTATTATGAGAGTTCGATCGGCATTGTCTTTTGGAGTTCACAAGTATTTTCAAGAAAACGGATTTAACTACGTAAATACACCAATTGTTACAGGTTCTGATGCCGAAGGTGCTGGTGAAATGTTTCATGTATCTAATTTTGAAACCAATAAAGCGCCGTTAAATGAAGAAGGTGAAATTGATTACACTCAAGATTTTTTCGGAAAAGAAACGAATTTAACCGTTTCTGGGCAGTTAGAAGCTGAAACCTATGCAATGGCATTAGGAAAAGTATATACTTTTGGTCCTACTTTTAGAGCTGAAAATTCAAATACAACGCGTCATTTAGCCGAATTTTGGATGATTGAACCTGAGGTTGCATTTAATGATTTAGATGCCAATATGGATTTATCTGAAGATTTTATCAAATCAGTTTTAAACTATGTTTTAGAAAACTGTAAAGACGATTTGGCATTTTTAGACAATCGTTTAACACAGGAAGATAAAACAAAACCACAAGCTGAACGTAGCGAAATGGGCTTAATTGAAAAATTAAACTTTGTTGCTAATAACAACTTTAAACGTGTTTCTTACACCGAAGCTTTTGAGATTTTACGTAATTGTAAGCCGAATAAAAAGAAGAAATTTCAATTTCCTATTACAGAATGGGGGGTTGATTTACAATCGGAACATGAGCGTTATTTAGTTGAAAAACACTTTAAATGTCCTGTAATTTTATTTGATTACCCTGCAACGATAAAAGCATTTTACATGCGTTTAAATGACGATGGTAAAACGGTTCGTGCTATGGATGTTTTATTTCCTGGTATTGGAGAAATGGTTGGTGGATCGCAAAGAGAAGAGCGTTTAGATGTTTTAAAAGCTAAAATGGCAGATTTAAACATTGATGAAGAAGAATTATGGTGGTATTTAGATACTCGTAAATTTGGTACGGCAGTACATTCAGGATTTGGTTTAGGATTTGAACGTTTAGTTTTATTTGCTACAGGAATGAGCAATATTCGTGATGTAATTCCTTTTCCAAGGACTCCACAAAACGCAGATTTTTAAAAAACAATAAAATTTATAGCATATAATCGTCATTCCTCACAGAATGACGATTTTTTTTTGACCTTAATTTCATATATTTGTAAGTATGCTAAAACAAAGTTTACATTATAAATTACTTCAAAAATTATCGCCTCAACAAATTCAGTTGATGAAGTTAATTCAATTGCCTACACAAGCTTTTGAAGAACGCTTAAAGCAAGAAATTGAAGAAAATCCTGCTTTAGATACTGGTAAAGAAGAGCCTGAAAACTTTGAAGATACCTTAACCGATGCTGATTCTGATGATTATAATAATGATGAAGGAACTGAAAAAATAGATACACAAGACATCAATATTGATGAGTATTTAAGTGATGATGAGTATCCTAGTTATAAAACGCAAGCAAATAATTATTCGGCTGATGATCAAGAAAGACAAATTCCGTATGCAGCAGGAACGAGTTTTCATCAATCGTTAAATAATCAATTAACCACCTTTAGAATTAATGAAGAAGAACGCGCTATTGCCGATTTTTTAGTAGGAAGTATTGATGACAGCGGCTATATCCGTAGAGAAATTATCGATTTAGTGGATGATTTAGCTTTTACTCAAAATGTTTTTACATCCGAAGAAAAAGTAGAAAATGTTTTAATTAATGTGGTTCAAAAATTAGACCCTGTTGGTGTTGGTGCTCGTGATTTGAAGGAATGTTTAATTATTCAATTAAAATCAAAATCGGCAAAGCAAACAAGAACTTTGGCTATTGATATTCTTGAAAATGCTTTTGATCACTTTGTTAAAAAACATTATAAAAAACTACTCGAAAAGTTTAATATTGATGAAGATTATTTGAAAGAAATAATTGCCGAAATCGGAAAGTTAAACCCGAAACCTGGTAGTTCGTATGCTGGTAATAATAAATTAGCCGAACAGATTGTTCCCGATTTTTCAATACAAATTGTTGATGGTACTTTAGAATTGACCTTAAACTCGCGAAATGCTCCTGAACTGCACGTTTCACGAGAGTATAACAATATGTTAAAAGGCTATAGCGATGCTACAAAAAAGAGCAAAACTCAAAAAGATGCCGTCATGTTTATTAAGCAGAAATTAGATGCTGCTAAATGGTTTATTGATGCTATAAAACAACGTCAGCAAACCTTGTTAATTACCATGAACGCTATTATGTTACGTCAGGAAGCATATTTTTTAACAGGTGATGAGCGCAAGCTAAAACCGATGATTTTAAAAGATATTGCTGATGAAATACACATGGATGTTTCTACGGTTTCAAGGGTTGCCAACAGTAAATATGTAACAACACCTTACGGAACAAAACTGATAAAAGTATTTTTCTCTGAGTCAATGAAAAATGATCAAGGTGAAGATGTTTCAACACGTGAAATTAAAAAAATATTAGAAACCGTTATTCAAGAAGAAGATAAACGCAAACCACTTACTGACGAAAAATTATCTAAAATATTAAAAGAAAAAGGCTATCCTATTGCTAGAAGAACGGTTGCTAAATACCGTGAGCAATTAGATATTTCGGTAGCAAGATTGCGTAAAGAAATATAAAAAATGCGTTGGCCTAAATTCATATCTACTATTTTACACCCGATTGTCATTCCAACAATTGGCATCATTTTATATTTTATTTTAACGCCTGTTTATTTAAGCCGTTATCAACAATATACCTTATTGGGCGTGGTATTTGTTGCCACTTATATTATTCCAATACTTTTATTGATTTTTTTAAAAGCGGTAAAATATATAGAATCGTATGAAGTTCATGGAATTAAAGAACGTAAAATTCCAGTATTTTTTATGATGTCTTTGCTATTTTTATTGGGTAAATTTTTCTCTGAAATAACAATTATTAAAGATTTAAGCTACTTGTTTTTTGGTGTGGTATTTGGCTTAGGGGTTATTTATATCCTTTTTTCATTGAAAATAAAAGCAAGTTTACATTTATTGTCTTTAGGAGCTGCTACTGGCTATTTTTTACTTTTTCAACAAATACATAACATAACAACACTTCCTTTGATTATTGTTTTAATACTACTCTCAGGGCTTTCAGCTAGTGCTAGGCTTCATTTAAAAGCACATACGATTAAAGAAGTTTATTTGGGTTTTTTTATTGGTATAGCAAGTCCTTTTTTTGCATTTTACATATTATAATAAGTAAAAACTCAATCCAAAACGTACTATATTACTTCTAACTCTACACCCATTTGAAAAAGCATTTTTTAATAAAGGTGTTAATCCGTAATACACATGAAAATTAAAAGTTTTATACCCCGAACTAAGTGTTAATCCTGTTTGAAATTTATTATAACTAGCAGATTTTAAAACATCTTTAGCCTCAATAGTATCGGTATAACTAAAGGTATTGCTTAAATTATAACTAAAATTAATACCTGTGTAAAGCCTCCAAAAAGAAAAACTGTTTTGGGTAGATGTTCTTAACCGAAACTCAATAGGCATTTCAAGGGTATGTGTTTTTAGCTTATTGGCTGTTATCATATAATTTCGCTGTAAATTATCGGGATATTCTTTTACAGCTTCTACATTAAGATTAAACGCATCTATTGCATAGCCAAGCCCAATACCAACTGCCATTTTACCACTTTTTACAAGCGGAATATCTTTTATATACCCTGCCGAAAAACCAAATGAAAAAGTATTTTTATCAATTTTATTTGGTTGATTTGTTAAGGTATTAAAAGTTACCTTTAAATAAAGCTGATCTTCCCAATAACGATCGCCTATTTGCAAGGAATCTTTTTGAGAAAAAATAGCTATTGATAAAAATAAAAAAAAGAATATAAGACTATTTTTCATAGGACGAATTTCACTAATTGTAATTAAAATTAGCTAAATGTACACTTTTTTACATAAAAAAAGAGCAATCATAACGATTGCTCTTTTTGGTGTTTATTTTTTAAAAAGTAATTACTTTTTAATATCTGCTGATTTATGCGTAGATAAACTTAATTTAAGAGCATTTACATCTCTTAATTTCTCACGAATATCAGCTAAAGTACCAACACTCGATTCTTTATCCATCTTTATAGAAGTAGTCATAAAAGGAACTTCAGCTTCCGATACATTTCCTCTTTCTAAGAAAATAAAAGAAGGTACATCTTCTGGTGTAGCAATCTTATCGTTTAACTGAATTCTATTATAGCCCTTTCCATATTTAGCATCTTTTGCCTTACCAACATAAATAGTGCTCACTAAACTTTTACGTTCAAGCTTCTTTACTTCACTAGCACTAGGTAAACGAGGGTTTTCAATAGCTAAATCGCTTTCTCTCATTACCGTTGTTACCATGAAAAAGAATAATAACATAAAAACAATATCAGGAAGTGAAGAAGTATTCACTGCTGGCATCTCTTTTTTCTTATTTTTAAATTTAGACATACTTAAATTGTTTTAATACTATTGAACATTAGTTGGTTCAGAATCAGATATAATTTGAGGATAACTACTCTTTATATCTTCTACTTTTTTTCTTAATGCATCATCTTTTCTTGCACCTGCTTTAAAAGTTTTATCTAATTCCGTAAAACTCATACCGTACTTTTCTTGGCATAATTTATTACGTAACTCAGCATATGCTTTTAACAGTTCATTTTGAACAGCAACATACATACCAAACTCAGTACCTCTATCACTTTCAACAGAGATAATAGCTTTATTTGGATGATCTGATGAAGCTGGGTCTTTAGCACCTTTACAATAGTTACAAGATGCTCCTGCATCTTTTCCTGGCATTGGGTTACCAATACCTCCACCGTTATCTATAAATTTAACAGCCGCATCTTTTAAGTCTTTTAACTCCATACCTTGATCCTCTACGAATAATTGGTTATTTCTGTTAATAATTACTTGAAAAATGTTTTTCTCTTTTACAATAGGTGGTACAACGTCTGATTTTTCAGCTAACTTTTTAGGGATACCTGAATCTACGTCCATTGTAGTTGTTACAAGGAAAAAGATAAGTAGCAAGAATGCAATATCTGCCATAGAACCTGCATTAATTTCTGGATTTTCTCTTCTTGCCATGTTTACTTATGATTTAACGATTCCTTTTAATAAATCTACTACAAAAAATGTTCCTGCAATTGCACCTAAAATCAAGGTAAAACTAATTCCTGTTCCTACCCATTTAGAAACGCTTCCTGCTGGAACTAATACTCCTGCATCAGGACCTAATACCTGAGCATTAGAAGAGAATATGTATGAAACCACTAAAAGAACCCCTAAAACTAAAACCCCTAATAAGGTTTTCTTTAAGGCAGCAGGGTTTTTAAACATACTCAATAATGAAATTACTACAGCAACAATTACAATTACAATTAGTAAATAATATGAATAACTTACTAAAGGAGACACAGCATTAGAAACCGCTTCTACGTTTTCTTTGTCTATTATTACAACGTTTACAAATAGCCCAACACCAATAAGTGATATTAAAGCTACAAGTAATGTTAATATTTTATTATTCATACGATTGATTATTTTTTATACTTAGCTAATAAGTCGATTAAAGAAATTGAAGCATCTTCCATATTATTTACAATACTATCAATTTTAGAAACGATGTAATTATAAAAAATTTGTAAGATAATTGCTGCTACAAGACCAAATACCGTTGTTAAAAGTGCAATTTTAATACCACCTGCTACTACGGCTGGAGAAATATCATTTGCTACAGCGATCTTATCGAAAGCTTCAATCATACCAATTACAGTACCCATGAAACCTAACATTGGCGCTAATGCAATAAATAAAGATAACCAAGAAACATTTTTCTCTAATAATCCCATTTGTACACCACCATAACCTACTACCGCTTTTTCAGCAGCTTCTAAACCTTCGTCAGCTCTTTCTAATCCTTGGTAAAAGATAGAAGCAACAGGTCCTTTTGTATTTCTACAAACCTCTTTAGCAGCTTCAATACCACCAGAACTTAAAGCATCATCTACACTTGCCACTAATTTCTTAGTATTCGTTGTAGCCATGTTTAAATAAATAATTCTTTCAATTGCGATTGCTAATCCTAAAATTAAAGCAACTAATACGATACCCATAAACTGAGGATCTCCTTCAATAAAACGTTGTTTTAACTCTTGGTGAAAAGTTTTTTCTGCTTCTTGAGCATTTGCTGACTGAATAGCCCCTAAAAACATAAATCCTGCAACAGTTAGGAAATTTACTACTTTCTTCATTTTGTTATAATTAATTTTAAATAGTTAATGGGTTAAAAATACAATTTTTACTAGAAAAAACTCAAATTTTTACAAATAAGTGTTAATTTTATTATTTGATAAAGTTAATTTTCAGACTGCCAAGTAACAAAAAAATCTTGGTACATTAAAAAAATTAAGGTTATTTATAACACATTTTTGTTTCTATAACTATTTCAGGTAGTTATCGTCATAAATTTAGTTAAAAAAATATCATTTAGTTAATTTCTCCACGCAACGATGTTTCAAAATAATGTTTAAACTCTTCTTTTGATAATTTTTCACCTAATAAATACATCATTTTAGCAATAGCAGTCTCTGTGGTGATATCTTTTCCATCAATAATTCCGATGCGTTTTAGGTCAGAACTGGTTTCATAATGCCCTAAAATAACACTTCCGCCGGCACATTGTGTTACATTTACAATGTGAATTCCTTTAGATATTGCTTTTTCAATTAAATTTATAAACCATTTTTGGGTAGGTGCATTTCCTGATCCGTAGGTTTCTAAAACAATTCCTTTCAAATCAGGAATATTGATAAAACTTTTTACAACCGCAGCAGTTATCCCTGGAAATAATTTTAAAATAGCGACATTATGATCTAATTTTTTTCTAAAGATAAGTTTATTTTCTGCTGCTTTAGGCTTAAATAATACTGAGTCATTAAAATTCAAATGCACGCCACTTACCGCTAAAGGCGGATAATTCATTGATGCAAAAGCTTCAAATTGTTCGGCATTTATTTTGGTGGTTCTGTTGGCACGGTATAATTTATATTCAAAATACAGCCCAACCTCTTGTATTACCGGTTTTCCGTTTTTATAGGTTGATGCTATTTGTATCGAGGTAATTAAGTTTTCCTTTGCATCGGTACGTAAGTCACCAATTGGCAATTGCGAACCTGTAAAAATTACTGGTTTCTGTAAGTTTTCAAACATAAAACTAATTGCTGATGATGTATATGACATGGTATCAGAACCCGTAAGTACTACAAAACCATCAAATTTATCATAATTATCGGCAATAATTTGCGCAATATCAGTATAATAACTCACATTCATATTAGACGAATCAATTGCTTGGTCAAATGAAATCGTGGTCATTTCACAATGTAATTGCTGTAATTCAGGTATTTTACTCGATATTTGGCTAAAATCAAAAGCTTTTAAAGCGCCTGTTTTATAATCTTTAACCATACCAATAGTTCCTCCTGTATATACGATTAAAATTTTAGGTTTTTTTTGATTTTTTGACATTTGGATATTTTATTTTTTTGATTTTTTGATAAAAAATTTAATAATGGAATAATTTATGTTGTAAATTTATCAAACAAAACAATACAAACTTTTAAAACAACATAATTTATGATAGGTTTTTATGTGCTGATAGGAATTATTTCGCTATGTAGCTGGTTAGTAAGCAATATGCTTAAACGTAAATTTAAGAAATATTCACAGGTTCATTTAAAAAATGGCATGAGTGGCGCTGAAATTGCGCAAAAAATGTTAAACGATCACGGAATTAATGATGTAAAAGTAATTTCAACTCCAGGAATGTTAACAGATCATTACAATCCTCAAAATAAGACGGTTAATTTAAGTGAAGGTGTTTATAACCAACGAAATGCCGCTTCGGCAGCCGTTGCAGCACACGAAGTTGGGCATGCTGTACAACATGCTAGGGCTTATGAATATTTACAAATGCGTTCAAAATTAGTACCGATGGTAAGTATTACTTCTAAGTATTCACAATGGATGGTTATTGGTGGAATTACCTTTGGAGCTGCTTCTGGTAACTCAGGAATTGGCTTTTACATTGCCATTGCAGGGTTAATTTTTATGGCAGTTGGTACGCTGTTTAGTTTTGTAACTTTACCTGTTGAATATGACGCTAGCAATAGAGCTTTGGCTTGGCTAGAGGATAAACATATTGTAACCCGTGAAGAATTAGCGGGTTCAAAAGATGCGTTAAAATGGGCAGCAAGAACCTATTTAGTTGCCGCTTTAGGATCATTAGCCATGTTATTATATTGGGGAATGCGAATTTTAGGAAATAGAGATTAGCTATCACAGCTACTTTTAGCATTTATTATAATTGAAAAAGCACTCCTTAATATAAGGAGTGCTTTTTTATGTGTTTATTTTTATTTTGAAGATTTAATAATTAATTTTCTTTGGATAAAAAAGAAATTAAATTTTACCACCACCAAGCAGCAGCATTCATGGTATCGCCTCCCATGGCACTTGATGCTTTTTTATAATTTGTTTTATTTACAGATTTTTCTAAACTTGGGTATAATAAACGAACAGGCACTAAATTGCTATTTAAGTTTCCTGAACCTGCTTTTATAAAAGAAGGTTTTTTACTTCGTTTCCAATCAAACCAAGCCTCTAAACCTACATGATATAATGACAGCCATTTTTGTTCGTATAATATTTCTGAAGTTGAATTATAGACCGCTGTATTTGTTAAAAAATCAGCAGGCATTTGTACTTTTAAATCATCGAAATTAGCTTTTACTGCTTTGTTATAATAAGCAGCAGCATTACCTACTGATATTAGTCCTTTTTCTTTTGCTTCAGCTAAAATAAAATTAAGTTCACTATAATTTAGTAAAACTCCTTTAACCATCGTTGCACTTTCAAAACAAGCTGTTGATTTTCTACTATACGCATCGGGTCTTCCTATAGCGCCTAACGCCTGACCTGGGGCAACCCCTAATGTTAAATTTTGACTGTCTTTTTTAGGGCTCAATAAAACATGTATACGAGGGTCATTATCTCCTTGCATTGTACGTATTAAATGAGTTGTTGGAATCAATCTAAAATAATCATAAGCCCTACCGCCACCTGGTTTACATACCGATGATATATCTGGTAAACTACCACTAAAATTATAGGTTGCATTATCGGCATTTGATTCAAATATTGGATATTTAGCAGGATTTGTTATCATCTGATTAAAAGCAACACTATTATTTTGCACATTACTTGTTCTTAATAACATTCGTAAATGCAAAGAATTTGCAAATTTTTTCCAACGCAACATATCGCCTTGATACAAAATATCGCCCGTTATATTTTTTGATAACTTTATTATTTTATTTGCTTCTGATAACTTTAATAATAAGTTTTTATAAATCTCTTTTTGAGTATCGTATTTTGGGTTTATAATTCCTTCTTTAGTCTTATTTGCTTCGCTGTAAGGAACAGCACCATAAGCATCGGTAATAACACTAAATATATAAGAGCCTGTTTAAATTTGTAAAATAAAAAGAAAAAGGTTTCTGAAATTCTATTAAAATGTTTCTTTTGTGGTTCTCAAAACAAAAAAGATGT
>NZ_OENA01000022.1 GCF_900239185.1 Tenacibaculum finnmarkense
CCGAGTTTTGTAGTCTCGCTTCCTTCAGATAAAACCTCACGATTTTCACCCTTGCGACTTACTAATGCTTCAGAACGTTACTCCTGCGCATAAGGGTCTTGCACCCTCTAGATTAATAAACTACCTTTCGGTAGTCAAAAGATGCCCATGCTGGGCACACACAATGGCTATAATTAATACGGGGCTTAGTGTTTAAATCTAAAGTTCTGTGCATATTTACAAAGTCCGCTAAATATAAAATTTGGCGTTTATAGAAGAAAAGATAAAAGCAAAATATTTATATTTAGCTAAGTAATAAACCGAAACAAAAGTGCTTATCACCTGCCCTACGTTTCTTATACTAAACGTTGGCGGTAATTAAACAGGCTTGATAATTTCAACTTCTTTTATCTTTGGAAGTAACTCCAAAACCGAATCTTGAATAATTTTCTTTAGTTCATTAGCAAGTCTTTTTTTAACAAAAAATTTATGAGTTAATACTCCCACTGAACGGGATGGGATTGGAGTTTTAAACTCTAAAATATTTTTCTTATCCTCACTAGGAAAATCAATTGAAGCTAAAAAAGGTATTATTGTCATTCCTTTATTAGATTTTGTAAAACGTAATAAACTATCCATAGAACCAGACTCAAATTCAAAGTTTAATTCACATTTTGAAGATTCGTTTAAAAGCTCACAGATTTGATACACTTGAGTGCGTAAACAATGTCCTTCTTGTAATAACCACAGCTTAGAATAATCTAAATTGTTAATCGAAATTTTTGAAAGCGTTTTATGAGCTCTACAATCATAAACTAAAAAAGGTTCTACATACAACTCCTGTTCAGTCAATTCATTATCTGCAATTGGTAACGCAAGTAATCCAATATCTAGCGACCTGTTTTTTAATGACTTTATAATTTGAGCAGTAGGAATCTCTTTTACAATAATCTTAACCAGAGGAAATTTTTGTGCAAATTTTTGCAAAAATAAAGGCAACAAATAAGGTGCAATGGTTGGAATTATACCAATTTTTAATTCCCCCACCATTTCACCTTTCAATTCTTGAATTACATCCTCTAATTGCCCTATTTCGTTATCAATTATCCTGAACCTTTCAATAATTTTCACACCTTCAGTTGTAATTGAAACTGGTTTCGTTTTTCTATTAAATATTTTTATTCCAATCTCACCCTCAAGTCGACCAATCATTGTACTTAAAGTAGATTGAGTTATAAAACATTTTTCTGCTGCTGTTTCAAAATTTTCAGAATCAACAACAGCTAATACGTATTGAAATTGTTGGATATTCATAGTCACAAATATACTTAATTATTTACAATGTAAATAATAGTATCACAACTATCGTTTTTATAAATAACATTATCTCTTTAGATTTGTATCGTAATCAAAACAAAACTGTAATGAATAAACTAATAACATTTAGTGTTGCTTCTCTATTAGCATTAGGAGCTTGCACTAATCAAAACAAACAAAGTATGGAAAAAAAGGAAGGAAAGTGTCCCTTTGGATTTGACAAAGGACATAAAAAAGAACAAGTGTCAATCATAAGATCGAATGACGATTGGTGGCCTAATAAACTAAATTTAGATGTCCTCGCTCAAAACTCTGAATTATCAAACCCTATGGGGAAAGAGTTTAATTATGAGGAAGCATTTAAACAGCTAGATTATGCGCAATTGAAAAAAGATATTGCAGACGTATTAACGGATTCGCAAGATTGGTGGCCTGCTGACTACGGACATTACGGACCATTAATGGTTAGAATGGCTTGGCACAGTGCTGGTACTTATAGAACTGGTGATGGTCGTGGAGGTACTCGAATGGGGATACAACGTTTTGCTCCTCAAAATAGTTGGCCAGACAACGGAAATCTTGATAAAGCAAGACGATTATTATGGCCAATAAAACAAAAATATGGTAAGCAAATCTCTTGGGCAGATTTAATGATTTTAACAGGTAATGTATCTTTAGAATCTATGGGTTTCAAAACAATCGGATTTGCAGGTGGTAGAGCAGATGTATGGGAACCTCAAGAAGATGTATATTGGGGGCCAGAAGGCGATTGGCTAGAATCTAGAAGGCTAAATGAAAATGGTGAAATGGATTTAGATATTGAAAATCCATTAGCTGCTGTTCAAATGGGATTAATTTATGTAAACCCAGAAGGACCAAATGGAAATCCTGACCCAATAGCTTCTGCTAAAAATATTCGTATTGCTTTTGCACGAATGGGAATGAATGATGAAGAAACTGTAGCGTTAATTGCTGGCGGACATTCTTTTGGAAAAACCCACGGAGCTGGACCAGCAGATAATGTAGGAGCTTCCCCTGAAGCAGCAGGAATTGAAGAACAAGGATTTGGATGGAAAAGCACTTACAAATCAGGAAAAGGAAAAGATGCTATTACTTCTGGATTAGAGGTAATTTGGACACCAACACCGACTAGATGGAGTCACTCTTTTTTACAGTTATTAATGACTAATGAATGGGAATTAACAAAAAGTCCAGCAGGTGCTCATCAATGGGTAAGTAAAAGTCCAGCTGAGATACTGCCAGATGCTTTTGATAAAGATAAGAGACATAGAGCTACAATGTTGACTTCTGATTTAGCTTTAAAATTTGACCCAGCATATAAAAAAGTGTGTCAGAAGTTTTTAGATAAACCCTTATCGTTTGACAAAGCATTTGCAGATGCTTGGTTTAAATTAACACATAGAGATATGGGGCCAAAATCTACATATTTAGGAACAGAGATTCCTGAAGAAAACTTTTTATGGCAAGACAATGTTCCTGCAAGAAATTATGATTTAATTTCTAAATCAGATATAAACAGATTAAAGCAAGAAATTTTAAGTAGCGGTATTCCTCTCAATCAATTAATTGAAACTGCCTGGGCATCAGCTTCATCTTATAGAGGGTCTGATAGAAGAGGTGGTGCAAATGGAGCTCGTATTCGATTAGAACCTCAAATTAATTGGGAGATAAACAATCCTGAACAGTTAAAAACTGTTTTAGCAACTTATGAGCAAATACAAGAAAAGTTCAATGCAAATTCTGGTAACAAAAAAGTATCAATAGCTGATTTAATTGTTCTTGGAGGAAATACTGCAATCGAAGAAGCTATTAAAAAATCTGGTTTGGATATAGAAGTTCCATTCATAGCAGGAAGAACAGATGCTACCCAAGAACAAACAGATATTGAATCATTTGCAGTACTTGAACCTATGGCAGATGGGTTTAGAAACTATCAAAAGAAAAAATATACACTTACCACAGAGGAGTTATTAGTTGATAAAGCTCAATTATTAACTTTAACAGCTCCAGAAATGACCGTGTTAGTTGGTGGAATGAGAGCTTTAAATGTAAATTCTGACAATTCAAACAAAGGAATTTTAACTAGTAATGCGGGTACTCTTACGAACGATTTTTTTGTAAACCTTTTAAATATGAATACCTATTGGAATCCAATATCAGAAGAAAAAGTTGAATTTGAAGGTAAAGACAGATCAACCGATAAAGTAAAATGGACAGCTACAAGAGCAGATTTGATATTTGGTTCAAACTCTGAACTTAGAGCAATAGCAGAAGTGTATGCAAGTAATGATGCTAAAGAAAAATTTGTTACTGATTTTATTAATGCTTGGACAAAGGTGATGAACCTAGATAGATTTGATTTGAAACAATAAAAAACTACCGCAAATCGAGTAGACGGCTCCGACTAAAATAGTCGGAGTGCGCCTCTCACACCACCGTACGTACGGGTCTCGTATACGGCGGTTCACCAAATTGAAATTTGTGAATTATTAATTTAATCTACCAAAGGTTTATAACCTCTTCTTTTAAGCCTAGATTTCGTTATTGTAGTTTTTAAAAGAGGGCTTTGCGCTACCGCCCATCCTCCCATTCGAGTTCTACTCCAAGCATATGCTTGTCCGTTATCTATCCCTAATCTGATTGTAAAATCCTGAAATAGGTTGACTAAAATTTAAACACTTTTAGTTAAACTATGGACACAAAGACAAAACTACCCTGCCCAAAAAAGAACTACAATAAAGTAGGTTTTGAACTCAAATTATTCATCATTGACCAAATTCATAATGGACGTATTTCTGTTAATTACGCCGCTAAAAA
>NZ_OENA01000033.1 GCF_900239185.1 Tenacibaculum finnmarkense
TCCGCCATAAACATTAGAGGCTATTTTACCTTTTTTATCCGTATCTCTACTAAATACGTATTCTGTTTGTAATACGTCAAATTCTTTTCCTCCTAGCTCTAATGAAGCTCTAAATGATCCCATAATTTTTGTTTTTTTCTAATTAATAATTATTTTTTTTTGCCTCACCAATAATGTAACTAGTATTATAAAATTGATAAACAAAAGATATTACCCATAACAATAGATAATTTTCTAACTAAAAAAATAAACATGTTTTACTAGGGAGAAATTCCCAAAACAAGTATACTCATAACACAGGACTAGCTTCGCCTGTTTTTATACAAGTATGACAGTTTATTTTACAAAGAAGAAGAAAATTCTAAATTGTCATTTGCTCTGTAAATATACTTTATTATTCTATAATACAGAAACATATAGCTCTAAAAATTATATTTTTCCTTTAAAAAAAGTGAAAACGATTATTATTAAAAATAAAATATTACAGAGTATTATATTATGTAATATTTCATTTGTATAATGAATATTATTATTTAAACCCATATCTAAATTACCTTGAAGTACATTTAGTTTAAGCTGGTATTGCTTCTGTAAACTATCAGTCACTTTATACAATCGAGATATTTCATTTTTTAACAATGTTATTTCTTTTGCGATAAGATAAGGACCTAAGGTTTTTGTTCTTTCCCCTCCTCCCTCAACATTTTTCTGTTCTTTTTGGGCTGTAGCTGAAAGCCCTGCAAATTTAATAATCGTATCTATATATAAGCCAGCATTATCTGCACCTATTTTTAACCCTCCTGTAAAGCCTGTTTCGACAGATGCTACGTATTTGGTACTACTATCACTACTTAAACTTCCTCCTATAAATAAAAAACCTACAAGACCACCGCCCAAGGTAAGGCTTGCTTCTACTCGCATTTTTAATGCCCCGTCAAAGTCTATCGTTCCTTTACTTAATTGCGCCTGCGCTGCTACTTGCATTGAAAAAGCCACCCCTACATCGATATTCCCTACAACTTCTATAAAAAAAACTTGCTTCTGCACCTGCTGCATCAAGAATAATATCTGCTAGGCATAACCCCATGTGCCTCCAAAACATAAAGCAGGTTCAGATACTTCGATTAGATAAAAAAAGGTATTCCCCAAATAATATTAGGGAATACCTACAAGTAATACATAATTTCCTAAACTAAAATAGTGTTTAGACTACCAAATACGCCACTTTTTATCGCGCTTATCTTTGTATATAAACAAAGGTAAAGAATAGGTTTCATTACCCGTATCTGGGTCTTTAGCCCAAATAATACGACCACCGTCATTAAGGCGTTCTAAGGTAGCAACCCTACCATTACCATATAAGCGTAAAGTGTAATTTTCAATAGGCTGCATATTCCCTTTAAATTCTTCTGTGGTAGCTTTTTTATTATCTTCTAATATTTCATTAATCCAATCTAGGGTAAGATACCCAGAAATCATTAACCTATCAAATAGTGGTCTATGCAGTATATTAAATTGATCATAATCCGTTATCATCAAATTAAGCATCCCTTTAAATTGACCAACCACTTCCTTTGTTAGTTGTTCTTTATCCATTTTTGATAAATCTATGGCATTGTCTAGCTCATTTATTTCATAAGGAACTCTTGCGTTAAAAATGGTATCGAACTGAAAATAAGGCAGGGCTGCTTTAATTTGTGGCATTTCCCATTCCATAACAATAGTACTGCCTCCAAAATCATTTTCTTTATCTAACATATCAGGATAGCGTAGCAAACGAATAGTAATATCCGCATTTTTACTTAATACGTTTCCTTGTAAAGGAGTTACTCGTATGGATAATTTTTGCTCTCCGCTTTTAAGTATTTTATAATTAATCGGAGGGCGTACAGAATATGCAGGATAAGGATCATTATATTTTAAAGCAAGAAAATCGTTTACTCTAATTTCGTAATGGCAATTTTGATTATTAATTTGTAAAAAATAACCCGATTTTTCTTTTGTCTTATCTATGGTACTACTACTTGGTAATTTTTGCATAGCTATCTTTGTTTTTTTAAGTTCTTTGCATCCTAGTATTAAAAATAAGGAGATGATGATTGTATTAAGCTTTATCATTTTTTTGTAAATTAAAATAGTGTTTATTTTTTAACAATGTTATTTCTTTTGCGATAACATAAGGACCTATGGTTTTTGTTCTTTCCCCTCCTCCCTCAACATTTTTATGTACTTTTTGGGCTGTAGCTGAAAGCCCTGCAAATTTAATAATCGTATCTATATATAAGCCAGCATTATCTGCACCTATTTTTAGCCCTCCTGTAAAGCCTGTTTCGACAGATGCTACGTATTTGGTACTACTATCACTACTTAAACTTCCTCCTATAAATAAAAAACCCACAAGACCACCGCCCAAGGTAAGGCTTGCTTCTACTCGCATTTTTAATGCCCCGTCAAAGTCTGTCGTTCCTTTACTTAATTGCGCCTGCGCTGCTACTTGCATTGAAAAAGCCACCCCTACATCGATATTCCCTACAACTTCTATAAAAAAACTTGCTTCTGCACCTGCTGCATCAAGAATAATATCTGCTACAGGAATAAAACCTGCACAGGTTATTAAATTTAATTTCCCAGAGGCTTTAAGTAAAGGAGCTGCTTTAAAAAAAATATTATAGCTTGGTAACACATTTGTTGCATCTAATTGATTCGGTTGAAAACCCCATGTGCCTCCAAAGGATAATGCGGGTTCAGATACTGTTATCGTAATTGGTAATTTCGATAGTTTTAGTTTAGACGCCCACTTACCTCCTCTATCTTTTGCGAGTTTTTTTATTCGTTCTTGGTACTTTAATTTTTTTGTTTTATCATCATATTCATTTCCTGTCATAACGTCCATCAACTCTTTTGCTTTGGCAAAAGCATATACAACATCATGAATTTTTTGTCCAAAATCTGGTGCAAAATCAAATTTTATATTATCATAAGCAACATTAATACCTAATTTTAGGTTTAGCTTTCTTATGGCTTGTTCTTTCTTTTTTAAAAAATCGGGTTTAGCTATTTCTCCAAAGGCTTTTACTTCATCCAGCGTTTTTTTACGTGTTTCGGTAAGGTCGCTACGCCAATCTTCTTTGTATTTAGGGTCTATTTTCCCGACAGAAAAAGAGATTCCCCAGGTAATATTAGGAAATACTTGTAATAATACTCTTTGGCTTGGATACCTACACGTATTTATTGGTACTACATAATCTTGTGCATTTTTTTTAGAGAGTAAAAAGTAATTAAACATCCATAATTTATCTAACAGTTTATTATTTATTCCCGATCTTTCTGCTACTTTCGTATTATAATGATACCCCATATCTAAGAGTATCGTATTCTTTTTTACTTCATAGGTACTATATTTTTTATCGGTAGCACTTCCTTTTTCAACCAACCATTGCGGAGAGACTTTAGTTGCATCTATTAAGTTTTTTTTGGTGTGTGGCACTGGTGCTACACATTTTATTTCGCCATCATCATTACCATAATCGGTAATACTAAGGTCTTTTAGCGTAATTTCTAGGGTTTCTCTTTTACTTTCTCCTGCTACAAAACTAAAAATTTTTGTTGTGTTATCGTTTACTTCTATAGTACTATCATCGTTTTCATTAAAAATTACTGTAGGTGTTTTTTTACCATCTTTATTTTCACCTACGACAACTTCTATTGCTGTAAATTTACAAGAATGAGTTTCTTTACAGGTATATTTTTTGTCTTTTATTGCCGCTAACATTTTACCTGCTTCGATAGTACGAAAACCAATTGCCTCACCCTGTGTGGTATATGGTAATTGTACATATAGTGGTAGCTGTTCGCCTTTACTATCTATCGTTTTAAAATTAATCTCGGTACTTTGGTACTTAGCTGCTGCTGCTTTTACATCGCCAAAAGATTTCCCTAAAAATGATAAATAGGTATTGTCTTTTCTCCAATCTTCTTCGGTTATAGTATAAGCCACCAATTCTTTATTAGGTGATTTTTGGACAAAAGCTGATCCTATTTTACTCCCTGGTATTTCTTCTCCATTATAAACTGCATCTTTATTAAAATAATGTGTTGCTTTTATTACCGCATAATAACTTTTTGTTTCATCGCTATTATTATGTGCTACCTCATTACGCCAACTATCTTCTAAAATAATACCTGTTTTTATGGTACCGTTTAAATCTTTAGCCCCTTGAGCAAAATCTACATAACTCCTAAAAGGTTCTTTAGTTACTTTTTTATTCTTTTCTTTATTATATATATCTATTTCAAACACTACATAATTATGATAACTTAACGTTACATCGGGTAACGAATGTGTGTTTATTATCAAATTTATGGTTTTACCATATTTAGATTTTACAAGGTCGTTACATTCACCAATAGCTGCCCCTTCAAAATAGGCACTTAAAATAGCTGGTTTGCCTTTTATTGTAAAACACTTACCTACTGGGTGTTTAAATTCAGGGTACAACACAAAAGCTTCTAACCAATACTTCTTACCTATACTACCCGATAAGTTACTAATATTAATACTTGTAGATTTAGCGTAATTAATACCTATGCCGTATAAATTGAGTGGTTTTTTTCCTTTTAAAGACCACTTTCCCCAATGCTCAAACTTATTTTCTTTTGTCATTGACCTTAATTGGCTAAGGTATTTTTCTTCTACCCAAATCCATTTTATATTTTTTCTTTGTACTGCTGTAGTACTTTCATAAACATAAGCAGAAAAGCTTAAACTTTCATTTGTGGGTATAATAACCAGATTATTATCGGCTTGAAGGTTCGTATCTCTTGGGGCTATTTTAGCAATTCCTACTGGCATAGTTTTTTGTTTTTTTATAGTGTATTTGCTTTTATTAGTGAAGATGCTATTGGCTTTAAAGCTTCATTTGGGTTTACCAATGGGTTTATCTGACTAGCTGTATCTTCTTCTTTTTCTTCTTGTTCAAAATTTTGCGCTACTGGTTTACCCGTTTGCCCGTGATATGTAATTGATACACAAGGTGCACCTGCTATAGCACAAATAGCTTTACTACCTTCTAACAAAGGGTTACCTCCATTATCTGATAGGGTTATTTTATCATAAAAACCTTGCCATTCGGTAATAATTGGCTGACATGGTTTATAACCCCCAGGAGTGGGTTGCATTTTACATTGCCCAAAGGTTTTTGCCTCAAAAGGCTGCCCAATTTCTTTATTGGTAGCCATTAGTTTTTCTGCACCATCGGGGTCATTTATATATCGTTTGCTTTGTGTTTCTACAATTAATTTATCTGGGGAATTACCAAACTGACATTCACATTCTGCTCCGTGGCAGACTAATTTCCCTGTTAATCCCATATATTTTTTTTTAGGTGTTTAACCATTTATAAAAGCGTTGCTTTATGGTTCGATTTTTATTCTCTTCTTTTTTTTGTGCTTTTTCTGTTTTAATATCTTTTTCTCTAAGATGCCTTATTGTAACATCAATGGTTTTTAACACTTCTTTATTTTCATTTATTAATTGTGCATTACTACATACTTCATTTATTAAAAAACTGGTTGCATTAATTTCATAATCAATATTTATACAACTTCCTTCTTTTTCGCTTGCCCCTTTATGTGTAACTGAAATAGTATTATTGCGTACATAATTTTCAGAAACTTTCATTTCTCCGTTATAGAATATACAATTCTCATAAGAATTAAATGAAGGAAATAGTTTCGATACTTTTTTATCACCTATGTAGCCTTTTGGAAAATACACCGAATTAAAAAATGTTGCCCAAAACCAGTCTTTTTCCATACTCGTTTGTAAACTATAAGCTGATTCTAGTTTCTCCTCTAACAATGTAAAAAAACGATTGGCATAAATACCTGTATATTCTTTTCTTTTTAATGTCATAAATTTATTAAATCGCTGGGTAATTTCTTCAAAATTTAAAATACCAATTAATTTACCTGTACTACTAATCGCTAATTCTATAGGATACAATACCTGTAACATAAACTCTTCATTAATTTTATCTATTACCCGCTCTGTATTGGCTTGATTAATATACACCTTGGTTTTTTCAAGCTGAACAATCCAGTGTTTTTTTTCAATATCTTTCTTTAAATAGGTAACAGTAACCTCGTACTGTATTTTCTGAGTGTATTTAGGGGTTTTAAATAGCGTGACTACGCCGTAAGTTCTAATACGTTCGCCAGAAAAAGTATCTAACTCATAATCTGACACATTATTAAAACCTACTTCTAGTGGTAACCCATAAGGAAGTGTTTTATTCATCATTTTTCATAGCTTTATAATACCTTTAATTTTCACAAGGCTCTAAGACACCTCCTTTTTGGGTGGCTAATACTTTACCCGAATTACCGTCTAAAACTTTAACTTCCATAGGAAAACCTTGACCAATACCAACACCAGTAGTATCGGGATAAATAATTTTCCATACATTCCGTTTAAACTCTTTAGAATACATTTTTTTTATACTTGTATCATAAGTACTTGTAGGCTGGTACCCCAAGGTAATAGGTATGTTATTTGTTACACAGTAGTTAAGTACATCTTCCCAAGTAAAAGTATACCCTTCTTCGAAATTTTTTTCATTTATTAGATTGCCTTTTTGATCATATTCATACCAAATCCCTTTTTGGATACCTAACGATCCATGATTAAATAAAACTCCTTTCATTTTAGAAATTCCATTTAAATAATATGCTTTTAATATAGAAAAGGGTGAATTACTAAAATATATTACTTCTTGAAAGGAAGTAACTGATGATGTTCTATCTATTGTCTTACCTTCTAAATTAATTATTCTTGTCGGATTCTTTTCAAAAGTTTCAATATCAAAAGCTTCAAAACTACCATCTATAGTTGGTATGTAAAAATTGTGTTGTTTTTGTGGCATGTATATCGTTTTACAACCAGCGAATATTAACATTAAAAATATCAAGTTTTTCATAGCTTTATAATACTTTTAATTTTCACGTGGCTCTAACAATCCTCCTTTTTCTGTTTTTAAAACTTTACCTGTGTTACCATCTAAAATTTTAGCTTCTAATGGCAGGCCTTTACCAATACCAACGCCTGTAGTATCCATATAAGTAATTGCCCATACTTTTCTTTTAAATTCTTCTGATTCTTCTTTTTGTATGCTGGTATGATGCCCACCTTCTCTGTTATAGCCTAAGGTAATAGGTATGTTATTTGTTACACAGTAGTTAAATACATCTTCCCAAGTAAAAGCATACCCTTTGTCATAATCAATCGTTTTTATTAACCGTCCTTCACGGTCGTAGTCATACCAAATGCCTTTTTCAACATACCCAGATCCATGATTAAAAGAAATCCATTTACTTTCAATGTTACCATTGTCATAAAAATTTTTGGAAATATTAAAAGGAGAATTGTCAAAATAAATACCTTCACTGTATGTATTACCACCTACTCTTAAAATGGTTTTATTTTGATTTTTTCTTAGAGAAAAACCATTTTCATTTTCTTTATTATACTCTTCTAACTTAAAAGTTTCAAAACTATTATCTATAGTTGGTATGTAAAAATTGTGTTGTTTTTGTGGCATGTATATCGTTTTACAACTCGTTATAATTAATAGTATTATAATTATTTTTTTCATAATGATTATTTTTATTCGGAGGTTGCAGCGGCATTGGCTATTGCCCATTGCCAGTGTTGCAAACTAAAACGGGCTGTTTTATATGCGGGGTTGGTTGCAGCTTTAAGATGTGTAAAATCCTGAAATAGGTTGACTAAAATTTAAACACTTTTAGTTAAACTATGGACACAAAGACAAAACTACCCTGCCGAAAAAAGAACTACAATAAAGTAGGTTTTGAACTCAAATTATTCATCATTGACCAAATTCATAATGTGTAAAATCCTGAAATAGGTTGACTAAAATTTAAACACTTTTAGTTAAACTATGGACACAAAGATAAAACTACCCTGCCGAAAAAAGAACTACAAT
>NZ_OENA01000035.1 GCF_900239185.1 Tenacibaculum finnmarkense
CAGGGCAAACTCACACTTTTATTAAATTAATTTCATTGACTCTAAATTGTTCCTTTTGTTAATTTGAACTATATTGTATTGATTTTTAGATAAATTAAGCGATGAATTCAAATAGTAAATTAGTAAGTGTTTTTGGCAATATAGAAGATCCTAGAAGCGATATAAACAAGTTACACAACTTGGTTGATATCCTCCTTATTGGTATAATTTCTGTTATTTGTGGAGCAGAAACATGGAAACAAATGGTTGAGTTTGCCTGTTCAAAAGAAGAATTTTTAAGGAAATTTTTAGAATTACCAAACGGAATACCATCGGAAGACACTATAAATAGGGTGTTTTCGGCTATAGATAGTGCTGAGTTTGAAACATGTTTTATCGAATGGGTTAATTCAATTTCAATGATATCAAAAGGTCAAGTAATAGCTATTGATGGAAAAACGATTAGGGGAGCAAAGTCCAATGGAAAAAAATCACCTGTACACATGGTTAGTGCATGGGCGGATCAAAATAATTTAGTGTTGGGTCAAATTAGAGTCAATGAAAAATCTAATGAAATTACAGCGATTCCAGAATTACTTGATACTTTATGTGTAGCAGGAAATATAATTACAATAGATGAAATGGGAACACAAATCAACATTGCAGATAAGATTATAGATAATGATGCAAATTATATACTCGCTGTAAAAGGAAATCAGAAGCAACTATTGGAAGAAATAAAGGATGAATTTAAATTTTCAAATGGCATAGAAATAGACACAAATATTGATCTTGGACATGGAAGAATTGAAACTAGAAAATGCAGTGTTATTTCTAATTTTAAATTTATTCAAAACACAGATAATAAATGGAATAGCCTGAGTCAAGTTATAAAAATAGAAAGTATAAGGGAATTCAAAAACAGTGATAAACTAACAGAAAAAGCAACTAGATATTATATTTCTAGCTTAAAAGATACCGCTGTAAATTATCAAAATCATATTCGTTCTCATTGGGGTGTAGAGAATAAATTACATTGGACATTAGATGTTGCTTTCTCTGAAGATGCCTCTAGAAAAAGAAATAAAAATGCGGCTCAAAACTATTCAATACTATTGAAAATTGCATTGAATTTATTGAAAAATGAAAAAACAGAGAAACAAGGTATTGCTGGAAAAAGACTTAAAGCTGGTTGGAATGAAGCATATCTATTAAAAGTCTTAAATATTAAAGTATGAGTTTGCCCTG
>NZ_OENA01000037.1 GCF_900239185.1 Tenacibaculum finnmarkense
ATCGAATATAAATCGTATCGAAGAAATAAAAAAAATCTGGAATTATTAACCTTATAAATTCAAAAAAAAGGTCAACCTATTTCAGGACAATACATTATGAAAAAAACTGAATTTGCATTAGAATCATTTAAAAACATTCAAGAATTAATTAAATTTGTTGAACAAAAATCTGGAGCTGTTCTTGTAATAGCTGGTTTAATATTTACTGGATATATAGAGTTTTTAAAAAATCTTGAATTTTCGGAAATTTCATCTATTAGTTTATTTGGAGTAATAGTATTTCTTTCAAGTATTTCCACTGCAATCAGTTTAATGCTTCTAATTCATAAATCAATTTTCAAAGTTTTGAAACCAAGATTAGCTAAAAATTATCAAGGAAATGAAATTTCATTAATGTATTATGAGCATTTATGCTGCATAGACAGAGATGAAATTTATAGTAAGTATGAGAACCTTACAGAAAAAAAAATACTAAAAGATATAATAGGACAACAACACGAAATAGCTAAAATTCTTTCCGAAAAAATATTAGAATTAGGAAAAACATTTAATTATTTATTTATCTCATTGTTTTCTGTAATAATATTCATAATAAATACATTTCAATTATAATGGCATTAAAAGATGATATAAAAAATAAAGTAAAAACAATATTAGATGATGCGTTTACTGTAACCGATATTACATATATTCCTAAAATAGACGATTCTAAACTTACTTTTGGGAATACTGGATTAAAGTTTTTTGGTTCTGTTTTATTTATAGATATGAGAGGGTCAACAAAACTTTTAAATTCACACAATAAGACAACTGTTGCTAAATTACATATGGCTTATTTTCATACAGTAGTAAAAATAGCTAATAGTCTTGATGGGAATGTTAGAAGTTTTAATGGAGATAGTGCCTTAGTTTTTTTTGAAGGCAACAATAAAAAAGCTATATCAACTGCTGTGAAATGTGCTATGCAAATTAAATATATGATTGACAATAGTAGTAGTGGAATAAATGAACTGCTTAAAAAATATACTAAATTAGACTTTGGAATAGGTATTGACCACGGTTCTGTTTTATGTACAAAAGTTGGAATTGGAGGAGAACATAATAGAGATTTATTTTGGATTGGTAACAGCGTAAATAAATCAACAAGATTGGGTGACAAAAGTAAAAGCCCCAATCATATTTCTATTTCAAGTTATGTTTACACAAATTTACTGGACTATGCAAAATATGGAAATCGAAAAAACATTTATGGACAAGATCAAAAAGTAGATATGTGGACACGTTCAACATTTACTTATAACGGTAAAATGGAATATTATTATTATACTGATTGGCATTGGAAATTGTAAAAGCCTACAAAGAACTGAGCTAAAAAACAACTCTTTTCTTGATTAAGTTTATACATTATTATTCTAGGCTCATAATTCTATAAATTAGTTTTTTGAGCTTTT
>NZ_OENA01000012.1 GCF_900239185.1 Tenacibaculum finnmarkense
CTGTCGAAACTATGAATTATTAATGGAATCTTCCGAAAATATAACCAAATTATCCGCCATAAAACTTTTATTGAATAAAATTTAAACAGGCTCTTAGTATAATTATCTTTATCAACTTTGGTCATGATATTTACATCAATTTGCCCCATCGATAAATTTTCCTTTAACCAATCTGTAACTTTTTTTACATCAAAATTACTGCTCGTTACCTTTACAAATTCTTGTTTTAATGATGATGAATCAGGAAGATCTTCAAAAAAATCAACAATATCTTGCTTTGTTTGGGTAATATTCTTCTTAAATTCTTCAAACTTCTCTTCTGAAAGTGTTTTCATCAAATTCAAGTAAGAAGTAACTCTTTCGGCTCTAAAATCATCCATTTTTTCGGTGATTTCATCGTATGGAATTTTAAATTTCAACGAATACATTTTTCGTATCTTTTCTAATAAAATATCATCGACTAATGAAATAACAGAATCTATTCCGAATCGGGAAACTTTTAATGGAGAATCTATAATAAATCCTATTCCCATAACAGGAATATGAAATGAATGTGTTTTTAACATAGTTTATAAATTATAATTTAAAAACGCAATCTACTTGTACTTAAAGTTTTATAATATGATAAATATCATTTAAAAACACAAAAATACCTTTTCAATAAAAATTGCAAAAGCGCAACGATAATTGAAAAGGTATTTTACATCTTGTGAGTTTTGTCAATTTATCGAAAAAATTTGTTTTTTTGATAAATTATAATGTTCTAAAATATTCAAGAACCTCTCTTGCTTGCTCTTTGGTTAAATGCTGATTTGCCATTGGCGACCCATTAAACTTAAGTAACAATGCTTTTGCTATCGGATCTTTTTTAACCATTTCCCCAGGATTTAAAATCATATTCATTACCCATTCAGCAGAACGTCTTTTTAAAACTCCCGTCGGATTTGGCCCTATAAATTTCCTATTAGTTCTATGACATGCTGAACACTTATTTTTAAATGTTTTAGCACCTTTTGCGACCATATCTTGATTTATTGTAGCCGCTAATGTTACCGATTTTACAGGACCAATTCCTTTATTTTTTAAATCAATAATTTCTGGTTTTTCCAGCTTTTTTTTAAGTTGTTTTTCAGGTGCTTTTTCAACTGTTTTTTGTACTGATTTTCCTGAACTATATGAAGGTGCTTTTTTCTCTGTTCCTCCACAACTGATAAATAAGGCTACTAATAATACTAAAAATACGTTTTGTAATTTCATCTGATTTTGTTTTATGTTTTGTTAATTTTTGATGTTTTAAAAGAGCTAGTCATGCTTTCATACCTCAAATTTAAAAAACCAAACACCCTAAAAACATGACAAATATCATAGAAATATAACTCGCTATTATCCTTTTAAAAATCATTGTTTTTATATACTACACTAATTTCACTTTGTATAATTAAATGGCATAAGTATTACTATACGTACTAAAAAACACTGTTTTTAATGAAAAAATGATAAATATGTTGCAAAAAACGCAATATTATTTAGAATAAATACAAACTAAGTATCTTTTGGTTATTTCATTAACAATGATAAATTTTAAAATCAGTGGTAAAATCACTAACAAGCAAGAGGTTAAGATTTTTTTTTCAAAAAAACTGAATTGATTAAAACACAATATATTCAAATACTGATAATTATCATGTAAAAGAACCACCCCGCGCTTTAATTTGCGAAAAATTAAACACCCATTTTCACATGCCAATTAAAAGTTATTTAGCGCATCCTCATCAAGGAAAAAAGGAGGAATTACAAAAAGCATTAATTATTATTGATGGCTGTGAAATTATTTCCGCAGAAAATAAAAATGTCATCGTCCTTGTTACAGATACCATTGATGACGACACTGATAAAAATTTAAAAGAATCCATAGAAAATTTACCTAGCTTAAAATTACTAGCCTTAGTTTCTGGATTTAATACACCTATAAAATAAACAAGATATGAGCGCCTCTCTAACAAGTAGACGAAGTTTTATAAAGAAAATGGCAGCGGCAGCAGCAATGACAGCGGCAATGACCATGTTTCCTGGAATTATTTTTGCTAACGAACAAGAAGCAGGAATACCTGAAGGAAATTTAGATTGGAAAAAAGGACCTTGTCGTTTTTGCGGTGTAGGTTGCGGTATTTTGGTAGGTGTTGAAAATGGAAAAGCTGTTGCCGTAAAAGGAGATCCAAATTCATCAGTAAACAGAGGGTTACTTTGTGTAAAAGGATATCACCAAACCATGTGTATTCAATCTAGCGATAGATTAACACACGCATTGGTTAAAAAGAATGGGAAATACGTAAAAACTCCTATAAGCGATGCCTTAGATATTGTTGCTAATAAAATGAAAGAAACCATTGAAAAACATGGTAAAGATTCGGTAGCAATGTACACTTCTGGACAATCGACTATTCCTGAAGGATATGTTGCCTCTAAATTTATGAAAGGTGCTATTGGTACTAATAATTTAGATTGCAACGCTCGTTTATGTATGGCAAGTGCTGTAACTGGTTTTTTAACAACCTTTGGAGCTGATGAACCGATGGGTTGTTATGAAGATATTGAACATGCTGATTATTTTATCACTTGGGGAAATAACATGGCAGAAATGCACCCTGTTTTATTTTCAAGAATGTTATCTCAAAAAAATAAAAGAGGTGCTAAAATTATCGATTTTGCAACAAGAACAACACGTTCTAGCATGGCTTCTGATAAATCTATATTATTTGAACCTCAAACCGATTTAGCCGTTGCAAATGCTATTTGTTATGAAATCGTAAATAATGGTTGGGTTAATAAATCGTTTGTAGAAAAACATTGTAATTTCAGCAAAGGACTTACTAAAATGGGCTACGGTTTAGAAGATAAATACAAATTTAAAGACAAGCCAACAAAAATAAATTTTGAAGAATATAAAGCTTTCTTAGAAGATTATACGCCTGAAAAAGTAGCGAAATATTCAAAAGTATCCGTAAAAGATATTAAATATTTAGCTGCTATTTACGGAAATCCAAATAGCAAAGTGGTTTCGTATTGGTGTATGGGAATGAACCAACACACCAGAGGAACTTGGATGAATAATTTAGTGTATAACATCCATTTATTAACAGGTAAAATTTCACAACCAGGTAACGGACCATTTTCTTTAACAGGACAACCTTCTGCCTGTGGAACTGCTCGTGAAGTAGGAACATTTACTCATAAATTACCGCACGGTGTGGTTATGAATGCTAAAGATAGAGAAATGGCTGCCCGAATTTGGAAAGTTCCTGTTGATAGAATTCCGTCAAAACCTACGTATCATGCAACAGAAATGTTTAGAGCCGTAGATAGAGGTGATATTAAATTTATTTGGACACAGGCTGTAAACCCGTTAGTATCATTACCAAAAACGAGTCGTTATCGTCCTGCAATGGAAAAAGAATCTTGTTTCGTTGTTGTTTCCGATGTATTTCCTACGCCTACTTCGGATGTTGCCGATGTTATTTTACCAGCAGCTTGGCATATCGAAAAAGATGGATTGTATGGTAATTCAGAAAGAAGAACCCAACATTGGAATAAAATGGTAGAAGCACCTGGTGATGCAACGCCTGACGCCTGGATGTTTATCGAGGTAGCTAAACGAATGGGATTTGGAGATTTATTTCCGTACAGTAAAGAAAATCATGCCGAAGAAATTTATAATGAATACCGTCAATTTCATGAAGGAGCAAAACACGGAATGGCGCCTTTAGAAGTTTTAAAGAAACAATCTGGTGCTATTTGGCCTTATGTTGATGGAAAATCTACTCAATGGAGATTCAATTCAAAATACGATCCTGCGTGTAAAAATGGGGAAGATTTTCATTTCTACGGAAAACCAGATGGAAGAGCCGTAATATGGCAACGTCCTTTTGAACCCGCTCCTGAAATGCCCGATGAAACGTATCCTTTTTGGTTAAATACAGGAAGAGTTATCGAACATTGGCATACGGGTTCTATGACTCGAAGAATACCTGTTTTACATAAAGCAATGCCACATGCTTATGTAGAATTACATCCTGAAGATGCTAAAAGATACGGCATCAGAAATGGTGAAAATATCAAAGTAACTTCTCGAAGAGGTTCTTGTGTTTTACCTGCATCAATCAACGAAAGAGGATTGCCTACAAAAGGACAAGTTTTTGTACCATTTTTTGATGAAAACATGCTAATTAATGATGTTACTTTAGATGCCTTCTGCCCTATTTCTAAAGAACCCGATTATAAAAAATGTGCTGTTAAAATAGAAAAAGCATAAATTATGAGAAAACGATTAGGTATCATATCGCTATTTGTAATGTTGTTTATCGCTTTTATTGTTATTTGGAATTATAGTTATTACCAAGGACAAGAAAAAGCATATATTCCTATAAAAGAAAGCAAATCAGTTCCTATAATTCCTTCGGAAGCTGGAGTTTTTAAACGATCGGAACATGCTTTGGATTATTCGGAAATGCCTGTGGATGTAAAATATCAAAGGACTTTAGAAACCTATTATGATAACAGAGCATATCATGGAGCGCCACCAAGTATTCCGCATCCGACAGATGAACATAACATAGGCGGTAACAGTTGTTTAAAATGTCATGAAAATGGTGGTTTTGTAAGTAAATTTAATGCTTATACACCTGTTACACCACATCCTGAATTGGTAAACTGCAAACAATGTCATGTAGCTCAAAAATCAAAAACACTGTTTAAAAATGGAAATTTCGCAAAAGTACACGCTCCTAAAGTTGGTAACAATAACGCTTTAATTACAAGTCCGCCTGCAATACCTCATCAAACACAGTTACGTGAAAATTGTTTGGCGTGTCATGCAGGACCTAGTGCTCCTAAAGAAATTCGAGTTTCACACCCCGAACGTGTTAATTGCCGACAATGTCATGTACCAAATAATAAAGAACTTACAGCCGTTAAAGCTTTTATCAGAAAATAAAAAATAATGAAACACAAAAATTACATAAAACAAGGTTGGTTTTTAGGAATCGTTTTTTTATTGATAATCACTTCATGTAAACATAAAGAAGACGAATATCATAGCGTTACCGATAAAATTGAAGCGAAAAGCAAACACTATAAAGGAACGTCTATTTCATCAGAAAAATATACTGCAAACTTAAAGTTAGTTGAAGTAACAGAAAATGGAATTACCTTTTCTATTCCTGATAGAAAAGGCGCTATAAAATCATACGCTTGTACCGAATGTCACAGTAAACCCTTGCAAGAAATGCAAGAAAAAGATATAAAAAAAGCACATTGGAATATTAAATTAAATCATGCTGATGCAAATACAATGAGCTGTACAACCTGCCATAATGGAAACAATATGGATAATCTTAAAAGTATAACAGGGCATGCTATTGATTTTAATAACAGTTATAAATTGTGTAGCCAATGTCATCAAAAACAATATAAAGATTGGACAGGTGGTGCACATGGAAAACGAATTGGTAGCTGGGCACCTCCAAGAGCATCGATGACTTGTGTGAATTGTCATAATCCGCATTCGCCAGGTTTTGATACCAGATGGCCCGCCAAATTTAATACGCAAGTAGAAAAAGAACGTAAATAACCTAATAGTTCATTAATATCAATTAATTTTTTGATTTTGATATTAACGATTTTATAGCAAAGAATATATGAGTGGAATTGGAAAATATTTTAGGTTGAATTTAAACAACACAACGAAACAAAAACCTTCAAATGGCGGATGTGGTTGTGGTAGTACTTCTGGAGGATGTAATTCTCACAGTTCAAAATCAGAAAATAAGCAAGAAAATAAAAAAGTATCCGAAGAAGAAATAAGCAATGAGGCATTTTTTAAAGCTGCTGTTGATGCTTCTATAGGTGATGAACGACATAAAGATGGTTTTGATCAGGTTTTTGATGTAAAAATGGATCGTAGATCTGCCTTTAAAAAATTAACGGCTAGTTTATTAATTGGTGCAGGCGCAGTTTCATCATGTACAAGTGTGGTTTCTAGTGATGAATCAAAAGAAAAAGCACAAATAGATTGGGAAGAGCAATTTAAAGGAAACTATAAATTGATGGATGACAAAGAAAAAAATGCCACCGTTGATAGATTAGTTCGTTCGTATCAATTACGTACAGGTAAAAACGTGAGTATGTCTTCTAAAAATGCCGAAGAAGATGTGTTATTTGGCTACGCTTTCAATATTTCTAAATGTCAGGGATATATGGATTGTGTAAGCGCCTGTGTTGAAGAAAATAATCAGGATAGAAATTCGCAAATGGAATATATCCGTATTCATGAAATGAAAGACGGAAAAGGTTTTAATTTTAATGAAGCTGATGATAATTATTATCATGAAGTTCCTGCTGAAGGTCATTTTTATATGGGAACGCAATGTTTTCATTGTGATAATCCGCCTTGTGTAGAAGTTTGCCCTGTTCAAGCTACTTGGCGAGAAGAAGACGGTATTGTTGTAGTTGATTACGATTGGTGTGTTGGTTGTCGATATTGTATGGCGGCTTGCCCTTACGATGGTCGTCGTTTTAACTGGAGTAAACCCGAAGTTCCTGAAGAAGAAGTAAATAAAAATCAGCATTATTTAGGAAACCGAATGCGTAAACAAGGAGTTATGGAAAAATGTACTTTCTGTGTACAACGTTCTAGAGCTGGTAAAAATCCTGCTTGTGTAGAGGCTTGCCCTACTGGCGCACGTATTTTTGGGAATTTATTAGATCCTGAAAGTACTATTCGATGGGTTTTAGAAAATAAAAAAGTATTCAGGTTAAAAGAAGATTTAGGTACAGAACCTAAATTCTGGTATTTTATGGACTAAAAAGATATACTAAGCGTTATAATAAAAAATAAAATGAGAAGACTTAAAGTTTTTACAAGTTTAATTAAAGACAGTCTAGATATTATTACTCATGGTTCAAAAAAGTATCATTTATGGATGGCTTTTTTAACCTTAATAATGTTGATTGGAATGTATTGTTATTCGATTCAATTAGAACATGGATTGAGTGTTACAGGTATGACAGATCGAGTTAGTTGGGGATTATATATTTCTAACTTCACCTTTTTGGTTGGAGTTGCTGCGGCTGCCGTAATGCTGGTTATGCCAACCTATGTTTTAAAAGATGTCGATTTTAAACAAGCCGTACTTATAGGCGAAGGTTTAGCCGTTGCCGCATTAATAATGTGTTTGGCTTTTGTGGTTGCCGATATGGGAGGCCCTGCTGTTTTATGGCATATGATGCCGATTATTGGCGTTTTTAACTTCCCGAATTCAATGTTAACTTGGGATGTTATCGCTTTAAATGGCTATTTATTTATCAATATTAGTATTCCTTTTTATATTTTATTTAGGCATTATCAAGGAAAAGAATCTAAAAAAAGTGTGTATTTACCAGGTGCTATAATTTCTGTTTTTTGGGCTGTTGGTATTCATTTAGTAACTGCTTTTTTATACCAAGGATTACAAGCTAAACCTTTTTGGAATACTGCATTATTAGGACCTCGATTTTTAGCATCTGCTTTTGCTGCTGGTCCTGCATTAATTATTTTGGTTTTAGCAATTATTAGAACTTATACCGAGTTTAAAATAGAAAATAAAACTATTAAAAAGTTAGCTTTAGTAGTTACCGTTGCTGCTCAAATTAACTTAATTATGTTAGTTTCTGAACTGTTTAAAGAATTTTATGCACCAACACATCATAGTGAAAGTGCCTATTATTTATTTTTCGGATTAGATGGAAAAACGGCCTTATTACCATGGATTTGGACGGCAATTACTTTGAATGTTATAGCAACTATTACTTTAACTTTTCATAAGCTTCGTAATAATTTTAAAATATTATTCTCTGCCTGTGTGATGTTATTTATTGCTATTTGGATTGAAAAAGGTTTTGGATTAATCGTTCCTGGATTTATTCCTGGTCCTTATGGTAAAATAGCAGAATACACACCTACTGGAATCGAAATTGGAGTTACCGTAGGTATTTGGGCAATGGGTGCGCTTATTTTTACCATTTTAGCCAGAACAGCTATTGAAATTGAACTTGGTAAAATGAGGTATAAAAAATAATATTTTTTCGTTAGTTTCTATTTTGATAAAAAAATCCGCAGTAAAACTTCTTGTAAATTTTCTGCGGATTTTTCTTGTTTTGCATATCATTTAAAATGACGTAATTTTACCTTTTATAATGATAAAATGACAGTACAAAATATACAAGATTTAGTGGGTACTTATTCCATAATTGGCACTAATCAAGACGCAGAAGAACATTCTTATAAAGGAATACTTTCTTTACAACTTGATATGAATAATCGAATAGTTGCTAAATGGTTCATCAATAATGAACAAGAACAAACTGGTTCGGGTTTTTTTAATGATAATATATTAGTTATCAATTTTGAATATCAAGGAGAAGATAATAATACTTATAAAGGTATTGTCGTTTACAGATGTATTTCTAATGATATTTTAGACGGATTTTGGTCTGAAAAACATGGAAATCCTTTGTTTTTAGGAAAAGAACGTTGTTTTAGAATTGATACAAAAAATACGCTTCTAAATTAAGAGCCTGTTTAAATTTCATCCAAAAAAATATTGGTAAAACAATACGATAAGAATTTTAAAAACAGTGTCAAATCCGTCAAATTAATTTTATCTCAATTTCGCATCTTTTTATTTTGCCTTAATTCTCCTTTTATGCGATTCTGAAATAAATAGACCTCACAGGTTTTAAAAACCTGTGAGGTCTGAATTTAACTAAATAATTTAATTTTTAAACAGACTATAAAATAATACTATGAAATGTCCTTGTAATCCTAGTAAAAATTATACTGATTGCTGTGAAATAGCACATAAAAACATCCAAAATGTGGTAACAGCGGAGCAATTAATGCGTTCTCGTTACAGTGCTTTTGTCTTAGCAAATATTGATTATTTACATAAAAGCCATCATTCGAGCACTCGCCCATCGAAAGAAGAGAATAAAGAAATTTTACTTTGGACAAAATCTGTTGAGTGGCTACAATTAGAAATCAGCAATACAAATAAAGGCACAGCTTCCGACATTACAGGAAATGTAACGTTTGAAGCATTTTTTAAAGAAAATGATAAAATTAACAGCATAAAAGAGAACTCTTCTTTCTCTAAAGAAGATAATCATTGGGTATATTTAAAATGAAATTGATTTTTTTTGATAAAAAATACTGATTATTGAAAAAAAAGTTTACATTTGATACCGTGTTAAACAACAAAGCAAATAACAACTATTTAACCATCGTAAACTTTACGATGGTTTTTGTTGGCACTATTACCACTTCTATTATTATTCGCATTATTACCCTTTAGGGGTTATCTATACACATATCGTTCCGACTCTATTTACATTTTTCAAACACTTGAAAAACAGTAAACAACACCTTATATTTTTTTACCATATTATTAAAACATTAAAAACTTTTTTTAAGATGAAAATTTTAAAATTCGGTGGCTCATCAGTCGCTAGTAGTCAAAACATTCAAAAAGTAATTCAAATTGTTTCAGCAGCTTCGGCAAAAGAAAAAGTAGCCGTTGTAGTTTCAGCATTTGGAAAAACAACCAACAAATTAATCGCTGCAGCAAACAAAGCGGCAAATAATGACCGGTCGTATATGGTACTTTTTAACGAAGTTACCGAGCATCATGCACAGGTAATTTCCGATTTAATTTTTAAAGAAAAACAAGCCGAAGTTCAAGAAAAGGTAACCGTATTATTTGGGCAATTAAACACCTTATTAGAAGGCTGTTTTTTACTAAAAGAAGCAACCCCAAAGGCCATGGCTCGAATTAGTGGTTTTGGCGAATTAGTATCTTCTTATATAATTTCTGAAGTTGCAAAAAACACTTTAAACGCAACCTATAAAGACAGTAGAGAGCTTATTATTACCTCAAATATTTTTGATAAAGCACAGGTTAAGTTTACCCTTACCAATAAAAATTGTCAAGAATATTTTCAAAATGATACGCATCAAGTTACCCTTTTACCAGGTTTTATTGCCAAATCTGAAAATGGCTTAACCACCACTCTAGGAAGAGGCGGTTCCGATTATACTGCTGCTATTTATGCGGCGGCGTTGCAAGCAAACGAACTTCAAATTTGGACAGACGTAAGCGGAATGTACACTGCAAATCCGAGTATTGTAAAACAGGCGTTTCCGATTCCTGAAATTTCGTATCAAGAAGCCATGGAATTATCCCATTTTGGCGCAAAAGTTATTTATCCTCCAACCATACAACCAGCCTTAGAAAAGGAAATTCCTATTGTAATTAAAAACACTTTTGAACCAGGTAATCCAGGAACTTTAATTGCCAAAAATGTAAAAAGCACCAACCTTGTAAAAGGAATTAGCCATATTGAAGATATTACCCTATTAACCTTAGAAGGTACAGGAATGATTGGTGTATCGGGTATTTCAAAACGTTTGTTTGAAACACTTTCGAACCAAGATATTAGCGTGGTTTTAATAACTCAAGCCTCATCAGAACATTCAATTTGCGTTGGAATTTATGATGAAGATGCTCAAAAAGCAACCAAAGCAATTAATGATGCTTTTGAAATTGAAATTGAACGTAAAAAAATAAAACCTGTTATTGTTGAACAAGGCTTGGCTATTTTGGCGTTAGTGGGCGATAACATGAAAAATCATCAAGGATTAAGCGGACAAATGTTCAGTGCTTTAGGAAGAAATAACGTAAATATTAGAGCGATTGCCCAAGGAGCTTCTCAAAAAAATATTTCAGCAGTTATCGACAGTAAAGACGCTAAAAAAGGCTTAAACACGTTGCACGAGCAGTTTTTTGAAGAAAAATTAAAACAACTGAATTTATTTGTAACAGGTGTTGGAAATGTTGGTGAACGCTTTTTAGCACAAATACATCAGCAAAAAAAGTATTTGAAAGAACATTTAAAAATGAATATTCGCGTAGTTGGTATCGCAAATTCTAAAAAAATGACTTTTGATGCTAACGGAATTGATTTAAAAAGCTGGAAAACACTTTTAGAATCAGGAGAATCGGCAACTTTAGATAGTTTTTTCAATAAAACAAAAAGCTATAATTTGCGTAATTCAGTTTTTGTTGATAACACGGCAAATCAGAAAGTTTCTGAAGTGTACGAGCAATATTTACGCAATAATATTGCCGTAGTTACCTGTAATAAAATTGCCTGTGCCTCTAGCCTAGAAAATTATAAAACATTAAAATCAGTTTCTAGACAATACAATGCACCTTTCTTATTTGAAACCAATGTTGGTGCAGGTTTACCTGTTATTGATACGCTTAAAAATTTAATTGCTTCTGGCGATAGAGTTCAAAAAATACAAGCTGTTTTATCGGGAAGTTTAAACTTTGTCTTTAATAATTTTAATGAAAACACTACGTTTCACAATGTCGTTACCGAGGCTCAAAAAGAAGGATATACTGAACCAGACCCGAAAATTGATTTAAGTGGTGTCGATGTTGCTCGAAAAATATTAATTCTAGCCCGTGAAAGCGGTTATGAATTAGAATTATCAGATATTGAAAATGATTCATTTTTACCTGAGAAGAGTTTAAAAACGACTAATAATGAAGATTTTTACGCTAGTTTAACCGAATTTGAAGCACATTTTCAAAATATATTTAAAGAAGCAAACGATAAAAATTGTCGTTTAAAATACGTTGCCGAATTTGTTGATGGAAAAGCAAAAGTTGGTTTGCAACATATTCCTGCCGATCATCCTTTTTATAATTTGGAAGGAAGCGATAATATTGTGTTGTTTTTTACGGATAGATATCCTGTAAATCCGTTGTTGATAAAAGGCGCTGGTGCTGGTGCTGACGTTACGGCTTCGGGTATTTTTGCGGATGTAATTCGCATCGGAAATAGTTAAAATATTAAAAACATTCACTTCGGATAAAAAAGAAAAAAGATGAATTATATAAAAATATTTGCGCCTGCTACCGTGGCGAATGTTTCTTGCGGATTTGATGCGATGGGTTTTGCTGTCGAAAAAATGGGCGATGAAATGACCTTTACAAAAACCGCTGAAAAAGGCGTAAAAATAACAGAAATTACGGGTGCAAATACCCTAACTTTTGATGCTACAAAAAATGCTGCGGGTGTAGTTGCCTTGGCGATGCTTGAAAAACACCCTGTTGATTTTGGTATTGAAATTACCATGCACAAAGGTTTTTCACCAGGAAGCGGATTAGGAAGTAGTGCTGCGAGTTCGGCAGGTGCGGCTTTTGGCGTAAATGAACTTTTAAACAAACCATTTTCACAACTGGAAATCACAAAATTTTCGATGCTTGGCGAAGAAGCCGCTTGTGGAACGCCGATTGTTGATAATGTTTCTGCCGCAATTTATGGCGGTTTTGTGTTGGTTCGAAATTATGAACCGCTCGATATTATAAAAATTCCCGTGCCAAAAAAATTGCGATTAGTGGCAATTCATCCACAAATTGAAATAAAAACCAAAGATGCTCGAGAAGTTTTACCCGAAAATATTCCTTTAAAAACTGCCGTTACTCAGTGGGCAAATGTTGGCGGATTAGTGAGTGGTTTACACACAAATAATTATCAATTAATTAGCGATTCTTTAACCGATGTAATTGCCGAACCTGCCAGAAAACATTTAATTCCTCATTTCGATTTAGTGAAAAGCGAAGCCATAAAAGCGGGTGCTTTGGGTGCAGGAATTTCAGGTTCAGGCCCAACTATTTTTGCCTTGTGCAAAGGTAAAAAAACAGCTAAAAAAGTAGAAAAAGCCATACAAAATGCCTACGCCGATAAAAATATTGATTTCACCTTATTTTCATCAAAAATAAATACCGAAGGAATAAAAATTTTAGAAACTAAATAAAAATAATAGCACAAAAAATATTTTCACTTTATTAGAGCCTGTTTAAATTTCATTTGAAAAAAATATCACAGAAAAATAAGGAATCGCATCCGTCAACCTGAATTTAGTTCAGGTTCGCATCCTGATTTGCCGTAGTTCCTCTGTTGATGCGATGCTGAAATAAATTTAGCATGATGAAAATCTAATTTTTATTTCATTTTTAAACAGGCTCTTAATAATGCTTTTCATAAAAAATAAAAAAAATAAAAATGAACTATTATAGTCTTAATAAAAAATCGGAAAATGTAAGTTTTAAAGAAGCCGTAGTTAATGGTTTAGCTCCTGATAGAGGTTTGTATTTTCCTGAAAATATTACACCACTTTCAAAAGATTTCATTACGAATATCGAAAATTATTCAAATCATGAAATTGCTTTTGAAGTAATTAAACAGTTTGTTGGCGATGAAATTCCTTCGGATGTTTTACAGCAAATTATTAAAGAAACACTTTGCTTTGATTTCCCTGTTGTTTCTGTGGAAGAAAATGTAGCAACTTTAGAACTTTTTCATGGTCCAACGATGGCTTTTAAAGATGTTGGTGCTCGTTTTATGGCACGTTGTTTAGGCTATTTTAACAGAAATAATAACGACCAATTAACCGTTTTAGTTGCCACTTCTGGCGATACTGGCGGTGCGGTTGCCGATGGTTTTTTAGGCGTAAAAGGTGTGGATGTTGTTATTTTATATCCTAGCGGAAAAGTGAGCGATGTGCAAGAAAAACAATTGACCACTTTAGGAAAAAACATCACCGCTTTAGAGGTTGATGGCGTTTTTGATGATTGTCAAGATATGGTAAAAACGGCTTTTTTAGATACTGAAATTAAACGAACTTTAACCTCTGCCAATTCGATAAATGTAGCGCGTTGGTTGCCACAAATGTTTTACTTTTTTTTAGCTTATAAGCAAATTAAACAAACATTTAAACAAGAAAAAAATCAAAAAAATGCTTTAGAAAACCTTGTTTTTTCTGTTCCTAGCGGTAATTTTGGAAATATTTGTGCAGGAATGATGGCGCAAAAATTAGGCTTACCTATTAAACATTTTGTTGCATCAACCAATATAAATGATACGGTTCCTAATTATTTAAAAGATGGAATTTACACGCCAAAACCATCAAAAGCCACAATTTCGAATGCGATGGATGTTGGAAATCCTAGTAATTTTATCCGTATTCAAGAAATTTTTGAAAACAATATAGAGGCTTTAAAAAATTCTTTTTCTTCGTATTCTTTTTCTGATGAAAAAACCCGTGAGGCGATGAAATTAATCTATAAAAATAGCGGTTATATTGCCGACCCACACGGTGCTGTTGGATATTTAGGAGCGAAAGAGTATCAAAAGAATAATCCAGAAGCTTTTTGTATTTTCTTAGAAACTGCACATCCTGTTAAATTTTTAGAGGTTGTTGAAAGTACTTTAAATGTGAAAATTGCCATTCCTGAACAAATTAAATCGGTTATGGATAAAGAAAAAACAGCGATTAAAATGAGTACTTATAATGACTTAAAAAACTTTTTAAATTCGTAAGGTTTTATAATCTTTTAAAGAAAGTGTATTTCAAATCAGATAAACGTTAAGAAACGTCATGCTGAATTTAGTTCAGCATCGCATCAACAGGAGAAATTCAGGAAATTAGGCTGTGAAACTGAACTAAAATATCGTTGACGGGTTTAAAAAATAAAATATATCTTATTTAGTTAAACATAGACCTCACAGGTTTTAAAAACCTGTGAGGTCTAATTGCCTTGTGATACTTATCTAACATCGTTACGAGTAAAATACTCAGATAACACAAACTACATCTAGTTTCTAAATTTCGAAATTAGTACAAATCCCTAGCCCCGATTGAAGCAATTGTTTGAGCTCCTTTTTTGATTTCTTTCAAAAAAGAGCGAGTGCGGAAAGCGGGAAATTGCTTCAAATTATTTTTCTTAATTTTTATGGAATTCAAAAAAAAGCACCCTTTATGTTGCATATACTACTAAAAAGCAGCAGTTAAAAATACTGCCACCAAGCCCTAATTAACTGTTAATCAAATAATAAAATGAAACTTGTGCAATCGATGGAATTTACCTAATTTGCAATACGCAAAAAAAACAACAACTTTATGTCGATTGAAATCACCCGTCTTTTTGACTTTCCATATCATCTGCAAGAAACCTATAATTTAGAGAAAGCTTTTACCACCAAATATAATGGTAAATGGGAGTCTATCTCTACTCAAGAATATATTGATAAAGCCAATACTATTAGTAGGGGTTTGCTTCGTTTAGGCATACAACCTAACGATAAAATTGCCGTAATTTCAACAACAAATCGTACGGAATGGAACATTTGTGATATCGGAATTTTACAGACTGGGGCGCAAAATGTACCTATTTATCCGACTATTTCAAAGGAGGATTATGAGTATGTTTTAAATCATTCTGAGGCTATTTATTGTATTGTTTCTGATCAATCTATTTTAGATAAACTAAATCAAATTAAAGGAAATACAAAGCTGAAAGGTGTTTTTACTTTTGATGATATTGCCAATGAAAAAAGTTGGAAGGATCTTTTAAAACTCGGGGAAGATAAAAGCAATCAAGCGGAAGTTGAAGCTAGAAAAAATGCCGTTAAATCGGACGATTTAGCCACCTTAATTTATACTTCTGGAACTACCGGAAGACCTAAAGGCGTTATGCTTTCGCACGGAAATATTGTTTCTGATGTATTGGCTAGTGAAAAAAGAGTGCCGTTATTATATGGCGAAGAACGTGGATTGAGTTTTTTACCCGTTTGCCATGTTTTTGAACGCATGATCTTATATTTATATCAATACTGTGGTGTTTCGATCTACTTTGCCGAATCTATTGAAAAACTAAGCGATAATGCAAAAGAAATTAAACCGCATGTAATGACAGCGGTTCCTCGTTTGTATGAAAAAATTTACGATAAAATTTATGCCAAAGGAGCAGACTTAACAGGGATTAAAAAACGATTGTTTTTCTGGGCAATTGAATTAGGGCTTCAATATGAGCCGTATGGCGCTAACGGATGGTGGTACGAAAAAAAATTAAGCATTGCTCGTAAATTAATTTTTTCGAAATGGCAAGAAGCTTTAGGAGGGGAGCTTAAATTAATGGTTTCTGGTTCGGCTGCTTTACAATCGCGATTAACAAGGGTTTTTACTGCCGCAGGAATGCCTGTTATGGAAGGTTATGGGCTTACAGAAACATCGCCTGTTCTTAGTGTTAATGATGTTAGAAATGGTGGTTTTAAAGTAGGGACTGTTGGTAAAATGTTAGACGGTATTGAACTAAAATTTGCAAGCACTGGTGAAATTTTAGTAAAAGGTCCTAATGTAATGTTAGGCTACTATAAAGACCCTGAAAAAACAGCGGAAGTTATAAAAGATGGCTATTTTTATACTGGTGATAAAGGGGAATTAGATGCCGATGGATTTTTGAAAATTACAGGGCGTACCAAAGAAATGTTTAAAACTTCGGGTGGTAAATATATTGTACCGCCATTATTAGAAGGCGAATTAAAACAATCGCGTTTTATAGAGCAAGTAATGGTAATTGGTGAGGGCGAAAAAATGGCAGCTGCTTTTATTCAACCTAATTTTGATTTTGTTAAAGAATGGGCTTCAAGACATGGGCTAAAATTAGAAACGAATCAAGAGTTGGTTAAAAACCAAAAAGTAATTGATCGTATTGAAGAAGAGGTTATTATCTGTAATGCCAATTTCGGGAAATGGGAAACCATTAAAAAGTTTGAATTAACTCCTGAAGAATGGTCGATTGAAGGTGGACACCTTACTCCTACCATGAAAATGAAACGTAAAATTATTAAAGAAATGTATAAAGATTTATACGATAAAATTTATAGAAGTTAACCTTCTATTTATCGAGGTTATACTGCTAATTATATTTAAAAGTGTTGTGAAAGCAACACTTTTTTTCTTTTAAATTACTTTTATTATTCTTATTTATTTTAAAAACATGCCTAAATTTATTGCTTTCACTTCGGATATTAGTCAAATTGCTATTCCTGAAAAATTTGATTATCCGCATAATTACACGCCACATTATTTAGCTAAAATTGCTTCGGAAGAACTACAGGAGTATCTAAAAACTCAAACAGATTTTACGCATAACTTCGGATTAAAAAACTTGAGAAATATAGAAGCTACTAAAAACAAGCAAAATACTACTGCTTTAGGAAAAATGTTTGGGGTTTTAGTGGTTAAAAATAAACAAGGTAAACTCGGTTATTTAACAGCTTTTTCAGGGAAGATAGCGCAAAGCACACAGCACAAGCATTTTGTTCCGCCAGTGTATGATGTTTTAAAAGAAGATGGTGTTTTCTTGAAAACTGAAAAAATAAACAATCAGATTAATCAGGAAATTATCAATTTAGAAAATAGTAGCGCCTATTTAAAAATAAAAAAAGACTATTTTATTTTACTAAAATCAACTGAAAAATTACTTCAAGAAGCGCAAAAAACACTTAAAAAAAGAAGACTTTTAAGAAAAACAGAAGGAAAACAAAATAATCAACTAAATATTAATGAAGAGTTTTATCTTCGAGAATATGATGTTTATTTACAGGATAAAATTCGTCCTTTTAAAAAAAAATACAGCAATTTTCAAGAACAGATTGAACAATTAAAACAACAACGAAAAGAACTTTCATCATCAGGACAGCAAGAAATATTTAAGCAATATCAGTTTTTAAATGCGAATAATAAAACGCAAAATTTAATTACTATTTTTGAAAACTCACCACAAAATATTCCCGCAGGAGCAGGCGATTGTTGCGCACCAAAATTATTACAATATGCGTTTTTAAACCACTTTACGCCTATTTGTATGGCGGAGTTTTGGTGGGGAAATCCGTTAGCGACATCCGTTCGAAAACATAAAAATTATTACGATGCTTGTTCCGGAAAATGCAAACCGATTTTAAAACACATGCTACAGGGATTATCAGTTTATCGAAATCCGTTAATTGCGCAACTTCAAAAGCAAGAAAAAACAGCAAAAACACTAGAAATTATTTTTGAAGATGCCCATTTATTAGTTGTTAATAAGCCTTCAGGATTGCTGTCTGTCGCTGGAAAAATAACGGAAGATTCGGTAAATAGCCGTATTCAAAAAAAACATCCAAATGCCCTGGTAGTGCATCGGTTAGACATGGCTACTTCTGGAATTTTATTGGTTGCAAAGAACCTTGAAATTTATAAAAATTTACAAGATCAGTTTATCAACAAAACAATTAAAAAGCGTTACCTAGCGGTTTTAGATGGTGTTTTATCTGAAGAAAATGGCGAAATAAACTTACCATTAAGAGTCAATTTAGAAGACAGACCTAAGCAGTTGGTTTGTGAACTTCACGGAAAAAAAGCACTTACAAAATGGGAAATTATCAAAATAAAAAATGCTAAAACCTACGTTTATTTTTATCCAATTACTGGGCGAACGCATCAATTACGAGTACATTCGGCACATTATTTAGGTTTAAATTTACCGATTATTGGCGATGTTTTATATGGTGTTACCGCTAATAGATTGCATTTACATGCTGAAAAAATTAGCTTTATACATCCTGTTTCAAAAAAAATAGTAACTTTTAAAAGCCCTACACCTTTTTAATTATTTCTTAGAGCCTGTTTAAATTTTATTCAATAAAAGTTTTATGGCGGATAATTTGGTTATATTTTCGGAAGATTCCATTAATAATTCATAGTT
>NZ_OENA01000021.1 GCF_900239185.1 Tenacibaculum finnmarkense
CGTATCGAAGAAATAAAAAAAATCTGGAATTATTAACCTTATAAATTCAAAAAAAAGGTCAACCTATTTCAGGACAATACACAAAACAAGAAACTTTATGAGTAAAAAAAACAAACCCTCAATGATTTTAAAAGCAACAGCTAGTTTTGGAACAAGTTCTGCTTCTGCCGAATTGAAAGTGTATGACAGGTATGATTTTATTCCTGTTGTTACAATAAATGAAGATGAAAAAGGGGAAAATATTATATACTCAACAGAAGAATGTACTGAATGTAATAAAGATAAATTAGATTTGGGAGAAGGATTTACTGAAAATTTACAAGATTATCTTGTTCCAGAAATTGTAATTGCTAAAAACTCCGTTTCAAAAATACCTTTAAAAATACTCCAAGGTCACGATCCTTTTGGTTTTCAAGACAATGATGGAATTGTTGAATTTTCAAGTTCAAATTCAAAAGTTACCATTATGCCTAAAAGCAAAAAAGTTAGTTATAGCGATAAAATTGAAATTGAAATAAAGCATACTCTTGGTAGAGGTGAAAAATTTTCAATTGATATAAAAGGAAAAGATGACGATGATGATAGTTTTGAATCTTCCGACACTATTGTAACTTCTGGTAAATTAAATGTTTCTGTTATTCAAAAAGATGTCTTTATGGAGGCTGAAGCACAAAGAGTTATTGATGAAATTTTGTTTATAGCTCCTTTTGCCGATAATGAAACCGCTCCTGAATATGATGAAAACTATTGTATGCAAGCTGCTGAGAGAAGTGTTTCTGAGTTGTTTCAAAACTACATTGATTTTTATAGTGTTGATAGAAGTCATAAACATAGAAATAAAATTGGATTTAGTGGTAAAAATGCCATAGATAGAGGAAACAAATTTAATTCATTAGGCTATGTTAAAGTAAAATTCGAATATGATAGTTATAAAATAGATCATTCTAAAAGAAAAAGCATAATAGATACAAAATCATATAAGAAAGTTAGATATGATATTTTAGAACTTAAAAATAATAACCTTCAAGATTTTTTTAATAAACAAGTATCAAAAAATATTGGTTTTCATATTTTTTATTTTGCCATCACTTCAGGTTTTCATACATTAATGCTAATTATAAACAACACAGATCCTTGCAATTCGACTTATACTATTTATGACCAACATGGAGAAACATCATCAAAAGGTTTTTTTAAAGATATTTCTGAAGGAATAAAAAAACAGACTTGCTGGACTTTTGCAAATACTTGTTTAAACAGATATAATAGTCATTTAAAAAACAATAACAAGAAACATCTTCAATGGGACTCTACAGAAACTACATTATGGAAAATGCAAAGAAAATAATTATTATATTAATCCTTGTGCTATTTTCTTGTAAGTCAAATCAAGAATTTAAACATTTAAAAGATAATTTATATCTTAATAAAGATGAACAAATCTTTATGAAACTGTCTAATAAAAATGTTAGAAACCCATCTCAAGAAAGTAAATGGAAAGATACAGTTTATAGACAATATTTTTATTTTAAATATGATTCTATGATTAATCTTAAGCAAATAATAGATATAGAAACATTTAGAACAATAATTCCAGATGAAAAATATATAGATAAAAAATATATTTATAGTAGCAAATTTTATAAATCAGGAAGGAGAATGCATACTATTGAAAAGATATATGAATAAAGAAAACGGCTTAGAACACCGTGTATAATTAATTGCTAGTTTTAGCCAATTTACAAAAGTCCTCGCAAATTTTCTATTCCGTTTTATTTACTAACTTTAGCGCTTAAACCAAGCAACTAATCATACACAATCACGTTGGCAAACATTAAAAAACAAAAATGAAAAAAATATCACTACTTATTATTATAGTTTTTTGTTTCAATTGCTCCTCTAACGAGGATAATGAACCAAAAATTGGACTACCTACTTTAAAAACGAATTCTATCACAAATATCTTATCGACATCAGCAGAAAGTGGTGGAAACATTTCAGATAATGGAGGAACAGAAATTATTAGCAAAGGAATTTGTTGGAATAAAAATACAAACCCGACAATAAATGACGATATTAATATTTACTCTGGAGAAAATGAAGAGTACAAAATGGAAATTTCTAATATAGAGAGTAATACTAAATATTATGTACGTGCATTTGCGACAAACAGTATAGGAACCTCTTACGGTAATGAATTAAATTTCAAAACGTTGAAACCTATCACAAATGAGGTTATTTTATTTAAATTCACACCCGACACAGGAAACAACACATCGCGATTGGAATATAAAATTAAGTTTAATAATACTAATAGTATTAATGTAAATGGTTTTTTCAAAATAACTTTAAATATTGATGGTTTAATTAATTCACATATTGCAAACAGTAATTCACAATGTTATGAAATTGATGCAGATTCAAGCTGTATATTAACTTTTGACGAACAAAGTCCTCTTTATCTAGGAAAAGTAAATTCTATTGAATTGGTTTCTGTTAACTATTATTTAAATAATTAGTAAAAACGATTTGCCAATCGAGTAGACGGCTCCGACTAAAATAGTCGGAGTGCGCCTCTCACACCACCGTACGTACGGGTCTCGTATACGGCGGTTCGTAAATCAT
>NZ_OENA01000092.1 GCF_900239185.1 Tenacibaculum finnmarkense
ATTAAAATAAACCGCTCTCTTTTTTTAATCATTAAAAAACTATTATTCTTTGATTATAGTAACCCTACTACTATGCACCCAACCTTCATTACCTTTGAAGCGTACAAACCACCATCCTTCTTTATAAGAATCCCCGATTAGGTTCTTTCCCTCTTTGGATACCATAAACTTCTCTCCATCTTCTATCTTGAATACAATTTTCCCTTTCCAGTTTCTCACATTAGTATATCCATCAGCATCATTTATTATTGCTTTTTTATATATCGGTTTTGGATTTCCATCATTCTTTGGTGTTTGTCCGTAAACTTTAATACTGTAATCTTTTAGTCTTTCAAAACCATAATAATCTACTATTTTCATTTTTTCTAGATATTCAGGAAACCTATCATAAATGTATTCTGGCAACCCCCATTTAGGTAAATCTCTATCGATAGCAGTGTTCATAATAAAAGCAAGTGTTTTATCTGGTTCTTTATAACTTATAGAATCTAAAATCATATCTTCCAAATAGGTTTCTATAGGAAAATCCCCATCAGTATACTCATATACTTTTTTGAATAATTCTTGTCTTAATACTCGTCGAAATTTATCAGTTTTTTCAATTTTTTCTAGATCAAATAATAAATCAGGAACATCTACATGACTATAAAAATCGATTTGGCTAAATGCACTAGACAAAATCATTTTATTACCATGATAACCATAATATTTTACTAATTTTTTTAAATCTCCTTTCCATTTATTTTTGAACTTATGAATCATCTTTTGATCTTCATAAAATACTAGATTATTGTAATCACAAAAATAGTTTTTCGTATCATCTTCTATCATCATCTCATCAATAACAATACGTTGTTCTTTCAATATAATGTTAGGTATAAATCTATATGACATAGGAAAAATATTATCTGAATATTCATCAATATCAATACCGTATACTTTTTGTACTTGTTTACGAAATTCATTATAAGGTAATGGAGTAAAATCTTTGCATTGTTTTAAAAATTTTTCTGCAATAGGAATCAAAGACTTTTCTATATATTCTATATTCTCATTTTTGGAATCAAACCTCTTTTTTTTTATCGTATCCATGATTTTAGTATTATTTGTAAAGACATCAGTTGATGATATTTTATCTGATAATTCTTTAGGTTTTTCTTCAACGTTCTTGCACCCAACATGCAGTAAAATAATAAACGCAACAATTAATTTTAATGTTTTCATATTGTTTAATGTTTTATTCATCTTCTAAAATTCCTGTCCACTTGGTTGGTGAATTTACAACACTACCAGTCCAAGGCTCTTCTATAACTTCTCGTTCTTCTATAATAATACGAACTTCTCTATTTTTTATTTTTAAATCTGCTATATTCCCAAACAAGTCATCTTCTAATTCACTAGAGTATTGTACCGTTGAAAGACATCCTATTGTCATTGTCGGATTCCAATTATGTATGGCAATACCATCCCTATATCCACCAGGGCCATTAGGAATAGTGGGCTGTATACCGTCTGCGCTAACATACATAGAATGACTTTGCTTTCCTTTCTCTGCCTTTGGTATCAAATAATACTCTCCGGGCGGGCATTCATTATTTTTGCCGTAACGATTTGCTTTATGGATTCCATATTTAATTTTATCCCCATGAGCGTCTCTAGATAAATAAGTCGTATAATCAGGTATCGGTAGGTTATCTTCCGCCTTTAATTTTTTATAAGTATCTAATTCCATACTACGATACACGCATGTCTTGTAGCGCACTACATCTTTCAGATTAACAACCCCTTCTTTATTCTTATAATCAAATTTATCATGGGCTTTTCCATCTACAACTACTACTGTACCAATTTGACCATCTCGTCTTTTATAATCTACACATTCTTTGGCATTAAGAGTTTCAATTGCTTTTTGAAAAAAATTATAGCGATCAGGAATACTATCATCGCTTGCATTTACCTCTTTACTAACAGCAGTAACAGCATCTAAACTATCTCCTATATCTGCTCTACTATTTAAAAATTTCCAATCCCAAAAAGCTAAGGCAGATACCATAGCGTCTTTAGCATTGTTTTTTAATTTATAGGGGTTATCACCACCTACCCAGTTAACATCCTCTTCATTGTCAATTTTCATCTTTCTATTAAACCTACCTTGCAAAGTTTTATAATTACTTTTCCAAGTAATTTGCTTAAATCCTTTACCACTATAT
>NZ_OENA01000041.1 GCF_900239185.1 Tenacibaculum finnmarkense
TGTTATTGAACTTCCATCACTTAATTTATCATTGTCTAATACATCTATTGTTGCATCATCGCCTGGTGTATTTCCTGTTGATGTATCATCTGTTGCGATAGGATCAACTTCTGTATATCCTGCTTTTACCGTTGCGGTGTCTGATAAGCCTGTGCTTATTTCCGTTAAGGTATAAACTACATCTGTTGGTGTTTGTGTAAAGCCATCTATTGGATTAAATGTTAAAATCCCTGTTGCTGGATCTACTGTCCAAGTTCCTTGGTTTGGTACGTCTAATGTATTTTGAACGCCTGGTGTTGTTGGGTCTAAATCGATAGTTACCTGTGTTTCTGGATCTGTTATTGGACTTCCATCACTTAATTTATCATTGTCTAATACATCTATTGTTGCATCATCGCCTGGTGTATTTCCTGTTGATGTATCATCTGTTGCTACTGGCGCTTGTGGGGTAAAGTTCAACGTGATTGTTGCATCATTCGATACATTTCCATCGTTGTCCTCTACATTATAAGTTACTGGTGTTGGGTCTGAAGTAAACCCTGCATCTGGATTGAAAGTAATCGCTCCTGTTACTGGATCAACAGTCCAAACTCCTTGACCTGGTTCTGTTATTTGTAAACAATCTCCATTAGCATCCGTTGATCCTGAATCACAGGTACCTACTAAACTTACCGTTGTTGCATCTAAACTTCCATCGGGATCGCTATCCGCTAATCCGCCATTGGCGATTAATGGATTTATTACTGCATCCGTATTGGTTGGTAAATTTGCTACCGTATCATCTACTGCTACTGGCGCTTGTGGGGTAAAGTTCAACGTGATTGTTGCATCGTTCGATACATTTCCATCGTTGTCCTCTACATTATAAGTTACCGGTGTTGGGTCTGAAGTAAAGCCTGCATCTGGTTTGAAAGTAATCGCTCCGCTTACTGGATCTACTGTCCAAACTCCTTGGCCTGGCTCTTCAAAACTCGTTACATCACCATTCGCATCGGTAACAATGTTGGTTGCCGTTCCACTTGGTACTAAACTTACCGTGGTTGGGTCTAATACTCCATCTGCATCGGCATCAACGCCATTTCCATTATCTGCTAATGGGTTGATTACTGCATCCGTATTGGTTGGTAAATTTGCTACTGTATCGTTTACTGCAGCTGGCGCTTGTGGGGTAAAGTTCAACGTGATTGTTGCATCATTCGATACATTTCCATCGTTGTCCTCTACATTATAAGTTACTGGTGTTGGATCTGCTGTAAAGCCTGCATCTGGATTGAAAGTAATCGCTCCTGTTACTGGATCAACAGTCCAAACTCCTTGACCTGGCTCTTCAAAACTCGTTACATCACCATTCGCATCGGTAACAATGTTGGTTGCCGTTCCACTTGGTACTAAACTTACCGTGGTTGGGTCTAATACTCCATCTGCATCGGCATCAACGCCATTTCCATTATCTGCTAATGGGTTGATTACTGCATCTGCATTGGTTGGTAAACCTGGTACCGTATCATCTTGTGCTACTGGTGCTTCTGGAGTAAAGTTCAACGTGATTGTTGCATCATTAGATACATTTCCATCGTTGTCCTCTACATTATAAGTTACTGGTGTTGGGTCTGAAGTAAACCCTGCATCTGGATTGAAAGTAATCGCTCCTGTTACT
>NZ_OENA01000065.1 GCF_900239185.1 Tenacibaculum finnmarkense
TCCGATATTATTTTCTTTGTTGAAATCATATTTATAAAATAAATAACATGAAAAAGACCACCACAAAAAAAATTAGCAAAAATTTAAAATCTACAAGCGATTTTGTGTCTGAAAACAAAAAACAACTGCTGTATTTTGGTGGTTCTATTATTCTCTTATATGCTGGTTATAAAGCATACAAAGGAATTAAGAACATGGGAAGTTTTTTAGAAGAAAAGAAAACCGAAAAAATAAAAATTACAATAAACACTAAAAACGCAAAAATTTCCAGCAACCAAGCAACCAATTTAGCAAAAGCTTTGTTTGATGCTATGAATCACGAAACAACATTACGAAACATCACGGATTGGAATAAAATAGATAAGGTTTTTGATGCCATGAAAAACGGCGATGATTTTAAATTAATATATAAAGCTTTCGGCGAAAAATTATATTTTGATGGAGGAACACCGACAAATTATTTCAGTAAAAAATTGGCTAATTCGTATGACCTTATTCATTGGTTAAGAGATGAAGTGGATTCTTATTGGAATAGTGATTTGTATAAAAAAATAGACGCTAGAGTAAAAAGCGCTGGATTAATTTTTTAATCAAAAAAAACAAAAAAGATGAAACAAGATTTTTTAGCAGGAGAACGGATAACAGGTTATAAAATGTTTGACAAACCCAAATGCGGTGCGTCAAAAGGAAAATGCGGCTGCGGTTGTAGCGATAACCACGGCGCAAAACAGCGACCACATACCGATTTTAAAAATATTTCAGCAAAGAAAACAGCCAAGGTTATTGATGCTGCTTCAAATGAAATATTGCCTTTTAGTGCAATTGTTAATTTACGAACTAAACAAGGTGTAGAAGCTGACGTAAACGGAAATTTCACACTAACAGGGCATAACAGCGATATTATACAAGTTTCATTTGTAGGGTATAAATCAGTAAAATTACCGCTTTCACAAATTAACGGAACTATTAGTTTAGTAGCTGATGATTTACTAGATGAAGTGGTAATAACAGCTGCAAAAAAGAAAAACCCGACAAGTAGTTTGCTGGCAATTATTTTAGGCTCTTTGTATGTTACAGGTGTTGCTGTATGTAAATTTAAGGGGCAATAACATTATGATTATCAAAAATATTATTGAAAACTGGGAAGCAATATCAATGCTTTTTATTGGAACTGGTGGCGGTGGATGGCTGGGGTGGATATTTAATAGCAAGCTTAAAAAAGTAGAATTTCACTCAAAAGCTTTTAAGATCAATTCTGAAATGATTGATGCTATAAAATGCGATTTTGAAGATCGTGTAAAATTCTTGCAAGGACTAAATGCGGAGTTAATTTTAAACTCAGAAGAGTTAAAAAAAACAATCAAAGAACAGCGAGATTATATTTTGTTTTTGAAAAAAGACAGCGCTAATTTTTGTCAAAAAAAGAACTAAAAAAATGAAGTATATAATTTATTTCTTGATTACAATGCTTTTTCTTGGCGGTTGTAG
>NZ_OENA01000081.1 GCF_900239185.1 Tenacibaculum finnmarkense
ATCGAATATAAATCGTATCGAAGAAATAAAAAAAATCTGGAATTATTAACCTTATAAATTCAAAAAAAAGGTCAACCTATTTCAGGACAATACAAACGAAATACAATGAAAAAAATAACATTAATAGCTACAGCAAGTTTTCCTGGAGCAGAATCCAAAAGTGCAAGTTTGGATATAATTTCGTATGATTTTATGCCAATTGTAAAAATCGACCTACTTCAAACGAACACATCAAATAGAGATGAAACTTGGGTGTATGAAAATTTTGAAATTATAGAAAAAAAAGCTAGCACTGAAGATTTAGTTAGTGATGTTTCGAATTGTATTATTTCGTTCTACCCAGAGACTAAAGAAATTATAGTAAAATTTAAAGTAGAGTCAGCTAGTGATGAATCTGACGATGATGATGGTTATATTAGATTTATACCTAAAGGGATAACTCTTAAAACAAAAGAGAAGATACAAATTGAGTATGAACAATATTTTGCTTTAAGGTTATCTTTAGATGGGATTGAAAATGATGCTTATATTGATTTTTATGCTGATGACGATGGTGAAGGTTATTTTGACGAAAAAGGAAAACAAAATATTTCTTGCGGAAGAATCTTTGTAAAGGAATCAGAATTAAAACCAGGTCTATTTATTAGTTTTATGGAAGGTAAATCAGAAATAGACCATAGATATGTCTATGGTGCTAATTATAGTGGTACAAACCAATTTGTAAAAGACGTTCATATGGCTCTAGACCATATAATAAAAAATGAAGCTGACACTACGGATGTAATCAAAAAAGTAACGGAAAATAAAAAAATGATAATTAGAATAAAAGAGAATAATAAAAAGAATAATTTTCTTTTTGAAATACATAATCGTGATACTTATTTTAATCCCTTATCTAAAATAGTTGTTTTTAGTCCATACAGAGCAAATAAATTTACTGTAAACCCAGGTTTATTTTCTTCTACAGGTAACAGTTCTCCCGCAGAAATTTTACTTCATGAATTAGCCCACGCACAGAGTTATATTGAAGACCCTGAAGAACATCTTAAAGATAAAAAACATCTAATTAAAGGTTTTACTGACCAAGAAGAGAAAGATGTAATTTTAGATGTTGAACAACCAGCTGCTAAACAATTAGGAAGAAAAGTTATAAGAAATAGTCATACAGGAAGTTTTTACGATACAATATCACCTATATCAATAGTAGAAAAATCTAAATAATATGAAATATAAAATAATACTACTTCTACTAATAACATGCCTAACTAGCTGTAATAAAAGCCCCATTAAATCTGATGTGAAAATTAAGAATATAAAGGTTTATTACATTCCTTTTCTTATAACTTCACACGGAAGTTCTACTGCTACAGATATGAGGGCTTTGGATGGTTTTTATATTGACAAAAAAAACAAACTAAAAAGCATAAAAAAAGAATTATTAAAACTCACACCAATAAAAGATGATTTTTCAGAAACAGACGTTCAATTGGTATGCGATTTCTATAATAAGGAAGGCAAAAAGGAATTTACACTTCTTTGTGATAGGTTTAATATAAAAATAAATGATAAAATATATAAAAATGATAAGTTAATTGACCTTTTGATTTCTAATTAAATGTAAGCTTACAAAGGAGTTATTAAAATAACTAAATAGGTATTTATTAAATTTAGTACTATACTTCCGTTAAATTTAAAGTCAAAATTTTAACATGTAAAAATTAGCTCTTTCAGTAATTTAAAATACTAAAAAACAGGTTCTAATAAATTTATTTACCTTAAAGAGTTGCAATACTTAACTCTAACAAGTAAAAAAATGTTAGGTGATAAACGGTTTAGAATCGAGTAGACGGCTCCGACTAAAATAGTCGGAGTGCGCCTCTCACACCACCGTACGTACGGGTCTCGTATACGGCGGTTCGTAAATCATCAAACCAAAGCTCTTTTCACCCTTGGCGCTATCTTCTAATTTAAGCATAGGCTACATCGAGTGCTCCTATGCGAATTTTGAAGAGAATTACGTTCAGTCCTTCCCTACTTGTGAGACTGTCTGAGGTCTTTCCTCAACTCGTTTCCTGTAGGTACTATGACCTCTGCTGACTTCTCCATAACCAACTCGTGATTTTGGAGACCTCCCCAGGTAATGGCATCTTCTTTCACTCAATCGCTGCCGTATCTACATAATTACCCTTTTTGATGTTCTTTGGGGCGTTACAATGATGTGCTTGCTTACCCGAGTAATTATGCCTCTGTATACGATTTCTGTTCGTCAGTACCGAGTTTTGTAGTCTCGCTTCCTTCAGATAAAACCTCACGATTTTCACCCTTGCGACTTACTAATGCTTCAGAACGTTACTCCTGCGCATAAGGGACTTGCACCCTCTAGATTAATAAACTACCTTTCGGTAGTCAAAAGATGCCCATGCTGGGCACACACAAAATATATAATTTATTGCTAGTGCGAACCTACTTACGAAAATCCTTAGGGGATTTTCTATTCCGTTTTTATTTACTTAATTTAGTGCTTGAAATACGCAACAAACCATATATAAATCGTTGTGCAACATTTGAAAAAACATCGAGAATGAAATTAAAACTATTGATTTTTAGCATATTATTAGGTAATACGATTTATTCCCAAACTACTAAAGACTCACTTTTGAAAAAGGATATTAAAGTTTTAGTTGAGGAAATGGAATTTATGTATGGATACGACCAAACTATGCGTGAATACACAATTTTTAAAACCTTTGACAAATCAGAAACGGAGAGAATTGAAAAACTTCCCGACAATTTAAGAGTTGAGGAAATGAAAAACCGAACATTTGAATCGGACAGTATTGGAAAACTAATTTGGAAAAAATACATCAATCCAATGGACGCTGAACACACCGAAAGAATGATCGAAATTACAAAGAAATATGGTTTCCCAAGTGTTGAGCGAATTAAAAAATATTATACGAAAGAATTTATTGACTCAGAATTTAACCCATTAATAATATTTATCCATTCGCCGAGAAAGTATTGGAATGAATTAAAGGAATTAATGTTAAAAGAATATCAGAATGGAATAATCAATCAATGCCAATATGGATATGCACTTTGGCAATTTACTGGACGAAAAAACTTTCAACCAATGCTTGATAATGGATTTGAAATGGTTGAAGAAAACGGAAAAATGAGATTGAAATCAACCTGTGAATAAAAACGTTGCACAACAACATATAAAATTAATTGCTTGGTACGAGCCTGCTTACGAAAATCCTCGCGGATTTTCTATTCGGTTTTTATTTACTAAATTAGTTGCGCGAAATACGCAACAAACCATATATAAAAACGTTACCAACAATTACTCAAATGTAAAATCCTGAAATAGGTTGACTAAAATTTAAACACTTTTAGTTAAACTATGGACACAAAGATAAAACTACCCTGCCGAAAAAAGAACTA
>NZ_OENA01000009.1 GCF_900239185.1 Tenacibaculum finnmarkense
ACTGTAATAAAAGTAACGGGAGCACAGCGAGGAATAAACTCCTTTAATGTTAAAAATTACGGAGAGTATATTATTACCAAAATAACTCATACAGCTACAGGATCAAGTGAGTATTGTAATGAATTTGAGGCTATTTCTTCGGGTATCGCTATTTTACCAGAGCCATCGGTATCTTTACCAGAAGCATCACCACAATTAGCTACGGTACTTTCAAATGAAGATCCAGCTCAAAAAGGCCGTGTTCAAGTACAATTTCAATGGCAAAGAGCAGGAATGAAAACATCATGGATACGTGTAATGACGCCAGATGCAGGAAGTAGTGATAACCATACACAAAATAGAGGTCATGTATTTGTACCAGAAGTAGGCGATCAAGTAATGGTTGGTTTTAGATATAATGACCCTAACAGACCATTTGTAATGGGAAGTATGTATCATGGAAATAATGGTGCAGGTGGTCAAGATTAGAATAATATTAAAAGTATTATTACCAAAAGCGGGCATGTTTTGGAATTTAATGATACTAATAATAGTGAAAGTATTACGATTACCGATAAAAATAATAATATTATATTTATTGATACTAACGGTAATAATATTACTATTTCTGCAAATGAAACAATAACTCTAAAGGCAAAAAATATTAATTTAGATGCTGAAGAAAACATTACTGCTACTTCAGGAAAAATGACAGAAGTACATGCCGGAGAAAATATAATGTTTAATGCTGGAGAAAATATAGAGTTATCAGCGAGTGAAAATCTGATAGAGCATGGAACAAATAAAGAAATTAATCTTACAGGAAAAAAGACTGTTATTGCTAGTGAAATAGAAGAAACAGCAGATAAGATACGTTTAGATAGTAGTAAGGGAAACCTAGAGCTAGCTTCTGGTAAAGAGATTGATTTGCAAAGTGGTGAAAAAGTACGATTATTTTAAATATAAGATATGTTTTGGACTACCAAGAAAAAAGTACCTAAAAAAATAAAAACCTTAAGAGAAACCTTACAAGAATATGATACTCCTATGTGGAAAAATAAGTTTCTATTAGAAATAGAGACGAAAATACAGACTCCTTATCTAGGAATAAAAGACAAGGTACGTACTCCACATGACACTATAACAACTCTAGCGTATATCTGTACTATGATGCTATATAAACAAAATAAGGGAGGTTACTTATTGGTTGTAAATAAAGTATATAAAGAGAAAAAAAATCAACCTAAATTAACGGTAATAGAAGAGTTGTCTCGTATTATAGGACGGCATGCAAACACGATTATTTATCAAATAGATAGAAAAACAATGCAGCCTGTAGCTATACATAATTATGATGATTTATTACGATTATGGGAAGAAGATAAAAAAATTATAGAAGACTATTATCTAGGTAGACCAGCACAAGTTTTAATGAATATTACAGATGAAAAAGTAACCAATAAAAAAGAATATACAAAATTACTATATAAGGCCTTTCCTAATGGAATATTGGTGGATACATTTTGTGCGTATTACCATACTCAAAATAGCGAATTTATTATTTCTAGTAATGTACTGCCTAATAGTTATGTTAGATTACCTATAAAGATAAGTGAAAAAAATAATGAAAATTTTGCTTTTATTGGAGATAGAGAAACGATGTTAGATCTAGAAGCAGTAAAAAATATTTTTCAATTAAAAAGAGCAATAATAGCTAAAGAGTATCGATTAGAAGTTAACTTACAATGTAAAATCTCGTTAGAAATTAAGACAAAGAACTGGAATAAAGGGTGTTGGAGATTAGATGTAAATTGCAAGGATGTGTATCATAAGCGTATTGATATTAGATTAACGACGCTTTAAAAAAGAAAAAGATGAGTGAAGAAAATCAAGAAGAAAATAATAAATCAGGAGCATCTGGTGTATTAGTATGTAAAAATGCTACATGTTCGTGTGAATTCGGCGGTCCTCCTGTAAAACTGCAAGTAACGAGTCACCAAAAATACTATATAAACGATCCGGGTGGAACAGAAAAATTAGTAGTATTAGATGAAGATAATCAATTTTTACCAGCGACTTTTATTACCTGCACCAAAGATACTCCTTATAAACAATGTAAATATGTACCACAACCTGGTGTAAAATGGGAAGGTCCTGCACATTTTACAGAATGTGATAACAAACCCGTTGTTTTAGATAGCTATACACTTACCTGCCCTATATATCAAGGTGAAATAACAATTATGCATCATGGACAAACACAAGGAACAACATCTTCACAAGTAATTCAAAGCAACACAGATACTTGTGCTCAATTAAGTGGGTTACTTACTGAAAAAGAAATAACAGAAGCAGCAAGAAAATCATATCCTGGTATTTCTAGTGTTATGATAAAAGAAGGAGTTAAAAAAGAATATGGAGATACTAAAAATAAACCGTATTATCTACAAAGAAAAATAATAGCAGCCGTAAAAAAATTTTCTAGAGAAAATTATCCGCTAGACAAAAAAGCACTTACTTGTTGGGTTGTATATAAAGGGCATAGTTTTAATACCGTTTTGTCACACGCCAAAGATGTGGGATCTCTTTTTGAATTTTCACCTACAGAATCTGGTAAATATCGTATAGAAGCTTATGGTTCTAGGAGTGCGACCAATTGGTGTAATAGTGTAGATCGAGATGGGTTTACTACGAAAAAAGGAAGCACCACAGCATATAAAAAAGTTGGATTATCTGCAATAAAAAGGCAACATGTAGCATATACAGATATTACTGTAGAAAAAAATGAGCTTCATGAGATAACGTATACAGGGCAAAAACAAGGGCATAAAATAACTGCCAATAGAATTACTTATAAAAATGTAATTAACTGGGATATTCCAATAATATTGGATGCTAAATTAGTATATCCAGAAAACTCAGAAGAAAATAAGATTCAAGTTTTCAATTGGTCTATAACGGATAGTGAAGGAACAATGGTACCTATAGCTACAGATGCGAATGGAAAAGCTAAATTAACACATACTTTTGTTAGTCCTAATAATCCGATAGAAAAATATACGATACAACTTAATTATACAAATGTATGGGGAGATAGTAATTTAAAAACAATAGAAGTTACCTTGTTTTTAGACAACTGGGTAAGTGCTATTACTTGTAATAAAGCGGTTAAAAAGATAAGATTAAATAGTGCGATGCCCTCTTTTGCATCAAAATTTAGATTAAATAACTCAAATGAAACCCAACGGAAAGGTGTTAATTGGGTATTAATGTATTATGCTAATCTTACGTATGAAGATTTTAGTAAATTTAAAAAACAAACAGTAAAGGTTACAATAGCAAATATTGTTTTAGAAGAGGGTACCAATACTAGAGTTGTTAAAAATATAACCCAAGTAAAATATAAAGACCATCTCGCAGATGTCAACAATTTAAGTAGTTTTAGAGGGGAAGCTAATCTTACCTTACCCACTAGTTATTATACAGTAAAGGGGTTGTATGTTTTAGAAGCCTTTAAAAATACGGCAAACGGTAGAGGTTCAGATAGCTATGCTTTTCAGGTAACTGATAATGAAATAATAAGTGTTAAGGCTAAAAATAAGGCAAGAGTTAAAGAAAATACTAGTTTTAAAGTAAACACTTGTTTGTTTAGTAAATATATAGCCAATACAGATGGAGA
>NZ_OENA01000005.1 GCF_900239185.1 Tenacibaculum finnmarkense
TGCAAAATAAAGTTCATCATTATAAATAAAACCTCCAAAATCAGAGTATTTTGTATTGCTTGATACATTATGAATATTGATGTAGGTTTTTTTAGTGTTGGAATATTCTACAAAATAATCTTTGTTATTTTCTAATGATTTCACTCGGCTATCATTAGTGTTTTCACCTTTTAGTTTTAAAAGCCATCCATCAGATTCGGCTATTTTTCCGTTGGTTTTTAATACCTGTGAGTACCTAAATAAATGCTTTGAGGAAGCTATTTTTTCATGAAACTTCATTAATTTGGCGTAATTTTTCTCCGCTTTTGTAAATTCAAAATTGAAATATTGCGCGTCTGCTAAACGGCTTAATACCAAATAAGAGTTATCGCCTTTATCATGGATTGATTCATATAATTCAGCCGCTTTTTTATAGGCAAATTCTTTATAATACCTATCTGCAGCGTATTTACGCTGCCCAAAACTTGCGGTGCTTATTAATAAAATTAGTATATATAGTATTTTTTTCATCTGTCTTATTTTTTTCAGGGGTTTTCGGTAATTTTCAGTCATTTTCAGCACTTTCTAAAATGCTTTAAAAGAATCTTGGCGATTTTAATGCGTGTTCTTTTAACATCTCATAACGAAGCATTACCTCGTAAGTTCCTGAGTTATAATTGCTGTAATTTGAGGTCGTTAAATCATAAGCAAAACCTATGTATAATTTTTTACTCGCCTGAAAACCTAGCAAGGCACTTACAGAATCATCCCATCGCCATGCCAATCCTGCTATAAATTTTTCATTAAACATAAAATTTGCCGACACATCTACTGATAATGGTGCGCCTTTTACTGCCTTTGCCAAGGCCGCCGGTTTGAATTTTATGTTATCACTTAAATTAAATACATATCCTGCGATAAAAAATAAGTGCATGCGTTCTTTAGCAATATCGCCACCATTAACGGTATCGTCATAATGATCGGTGCTGATAAAATTTGGGATTGCTGCTCCTACATACCAATTACTTGTGTAGTAATAAAGCCCCGCTCCAATGGTTGGTAAAAACTTATTAATATTCGCTTTTAACTTGTTGTCATTTACATTTCTAATAAGTCCCTTACTCCAGTCAATGTTCAAATTACGACCTCCTAGTTTTAACCCAAAAGATAGATTTCCGTCTTCACCAGTACGAATGCTGTACGATCCGTTAATATCTAAATAAAGTTCGTTTGAAGGTCCTATTCTATCGTTGGTTAAATTGATTCCTAAACCAACCCCGCTATAGCCTAAAGGTGTGTCATAACTTAATGTTTGACTGTCAGGAGCGCCATCGATTCCTACCCATTGGGTACGCCCTAATAAATTTATGATTGAATGTCCGCTTGACCCTGCATAAGCAGGGTTTACGGTCATCGTATTGTACATATACTGTGTATATTGTGGATCTTGTTGTGCATTAATTCCGCTGATTACACATAGAATTAATAGTATTGAATATCTAATTTTCATATCGTTTTTTTTATCTATTAATGTATAACCAACCTGCTTTTGCTTTTGAACCATCGCCTAAATCAATAACATAATAATAGGTTCCTGATGGTAATTTTTCATCAACAACTAGTGTTGTTCTTCCGTTTGAAATCCCTTTAAATGAAACACTTTCATTATTATATCCTGAAGCTTTGTAAACCGTATTTCCCCATCTATTGAAAATCTCTACCGTATTATTTGCATATTCTGGCTTATCAATACAAGAAATAAAGAAACTATCATTTTCCCCATCGTTATCAGGTGTCATAATATTATAAGGCGTTCCGCAAGGATTTGCTTCTGGTACAACTACGATGGTTACTGTTGCTATTGCACAATTCGTAGGAATTGATCCATTTTCACAAATTTCATACTCTAAATTATACGTCCCTGGTATTACATTTTTAGATACCGTAATAGTACCATCAGGGTTAAATGTAAAACCTTTAAAATTTGTTCCATTAGGGTCTGCTGTTAATGTTACCTCTCCTTTAGCAGTTCCTACTACTACGGGGCTCCCATCTAAAACATCATTTTCTGTAATAACAGGAGTATTAGCTCCTTGCTCCGTAGGGTTTTCACTATAATCATCTACGATCGCCGTAATTACAAATGATACCGATACAGTTACCGTTGCTGTTGAACAAGTTGGTATTGGAGTGTCAGCATCACATAAAGTGTACGTAAAAGTATCTTCTCCTACAAATCCTGATGCTGGCATATAATCAAATGTTCCATCTCCATTACTGACAACTGTTCCGCCTTTAATGCTTGTTGCATCAAAACTAGTGATTGTTGCATTATCTAAAACACTATCATTTTCTAAGACGTTTCCTGTAGTTACAGGCGTATCTTTTAAGGTCGATGCTGTGTCATTTTCTGCTATTGGATTATCATCATTTCCTAGTGGAATCGTGATGGTTGCTGGTGTTGCATCTTCGCCGCTATCGTTATCAATTGCTGCGATGTTAAAAGTAGCATCATCATTTGTGCTTCCATCTGGATCAAATTTTAAACCATTTGCTTGATCTACTGTTAACACTTGATTTAAGGTTACAGGCGTTATTCCATCGGCTAAAAACAAGGTTCCACCAGTTGGTAAACTTGTAATTTTATAATTTTCAACCGTTCCATCGGTATCGTTTCCTGTTGGATTTACAATATCGGTTGCTCCCGCATCACTTGAAATACTTGCTGATGTAATATCATCGGTTGTTGGCAAGACATTTCCTAGTGGAATCGTGATGGTTGCTGCTGTTGCATCTTCGCCGCTATCGTTATCAATTGCTGCGATGTTAAAAGTAGCATCATCATTTGTGCTTCCATCTGGATCAAATTTTAAACCATTTGCTTGATCTACTGTTAAGACTTGATTTAGCGTTACAGGCGTTATTCCATCGGCTAAAAATAAGGTTCCACCAGTTGGTAAACTTGTAATTTTATAATTTTCAACCGTTCCATCGGTATCGTTTCCTGTTGGATTTACAATATCAGTTGCTCCGGCATCACTTGAAATACTTGCTGATGTAATATCATCGGTTGTTGGCAAGACATTTCCT
>NZ_OENA01000003.1 GCF_900239185.1 Tenacibaculum finnmarkense
CCAGGTTCGAACTGGCGACATTCAGCTTGGAAGGCTGACGCTCTACCAACTGAGCTACTTTCGCATTGGTAAATAAAGATTTTTAAAGTCTATCTTTTAAAAGACTATGAGCGAAAGACCAGGTTCGAACTGGCGACATTCAGCTTGGAAGGCTGACGCTCTACCAACTGAGCTACTTTCGCATTGGTAAAGATTTAATTGCAATTTCTTGCAAGCTTTTGATTTATTTTTCTTTATAAGAAATATAATATCTCTAAGCGGTTGCAAATATAACACAGTTTATTGAATCTGCAAGTTTTTTTTTAATAAATTTAATGGAAAATTACACTGTTTTTATGTAAATATCATAAGTTGAGTGATATATGTGTGTGGGAGCACGTTGTTTTTTTATCATTTTTTTTTAAAACATCTTAAAATTTGTTTAAAAATTAAAGAATCTATTAGTTTGAGTGATTTTTTTAGTCAAAATTTATAAAGACAAAAGTCATTAAAACCACTTAGATTTCTAAAAATCATAAAAAATAAAGATGAGAAACTGAAATAAGTTCAGTCAATGTATTTATTTTTTTCTGCTATTTAAAAAAATAAAAATAAAAATGCTTTTGTAGTAGTTTTTCTTTCTTTAGGGTGAGATTTAATATATACTATTTTCCCCTGTTTTGTAGGTGTGTTACTTGGGTTTTAATATATTGCTTCGATGAGTTATTATTATATATTGAATCAGTGTTTTTTTAATAAATAACACTTGATATTTAGTTGTTTTTAGTTTGTTTTTTCATGTGTTGTTAGTGTTTTAGAGTGATTCGGGTTTGTTTTAATTGGTGTGTTTTTTGTTTTTTAAGATTTAAAATAGTACTTTAAGGCGTGCGGTAATTTTATTTACAATAAAAAATCTTTCGTAAATTAGAATTTATATTAAAAATATCTTTGATATGTTTTTTTTTTCTATATTTGCATTAGTACTATATTACCTTAAAATAATTGTATTTGTTAAAGCTTGTGAAATAATTTTTTTATTAAGTTTTTATCTAAAAAAAGTCCCCCTTGTAGTTTTTAAATTAATCGATTCTCTTATTTGTTTTTTAAGTGAATTGTAGTTGTCTAATTTTTATAGTAAAAATTAGATACTGAATATAATTGGGTTTCAGTTTATAATAATAAGCTGTTTTTTACGGATTTAAAATTAATATTTATGGAAAAATTTTACTATTTAATTAGAAATAACCTTTTTTTTAAAAGCTATTTCATAGCTTTTTTAATAATCTCTTTTACACTTACATCCTCTTTGGTGTCGGCACAATGTGCTAATGGAAGTTATTTGGAGAAACAATATGTAACAAGCGGAGGTTCTATGTCATCCTTACATGGTGTTCCTGATGGAGCTGGGCCTCAAGAATGGTTTGGTTCGGTGACGACTCCTGCTGCTGTCTTTGCAAATTCCTTTACGCAAGGAGCAGAAATTGTTATTACCGCTAGAGCTGTAAATAATACAGCGGATAACAATACATATAAGGTATCGTTTAGTGCTGATGGAACAAACTTTACGGCGCCCGTTGTAATGGATAATGCTTATAGTTCTGGTGATTATACAAATTTCCAACAATTCACCTATACATTATCTGCAGCTGAAAACGGTACTTATACTTATTTAAAATTTCAAGGGTCAACTACCTCTGGTACAAATGCAGGAGTGCAATCAATCATTGATGCTATTTCTATAGGAACAACTGTTTGTTATACTTGTGCTGCAGGAGTAGATGCACCTGTATTATCAGTTAATTATGGTGGAGCAACCGCTACCACTACTTTCGACTTAACAACAATAACAGCAAATTCAGGTCCTAGTGGAACTAATTTATCTTGGCATACAGGCACACCTGCAACTAGTGCTAATTTAGTTACAACCTTAAATGCTGCACCTATTGGGGTTTATTATGCTGCGTTTTATCATACAGCATCAGATTGTTATAGTTATTATACGACTATTTTTAATGTAATTGAAGATTTTGATAATGACGGTATTGCCGATGTTATCGATATAGACGATGATAATGACGGTATCCCAGATGTAATAGAATGCCCAACGACAGATTTATTAACCAATGGTAATTTTAACTATTCAGATACTGAAATTGTAGGAAAGTCAACTTCAGATGATGGCGTTTCTAAGTATAAGTCACATTTAAGCGATGTATCTTTTAACGGAACAAGTTCACCAGGTCTTTATCAAGGCTGGGATTTTACAACAGGAACACCAGATTGGTCTGAAGCACAATATTTAGCAGGGTCAAGTATAACAGATCCTAGAACTGGAGGTAATTATAAAATAAATGTAAAAGAATCTGATAGTGGTGGTGGATTTTTAATATTTTCACTTTCTGATGAAGCTGTATCGAATACTATTTCTGGATTAACAGTAGGTAATCAGTATGTATTAGAATTTGAAATGGGAACCTTACCTAATTACGGTTATTCAGGTACTCAGGGTTATGATTATAATATTAATCACGTACGTTTTGGTTTTGTAGATCAAGGTGGTGGTACCGGAGTAAATGTTTTATATCAAACACCTTTAGATATCACAGTATATCCATACCCATCTTTAAGTCCAAATACTACTACAGAGTATGATCCACATTGGAAAAAATATAGAATTGTTTTTGAAGCAATATCATCATCTGTTAAATATGAATTTTATCTAGAAAACCCTACCGTCGTTTTAGTAGACGGGTTCAGTTTAAAAGAAATTGATCCTACCTGTACTAAAAGTACGGATACTGATTCTGATAGTGATGGTTGTTCTGATGCTATAGAGGCGGGAACTCAAGGTAGTGGAGCAGTAGGTACTAATGGTTTATATAACGATCTTGAAACTTTTAACGATTCAGGAATTGTATCTGTATCAATGGATATTACAAAACCTTACGATGGTATTGCTAGTTGTGCTATCGATCCATGTACTGACGGAGCAATAGTAGGTACAGTAACAGCTAACGATCCTGATGCCGATGGTATTAATAATCGTTGTGATTTAGATGATGATAACGATGGGATTTTAGATAGTCAAGAAGATGCTGGTTGTACAACACCGGTAATAGAAGAGATTATTATAAATGAAACATTTGAAGCGGGAACCCCAGGAACGAATATTCCAAAAGGAAGCTTAGCAGGGGTGCCAGGTATTGACGGCTTATTAGAAGCGTATAATTCACACCCAGGAAATACAAGTACAACAAATGTTGGGGAATATAAATCGATTTCAGGGCTTGATGGTAGTACTACTATAGTTATTGATGCAAATGGCGGAGGAATCGTAGATAAGGAACAAATGTCTTCATTTGTCGTTTTAAAAAATATAAACTTGTTAAATGGTGAAAGATACACTCTTGAAGCAGATTTTTCATTAGGAAAACAAATAGGGTTTTTATCAAATGATAATAACGAATACGGGACAGCTATAGGTGCGTCAGGTCAAGACCCTGTTTGGAATGATGATTACCCGGGAGCTCCAGATGGCGTCTTTTTGTATGGTCATGGAGGTATTTTAATTAGAGAACCAAATTCTTCGTTACCTTCAATAAGTGCCCCTGCAAGAGAAGTAGGTTGGTTCAGACAATACACTACTTATTATGTTAAAAAAAATATAGCAGGAGTGCTACATTTATACGCAGACAATAAAGGAGCTAAATATGATGCAGCTGGAGTACTAGGAACACTTATCGTTGTAAATGAAATAGATTTAGGTGCGGCAAGTAATTATCCTTGGTTGAATGATGCAGCAATATTTGTATCTGCAGATGAATATGTCGATAACATACTAATTAAAATCAATCATTGTGATAATGACAACGATGGAATACCAAATTATTTAGATTTAGATTCTGATGGTGATGGTTGTAATGACGTCATCGAATCTGGAGGAATAGATGCAAATAATGATGGTATTTTAGATGGAGATGGTTTTAATGCAACTGGTCAAGTAACAACATCAGGAGCAATACTAGCAAGTAGCTATAATGGCGTAACAGGTAACGAAATAAAAGCGAAAAAATTAATTGCCGATTTTACAGCTTTAGTTGATCAAACAGTAACCGAAGGAATAGCAACAAGTTTTACCTTAACATCGGCAACTGCAGACGAGGCGACAACTTATGCTGCAGGAGTTCCAGCATATGACGGTGCTTCAGGAAATGCAAATTCGGGTATTCAATACCAATGGTATATTGGTGATCCTGCTACTACAGGAACTACCTTAACAAATACAGGGGTTTATACAACTGTAACAACAGCTATTTTAAATATTAGTGATGTTACAGGTTTAACTGGAAAAGAGTATTATTTAAAAGTTACCCATGCTGATAATAAGTGTTTAGATAAAACAGGTAGCGCTACATTAACGGTAAACACTTTGCCAACAACCGATGATTTAACATCAACAAGTATTTCAAGTGATGCCGGAGCAACTGATATTGTAAATCCAACAGGAAACGACACCGATGGAACGGTTGAAAATTATAAAATTACAAGTTTACCAAGCGGTGGAACCTTATTTTTAGCCGATGGAATAACGCCTGTAACCTTAAATCAAGTCTTAACAGTAGATCAAGCAAATGGTTTAAAATTTGATCCAGATGGAAGCACAAATGATGATGCTACCTTTAATATCGCAGCAATTGATAACGATAGCGGCGAAGATGCAACACCAGCAACGATCACAATACCACTAGGAAACGTCTTGCCAACAACCGATGATATTACATCAGCAAGTATTTCAAGTGATGCCGATGCAATTGATATTGTAAATCCAACAGGAAACGATACCGATGGAACGGTTGAAAATTATAAAATTACAAGTTTACCAAGCGGTGGAACCTTATTTTTAGCCGATGGAATAACGCCTGTAACCTTAAACCAAGTGTTAACATTAGCCCAAGCAGATGGCTTAAAATTTGATCCTGATGGAAGTACAAATGATGATGCTACTTTTAATATCGCAGCAATAGATAATGATAGCGGCGAAGATGCAACACCAGCAACCATCACAATACCACTAGGAAATGTCTTGCCAACAACCGATGATATTACATCAGCAAGTATTTCAAGTGATGCGGGAGCAACAGATATTGTAAATCCAACAGGAAACGATACCGATGGAACGGTTGAAAATTATAAAATCACGAGTTTACCAAGCGGTGGAACCTTATTTTTAGCCGATGGAATAACGCCTGTAACGCTAAATCAAGTCTTAACAGTAGCGGAAGCAAATGGTTTAAAATTTGATCCCGATGGAAGTACAAATGATGATGCTACTTTTAACATCGCAGCAATTGATAACGATAGCGGCGAAGATGCAACACCAGCAACCATAACAATACCACTAGGAAACGTCTTGCCAACAACCGATGATATTACATCAGCAAGTATTCCAAGTGATGCCGATGCAACCGATATTGTAAATCCAACAGGAAACGATACGGATGGAACGGTTGAAAATTATAAAATCACAAGTTTACCAACTGGCGGAACCTTATTTTTAGCCGATGGAATAACGCCTGTAACTTTAAATCAAGTGTTAACAGTAGATCAAGCAAATGGTTTAAAATTTGATCCAGATGGAAGCACAAATGATGATACTACTTTTAACATCGCAGCAATTGATAACGATAGCGGCGAAGATGCAACAGCAGCAACCATCACGATTCCACTAGGAAATGTCTTGCCAACAACCGATGATATTACATCAGCAAGTATTTCAAGTGATGCCGATGCAACCGATATTGTAAATCCAACAGGAAACGATACCGATGGAACGGTTGAAAATTATAAAATCACAAGTTTACCAACTGGTGGAACCTTATTTTTAGCCGATGGAATAACACCTGTAACGCTAAATCAAGTGTTAACAGTAGATCAAGCAAATGGTTTAAAATTTGATCCAGATGGAAGCACAAATGATGATGCTACCTTTAATATCGCAGCAATTGATAACGATGGTGGCGAAGATGCAAGTCCAGCAACCATCACGATTCCACTAGGAAATGTCTTGCCAACAACCGATGATATTACATCAGCAAGTATTTCAAGTGATGCCGATGCAACCGATATTGTAAATCCAACAGGAAACGATACCGATGGAACGGTTGAAAATTATAAAATCACAAGTTTACCAAGCGGTGGAACCTTATTTTTAGCCGATGGAATAACGCCTGTAACGCTAAATCAAGTCTTAACAGTAGATCAAGCAAATGGTTTAAAATTTGATCCAGATGGAACCACAAATGATGATGCTACCTTTAACATCGCAGCAATTGATAACGATAGCGGCGAAGATGCAACACCAGCAACCATCACGATTCCACTAGGAAATGTC
>NZ_OENA01000013.1 GCF_900239185.1 Tenacibaculum finnmarkense
ACCATCGGTTTTGGTTCGTTTTATTGAAGGTGCGCCTTTGTCTTTTGATGTAAATACGGTTTTAAATATAAAAGAGTTTTATAATGTAGGAATGTCGTATTCATGGAATAATGCTATTCAATTAAACAGCTTAATATCGGCAACAAAATGGTTTGATATTGGCTACGGATACAACCTGTATTTAAATGATTTAAGTACCTATCAAAACGGAACACATGAAATACTACTTCGTTTTAATGTTGATGAAATATTATAGTAAAATAAACGATGTTAATAAAAAACCTCTTAAAATATTTTAAGAGGTTTTTTTATGAGTTGAATAGGTATATTAAAAAAATAACCTATTTTAAGCCTTGTAATTTCTATGATTTTTCGTGTATTATAAAGTTGTAATTTATACTAACAATTATCATAAAAAAGTAATTTTAATTATTCTAGTTTTGCAAAAAAAAAAAATAAAGATGAATAAAGCTATTTATATTGCTGCAAGTGAAGCTAATTCAGGTAAATCAATGTTGAGTTTAGGAGTAATGCAACTATTGCTCCGAAAAAAACCGAAGGTTGGTTATTTTAGGCCTATTATTGATAATCCTATTAATGGAAAAAAGGACAATCATATAAATACCATTCTTAATTATTTTAAAATTAAGTGTGCTTATGATGATTGTTATGCTTTTACACGATCGGAATTAATCAATAAATTAAATGATGATAAGGAAGATGAGGTGATTAGCACAATTATTGAAAAATATAAAATTTTAGAACAAGAAAATGATTTTGTAATTGTAGAAGGAACTGATTTTTCAGATCACGGAGCTGTTATTGAAATGGATTTGAATGTTTTAATTGCAAAGAACTTAGGGATTCCTGTAATTATAGTTTCTGGCGGATTAAATAAAACGTTAGATGATTTTATTCAAGGTTTACGCTTAACTTATGATTCTTTTGTGAATAAAGAAGTTAAAGTAATTTCGGTTGTTGCCAATAAAATTGAAGCTTCAAATATTGATGCCATTATTGAAGAGGTTGGTAAAAACTTACCCAAAGATGTTTCTATAAACGCCATTCCGATTCATAAAAAATTAAATAACCCGACCATTAAAGAGCTTTCAAATAGCATTGAAGCAAAAATTTTATTTGGTAAAGAATTTTTAAACAATATATCGGGCGATATAAAAGTAGGAGCCATGCAATTGGCTAATTTTTTACAGCACTTAACCGAAGGTAGTGTTGTGGTTACACCTGCCGACAGGTCGGATATTTTGCTAGCTACCTTACAGGCAAATATTTCTACGAATTACCCGTCAATTTCTGGAATTGTTTTAACAGGAGGAATTGCATTAAATCCATCAATAATTAAATTAATTGAAGGTTTAGAGAAAACCGTGCCTATTTTATGGGTAAAAGAAGGAACTTTTGCGGTTACTACAAAGTTAGGAAGCGTAAGAGCGCATATTTACGCCGAAAATGTTGATAAAATAAAAATGTCTATTAATATTTTTGAAAAACACGTAGATGTTACTGCTTTAAACGAAAAATTAACAACCTATAAAGGAACTGATATTCTTACGCCAAGAATGTTTCAATATAATTTATTGAAAAAAGCAAAACAGGTTAAAAAACACATTGTATTACCTGAAGGAAATGATGACAGAATATTAATAGCGGCATCACAACTTCAAAAAACAAATGTTGTTAAATTAACTATTTTAGGAAAAAAAGTACTTATTCAGGCAGCTGTAAAACGTTTAAATATTTCTTTTGATTTTGATAAAATTGATATTATAAATCCTATTGAATCGGTTTATTTTGCTGATTTTTCAAGCACTTTACATGCGTTAAGAAAACACAAAGGATTAAGCCCTGCTATGGCAGAAGATTTAATGGCTGATGTTTCTTATTTTGGAACCATGATGGTTCACAAAGGCTTGGCTGATGGAATGGTTTCAGGGGCTGCACATACTACGCAACACACTATAAAACCAGCATTACAATTTATTAAAACAAAACCTGGATATTCGGTAGTTTCATCAATATTTTTTATGTGTTTAGAAGATAGAGTGTCTATTTTTGGCGACTGTGCAATTAACCCAAATCCAACGGCGGTACAATTGGCGGAAATTGCAATTTCATCGGCAGATTCAAGTATTGCCTTCGGAATTGACCCAAAAATAGCGATGTTATCGTATTCATCAGGCGCTTCAGGAAAAGGAGAAGATGTCGATACCGTTCGAGAAGCAACAGCGATTATCAAACAAAAAAGACCCGATTTAAAAGTAGAAGGTCCTATTCAATATGATGCGGCTGTAGATCCATCTATCGGAAAAAAGAAAATGCCAGATTCAAAAGTAGCAGGGCAAGCAAACGTGTTAATTTTCCCTGATTTAAATACAGGAAATAATACTTATAAAGCCGTGCAAAGAGAAACAGGAGCTTTGGCAATCGGACCAATGTTACAAGGTTTAAACAAACCTGTAAACGATTTAAGTAGAGGGTGTACTGTTGATGATATTTTTAATACCATAATTTTAACCGCAATTCAAGCACAAGATCAATAAGCTTTCTAATACAAAATAAAACATGAAAATATTAGTTATAAATTCAGGTAGTTCATCAATAAAATATCAATTAATTCAAATGCCACAACAGCAGGTTATTTGTGCAGGTTTAGTTGAAAGAATTGGCTTGAAAAAAAGCGTTGTTCATTATAAATCAGAAGAAAATAAAAGTAAAGAAATTTCTGATATTAAAAATCATAAAGAAGGTTTACAAAAAGTAGTCAATTTATTATTAGATGAAAAAATAGGTGTACTTACCAGTACAAACCAAATCAATGTAGTAGCGCACAGAGTTGTTCATGGTGGTGATTCTTTTAAAGAAACAGCTGTAGTAACTGCTCAGGTTAAAAAGAAAATTGAAGAGTTATTTTCATTAGCACCGCTTCATAATCCTGCAAATTTAGAAGGAATACAGGTTGCCGAAACTATTTTTACAGATGCTATTCAAGTGGCAGCTTTTGACACGGCATTTCATCAAACCATTCCTGAAAAAGCGCATAAATTTTCTATTCCCAATAAATTTTTAACAGAAAATAAAATAAGATTATACGGTTTTCACGGAACAAGTCATAAATATGTTTCTGAAAAAGCCATCGAATATTTGCATAAAAACAACTGTTTACAGCAAGAAAAATCTAAAATTATAAGCATTCATTTAGGAAACGGTTGTAGTATTACGGCTATTGAAAATGGAATTAGTATTGACCATAGCTTAGGTTTTAGCCCTGTTACAGGTTTAATTATGGGTTCTCGTTCGGGTGATATTGACCATTCTTTAATTTTCTATTTAATAGAAAATTTAGGCTATGATGCTAAATATGTATCAGATATGTTGCAAAAGCAAAGCGGAATGTTAGGTTTAACAGGTTTTAGCGATTTGCGTGATATTGAAGATGCGGCAGAAAAAGGCGATAAAAATTGTCAATTAGCCTTAGATATGAATGCCTATAGAATTAAAAAATATATAGGTTCTTATATTGCGGTGATGAATGGCGTTGATGCGATTGTTTTTACCGCTGGAATTGGCGAAAATTCAATACTTATCAGAAAATTAACCTGTACAGGTTTAGAATATTTTGGTATTGAGTTAGATGAAAATAAAAATGATGTAAAAGCCAGAGAATTAACAGAAATTCACAAAGAAACATCCAAAGTAAAAGTATTGGTAATTCCAACCAATGAAGAATTAGAAATAGCAACACAAGCATACGATTTATTACAATAAATGAATTACAAAAACACGTATTTAGTTACCATTCAGTATTTAGGATTTCGTTTTCACGGCTGGCAAAAACAGCCAAATTTAAAAACAGGTCATTTATTTTTAGATAAAACGTTAAAATTTATTTTTAAAGGAATCCGCTTAAAAAGTTTGGGTGTCGGTAGAACCGATGCCAGAGTATCGGCGACTCATTTTGCGTTTCAGTTATTTATTGATGAAACCGTAGATTTTGAGCAATTTATGATTGATTTTAATGCCAATGCTCCAGGCGATATGCGGGCATTAAAAATTGAAGATATCGATAAAAAATTCAATATAATTCAGCATCCGAAGATAAAAGAATATCGTTATTATTTTTCTTATGGTGAAAAAAATCATCCGTATGCCGCACCTTTTTTAACCCGATTTAGAGATCAGTTAGATTTGGAAATTATGAAAGAAGGTGCTCAATTATTTGAGGGTTTTCATAATTTTAAAAGATATTGTACAAAACCATCGGAAGAAACAAAGGTGGAAAGAAGTATTGAATATTGTCGCATTGAAAAAAACACGGAATTAACAGCTTCTTTTTTCCCGAAAGAGAGTTTTGTGTTAATTGTTAGAGGCGAAGGTTTTTTAAGAAACCAAATCCGTTTAATAATGGGCGGATTACACAGTTTAGGAAAAGGAGAATACGGTTTAGATTTTATAAAAGACAGTTTAAACCCTGAATCAGATATTGAATTTATTAAAAATATAGCACCTGCTTCTGGCTTACATTTGCATAAATTAGAATTTAAAGATTTGGATTAACGAGATAGTTGCTCTTTGCGTTAGCGATTGAAGTTTTGTTTGAGCTCTTTTATGAAGAATGAATAAAAAGCGAGTACGTAAAGCGCGACCCTTGTGGTAACGCCCAAAAAAAGTCCATTATAAAAATAATGGACTTTTAGTTTATTTAGGTTTCTTGATCAAACTATTTCTTACCCTCTAATAAGCCCTCTCGAAATTACTATTTTTTGAATTTCTGAAGTTCCTTCGTAAATTTGAGTGATTTTTGCATCCCGCATTAAACGCTCTACATGATAGTCTTTTACAAAACCATTTCCTCCATGAATTTGCACAGCTTCAACCGATTGTTCCATCGCTACTTTTGAGGCGTATAATTTTGCCATTGCGCCCGACATATCATAATTATTTCCTTGGTCTTTGTCCCAGGCAGCTTTCATTACTAACATTCTTGCGGCTTCAATTTCAGTGTACATATCGGCAAGTTTAAAAGCAATTGCTTGATGATTGCAAATTTCTGTACCAAAAGTTTTACGTTCTTTTGAATATTTTAATGCCAATTCATACGCTCCAGAAGCAATTCCTAAGGCTTGTGCAGCAATTCCGATTCTTCCTCCAGCTAAAGTTTTCATGGCGAATTTAAAGCCAAAACCATCTTGACCAATTCTATTTTCTTTAGGTACTTTTACGTTGTTAAATTGCAAGGTATGTGTGTCAGAACCACGGATTCCTAATTTATCTTCCTTAGGACCAACATGAAAACCTTCGGCACCTTTTTCAACGATAAAAGCGTTGATTCCTTTGTGTTTTTTACTTCGGTCAGTTTGTGCGATTACCAAATAAACATCGGCACGCCCACCGTTTGTAATCCAGTTTTTTGTACCATTAATTAGGTAATGATCGTCTTTTTCTTGGGCTGTTGTTGCTTGCGATGTTGCGTCAGAACCTGCCTCAGGTTCACTCAAACAAAACGCGCCAATTTGTTCGCCACTAGCTAATTTTGTTAAGTATTTTTGCTTTTGATCTTCCGTTCCAAAAGCTTCTAAACCATAGCAAACTAAGGAATTGTTTACAGAAACCATTACCGATGCCGATGCGTCAATTTTAGATAATTCTTCCATAATTAATACATACGAAATTGCGTCCATACCGCTTCCGCCGTATTTTGGATCGACCATAATTCCCATAAAACCAAGTTTTCCCATTTTTTTTACTAAAGAATCAGGAAATTCTTGCTTGTTGTCTCTTTCAATTACGCCTGGTAATAATTCGGTTTGAGCAAAGTCACGAGCTGCATCACGAATCATTATATGTTCTTCTGTTAAACTAAAATCCATAATTTATGATTGTTTAATAATTGTTAAATCCGTAAAAAATTCATCCAAAGATACTTTTTTAATAGCGTATTTTTAACCGTGTTTTATTATTTTTACAGATATGAATGATGATTTTTATTTTATAATAGGTTTAATGTCTGGTACATCCTTAGACGGGATTGACTTGGTTTTTGTAAAGTTTGATAAAAAAAACTATAAGAATTTTAAAATTTTAGCGGCAGAAACAATCGCATATTCGAGTGCTTGGAAAGATAAATTACAAGGGGCAATTAATTTTTCAAAAGATGATTTAATTCGTTTAGATATTGAATATGCGGTTTTATTATCAGAAGAAATTAATGGATTTATCAAAAAAAACAAGATAGATGCTATTGATTTTATCGCCTCGCACGGGCATACAATTTTACATCAACCAGCAAAAGGAATTACACTTCAAATTGGTCATGGTAAAATTATATCAGAAAAAACCAATCAAAAAGTAATTTGCGATTTTAGAACCCAAGATGTTGCGCTTGGCGGTCAAGGAGCACCGCTTGTTCCTATTGGTGATGAGTTATTATTTTCTGAATATGATTTTTGCGTAAACTTAGGCGGTTTTGCCAATGTTTCTTATCATTTAAAAAATCAAAATAATGTAAAAGATAGTTTAAATGATAATTTAGGCGAAAATAATCAAGAAAATACCCGAATTGCTTTTGATATTTGCCCTGTAAATATTGTTTTGAATCATTATGTGCAAAAATTAGGATTTGAGTATGACGATAAAGGACAAATTGCTAAATCGGCAATAATAAATCAAGAATTATTAAGGAAATTAAACGCGTTAGATTTTTATAAAAAATCAGCACCAAAATCGTTAGGATTAGAATGGGTTCGTTTGATTATTTTTCCGCTGATTGATACTTTAGAAAAAGATATCCCAGCTATTTTACGCACTTTTATTGAACATGCTGCAATTCAAATAGGCAAAATAATTCATAAAAATGACGTTGTTTTAATAACAGGAGGTGGCGTTTTTAACGATTTCTTAATGAACAGAATTGAATTTTATGCCGAACAAAAAATTGAAATACCATCAAAAGCACTTATTAATTACAAAGAAGCGTTAATTTTTGCTTTTTTAGGGCTGTTACGTATTGAAAATCAGGTGAATTGTTTAAAAAGTGTTACAGGTGCAAAAAAAGATCATTCTTCGGGTGTTATTTTTAATAAATAGCTATTTATTTTTAAAATAAAAAATTGTTACCTATCATTTTTTTATAGTAAATTTGTGACAGTATGTTTTCAACTAAGTATCATAATAATTCAAAAAATAATTTAAATGAATCAACTTTAGCTTCGCTCAATAGCGTATTTCAAAAACAAGATAGTAGCAATTTTAAGGTAAACATTTATTAAAATAGAATATGAAAGAATTATTAAAAATATACGAAAATAAAGAGCCAGAAATCGTTTTTCACTGGAAAGATCAAGAAACAGAAGCGGAAGGATGGACAGTGATCAACTCTTTAAGAGGTGGTGCAGCAGGTGGAGGAACCAGAATGCGTAAAGGTTTAAATAAAAATGAAGTATTGTCGTTAGCAAAAACAATGGAAGTGAAATTTACTGTTTCAGGACCTGCTATTGGTGGTGCAAAATCAGGCATTAATTTTGATCCTAACGATCCTCGAAAAAGAGGTGTTTTAGAGCGTTGGTATAAAGCGGTAACACCTTTATTAAAACATTATTACGGAACTGGTGGTGATTTAAATGTTGATGCCGATAAAGATGTAATTCCTTTAACAGAAAGTTGTGGTGTTTGGCATCCGCAGGAAGGAATTTTTAACGGACATTTTAAACCAACTGAAGCCGATAAAATTAATAGAATTGGGCAATTGCGCCAAGGGGTAATTAAGGTTATAGAAGACAAGCAATTTTCACCTGATTTATCAAAAAAATATACCGTAGCAGATATGCTAACAGGTTATGGTGTTGCCCAGGCAGTAAAACATTACTACAACCTTTACGGAGGTTCAATTTCAGGAAAAAGAGCTATTGTTCAAGGTTTTGGAAATGTAGGATCGGCAGCGGCTTATTACTTAACACAGTTAGGTGCTAAAGTGGTTGGAATTATTGATAGAGAAGGTGGTGTTATTAATGAAGCTGGTTTTTCTATGGAAGAAATGACAGCCTTATTTTTAGCAAAAGACGGTAATCAGTTAGTGTCTGAAAAAATGATTCCTTTTGATGAAATTAATGAAGAAATTTGGAATGTGCCAGCGGAAATATTTGTGCCAGCAGCAGCCTCACGATTAGTTTCTCAAGACCAGGTACAAAAAATGATTGACACAGGCTTAGAAGTGATATCGCCAGGAGCAAATGTTCCTTTTGCTGATAAAGAAATTTTCTTCGGTCCTATTATGGAATATACCGATAGTCATGTAAGTTTATTACCTGATTTTATTTCTAATTGTGGTATTGCTAGAGTTTTTGCTTATTTAATGGAAGCAAAAGTAGCACTTCCAATGCAAGATAAAGCCATTTTTGACGATACTTCAAACACAATTAAAAAAGCACTACAACGAACTTTTTCTAAAAGTGCTGCAAAAACAAAAATTTGTTCAACAGCTTTTGAAATAGCTCTAAAAGAGTTGGTTTAAAGGCACAATAAATAAAAATGATGTTTAAATATTTTTTAGGGAATAGTCCTAAGTGGTTTAAAATAACCATGCTTAGTTTTTTAGTTTTCAACGTGTTTTCCTTTTTTGTATTAGGAAAAACAATAACCGCTTGGCTTTTTATAGCAGAGTTTATTTTTACCCTAGCAATGGCACTAAAGTGTTATCCGCTTTTAACAGGAGGTTTGCTAGCTATTCAGGCAGTTGCATTGGGCTTAACCACCGCTAAAAATGCCTATCATGAAGTAGCTCAAAATTTAGAAGTAGTATTACTTTTAGTGTTTATGGTGGCGGGTATTTATTTTATGAAACCTTTGCTAATGTTTATTTTTAGTAAGGTTTTTACAAAAATAAAATCGAAAGTATTATTGTCATTATTATTTGTGTTTTTATCAGCGGTTTTATCAGCGTTTTTAGATGCTTTAACGGTAACGGCAGTATTAATTAGTGTTGCTGTTGGTTTTTATGGAGTGTATCACAAAATACATTCGAGCTCTTCAGATTATGATCATGATGGAGTTTTAGATAGAGAAGAATTAAGTGGAGAAACCTTAGAGCAATTTCGTAGTTTTTTACGTAGTTTAATTATGCACGGTGTTGTTGGTACCGCTCTTGGAGGAGTTTGTACCTTAGTTGGTGAGCCTCAAAATTTACTAATTGGTGAACGATTAGGTTGGGATTTTGTACAGTTTTTCTTAAAAATGGCACCTATTACGTTACCTGTTTTAGCAGCAGGGATGGCAACAACAGTTGTTTTAGAATTAACAGGATCGTTTGGTTTTGGAGATAAATTACCAACTGTAGCGGCAAATATTATCGGTAAATACACCGAAGAAGAAGATGCTAAAAGAACAGCTAAAGAAAAATATGCTTTAATTGTTCAAGGAGTATCTGCAATATTATTAATTGCAGGATTGGCTTTACATATTGCTCCTGTTGGGTTTATCGGTTTGGCATTGATTATTGTACAAACAGCTTTTATTGGTATTACTGATGAGCATCAATTAGGACCTGCTTTTGAAGAGGCATTGCCTTTTACAGGATTATTAGTAGTCTTTTTTGTAGTGGTGGCAATGATTCATGACCAGCATTTATTTAGCCCAATAATTCACTGGGCGTTAAGTCAAGACCCAGCATCACAACCAGGGTTATTTTATGTAGCTAATGGATTTTTATCAGCAATTAGCGATAACGTATTCGTAGCAACGGTATATATTGGTGAGGTAGAACAAGCTTTTAAAAATGGTGATATAACAAGAGAACATTTTGAAAAATTAGCCATCGCAATTAATACAGGAACTAATTTACCAAGTGTTGCAACACCAAATGGGCAAGCAGCATTTTTATTCTTATTAACATCATCATTAGCGCCGTTAATTAATTTATCGTACGGTAAAATGGTTAAAATGGCATTTCCTTATACCATAGTTTTAGGGGGATTAGGATATATAATGGTAAAACTATTATTGTCTTAAATAAATAAAAAAAATAGTGTATTTTTAAATCCTGAATTTATATTCAGGATTTTTTTAGTATTATATAAAACAAAATGACGTTCATGTTCGCATACATTCAAAAAGAAACGGGTTTAGTTGATGAAATATCAGCTGAAAAAACATTATCTATTATTCAGTTAATTAAAGACGGAGGGCTAGGAGGCCAAATTATTATTGCCATCCTATTTGTGTTATTAGCCGTAGCATTATACATTTATTTTGAGCGATTTTTTGCCATTAAAGCAGCTTCAAAAATAGATAAAAATTTTATGGATAAAATTAGAAATTTTGTAACAAGTGGAGATTTAGACAGTGCAAAGCAATTGTGTAAAAACACCAATTCACCTAACGCAAGATTAATTAGTAAAGGAATTTCAAGAATCGGAAAACCCTTAGAAGATATTAATAAAGCGATTGAAAACGCTGGGAAATTAGAAGTTTATAAACTTGAAAGAAATGTTTCTGTTATCGCAACTATTGCAGGAGCAGCTCCTATGATTGGGTTTTTAGGAACAGTAATTGGAATGATTATTGCTATTCATGAAATTGCAAATTCAGGTGGGCAAATTGATATTAAATTATTATCTGACGGATTATATACCGCTATGACAACAACGGTTGCAGGTTTAATTGTAGGAATTATAAGTTATATAACCTACAATCATTTGGTGGTTCGTACCGATAAAGTGGTGTATCAAATGGAAGCCGTATCGGTTGATTTTTTAGATTTATTAAACGAACCTGCATAAAATGAATTTAAAGGGAAGAAATAAAGTAGATCCAAGTTTTAATATGTCGTCAATGACGGATATTGTTTTTTTATTGTTGATATTTTTTATGCTAACATCAACCTTAGTTACGGTAAATGCCATTGATGTTTTATTGCCAAAAGCAGGCGGAAAAACAGAAAATAATAGCGCAATAGCAGTGAGTATTACCGAAGATTCTGCTTTTTATATTGATAAAACAAAAGTAAGTGCTGTTAATTTAGAAAAAACAATATTAAGTAAAGTTGGCACAGATAAAAAGAAAACAGTGGTAATTCGAGGCGATCAAAACGTAGCATATAAAAATGTGATGAAAGTGATTGATATTGCCAATCGAAATAAATTAAAGATGATTTTAGCGGTAAAAGCAAAGTAATAATGACCTGTATTTCTAACTTGTTTTTTGCAAAAAGGAGTGTAAAAATAGTATCGATAAATTAAGTAATGAAAATATTAGAAACAGCACATCAACGTAAGGCGGCGGTAATTACTGCGGTTATTTTGATGCTTTTACTCTTCGGAGTTTTTAATTTCGGAATAAAATATTTAGATCCGCCGATTGAGTACGGGGTGGCAATTAATTTAGGTTCTTCGGATGTTGGAAGCGGTGAGCCTGTGGAAGAAATGGAATTAGCAGCCGCATCACAAGCTGTTTCAGAAGAAAATGAATCGCAAGACTTTGATCAAAACACTGAAGATCAGCCTGAAGAAGAAGTTGAAGAGGAAATTACGGAGCAAACACAGCCGTTAAATGAATCTTCTCAAGAAATTCAGGAAGATATTATTACAGATGATACGGCAAAAGATGCTCTTAGTATTGCTAAATCAACCAAGGAAAAAGAGGTTGTAAAAGATACATCCGAAGAAAAACCCGAAGAAAAAATTAAAGAAAAGGTTAAAGAGAAACCAAAGAAAACGCCAAAAAAGAAGCCAAAACCTTCAAAACAAACCACAGATGCTTTAAATAGTTTACTAAACGGAACAGCAAACACAGGTGCAAAAACAGGCGAAGGTGACGATGCTGAATCTGGTATAAAAGGAAACAAAAATGGCGATTCGAAGGCTAGTAAATACTACGGAAATTCAAAAAGTGGAACTGGTGGTAATTATAATTTAGCAGGGCGAAAAGCCTTATCAAAACCTATAAAAAAACCAGATTGCCAGGAAGAAGGTACAATTGTAGTGAGTATTGAGGTGAATAAAAATGGAATAGTAACCAAAGCACAAACTGGCGGTTTAAAAGGTAGTACAAGTTCGGCTCCTTGTTTAGAAAAAGCAGCAAAACAAGCGGCTTTAAAAACAATTTGGAATGCTGCTAATGATGCACCCCAAAAACAAAGAGGTACAATTATCTACAAGTTCTCTTTATCAGAATAATTATTTTTTTATTTAAATAAATATAACCTCCGATTATTTATCGAGAGGTTATAAAACAATATATAGATGACATATCAACAAACCTTAGATTGGATGTTTGCGCAATTACCAATGTATCAAAAAGAAGGTAAAACGGCATTTAAAAAAGATTTAACCAATAGTATTGCTTTAAGTAATGAATTAGGAAATCCTGAGAAAAAGTTTAAAACTATTCATGTTGGTGGAACTAACGGAAAAGGATCTACAAGTCATTTAATTGCTAGTGTTTTACAAGAAGCAGGGTATAAAGTTGGTTTATATACCTCGCCACATCTTAAAAATTTTACAGAACGTATTCGAATTAATGGGCAAGAAATTGAGCAAGAAAGTATTATTGATTTTATTTCTCAAAATAAACAATTTTTAGAAGCTCAAAAATTATCGTTTTTTGAAATGACCGTAGGTATGGCTTTTGATTATTTTGCCAAACAAAAAGTAGATATTGCTATAATTGAAGTAGGATTGGGTGGTCGGTTAGATTCAACAAATATTATTACTCCAGAAGTTTCGGTAATTACAAATATCGGCTTAGATCATACGCAGTTTTTAGGCGAAACATTGCCCGAAATAGCGTATGAAAAAGCAGGGATTATAAAAGATAATATTTCTGTTGTTGTTGGCGAGCGTCAAAAAGAAGTTGAAAAAGTTTTTATAGATAAAGCAAGTGACTGTAATGCTGAAATAGTATTTGCTTCTGATCAAGATTATAGTTATAAAACCGATTTGTTAGGAGATTATCAATCGAAAAATGTAAAAACGGCAGTTAAAGCGATTAGTCAATTAAAAGATTTTGTTGTTTCTGAAGAAAATATCAAAAATGGCTTGTTAAAAGTAGTCGAAAACACTAATTTAAAAGGTCGTTGGCAAATTTTACAGCAAGAACCTAAAATAATTTGTGATACTGCACATAATAAAGAAGGCTTAATTTATACTTTAGCACAACTTAAAAATGAACAATATAAAAATTTACACATTGTTTTAGGAGTCGTTTCTGATAAAGACCTAGCAGCTATTTTACCGATGTTTCCTCAAAATGCGAGGTATTATTTTTGTAAACCAAATATTATACGAGGATTATCAGAAAAAAAATTAAAAGATACAGCTGAGGTGTTTAATTTAACAGGGGATTTGTTTGGTTCTGTAAATGAGGCTTTTGAGTCGGCAAAAACACAGGCAAACTCCGAAGATTGTATTTATATTGGTGGAAGTACCTTTGTTGTTGCAGAAATTTTATAAAAATAATTGAAAAAAAGTTTTGTCAATCTAAATAAGAGTTATATATTTGCACCCGCAATTAGCGTATAGGGCGCGTAGCTCAGTTGGTTCAGAGCACTTGGTTTACACCCAAGGGGTCAGGGGTTCGAATCCCTTCGCGCCCACCAAAATACCTAAGGTTAATTGCATAGTAGGGCGCGTAGCTCAGTTGGTTCAGAGCACTTGGTTTACACCCAAGGGGTCAGGGGTTCGAATCCCTTCGCGCCCACATAGATTACCGAATAAAAAAGTCCTAAAAGTATTTTGGGCGCGTAGCTCAGTTGGTTCAGAGCACTTGGTTTACACCCAAGGGGTCAGGGGTTCGAATCCCTTCGCGCCCACTAAAAGTCTCATCATTTTTGATGAGACTTTTTTTGTTTTATAATTGTTTTGGGCTATTTTTAATAAGTTTAAAAAAATATTTTTTTTAAATAGATAAAAGTATATTTGCAATAAAAAAGTCAAAAGATAACTAGTAGATGAATATAGCGGTTATAGGTTCAGGTTACGTAGGTTTAGTATCGGGTGCGTGTTTTTCAGAAATGGGAAATAAAGTTACTTGTGTTGATATTGATCAAAATAAAATAGATAAACTACACCAAGGAATTATTCCTATTTATGAACCAGGATTAGAAAAAATGGTTCTTAAAAATGTTGCTCAAAAAAACTTGTTTTTCACTACAGAGTTAGAAAAGGTTATTAATGATGTTGCTATTGTTTTTATTGCTGTAGGAACCCCTATGGGTGACGATGGTTCTGCAGATTTACAATATGTTTTATCTGTAGCTAAAGAAATAGGAGCTAAAATGACTAAAAGGCTTGTTGTTGTTGATAAATCAACCGTACCAATCGGAACGGCCGATAAAGTAAGAGCAACCATACAAAAAGAATTAGACGCAAGAGCTTTAGATATTACTTTCGATGTCGTTTCAAATCCTGAGTTTTTAAAAGAAGGAGATGCTATTAGTGATTTTATGAAGCCCGATAGAGTTGTTATTGGTGCAGAAACAGCATATGCTTTTGATCGCATGAAAGAATTATACAGTCCATTTTTTAGAACACACGAGCGTTTTATAACCATGGACATTCGTTCGGCAGAAATGACAAAATATGCAGCAAATGCAATGTTAGCTACTAAAATTTCATTTATGAACGAAATTGCAAATATTTGTGAAAGAGTAGGTGTGGATGTAAATAGTGTACGTGTAGGTATTGGTTCTGATAGTAGAATTGGTTACAGTTTTATTTATCCTGGTGCAGGTTACGGTGGTTCTTGTTTCCCAAAAGATGTAAAAGCTTTAAAGAAAATAGCGGAAGAAAATGGCTATGATGCACAATTAATTACCTCGGTAGAGGAGGTAAATAACCGTCAGAAATTTGTTATTGCAGAGAAAATAATTAAAAGATTTGGTGAAAATTTATCAGGGTTAACTTTTGCCCTTTGGGGATTAGCATTTAAACCAGGAACAGACGATATGCGAGAATCGCCCGCTATTTATGTGGTAAAAGAATTGGTGAAAAGAGGTGCTAAAATAAAAGCCTATGATCCGAAGGCAATGCAAGAGGCACAGCATTTTTATTTAAAAGATGTTGAAGGAGTTTCTTACTTCGAATCAAAATATGATGTTTTAAAAAAGGCAACTGCTTTAATAATGTTAACAGAATGGAAAGAGTTTCGTTCGCCAGATTTTACAGAAATAAAACAGCAGTTAAGTTTTCCTGTTATTTTTGATGGTAGAAATCAATATAACGCATTTAACTTAGAGGAAAAAGGTTTTGAATACTATCAAATAGGAAAAAAATAATTATTTTGCGGGCGCTGCTTTTTTATTATAAAAGAGATAAGTTATTATCATTACTTTGCATAGATAATTTTTTAATTATAAAACAGAAACATTGAAAAAGAAAAGAACATTGAAAAAAGAATTGATGAAAGTTGTTTGTATGCTTTTTATCTCATTTGCTAGTATAGCAACATACGGTCAGGCTACACAATCACAATTAAATAATATTGAGGTTGATAATTTATCAGATAAACAAGTAGCGAGCTATCGCGATAAAAGTAAAAAACAAGGATATACCTTAGAACAGGCCTTAGTAATGGCTAAAACCAAAGGAATGTCTGAGTTACAAGCTCAAAAATTAAAAACTAGAATCCTTAATTTAGGAAATAATGACGTTGTTGATTCAAAAGTTGACGATAAACCTGAAGATAAAGTTTTAACCAAAGGCTCTGATGATGTATATTTTGGTTTAACAGGTGGGCAAGGCGAAGCGCAACCAAAAGAAAAACTTTTTGGGTATGATTTTTTTAATAATCCAAATATTTCGTTTACGCCAAATTTAAATGTAGCAACTCCTGAGAATTATATTATTGGAGCAGGAGATGTTATTTCTGTTGATTTATGGGGAGCAGCTGAAGCTAATTACGATAAAAAAGTAAACAAGCAAGGTGCTATTAATATTCAAGGTGTTGGTTATATTCATTTAGTAGGATTACCTATTAAAGCGGCAAAATCAAAAATAAAAAATTATTTAAAGAGAATTTATGCAGGAATAACAGCCTCTTCAAATAGTTATAATAAAGTGAATATTGCTGTTTCGATAAAAGAAGTACGAAATGTTCAGGTAAACATTGTAGGAGAGGTGAAAGTGCCTGGTTCTTATTCTTTAAGTGCTTTTTCAACAGTTTTAAACTCGTTATATGCTGCTGGCGGACCAACAAAAAATGGAACGCTTAGAAATATTAGGCTTTTTAGATCAGGAAAGAAAATTGCTGATTTCGATTTTTATGAGTTTTTAGTAAACGGATTAGAAAAAGGAAATATAACCGTGCAAGATCAGGATGTTATCATTGTAAAACCCTACAAAAAATTAGTAACCATCGAAGGTGCTGTTAAAAGACCTGGTTTGTATGAAATGAAAGCTTCTGAAACACTTTCAAATTTATTAAACTACTGTAGTGGTTTTGTTTCAAATGCGTATAAACAAAATATCGTTGTTGAAAGAGTTAACGGTATTCAAAAAGAAATGGTAGAAATACCACAAGAAAAATTAGCTATAGAGAAGTTAAAAGATGGCGATTTTATAAAAATCAATAAAATTGCTGATGAATTTTCAAACAAAATAACCATAATAGGGGCTGTTTTTCAACCAGGGAATTATCAGTATACCGAAAACTTATCAGTAACCGATTTATTAAATAAAGCAGAAGGATTTACCAAAGAAGCTTTTTTAGATAGAGGAATCATTACAAGAACTTATGATGAAATAACTAAAGAGACTATTTCTTTTTCGTTAAAAGAAAATAATGATACGTTGTTTTTAAAGCAAAATGATAGTATTTATATCTTTAGTAAAGAAGAATTAAAAGAAAAAGAATTTATCACTATTAATGGAGCCGTAAATAAAGGAAGGAAATTTGATTTTATGCAAGGAATGCAAATAGAAGATTTAATAGTACTTGCAGGTGGTTTGAAAGATGGAGCTGATGCGAAAACAATTGACGTATCAAGAAGATTAAAAGATGGAAGTTTTGAGACTATTAGTAAAAACTTTAACCTTAGTGCAAATACAAGCTTAGAAGGAACAGCTAGCAATCATTTTATCTTGAAGCCTTTTGATATTATTTCGGTTCGCTATTTAAAAGGATATACCAAGCAAAAAACTGTTTTTATTAAAGGAGAAACTAATTTTGAAGGAGAATATGCAATCGGTTTAAAAAATGAGAAAATATCAGATTTAATTAAAAAAGCAGGTGGGTTAACAAAATTCGCCTATGTTGAAGGAGCTTTTTTAACTAGAAGAAATAATACTATAGAAGATAAAAAGCAATCAGAAATACTTACTGAGTTTGTTAGAAAAGACATGTTAGGTACAGGTAAGCAGCGAGTTAATGTGAGGAAATCGTTTAAAATAGGGATTAACTTAAAGAAGATATTAGCGAAGGGTGGTGTGTCGTCAAAATATAATTTAATTTTAGAAGAAGGAGATGAGCTTTTTATTCCTTCAGAAAGACAAACGGTAAAAGTAGAAGGTGAGGTATTATCGCCATCATTAGTTCGATATGAAAAAAGAAAAAGCTTTAAGCAATATATCGAGAATTCTGGTGGTTTTTCTGCAAAGGCAAAGAAAAGTAGGGCATATGTAATTCATGCCAATGGTGATATTAAAACGACAAAACGCTTTTTGTTTTTTAAATCATATCCAAAAGTAAAGCCAGGTTCGGTTATTTTAGTGCCTAATAAACCTGAAAGTGTTAGAGAAATTTCAACACAAGAGGTTATTGCTATAACAACAGGTTTAGCGACCTTAGGGGTTTTAGTAAAAACATTAACAGATAAATAGTAATTGCATATATAAATTAGCAATAAAAAAGTAACATGCTTTTAAGGTGTGTTACTTTTTTATTTAATAACTAAGAGATGTTTAAAGTTTGTGTTTATAAATGTTTTGATCAAATTTAACTAAAGAAAAACATCCTTATTTTTATACAACTCTTTTTGCTTTTTAATAAAAAGAGCTGATTACTAAATAATATCAAAAGAAATTCCTGTAATAATGGATAAAAGGAATTGTGAAAAATCTAAGTTGGCGATCATAAAATGAAAAATTTTGCACTAATAGGAGCTTCAGGATATATTGCTCCAAGACACATGAAGGCGATAAAGGAAACGGGAAACAACTTACTTGTAGCCTTAGATCCTTATGATGGCATCGGAATTATGGATCGTAATTTTCCGCAAGCAGATTTTTTTACAGAATTTGAAAAATTTGATAGCTTTATAGATACCTGGCATAGAAATAATCAAAGCAAACGAATTGATTATATGTCTATTTGTTCGCCTAATTATTTACACGATGCCCATATTCGATTTGCCTTAAAAAATGGTGCTGATGCAATTTCAGAAAAACCAGTAGTTTTAAACACTCAAAGTATTGATCAATTAAAGATTATTGAACAAGAAACAGGGCAAAAGGTATATAATATATTGCAGTTAAGATTGCATCCTTCAATCATAGCTTTAAAAGAAAAAGTTACTAAAGAATTAAAAGAGAATCCATTAAAAGTATATGATATTGATTTAACTTATTTAACCTCTAGAGGGAAATGGTATTTTGCTTCTTGGAAAGGAAATCAAGAGAAATCAGGTGGTATTACCTTTAATATTGGGGTTCATTTTTACGATATGTTGTGTTGGATTTTTGGCGATGTTCAAGAGACTATTGTACATTTAAAACAAGCCGATGCTAATGCGGGAAGTTTTAAATTAAAAAATGCAAATGTACGCTGGTTTTTGTCTGTTAATTATGATTATATTCCAAAAGATATTAAGGCGAGTGGTTTAACAACTTTTAGATCTATAATTGTTGATGGACAAGAAATAGAATTTAGCAATGGTTTTACAGATTTACACACCCGTAGCTATGAAGAAATTTTAAAAGGAAATGGCTTTGGTTTAGACCAGGCTTATGCTTCTATAAGCACTGTTACCACTATTATAAATTCGCAAGCTATTGGCTTAAAAGGAGCGTATCACCCATTTTGTAAAAACGTTATTAATGGATGATTTTTTTGTGCACAGCTCTTCATTTATAGACCAAGATGTGCAAATTGGTGCACATACTAAAATATGGCATTTCAGTCATATTTTATCGAATACAAAAATTGGTTCAAATTGTTCTTTTGGGCAAAATTGTGTTGTTGGTCCTAATGTGAAAATAGGAAATGGTGTAAAAGTACAGAATAATATTTCTATTTATCAGGGTGTTGAGGTAGAAGACGAGGTGTTTTTAGGGCCGTCGATGGTTTTTACCAATGTAATAAACCCAAGAAGTTTTATCATCAGAAAGCAAGAGTTTAAAAAAACGCTACTTAAAAAAGGCTGTTCGGTAGGGGCAAATGCAACCGTTATTTGCGGTGTTACTATAGGTGAATATGCCTTAGTTGGCGCTGGTGCTGTTGTAAATAAAGATGTTAAACCGTATGCGTTAATAGTTGGCGTACCAGGGAAACAAATAGGTTGGGTAAGTAAGGCTGGAAACACCTTAAAATTTAATGAAAGTGGTAACGCTGTTGATTTATATGACAATAGTGTATATCGTATTGTAAATAATCAAGTAGTTCGGCAATAATTTTCCTGCTTTTATCAGCTGATTATTACATTTTATTTTACTATTTTTATAAATTATTTTTCTTGTATTTTTCATGAATTATTATTTATATTTGTATGAATTACTGACGGTGTTTATATGTTTTTTTAGTATTAAAAAGAATATAAATTCGTTTGTCAATGAAGAGAAAATTTAAAATATATTAACACCTTTTTGCAGTAAAAAAATAATGGAAAATAATAACAGGTACAATAACACGGAAGATGAAATTGATTTAGTAGCATTATTTAGAACACTTAAAAAAGGTAAAAAAACAATCATTCGTTTTACAGTTGTTTTTGCATTAATAGGCTTGTTTATTGCCGTTTTTACAGCCAAAGAATATACCGCGTCAACAACTTTAGTGCCTCAAACTTCAAGTAGTAAACCTGGTGGTGCTTTAGGAGGCTTAGCTGCTATGGCTGGGATTAACTTAGGGTCAGGAGGAAGTACCGAAAGTATTAGCCCACATTTATATCCTAAAATCACGCAAAGTATTCTTTTTAAAAAAGAATTGTTAAACGTTCCTTTAAAATTTTCTCACCTTGAAAAAGAAGTTACTTATCAAGAATATTATTTAAAATATCAAAAAACAAATGTACTTTCTTTTATCAAACAATATACTATAGGGCTTCCTGCTAAGTTTATAGGCTTGTTTAAAAGTAAAAAAGAGGTAATTGTTAAAGAAGTTGCAAAAGATGCTATTTATAGAGTGTCTTTAGAGGAAACAGCTCTTTTTAAGAGCTTAGGAAATCAATTATCTTTAGATATTAATCCTAAAGAAGGATATGTGAAAATAGCATTTTCGATGCCAGAAGCTTTGCCAGCAGCTCAAATGACTGAAAAAGTGAAGGAGTTGTTACAAAAATCAATCACTGATTTTAAAGTGCAAAAAACAAAAGAAGAATATATTTTTATAGAAGAACGCTATAAAGAATTAAAAAAAGACTTTGAAAATAAACAGGTAACTTTAGCTAGTTTCAGGGATAGAAATCAAGGTTTAATTACTTCTCGTTCAAAATCTCGCATAGAAAGTTTACAGTCAGAGTATAATTTAGCTGCTACTATTTACTACGAATTAGCAAAGCAATTAGAAACTCAAAAAATTAAATTAAAAGAAAACACCCCTGTGTTTACAGTTTTAGAGCCTGTGAGTGTACCTGTTATAAAATCAAAACCTAAAAGAGGACTGATTTTTACAATTTGGTTATTATTAGGGGGTATAACGGGAATGGGGTTTGTTTTTGGAAAAGATTGGCTGAAAAAGTTAAAAGATAAATAGTACGTATCATTAAAAAATCACAAAATACTTTTAAGTTTTATAATCATAAAACTTAAAAGTATTTTAAATTAGCCATTTAAGAATTAAATTAAACACTATAAAAATTTATTTACCATACAGGGTAGAGTTATATATAATAAGATGGAAAAAGAAAAAAAAGCTAAGATGGTATTAATAACAGGTGGAGCAGGTTTTATCGGTTCTAATTTAGTATCTCATTTTTTAGAAAAAAAATATAAAGTAACTGTATTGGATAATTTTTCAACAGGATATCATCACAATATTGAACCTTTTTTAAAAAACCCAGATTTTAACTTAATCGAGGGTGATATTAGAGATTTAGAAACCTGTAAAAAAGCTTGTGAAAATAAAGAGTATGTTTTGCATCAAGCAGCTTTAGGTTCGGTTCCTCGTTCTATTGAAGATCCTATTACAAGTAACGATGTTAATAGTTCAGGGTTCTTAAATATGTTAGTTGCCGCAAGAGATACAGGTGTAAAACGTTTCGTTTACGCAGCAAGTTCATCAACTTATGGTGATTCAGAATCGTTACCAAAAGTAGAAGATGTAATAGGAAAACCTTTATCACCCTATGCTATTACCAAATATGTAAACGAATTATATGCCGATGTTTTTGGTAAAATGTATGGTTTAGAATGTATTGGTTTACGATATTTTAATGTTTTTGGAAGAAGACAAAATCCTAATGGCGCATATGCTGCGGTAATTCCGAAGTTTGTAACTCAATTAATGAATTATCAAAGTCCGCTTATTAATGGAGATGGAACCTATTCTAGAGATTTTACATACATCGATAATGTAATTCAAATGAATGAAAGAGCAATGCTTGCCGATTCTAAAACTGCGATAAATACCGTTTATAATACGGCTGTTGGAGATAGAACAACTATCAAAGAAATGGCAGGTTTATTAAAAGAATATCTATCTGAATTTGATGCTAAAATTGGCGATGTTGAAATTACACACGGTCCTAACAGATTAGGAGATATTCCTCATTCATTAGCATCTATTGAAAAAGCAAAGAAAAATTTAGGATACAAGCCAACGCATGAATTTGCAAAAGGATTAAAGGAGGCTGTTTCTTGGTATTGGGAAAATTTAGAAAGATAAAAGATGAGCAAAAAAATAGCAGTTATAGGTTTAGGTTATGTAGGGTTGCCGTTAGCAAGATTATTTGCTACAAAATATCCTGTAGTTGGTTTTGATATAAACCAAGCAAGAGTTTCAGATTTAAACAAAGGGCATGATGATACTTTAGAAGTATCTGACGAATTATTGAAATCTGCATTGATAAATGAAAACCCTTTTAATGCTGAAAAGAACGGATTATTATGTTCTGCAAATATAGATGACATTAAAGAGGCAAATGTATTTGTAGTAACAGTTCCAACGCCTGTGGATAAAAATAACCGTCCTATTTTAACTCCTTTAGTGAAAGCGAGTGAAACCATAGCTAAGGTTTTGAAAAAAGGAGATATTGTTATTTATGAATCTACCGTTTACCCAGGAGCTACTGAAGAGGAGTGTATTCCTGTGTTAGAAAGAATTTCGGGGATGAAATTTAATGTAGATTTTTATGCAGGATATTCTCCAGAAAGAATTAATCCAGGCGATAAAGAGCATACTGTTGAAAAAATATTAAAAGTTACCTCAGGTTCTACTCCAGAAATTGGAAAAGTAGTTGATGGAATTTATAAATCGGTAATTACCGCAGGAACACATTTAGCACCAACAATTAAAGTTGCCGAAGCTGCAAAAGTAATTGAAAACTCACAAAGAGATATTAATATCGCTTTTGTAAATGAATTGGCAAAGATATTCAATTTAATGGATATTGATACACACGCAGTTTTAGAAGCAGCGGGTACAAAATGGAATTTCTTACCTTTTAAACCAGGTTTAGTTGGAGGGCATTGTATTGGTGTTGATCCTTATTATTTGGCACAAAAAGCACAAGAATTTGGCTATCATCCAGAAATTATTTTAGCAGGAAGAAGGTTAAATGATTCTATGGGTAAATATGTAGCCGAGCAGGTTGTTAAAACCATGATTAAAAAAGATATTCCTGTAAATAAAGCAGAAATATTAATGCTAGGAGTTACATTTAAAGAAAACTGTCCTGATGTTCGTAATACTAAAATTATTGATGTGATTTTAGCCTTAGAAGATTATGGAATGAAAGTAACAACGTATGATCCTTGGGCGAATCCTGCAGAAGTGAAGCATGAATACGCAATAGAAAGTGTTCAAGAATTACCTGAAAAACAGTTTAGCGCTATTGTTTTAGGAGTTGCTCATAATGAGTTTAAAACCTTAAATTTAGAAGCTATAAGAAAAGAAACTTCTATTGTTTATGATGTGAAAGGGATTTTAGAGAGTAGTGATAGTAAATTGTAAGTATATTCATTTAACAGAAAATCAATTTTGAGTAAAGGTTTAAATAAAATGTTTATTAATAGTGTCTTTTGGGCATCTTTTAGTAAAATAGGATATGTATTGCTAGCTTTACTAGGAAATATGTTTTTGGCTAGATTTATAACGGCTGAGGAATTTGGTGTTATAGGAGTTGCTATGTTTTTTGTTGGTATTTTCAATGTTCTTATTGAGGGTGGAGTTGGTGGAGCGTTAGTACGTAAGGAAAATGTAACCCCAAAGGATTACTCAACAGTTTTTATCTTTAATTTAGCTGTAAGTCTTATTTTATTTGGGGTTATGTTTGTTATTGCTGAACCGATAGCATTGTATTATGAAAAACCTATTTTAAAAGAGGTTTTGTGGGCTCTGAGTTTATTATTGGTTATTAACGCTTTTACTGTAGTTCAAAATACAAAGTTGATTAGAGATATGAGCTTTAAACAAAAAGGAATATATCAAATAATATCTTTAGGTGTAGCAACTATAATTTCTTGTTATTTAGCTTATAAAGGATTTGGTGTCTGGGCTATTGTTTCTTTACAAATAATATCAGCATTTATATTAATGCTGATATTATGGTTTAAATTAGGTCGTATTGGTAGTTTTGTTTTTTCAAAAAAATCATTCAAGGAGATTTTTTCTTTTGGGGTGTTTACGACACTTTCGTCTATTTTAAATATTGCTTTTGACAATGCTTATCAATTGATAATTGGTAAATATTTTAGTTTTTCTCAGGTAGGTTATTATTATCAAGCTAAAAAATTGTACCAAGCACCAGATGGGGTTTTTAGAACGGTTATTTCACAAGTTTTTTATTCTTATCTAAGTAAATTTCAAAAAGATACTGAAGTTTTTATTACAAAGTTTAATCTAATGGCAAAGTTAACAGCTATTATTATTGGTCTAATGGTATCTTTGATATACTTATATGCTGAACAAGTTATATTGTTACTTTATGGAGATAAATGGGGTGAATCAGTTTTTTTTATTAGGTTGATAGCTTTGTCTGGTTTTTTTATATTACTGGAGCAGGTGAATAGAAATATATTTAAAATTTTTAATCAAACACACAAAATATTATATCTAGAAATTTTTAATAAGGCTATTCAAGCAATAAGTATTGCTATAGGAATTTATTATTTAAATTTGAATGTGTTATTATATGGATTAGTCGTAACGTCTATTGTTAGTTATGTGATTAATTTGTATTTTTCATTATATGTTATAAATAAGATTCATTACGATATATTTTTAAATGTACTAAAGATAACTTTATCAGCGGGATTTTCAGTTGTTTTGTTTTTGCATCTATATGAATATTTTCATGTAGATTTATATTCAAGGATTTTAATATTTCCTATATTCGTGTTTTTGTATTTATTTATTTTAAAAATAATAAAGGTGTTTAATAAAGACATGCTAATTAGCATAAAAAAAGTTTTAAATAGAAAATAGTTGATTTAGATAGCAGTATTGTATTGATAAATATATTTTGATTAAAAGTTTATTAAAAAATAAGAAGTTTGGTTTTTATAGTTTTTGTTATCTTTATTGTTTTATTCAGTTCATTTGTATTTGGAATAACTCCATCTACAGATAAAGAACTAATTGTTATGTTATCACTTAATTTAATAACAATTTTAGTTTTTTTTAGTAGTAAAGAGACCTCTTTTTTTTATAAAAAAAATTATTTTAAACATTCAAATTTATTAATATTAAGTTTTCTTATTGTATTTTTTCAAATAGCTGTTGAATATCTTGCTGGAAATATTGATTTAGGAAATGATTTCTTAATACCTAGACCAGATGTTTTTTTTAAAACAGTACATGTTTTAAGTATTTCTTTTGTTACATTTTTTTTAGGTTATTTGATTTCAAAAAAAATAAAATTTAGAGAAACAAAATCTGTTCGTCCAAAAAACACATTATTCTTATATTTAGGGTCAGTCCTTTCTTTTATTTTGTATGTATTTGTGACTGATAAATCATATTTTATGGGGAGTTATGCAGAAACTAAATTTACACCTTTAATGGTTTATAGTAGTGTTTTATATGTTTCTTTTACTACAGCATATTTAGTTCAAAAATCAGTAAATATAAGATTAAGTAATTCTTGTTTCTCTTTAAAAGAATTTATATTCAAAATTGATAAATTAATTATAGTGGCAATTACTTTATATTTAGGTCTTGTTCTGATGTCAGGAGATAGAGGCCCATTTATTTTTATGAGTATGGTTTGCTTAGTCGTATTTATGTACGCTACAAGAATTAAATTGAAACTTAAAGTAATTGCTCCGATGATCGTGTTTGCAGTAGTATTAATAATGTTTATAGGTATTGCAAGAGCTCCTTTTTTAATTGGAGCTTCTTTTTCTGAGAAACTTGACTATGTTTTGGAAGTTAAAGATAGAATTCCATTTGTTTCGCCTGCAACAATGGAGTTGGCAAGTTCTTTTAGAACGGCTAATGTTGTTGTTGCAGAGGTTTCAAGTAAAACAGATTACTTTTATGGTAGCTTTTTTATTAGAACTATTCTGTCTATAATCCCTGGTTTATCTGGTTTATTGATTGAGTTTTTTTATTCTGACCTTCCAAATTATATGAACACGCCTGCAAGTTATGTAACTTACTTAATACAAGGCGCTTCACCTAGGTACGGAGATGGAGCAAGTGCTATTACAGATATTTATTTAGATTTTGGAGTTGCAGGATGCGTTTTCTTTTTCTTCTTTTTTGGAGCCTCTATTAGGGGAATGGAGAAGGCTGTTTTTGGTAAAAAACCGGGTGCTTCTATATTTTTATTAGTTGTATCTGTGTGTTATTTTGCAATGGCAATAAGAACAGGAAGAGCATCTATTTTAGAACCATTTATAACAGCTGTACGAGTGCTTATTTTTATATATTTGAATAACATATTAGTTAAAGGATTAAAGAAAGGATGAAAATACTATTATTCATAGATAACTTAGGTTCTGGTGGAGCTCAAAGACAGATAGTAACAATTGCAAAGTTGTTAAAAGAAAAAGGATTTGATGTTTCTTTTTTAGTATATGGAGATGCTAATTTTTTTGAAGAAGAAGTAAAAAATAATAATATTCAAATAGAATATATTTTAACAAACAATTATTTAAAACGAATATTGAGTGTTAGAAAATTTATACGTAGAAATAATTTTAAAGTTGTAATTTCCTTTTTAGAAACGCCTAATTTTTTAAATTGTATTGCTGCTATTGGTGGTAAAACATGGAAAGTTATAACTAATGAGCGAAGTTCAAAGGAAAGTACTTTTTTGTCTCTCAAAGGTAAAATATTTGCATGGTTTCAAAGATATTCAGATTCAATTGTATGTAATTCAAATAATGCAAAAAATATGTGGGAGAGTTATTATCCACAGTATAAAAACAAATTGGGTGTAATATATAATTCAGTCACAATACTTAATCCTGAGATAGCTTATGTGCCTAAAAGAGATGATAAAATAAATATATTAATAGTAGCTTCATATCAGTATTTAAAAAATCCACTAGGCGTTGTAAAAGGACTTTCTTTACTTGATGAAAACGAGAGAAAGAAAATAAATGTGAATTGGTTTGGTCGAATAGATGTTTCAGGGGCTAATTTAGATGCTTATAAAGAAGCTGAAAAATTAATAATTAAAAATGAGCTTTCACAGGTTATAAAACTTAATAACTCTACGAAAAAAATTGAAGAAGAAATTAAGATTAATGATATAGTAGGTTTATTCAGTAGCGTAGAGGGGTTACCTAACGCAATATGTGAAGCAATGATGTTAGGTAAACCTGTTATTATGACAAAGGTTTCAGATTACGAAGTTTTAATAGATAAAAGTAATGGGTATTTATGTGATTGGAATGAAATAGAATCAATAAATTTAGTTTTTAAGGAGGTTATAAGGTTAGATGACAAAAAAATAAAATTATTAGGTGAAAATTCAAAAATAAAGGCGGATAAATTATTCTCTCCTAATAAAATAGTTAAAGAATGGATAAACGAAATATATTCGCATTAATAGAATTATTTTTTTCATCACTCAAATAAAATAATTAACTATGTATTAATCTTCTGTCTACTTGATAGAAGTATTGTTTAACGGATTCTATCTTTTATAGAAAAGGTTAATTAAATAATGTTTTAAAAAATTTTGGAATTATATGGTAAAAAGTAAACCCAAAATATTACTTTGTGCGCCTCATGGAGGAGCTGTTGGAGGAATTGCCAAGTGGACGGGGCATATTTTGACGTATTATGAAATGAAAAAAGATATTTCAGTAGAATTATCTTTGTTTAACATGAAAAGGAAAAATCCTATTTATGCTAATACCTCTAAATTAAAACGTATACACAGTGGTCTGAAAGAATATTACAACCTTATCAGAAGTTATAAAAATAAAATTGTTGTTGATAAAATAGATGTTGTTCACATTACATCAAGTGCTTCTTTCGGTTTATTTCGTGATCTTCTGATGTTGAAATATGCAAAAAAGTCAAATGTAAAAAGTATTATTCATTTTCGTTTTGGGCGTATTCCTGAATTATTCGAGAAAAATAATTGGGAAAAACGATTAATAGATAAAGTAATTAAAAAGGCAGATAAAGTAATCGTTATAGATAAATTATCTCATGAAATTTTACTGAATTATGGTTATAAAAATATAGCACTTTTACCTAATCCATTAGCTCCTATTGTAGATAGTATTATTAAGCAAAATAATACGATTAAAAGGATAGATAGAACACTTATGTTTGTAGGTCATATAATTGAAACAAAAGGCGTTTTCGAATTAGTTCGAGTTTGTAAGGAAATACCAAATATTCAATTAAAAATGATTGGAGCTGTATCTGAAGAAACAAAAGAAAGATTAATTAAATTAGGAGGAATAAACCATCAAAAATGGCTTAATTTCGTTGGTGAATTGGATTTTACAAATGTTATAAAAGAAATGCTTTCAGCAGGTGTATTTGTATTGCCTACTTATACAGAAGGGTTTCCAAACGTAATTATTGAAAGTATGGCGTGTGCTTGTCCTATAGTAGCGTCTTCTGTTGGAGCAATTCCTGAAATGTTAGATTTAAAAGGGAATAAAGACTACGGAATTTGTATTGAAGCAAAAAATGAAAAACAATTAAAAGAAGCCATTGAAAAAATGATTAATAATCGAGATTTTGCAATCCAATCAGGTAATAATGCACAACGTAGGGTTAATGAATTATATACTATGAAAATAGTTTGTCAGGAGTTAGAAAGTATTTGGAAATCAATGGTTTAATAAAAAAAAGATATGAAAATAAAAAATAAAGTATTATTAATCACAGGAGGTACAGGTTCTTTTGGAACAGCAGTATTAAGAAGGTTTATAAATACAGACCACTTTAAAGAAATTCGAATTTTTTCAAGAGATGAAAAAAAACAGGAAGATATGAGAATACAGTTTAACAATGATAAACTGAAATTTTATATTGGAGATGTTAGAGATTTTAATAGTGTTGAGCTTGCAGCAAGAGGTGTAGATTATATTTTTCACGCAGCGGCATTAAAACAAGTTCCTTCTTGTGAATTTTTTCCAATGCAGGCAGTAAAAACAAATGTAATTGGTACGCAAAATGTAATTGATGCAGCAGGGATAAATAAAGTTAAAAAAGTAATTTGTTTAAGTACAGATAAAGCAGCTTATCCAATCAATGCAATGGGTATTTCTAAAGCAATGATGGAAAAAGTAGCCGTAGCGGCAGCAAGAAACCTTCAAGATACAACAGTGTGTTTAACACGATATGGAAATGTAATGGCATCAAGAGGTTCTGTAATACCATTATTTGTTAATCAAATTAAAAATGGAGAAGCATTAACAATTACAGACCCAAAAATGACCCGTTTTTTAATGTCTTTAGATGAAGCTGTTGATTTAGTTTTATTTGCTTTTGAAAATGGAAATTCAGGAGATTTATTTGTAAATAAAGCACCCGCAGGAACTATTGAAGATTTAGCAGTAGCCTTGAAAGAACTATTTAAAGCAGATACTCCTATAAAAGTTATCGGAACTCGTCATGGAGAGAAATTGTACGAAACTTTATGTACAAGAGAAGAAATGATGAAAGCTCAAGATATGGGTAATTTCTATAGAGTTCTTGCAGATAATCGCGACTTAAATTATGCTCAATATTTTTCAGAAGGAGCTGAAGATGTTTCAAAAATAGAAGATTATCATTCGCACAATACAGAACAGTTAGGTGTTGAAGGAATGAAAGAATTATTACTAAAATTACCTCTTATCCGTAAAGAAGTTTTAGGAGAGGACGTAATGCAATATCCAGGTTAAAAATGGAAAAAACGAAAATTTTATCAGGAGGAAATTTTTCTGACCAAAGAGGAACGTTAACATTTAATAACGATTTTGATATGTCTGCGGTTAAACGCATATATACCTTACAAAATACAACAACCGATTTTGTAAGAGGTTGGCAAGGGCATACTATTGAACAGCGTTGGTTTTCGTGCTTACAAGGAAGCATTAAGGTTCAATGTATTGAGTTAGATTCATCTGAAGAACCAAATAAAGATTTACCAATCGAAGAATTTATATTGTCAAGTGAATCTTTGGATGTTTTACATATTCCGGCGGGCTATGTTACTGCAATACAAACATTAAGTAACGACGCAAAATTAGTATCAATGTCTGACTATAAGTTAGGTGAAGTTGATGATGTGGTACGTTATCCATTAGATTATTTTAATTCAAGAAAATGAAAAAAATAGGAATTACAGGTCAAGGAGGTTTTGTAGGTTCGCACCTATATAACACCTTAGGGTTATCACCAGAAAAATACGAAAGAGTCGTATTTAGTAAAGAATTTTTTACCGATGTTCAACAATTAGATGAATTCGTAAAAAAATGTGATGTTATCGTACATTTAGCGGCGATGAACCGTCATCCAGACCCTGAGGTTATTTATAATAAAAATATTGAATTAGCACAGTTATTAGTTGATTCGTTAGAAAGAACCAATTCAAAAGCACACGTTTTATTTTCATCTTCTTCACAGGAAGAAAAAGATAACCTTTACGGGAAATCAAAAAAAGAAGGTAGAGAGTTATTGTGTAAATGGGCAGAAAAAGCAGGCGGGAAATTTACTGGAATGATAATTCCAAATGTATTTGGTGCTTTTGGTAAACCAAATTATAATTCATTTATTGCTACTTTTTGTCATAAGTTGGTAACTAATGAAATGCCTGAAATTAATGTTGATGGAGAAGTAAATTTGATTTATGTTGCCGAATTAGTAGCGCAAATAATCAATCAAATTGAATTAGGAAAAACCAATGAAAATTATGTAATTCCCTTTACATCTACACATAAGGTTTCTGAAGTGCTATCAAAATTAGAAAATTTTAAAAATTTGTATTTCGAAAAAGGAGAAATTCCGGAACTGAAATCGCAATTCGATTTAAATTTATTTAATACATATCGTTCATTTATTGATTATAAAACACATTTTCCAATAAAATTCACAGAACATACTGATCCAAGAGGTGCTTTTGTTGAGGTAATTCGTTTAGGAATTGGAGGACAATGTTCATTTTCAACAACAGTTCCAGGAATTACAAGAGGAAATCACTTTCATACTCGAAAAGTAGAACGTTTTTCAGTTGTTAAAGGAAAAGCCTTAATTCAACTAAGAAAAATTGATTCAGATGAGGTTTTAGATTTTTATTTAGATGGAAACGAACCTGCTTATGTTGATATGCCAATTTGGTACACGCATAATATTAAAAATATAGGCGATGAAGAATTATTAACAATTTTTTGGATAAACGAGCCTTATAATCCAGAAGATGCTGATACTTATTTTGTAGAGGTATAATTAAAAAAATATAATGAAAAAACTAAAAGTAGTAACGGTTGTAGGAACCCGTCCAGAAATTATTAGATTATCGAGAGTTTTAGTTGCCTTAGATGCTTCTGATGCAATAGAACATACGATTATTCATACAGGGCAAAATTATGATTATGAATTAAACCAAATTTTCTTTGAAGATTTAGGCTTAAGAAAACCTGATTATTTTTTAGAGGCAGCAGGAAAAACTGCAACGGAAACAATTGGGAATATCCTTATTAAAATTGATCCACTTTTAGAAGAATTAAATCCAGAAGCATTTTTAGTTTTAGGAGATACAAATTCATGTCTGTGTGCAATTCCTGCAAAAAAACGTCAAATTCCTATTTTCCATATGGAGGCAGGAAATCGTTGTTTTGATCAACGTGTTCCTGAGGAAACGAATAGAAAAATTGTAGATCATACAGCAGATGTTAATTTAACATATTCAGATATAGCAAGAGAATATTTGTTAAGAGAAGGGCTTCCTGCCGATAGAATTATCAAAACAGGTTCGCCAATGTTTGAGGTATTAAACCATTATTTACCTCAAATTAAATCATCGTCAGTTTTAGATACGTTGAACCTAGAGGAAGGAAAGTTTTTTGTAGTTTCAGCACATAGAGCTGAAAATATTGGTTCAGAAAAGAATTTTGAAGATTTAATGCAATCGTTAAACGAAATTGCAACTAAATATAAATATCCAATTATTGTTTCTACACATCCTCGTACAAGAAATATGATTGAGAAAAAGAAGATTAAAATGCGTCCAGAAATTCAGCTTTTAAAGCCACTAGGATTTCACGATTATAATGCTTTACAAATGCGTTCGTATGCTGTTTTATCAGATTCGGGAACAATTTCAGAAGAGTCTTCTATTTTAAATTTTAGAGCATTAAATATCCGTCAGGCACATGAACGTCCAGAGGCAATGGAAGAAGCATCTGTAATGATGGTTGGGTTATCGCCAGAACGTATTATGCAAGGTTTAGCACAAGTTTTACAACAAGAAATAGGTGCTACAAGAAACTACCGTCCTGTTGCAGATTATTCTATGCCGAATGTTTCTGCTAAAATGGTTCGAATTATTTTAAGTTACACCGATTATATAAAAAGAGTTGTTTGGAGTGAGGAAATTTAGAAATAAATGAATATATTATTTTTAACATTAGTACAGATAGATTCTATTACTGATAGAGGTATTTATCCCGATTTATTACGGAAATTTTGTAATGAAGGACATAAAGTAACTATTGTTACACCTGTTGAACGAAGAAAAAAAATTAGTACAAATTTAATTAAACACGAAAATATTTCAATTTTACAAGTCAAAACCTTAAATATTCAGAAAACTAATATTTTAGAGAAAGGACTTGGAACTTTGTTAATTGAATCACAATATTTATCAGCAATAAAGAAATATTTAGCTACTGAAAAATATGATTTAATTTTATATGCGACACCACCAATCACTTTTGAGAAAGTTATTCGTTATGTTAAAAAGAAGAATCAAGCAAAAACATATCTTTTGCTAAAAGATATATTTCCTCAAAATGCTGTGGATATGAAAATGATTCGTAAGGGAGGTTTTGTACATCGGTTTTTTTTGAAAAAAGAGAGAAATCTATATGAAATATCAGATACAATTGGGTGCATGTCGGAGGCAAATGTAGATTTTGTTTTAAAATATAATTCTGAAATTGATAAAAATAAAGTAGAGGTAAACCCTAATACTATTGAACCTATTGAAATAAAATATTCAGACGAAGAAAAATACAATATTCGATCTCAATATGGAATTCCATTAAATAAAAAAATATTTGTTTATGGTGGAAATTTAGGGAAACCTCAAGGATTAGGCTTTCTATTAGAGACTATTACTAGAACGAAAAATCAAGAAGTGTATTTTTTAATAATAGGAGATGGTACAGAGTATCAAAGAATATCTGATTGGTTTAAGGAACAAAACCCTACTAATGCTAAATTATTACAACGATTACCAAAATCAGATTATGATAAGTTACTAGCTTCTTGTGATGTAGGTTTAATTTTTTTAGATGAAAATTTTTTAATACCTAATTTTCCGTCGCGGTTGTTATCTTATTTAGAAATGAAAATACCTGTATTATCAGCAACAGATTGTAATACAGATATAGGGGATGTCATTGAAAATGCAAAATGTGGATACAAAGTCGTAGCAGGAAATCAAGATGAGATGCAACAAAAAATAAGCAAGTTAATGAATGATGATTTTAATGTTTTGTCTGAAAACTCGTACAACTTATTATTAAATGAATATCTTGTAGAAAGATCATATAAATTAATATTAAATAGGATGTAATGTATAAAAACTATATTAAACGTGTTTTCGACTTTCTAATAGCTTTAGTGGCATTAGTTTTATTAAGTCCAATATTTATAATTGTGCTAATTTTATTAAGCATTTATAATAACGGTAAACCTTTTTTCTTTCAAAAAAGACCGGGTAAAAACCAAGAAATCTTTAAGGTTATCAAGTTTAAAACCATGAACGATAAAAAAGATAGTGATGGAAATTTATTAGCCGATTCAGAAAGATTAACAAAAGTTGGTAACTTTGTTCGTAAAACATCATTAGACGAACTTCCACAATTATTAAATGTTTTAAAAGGAGATATGAGTTTGATAGGTCCAAGACCTTTATTAATTGAATATTTGCCACTGTATAGTAATGAGCAGCAAAGAAGACACGATGTAAAACCAGGAATAACAGGTTTGGCACAGGTTAATGGGCGTAATGCAATTAGTTGGCAGAAAAAATTTGAATATGATGTTCAATATGTTGATCATATTTCTTTTATTTCAGATGTGAAAATATTTTTTAAAACCTTTTTAAAAGTGTTTAAATCAGAAGGAATTAGTAAAGAAGGACAAGCAACTACAACCAAGTTTTTAGGCAATGGATAAAAGAATTTGTTTGTTTGGAGCTAGCGGTCATGGAAAGGTAATTAAAGACATCGCTGTTAATAATAATGTTGAGGTTTTTACTTTTGTAGATGATAATCCAAAACTAGAAGTATTACATAATATTTCGGTAATAAAATCAGCAGAAATAGCATCTGTTAATACAGAAAATTTTATTATATCAATAGGAAATAATGAAATTAGAAAAAAAATAGCAAATCAATTAAATGTACAATACACATATTTAATCGATACAACAGCTACTGTTTCAAAATCAGCAAAAATAGCAGCAGGAACAGTTGTAATGCCTTGCGCTGTTATTAATGCTGATGTTACTATCGGAAAACATTGTATTATTAATACGGGAGCAATTATAGAGCATGATTGTAGTATTGAAAATTATGTTCATGTATCACCAAATGCAATAATAACAGGTGCTGTTTCAATAAAAGAAGGAACTCATATTGGTGCTGGAGCTATTGTAATACCTGGTGTTAAAATAGGAAAATGGGCTACTATTGGCGCAGGAACGGTAATTATTAAAGACGTTCCTGATTATGCAGTTGTTGTAGGAAATCCAGGTAGGATTATAAAATTTAAAGAAAAAAAATAATGGATAAAATTTGGCTTTCTTCTCCGCATATGGGAGGTTCAGAACAAAAATACGTGCAAGAAGCATTTGATACCAATTGGATAGCACCACTAGGACCAAATGTAAACGGATTTGAAAAAGATTTAGAAAATTATATTGGTGAAAACTCAAGTGTTGCTTGTTTGGTTTCAGGAACATCAGCAATACATTTAGCTTTAATATTATCAGAAGTTGGCTTAAATGATGACGTTATTTGTCAGAGCATGACTTTTTCAGCATCAGCAAACCCGATTAAATATCAAGGAGCTAACCCTGTTTTTATCGATAGCGAAAAAGATACTTGGAATATGTGCCCGATAGCCTTAGAAGAAGCTATTGAAAAAGGCATATCAAAAGGTAAAAAACCAAAAGCGATTATTGTAGTCCATTTATATGGAATGCCTGCAAAAATGGATGAAATTGTCGCGATTTCAAAAAAACATGGTATCTCTTTAATTGAAGATGCCGCCGAAGCATTAGGAGCTACTTACAAAGGGCAGAAATGTGGAACTTTTGGCGATTATGGAATATTATCGTTTAACGGAAATAAAATTATTACCACATCAGGAGGTGGTGCTTTAGTTTGTAAATCAGAAAAAAACAAACAAAAAGCCATCTTTTTAGCAACCCAAGCAAGAGATGATGCACCACATTATCAACATTCAGAAGTAGGATATAACTACAGAATGAGTAATGTTGTAGCGGGTATTGGTAGAGGGCAGATGGAAGTTTTAGATAAACACATCGGTTATCGAAGAGCTAACAATGAATTTTATCAAGAGTTATTTAAAGATGTTGCAGGAATAACTGTTTTTAAAGAAGCAACGCAAGATTTTTATTCAAATCATTGGTTGAGTGCTATTGTTGTTGATCAAACTATCACAGGTTTTTCTAGAGAAGATTTACGATTAAGTTTATCGGAAGACAATATAGAATCTCGTCCTTTATGGAAGCCGATGCATTTACAACCAGTTTTTGAAAATACTGATTATTATGGAACTGATGTGTCTGAAAAATTATTTACTGACGGATTATGTTTGCCTTCAGGCTCTAATTTAACGGCTGATGATAGAACTAGAATAAAAGAATCTGTAGCGAAATTATTGAAAAAAAATCAGTAAAAAATACTTATAAGTTACTTATTGAAAAAATAAAAGCTCAGGATAATTTCTGAGCTTTGTTTTTTATAAATTAGACGATATTATCATAAAAAAAATGAAAGGCATAATTTTAGCAGGCGGATCAGGAACACGCTTATATCCGATAACAAAAGGCGTATCAAAACAATTACTTCCTGTGTACGATAAACCGATGATTTACTATCCGTTATCGGTTTTGATGCTTGCAGGAATCACCGAAATTTTAATAATTTCAACCCCAACCGATTTACCTAACTTCAAAATATTATTAGGCGATGGAAGTGATCTAGGAATCACTCTAAAATACGCAGAACAACCATCTCCAGATGGCTTAGCACAAGCCTTTATTATTGGTGAAGAATTTATAGCAAACGATGATGTTTGTTTAATTTTAGGCGATAATATTTTTTACGGTCATGGATTACCAGAAATGTTAGCGTCGGCAATTCATAATGTTCAAAATGATAAAAAAGCAACTATTTTCGGCTATTATGTAAAAGATGCAAAACGCTACGGAGTCGTTGATTTTGATGCTAATGGCAACGCAATATCAATTATTGAAAAACCTGAAAATCCGAAGTCAAATTATGCCGTTGTTGGATTGTATTTTTATCCGAATAATGTTATTAAAATAGCAAAAGAAGTAGTTCCTTCAGAAAGAGGTGAGTTAGAAATAACGTCTGTAAATCAACAATATTTAGAAGATAAAGAACTAAAAGTTCAACTTATGGGACGTGGTTTCGCTTGGCTAGATACAGGCACACACGATTCCTTATTAGAGGCAAGTCAATTTATTGAAACCATCGAAAAACGACAAGGTTTAAAAGTAGCTTGTTTGGAAGAAATCGCTTTATATATGGGATATATATCCAAAGAAAAAGTACGAGAACTCGCCGAACCCTTAAAAAAGAACGGCTACGGACAGTATTTATTAAATTTAGTAAAAGAGAACTAATAAAGGCTAATAAAGTTTAAATGAAATTTATCAAAACAGCACTTCTTGATGTGGTTATTATCGAACCAACCGTTTTTAAAGATCAAAGAGGATATTTTTACGAATCGTTTAATCAAGAAAAATTTAATGCAAATATTGGCGAAAATATAGGCACGATTAATTTTATTCAAGATAACGAATCTAAATCTACTTTTGGTGTTTTAAGAGGCTTGCATTTTCAAAAACCACCTTTTTCACAAGCAAAATTAGTGCGATGTAATAAAGGAAAAGTATTAGATGTTGTAGTCGATTTACGTAAAAAATCGCCAACTTTTGGCAAGCATATAACGGTTTTTTTATCCGAAGAAAATAAAAAACAATTATTTGTTCCAAGAGGTTTTGCACATGGTTTTGTGGTTTTATCCGAAGAAGCTATTTTTTCGTATAAAGTAGATAATACATACGCTCCTTCGCATGAAGACGGTATTTTATGGAACGATAAAACCTTAAATATCGATTGGAATATTGCCCAAGAAAAAGTGGTTTTATCAGTAAAAGATGAAATTTTAGGCAATTTTAATCAATTTGATTCTCCTTTTTAATATATTACCTAAATGCCGTATTAGAAATAGCATCGAATCTGTCAATCTGAATTTATTTCAGATTCACATCCTGATTTGCCACAATTATGCGATGCTGAACTAAATTCAGCATGACGGCAGGTATATCAAAGTTAAATTGATATAAGAATCGTAAATTTGAAATATATTTTATAAACAATTTTTTTAATGAAAAATATTTTAATCACAGGCGGTGCAGGATTTATTGGTTCACATGTTGTTCGATTATTTTCGAATAAATACCCAACATATCAAATTATTAATTTAGATGCTTTAACCTACGCAGGAAATCTAGATAATTTAAAAGATGTAGAAAACAATTCAAACTACACTTTTATAAAAGGAGATATTTGTGATGAAGTTTTAGTCAAAAATATTTTTAAAGATTATAAAATAGATTCGGTTATTCATTTGGCGGCAGAATCGCATGTTGACCGTTCTATTTCTGACCCTTTTTCGTTTGTGAAAACCAATGTTTTTGGAACATTAAACCTATTAGAAAACGCTAAAAATAGCTGGAAAGATAATTTAGAAGGCAAATTATTTTATCATATTTCTACCGATGAAGTGTATGGAAGTTTAGCCAAAACAGGTCTTTTTACTGAAAAAACGGCATACGATCCGCACTCGCCTTATTCGGCATCAAAAGCATCTTCTGACCATTTTGTAAGAGCTTTTCATGATACTTACGGCTTACCGATTGTAATTTCAAACTGCTCTAATAATTACGGAGCAAATCAGTTTCCCGAAAAATTAATTCCATTATTTATTGATAATATCTGTAATAATAAACCCTTGCCAGTCTATGGAAAAGGCGAAAATATTAGAGATTGGCTTTATGTAGAAGATCATGCAATGGCAATTGATGTAATTTTTCATCAAGGAAAAATAGGTGAAACCTATAATATTGGTGGCGATAATCAGTGGAAAAATATAGATTTAATTAAACTTTTAATAAAAGAAACAGATGCTTTATTAGGTCGAAAACAAGGAGCATCCGAAGCATTGATAACGCATATAACCGATAGAGCAGGGCATGATTATCGCTATGCAATTGATGCTTCAAAACTTAAAAATGAGTTGGGTTGGCAGCCATCTTTGCAGTTTGAGCAAGGCATCAAAAAAACAATTATTTGGTATTTAGAAAATCAAGAATGGTTAAAGAATATCGCTAAAAAGAAGCCGTAATTTTTTTTGGAGCTATTTCCCGCTTTCCGCACTCGCTTTTTTTGTTTTTTTGAAGGAAAAAAACAAAAAAGAGCTCAAACAATTGCTTCAATCGGGGCTAGGGGTTTTTGCTATATTTTGAAAACTCAAAACGATAAAAAAAGCACCCGTTTAAAACAGGTGCTTTTTTAGGTATTTATAGTGTTAAAACTTTATTGTTTTAGTATTATTTCAGCCTTTTTAAACTTAAATCTTTATTGTATTTTATAATGAATAACCCTTTATTGCTGGTGCTTCCAAACATTTTCTTAGTATAATCAAATTTGTTTTCTAAACGAAGTGAAACACCTTCTTTAAAAGTATCGGTTAAGGCTTTTCCTGAAGCTAAACGCATTAAAATATCATAGGTTATATCAAAACCTTTAATGGCATAATCCGAAGGGATGGTATTGTTTTTTTGGTAATATTTTTTATTAAAAACGTTAACCTCTTTCGAAGCGTCATCAGTAAAAGAATCAGATACGTAGGTAAAATGAACACTCGCTAATTTGTTGTTTTCTATTTTATTGTATGATTTATGTTTTTCTACGGCAAAAACCTGTAGGTTTATTTTGTCAGGAATACCAATCATACTGTTTAAAACATCGGCTATAGCAACATTATCATCAGAAGTTATAAGTACCCAATTGTCTTTTTTGGCGCTCATTTTACTGGTAAATAATGTTTTTTTAATATAGCCTTTCTTAGGTTTTAAAACATGGATGTTTTGAATAGAATCGTGGCTTTTTAATTGGGCTACAATTTTATTTATTTTGCTGTTTGAAGCTGTTTTTCCATCGCCAACTATAAAAATTTGCTGTCCGTTATAGGTTTCTTTTAAATAAGAAATTAAATAATCGGTATAGTTATTTTTATCGGGTGCTGTTTTAATTAGTTTTTTTGCTGAAAATTTATGCTGACTCTTAGAAAAGTGAGGAAACATAACAGGAGCATTAATTTTATTAGCAACAATTTCTGCTTTATCAGCATAAAAAGGACCAATAACAACATCAGTGTCTTTTAATTTATCTTTAGCTAATATTGAAGTAATATTTTTACCTCTATTTCCAGTATCAAAAAGATTTACATGTACATTAATACCTTGTTTTTTTATTGAATCGACAGCCATTTCTAAACCTAAATAAAATTCAGTAACCATATTGGCTAATTTAGCTGAACTGTTTTTTTCTTTACTAAAAATATCAGTAGCCGTAGTGTTGCTATAATCTTTCGCTTTAAAAGGAAGTAAAATAGCTAAATTAATAGCAATGTCATTTTCAATATAATCTTTGTAAAAAGTGTAATTATCGCTTGAATTTACCTCCTCAATTGGTTTTATTTTTAATAACTGCCCAACGGTTAATTCGTTGTTTGCTATTTCGGCATATTCAGGGTTTAGTTGAATTAAATTTTGCTTAGAAATATTATAAAAATGGGTTAAGCTGTACACAGTTTCTTTACTTTTTACGGTATGTGTTAAAAAGTTTTTAAGAACAGTTTCTTTATCAACAGCAATTGTTTTAGCGATTGCTTTAACTTTTAAAACTTGCCCAACACTTAAAATATTTTTTTGAATACCAGGGTGTTTTGGGTTCCATTTTATTAAATCATCTTTAGAAATACCGTATTTTTTAGTAATTCGATACACTGTTTCTTGCGCATTAACTGTATGTGTTTTGTATTCATATACGGTTTGTTTAAAAACAGTTTCACCTGGAGTGGTAGGTGTGTTTTGAGTATCGGTTTTTACAGGGGTATCTGAATTTTCGGTTTCAGTACTACTTGTAACAACTTCTTTAGTACTATTAGACGAAGAAGTTCCTTTTTTTATTTCAATATTAGGAATAATAATAACCGTATTGGCACTCGGACGTCTATCAACATGAGGATTTAAACGTAATAAATCCCTGGTTTTCATATCCAATCGCTTGGCAATTTGGCGCATTGTTTCACCCTGTTGAACCTTATAAGATACATACCTTTTTTGTTGACCGCAAGAAACGGCAAAGGTTAAAATGCAAATTAAAAGTAAAAATTGTAACTTCTTCATCTAGTAGCTTTTTAGTGTAAGGAATTTATTCCCATTCAATTGTAGCGGGTGGCTTAGAGCTTATGTCATAAACAACTCTGTTAACACCTTTTACATTATTTATTATTTTGTTTGATATTTTTTGTAAAAACTCATACGGTAAATTTACCCAATCAGCAGTCATACCATCGGTGCTTTCAACAGCACGTAAAGCAACTACTTTTTCATAAGTTCTTTCATCACCCATAACTCCAACAGAGTTTACTGGTAATAAAATTGCGCCAGCTTGCCATACTTTATCGTATAAACCATCTTCTCTTAAACCGTTGATAAAAACAGCATCTACTTCTTGTAAAATACGTACTTTTTCTTGGGTAATATCGCCTAAAATACGAATAGCCAATCCAGGACCAGGAAAAGGATGACGCCCTAATAAGTCTTTATCAATTCCCATTGAAGCTCCTACACGACGAACTTCATCTTTAAATATCATTCGTAAAGGCTCTACTATTTTTAACTTCATAAAGTCAGGTAAACCACCTACATTATGATGACTTTTAATAGTTGCCGATGGTCCTCCGTTTACAGAAACCGATTCAATTACATCAGGATAAATAGTTCCTTGAGCTAGCCATTTAGCGTTTTCAATCTGATTTGCTTCAGCATCAAAAACATCGATAAAAGCTTTACCGATAGCCTTACGTTTTTCTTCAGGATCGCTTAATCCTTCAAGTTCTTTCATAAAACGTGCCGAAGCATCAACACCTTTTACATTTAAGCCCATACCTTCGTATTGTTTTAATACATCGGTATATTCATTTTTACGTAACAAACCATTGTTAACAAAAATACAGTGTAAGTTTGCGCCAATTGCTTTGTGTAATAATACAGCTGCTACGGTAGAATCTACTCCTCCCGATAAGCCTAAAACTACTTTGTCGTTTCCTACTGTTGCTTTAATATTGGCTACTGTTTCATCTACAAATGAGTCAGGAGTCCAGGTTTGAGCTACATCAGCAATATCAACTAAAAAGTTTTGTAATAATTGTTTTCCATCGGTAGAATGATATACTTCTGGGTGAAATTGAATCGCGTATGTTGATTCTCCTTCAATTTTATAAGCAGCATTTTCAACATCGTTGGTGCTTGCTAATAAAGTTCCGTTTGTTGGTAAATTTTTAATAGTATCTGAATGACTCATCCAAACTTGACTTCCTATTGAAATTCCTTTAAGGAACGCTTCTCCTTCTTTTACAAAAGATAAATTCGCTCTACCATATTCTCTGGTATTTGAAGGCGCTACTAATCCACCAGAAAAGTGGGCTAAGTATTGCGCTCCATAACAAACAGCTAATACAGGTTTTTTACCTCTAATTTCTGTTAAATCTGGATGTAAAACCGCTTCTGAACGAACAGAGTTTGGGCTACCAGATAAAATTACGGCTTTAAAGTCGTTTAAATTTGTTGGAATTTTGTTATACGGATGAATTTCACAGTAAATGTTCAATTCTCTCACTCGGCGGGCAATAAGTTGTGTGTATTGCGATCCGAAATCTAAAATAAGTACGTTGTGTTGTTGCATGCGCAAAAATAGTACTTAGATTTCAGATTTTAAGTATTTGATTTTAGATTTTTTAAACTTTTTTCAAGGTTTTTTAATAGCGATACACAATAGCGTTTATATTCATTCCTGATCCTACGGATGCAAGCATAATTACATCACCTTTTTTTACTTGCTGATGTTCGATATTTCCTTTTAAAACCAAGTCTAATAGTGTTGGTACGGTTGCCACAGAGCTATTTCCTAAGGTACGAATACTCATTGGCATTATTTCTTTAGGCACAGGTTTCTTATAAAGGCGATAAAAACGCTTGATAATTGCTTCGTCCATTTTTTCGTTAGCCTGATGGATAAATATTTTTTTAACCTGGTCAATTTCAACATCACTTTTATCTAAAGCTGTTTTCATGGCTTTTGGCACATTATTAAGTGCGAATTCATAAATTTTACGCCCGTGCATTTTTATGTAACGGGTATTTTCTTCAGAATTATTTGATTTTTGATTAAAAGATTTTCCAAAAAATAAAAAATAGGCTTCTTCTTTGGTGAATGTTTGGGTGGCGTGGCTTAAAATTCCGCTACTAGAATTTTCTTTCTCTTCTAAAATACATGCTCCAGCACCATCACTATAAATCATAGAATCTCTGTCGTAAGCATCAATAACTCTTGACAATGTTTCACTTCCAATAACCAAACATTTCTTGGCAATTCCTGCGTTAATAAAGGCTTGTGCCTGAATAACACCTTGCACCCATCCGGGGCATCCGAATAAAAGATCGTAGGCAACACAGTTTGGGTTTTCTATTTTTAGTAAGTGTTTTACACGGCTTGCCAAACTAGGCAACATATCACTTTGGATAGCATCTTTTTTTACATCACCAAAATTATGTGCAAAAATGATATAATCTAAACTTTCAGGGTTAATATTGGCATCTTCAATGGCTTTTTTAGCCGCTAAATACCCTAAATCAGATGATTGGTAATCATCATTGGCATACCGACGCTCTTCAATACCTGTTATTGATTTGAATTTTTCAATAATGATGTCGTTCGGGCTGCTAAAAGAAGTTCCATCAGCATTTAAAAAAGAATTTTCTAAAAATTGATTGTTTTCTTTTTTTATAACAGGGATATATGAACCTGTTCCTGTGATTACTGCTGATGTCATCTTAATTATTTTGGTTATTTTTCTGTGAAATTTTGTAAAAACATACAAGTAAAGCATTTTAAATTTAAAAAACACTTTAATTACTTTTCTATTTATTATAATTGTGTTTTTGTTATAAAATAGCACTTTAATTGCTGATTTTATAATAAAAACAGCAATTTTTTATGTTTGTAGTTTTATTATTTATAGGTATTCACTATCGAAAGAAAAAGGAAGCAAAGAAAGTAGTGAGGTTGTTTTTATAATTTTTCCAACTTCCCCCATAAATAAGACTTCCATCGGTTCTTTTTGATTAATTTCATATTCCGATAAGGTTTGCCTACAAGCACCACAAGGACCTATAGGTTTGTCTACTGTCATGTTTTGAGAAGCGGCAGTAATGGCAAGTTTTTTAATTTTTATCCCAGGAAATTCAGAGCCTACACGCCAAACACCAACTCTTTCAGCACACATTCCTGAAGGATATGCTGCACTTTCTTGGTTATTTCCTAAAATAATTTCACCGTTTTCTAGTAAAAACGCGGCACCAACGTTAAATTTAGAATAAGGCGCATAAGCTTTGGCTCTTGCTTCTATAGCTTTATTCATTAATAAGGTATCTTCTGCTGTTAATTCTGTTGTGTTTTCAAAAACGGTAACAGTTGTTTTTAAGTCTATTTTTTCCATAAAAAAATTATATTAGTCAAAAAAGCAGTCTAAACGACTGCTTTTATAGTATTTGATACGAAGCTATTTAAGTAAAACTGAAATTTAATAATCGTCGTAAATTTCTCCTAAATCAAATGATAAAGAAAAACGTAAGGTATTTTCTAAAGGGTTATTAACCGATGAGGTGTTTACTAAATAAGACAAATCTAAGGTAAAGGCTTTGGCAGTAAAACCTGTTCCTAAACTTAAAAATTGTCGTTGTCCTTTTTCTTTGCTTTCATGAAAGTAACCAGCCCTAAGAGCAAAGGCATTATTGTATATATATTCAGTTCCTAGTGCCCAGGTAGTTTCTTGAAGTTCTTCACTAAAATCTCTATCGCCTAAAGAAGTAAACATTCCTTCTATCCAACCTCTGCTTGATGCTGCGCTGCTTGAAGGAACTAATAATTTGGCAAATTCTAAATTTAAACCAACTGTGTTTTCACTATTTAAGATGAAATCAAAACCTCCTCCAAACTTAGCATTTGTAGGAATAAAATATTCTTCACCAGGAGTATAGGCAACCTTAGGACCAATATTTGCAATGTTAAAACCTAAACGGTAGCGTCCATTAAAGTTTCCAAAATTTCTTTCTTCAGATTGATAAAAACCAGAAATATCTACAGCAAAAGCACTAACAGCACCTGTGTTATTGTCATTAACATCTAAGTTTGAATTGATGTATTTTAAGCCAACTCCCATTGAAAAGTTTTCACTTAATTTCATTGAATAAATTCCTGTAATTGAAAATTCATTCGGGTTTTTGTAGCCTAAGTCACGGATTCCTCCACCTACTTTTACTTCATTAAGATCTATTTGACCAAGAGAGAAGTATTTAAGATCTACTCCAAAAGCGGAATTTTCTTGAAATCTATTCACATAAGAAATATTTCCTACAAAAATATCATCGGTTAAATTTCGAAGCCAAGGCGTATAGTTTAAACCAATATTGATTTTATTTTTATTAAAAGCTGTTTTGGCGGGGTTGTGAAAAATAGAAAAAGCATCTGCTGATGTTGCTACTCCTACGTCTCCCATACCGCCTGCACGTGCATCAGATGAAATTAATAAAAAGGGGGTTGCTGTTGTAATTTGCGCTTTTACTTGAGGGGCAAAAAAAGCAAGGAACAAAAAAAATGATAATTTTTTCATGTAAGGGTTTGGTTATTAAATTCAACAAATATAGAATATATTTATGAAAAGTTAAATTTGTTTTTTAACATTAAATCAAACGCTAGAAAAAAGTATCTAGTATATAAAGGACATGTATTTATTTTTTTTGTAATAAAATAGGTTGTTTTTAGATGAAAAATTGACGATTAATAGCAGCTATTTAATACTAAATATAAAAAACGATCGTTTACACTCTATAAGAGTAAGGCTGTTTATGTTTCAATTTATAAATAAATTAGTTGTTAGGAATTAGAAATATTGTAAATTGCGCCAGCCTTAAAATAGTTAAAAACACATGAAAAGCACGTTAAAATTATTTAGTTTATTGGTTATCACAGCGTTAATGGTTGCTTCCTGTAAGAGCAATAGTGGTGGTTCAAGTAAATCTTCATTAACCGGATGGAATTTTAATGACCCTAATTACGGTGGTTATATAAAAGGAGAAGATAAAAAAGGAAAAGAAACTCCTCCAGGAATGACACATATAGAAGGTGGAAGCTTTACTATGGGGCTAGTGCAGGATGATGTAATGTTCGATTGGAATACTACACCTCAAAAAATGCATGTTCGTTCTTTTTATATGGATGAAACAGAGGTTACAAATGCGGAATATGGTTTATTCATGCAATATACTAAAGATGTTTTTCCACCGGAAGATCCTCAATTTAAAAATATTTATCAATCTGTTTTACCAGATACATTAGTTTGGAGAAAAGGATTAGGAAATACTAATTTATTATCAGAAAGTTATTTAAGACATCCTTCGTATGCCGAATATCCTGTTGTAGGGGTAAGTTGGTTACAGGCTAGTAAGTACTGTAAATGGCGTACCAATGCCGTGAATTTAAAAATATTAATGGATAAAGGTGTTATTAAAAATATCTTTAAAGAAGATTCATTAAGCTTTAAAGGAAAGAATAATTTTGATACTGATACCTATTTAACCAATCCGTATGCATTGTTTGACGGAGATTCTACTATTTATAAAAAAGGAATTCCTGTATATAGGAAAAAAGGAAGCTCAAGACCCGATAAAGATAAATTTTCAGGAAGACAGGTAACTTCATCAGATGGTATTTTAGCACAAAAATTTAGGCTTCCAACAGAAGTTGAATGGGAATATGCTTCAAAAGCAATTTTTGAAAACCGTGAGTATAACAATATTCGTGGAAGAAAAAAATACGCTTGGAACGGTAAATATACACGTGATAGAGATAAAAGAAGAAGAGGAGATCAGTTAGGAAACTTTAAGCAAGGAAAAGGAGATTATAGTGGTATTGCAGGTTGGAGTAGTGATATGGCAGATATTCCTAATGCAGCAGCAAGTTATCCGCCAAATGCTTTTGGTTTGTTTGATATGTCAGGGAATGTAGCCGAATGGGTGCAAGATGTATACCGTCCTATTATTGATTCTGAAGCAAATGATTTCAACTATTTTAGAGGAAATATTTTCACTAAAAAATTAATAAATCAAGAAGGTAAAGTAGTTATTGTTGGTGATGAAATGGGCGAAATTGAATACGATACTCTAGAAAATGGAAGAATCGTACCAAAAGAATTACCTGGTAGTGTTAAGTTTATCCCTATTACAAAGGAAGATACTTATATGAGAAGAAACTATAATTTAGCAGATAACTCAAGTTTAGGTGATGGAGATCAAGCTTCTTCAAAAGATTATCAATTAGAAAAAGATCAATTAGGAGAGATGTCAAGAATGTACAACTCACCTGAAAAACCTGAAGCAGATAGAGATTCATTAGGAAACGTAGTGAATAACTATAAATACGATTCAAAAAACAGAGCAACTTTAATTAGTGATAAATCTAGAGTTTATAAAGGTGGTTCATGGGCAGATAGAGAGTATTGGTTAGACCCAGCTCAAAGAAGGTATTTTCCTGAATATATGGCTACGAATTTTATCGGATTTAGATGTGCTACTGATAAAATGGGACCTATGATGTTAAACAAGCGTAAGACTGCTACACCAAGGTATTCAATGAATAAAAGATAAACAATTAAATATTTTATATACTAAAACCTCATTGAATTTTCAATGAGGTTTTTTATTTTTACAAAATGAAAATAGCTGATTTATATACCCTATATATTCAACATGGTTTAGTTGATACCGATACTAGAAATATTAGAGAAAACACCTTGTTTTTTGCTTTAAAAGGCGCGAACTTTAATGGTAATAAGTTTGCAGAGCAAGCTTTAAAAAAAGGTGCTAAATTTGCTATTATTGATCAAGTAGCATTTAAAACTTCTGATAAAACTATTTTAGTTGAAAATGTATTAAAAGCCCTGCAAGATTTAGCAAGTTATCATCGAAAAAAATTAGGAATACCTATTATAGCAATAACAGGTAGCAATGGGAAAACAACCACCAAAGAGTTAATTAATGCTGTATTGTCATCAACCTATAAAACGACTGCAACAATAGGGAATTTAAACAATCATATAGGCGTTCCTTTAACGTTACTTTCTATGACAAATCAAACGGAAATAGGAATTGTTGAAATGGGCGCAAACCACCCTAATGAAATTGCTTTTTTAACTGAAATAACAACGCCAGATTTTGGGTATATTACTAATTTTGGAAGTGCACATCTAGAAGGTTTTGGGTCGTTAGAAGGTGTTATAAAAGCAAAATCAGAATTATATGATTTTCTTATCAAGAACAATAAAAATATTTTTGTAAATCCAGAAGATGCTATTCAAGTAGCCAAAACTAAAGATGCAAATACTGTTTTGTTTGAAAAGTCTATTGGTTTTATAAAGGCAAATCCTTTTGTGAAATTATCTTTTGCATCATTAGAAATACAAAGTAATTTGATAGGAGCGTATAATTTTTCAAACATATCAGCCGCTATTACGATAGGGGATTATTTTAAGATATCTAAAGAAAAAATTAAAGCGGCTATAGAGAAATATACTTCGTCAAATAATCGTTCACAAGTTATTAAAACTCAAAATAACAGTATTATTTTAGATGCCTATAATGCCAATCCAACGAGTATGAAGGTGGCGCTAGAAAGTTTTAACAGTTTAGAAGCAAAACATAAAACGGTTATTTTAGGTGATATGTTTGAGTTAGGAAATTACAGTAAAACAGCCCATCAAACTATTGTAGATTTAACGCTTAGTTTTAATTTTGATAAAGCCTTTTTTGTAGGTGAAAATTTTAATAAAACCGAAATAAAGTGTCAAATAAAAGATGAAATAAAGTCTCAAAAATGTATAAGTTTTGAAGCACTGAAAGAATATTTACAAAAAATCCCTGTAAAAGAAAGTACTATTTTAATAAAAGGTTCTAGAGGTATGGCGTTGGAAAGGCTGGTTGAACTTTGTTAGTTTAGTGTTTTTTAATGAATTATTCTGGGCATAAAAAAACTCCGATATTTAGATAAAATATCGGAGTTTTTTATATACAATTAGTAAAGTAATTGTTCTTTAAAATTAAAGAACTTTAGCGTCTAATTTTTCATAAATAGAATTCTTAGAGATATATTCAGGAACAATTTCTTTTATAAGTTGTACTGTTTTCTGATTGTCATGGTTTTTATTGTTAACACATAATTCTGCAATTTTATGACGTATAAAAAGAGTGTCTATAACCTGATTTTTAGCGATCATTATTTTTTCATGATAGGTAGGCGCTGTGTTTTCACCATCAGCTAAAAGCTCTTCGTACAGTTTTTCACCAGGGCGTAATCCTGTTATTTTGATATCAATATCTTCTGGAAATTTTAATCCAGATAAATGAATCATTCTTTTGGCTATTTCATATATTTTTACAGATTTCCCCATATCAAAAATATAAATTTCACCACCATTCCCCATAGTTCCTGCTTCTAAAACCAAGCAACAAGCCTCTGGTATAGTCATAAAATAACGTGTAATATCTTTGTGAGTAACCGTTAAAGGACCTCCATTTTCAATTTGACGTTTAAAAAGAGGAATTACAGAACCGTTAGAACCTAAAACATTTCCAAATCGCGTGATGGTAAATTTAGTATGATGACTTGTATCATTACTTAAACAACTGATGTACATTTCAGCAACTCTTTTGGTTGCTCCCATTACGTTTGTCGGGTTTACTGCCTTATCCGTAGAAACCATAACAAAGCGTTCTACTTGGTGTTTTATTGATAAATCGGCAATATTTTTAGTTCCTGCAATGTTTATTTTAACAGCTTCATAAGGAGTCATTTCCATTAAAGGAACGTGTTTATAAGCTGCTGCATGGAATACTTTCTGCGGTTTATATTGTTCAAAAATTTTAGACATTCTTGTTTCATCTCTAACATCTGCAACGATAGAAGTGATGTTTTGTCTGCCTTTTTGAACAAGTTCTTGCTGAAGGTCGTATAATGCCGATTCGGCCTGGTCGATTAGTACTAAATGTTCGTGTTGGTAAGCACTTAGTTGTCTTGAAATTTCTGAACCTATTGAACCAGCCGCTCCTGTTACTAAAATGACTTTATTGTTTACATCTTTTTTAACAATCGGATTTTCAATAGAAATAGGTTTTCTATTTAGTAAATCTTCTATTTTTACCGTTTTAATTTGATTGGCTTCTAAATCGCCATCAATCCATTTTGAAATAGGTGGAACAATTTTAACTTTTACGCCTAAATCTAATAGGGTATCGGTAATAAAAAGTAATTTTTCAGATTTTATATTCTGAATAGAAATAATAACGTCATCAATTTGTTTATTTTCGATAAACTCTTTATTGATGATTTTTCTGTTATATATTTTAACTTGATTTATTTTTTTTCCAGATTTTTTTTCATTGTCATCAATAAAACCTAAAACATTATATTGGTGTTTCGTGTCTCTATCTAAAGCTTCATAAGTTGCTAATCCTGAATCTCCTGATCCATATATAAGCACATTTGATGATTTACTTAATTTAGTTGATATCATTTTAAAAAACGCTTTAAAAACATACCTACTAATAACCAATGCTAAAATTGAAATCAAATAATGAATAATCAAAATTGATAAAGGAATTGTAAAACGAGGAATGAAAGCAAATAAATTATTAATTAAAACAATCGAAATTGCTGTTAAAAAAAGTAAGCTCACTCCTAAAAAAACATTAAAAGCATCTCTTGTTCCTGTATGCCTAACAATACCTCGGTATGAGCCCACAATAAGAAAACTTATAAGGGCTATACATGCTATAAACGGAATTTGATAATATAAATTATCAAGATCAAAATTTAAACTAGCATTAAAACGCACGGAGTATGCTAATATGAAAGATATACATACTAAAATGATGTCGATACTTAAAACAACCCATTTGGAGGCGTATCGTTCAAAAAACTTTAAAGCAATTTTTTTTGGCATTATCTGTTTATTAAATGTTAAAAATACAAAATAAAAGTTAAATTTTAGCCATTTGTTTCTTCATCATTTGCATTTGCTCTTTTAACATGCCATGTTTGTCTAACTTTTTAGCTTCATTCATTAAAAGAGTTGCTTCTCTTTTTCTACGTTTGGTCATCGCTATTCCTGCTAACTGTAATTTTGCCATTGCTAAATCATGGTCCATCGCTAAACCTAATTTAACTGCTTTTTTCAAGTATTTTTCGGCTTGTGTGATGTTTTTTTGACTTAGCATAATGCCATGTAAGTAATTATAATATCCTTCTTGCTTAGGAATTAAGGCTGTTTCTGGGTTTTTAATACGGTCTAACCATTTTTTAGTTCCTTCAAAATTTTGTTTACGTAATTGCATAAAAGCAAGTAAAATAAATTCATTTTTAAAGTAGAAAAATACGAAAATACCTGCTAATAAAAGAATTGATATTCCATTCATTATATGAACCTGAGAAAACTCATAAATAGCCCATAAACTGATTACACCTGCTATAATTAACTTTATATTTTTATTAAACATTTTAATTTTTTTTAATTTTTGTTTTTTATCAATTTGTAAAAGTACATTTTTCTGTTAAAAATTGTTGCTTTATTTTTTATAAAACTTTTTATATTTAACCCATGCTAAAGAGCCTATTATTGCAACAAAAGCAATTGAATAATAAATAGAGGTAGGGGTAATTACTTTGTCACCACTAGCGTAAGAATGCAGTCCTGATAAGTAAAAATTTACGCCAAAATAGGTCATCATAATAGATGCAAAAGCCATTATAGACCATAGGTTAAAGGTGTATCTTGATCTTAATCCAGGGATTAAACGCATGTGTAGCACAAAAGAATAAATCATAATTGATATTAACGCCCAAGTTTCTTTCGGGTCCCAGCCCCAGTAACGCCCCCAACTTTCATTTGCCCACATACCTCCTAAAAAGTTTCCGATTACCAGCATAATTAAACCAACAGTTACTGCCATTTCGTTAATTACGGTAAGTTCTTTTAGGTGAATATCCATTTTCTTTTTATTCTTTTTATTAGTGAAAATGATTAAAAATAAAGAGAAAATACCTAAAATCATTCCTAAAGCAAAAGGACCGTAACTAGCCACAATAATTGATACATGCACATATAGCCACCAAGAATTCAATACTGGTACTAAATTGGCAATTTCAGGATCTAACCAGTTTTGATGCGCAAAAAATAAAATAATAGACGTTAAAAATGTGGTAGCAGTAATTGTTAATGCCGAATTTTTTCCTAATAATAAACCAAATAACATGGTTGCAAGCCCTACAAATATAATTGATTCATAAGCGTTACTCCAAGGGGCATTTCCACTAATTTGCCAGCGAGAAGCTAGCCCTAAAATATGCACTATAAAAAGGATAATAACAATCCCTATTAAGGCTTTTATAACGTAGTTTATCCAAGGCTTGTTGTTAAATATTTGAAAAAAGACAAAAACAAGCATTAAAAAACTAATAAATCCGTAGTATTTAGATAATTTTACAAATATATTGGTTTTATTGTAGGCTATTTCTAGGTTTATTTTATTTTCAGAAGGAATAACTTCTTTACCAAATTTTCGTTGGAATTTTTTAATTCCGTCTAAAATTTTATTAGTTTCGGTATAATTTCCTGTTTTTTTAGCTTCTTGTAATAATTGAAAATATACAGGCAATGATTGTCTTACAAAAACAGAATCTGTTCCTTTAAAATTTGCTTGTGAAGTTTCAGGTTGTGATACCCATTTATGTTGTTCATCATTAGGAATTGGGAAAATTTTTAAAATTCCACCACCCAATGCTTGTGATAACAGCCACACACGATGTTCTATTTTTATAACATCTTTTTCAAATTTACTTTGAATTTGTTTTTTTTGAGCTTCAATAACAAGATTGCTAATTTTAGAGGTTCCGTTTTTATCATAAAAATCTATAAAACAAGCATATTCAGCCTCTTTTTTAACACCTAATATTTCACGGATTTTGGTATTTCCTTTCTCTAGATAAACAAAAGGAACATTTAACCAAAACATGGGCGACTCGGTAATAGAAACTAAAATTTGACTTGGTGTTAAGTCTTTAAAGCTGTTAGTATGCGCTACTTTTCGAACCAATTCTGATGCAAAAGTATGTGCGGGCTTCATACGTCCGCCTGTATCTTGTATTACCAATTCACTAAATAAAGCAGCGTGTTCTTTGTTTACAACCGATTTTTTTAAAACCGTTTCAATTTCGTTTTCTGATAACTTTTTAGCTTGTTGATGTTGTTGTTCCTGATGCTGTGAAAAACTTAAAAAACTACTTGCTAAAAATAAGATTGTAAGGGTCGCTTTTTTTGTTCTAATTTTAATTAATGATTTTTTCAAATAATCAAAACGAGTATTTTTAACAAACAATGAGGCAATTAAACCAAAAAACAGTAAAAAATAACCGATATAAGTAACTAAAGTACCCATATAATCATGGTTTACAGATAAGTGAGTTTGTTCTTTATCTCCTTCAATTTTATAGCTAGATTGAAATAATTTATAGCCTTTATAATCTAAAATATTGTTCATAAAAATTCGATAATCAAATGTTTCTTCCTTGTCGATAACCGTTACTTCACTAGCAAAAGAAGCGGCATTTTCTGAACCAGGGTATTTTTGTAATTGAAAGTCATTTAATTTAACACTAAAAGGTGTTTGGCGTTGCTTTGCACCGTACCAAGCTCTAAAATTTAAGCCATCAATACTAAATTGTTCTTTTCCTTCAACATTAAAGCTACCACCAGTTAATTTCACACGTTCTGTTTTGTCATTAAAAGTAACATCAAAAACAACCATGTCAAATTTTTGGTCATTTTTTTCACCTCTAAGAATTTTCATTTCTCCTTTAATAGCAGGCTGAGGAATAACAAAAGGAAGCCCCGAAATTTGGTATAAAGATCGAAGGTTAAAATTCTGAATGCTGTCTTTTTTAACCAATCCTTTGCGTTGGGTTGCCATTACTTGATAACTACCTGCCGATTTGGTTTGTATTTTTAAGGTATCGTTTTGTTTAAAAATATTAATATTTGTGTCCTCTGATTTAGCATCAAAACCAACTAAAATATTATGAATATTTTCAATTGTACCACGTTTAATATAGTGTTCATGTCTGCTTCCGCTAGAACTCTCTACAAATAAAAGATGCTCAGTACCATTTTGGTCTTCAACCAATTTTTCTTCAGCCCAAGGAATATAATCGACTAAATTAAATGTTATTTTATGATTTTCACCATCTTTTTTTGGCTGAAAATACTCGGTAAAACTTGCCGAATTACTCCCTAAAGCAGTTAATAGTAGCTTGTTATTTGTTTCTTTTTGAAATTCGTTATTATCAATAACTACGTTTAAATAATTAATATCAGATAAAAAAGTATTGGTAGTTTCTCCTTCATCAATAATCATTAATCCTTCATAACTAATATAACGGGTAATTCCTGCGCCAATTAAAATCAATAAAAAGGCTACGTGAAATAACAATACCGACCATTTTTCTTTTTTGTATAATCGATATCTGAAGATGTTTCCAAAGAAATTAACCACGAAAAACACTTGAATTAACTCAAACCACCAAGCATTATATACCAAGGCTTTAGAAGTTTGTGTTCCAAAATCATTTTCCATAAAGGTTGCAACTCCCATTGCTATTGCGAAAACGAAGAATAATACGGCTGTTAAGCGGGTAGAGTAAAGAATGTCAAAGATTTTTTTCATCTGTAAATCTGCTATGTGTAAAACTTGGCAAATTTACATATTAATGCGTTAATACGTTTAAGATTTTAATCATTTTTAAACAAAGAAAAAGTTAAAATAAAAGTAAATTATAAGCCTATTTTTTCACCCATTTTAACAAAGGTTTCAATACGATTTTTAGTGTTTTTTAAAATATCGGCATCTATTTTGATGTTTTTTTTATCAACAATTAAAACAATCGTTGAGCCACCAAAAGCAAAATAACCCATTTCATCTCCTTTTTTTACAGGTAGATTAGCTGTATAGGTTTCTATAATACTTCCAACCATGGTAGCGCCAACAGGGGCTACAATAATATCGCCTTTTACTTGGGATGATAAAATACAGTACTCTCGCTTGTTCTCACAAAAAACTTTGGTAAAATTAGCGGCTAGGGCATAGGGCGAAACGGAAAAATAACTACCTTTTATTTTAGTCATTTTTGAAGGCATTCCTTTAAACGGAAAATGATAACGATGATAATCGTTTGGTGCTAATCGTAAAATAATTAACGATGAATTTTTGTGTTTTTCGGCTAAAGCATCATTTCCTAAAAATTCTTTTAGTGTAAATTGTCGTCCTTTTACAAAGAAATTATCAATATCAGCAATATTTTCAAAAGCCAACATTTTTCCATCGCCAGGCGAAACGAATCCGTTTTCAATAGGACGTGCGCCTCGTTTTAGTTTTCTATAGAAAAAATCATTAAAAGAAACATACTCTTCTATTGGTTTTTGCGCTTCATTCATGTCGATACCTAAATCGTTTACAAAACCTTCAATTTTAGTAACCGAATTTGGTTTGTCCATTAATTTGCCATACCAAGAAGATAAAAATTTACGTTTTGCAATTGGTAAAAGTGCCATTTTACCAAATGGATTATGATATAATAATTTTAAAAAACCTTCACCTGGAGGTGTTTCTGTAATTTTATTTCCTGATTTTCTGTCAATAAATTGTATTTTCATAACTCTTACGCTTCTGTGCGATCAATTAAAATAGTTAAAATATCAATGGCTGCTTGTGCAATTTTGGTTCCAGGACCAAAAACACCAACAGCACCCGTGTCAAATAAAAATGGATAATCTTTTGTAGGAATTACACCACCAACAACGACCATAATCTTTTCAGAATCGTGTTTTTTTAATGCTTTAATTACTTCTGGAACTAAAGTTTTATGCCCCGCAGCTAACGAAGAAACGCCTAAAATATGAACATTGTTTTCAATAGCCTGTTTACTAGCCTCTTCAGGTGTTTGAAATAAAGGAGCAATAAATACTTCAAAACCTAAGTCGGTAAAAGCGGTAGCGACTATTTTTACGCCCCTATCATGCCCATCTTGCCCTAGTTTAGTTAGCATTATTCGGGGTTTTACGCCTTGTGTTTTTTTGAATTTATAAACTAATTTAGCAGCTTCTTTAAATGTTTTATCGGTTTTAATTTCGGCAGCATAGACTCCCGAAATAGTTTTAGGGACTGCTTTATGACGTTTAAAAACACGTTCTAAAGCTGTTGAAATTTCTCCTAAAGTAGCCCTGTTTCTTGCGGCTTTTATGGCTAAATCTAATAAGTTCCCTTTATTTGATATAGCACAATTGGTTAAATTAGTTAACGATTTTTGAACACGATCGTTATCTCTTTTACTTTTGATGTCGTTTAATCTTTTTATTTGAGATAAACGTACCGCCTGGTTATCAACCTCTAAAATAGGAATTGGGGTTTCCTTACTTAAGGGATATTTATTAACACCTATAATTACATCTTGACCACTGTCAATTCGTGCTTGTTTTTTAGCTGCTGCTTGTTCAATACGCATTTTAGGAATTCCTTTTTCAATGGCTTTAGTCATACCACCGAAAGCTTCAATTTCTTGAATTAATTCCCATGCTTTATTGCTAATATCTTGGGTTAATTGTTCTAAATGATAACTTCCTGCCCAAGGATCGACTGTTTTGGTAATATGTGTTTCTTCTTGTAAATATAGTTGGGTATTACGAGCAATACGTGCCGAAAAATCGGTAGGTAAAGCCATCGCTTCATCTAAGGAGTTGGTGTGTAAACTTTGTGTGCCACCAAATACAGCTGCCATTGCCTCAATAGTGGTACGTGCTACGTTATTAAAAGGATCTTGGGCAGTTAATGACCATCCGCTTGTTTGGCAATGTGCTCGTAAAGCTAATGATTTCGGGTTTTTAGGATTAAATTGTTGTACTATTTTAGCCCACAACATTCTTCCTGCACGCATTTTTGCAATTTCTGTAAAATGATTCATGCCAATTCCCCAGAAAAAAGACAGTCTAGGAGCAAAAGTATCAATATCCATTCCTACGGAAAGCCCTTTTCTAAGATACTCTAAACCATCGGCAAGCGTATAAGCTAATTCAATTTCGGGGGTAGCACCTGCTTCTTGCATGTGATAGCCAGAAATAGAAATGGAATTATATTTAGGCATTTTTTCAGCCGTATATTTAAAAATATCAGCAATAATTTTCATGGAAGGAGTTGGCGGATAAATGTAGGTATTACGCACCATAAACTCCTTTAAAATATCATTTTGAATAGTTCCTGATAATAATTCAGGAGCTACACCTTGCTCTTGGGCTGCTACAATATAAAAGGCTAAAATGGGTAAAACTGCACCATTCATGGTCATGGAAACAGACATTTTATCTAACGGAATTTGGTCGAATAGTATTTTCATATCTTCGACCGAATCAATAGCCACACCTGCTTTACCAACATCAGCTTGCACACGCTGATGATCTGAATCGTAACCACGATGTGTTGCTAAATCAAAAGCTACAGAAAGTCCTTTTTGACCTGCTGCTAAGTTTTTTCTGTAAAAAGCATTGCTTTCTTGTGCAGTCGAAAATCCTGCATACTGACGAATCGTCCAAGGTTTATTAACATACATTGTAGCGTAAGGACCTCGCAGATTTGGTGCAATACCAGCTACAAAGTCTTCATGTTTTTTGTGCGAAACGGTTTGTTTTTCGTTTAAATTTAACTGTATGTTAGCGATGTTTTTTCTACTCATTGCCTAACCTTTTTTGTTCTAGCTTTTCGGCTAATCTTTTTTGTATAATAGGTAAAATTAGGGTTTTATCATTTCTAATTTTGATAAACGGAAAAAGCGATAAATTATGACTCATTATATCTTTATCGTTTGCTGTTTTATTAGCGCCTATTAATACGATTTCGCCAGCATCAAATTTTGCTTGTTCTTTATCCGAAGAATCTTTAATTTTTCGTTGAATAATGCCTTCTTTTAATTGTTTTAAAAAACCACCACCTTTTTCAATGGTTTTAAAGACTACTAAAGCATTTTGTGAAAGTTGTTTTGTTATCGATTCAATATAATACGTACCATCAGCAAAATTTTGAGCCTCTGACAATTCGGCTTCTTGTTGTAAAATTAACAGCTGATTTCTTGAAATACGCTCTCCAAATTCATTTGAATGATGAAAAATATCATCATAAGAAATATTACTAACGGTATCAGCTCCTCCTAAAATAGCACTCATACATTCCGACGTGCTTCGAAGCATATTTACATTATAGTCGTACATAGATTTATTTCGGGAAGTTGGCTTTACAAATACATGCGCTTTATTATTAACAACGTCATATTCTTTTAAAAGCGCTGCCCATAAAATTCTGAAAGCCCTAAGTTTTGCAATTTCGAAGAAATAATTACTGCCTACCGAAAAATTAAAATGAATTTGATTGGCTATTTTACCGCCAAAATAATTTAAATATTCATTAGCATGGGCTAGGGTGTAGGCGAGTTGTTGGGTAATAGTTGCCCCCGCATTTTGATATATAGAAGCGTTGATGCAAATAGTATTACAGCTATGCTCTATGATTTTTTTAAGCTCTTTAATACCGTTACTCGAATGGCTAAACCAATTTCCTGTACTTGCTAAATTACCAATAAGATCAATATTGAAATAACAATTTTTAGAGTTTATAAATGTTGATAATTCAATGACAAAATCAGCCGTTAAAAACTTTAAATTAAAGTATAATAAGGTGTTTTTTACATCGATATTTTTTAAAAGAATTTTATAATCAAAAGGAGTTTTTGCTTTAAATTCAATAGCTTTTGCACCTCTTTTTAAAGAATCGATTGCAAAATTATTTGCTGTTTCAGCATCTTCAATATAAATTGATTGGCAAATGGTAAATCCTTTTTCAGGCGTATTTATATTGGTGTTTGTTTGATCGTCTTTTGTGTAAAAAGGTCTAACGGTAATCCCTTCATCGGTTTTCCATAGTAGCGTATTATTATAGTCATCCCCATTAAGGTCAACTTGAATTTTCTGCTTCCATTGTGCAGCGCTACTTTCTTGAAACTCGTTAAATAGGTAATCACTCATTATTTAGGTATCGTATCAAATTCTATAATATAAATATCTTCATTTTCTTTTTTCATTAAATACCTTTCACGGGCATAATGCTCTAGTTGTACAGAATTTTGAAGCTTATTTATGGTTTCTTTATCTTTTTTGATTTTTTTTTCATGATAAGCTATCCAAAGATTTAACTTTTCAATCTCTTTATTAAATTCTCTATGTGTAAGATATGAATTTTCATCAAAAAACCCCATCCAAATTACAAACACGGTTAAAATAAGAGCATAAGGATTTGTTATTACTTTATAATAAGGGGTGTTTTTGATTGATTTTAAATTCATAACTATAGGCGATCAGTAATTACGGTTCTAACAATATCAACAGCTACAGTATTGTATTTATCATTAGGAATGATAATATCTGCATAACTTTTTGTAGGTTCGATAAATTGTTGATGCATTGGTTTTAGCGTGTCTTGATACCTGCTTAAAACTTCATCAACATCTCTTCCTCTTTCTTTAATATCTCGACGAACACGTCTTATTAAGCGTTCATCAGCATCAGCATGTACAAATATTTTTATGTCGCAAAGATTTCTTACCGCTTCGCTATTAAAAATTAAAATACCTTCAATAATAATCACTTTTTTAGGAAGTGTTTTTACAGTGCTATTAATTCTATTGTGTTTTTCAAAAGAATAAATAGGTTGTTGAATAGTTTTATTATTTTTTAAATCACTTAAATGTTTTGTCAGTAATTCAAAATCGATAGATTTTGGATGATCAAAATTTATTTTTGAGCGTTCTTCGTGATTTAAATTATCTGTTTGGCTGTAGTAAGAATCTTGTGATAGTATACAAACTTCGTTTTGAGGAAGCTCATTTATTATTTGGTTTACAACGGTTGTTTTTCCGCTACCAGTTCCGCCAGCGATGCCGATTACAAATATATTTTTCATAGATTTTTCTTAAGGTATAATAATGACAACAAATTTAGGGAAATAACTGCATAAAAAAAGTGCTAACTTTACAGTTAGCACTTTTTATTTTGAGCCGATGGAGGGACTCGAACCCACGACCTGCTGATTACAAATCAGCTGCTCTAGCCAGCTGAGCTACATCGGCTTGTTGCTCCTAAGAGCGCTGCAAATATATAACCTTTTTAAGGATTGACAAAATTTTTTTTAGATTTTTTTGAACTTTTTTTGAGGTGTTTTTTTGAAGTGTTTTTAACTTATTGATTTACATATTTATACGGTATTTTGTGGATTTAAAAAAAATAATCAGATTATTAAAAAAACAAATAATATAAGATGAAAATTGGCTTTTACTCTTCTTTTTTTAATTGATATTGTCTTTGAATTTTTCAAAAACTTGAAAAATTTTGTAAATTTTATCTGAAAAAAGTTTTATGACAGGTTAAATAAATCGAATTAGTGAAGTTTAATTCAAAATATTTAGCATGTTTAAATTTTATCTGAAAAAAAAAGTATAGAAAAATAGAAAATGGGCATTGGTGTCACCCTAAATTTATTTCAGGTTTAGATCCTGATTTTTTATAGTTCTCTTGTTTGTGGTATGCTTCAACAAATCAAGTATGGATTATTGAGATTTATCTGTTTTGAAATAAATTTCATGGATGATTTTTGTCAATTCAAGTAATTTGAAGAGGAAAAATTACTCGAGTTTTAAATAAGCTCTTAAATTTCTGAGCTTTATTAAAACTGTTTTTAACAAAAAAAAGCCCTAGTTAAAACTAGAACTTTTATCGAGAATATAAATTATTAAGAATAATAATTAAAAAAAATCATTCCATCGTTATTGTAAACGAGCAAATACATGATTTATTGTTGTAATAAATTATGCAGTTAAAGGTTTTCCTTTTAATCGTTTTTCAATTCTTTGTTTTACCACAGTTAATCGCTTCATAGCATCCATTAGAGCACTATCTTTCGTTTCTTTATATACTTCGTTAATTTCTAGTATTAAAGACTTCACCTCTCTTGAAGCTAATATTCTATCACTAGTAGTAATAAACTTGAATTTTCTGTGTTCAAATTCGTCTGCTTTACTAATTAATTCTGAGTTCATAAAATACTTACTTATTTTAATTAAATTATCTTTTAGATCTTAGCCTGGTTATTGATTTTGTTGTTAAACAAAAATGGTTAAAAAACTAAAATAGGCGACAAATATATATTAATCTTTTTGTTTACCTATAATAAAACAATCAAATTGTTTTATTTATCTATAAAATTTCTTTATATAGTTCATTAAAGGCTAACTTTTTCTCTTTTATCAATTTAAGATCTAGTTTTCTTAAGTGAAATATAATAAAAATTTATGAAATTCCCAAATCTATTAATAGAACTTTAACGTTTTCAGTGAATTGCCTGTTAAGAATCTTTTATGACTCTTGTAAATAGCCAAGAATAAAGTATTTTTGACCTACCGTTAAAAATATTCTTTTTTGATGAATATTTTAAGCGTTAATTACATATTAAATGGCTTGTTTCAGCTTAAAAATTAAAAAATAAATGCAAAAAATTTTATTAGTTATTTTCATAATTACACTTCAGTCATGCAATAGTAAACAGAAAAGAAAACTTCTTGGAAATTCTACTTTTCAAAAAGAAATGAATTCAGAATTTAAAGATGCATCAAAATCGCCTTTAACAAAAAGCGGGTTGCGAAAATTTAAAGAGTTAGATTTTTTCAAAATTGATACAACCTATAAAGTAACCGCAAAAATTGTTAAAACACCCGACGCTCCAAATTTTCATTTTCCAACCACAAAAGGGACTGTTGTTGTTTATAAAAAATATGGAAATATTTTATTTAAAATTGCTGATAAAAATTTTAAACTCGCTATCTATAAAGATACAAAACCAAGTAAAAAATATGAAAATAATTTGTTTTTACCTTTTTTAGATAAAACCAATGGCAAAACAAGTTATCAAGGCGGTCGTTTTATTGACATTTTAACCACCGATGAAACTCAAAATGGTACAATTTTAATTGATTTTAACCAAGCTTACAATCCGTATTGTGCGTATAGTAATCGGTATTCTTGCCCAATTACACCGAGAGATAATTATTTAGATATTGAAATAAAGGCAGGGGTAAAGGCGTATAAAAAGTAAAAAATCACTCGAACTTAGCGTTTTTATGATTTTTACTTTTTGGCGATTTTTTTTAATTGTTTTTGATAGCAATACTACTCGAAATTTCTTTGTGTATTTTCCAAGCCCAAGCGATACATAAAAATTGAAAAGGCAATCGAATTAACGCTGCGGTATGTGAACCGATGGCAGGAGTTGCAGAAAACACATCCCAAATATGAACGGGTAAAAATAAAAGCATCAAATAAAATATTCCTAAAGCGCCAAGTTTAGCATATTTAGTATTCAGAAATAATAATATTCCTAAGCCGATTTCTAAAATTCCTGACAGATAAATAATCATGATCGGAAAGGGTAAAAATGTAGGAACAAAAGGTAAGTAAAAAGTCGGTTTAATAAAATGTTGTACTCCGCCAAACATCATAAATACGGCAAGTATTATTTTTAATACATTCCAAAATCGGTTTTTTTTTGTCATTATAAGATATATTTTATAGCGCAAGGTACAAAAAAGAATGATTATTCATTTTTTTATTTATATTTTTGGAATTTGCTTGGTTTTTTATAAATTTAGGTAAGAATATCGCTCTTAAATAGTTTATTTTTAAAAGCTGTTTTTAAATTGAAAAAAATCAATAAAACACATTAATGAAAAATCATAAAAATTACGAAAATCTACAAGACACCCTTTCTTTTTTTAATATTGATTGTCATAACTCGTATTATATATCGTCAGGAAAATCAATTTTTAAATTTCCTGAAAACCCATTTCGCATGGATTATTACGCCTTTTGCATTTGCACAGATGGCGAAATTGATTTAGAAATTAATGCTATTAATTATAAAATAAGCAAGGGGAGTATTTTTTGTTCTGCGCCTTCTACGATTGTTCATTTTTTAAATGCAAGCACTAATTTTAAAATTCAAATTGTGTTTTTTGAAAAGAATTTTTTACTAACCAATATTTCCGATCCATTTATTATCGAAAAAATGGCGTTATTTCAACAAAATTCCTATTCTGTTGTAAATACATCTGAACAAAACACGCGAGTTTTATTAAATATTATCAATAATTTAAAAGAAAAAGAACAGCGTAACGGGAATTTTACCAAAGAGCTTATTCAAACCTTAATTTTTAATCTTTTACTAGAAATTGCCGAAATTATTCATCATACTACATCAAATATAATTGCAAACAAAGACGTTAAAATAAATACCTATTTACGGTTTAATAAATTAGTGCAAGAGCATATTTTACAAGAAAAATCGGTTGTTTTTTATGCTAGTGAACTGTGTATTTCTAATAAATATTTAATTGAAATTACCAAGAAAATAGCAGGAAAAACGCCACATCAAATTATCGAAGAAGCCTTGCTGAAAGAGGCATTAGTATTGTTAGGAAACCCTGTTTTAGCAATTTCTGAAATAGCCTATCAGCTTCAATTTAATTCGATTTCGGCTTTCGGGCGATTTTTTAAACGACAAACCGCTATTTCTGCTTCGGAATATCGAAAAACTAAAAAATAAACCCTTCATATTTGTTCTAAAAACACTTTTACACCTTCGATTTTTTATTTTTTTACTATCTTTTTTTTGAAGCAATTTCCCGCTTTCCGCACTCGCTCTTTTTTGAAAAAAATCAAAAAAGGAGCTCAAACAAAGCGTCAATCGGGGCTAGGCATTGTGCTATTTTATAAAATATTTTACTTCGATATAAAAATAGCGACATAAACTAAAGAGAACAACTTCTTTTTCATACCATACTAAAACACAGTACAAAAAATCAACTTATAATTTAAGGACACTTTTGCTGAATTTAGGGACACAAGTTAATTTAAGGATAGTGGTAACTTTGGATAACAAAGAATTAAACAGTCAATTAAATACGATCTGAAATGAAAAAAGATAGCTCAAAATTCGATAAAGTATTAAGCGTTTCTCCTTTTTTAGGAAATGTAAATCACGCTCCTGATGCTAGTAAAGATATAGTTCATCATTCAAAAGATATTCCGATGCCTTTTGCCGATTTAACAGGAAATTATCAGCGAAATAAAGGGATTCCTTCAAAATCATTTAAAGACAGTAAAGTTTATATTGTAGGAAGTGGAATTGCAGGTTTATCGGCGGCTTATTATTTTATTAGAGACGGACATTTTTCGGCAGAAAACATTGTTTTTTTAGATAAACTATCGGTAGAAGGCGGTTCGCTTGACGGCGCAGGAAATGCCGATGACGGTTATATTATTAGAGGAGGGCGAGAAATGGAAATGACCTATGAAAATTTATGGGATATTTTTCAAGATATTCCAGCCGTTGAAATGCCTGCTCCTTATAGCGTTTTAGACGAATATCGTTTGTTAAACGACAACGACCCAAATTATTCAAAATCTCGATTAATTCATAATAAAGGAGAAGTTCAAGATTTTAGCAAATTCGGTTTAGATAAAAAAGACCAATTAGCCATTGTAAAATTATTATTGAAAAACAAAGAAGATTTAAACGATTTATCGATTGAAGATTATTTTAGTGAGTCGTTTTTGCAGAGTAATTTTTGGTTTTTATGGCGTACGATGTTTGCCTTTCAAAACTGGCATAGTTTATTAGAATGTAAATTATACATGCACCGATTTTTACATACTCTTGATGGAATGAAAGATTTATCCTGCTTGGTTTTTCCGAAATACAATCAGTATGATACCTTTGTAAAACCTTTAACAGAGCATTTAAAATCGAAAGGCGTAAGCATTCAGTTTGATACTTTAGTAAAAGATTTAGACATCAGAATTAATACAGAAGGCAAACTTGTACAAGGAATTATCACCGAACAAAACGGAAAAGAGGTTGTAATTCCTATAACAAAAGATGATTATGTAATTGTAACCACAGGTTCTATGACTGAAGATACATCGTATGGAAATAACACAAAACCAGCGATTGAAACTATTGATAATACCCAAAGTGGAAAAAGTGACGGTTGGAAATTATGGCAAAATTTAGCCTCAAAATCACCTGATTTCGGAAATCCTGAAAAATTTTGCAAAAATATTGAAAAATCGGCTTGGCAATCGGCAACTTTAACCTGCCGCCCTTCCGATTTGACCGAAAAATTCAAAGAATATTGTGTAAACGACCCATATTCAGGAAAAACTGCCACGGGAGGAATTGTAACCATTACCGATTCTAATTGGTTGATGAGTTTTACCATCAATCGCCAACCGCATTACCCAACCCAGCCCGATGATATTTTAGTGGTTTGGCTGTACGCTTTATATATTGATAAACAAGGAAATCATATTAAAAAACCGATGCCTAGCTGTACAGGAAATGAAATTTTATCAGAATTATGTTTTCATTTAGGATTAGAAAATCAACTTGAAAGCGTGATCGAAAACACCATTGTTCGCACTGCTTTTATGCCATATATTACATCGATGTTTTTACCTAGAGCTACTGGAGATAGACCTCAAATTGTACCTAACGGATGTAAAAATTTAGGGCTTGTCGGGCAATTTGTAGAAACGAATAATGATGTTGTTTTTACCGTAGAATCATCCGTAAGAACGGCAAGAACAGCGGTCTATAAATTGATAAATTCAAACAAACAAGTACCTGATATTGCTTCAACTCAATACGATATTCGTCAAATATTAAAAGCCACCAAAGCTTTAAATGATAACAAACCTTTTCCGGGAGAACGTATTTTAAAACGTGTACTAAAAGACACCTATTTTGAACATATTTTACCTGTTGATATTCAAGAAGAAGCAGAAGAGCATCATGAATCTTTTATTGCGGAACAATTTGAAAAATTGCAACATTGGGCAAAAAGTATTTAATTAATTTTTAGCGCCTGTTTTAAGTTTCATCTTTTGATAATCCTTGTCAATTCGAGTGATTTTAAAGCTTGACGCTAGTACTGTATAAAAAAATGTTTGAATATTTTATGGTTGTCGGCAGTCGGCACAAGCAAGATGCTTGCGCTAGCAGTTTTTATAAATTGCTAGTAATTTACTAGAAAAAATAGACCTCACAGGTTTTTAAAACCTGTGAGGTCTGGAATTAAAATAGTATCGAGAATTTGATTGTTTTCTTTTGATACTAAAAAAGTTCTCGATACATTTTTTTGAAGGAAAAAAACACTCGAACTGACAGTTATTTTTGATGATTCTTGTCAATTCGAGTGATTTTAATGACTAAAAGGAATTAAAATAGTATCGAGAATTTGAATTGTTTTCTTTAGATATTTAAAAAGTTCTCGATACATTTTTTTGAAGGAAAAAAACACTCGAACTGACAGTTGTTTTTGATGATTCTTGTCAATTCGAGTGATTTTAATGACTAAAAGGAATTAAAATAGTATCGAGAATTTGAACAGGTTTATTCAATTTTAGTTAAAAAATAAAGTTTAATATACTAAATGCCTAGCCCCGATTGACGCTTTGTTTGAGCTCTTTTTTTGATTTTTCTTCAAAAAAAAGCGAGTGCGGAAAGCGGGAAATTGCTTCAAATAATTTTTGTTTTTTTACAAGATTACTTTTAAACTAAAAACCCATCACATTTTTGAAATTGCGATGGGTTTTTAAAAATTATTAAAACGTATTTTTTATTTTGATGGTGGATTTAAGCCGTTTTCTACATCTTTTTTAATCGCTTTTTTTAAAGATCTTAAAGCTGTTTTTCTAACCTTTAATTTGGTTTGATGATGTGCTTTTAGGTTTAATTTAGCAAACATTTCTGCAATTTTAATCGCTGTTGGCAACACCTGATTTTCAGGAACTATTTTGTCTAGAAACCCTGCGGTAACAGCATCTTTGGGACTGTACATTTCAGCATTATTTACACTGCGATTTACATAATTAGGCGTTAAGCGACCTTTGGCAATTTGAACCCCTGCATTGTGCATAGTCATGCCTATTAATACTTCGTTAAATCCTATTTTAAAATTTCCTTCAGCGCCTAATCGGTAATCGGCAGAAAGTAGTAAAAATGCACCTTTTGCAATAGCATGCCCAGTACAGGCGGTAATAATTGGCGTAGGAAACGATAGCATTCTATGTGATAATTTTGAGCCTTTTGTAACCAGTTTTAAAGCTGATTCGGGCGAGGTAGTCATGCTTTTTAAATCGTATCCTGCCGAAAAAACACCTGGTTGTCCTGTTAAAATAACTACTTTTTTTTGGGTTTCGGCTTTATCTAGTAATTGGTTTAATGAATCGATTACTTCGTGCGATATGGCGTTTACTTTACCATTATTAAGGGTAATAATTACGTAATTTTCTTCGGATGTATAGTCAATCAATGCGCTCATAATAAAATATATTTTTTAGTGAAAATTAAATGAATTTAGTTAAAAATATTCCTGCGAAAACGGCTAAAAAACCCAGGATAAAACTGGCAACGGTATAAAAGGCAAAGGTTGTAAAATCGCCTGCTTTTAAAAAGACATGATTTTCATAAGCAAAGCTCGAAAATGTGGTAAAACCACCACAAAAACCTGTGGCTAATAATAAGGTGTGATTTTGGGTTAATGTGTTATTTTTAGCGGCGAATCCTAAAATAAAACCGATCAGTAAACTTCCTAAAATATTTGCTGTAAAGGTGCCGTACGGAATTCCTGTTTGGGGGTTATTTAAAAATTTTCCGATTAAAAATCGTAAAACACTTCCAAGGCCACCGCCCATAAAAACGAGTAGTAATTGTTTCATAGTATTGCTAAAATAAGAAAACCTCGCCATTTTAGCGAGGTTTTATATTGTAAAAATAGTTTTAAAATATAGCGATAAAATATTATTCTTTTAGAGTAACATCTTGAGCATCTGTCCAATTCCATTTCCCTGCGATAACACCTTTTTCAACGGTAACAATTCCTGGGTTGGCTCTGATGACTGTTTTTAAAGCAGTTTCATCACAAAAACCGAAGGTATATGGCAGGTTAAGTTCTTTTTGAGTAGCCGCTAAATCTTCAATATATGAGGCTGTTAATACATAAATTTCATAACCATTTTCCTTTGCTTTTGCAGCGGCTTTTGATACGGCTGCAATTCCTTGTTTTTCAGTTTTATCAAAATTATACATTAAAACAAGCATTGCTTTGTCTTTTTTTAACATACTTTCTAATAAATCACCATCATCAGTTTCAATCATAAAATCATGAATTGGCGGCACATCATCGCTACCTTCTTGGTATTCCATTCCTTTGGCAATATCTTTTCCTATAGCGTAGGCTCTAAAATCAATAATTGGTAGATGATGCAATACATGATAGGTAATTCCTAATGAAAAGAACAGGGCTATAGCAGTGAATAAAGCGCTTACTTTGATTGAAATAAGCGGTTTTATATATTTTAAACCAATAATTAAAATGATAATAAAAACCATAAAAACCACGTTTTTATAGAAGGTTTCTTTGGGTGTTAATTTTAAGGCATCTCCAAAACAACCGCAATCGGTTACCTTGTTGTACACGTATGAATACCAGGTTAAAAATAAGAACACTAGGTTTAAACTAAAAATACTCCAAACGGTAAATTTAGGTTTGTAACCCACCAATAACATAACACCTAAAACCAATTCAACAACAATTAATAAAATTGAAAAAGGTAGGGTGTAGGGAATTAAAAATTCTAAATTTAAGACGTCTTCGCTAAAATATTCTTGAAATTTATATTGAGAACCAATAGGGTCTACTAATTTTACGAATCCGGAATAGATAAATAAAAGACCGATTAATATTCTTGAAACATGTGTTAAAAGTTTTAATATCATTTTTTAAGGGTTTAAGTTTAACTGTTTGACTCTGAATGATGAATCAATGCAAAAATAGCATAATTAATCATGTCTTGGTAATTTGCGTCAATTCCTTCAGAAACTAAGGTTTTTCCTTTGTTATCTTCAATTTGTTTTACACGAAGTAATTTTTGAAGAATTAAATCGGTTAATGATGAAATTCGCATTTCTCGCCAAGCTTCACCGTAATCATGGTTTTTGTTTTCCATTAATTCTTTGGTGATTTTCAGGTGTTTATCATATAAAATAGTTGCCTGATTGGTGTTTAAATCGGGCTGCTGAACAACGCCTAATTCTAATTGAATAAGTGCCATTATCGAATAATTAATAATACCTATAAATTCTGGTTTTTCACCTTCATCAACTTTTCGTTGGGTATTTTCTTGTAATTGACGAATACGCTGTGCTTTGATAAAAATTTGGTCGGTTAATGAAGGAAGTCTTAAAATTCGCCAAGCGCTTCCGTAATCGCTCATCTTTTTGATAAACAAACTTCTACATTGATCTACTACTACGTCATATTGTTCAGAGGTGTGCTGCATCTTTTTTATTTAAAAGTAATGCTTCAAAAGTAATAAATATTACAGGCTTTTCTTATTTTTACTTTTGAAAATTTTAACGTTAAAAGTTGGAGTTTTATAACGAAGATTTATAATTAATGATGATGACAATTAATTGCAAAGGAAATTTAATAGACTTCACGATTCCTAAAGTAATGGGGATTTTAAATGTAACACCCGATTCTTTTTTTGATGGAGGAAAATACAAGGATGAACAAGCTATTTTGAGTCAAACCGCTAAAATGCTAGCCGATGGCGCTACTTTTATTGATGTTGGTGCGTATTCATCAAAGCCAGGGGCAAAGCAGGTATCCGAAATAGAAGAACTAGCTCGAATTATTCCTGTAATAAAATTATTAGTGCGTACTTTTCCTGAAATAATTATTTCTGTAGATACCTTTAGAAGTGAGGTTGCAAAACAGTCTGTGCAAGCAGGGGCGGCACTTATAAATGATATTTCTGGCGGTGTTTTAGATGCCAAAATGTTTGAAACTGTAGCAAAATTACAAGTGCCTTATATTATGATGCACATGCAAGGAACGCCTCAAAATATGCAATTAAACCCTGTTTATACTGATATTGTAAAAGAAGTAATCTTGTTTTTTGCAACACAATTAGCAAAACTTCGCGCTTTAAAAGTAAACGATGTTATTATTGATGTCGGCTTTGGTTTTGGAAAAACAACCGCACATAATTATGAATTATTACAAAAATTATCGCTATTTGAAAGTTTAGAAGTGCCTATTTTAACAGGTATTTCTAGAAAATCGATGTTGTATAAATTATTAGATATTTTACCTGCCGATGCTTTAAATGCGACAACGGTAGCAAATACCATTGCTTTGTTAAACGGAACTAATATTTTAAGAGTTCATGATGTAAAACAAGCAGTAGAAGCAGTAAAAATTGTAAAGCAAGTGCAGTAGTTACGTGTTTTAAAAGGAGTACATTTACTAAAAACACTATAATTAATGAATTTAGATTTTATTGATTTTTCGTTTCTTGACCTGCTCGATATTATTTTAGTAGCGGTGTTACTATATTATATTTACAAGTTATTAAAAGGAACGGTTGCTGTAAATATCGTTATCGGTATTACTTTAATTTTTGTGATTTGGCAAATAACGCAAGCGCTTCACATGGAAATGTTGAGCGGTATTTTGGGCTATTTATTATCGGGAGGAGTCATTGCTTTAATTATTGTTTTTCAGCAAGAGATTAGAAAATTTTTATTGATGATAGGAACGACTAATTTTTCGACTAAAAGAGGTTTTTTAAATCAACTGACATTTTTAAAGGCCGAAATTAATTCAGAAACGGATATTAAAACAATTTTAAATGCGTGTATTAGTATGGCAAAAACTAAAACAGGCGCTTTAATTGTTATCGAAAAAACAAATAATCTTGATTTTATCGTAAATACAGGCGATCAAATGAATGCGCTAGTAAACGAGGCTATTTTAGAAAGTATTTTTTATAAAAATAGTCCGCTGCATGATGGGGCTACCGTAATTAGAGATAATTTTATTGTAGCAACTCGGGTGGTTTTACCTATTTCGGCAAGCACTAAATTACCCGCTCGTTTTGGTTTGCGTCATAGAGCAGCAATTGGTGTAACTGAAAAAACAGATGCTATTTGTTTGTTAGTATCGGAAGAAACTGGCGAAATATCGTATATAAATAACGGTGAATTTGTATTGTATAAAACATTAGAAAATTTACTAATAAAGCTTCAAAATGATTTAACTACTTAAAAATATAACACAAAAAAAGCTCGCAAATTGCGAGCTTTTAATTTGTACGAAAATTTAAAATTATTTAGCAGGAGCCATTTTAGCCATAATAGCGTTCATAACACCGTTATATTTTTTAACACCTTCAGCATCTAAAGAAGAAACAATTTCTTTTCCTTTAGCAGCTAATTCAACACCTTTTTTAGCTAATGAAGCATTCTTTAAAACATCACCTTTAGCAGCGATATAATCGTTTGCGTAAGAAGCATAGTTATTTAAGTGTTCAGCAACTTTAGGATCTTTAAATGCAGGAATTGAAACTCCAGCAAGTTTAGAGGTTACAGCTTCGGTAGCAGCATTAACAGCCTTTGTTGCAGCATCAGTAGTAGCATCAACAGCTTTTGTTGCAGCGTTAGTAGTTGCATGAGCAGCTTTTGTAGCAGCATCTTTTGTTGCATCAGCAGCTTTAGCAGCAGCTTCAACAGTTGCATCTTTAGCTTCAGCAGCTTTTTTACAAGAAGTTGCTAATAAAGAAGCAGCAACAGAGATAGTTAAAATTACTTTTTTCATCGTATTATGATTTTTAGTTTATAGATTGATAGGGCAAATGTATTCTATTGTGCTTTGTAAACAAACTAATTACGAAGTAATTTCAGTTTTAAACTGTTTTTTATATAAATTTTTGTAGTAGCCATCTTTTTTGTTTAGTAACTCGGCATGGCTACCTTTTTCAACAATTTCGCCTTTGTCCATTACAATAATAGTATCTGCCTTTTTTATAGTTGCTAATCTGTGGGCAATGACTATTGATGTTCTGTTTTTGGTGATTTTATCCGTAGCATATTGAATCATTTTTTCGGAATGTGTATCAACAGAAGAAGTTGCTTCATCTAAAATTAAAATACTTGGTTTGCTAACATAAGCTCGTAAAAAAGCAATTAATTGACGTTGTCCTGATGATAGCATTCCGCCACGTTCTTTCACATTATAAGAATAACCATTAGGCAAACTCATAATAAACTCATGAATACCAATTTGTTTTGCCGCTTGTTTTACTTCATCCAAAGAAATATGTTTGCTTTTTAAAGAGATATTATTAAAAATAGTATCAGAAAATAAAAATACATCTTGTAAAACAACGGCAATTTTTTCTCGCAACGCATTAATTTCATACTCTTGAACAGGTATATTATCTAAGTAAATAGTACCGCTATCTATTTCATAAAAACGATTGATTAAATTGATAATAGTTGACTTTCCTGCACCAGTAGCACCAACAATGGCAATGGTTTGTCCTTTTTGAACATCAAAAGAAATACCTTTTAAAATTTCTTCTCCTTTAATATAGCTAAAATGTACATCTTTAAAAGAAATATTTCCTTCTAAAGTATCTGTAGTAATGGTGCCGCTTTTGGTTATTGAACTTTTGGTATCAATAATATCAAAAACACGTTCGCCAGCTACAATTCCCATTTGTAGTTGATTAAATTTATCAGCAATTTGACGTAGTGGTCTAAATAACATTTGTGCCATTTTTATAAAACCAATAATGGCAGCAACAGAAACAGTATTATCTGCAATAACTTGCAATCCGCCGTACCAAACGATTAAACTAATAGCTATTGACGATAATATTTCGGCAATTGGAAAAAAAATAGAGTAGTACCAAACCGTTTTTATATAGGCTTTTTTATGTTTATCATTGATGCCAACAAAGTTTTGATATTCTATTTTCTCACGATTAAAAAGCTGTACAATTTTCATTCCTGTAACTCTTTCTTGCACAAATCCGTTGAGGTTTGCTACTTGATTTCGAACATCCTGAAAAGTAGATTTAATCGCTATTTGAAATATTTTTGTAGCATAAATTAAAATAGGTAAAGTTGCCAATGCAATAAGTGCTAACCTCCAATTAGTGTATAGCATTACAATAATTACAACCACCATTTTTAAAAGATCGCTAATAATCATAAAAACCCCTTGCGAAAAGAAATTCGCAATAGTTTCAATATCTGACACTACACGAGTTACTAATTTACCAACCGATGAATTATCAAAATAACTCATTTTAAAAGATAAAATTTTTCGAAATGTTTTGCTTCTAATATCTCTAATAATATGTTGCCCCACCCAATTGGCGTAGTAAATAAAGCTGAACTGAAATAAAACCTGCACCCATAAAGTAACTAACATCGCTATTGTATAGTACAATAATCGAGTTAAATCTTTATGGGTTACAAAATCATCAATAGCCATCATTAAAATAACGGGGCTGAGTACTGCAAATATTGCTAAAAGTATGGTAGAACTTGCTGCTATAATAAATCGTACACGATACCGTTTTGCAAAACTCATCAGTCTTACAAAAATTTTCATATCGAACGCTTTTCCTGTTTTTTTACTCACTATATATAGGGGTATACTACTTTTGTTAAAAATAATCCTTTTGCGGGAACCGATGTTCCTGCGTTGCTTCTGTTTTTACTAGCGATAATTTTATGAAAATCATCAATTGTTGTTTTGCCTGTACCAATATCAATTAAAGTACCCACAATAGCACGCACCATGTTTCTTAAAAACCGATTTGCGCTAATATGAAACGTCAATTCATTGCCTTTTAACTCCCAGATGGCATTGGTAACATCGCAATTAAAAGTATGCACGTCCGATTTTACCTTCGAAAAACACTCAAAATCTTCATGTTCATATAAAATTGCTGCCGCTTGGTTCATCAAATCAACATCCAATTTCTGATTGTATAATTGCCAAGAAGTATCTAATGAAAACGGGTTTCTGCCAAGCCAAATTTTGTATTCATAACTTCTGCTACTTGCATCAAAACGAGTATGTGCATCATTGTGCACTAATTTACAGTTAAAAATTACAATATCATCAGGTAAAAGTGCATTTAATCGGAAGGCAAATTTATTAGTTAAAACCACATCGGTATCAAAATGCGCAAACATTTGTGAAGCATGCACGCCAGCATCTGTTCTTCCTGCGCCTGTAATGCTTATATTTTCTCTTAAAACAGTGCTAATTGCCTTGTTTATTTTTTCTTGTACCGAAACTGCATCAGGTTGTATTTGCCAACCATGATAATTTTTTCCTTTATACGCTAATTCAATAAAATATCTCAAAAAACTACAAAATTTAAGTGGCTAAATTATGAAATAATAGCTTGAGTTGTTAAGGCTATTCGAATAAATATCTACAGAATTTTTATTTTAGATAATTATTTTTTGAAGCAATTTCCCGCTTTCCACACTCGCTCTTTTTTTGAAGAAAAATCAAAAAAAGGAGCTCAAACAAATGCTTCAATCGGGGCTAGGCATTTGTGCTACTTTCAAAATGTAAGAAAATAGCATAAAATTCACATCACATTGATTAGTTTTGTTCTGATGAAAAAAATACTGCTACTTTCTGACACTCATAGTTATATTGACGATCAAATATTAAAATTTGTAAAACAAGCCGATCAGGTTTGGCATGCCGGCGATATTGGCGATTTAAAAGTTACCGATACCATAAAAGAATACAAACCTTTACAAGCAGTTTACGGTAATATTGATGATAACAATGCCAGAGCAGAATTTCCGTTAGATGATAAATTTACTGTTGAAGGTGTTTCAGTTTGGATTACGCATATAGGTGGTTATCCGAATGCTTATAAACCTAGAGTGAGGGAGGCGTTGCAGAAAAAATCCCCAAAAATATTTATCAGCGGGCATTCGCATATTTTAAAAGTGCAATACGACCAGAAATTTAATTTATTACATTTAAATCCAGGAGCAGCAGGAAAGCATGGTTTTCATAAAGTAAGAACCATGTTAAGGTTTGAGTTAGATAAAGGAGAAATAAAAAACATGGAAGTTATAGAATTAGCTAAGCGCTAAGTTATTGATGAAAAATCAAATGTTTCTTTATGTTTAATTGGTACAATAATCGTTATTTTCGTGCCTTTATTTTTATCCGATTTGATGATAAATGTACCTTTCATCATTTCAATTCTTGCCGATATTTGCTTTAAACCGATGCCGTTATTAATTGCCGAATTAACTATAGAAAAACCAATTCCATCATCATTAATAAATATATTTAGCGCATCATTATCTTGTTTTATAATTATTTGCGCATAGCTAGCTTCACTGTGTTTTAGAATATTATTGATAAGTTCTTGAACAATATTATATATTTTCATTTCAAAATCTTGCTGATATCTATCAATATTTTGAGCAGAAACATCAAACTGTAATTGACAGTTAGAATATTTTTTAGCAACATCTTTTAAAGCATATTCCAAACCGAATTTCAATAAAATAGAAGAAATAAGATTGTGCGATAAATCTCTAACTTTTTCAGAGGCTTCTAAAATAATTCCTTGTGTTTTTTCAATTTCAAGAGGAATACTGCCTTTAAATTGTTTTTTTGAGGCACCTAAGTGCATATTTGCCGATGATAATAAGGCGCTTACATTGTCGTGTAAAATTTCGGCTATTTGTTTTCGTTCAGATTCTTTAGCATCAATAGTAGCGTTTAATATTTTTGTTTGTGTTTCTGATTTTATTTTTTCAATAGCCTGTTGTTCTCGTAAATTATTTTCAGAAAGTTTTAGTTGTAAGTTTTTTTGACGGAGTTTGTAATTATACACAATACCTGCCGATATAATGATAACCAATAAGCTTAAAGCACCAAATAACCAGGTTGTTTTATTGTCTTTCGCTTCTACAAGTTTTCGTTGTTCTGTAACTAAGTTTACTTTTTGTTGTTCTAAAGTTTCTTTGTGTTTTACGGTTATTTCTTGAATAATACTTCGAACTTCTTTCTCTCGTTGATTGTCTTGAATATCGTATGATAATTCTTGATAATCGTAGGCTTTATAATCTTTTAAATTTCGCATAGCCCATGCCAAGTTGTAGTATAATGTAGATTTATGTTTAACCGCTACAGGGCTGTTATTATCTTGTATTAACCCAATAGCTTCTAGGTAGGTGTTCTTAGCTTTTTTGAATTGATTTAAAGACAAATAAATATTAGCTAGGCTATTTAATGATATTGCTTGTTTTACGTTATCATTTCTTTTTTGATGAATTGTAATCGCTTTTATGGCAAAAAATTTTGCTTTTTCGAAAAGAGAATCTTGCTGATAAATCCCCGATAAATTAATATAAGAAAGCGCCTTGTTTTTTAAGTTTTTTTCGCTGACAAAGTCAAGCTTCTGTAGTTTATTATAAAAAAAAATAGCAGAATCTTTACTCGTGTTTGCTTTTTCTTTATTCTTTTTTAATTGAGTGCTGTAATTTTTTTGATAAGCGCTGCCAATTCTTAAATAAATTTCAGCTGAAATAGCTTTTGTAGCTAAAATTTCATTTTCTTGAGAAAAAGAATTGTTGTTTTTCTCAAGAAAATGAAGGGCTATTTTATAATACTCTAATGATTTGTTGTAGTTGTTTGTTTTATCGTATATATCGGCTATTAGCATAGCTGTTAAATAGGTAAATTTGTGGTTTTTATTTTTTTTGCTTTTTTGAAACAGTAAAAAACCACTTTTCAAGGAAGAAATATATGCTCCTTTATTATATTCTTTTAATATTTTTTGATAAACTACTTTTAGAGGACTATCATTTTGAGTACTAAAAGACTGTTCTAAAGGAGCATATTTATTAATGTTTGCAATTAGATTACAAGAAATAAACAGAATTAACCAACTAACTAATAGTTTTGTTTTTAGAATCTTTTGAATATCATTTTTCAAATGAAAATAATTTAAGAGTAATTAGCTCAAAAATACGTCTTTTATATAAGAAAATTATTCATTACCATTTACAATTATAATTCTTGGTTTTCTACCATAAGCTTCCATAGCTTTACGAGAACTGGTAATTCCTTTAATTGCTGAATATTTATGATTTACAAAATCTATTCTTAAAGTGTTTTGATTAGCTGAAAGAGCAATCGTTTCTGAGAAATCTTTTTTAGTCGTATTTCCTTTAGATAAATGAACTTCGTAGGTTGCTATTTCTTGATTATAGGTAAATGTTGTAGCAACATTGTTGTTTACTTTAAAAGAAAGTAAATAAGTACCATCGTTATTTTCGGTAACACTATAAGAATTTAAAAATTCGGTAATGTTTCTTTTAGCAAGGTTACTATTTTGGTCTTCAATAGTTATTTTTTTTCTATTTCCTTTATTAGCATCTAAAAAACCAATAACTAACTGCTCATTTTCTATTAAAAAATCATTACTGTATTTCTTAGTCGTTTTATTGCTTGCTTCCGATAAAATAATTTCATTAGCATTTTCGCTATTTTTAAGACTAGTTACGTCGGTATAATTTGTTGTTTTTAAATCGATAGAATAGGCGCCGTTTGCATCTCTTTTAAGACTGTAAGATTCTAATAATTTTTGTTGTACTGCGCTAGGAACTTCTGTTTGGTTAGAAGTGCAAGCTGTTAAAGCTAAAATTGAAGCTACTAATAATTGGGTTGTCTTAATCATAATTTATTATTTATTTGGTGTTAGTTTATTTTTTTTAGTAATTTTAAAGTTACTCCTTGTTTAGTAATACTTGCTTTATCTCTTAAAAATTCTCTTGATTTTTTTTATAGGGTGTTGGTCGCTGCCTTTAACTCCAAAATTATTATAATGAAAACCTAGCCTTAAACAATACCTGTGAAGGTCTTAAAATAATATTAGATTCCAAGTAACTAAAATTATTAATATTTACAGTTCTATAATTTTCTGTATTAAAAAGATTATTCCATTGAATTTCAAAATCAATGTTTTTCTTTTTCCAAGTATAGCGATAAACTAAATCTGTAAATAAGTTTTTGGTAGCTTCAGAGAATAAATTATTTTTGATAATTTCGGTTTTTAAACTTAAGTATTGATTTTTTTTTGGGTAAATGTTTACATTTAATTTATGAAATTGTTGAGTTATTGTTTGATTTTTTTGTTCTTGGATTTGATTGTTTGAAAATTGAAAAGTAGATGTTAATTCTGTATTTAACCAATCAGTAATATCTATGTCTACCTTTGCGTTGAAACCCCAGTTTTGATTAGAAATATCTGTTGTTTCAGAATTCAAAATTTGCTGAAAATATTGTAAACTATAATTGGTACTCATAGTTATATTTGTGTTTATTGAACTAATATATTTACTCGCTTTAGTAGAAAAATTATGAGATTGTCTTTTATTATCTTGCTCAATAGCTTGAAACTCAATTGCACCATTATTTAGAACCTGTGTATTGTAAAGTAAGTTATTGTTTGTTATTGTATTTGAATAAGTCAAATTTAAAAATAAAGCATTAATAGGGTTTCTATAACCGATAAATGCAGCATAATTAATAGTTTGTTTTTCAGGTAAAGGTGCGTCTATACGTTGTATATTTCTATAATTTAGCAAGATGTAATTATAATATACTTGATTGATAGTCCCAAATTGATTGCTAAAACTGGCTGATGAAGCAATACGCCAAAAATTAGTAATATCATAATTTAAAGAGAAGCGTGGTTCAAAAGTTAATCGATTTAGGTTTTGATTTCGCAGTAAAGGTTTATCTTCTAATTGGTAGTTGTGAAAATTAACTGGCGTTGTCAATTCCATTCTCCATTTATCTTTTTTATATTGTGTTTTTAAATTAAAATACAATTTGGCACGTCTCCAATCTAAATTATTTTCAAAATCTGAGATTTGATTTGTATTTGATGTTAAAATTTCACTTTTTAAATCTTGCTGTTCAAACTGAAAACCAACTTTAGGGCTAAAACTGAATTGTTTCCAACCTTTTGTGAAATCTAAAGAGTTATTAGTATAAAACGTATTAAGTTCAACATTTTGAATAACTTTTTCATAAGCATTACCATTATTTAATAAGTCGTTAAACGGACCTGGGTTAATAGTTAATGATTGTGGTGTTTTATTAAATCCTATATAAGAATTTAATGAAGCAATTTGTTTACCAATTGAGAATAGAGTTTTAAATTTATTTGATAGTTTAAAATATCTATTACTTAAATTTTGATTAATATCATCATTATTTAGTTGAATATTGCCTTGTTGACTATCCCAAAACCCTTGAAATTGTAAGCTGTTTTTAAAAAAAAAATTATTAGTATTCTTTTGAAGTGTTAGGTTGGTTTCTAAAGTATTTGTATAAAGTTGGTTATATTTCTGCTCAAATAAATTAATACTGTCATTTGATGTGAAAAATTGAGTGTTTGTAACTCCATTTTGTTGTTGATAATCATTAATGTAAGATACATTTAATCGCAATTCATAATCGTTTTTTAATTTTTGTAAATAATTACTAGTAATTAGATGAATGTTATTATCTAACCAACGTTTTTCTGAAAAATTAGGTGTTTGAAGTTTTTGAATAGATAACCAATCTTGTTTTTCATTATTACTTTCAAATTGTTCTAATAAATCATCAACAGTCAAAGATTTTAACTGTGAAGCCACATCGTTTCCAGTATTATTAAATTGATAAGAACTTAACATTTGTTTTTTCTTTGAAAACAGCATAGGAGTTATATTGGAGTCCCAAAGTAAAGGAGATAATCCACTACCAATTTCTGCTTGACCTGTAAAAGTGTAATTGCTTTTAAGTTTTATATTTATAGCTGCTTGGTCTGAATAGACCAAGCTGTCCAACATTTTTATAGGTTGATGGTTTTCTAAAACCTGAACTTTAGTTACTTCTTTATAGGGTAAATTTTTGTTTGCTAAATTGTATTTACCTTCTAATAAATCTAAACCTTCAATGTAATATTTATTAATAGGCTTACCCTGATATAATATTTTTCCATTATCTAAAACTTCAATACCAGGCATATTTTTTAAAACATCTGCAATACTTCTATCCTCTTGTTTAGAAAATGAACTTACAGAATAATTTATAGTATCGCCTTTACGAGTAATAGGTAAAGATTTTATAATAACTTCTTTTAACTCGGTTATTTCTTCTTCTAAAACAAAATTTAAAGTTTGAGATTTATTTTCAATAATTTTGGTAACATTTTTAAAACCCATTGACCTGATATTGAGTTGTAATTTTTCTTTGTTTGTATTTATCGAAATAGAAAACTCTCCTTTATTATTAGAAATACTATAGTTTAAAATAGTATCTGTGTTTATTTCTTTTATCGTTATGCTAGTAGCATAAATTGATTTACCTTTTATAGTTTTTAACTTACCATTAATTATGCTTTGAGAAAAACTAAAAATTGAAAAAAGAAAAAATATACCAAAACTTATAAATAACTTCATTAATCAATAATTTCTATTGGGTTGTATGGTATTTTTTTAAAATTTGCACTACCTCTAATAGTTCCTGTGATAAAATTTTCAGGTTTTTCATGAAAATTTCTTTCAGCTTTAAAAAAGTTTTCTTTTGATGTTTTTATTGTATTTTTTTTAATTGTCTTATAAATTTCTTTTTGTTTATTATCTATACCAATAGCTATAAAATGGAAGTTTTTTTTATCATCATATAATTCTAAAATTAGACCAGGTAAATTCCCAAAAACATAAGGACCTAAATTAATAGGTATTTCTTCAGTGTACCAAGCGATCCATTTTCTACCACCATAATTTACTACTGCTTTTTTTACTTTATAATTTAAAATTGTTTTATTATCGTTTACAAGTTTCCAACTTAAATTTGATATCTTTTCTTTATACTCATAATTTTTTTTGTAAATTTTACTTTGAATTGTTAAGGAATTATCTTTTAACTCTTTAAAAATATTTTTTTTAAACCCTATTTTCGCCCTCATAGCGAGTAATTTATTTAATTCAACTGCGCCTAAATTTTTATAGTAGCTAAATTTTTCTTCTATAGAATCTTTTTTTAAAGTATTAAAATCTGTAAATTTTGACCAATTTTGACCAATTTGGAGTACGGTTAAAGAAGACTTTGTTTTTTCTGTTTTTTTAGGGTTTGAAACATATGTATAATTATAATAAATGTTTTGTTTAGTTTGTTCTAATTTTTCTGCATTATATTCGATAGGAGGAAAACTCATATTACCCTTAATTTGAATTTGTCCAATAACGTTGCTCGTAAATAAATAGAAAAATAATATTTTTAAAATTTGTTTCATATCTAAATGATTTTATTAAATGTATGCACAAATTAATTTGTGTACACAAAAAAGTAAGTGATTAACATCTTCCTTGAGAGAAATGCCAAGCATCTTCAAGAACTTCTGTAGTTGTTTGATCATCAATGTATAAGGAGAAACTGTTATCACATTCAACGTTGACTTCAACCCAATGACTACAAATAAATTCTTCTGCTACTGTTTTTTCAACATCAGTAGTACCACTAAATGATGCTAATAAAAATGCTAACCCTAAAAATAAACTTTTCATAATTTTTCTTTTTTATGAAATTTTCTAACTTCAAAAAAGCTGGTTTGGGAAATATTCCCATTTTTGGTATTCATCCAATTTTACTATTTTGTTTACTTTCAATGTTCAAATCTCTATAATTTCATTTTAACTTTATTTGATTGAATTTCTATTATTTTCATAAAGATAATCAGTCGGTTTTAATCGCTGTGGCATAATAAGTGTAAAAAAGCGATGTACTAAAAATACAGTACGGTAAACAAAACAAAATGAAGGGTTTTTTTTATTTTACGCTAGTTATTGCTAACAAGTACATCGCTGATTTTATTTTTTATGATTATAGTGTTGGTTTTTAGCGATGTACTTACTAATAAAGCGATAGATTTACGGGGGACTATTGGCTTTATATTATATTATTTCTAACAGCGTACATCGCTAAACCGACTACATTTTTTACTTTTAATTTTCTATATAAACTCTTACGATATGTTTCAATCGATTTTACACTCACTGATAAATGAACTGCTATTTCAGTAGAGTTTTTTTCTAAAGCTATTTGCTTTAATACTTCAATTTCTCTATCAGTTAACTCTTCTTTATTTAAACGATTTTCTTCAATTTTCGCTTCAGAAACATACAATTCCAATAAGTTAGTTTTAATTGTATCACTAAAATATTGTGCACCATTATGTACATTTTTTATGGCATCTATAATATGTTCACTAGCACAACTTTTATCAATAAACCCATTAGCACCTAATAAAACCATTTGCTGCACTAATTTAGCGTCACTTAAACCAGATAGAATGATTGTTTTAATTTCTATATTACGTTTTTTAAACGCTTTTAAAACTTCAATCCCGTCCATTTCTGGCATATTGATATCTAAAATTAGCACATCGGCATTGTTTTTAGTAGACCAATTTACTACTTGTTTACCAGTTAAAGAATAGCCTTCTATTTCAAAGTTATCCTCTGTATTTAATAAGGCGATGACCCCATCGATTAAGATTTTATGGTCATCAGCTATGTGAACTTTAATCTTTTGATCCATTGTTGTTTCGTTTACAAATTTATAGCATGTATTTAGGGTACACAATACCCAATACCCCTAATTGATCGTTAGGGTTAACCCTAATTGGATTAGGGTTAACCCTAATTTCGTTAACATTTCTTTAACATTTGTTTTGTTAATTACCTGATTCATATAGTTTTAAAAATAAAAAAACCGAAATCAAAGATTCCGGTTTTTTTTCGCACTAAATATACTAATATGTTAGGTTTATCGTAATCTATCTACAGATTTTACAAGATCTTCATCCTTCTTGATGGCTTTATTTGCTAAAACTAACAGCAAAATAACAAGAATTGGAAAAAACATCCCAATACCTTTCTCAGAAACCGCAGCTTCTCCAGATAATGTTTGTGACAGATATATTAATATCCCTAATAAAAAAAAGTTAATCAATATGTTAACACGCCCTAAAACAAATTGTAGCTCACGGTTTTTAAATAAAAACAGCGTTACAGTCGATAATAAAGCGGAAATAAAAAATAATACAGGCGTTGCTTTTTCTAAAAAACTAGCCCCCGAAAATAAATCTATTATATAAACAGGTGTATTTGCTTGGTTGTTAGCCCAAAGACTACAGCAAGTGGTTAAGCCAGCAGAAATTAATACTGCAATTAATAGATATATAGATTGTTTTCTTTGTATCATATTCGTTATTCGGTAGCAAATGTAATATTTATTTTTTTAAAAAGAAATATTACAAGTTAAATTATTTGTATATATTTGTCAGATAAGTACCTGCACACAACAAAATAATTATATAGTTCCTATATAATTGAAACCATATGAAAACTTAAATACAATTAGATCCTTTTTCTTAAAGGGTTGTATAACTTAATTATCTTACCAATGCTCGAGATTTCAGAATTAAAGACTAAAAAATTAATAGATTTACAAGTAATTGCAAAAACGATAGGTTTAACCAAAGTAAGTCAATTAAAAAAATTAGATTTGGTTTATAAAATTTTAGATGCACAAGCAGAAGAAGCTAGTGCTAATCAAGCTAAACCAATAGCTGAAAAACCTAAGCGAAAAAGAATAGAAAAATCCGAAGAAAATACCAAACAGACAGCTAAAGAAATAAAGCAAGAAGTGGAACAAAAAAAACCATCGAAAGTTGCAGAGAACACCGCAGAACAAGCTGTTAAAAAGGTAGAAGAAAAAACGGATCTTGAAACCAAAAACATAAAATTTGGTGTAAAAACAGCTGTTAAAAAGCAAGAAAAAGAAGCAGTTAAAAAAGGAAGCATTTCTGATAAAGATGCCGATAAAACAACAGAAACTGCTAAAAAAGAAGTTCAAGAAACGGTTGAAGTACCTAGTAAATTAGCTGTAAAAAAACAAGTACCAAAACCTGTTTCAAGACCACGACCAAGGGCAGTCGTTGAGGCGGCTAAAAAGCAAGGACCAAAACCAAGAACTCAAGTAGAAGCTAAAAAAACAGTGCCACGACCAAGGGCAGTAGTTGAAGCGGCTAAAAAACCACAACATAAAAATCAGCATCAAAATAAACCAGCACATAAAAGTGGTAATAAATATAGAGATCCTGATTTTGAATTTGATGGAATTATTGAAAGTGAAGGAGTTTTAGAAATGATGCCTGACGGATATGGTTTCTTACGCTCATCAGATTATAGTTATTTATCATCGCCTGATGATATTTATGTATCGCAATCACAAATAAAATTATTTGGTTTAAAAACAGGAGATACTGTTTTAGGAAATGTTCGTCCGCCCAAAGAAGGTGAAAAATACTTCCCATTAATTAGAGTATCAAAAATTAACGGTTTAAACCCGAATATTGTTCGAGATAGAGTTTCGTTTGAACATTTAACGCCTTTATTTTCAGATGAAAAATTCAATTTAGCCGAAAAAGGAAGTTCTTTATCGACTAGAATTATTGATATATTTTCTCCTATCGGAAAAGGGCAGCGTGGTATGATTGTATCACAACCAAAAACAGGTAAAACAATGTTATTAAAGGATGTGGCAAATGCTATTGCTGCAAATCATCCTGAAGTATATCAAATTGTTTTATTAATCGATGAAAGACCTGAAGAGGTTACCGACATGAAACGTAATGTTCGTGGTGAGGTAGTTGCTTCAACCTTTGATGAACCTGCCGATAAACACGTACGTGTAGCAAATATTGTTTTAGAAAAAGCAAAACGTTTAGTAGAATGTGGGCATGACGTAGTAATTCTTTTAGATTCAATTACACGTTTGGCAAGAGCCTATAACACGGTTGCACCAGCTTCAGGTAAAATTTTATCAGGAGGTATTGATGCCAACGCTTTACACAAACCAAAACGTTTCTTTGGAGCGGCTCGTAATATTGAAAACGGAGGATCGTTAACGATTATAGCTACCGCGCTTACCGAAACTGGTTCAAAAATGGATGAGGTTATCTTTGAAGAATTTAAAGGAACAGGAAATATGGAACTACAATTAGATCGTAATATTTCGAACCGTAGAATTTACCCAGCCATTGATTTAATTAAATCAAGTACCCGTCGTGACGATTTATTATTAGACCCAAAAACGGTAAAACGTATGTGGGTGCTGCGTAAATATTTAGCCGATATGAACCCTGTAGAAGCAATGACCTTTATTAATGACAGAATTAGAGTCTCTAAAAATAACGAAGAATTTTTAATTTCGATGAACGGATAATTCACTGATAATTTATCGAAAATTAGTTATAAAATTAAAAATCCCGCAATTCGCGGGATTTTTTCATGTTTTATATAGGGAATATTACAAAATCTAAAGGAATATCGTAGGCATTACAATCGGTAATTTCGGCAATTGGTGCAAAAAAATTAAGCCCAATTATTTTGGTATCTTTTCTGCAATCGGCTAAAAAACGATCGTAAAATCCTTTACCATAACCAACGCGGTAATTTTCAATATCAGAAATTAACATCGGCACAAAAACAACATCAATTTCTGTAACAGCAACTTCTGTAGCATTTACAGGTTCGGGAACACTAAATTTATTTAATTTTAACTCGGTATTTTCTTCTAAATAAAAATGAGTTAGCGAATCATCTTCAAAATTACATTGGCTAACAATTATTTTTTTTTCTTTACTTCGGAAGAAATCAATAATAGGTAGGGTATCTATTTCTTTAAATTTTTCCATAGATAAAAACAAATGAACATTATTTATCGCATTGAAATCAATCATTTCTGCATTGAAAATTTGCTGATAAATGCTTTCTTGAAATATGTTTATTTCTTGCGCAGTTAATGCCGCTCTTTTCTGTTTGTATATTTTTCTAAGTGCTTTTTTATCCATAATTTATAGTAAATGAAGTGCTATTTGTGCTTTTTTTGTCAAACCTTTTACAACTAAGCTATAAGAATGATCTATTAATTCAAAAATAAAAGCATCAGCAATAGTGTTGTTTATTAAAATAGTGTTCCAATGTTTTTTATTCATATGCCATCCGGGAAGTATGTTTTCATACTCTTCTCGAAGTTCTAAAGCCCACTGAGGATTGCATTTTAAGTTTATTTTAGCTTCACCTTGTTCCCAACTATGCAAGCTAGTTAAAGTAAACATTTTATTCATTACCTTAAAAACAAGCGTAATATTATCAAAAGGAAAATGTTCGGTAACGCCTTTTTTAGCCATACAATAATTACGAAGTTGCTCTATATTCATTATTATAATGATGTTTTTTAGTAAAATAGGAAGAATAGTAGTATTTTTAAAATACTTCAAGTAGTACGAAATTACATAAAAAACAAGCAATTAAGAAAATAATAAATCAAAATAAAGCGCACAAAAAAGACCTAAGAAAAATATCTTAAGTCTTTTAGTCGGGGTGGCAGGATTCGAACCTGCGACCTCCTCGTCCCAAACGAGGCGCGATGACCGGGCTACGCTACACCCCGTACGATTATCGGTGTGCAAATGTACAACAAATAAATAGATCTGCAATAAAAAAATGCAAAAAAATAATATTTTTTTTAAAATAGCTTTCGTTTATGGTGTAATAATCAAAATAGATATCAAAAAAAGACAATAGCGATAAAAAAAAATTACATTTGTAAGACCAAAAAATTAGATGATGGCAGAAAAAATTAAATTTTTGATTATAGGTTCAGGACCAGCAGGATATACCGCTGCAATATATGCTGCAAGAGCAGACATGAAACCTGTTATGTACACCGGAATGCAAATGGGTGGGCAGTTAACAACGACTACCGAAGTTGATAATTTCCCAGGATATGCTAACGGAACCGACGGAACTGCAATGATGAACGATTTGCAAAAACAAGCAGAACGTTTTGGAACTGACGTTCGTTTTGGAATGGTTACAAAGGTTGATTTGAGTACCGAAGTAGGAGGAATCCACAAAGTAATTGTCGATGAATCTATTGAAATAGAGGCGGAAACAATTATTATATCAACAGGGGCAACCGCTAAATATTTAGGGTTAGAAAGTGAACAACGCCTAATTGGAGGAGGAGTTTCGGCGTGTGCTACCTGTGATGGTTTTTTCTATAAAGGACAAGATGTCGTGGTTGTAGGGGCTGGTGATACTGCTGCCGAAGAAGCAACTTATTTAGCAAATATTTGTAATAAAGTGACCTTATTGGTTCGAAAAGATTACATGAAAGCCTCAAAAGCAATGCAACATCGTGTAAGTAAAACGGCAAATATTGAAGTATTATACAATACCGAAATCGATGAGGTTTTAGGCGATAATGTTGTTGAAGGAGTTCGTGCGATTAACAACCAAACCAAGCAGACAACTCAAATTTCGGTAACAGGTGTTTTTATCGCTATTGGACACAAACCAAATTCTGATTTATTTAAAGATGTTTTAGATATGGACGAAGTTGGCTATTTAATTACCAAAGGAAAATCGACTAAAACCAATTTACCAGGTGTTTTTGCAGCGGGTGATATTCAAGATAAAGAATACCGACAAGCAGTAACAGCAGCAGGTTCAGGATGTATGGCAGCCCTAGATGCTGAGCGTTATTTAGGTGCTTTAGAATAAAATAGGAGTATCTTTTAAAAATTTAAAAGAGCGTTTACATAGTTGTAAACGCTCTTTTTTGTTAGGTATTTTACCAGAAATATTTTGGGCGTTACCCAAGGGTCGCGCTTTCGCTACTCGCTTTTTTTGTTTGAAAAAAACAAAAAAGAGCTCAAACAAACCGCTCTATCGCTAACGCAAAGCCAATAACTCTCTAAAAAAACAGAAATTCTATTATTCTTTAGCATTAAAATCATCCCAATACTTTGAAAGGTAGGTATTTATTTTATCAAAATCATTTTTATCAAAAATACTATTAAGCGCTTCGATATATTCAAAAAATTCACTCAAATAATCTTCTTTTGAGGCATTTAAACTTGGCGAATAACAGCTGTCACTATCTAAAGCATATTTAAATTCTTCTATTAATTTTTCAAGAAATAAGGGTTTATTTTCTTGAATATAATCAGAAAAACCATCCTCTAAGAAATCTTCAAATTGTTCACTTCCATGTTGCCCGCAGCAGGTTATTAATCGAGCAATTGCCAGGGTACAAGTTTCTTCGTTCCATCGGTATTTTTCAATAAGTTCTTCGATGTCGCCACCTTGATTTACTTCGTGGTCTAAATCGCAGGTTCTTAAAAAATAGATATATTCAGGCATCCATTTTTTATCTTTAGTAACTAACGATAAAATAGCTTGTGTTCCTAGCGGATTTTCGCAATCTTCCCAAATTCTCGAATCATATTCGCCGTGGTCAGTTGCTTGAAGATATGTAATTGTTGCCGATGTTAAAGCACTGTATTTTGACACTTCATTAAAAAGTGTTTTTTCATCAGTAAATAATATTTTTTGTGTATCAATATTATTATTTTCATCGATTAAACCAATGCTATAATTAAATTGATATATTTTATGTTTCTTTTTTAAAGAAATAATTAATGCCGTTAATTCAGATAAAATAGTAGCGATATCATTTTCACTGATTACTGCTGTATTTGATTTTTTATCAAAAATAAATTGACCTTTTAGCTTAGCGATATCATTTATTTGATAACTTATTTTAAACATAGTTTTCATAGTTTTTTAACGGTTTTAATTTTTACACCCTAGTAAAAATCCTTCTAACGCTGTTAAAAAAGAAGCACCTAAAGCTTCTGAACGTTCATCAGACCATTGTTTTGTTGGTTCAACAACATCGTCATTATCTTTAAAAGGCATTTCTAAGGTAAAAGAAAGTGCTTTAAAAAGTTCACCAATTTGATAAGAACAAACCGCTAAATTTGCCATATTAGGTTCGCTATCTTCATATTTATGCACATCTTGAAATTCTGGAGTTACCGACATCCATTCATTTTTAAAACGAATTTCTTCTGATAAAATTTTATCAGTAACACTAGGAATTCCTCTTAAACTGGTTACAAAATTATAAGGAATTGCTTCATCGCCATGAACATCTAATAGAAAATCAACACCTGTTTCTTGCATTTTTTGTTTGCAATAAAAAACCTCTGGCTCAGTAGCTTTATTGGGGTTTTCCCAAACTCTATTATAATTAATTCCTAAGGTGTTTACACGTAAATTTCCTGCAATACTTCCATCAATATTCATGTTCGGAATGATATAAAAACAGCAGGTTTCTAGTAGTGTATCAATGGTAGTATCTTCTAAAATATTTTCAGCAATAAAACGATTTACAATCCCGTTGATAAACCATTCCGCCATACTCTCACCAGGATGCTGACGTGCAATAATCCAGATGTTTTTCTTGGTATCGCTAGGGGTTCCAAATTGTAAAAGTTCTATAGGTTTTTTATTGATAGTTTCGCCTAAAATATTAGTTGTACACAAGTTACTTTTACTTGCTGTTGCTACTAAATTAAGATGTTGCTCGTAGGTAAATGGCGTAAAATAAGCGAAATTTACTTCGTTTTGCACAGGGGTAATACTAAAGTAAAGTTTACCATTTTTATACTCGGTGTTTTGTAAACGAAACCAATTTTTAGCATCGTAAGAAGCGTTTGTTTTGTAATTTTCCCAACCATCGGCAAAGGCACTTTCACTAGCGTTTTCAATACAAAAAGTATAGGTTTCTCCTATGGTAATATCGGTAATTTTAAAATTAAACCATTGAAAAAAATGAGAATTGGTATCTTTTCTAATGTTTAATTGTGCGCTATTTTGTTGCTGTGATATTAGGGTAATATTACCAGCATCAAAGTTTGTTGTAATTTGCATAATGTTTATTTTATTTTGATGAAATTTTAAATAGTATAGCTGTGGTAGCTAAATAACGAAGCGTTTTTCAAAGGTAAAGAATACGATTAAATTTGTAAGAGATAAAAATAGATACTTTATTTTCTATGGCTTATTTTTAGGTGTCATTTTACCTTAATTTACGCAATAGTATGTATTTTAGCTAGCTGTAAATCAGCTTATTTATGAAAAATATATGTTTATTGTTTGTAGTTTTTTTGCATTCTTTACTTGTGGTAAGTCAGAATGATGATCAAAATGGTGTTATTTCAGGAAAAATAATTGATGCTAAAACAAGGGATGTTCTTCCTTTTGTAAATGTATTGGTTTATGGAACTACAAAAGGAGTTGTTTCTGATGAAAACGGTGCGTTTAAAATAGCTAATATTCCTTTAGGATATAATAAAATACAAGTATCCTTTATTGGTTATCAAACGTTAATTTCTGATGAATATTTAGTAACAAATGATAATATCCCGTTTGTAACTATTGAGTTAAAAGAAAGTGAGACTACTTTAAACGAAGTTGAGGTAAAGGCTAATTTGTTTAAAAAATCGGTACAAAGTCCGTTGTCTTTACAATCTTTAGGAGTTGCAGAAATTGAAAAAAATCCTGGAGGAAATAGAGATATTTTAAAAGTTATTCAATCGTTTCCTGGTGTTGCTTCTAATCCTGGGTTTCGAAATGATATTATAATTAGAGGAGGCGCAACATCTGAAAATAAATTTTATTTAGATGGCATTGAAGTTCCTGTAATTAATCATTTTCAAACACAAGGCGCAACTGGTGGACCTGTAGGAATTATGAATGCAGATTTAATCCGTAAGGTTGATTTTTATTCGAGTGCTTTTCCTGCGAATAGAGGAAATACGTTAAGTTCGGTTATCGAATTTACACAAAAACGAGGGAATCCAACTGCTTTAAATACAAGAGCTACTTTAGGAACTTCTGATGCAGGAATTACTTTAGATGGTCCTTTAGGTGATAATACTACTTTTATGTTGTCTGTTCGTCAATCATATTTGCAGTTTTTATTCAAGCTGATAAAATTACCTTTTTTACCAACTTATAACGATTTTCAGTTAAATGTAAAATCGCAATTATCAAAAAATAGTGAATTATCAATAATTGCTTTAGGAGCAATCGATAATTTTAAATTGAATGAATCTGTAAATGATGATATAACAGATCAAGATATTTTAAAAAGAAATACTATTGTTTTAAATACTGTTCCTGTAAATAGTCAATGGAATTATACGGTTGGTGCGAGTTATAAGTATTTTGCTGAAAACTCGACACATTTAGTCGTTTTAAGTAGAAATGAGCTGAAAAACACTGCTGAAAAATATTTTTTGAATCAAGAAGTAGCAGCAAATTTATTGTTAAATTATAGTTCTAAAGAAATAGAAACTAAGTTTCGATATGAAAATAATTTTAGCACTTCAAATAATTATAAAGTCAATATAGGTACAAACATAGAAACGGCTACTTATTTAAATAATACGTATCGAAAAGTGGCAAATTCTCAAGCAGTTTTTGAAGATACTTTTAATTCGGATATCAATTTTATTAAATATGGTGTTTTTGGGCAGGTATCAAAAGAATATTTAAAGAATAAATTAGGTGTTTCCTTCGGATTTAGAATTGATGGTGTTGATTATAATAAAAAAATGAAAAATTCATTCAATCAATTTTCGCCAAGATTTTCATTAAATTATAGCTTAAATGATAAAATGAGTTTAAGTTCATCGGTAGGTCGTTATTATCAAATTCCATCTTATACCGTTTTAGGATTTAAAGATAACTCAGGAGAATTTATCAATAAAAAAGGATTAAAATATATACAGTCTGACCATTTTGTGAGTGGTTTATCATACAAACCAAATACGAACTCTAAAATTACTTTTGAAGGATTTTATAAAGCGTACGATAAGTATCCATTTTCAGTAAGAAATCAAATTAGTTTGGCAAATTTAGGAGCTGATTTTGGTGTTGTAGGAAATGAAGAAGTGGTTTCTAATTCAAAAGGACGCGCTTATGGTTTTGAAATATTAGCTCAGAAAAAATCATTTAATGGTTTATATGGATTAGCCTCATATACTTTTGTAAGAAGTGAATTTAAAGATGCTTTAGGAAGTTATATTCCTTCTACTTGGGATAATAAACATCTTTTAACAATAACCGCAGGAAAAAAATTAAAGAAAAATTGGGAAATAGGCGCTAAATTTCGGTTAGTTGGCGCAAGACCTTACACACCTTATGATAGAAATGCTTCATCATTAAAAACTAATTATGATGTTGTAAATGGAGGTGTTTTAGATTTTTCAAGATTAAATCAAAAACGTTTTGATACCTACACACAATTAGATGCAAGAGTTGATAAAACATGGTTTTTTAAGAAGATAGCTGTTAACTTATATGTTGATATTCAGAATGTTTACGCTAACAGTGCTAGTGAACAACCTTTTTTATTACCGATAGAAGACGCTAACGGACGAGTTACTGATTCAAACGATTCATCAAGATATGTTTTAGAAGAAATAGAAAGTACATCGGGTAATGTTTTACCAAGAATTGGAGTGATTGTAGATTTTTAGAAGATTTTTAAATATTTTAACGGTAAAAATGATGTTAAAAATAAGTAAAAATGCTAAATTGCTCGTTAAATTAAAATACATCAGATGAAAAACTTGTTTATCGGAGCCGCTTTTGCTTTTTTAAGTATTGGTTCAATTACCGCTCAAAAATATAAATTCAAAACATTAGAAGATATAGAAAGCACCCAAGTAAAAAGTCAAGGAAGCACGGGTACTTGTTGGAGTTTTTCAACAACATCGTTTTTAGAGTCGGAAGTAATACGATTAACAGGTAAAAATATTGATTTATCAGAAATGTACACGGTTCGTAACACCTATTCTGAGAAGGCAAATAATTATTTATACCGTCAAGGGAAAGCACAATTTAGCGAAGGTGGTTTGGCACATGATGTTATCAATTCAGTAGCAAATTACGGGCTAGCTCCTGAGCAGGTTTTTTCAGGCTTAGATGCTGGGCAAAATAGGCATAATCATGCTGAGGTAGTTGCGGTTTTAAAATCGATGCTAAATGCTTATATTAAAAACCCAGCAAAAGAATTAAGCCCAAAATGGAAACAAGCAACCCAACGTGTTTTAGATGTTTATTTAGGAGAAAATAAAAAAACATTTAATTTTGATGGCGCTAGTTATACACCAAAAAGCTTTGCAGATCATATTAAAATTAATCCTGAAAATTATGTTTCAATAACCTCTTTTCAGCATGCAAAAATGTATGATGAATTTGTATTGAATATTCCTGATAATTTTTCAAACGGTGCTTTTCATAATGTTTCATTAGATGAATTGGTTGAGGTAACACAAAATGCGATTGAAAAAGGATATACAATTGCATTAGATTGTGATGTTTCTGAGAAAACATTTTCAGCAAAAAATGGTATTGCAATTATTCCTGCAAGCAGTTCAGAAAGTGAAAAAGGCTTAACTGAATTAGTTAAAGAAAAGAAAATTACCCCTAGTTTTCGTCAATCAGAATTTGAAAACTTTAATACTACCGATGATCATTTAATGCACATCGTAGGATTAATGAAAGATCAGAAAGGAAACAAGTATTTTAAAGTTAAAAATTCTTGGGGTTCGAAAGTAGGAAATAAAGGATATATTTATATGTCTGTTCCTTATTTTAAATTAAAAACAATTTCAGTTTTATTACATAAAGATGGTGTTTCAAAAGGTTTAAAAAAGAAATTAAACATCAAGTAATTCCTCTTTTAAAGAAATTTTTAAAAATACGAGTAAAAGCCCAAAGATATTTCTTTGGGTTTTTTTGTTTTGATACTATAAAGTGATAATTGCGTATCTTTCGAGCGTTATAAAATCAATTTATATGGAAGAAAAAATAAAGCAAGAAAAGCAAGACGAAAGTGTAGCGCAATCTAAACAAGCAGTTCAAGAAGATGCTAAAGGATTGTGGGAAAGTATTAAAATATTTATGGTAGAATTATTAGATTTTCGCCATGATACCGATCAAGAAGCAACCATTGAAGCCATAAAAAATGATATTCCTTTTAAAGGAGCTACTGTTTGGATTTTAATTTGCTCAATATTTGTAGCATCGATTGGGTTAAATGCTAATTCAACTGCTGTGGTAATTGGAGCCATGTTAATATCGCCATTAATGGGACCTATTTTAGGTATTGGAATGTCGTTAGCAATTAATGATATTGATACCTTAAAAAAATCATTGATAAACTTGGCAATTATGATTGTGTTGAGTTTATTAACCGCATTTTTATTCTTCTTTTTGTTTCCTTTAAAAGAAGAAACTTCAGAATTATTAGGAAGGGTAAAACCCGATATTCGAGATGTGTTAATTGCCTTTTTTGGTGGTTTAGCCTTAATCATCGCTCGAACAAAAAAAGGAACAATAGCATCGGTAATATTTGGTGTTGCTATTGCTACCGCTTTAATGCCACCTTTATGTACGGCAGGTTATGGCTTAGCAATTGGTAAATTTGATTACTTTTTTGGAGCAATGTATTTATTTACAATTAATACCATTTTTATCGCTTTAGCTACTTTTTTAGTGCTAAAATTATTAGGGTTTACCATGATTCGTTATGTAAATTCTGAAAAGAGAAAACGAATAGCGCAAGTGGCTTCTTTTATCGGTTTTTTAGTAATGGTGCCCGCTGTGTTTACCTTTGTAAGTGTTTATAAAGAAAGCGTGGTTAAATCAAATTATGATAAATTTTTAAAAGATGAAATTTTAGCCAATAAAGATTTATGGTTACAAAGAGAAAACATCGATAAAAAGACTAAAAAAATTAATTTATTTTTTAATGGCGATGTTACCGATGCTACCGAAACTTTTTTAAGAAATGAATTAAAAAGCTATCCTAAATTAGATGTTTACGAATTGGTTGTTAATGAAAATAAAGCCAGAAGTGTCGATAGAGTTGTTGATGCCTACGATAGGGCAATTGTTGATTTAGATCAAAAAGATAACATTATAAAAGGCTTACAAAAAGAAATTAGCGATTTAAAAACAACAATTTCAAGTTTAAATAATAATATAGAACAAACCGCTTTAAAGCAAGATGAAAATAGCATTCCTTTTAGTACCATAGCCAAGGAAGCTAAAATTAGATTCAACGATATTAAAGGAATTAGTTTTTCTAAAAAATTATCTTCGACTGATTTTATTAAAATAGATACGATTCCTGAGTTATCAGTAGTTTGGAATAAAAAATTAACTGATTCAGTAGTTAAACAGAAAGAAAAAGAACTAAAAAGTTGGATCGAAAAAGAACTGAAATTAAAAGTGGTTCTGATTAAGTAATTTTTTTACATCTTATTAATGTTTTCATAATGAATATTCCTATTTTAATTAAAATTTAATAGGAATATTTGCACGTCTAAAAATAACTATTTTGTATTGTTTATATTAATTATAAACAGAACTCTTTGCTTATCTTTAAATAAAAATCCCCCTTTTATTTATAAATTTAATTGTACTGTTTTTTAAATAAACAAAGTATGGATAAGAGTATTTTAATAGTAAATAATGATGTAAGTATTTCATCTTTAATAAAAATGATGTTAGCATCAGCAAACACTAATTTTAAAATTAGTACTTCATATGATGAAACAATAAAAAGTCTTAAAACTAATAAGTATGACCTGATTGTTACTGATGCAGTAATTAAAGGGAGCTTTGTTTTTCAATATTTAGAAGATTTAAAAATAATGGCAAGTGAATCGCCTATTGTGGTAATGTCTGAAGTTGATCAAGATAATATCGTTAGTCTTGCAAATAAAATTGGAATTAATGAATTTATCTCTTTTCCTTTTACTAAAGTAGATATAGAAAAACGTATTGGTAGGTACTTATGAGTTTAATAAACGCATTGTATATTCTAATAGCCATTTTTATTTTTGTAATTATTTTAATTTGGTGTTATTTATTTTTATTTGTGACAATAAAGAAGAAGAGAGGTAAAGAAGATATTGTATTTGAAAAAAAAATATTAGAAGGAATTATAGCCACTTATTCTAAGGTGGAAATAGAAGAAAGTAATAAACAACTTAAAAAATTTAAAAAGGTCATAAATAAAGATATCAAATATTTATTTAGAGCTGCAACTATATTTATCAAATTTAACCGTATTGTAAAGTTCTCTAATCTTCAAAATTTTAAAGTTATTTTTGATTATTTAGAAGTGTCTAGCGTTCTAAATCAAAAAATAAATAATGAAAAAGGGTATGTAAAAGCTAAAGCAATATGGCTGTCATACGAATTTGAATTATCGGAAAATATAAAAACAATCAATAAATGTAGAAATGATAAAAATACATTAGTACGTAGGGAGGCACAAGTAGCATTAGTTAGCTTTTTAGGATGGAAAAGTCTAGCGTTTTTTCCTTATGTAAAGCCATATATTTCGTTATGGCAACAAATTAGAATTATTGAAAAATTAGAAGAAAAACCACATGAATTTGATGATATTTATATTCAAAAAGCTTTAGCTTCTGAAAATAAAACAATTATATAGTTGTTAATCAGGATTATAAAGAGATTTAAATTGAAAAAATATAAATATTATGTTATAGAACAAATATTTTCAGATGATACCAGATTAGTAACTATTGCAATAAATACATTAAAATATTTATCATCTATAGGGAAAGAAGAAAGTGTAGAAAACCTATTTTATAAAACACTAGAAAGAAATCAATATGCTACTATTTTGAATGATTTAAAAGTAACAATTCCTAAAAATTAAATGGATTATTTTGTAAGAAATAGTATCGAATATTTCTTCTTTATTTATGGTATTTGCATATTTTGTGTATATTTTTTTCTAATTATTTTGGCTTTGAAAGCTATAAAAAAATCAAAACAAAAAGCAATTTTCCTAAATATAGATTACATAAAAGGTTCTCATGATTTACCTTCTGTTAGTTTAATTGCTCCAGCTTATAATGAAGGAAAAACAATTATAACAAATGTTAAATCATTATTATCGATACAGTACCCTTTTTACGAATTGATTATTGTAAATGACGGAAGTACTGATAATTCAATAGAACAATTAATTGATGTTTTTAGTTTGAAAGAAATTGAAATTGTAAAGAACACAAGTGCAGTTTCATGTGCCGAAATTAAAAAAATATATAAAAGCACCAATTCTAAATACACAAGCTTAACTGTTGTTGATAAGTTTAATGGAGGTCGTTCAGATGCTATTAATTGTGGGATTATTTTTGCCAAATCAAACTTAGTTTTATGTACAGATGCCGATTGTATTATAGAGCAAGATGCTTTATTAAAAATGGTTAGACCCTATATTGAAGCAACAGAAAAAGAAGTTATTGCTAGTGGAGGTATTATTGGAATAGCTAATGATTCGGTTATTAAAAATGGTATTCTTAAAGAAATTAGAATGCCTAAAAAATTACTACCACGCATACAAATAGTTGAATACATAAGAGCTTTTTTATTAGGTAGAATGGCATGGGGGCATATTAATGGATTAATGCTTGTTTCAGGTGCTTTTGGATTATATCCTAGACATCGATTACTTGAAGTAGGAGGGTTAGATAAAGATACTATTGGAGAAGATTTAGAATTATGTATTCGTTTACGAACTCATATGGAAAACTTAAAACAACCTTATAAGGTTGTTTATATTCCTGAGGTATTATGCTGGACAGAAGCTCCGCCTAATTTTAAAATTTATATATCACAACGAGATCGATGGGCTAGAGGGTTATGGGAAACCTTATATAAACATCGAAATTTATTTTTCAATAAAAAATATGGAAATATGGGGAAATATTTTTTTCCATATTGGATTTTCTTTGAGTTAGGAGCTCCTATTGTTGAGTTTTTAGGAATGTTATACTTAATTTATTACGCAATTAATGGGTTTATGAATTTACAAATGGCACTTCTTTTGGCTTTCACAGTGTATTTAGCAGGTTGTCTATTTTCAACAATTGCAATATTAATGTATTCCTTAAATTACAAACATTATTTAAAGCCTAAAATGATTATCCAATTATTACTAGTTTCTTATATAGAATCTTTTTATAGTCACCCAATAATGTTATACGCACAATTAAAAGGTTTTTTTAAGAAGATATTTAAAATTAATACAGGTTGGGGAACTATGGATAGGGATGGTTTTAATGAAGAAGAGGAAAATGAAGAACAAAATAAATAAAATTAATAATGAATTTTACAAGGATAAATTTAAGAATACATTATTGCTTAATAATTTTTTTTTATCTCTTTAATTGTTTTTCTTCGGAAGCTCAAAAGGATAAAATAAATGTAGATTCACTGTATTATAAAGCAAATAATTTATATAAAAAAAAGGCAAATAAAGAAGCCTTAAATCTTGTAAATACGGCTTTAAATATTGCTCCTAATTATATTGATATTCGTGTTTTACGCATAAGGATTTCACAAAGATTACATAAAACTGAACTGGTAAATAACGATTTAAAATTACTTTTAAAATCAGAAGAACCAAGGGGACTTAAAAATGATGTAATTAGACAATTAAGTCTTATCAAAAATGAAAAAATACTTGCTAAATTTATCGCTGATATTACCGCTTTTTATAAAGAAGATATTGATGTTGATTTATCAAAAGCGGAAGCTTATTATCGCCTAAAAGACCTTAAGAATACAAAGGAAATACTATCTAAAATAGCTAAAAACCAATTAAATATTGGTCAAAAATATAGATATCGATTACTTTTAAAGAAGGTAAATACCAATCAAATTAGTGTTTATTATAATGCTAGTTCTTTTGGGGCAGAATATCCAACGAAAAAAACATGGCATACCAAGCAATTGGAATATATGAAATTCGTAGGAGCACATTCTTTTGGAGTTCGTGTAACTCATAGTAAGCGTTTTACAAACGATGCGATATTATATGAATTAGAATCGTATCCGGTGTTTTCTAAAAAATGTTATAGTTATGTAAATGTCAGTACGTCTTCTAATGCTGATTTTTTTCAAAAATTAGGAGTAAAAGCATCGGTATATTATTCGGTTTTAAAAGGCATTGAAATGGAAGTCGGTTTTCGATATTTAACTTTTGATACGGCTAATTTTACAACGTATATTGTTGGGATTACGTCTTATGTTGGTGATTTTTATTTAAACGCAGGTGTATTTATAAGTCCAGAAATAGCTAGTGGATTTATACAAAATTATCAAACAAATATTCGGTATTATTATAGTGGCGCTGAAAACTATATAGCGATTAGATTAGGAACAGGAATTTCACCTGATGAGCCATCAAAATTTATACCAGTGGCTTCTAACATCAATTTAAACTCTTATTATGCAACGATAGGTGCAACAAAAACAGTAACTCATAACTATAATATATCGGCAAATATTGGTTATTTAATGGAAGAATTTAAGGCAACTAAAAAAGGAAGCCAATTTTTAGCAGGCATAGGTTTAAAGTATCGGTTTTAGTAGTATTTTATGTCTTTTATTTTGATAGCTACAAATATACTTTGTGTTGTAAAATTATTTTAGATAATAAAATGCCTAGCCCCGATTGAGCAATTGTTTGAGCTCCTTTTTTTTCTTCAAAAAAAGAGCGAGTGCGGAAAGCGGGAAATAGCTTCAAAAAATTTATGATGTTTTTAACTTTATGATTTTAATTGTATCAGAATACTCTATAAAACACAAAAAACCGAGCAAAAGCTCGGTTTTTTTAATATCAAAATATTAATTATAGTATGTTTATCAAAAATTATTTTTGATTTATTACTCTAAAAGTAGTTCTACGGTTTGCAGCATGCTCGCGTTCTGTACAAGAAACACCATCAGCACATCTGTTTGTTAATTTGTTTTCACCGTAACCGTTAGCAGTTAATTGACTAGCGTTAACTCCTTTCGAAATTAAATAGTTTACAACTGAACGAGCTCTTCTTTCTGATAAAGATTGGTTACTTATGTTACTTCCTCTTGAATCAGTATGAGATTCAACAGCAGCAGCTACACCAGTCTTTAAAATTGGTAATAATCTAGTGTCAATTAAACGTTTAGCTCCAGAAGTTAAAGTAGCACTTCCTAAGTTCCAGTTAATTGGTAAAGGTGTATTTTCAACTAATTTACATTCAACTTCTTTCCAAGATGTTAATCCACCTTTAGAAACTAATACTTCTTTAGTAATTGTTTTGTATTTAGCAGCTACAGGAATTTCTTCTTTCCAAGCGTCTTTTACTAAAACAGTTTTCTTTAAATTACTATAAACAGCGTCTCCTGTAATCGCTCTAGATGTAGGAGGTGTTGTCATTACAGTTTTCTTTAAAGTCGTAGTTACCTCAGGAATAGCAATAACTTTAGTAGTTGTAACCGAAGGAATTACTCTTTTAATAGTCGTAGTAACTTCAGGAATAGCGACAACTCTTGTTGAAGGAGGTGTAGTCATTACTCTTTTCTTGATAACTTTCGTTATTTCAGGAATTTGAACTGTAATTGTTGATGGAGGAGTTACCATAACTGTTTTCTTAACAATTTTAGTTACTTCAGGAATTGTAATAACTCTTGTAGATTCAGGAGTTGTTACCGTTCTTTTAATAGTTTGAGTTACCTCAGGAATTGCAATTGTATTTGTAGTAGGAGGTGTAGTCATTACACGCTTCTTGATAATTTTCGTTACAGCAGGAATATCAATAGTTCTTGTTGTAGGAGGAGTTACCATTACTCTTTTCTTAATAACTTTCGTTACTTCAGGAATTGCAACAACTCTTGTTGTTGGAGGAGTTTTAACAACTCTTTTAGTATAGGTTGAGTTACCACATCCGTTAGGAGAAGTACTTTCATTACATTCAGGAGTTGTAACAAGAGAAGCGTCGTTTCCTAAAACAGTTTTGTTAATTGTTTGGAATTGAGCAGGCACTTCTTTGTAACACCAGTAACGACAATCGTTAGGGTCTGAAGATTCACAATCAGGCGCTTTTTCGCTCATTTGCCATCTTGCAGATTTTGCTTTAACTTCAATAGTTTCACTATCGTTATTAAAAGATGCAGGAATTACACTTAATTTATTTCCGTAATCTCTTTTCTTATAAGAAATAGTTTCTGTTCCGTAAACTGCAGGAACAACAACTAAACGTTGAGATGCTTCTTTTACCATTATAGTAACGTCACGCATTTCATATTTTGCAGGTACAACTTCAATACGTTGTGATGCTTCTTTAACAGTAACAACAACATCACGCATTTCGTATTTAGCAGGTACTAAAACTAAACGTTGAGCAGCTTCTTTTACTACGATTGTTTCAGTAACTACACTTGAAGTAGCAGGAACTTTAACTAAACGTTGACTAGCTTCTCTGGTAACTACAACAACATCTCTAGTTTCGTACTTTGCAGGAACTAATTTTAAACGTTGTGTAGCTTCTTTAGTAACCACAACAACATCACGCATTTCATATTTAGCAGGTACTAAAACTAAACGTTGAGCAGCTTCTTTTACAACAACAGTTTCAGTAGCAGAACTAGGTCTTGATAACGCTTTTTCAATACGCTGACTTGCTTCTTTGGTAACTATTGAATAAGTTTGAGCTTCGTACTTTGCAGGTACAATAACTAATTTTTGACTTCCTTCATTAACTAAAACACGTTCGGTTACTGATTTATAAGCAGTAGGATGTGTAACAATTCTTTTGTAAGCAGGAGCAATTTCAATAGTTACATCTTGATTTTTCCATACTTCAGGAGTTTTACAACGTACATAACACTTTCCAGGTTCTGCATTTGTGGGTAAATCTTGTGCTGAAGCACTAAAGTAGAAGGCTAAAAGCGCTCCTGTTAATAGTAATTTTTTCATAATAATTCTAAATTTGTTTGATATTATTTAACTTAATTATGTGACACATTAGATGAATAAAAGTCACATAATTAAACAAAGATAAGAATTTTATTTAATGTTAAAGAACTGTTAAAGGGTTTTATAGCTTATTGAAATACAAACTTTTAATGATTCCATCGGACAAGCCTATTTTAGGAACAAATATTTTTCGAGCACCACTCCATTTCATTGCTGAAAGGTAAATTTTAGTTGCAGGAACAATAACATCGGCTCTATCGGGGTTTAAACTTAGTTCAGAAATTCGTTCTTTATAAGTCATTTGTTTTAAAAACTGATATTGTGCATTCAAATAGATATAAGAAATAGGTTTTCCTAAATCTCTACCCGACATTTTAAATATTTTATTAATATTTCCACCCGAACCTATAAGAGAAATACGCCCGTAGTTTTTGGTATTTTCTTCAACCCACTCTTGAACTTCTTTGAAAATAATATTATTTTCTGTTTTTTTATTATTGATTAATCGAACGGTACCTATTTTAAACGATTTTGATTTTACAATTCTACCTTTTGAAAACAAGGTGAATTCGGTACTACCACCACCAACATCTACATAAAGATAGGTAGATTCTGATTTAATTAAATGATGTAAATCGGTAGAAAATATAATTGCTGCTTCTTTTTTACCATCAATTACATCAATTTCTATATCAGCTTCTTTTAATATGGTATTAACAACTTGAGTTCCATTTTGAGCTTCTCTCATTGCTGAGGTAGCACATGCTTTGTATTTTTCAACACCATGAACTTTCATAATCAATTTAAAAGCTGCCATAGCATCCACCATTCGAGCAGTATTTTCTTCGGATATTATACCTGTAACAAAAGCATCAGTACCTAAACGAATAGGAACTCTAACTAAAGAAGCTTTTTTAAATAGCGGTTCCTTACCTTTTTCTTCAATAATATTTGATATCAAGAGTCTTACAGCATTTGAACCGATATCTATAGCGCCATATTTTTTAATTTTCAAAATAATATAATTTTATCTATGATTTTTAGGGAAATCGACTAAAATAGTACGTCCCTTTTTTAAGTTTTTCCAGTGTTTGTCTTTAAATTCAATGCCTATAATTCCGCAAGTAGGCACGTGATTTATTGGTTTATCACCAAAATTATTCACAAAACTATTAATACCATGATCGTGGCTAAATATAATAGCACTACTAAAATTATCGTCTAAAGCATTTACTGTTTTTACTAAATAACCATCACTAAAATTATATAACTGACGTTTTATTTGTAGGTTAGAAAGTGGGTATTTAAAATTTTCACAAAAAATAATAGCCGTATGCAGCGCCCTATTTGCACTACTGGAAACAAATACATCTGGCTTTGTTATTTCTTGCGATAAAAACTTAGAAAAAAGATGTGAATCTTTAATACCACGCTCTTTTAAAGGCCTATCAATATCTTTAATACCTTGGTATAGCCAAGAAGATTTTGCGTGACGAACAATATAAAGTGTTTTCATTTAAATTATTAAAATGTATGTAAATATAAAATTATGGCGCTAAACGTGCTAATTTCCAAGAAAAATCTTTTTCTAAGGTATATCGTATTCTATCGTGCATTCTATTTGGACGACCTTGCCAAAATTCAATAGAAACGGGTTTTACCATAAAACCTCCCCAATGTGGTGGGCGTGTAATTTCTTTATTTTGAAACTTTTCGGTTGTTTTTTCAAGTTGCTCATCGAGCAGTTCACGAGTGGCAACAATTTCACTTTGATTTGATGCCCAAGCGCCTAATTTACTTCCGTCAGGTCTTGATTCAAAATAACCATCAGATAAATTTTCGGCTAGTTTTTCAGCCTTTCCTTTGATGATGATTTGCTGTTCTAAGCCAGCCCAAAAAAAAGAAAGACATACATTGTTGTTGTGTAAAATTGCTTTTCCTTTTTCTGAATTATAATTAGTATAAAAAATAAAACCTTCCCAAGTATATTTTTTTAACAATACAATTCTATTTTTAGGAAAACCATCCAATCCTATTGATGAAACGTTCATGGCATTACTTTCAATAACCATTTCTGACGCATCGGCAGCAAAAAACCAGTCTCTAAATAATTCCATCGGATTTTCAGGACAATTTTTTTTAAGTAGCTCTTTTTTCTCGTATGATTTTCTATAATCGCTTAAATCGTGTGACATTATTATTTTTTATGCTATGTAAAAATACATTTTTTATCAATTATTTTAGCGTATTTTGTTAAAAAATAGCAAGAATGAAAAATAAGATATTTAGACTATCACTTAAAGACTTAATTATAAAATAAAAAAATATGCCGAAAATTATTTTAACAGCATTCTTTATTTTAACAGGAATTTTAAATTCAATAAGTCAAGAAAAACATACAATTACAGTATATTTTGAAGGAATGAAATCTGATAAAGGTAATTTGTATGTAGCAATTTATAATAATAAAAAAGCTTTTTTAAAAGAGTCTATAAAAGGAAGAATAATAAAAATTTCAGATAAAAAAGCGAGCCTAGTATTTGAGAATATGATATCAGGAACTTATGCAATTTCGGCGTTTCATGATGTGAATGATAACAAGAAAATGGACACTAATTTTATAGGAGTCCCTAAAGAGCCAATAGGTATTTCTAATGATGCTAAAGGTTTTATGGGACCTCCTAAATATAAAGATGCAAAATTTGATGTAATTCAGTCGATAAAAATGACTATTCGTATAAAATAAATTTCACAAAATAATTCATGCAAAGTGATGCTTAATAATAGCAATCAGTAAGGTACAATTGATTATTTTTGTAGCACAACACAAACTAAATACTATGGCTTTAAAAGCAGTTTTATTCGATATGGACGGGGTAATTGTTGACACCGAACCGTTACACAAACAAGCATATTTTTTAATGTTTGATAAAGTAAATATTCAGGTTTCACAAGAACTTTACAATTCCTACACAGGGCAATCAACTTTAGAAATTTGTAAAGATTTAGTAGCCAAATTTAATTTAACTATTCAGGCTAGCGAATTGGTAAATTATAAACGTGCTTTTTTTAAAGAACTCTTTTTTTCTGATGATAATGACTTAGAATTATTAACAGGAGTGTTAGATTTAATTAAAAATTATTATCAAAACGGTGTTACTTTAGTTTTGGCATCGTCGGCATCGATGGTTACTATTGACAATGTTTTTAACAAATTCGATTTAAATAAATATTTTAAAGGGAAAATTAGTGGTGCCGATTTAAAAGCATCAAAACCACATCCTGAAATATTTTTAAAAGCAGCCGATATTGCTGGTTTTGATAAAAAAGAATGTTTAGTAATTGAAGATTCTACCAACGGAATTAGAGCCGCTTACGATGGCGGAATTTATTGTGTTGCTTATAAAAGTGAACATTCTAAAGAGCAAGATTATTCGTTAGCGCAAAAAGTAATTGCAAATTATAATGACATAAAATATGATTTGGTAAAAGATGTTGTTTAATTAAGTTATAAGCACAAATACCTAGCCCCGATTGAAGCATTTGTTTGAGCTCTTTTTTTGATTTTTCTTCAAAAAAAAGCGAGTGCGGAAAGCGGGAAATAGCTTCAAATAATAGCTTTAAATAATTAAAAGCAAAAACTCGTTAACATACTATTTCTAGTATAATAACGAGTTTTTATATATTTAAAAAGAATTATTGTTCTTAAAATATTTTTAGAACATCTCTCTTCCTGAAAAGTGAAAAGCACCTTCGATAGCAGCGTTTTCATCAGAATCAGAACCGTGAACAGCGTTTTCACCGATAGAGGTAGCAAACATTTTACGGATTGTTCCTTCAGCAGCATCAGCAGGATTTGTAGCACCGATTAAAGTTCTAAAATCTTCAACAGCGTTGTCTTTTTCTAAGATAGCAGCCACAATAGGACCACGAGTCATAAATTCAACTAATTCACCGAAAAAAGGACGTTCGTTATGCACAGCGTAAAAAGCTTCAGCATCCGCTTTAGTCATTTGAGTTTTTTTCAACGCTACGATTCTAAAACCTGCAGCATTAATTTTGTCTAAAATTGCGCCAGTGTGTCCGTTTTCAACACCATCTGGTTTAATCATTGTAAAAGTTCTATTTGTTGCCATTGTAATTGAGTTTCTAATTAAAGTAAATAAAATGTAAGTGCGAACTTCGCACAAATCGGCGCAAAAATACACTTTTTAATCTTATTAAAAAATTAAGGATATACTTGATTGATTTCTTGTAATATAACCTTGTTTTTACCTCGTATTTGAAAGGTTACTTTGTTTGAAATAAAATCAAAAAACAATACGCCATAACTTAATTTACTTGTAACATTACCAATTCGATACTTGTTTTTTTCTGATGAAAAAGAACTGTAAGCATGGGTTAAACCGCTTGATGTAAAATCAATAATAGGATACGCAATAGTATTTAGGCTTGCTTTTGAAAATTCTGAAATATGCCTGTCACCAGAAAGAATAATTACATTTTTTGCTTTTGAGGTTTCAATTAATTTAAAAAATGTAGTCATTTCATTTGGAAAATTACTCCACTTTTCAAAACCATGTTCGCTCGATAGTACTTGAATACTACTTACAATAACCGTGAAATTTGCCGTAGAATTTGTTAATTCTTTTGTGAGCCATTTCCATTGATCACTTCCTAAAATACTGCCTTCTTTTTGGTTTGATTGATACCTTTTTTTACCTGTGCCTTTTGTTAATTCAGTTCTAAAATAACGGGTATCTAAGGTTATTATTTTTACACTATTATTTTTAATTTTAAAAGTTTTTGAATGATAAATTCCCGCTTGTTTTCTTCTAGGAGAATTTTTAGGAACGTTTAAAAAATCTAAAAATAATTGTTGACTTTCTTCTTTTTTTCGATAATGAGTTCCGCCATCATTTTGACCATAATCATGGTCATCCCAAGTCGCTAAAATAGGCGTATTTTTCAGTAGCTTTTGATACGAACTATCTCTTTTTTGTTGCTGATAAAATTTTTCCATTTTAGCCATATTATAGGTGTCGGCATAAATATTGTCGCCTCCCCAAACCCAAACATCGGGTTTTAAAGAAATAATATCTTCCCAAAAAGGATTTTCTTTTCTCTGATTATCGCAAGAACCAAAGGCTAGGGTAAATTTATTTTGGCTATAACAATTGGCAATTGAAGTGTTTATAAAAGTAATTAAAAGCAAGAAAAAAGCAATAGGATATTTAGTGTAAACCATGAAAATAATTTTGAGCAAAACAACAAAAATAAAAGCATAAAAAGATTAATAAATCATTAATTTGTATATTTGCGAGATATGATTTTAAAACACTTTACACAGCTTCAAGAATTTTTATCAATCCCTAGAAATATTGTTATTATAGGACATAGAAATCCTGATGGAGATGCCGTTGGTTCAACCTTAGGTTTGAAGCATTATTTAGCTAAAAAAGGACACACCGCTCAGGTGGTAATGCCTAATGAATATCCTGATTTTTTACACTGGATTCCTGGTTCTGAAACGGTATATCGTTTTGACCGTCAAAACAAGCAAAGCCATCGTGCTTTAGCTGCTTCGGAATTAATTTTCCTATTAGATTTTAACGCATTGCACCGAGTTGGTGGCGACATGCAAAATACGCTAGAAAAGTACGAAAATAATTTTGCGTTAATAGACCATCATCAGCAACCTGATGATTTTGAATATATGTATTCTGATGTTTCGATGTCGTCAACTTGTCAAATGGTGTATAATTTTATCGAAATGATGGGCGATGTTGCTTTAATTGATAAAAATATTGCGACCTGTTTATATACCGGAATTATGACCGATACTGGTTCGTTTCGTTTTAGATCAACGACAAGTACAACGCATAGAATTATTGCCGATTTAATTGATAAAGGAGCCGAAAATGATAAAATTCATAGCAATGTGCTTGATGCAAATTCATACAGTCGCTTACTTTTATTAGGGCAGGCATTGAGTAATATGAAATTATTGCCTGAATATAAAACAGCTTTTATTACTTTATCCGAAGAAGAAAAGAAAAAATTTAATTACGAAAAAGGCGATACCGAAGGCGTTGTAAATTACGCGCTTTCGTTAAAAGGAATTGTATTTGCCGCTATTTTTATTGAAGATAAAGAACAAGGTATTATTAAAATGTCGCTTCGTAGTAAAGGAGATTTTTCAGTAAATCAGTTTGCTAGAAATCATTTTAATGGTGGTGGGCACGATAATGCTGCTGGTGGAAAAAGTGATTTTTCGATGCAAGATACTATTGCCACTTTTACAGCGTTATTGCCTGAGTATAAAACAGCTTTAGAAAGGTCTTATGAAGTATAATTTTATTTTTTTCATCCTGATTATTTTAACAGTGGTTTCTTGCAAAGAGCCACAAGCCAGATATCCTAAAAAACAAGGAACTGTTAATTTTTATAAAGAAGTAGTCAAGAAAAATAAAAAATTAAATGCTTTAGAGAAAAAACGTTTAAAAAATTGGATATCTAAAGATTCTACGCATACTTATAAAGCTTCTAAAAATGGTTTTTGGTACCGATATGTAGTTAAAGATACTGTAAGTACAGTGCTAGCAAAAGCTACAAACACGGTGTTGTTATCGTATGATATTTCCGATATAAACGGTCATATAATATATCAAAAGCAAGAGCGAACTTATAAGGTAGATCAAGAAGATTTTATTCCTGCATTACAAGACGGAATAAAGTTGATGAAAAAGGGAGAAATTATTACATTTGTAATTCCATCATATAGGGCTTTTGGCGTTATCGGCGATGGAAAAAAAATAATGGTCAATCAACCTATACAAAGTACCGTAACATTAATTGAAATTAAATAACAAATAGATAAAAATGAAATTAATTAAAATTTTAGCAGCAACAGCTGTAACACTTTCAGTTGTATCATGTGGAAATAGTGGGTTTAAAACCAAAAGTTCATTGGCTACAGAGGTAGATTCTGTAAGCTATAGTTTAGGGTTAGACATGGCAAACAAAATAAAAGTGAATTTTGAAGATTTAGATCAAGATTTATTTGTTCAAGGATTTAAAAATGGAGTAGATTCTACCAATTTATTAGTAGATTCTAAAGAGATTAACAATATTTTAAGATCATTTTTTCAGAAAAAACAAGAAGAGAAAATGAAAGAGCAACAAGCGGCTCAGGCTAAAAAAGCAATAACTGAATTTGGAGACTACAAAAAAGAAGGTGAAAAGTTTTTAGCTGAAAATAAAACAAAAGAAGGTGTAAAAACAACTGCTACAGGTTTACAATACGTTGTTTTAAAACCAGGTAAAGGTGATGCTCCAAAAGTAAGCTCACGTGTAAAAGTTCATTATCACGGAACATTAACCGATGGAACTGTTTTTGATAGCTCTGTTGATAGAGGAGAACCAACAGAATTTGGCGTAGGGCAGGTTATTAAAGGTTGGACAGAAGGTTTACAGCTAATGAAACCAGGAGCAAAGTATAAGTTCTTTATCCCACAAGATTTAGCCTACGGAGCACAGCAAAGAGGTGAAAAAATTAAGCCTTTTTCAGCATTAATTTTTGAAGTAGAATTACTTGAAGTAAAGTAATTACAATGTATAAATAACTAGAAATCAATTAGGTTAGTACTCGTTACTAACCTAATTGATTGTTTATAAGCATATCTAAAATAATAAAAAATGAAAATTTATAAAATTTTAATAGCAGTAGTAGTGTTGTTTTCGGCTTGTAAATCAGTTAAATACCCTGATTTAGAAAACGGCTTGTATGCCGATATACAAACCAATCGTGGTGATATTTTAATAAAACTACACGCAAAAGAAGTGCCAATGACGGTGGCTAATTTTGTGTCGTTAGCAGAAGGAGACAACCCTAAAATAGCCGATTCTCTAAAAGGAAAACCGTATTATAACACGACTAAATTTCATAGAGTAATTAAAGATTTTATGGTGCAAGGAGGTGATATTACAGGCACAGGTCGTGGAAATGCAGGGTATAAGTTTGCAGATGAATTTCCGATGGATGAAAAAGGAAAATTACTTTATAAGCACGATGCTCCTGGAGTTTTATCAATGGCAAATTCAGGGAAAGCCACCAATTCTAGTCAATTTTTTATCACCCATAAAGCAACGCCTTGGTTAGATGGTAAACATTCAATTTTTGGTAAGGTTATTATAGGACAGCATATCGTAGATACTATTAAGCAAAATGATGTTATTAATCATTTAGAAATTATCAGAATAGGTAAAGATGCTAAAAAATTTAAAGCAGCCACTGTTTTTGAATATGAATTAACCAATGTTGTAAAAAAAGCTGCTGAACGTAAAAAAGCTGTAGCCGAATTAAAACGTAAATTTCAAGAAGAAAAAGGAATTAGCAAGGCTGTTAAAACAAATTCAGGCTTAAAAATAGCAACCATAAAAAAAGGAACAGGTAAAAAAGTAAACCCAGCGATTTCAACAACGGTTCATTACACGTTATTTTTAACCGATGGAACAAAAATAGATTCAAGTGTAGATAAAAACAAGCCTTTTACCTTTACACTTAACGATGCAAACATGCCTTTAATAGCAGGTTGGAAAGAAGGGGTGCAAACCATGCAAGAAGGTGATAAATCAGTGTTTTTTATTCCTTATTATTTAGGATATGGCGAAAATTCTTTAGGACCAATCCCTGCAAAATCTGATTTAATTTTTGAAATTGAAGTATTAAAAGTAGGGAAATAATTAGCAAAATTACTTATGGAAGATATCATACAAAAAGACCAGGCGTTTTTAATCTATTTAAATAATTTAGGAAGCGAACAATGGGATTGGCTTTGGCTAGCGATTACCAATCAATTTAATTGGATTCCTTTATTTGCGTTTTTAATATTTTTAATTTTTAAACACCTAGGCTGGAAAAAAGCTGCATTTACCTTGGTGTTTATTGCTGTTTTAATTACTTTTTCAGACCAATTTACAAACTTAATTAGACGTACTTTTGAAAGATTGCGCCCAAATAATGATCCAGCAATACAAGATTCTTTAAGAAGGTTGATAAACCCACAGAGTTATAGTTTTACCTCTGGTCATGCAACCACTTCAACGGTTGTTACTGTTTTTTTAATCATGCTTTTAAGAAAATATGTGCCAGCGATTAAATATTTAGCGGTATTTCCATTGATTTTTGCATACAGTAGGTTGTACTTAGGCGTACATTTTCCGATTGATATACTTTGTGGTTTTATAAACGGGATGATTATCGGCTTTGTGTCGGCAAAATTATATCAGTTTTTATCAAATAAAATATTTAAGGAATTATAAGGTTACGTACAATATTGTAGCGACGCGATTAATGGCGTTTTTACTATGCTGGTAAGAAATATCAGAAAATAAAAAGACTATCCATTTTTAAGTAAATGTGGTAGTTTTTTTTTGAAGCTATTTCCCGCTTTCCGCACTCGCTTTTTTTATTTTTTTGAAGAAAAAAAACAAAAAAGAGCTCAAACAATTGCTTCAATCGGGGCTAGGAATTTGTACTATATTTTAAGCTATGAGATTGTTTAAGTTTTAGTCAATAAAATTTTATTACAAAAATTCACTAATAATCTGTCAGTTCGACTGATTTTTTTCCTTCAAAAAAATTGTATCGAGAACTTTTTAGCATCAAAATCAATCAAAATAAAATTCTCGATACAATTTTAATTCCTTCTAGTCATTAAAATCACTCGAATTGACAAAATGGTGGAAAATCAAGAGGAGAAACTGACATAAAAATCCCTTTGACGGATTCTATTTTTAAGTTATAAAACGTTTTTAAATGAAATTTAAACAGGTTCTAATAAATAATCTAAAAAATTAAAATAAAAAAAGTCCTACACGAAGCAGGACTCAAGATTTTCATCTACGGCATATAGCCTTATTGTGATAAGATTAAAAGATTAGAGTAATTTTTTCACATCTCAAATATAGTAAAATTTTGCTGATTATCAGAATAATATCTTAATTTAGAGCAAATAATAATTGCTATATTATGTCAAAAATACTTGGATTAGATTTAGGAACAAACTCTATTGGTTGGGCGTTGGTTCAAAATAATATCATTTTAGGAATGGGAAGTAGAATTTTCCCCGAAGGTGTTGTAAACTTAGGCGAAGGAGAAGGAAGAGAGGCTTCAAAAAATGCTAGTAGAACAGAAGCGAGAGGAGTTAGAAGGCAAATTTTTAGAAGAAGATTGCGAAAACGATATTTATTAAAAGAATTGGCAAAACATAATTTCTGTCCAATTTCTGCCGATTTAATTAAAGATTGGAACGGTACAGAAATTTTTAAAAATCAAGAATTACAAGATTGGTTTAAATTAAATCCGTATGAATTAAGAGCAAAAGCAATTCATCAAGAAATATCTTTAGTAGAAATTGGACGTATTTTTTATCATATAATTCAACGTAGAGGATTTTTAAGTAACAGCAGAAGTGCCGGTGCAGATGTAAAAGAAACAAGTACGCTTTTTACAGGAGATGCCAAAATTGGTAAAATAGGAATTAGTAGTACGCTCGAAAACATCAAAAATATTGGGAATAGTGAAGAAAATAAAACGCTAGGTTCTTACTTAAATTCAATACAACCCAAAGAAAATGAACCTTATTCCGAATGTTTAGAACGCATAAGAAATAGATATACAACCCGACAAATGTATATTGATGAATTTGAATTAATTTGGGAATTTCAAAAAATATATCATTCAGAATTAACAGAAAATTTAAAATCGTTATTTGGCGGAAGAAAAAAAGATGGCTATAAAGATGACGGTGTTTTATTTCATCAAAGACCTTTACGCTCTCAAAAACATTTAGTGGGTTATTGCTCATTTGAACCAAAAAAAACAAAATGTAAAATTAGTGCGATTCCTTTTGAATTGTTTAGAATTTATCAATGGGTAAACACGCTTTCTTATGATTTTAACGGCGAAAAACAAGAAATTACATCCGAAGAAAAAGAAAAAATTATACAACTTTTATTATCCAAAGAAAAAGTTGCCTTTAAAGCAATAAGAAAAGTTATTGACAAATCAGAAAGTAATTATCAATTTAATTATAAGGATAAAGATAACATTGTAGGAACGCATACGATAAGCCAATTATCCAATAAAAAGTTTTTTGGTAAACAATGGTTTCATTTTTCAGAAGAAGAACAAGAAAATATTTGGCACGTTTTATCTTTTTTTGATGATAGCGATAAACTAAAAGAATATGCCTTAAAAAATTGGAATTTCGATGATAAAAAAGCAACAGAAATTTCTAAATTTAATTTAAAAGAAGGTTATTCAAATTTAAGTAGAAAAGCAATCAATACTATTTTGCCTTTTTTAAAACAAGGCTTTATGTTTGATATTGCCGTAGGATTGGCAGGCGTAAAAAATGTGTTATCAAAAGAAAATAATTGGGCAGAAAATGAACAATTTGTATTAGATAATGTTCCTGAAATAGTGCGTTCAAACATAAAAGGCGGCTATATTGAACCGCTTAAAAATATGCTAAAAAATGAGTTTAATTGTACCGATAAACAATTAGAAAAATTATATCATCATAGTAGTGCTATTGAAACGCAAATAATTTTAGACAAACTTCCTGTAAATATAAATGCCGATAGAGAAATTCAAAAAATTAAAAATCCTGTAGTAATTACCGCTTTGTTTGAAATACGAAAGCTCGTAAATCAAATTATAACTACTTACGGAAAACCAACGGAAATAAAAGTAGAATTAGCACGAGATTTAAAAGCGTCAAAAACCAACCGACAAGAAACCAGAAGAAGACAACAAATTTTAGAGCGTGAAAACGACAGGGTAAAAGTGGAGTTAGAAGGATTAGACCAAAGAACAAATCATGCGAATATTTTAAAATATAAACTTTGGGAAGAATGTAATAAAACGTGTCCGTTTACAGGAAAAGTAATTACGTTAAGTAAACTTTTTACAGGAGAAGTTCAAATAGAACATATTTTTCCGTGGAGCAGGTCGTTAAACGATAGTTTCAATAATAAAACACTCTGTTTTGCTGATGAAAACAGGGCAAAAGGAAATAAAACGCCGTATGAATTTTACACTTCGCAAGGTTTAGAAAAATGGGAAGCCATAAAATTACAGGCGTTAAGTTGTTTTAAAACAAAGGCTCATTATCCGAATTGTTATAATAAATTTAAGCATTTTGTAAAGCAAAAACACGATGAAGATTTTATAAGCCGTCAATTAAACGATACTAGATATATCAGTAAAGAAGCTAAAAATTATCTATCTAAAATATGTGCAAATGTAATGGTTGCTCCTGGGCAAATGACCGCCGTATTAAGGCATAATTGGGGTTTAAATACGGTTTTAAATAAAGAACAAGATGCAAAAACGAGAGATGACCACAGGCATCATGCAGTAGATGCGTTGGTTATGGCGTGTGCGAAAAGAAGTCATTTACAAGAATTAAGTAAAAGAAATAGATACCATAAAAATCATGAATTAAAAGATTTTCCGATGCCTTGGCAATCTTTTAGAATGGACGCAGAAACGGCAGTTGAACAAATTTTAGTATCACACAAAAAGCAAAAGAATTTAGTAACTATTAGAACTCATAAAACTAAAAAAAATGGGGTTGAATATAAAAATTTAGGGGTTTCTGCTAGAGGACAATTGCATAAAGAGTCGGTTTATGGAAAAAGAACAGCACCAGATAGTAGCCAAGCATTTCATATACGAAAACCGTTAGAAAGTTTAACCACAGAAAAGCATTTAGATAAAATTGTAGATGCAACTGTTCGATTACTTATTCTAAAACGAGTTAAAGAATTAGGCGGTTTTGTAAAAGGTAAAATCCCAGCAGATACTTTTTTTAAAATTGATGAAAACGGCATAAAACAAGCACAAATATTTTTACCAAATAGAAACGGTAGCAAAGTACCAATAAAAAAAATACGTATTAAAGAAAATATAGGCGGAGCAGAAAAGTTAAAGGAAGATATAAATCAATATGTGAATCCTAGAAATAATCATCATGTACTTATTTATAAAGATGAAGATGATAATTTAAAAGAAGATGTAGTAACTTTTTGGACAGCCGTAGAGCGTAAAAGACAAAAGCAAGATGTTTTTCAACTTCCTGAAGATGGGAAAAAAATTGTAACTACTTTACAAATTAATGATATGTTTTTATTAGGTTTACAAAATGAACAGGTTGATTGGGATAATATAGATGCAAATCTTTTAAAAGACCATTTGTATAGAGTTCAGAAATTTACATCAAAAGATTATTATTTTAGAAAAGATAAAGAAAGTAATTTAGATGGTAAACTAGGGATTGCTTTTCATTATATAAAAGGTTTTGGAACAGGAAAAACAGGCTGGAAAACATTTAATCCAATTAAGGTTGGAATTAATAGTATAGGTGTTTTAAAAAAGCTTTAATTTTTTGTGAGGAATGAAAGTTCATTGACATTTTTTTTTAGAGAAAACGATATTCTGACCTCAGAGTTATGAATCCTGCGTTCTGTTGTGGTTTGATTAAAGATTAGAGAAAACGATATTTTTAACAAGCGCACAAATAGCGTCAGCAAAGTTGTGGTTTGATTAAAGATTAGAGAAAACGATATTTAAATCAAATTATTGTACAGGAGATACTGGTTGTGGTTTGATTAAAGATTAGAGAAAACGATATTAGAATTTTAAAAAGTATTTACAAGAAGATGTTGTGGTTTGATTAAAGATTAGAGAAAACGATATTTATAAAGAGCATGAAACGTTTGAAGAAGTAGTTGTGGTTTGATTAAAGATTAGAGAAAACGATATTTAGTTGCTGTTACTTTCATTAACTTTGTGTGTTGTGGTTTGATTAAAGATTAGAGAAAACGATATTAAAACAAACAAAGTAAAAAAGTATCTGGGTGTTGTGGTTTGATTAAAGATTAGAGAAAACGATATTTTGTCGCTGCGAGATATGGACAAGGCGCAGGTTGTGGTTTGATTAAAGATTAGAGAAAACGATATTGGTATATCTGAAATGCAGGTTTATCGAATTGTTGTGGTTTGATTAAAGATTAGAGAAAACGATATTGATACGTTAGAAAAAAGAGAACAAAAAGCCGTTGTGGTTTGATTAAAGATTAGAGAAAACGATATTGCAGGCAGCTACAAGGTCACCAGTACATTAGTTGTGGTTTGATTAAAGATTAGAGAAAACGATATTTTTGAAACGTACCAATTGAACCGTGGTCCAGTTGTGGTTTGATTAAAGATTAGAGAAAACGATATTAAACTTGCAAAAGAAGCGGTTATTCAGAAAGTTGTGGTTTGATTAAAGATTAGAGAAAACGATATTTCAATTGCTAAAATTGCAGCAACCTGATAGTTGTGGTTTGATTAAAGATTAGAGAAAACGATATTAGTAAGCTATGTAACCGTTGCTAATACTCGTTTTAGTAAGTAAATATCGTATAAAAAAATGCTTCTTATAAAGACATAATCGCTTTGTTTGAAGCATTTTTTCATTCCTATTAGAATAATTCTAATTGAGAAGGGCTTGGTTCTTTTGGTTTTTGAACCTTGCCCCAAAAATTCATAATATTACCAAATTGTTTATCGGTAATCCTTAAAATACTTACTTTTCCAAAAGCAGGAAGTAAATTTTTTATCCTCTTTTGATGCGCATCAGCACTTTCGCTACTAGCACAATGCCGCATGTAAACAGAAAATTGCATCATCGTAAAACCATCTTTTAAAAGATTTTTACGAAACTGTTGGGCATTTCTTCTGTCTTTTTTTGTTTGAGTAGGTAAATCAAAAAACACAAATAACCACATAATTCTATAAGCATTTAAATCCATAATTTGGGATAGATTAATTTTCTGGTTTTTCCAGAAAAACATTGTTGTAAAGAGTTTGTTGTTGAGGTTAAAGCAACCATTAAAGGGCTTTTTTTATCTTCAAAATAGACCGTTTGTGTTAATGTTTTTAAAAGTTCGGCTTTAATAGGAGTAATTAAATCGTGCTCATCATATTGTTTTATAATTTCTAAAACTTTTAGGTCGATTCTATGCAAACCTTATACAGACAACTAAAACCCCTAGCCCCGATTGAAGCAATTGTTTGAGCTCCTTTTTTTTGTTTAAAAAAAAGAGCGAGTGCGTAAAGCGGGAAATAGCTTCAAATTATTTTAGTGATTATCTTAAAATTAGATAAAAAAAATAGTAGTGATACCCCTGAAAAATTAGTAATTTTGTAGGTCTGAAAAAAACCGAGTTATAAGCGTGTGTCAGTTGTGTAATCTGACAGCACAAGCGAGGTTATTGTAGCAAAAAATTTAATATATGGAAATGATAACAGCACATGACTTTGAACTAAATATTGAATTGAAAGGTGTTAAAAATCCATCAAAAGTATTTGATCATTTGTCTGGTTTTTATGATAAATTATTAGTTTTAGATAGGCATATTGTTTATAATATTTCTGTAGAAGCTAAAGTTGAATATGATTTAGTCGATATTCAATTTGAGGCTATTAGTACAAAAATTAAGCAAATTTTAGTCAATACTCCAGGCGATTACTTAAAAAATGGTATAAAACCAACCGCTTGGTTAGGCGATTTATTGGTTCACATAAAGTACAAAACTTTAAAAGCAATTGAGCTACAGCAAATATCCTCTAAAAAAGGATTAGATAAATTAACCAATGAAATAAACAGGAAAATAAAAAAGGAAACGCCCAGCCATTTATTGTTTTTTTCGGTAAATAATTACTACATTTTAAACACTGTTAAAGAAATTAGCGTACAAACAAGTAAGTTAAAAAGAGGTGAATATTTTTGTTTTAAAAGCGGAAAAAATAAAGCAAAATTAACCAATAAAAGCTTTGTAGATGTTCCTAAAATTTTGAGTGAACTAGGCGATGCAAGCATAGCGCAAGAAAGGGTAGAGGTTTTAAAGATAAAAACAATGGATTTATTGTCGGATAATTCTTATTGGAAACTACAAAGAGAAGGCGCTCCTATCGATGTTAAAATTACAGATGAAGCTTGGCTAGAGGAATATCATAATCGAAAATTTGTAATTCAGCCGAATGATTATTTAAAGTTTAATTTAAAGATAATTCATACCAATTCATCAAATAAACCACGAGTTAGTTATCAGGCAACAAAAATAATTTCGGTAATTCCGCCAAGTCATATCGAAAATCATGGGCAATTAGAAATTCCATATTAATAAAAAACGCTAACAAACTTAAAGTTTACTAGCGTTTTTTATCAAAAATATTAAAATAATATGTGAGATTAGCCCTATTTTTTTCGGTACCAATACGCCGTTCTACCAAAAACAGCAAAACCAATATAGCCTCTAATCTTTAATTTATCGGCATTTTCAAGCTCGATATAGCATTTATATTCTTTTCCGTTTTTAGGATCAACAATAGTTCCACCGCTCCATTCATTGCCATCTTTTTTTAAGCCTGTTAAAATATTCATGCCTAAAATAGGAGTGTTTTTACGATTTCCGCTACATTTATCGCAAACGGCTTTTTGCTTGTCTTTATTGGTGATTTCAATAATTTTAGCAAATGCTTTTCCGTCTTTTTCATAGACTTTAATTACAGAATCTACGGTATTGGTTTTTTCATTGCGGTTTTCCCATTCGCCAAAAATAGACTGTGCATTAATTGTTGTTGCTACTAGCAGTAATAAGATGCTTAAAAATAATTTTCTCATGTTTGTTGGGGTGTATTAATAATTAATTAAAAATAACTTCAAAAATTGCTCCAATAATAATAGTACTGCTACAATAACGAAGGTTAATCGTACTGAGCATCAAAATTTTCAGCCCATTTTCCTTGCACTCTTAACACTTGTTCTAAAACATCGCGGGCACAACCTTCGCCACCATTTTTATCAGAAATATATTTAGATACTTGCTGAATTTCTCTAACAGCATCATTTGGGCAACAAGGCATACCTACTAATTTCATCACCGGATAATCAGGAATATCATCACCCATATATAACACATTTTCAGGGTTTAAATTGTACTTGCTGATAATTTCATTAAACTGCTTAATTTTATCGTGAGCACCTAAATAAATATCCTCAATTCCTAAATTCGCCAAACGAGTACGCACGCCTTCATTTTTTCCACCAGAAATAATACACACTCTAAAACCTGCTTTTACTGCGGCTTTCAAGGCATATCCATCTTTAATATTCATTTGACGCACTAATTCACCATTCGGAAAAACGGTTACAATTCCGTTGGTTAGTACACCGTCTACATCAAAAATAAACGTATTTATTTGTGGCAATATTTCTTTATAACTTTTTTCCATTTCGTTGGATTTATGTTGTTTTTTGGATTGATTTTGTAATAAGTTGATAGATATCTTGTTGTTCTTTATCGAGTAGTTCTAAATGATTTTGAATGGTTTTTTTATCGTTTCTTTTTGCAGGGCCTGTTTGTGCTTCTGTAGGCGATAATTCTTGAATTTTTTTAGCCGTTTCTTCAATTAAAGGATGTAAAATTTCAAAAGGAACACGGTGTTCTTTACAAATATCATCGCCAATTTTATACAAATGATTGGTGAAATTATTTACAAAAACAGCGGCTACGTGCAAGGTTTTTCGCTGTTTAGAGCTAATCGGATATATTTTTTTTCCAATCGATTTTGCTACACTTTCTAAGAGCTTAAAATCATCGTTATTTTGCGCCTCTAAGCAAAAGGGTATTTCATCAAAATTAATTTCTTTATCCTTAGAAAAACTTTGCAATAAATAAAAAACTCCTTTTCTCCCGTTATTTTGTAACGAATGTAAAGAAACACTTCCTGAGGTATGTACCACCAAGCTATTTTGCTTATTTATTTTTGATGAAACTCCTGAAATAGCATCATCAGAAACCGCTATAATATAAAGGTCAGCAGCTGCTAATAAATTTAAGTTATCAGTAATAGCAACCTGTTTTTTTAAATGGCTAATTTGCTGAATATTTCTAGCATACATTTGCACCAAAGAAATTTCCTTGGTTTTGCAAAAAGCACTGGCTAAATGCAGGGCAACATTTCCACCTCCGATAATGACAATTCTAATCATGGGCACGAAGATATTGAATTTATATGATAGTGATTTGGCTATTTTAAAAAAGCGAATTATAAAATAACGACAATCTACAACTCATTACTGCCGATTTTGTAAATTAGCCTATCAAAATAAACATTAAAATAAAGAAGATGAAATTAGATATATTAGCTTTTGGAGCACATCCAGATGATGTAGAGTTAGGTTGTGGGGCTACTATTGCCAAAGAAATCGCTTCGGGTAAAAAAGTAGGTATTATAGATTTAACTAGGGGAGAGCTAGGAACACGTGGTTCTGCGGAGTTACGAGATATAGAAGCCAAAAATGCCGCTGCTATTTTGGGGGTTTCAGTACGTGAAAATTTAGGTTTTGCCGATGGGTTTTTTAAAAATGATAAAGAACATCAATTAGCGGTTATAAAAATGCTTCGAAAATACCAACCCGATATTGTTTTGTGCAATGCTATTGATGACCGTCATATTGATCATCCAAAAGGAAGCGATTTAGTATCGAATGCTTGTTTTTTAAGTGGATTATTAAAGATTGAAACAATATTAAATGGCGAGGTTCAAGAAAAGTGGCGACCTAAGTTAGTCTATCATTATATACAGTGGAAAAATATTGCCCCAGATGTTGTTGTTGATGTAACAGGTTTTATGGATAAAAAGGAAAAATCGGTCTTAGCATACGCTTCTCAATTTTTTGATCCGAACAGTAAGGAGCCTGAAACACCTATTACTAGTAAAAATTTTACCGATAGTATAAATTATAGAGCAAAAGATTTAGGAAGGTTAATTAATGTTGATTTTGCAGAAGGCTTTACCTCAGAGCGTTACGTAGCAGTGAAAAAAATAAGTGAATTAATTTAAAAAAAACTTGAAAAAAGTTTGGTGGAACAGTAAAAGAGTTATATATTTGCACTCGCAATTAAATGGTGGTTGTAGCTCAGTTGGTTAGAGTATCGGTTTGTGGTACCGAGGGTCGCGGGTTCGAATCCCGTCTTCCACCCAAAAATTAAATCCTTCTTTTTTAAGAAGGATTTTTTTGTGCGTAAAATTTAGGTATAAAAAAACAAGGCTTTTTAAACCTTGTCTTTATATTATATTAAAAATCACTTATTTCTTTTTAATTTCTAGCCATTCATCATATTTATCTTTATGCTTAAAGCGTTTGTGCGACCATAAATAAAAATCGGGCTGTGCTTTGATATTTTTTTCTGTCAATGCTAAAAATTTATCGGTAATCTGATAATTTTCAAAATCAGTAGGCGTATCGGTAATTAATTCGAAAGATGTTTCAAAATACCCTCTTTTAATTTTAGTAACATTCATATTAATAACTACTAAATTATATTTTTTAGCCAGTGTTTCCGCTCCGGTATGTACAGGGATTTTTTCATTTAAAAAAGTAGCCCAATACCTAGCTCTTGCTAATTGAGGAGATTGATCACTTAATAAAATGTATAAACTTTGAATACCTTTTGCCTGTCTTTCATTAATTTTTTTATTAAATAACCGTGTTGGCACACCATCAAAACCATATTTGGTTCTTGAGCTTTTAATTACCTTTTCAAAATAAGGGTTTTGTAGTTTGGTATATGCGCCATAACAACTAATATTTAAGTATTGTGGCAATGCAAAAGCCCATTCCCAATTTGCCTGATGCGCACCTGTTAAAACAATACTTCGCCCTTGTTTGGCATATTTGTTTATTAAATCGGCATTTACGTATTTATAGCGTTTGTTTATTTCTTTTTTGCTAATAGAAAACGACTTAATACTTTCAAAAATAATATCAACAAAATGACTGATAAATTTTTTTGTTAATTGGGTGATTTCTGCTTCATTTTTATCGGGGAAAGCAGTTTTAATATTGGTTTCAACTATTTTTTTTCTATATCCTATAATATAATATAATATCACGAAAAAGAAATCAGAAAAAACATACAAAATACGCATTGGTAATCTTGAAAATATCCAGATAAAAGGATATACAAGCGCGAAACTTAAAAACTTCATAGATTAAATTTTAAAAATGCAAATATCGTATTTAATTATCAATCATTTACTTTTGATTATTAGCTTTTTCAAAAGCTGTTATTTTAAAAATTTATTATCTTTACGTTTAAAATTTAAATTTTATGAAAAAGTATTTACTCTTGTTTTTTGTTTTATTTTTAATGTATTCATGTACTGATGAAGGGGTGTGTACTTGTACATATGAATCACAAGGATGGAATGGTGGACAAATAGTGAATCAAAATAGCTCTATAAATTATCCCTGTAATATGAAACCTCCTTGTGAATAATTAAGTGCTACTAATTAAATGTATTATTTGATCTGTTTTTTACTCTGGTATGTATTTTAGGATAAAAACAACGATTTGCTAAAATCATGTGTAATTAATTTTAGTTGTAAGATTACTCGCAGATTTTCGATTACATTTTTTACCAATTTTAGTGTTTAAAACAAGCAATTAATCATACGTAAATACAATACTATGAGTCAAATTATCTTATTATTAATAGCAGCAAACGTGTTAGTTTCCTACAAAGGATTTAACGATATTACTTTTTTTAATCGCTATAAATTTCAAATTCAACAAATTGTAAATGGAGATAAAATCAGAATGTTGACCTCGGGTTTTTTACATGCCGATTGGATGCACTTAGGGTTTAATATGTACGCTTTATATCTTTTTGGAAAAACAGTTTTGGGTAATTTTTCAACACCTTATTTCTTGCTTATTTATTTTGGGAGTTTGTTTGCGGGAAGCTTATATTCGTTGTATCAGCATAAAAACGACTATTATTATAGCGCTGTTGGAGCATCTGCTGCGGTGTCGGGAATTGTTTTTTCGGCAATTATCTTGTATCCTGATATGACCCTAATAATGTTCCCTATTCCACTTCCTTTACCTGGCTATGTTTTCGGAATTGGGTATTTATTGTATTCAATTTACGGTATGAAAAACCAGGCAGATAATGTTGGTCATTCGGCGCATTTAGGCGGTGCTATTGGTGGTTATTTACTTACTTTATTGTTAAAACCGAGTGTTATTTCAAATAACCCCTTAATGATTGGAGTTATCGGCGCAATTATTGTTGGCTTGTTCTTATTTGGCGATAAACTGAAAGTTAAATAATTTTATTACAGATTTTTAAATTCTTTTTTTGAAGCAATTTCCCGCTTTCCGCACTCGCTTTTTTTTGAAGAAAAATCAAAAAAAGAGCTCAAACAATTGCTTCAATCGGGGCTAGGCATTTGTGCTAAAAAGTAAAAATAGAACTTCAAACAACATTTAGAACCTCTTGCCTAAAAACTAAAATAGAAAATAAAACCACGCTGTCAGTTCGAGTGATTTTTTCCTTCAAAAAATTGCATTGATAATTGTTTTAACCTAATAATCTGTTTTTTAAAAATAAACAAACATCATACTGAATTTAGTTCAGCACCCCATCAAAAAGAGAACTACGGAAAAATAAAAAAAACTCAAAATTGCACAAAATTACAACTGTCAGTTCGAGTGATTTTTTCCTTTAAAAAATTGTATCGAGAACTTTTTAGTCATTAAAATCACTAAAATTGACAAGAATCATCAAAAAAAATTAGAAACTAAACTAAAACACTTTTGACGGATTCGATTTTTCATAAAACTTCACTGTAAAAAAACATGCTGAAGATTGGCTGTTGTTTGGTAAATAGTAACCGACAGATTTCACGTGCAAAAGCTTGCTTCTCAGGCGGTACAGGAGGTTCGAATTCGTTTAAGATGGGAGATTATCGATATAGAAAATCAGGCAATTTCAACATTAAAAAACACAAGTACTATTTACAAACCTGAAATTCTTGAAAATGGTGAAACCAAGCGTCAGCTACTAGATAGTAGCAGGTTTACACTTTTTAAATCACAAGAAAAGTGGACAGATAATCAAAAAGAAAGGGCTGTTATTTTATTTAATTTATATCCTGAGATAAAAAAAGCATACGATTTATCGCAAGGTTTAAAATCTGTGTTTGAAACGAAAACAGGAAAAGATGTGGCCAGAACAAAATTAGCGCTTTGGTATAATAAAGTGGAAGATGAAAATTTAAAATCGTTTAATACCATCAAAAAAACGATACAACATCATTACAAACCTATTTTAAATTACTTCAATAACAGAAATACAAATGCTTCCGCAGAATCTTTTAATGCCAAAATAAAAGCTTTTCGAGCACAGTTTCGAGGTGTCAGAGATGTTACTTTTTTCCTATATCGCCTCACTAAAATTTATGCTTAATTTATGTAGCTCCCCAAGTATTATACTTGATCCAGAAAGATTGCAAAAATAAAAGCATAAAAAAAGCCGAAACATTTGTTTCGGCTTTTGAGCGAAAGACCAGGTTCGAACTGGCGACATTCAGCTTGGAAGGCTGACGCTCTACCAACTGAGCTACTTTCGCATTGGTAAATAAAGATTTTTA
>NZ_OENA01000057.1 GCF_900239185.1 Tenacibaculum finnmarkense
CAAAGACTTGAGGCTCTCCTTTATCAACCTGTTCCATAAGGCAGTCAAAACATATTAAATCTAATAGCATCATATTTTTTCAGCTTGTGCACAACGTTTTTATATATGGTTTGTTGCGTTTTTCGAGCAACTAATTTAGTAAATAAAAACGGAATAGAAAATCCCCTAAGGATTTTCGTAAGTAGGCTCGTACTAGCAATAAATTATATATGGTGTTGGGCACTGCCTTTTATTCAGAAACAACTTCATCTAGTATTTTCATAATTTCAACTGAATCCATAAAATAATCTTTAATATTTTCAAATGTTGCAGAAGGTGTATCTCCGTGTGCAAATGAATTTCTTGCAAGGTTTAGAGAGTCGATTGATGCTTTTATTCTTTCACAATCTGCGATGTCATTTAACTTTTGATTAAAATTTGTTTTCCAATTTGGATCAAATTTTTTCAAAGTAGTTGATATATTTTGTCTATTAGGATTCATTGAGCTATTTCTTATGGTATTATCAATGAAATTTGTTATTTGTGAACTATGTCCAGAATGTGAGTCAGAAATTATTGTTTTAAAACAAAATTCAATAGTTCCACACGCTCTAACAATAGAATATTTAGTTAAAAAAGGAACTATTGGTGACATATGACCGTGTCCTTGTATTAGATGATAAATACGTTGTAATTCTTCTGTACATATATCAATACTATTTTGAGCTTCTTGATTATTCATAGTTTATACCAAATAAATAATTTAAAGCTAAATTAATTCTTCCGTGAATATGTGAAATTTGCATAGTTCCTTCTGATGTAAATTTTCTATAATCTTCATCTTGTAATAATTCTAATCTTTTTGATTCTAAATTATTAGTAGGAATATCAGAACCTAATTTTTCTAACGCAATAGAAACAGCTGGACAAATTGAATCAAATATCGTAGGATAAAATCTCTTTCTTATTTTGGTTTCATCTCCACTTGTTATATTATAGAATGAATTTTCTCCAATGTGAGTTAAAATAAAACTCATTACTTTATTAAATTTATCTCTTCTTTCTGCAATTACTGCGTCATTTTGAGAGTTTTTAGACCCCATAAATTCATTTAAATATTTTTTTAATGAAATACTTGAAGATTCATTGTTTTTGATAAAAGTAGTATCTAAAGCTAGAAATCTTAAAATAAATTCAATATCTCTCATTCTCGAATCTTCTTCTTTGCCAAACAAATGTCTCCAATCTTCATTTTTATTTAATTCAAATAATAAATTATTAAAAGCTCCTTGACTAACACAGTTTCTAATTTCTTGTGGCATTAACGCTCTACCTCCAGTATTAATTCTTTCAAAAACTTGATATAGACTTGTGTCATTATCATTTGGTGATTTTTGTTCGAATATTATTGCGTGAATTGTGGTACTTCTAATTTTTCTTTGTTCTTGTTCTGTTAATTCTTTAAAAGATTTACCTCTCCAACGTTCATTTATTTTTTCAGTATTTGATAACTTAAATACTTTTCCATCTTTTTTCCAAATTCCATTTTTCACATAGTCAAAAACGGTCATTATTCTCTGGTAACCATCTATAATTAACTTTTTGTTGTCTTTAGTATTTGCTAAAAAAATACTTGGAACAGGAAGCCCAAGAAGTATTGATTCTATAAAACGACTAGCTTCTGCTTTTTCCCAGACATAATAACGTTGTAATTCTGGCTTTAATAACTCATCTTCATCATACATTGATATTATTTCTCTAAATGATAAATCAGCACCCCAAGAATTAATATTATACAAATCATCATTAGAATATGAATCATTTTGTTCTTCCTTAATCTCTTCTATATATTCTTCTTCTTTCATTTTTAGTAGCGATGCTTTTTAGGTTGTGCCCAACGTTTTTATATATGGTTTGTTGCGTATTTCGAGCAACTAATTTAGTAAATAAAAATGGAATAGAAAATCCTTAAGGATTTTCGTAAATAGTTAATCACAAGCAATGAATTATATATGGTGTTGCAAGTAGTGATTTTCTAACTATATTTCTCATTTCTTAATTTTCTATTTTAAATTCTTCTATTTTAAATTCTTCTGTTTTATTTTTCCTTCTTTATTTACGCTTCAGTTTAAAATTCTGCATTAATTAATTTCCGCTTATTTATTCACGATTTATTTTCAGCGTTAAAATCTGCCTTTTTTCACGTTTCAGCTTAAAACTCCGCCTTAATTAATTTTCGCCTTTTATTCACGCTTCATTTTTCAGAGTTCAATTCTGTTTTTTTCTTTTTTAGTATTCATTTTCTAAAAATAAAGTAGAAGTCATTTTCAATTTTTCCAGCTGAATATTATTCAATATTAATTTCTAGAAAAGATAAATCACTAATTAGGAATTTCTGAGGAAATTCCGCCATTACTTGCAACGTTTTTGTATAAGATTAGTGGCGTGTTTAAGCACCTAATTTAGCAAATATACAACAGATAGGAAATCCGCAAGGATTTTCGTAAGTAGGCGAGGACTAGCCATTAATTTTATACGGCTTAAGTTTGTCTTTTAATACATTCTTAAGTTTGTCTTTTAATACATTTGATATATAATCAGAAAGAATAAAAGAGAGAATTAAGGTTACTATATACGGTGAAGCATTGACTTCGACAA
>NZ_OENA01000023.1:0-210613 GCF_900239185.1 Tenacibaculum finnmarkense
GTCGAAACTATGAATTATTAATGGAATCTTCCGAAAATATAACCAAATTATCCGCCATAAAACTTTTATTGAATAAAATTTAAACAGGCTCTAAATAATATTTTTATTTTTAAAACCTTCTAAAAAAGAACGTTTACTTATTAATATTTTGATAATACGCTATTAATGTATAGCTTTGGTATAATTCAACTAAAAAAATGCATCATGAAAAATCAATTTAAGTTAGAAATTAACACACCCTGTTCAGAAAAATTTAATGAATTTAAACCTACAAAATTAGGTGGTTTTTGTAATTCTTGTGATAAAGAAGTAATTGATTTCACAAAAATGACAGCACAAGAAATTAGTTATTATTTTAATAATAATACATCAAAAAATACTTGCGGACAGTTTAATAAAAAACAATTAACTACTTATAACGAAAAACCTATCCGAAGAAAAAAATATGGTTTTTTAGCAACTTTAGGACTTGCTGTATTGTCTTTGTTTTCTTTTAATACAACTCAAGCACAAGAAGGAAATACGCCTATTGATAAAAATAATATCGACCTAAATAATCAAGAAAAAGATATTCTTGTAAAAGGAGTTGTTTCTGATGAATCAGGACCTTTTCCAGGTGTAAGTGTTCTTTTAAAAGGAACTACTTCTAGCACAGAAACAAATTTTGATGGTCACTTTACATTTCCGAAATCACTAAAAAAAGGAGATGTTTTAATTTTTAGTTTTATAGGTATGGAAAATAAAAAAGTAATAATTCAAAATAAAAAATCTGCTAAAAATATCGAATTAAAAATAAATATGAAAGAGGATTCATGTATGTTATTAGGTAAAGTCGCTGTTAAAAAAGTGTACCGTTCTAAAAAATCTTAAAAATAAATTAGAATGAAAAATAGTATCGGCTTGTTTTTTATTATTTACGTCAATTTAATAAATGCCCAAATATCAGATTTTAAAGATAGTAATTTTACTAAAGCCGATAATATTGCAAAACTAAATCGTAACGAAAACTTAAAAAACGTACCGCTACTCTGTTATAAATTAACACATAAACTAAGTACCGATGTTGAAAAATTTAGAGCTATTTATACATGGGTTGCTACAAATATTAAAGGAGATGCTAAAACGCATAATAAAGTAACTAGAATGCGTGAAAAGTTTAAAAATGATAGCGTCTCTTTATCTAATTGGAATACTACTTATAAAAAAATAGTATTTAAAAAATTGGTGAAACATAAAAAAACAATGTGTACTGGTTATGCCTACTTAATTAAAGAAATGGCTAGTATTGTAAATATTGAATCTAAAATTATTAATGGTTACGGCAGAACGGTATCTTCTAATATTGATACGCTAGAAAACATAAATCATTCTTGGAATTCTGTTAAACTAAACAATAAATGGTATTTATGTGACCCTACATGGTCTAGTGGGTATATCGATGAAAATGGCATTTTTATTACAGATTATAATACTGGTTATTTTTTAACAGACCCTGTATTATTCTCTAAAAATCATTCTCCTTTACAGCAAAAATGGTTGCTAAACACGACACAAACCGTTTCAAACTTTACAGAAGCTCCTTTAGTTTATGGTGAAATTTTTAAACATAAAATAGTACCATTATTTCCTAAAAGAATGAACATAATAACAAAAAAACAACAGGTTGTTCATTTCAGTTTAAAATCATTAAAAGACAATTCATCTAAAAAAATTACATTGGTTTATTTTTCAGGTGATGATTTACGGCAATTAAAAATATACGATCTTAAAAAAAATAACACGCTGCTTTCTTTTAAATACAAATTTAAAAGAAAGGGTAATTATGATATTCATTTAAAAATTGACACTAATATTATAGTTACCTATGTTGTAAAAGTTACTGATTAATACTTCAAAAAAATAGCATCAAAAATCTTGCTAATAAACAATAATTATCGATACTATTTTATTTATTTAGCATATTAGAATACCCTTGAAAGAACTCGATATAAACTTGAAAAACGTAAAACCCCTAGCCCCGATTGACGCTTTATTTGAGCTCTTTTTTTGATTTTTCTTCAAAAAAAAGCGAGTGCGGAAAGCGGGAAATTGCTTCAAAAAAAATTATATTTTAATAAATCTACGTACTAAATTATTTATCTGATCGGAAATTGAAAACTTAATCACTATAAATAAATACGCAGGAATAATTAAAATACTTTTTAAAATGATGTTAATTAACGGATCTATTCTAAAGTTTTTTACAGAGAATTCTGGCACTGAAAAATTCCAGAAATAAAAGGCTAAAAACACTCCTAAAATTATAAAAACCATTTGCAAGGTTTTTAAGGTATATGGAAACATATTCAATTTATGACGCACAAACCAAAGCTTAAAAGCATTAAAAATTAAAACCGTTAATAAAGTTGCCAAAGCTAAACCCTCTGTTCCCATTCCGATATCATTATAGAAAAATATATTCAAATAATACACCATAAATGCCATTCCAACGCCAATAGGCATCGTGATTCTATAAAATTTTGAATTTTGAATAATTGCACCATTATTTCCTAAAGACATCATAAATAATTTTGCTCCAGAAATTAATAAAACAACCAATCCGCCACCTACTGCATAGTTTTTATTCGGCATTATTTTAAATAATTCATCAACATTACAGTTCACCAATATAAAAAATAAACCTCCAACTAATAATAAATTAATAGCGCTTTTATGATATAAACTATTAGTTTCTTTATCATTATTTTCATTGATAGATTTTGAGGTTAATGGCTGTAAAATTTGCCCCATTGCCCTGCTTGGCGCTTCAATAAAACTACCAATAAATAAAGCAACTCCGTAATATGCGGCTGTTGCAAAACCATCTTTACCAGGTATCATTACTTTATCAATATCCAACACAATAGCCCCTGCACTACCAGCTAAAACAATGTAAAAAGTGTATCGTAAAACTTCTTTAAAATTGGCGGGTAAGCCAAAACTTAATTTAGGAGTGTATAATTTAAAAGCATAAATCAACATCAATAAAGTTCGTATTATATAGGCTAATGCCATATAATATAAAAATTCTTGTTTGGTTATAAAATCGAAATTTACAGCAAATAATAACAGCATAATGGCAACTCTGTTGTAAAGTTCTTTTAAAATATTACCAAAAACCGACTGCATTTGTACTTTTGCCCACGAATAAAAAACCTCAAAATAAGCACAACAAACAGCAATAATATAAATATAAATAGTATAATTTTCGATAATTAAATTACCTTCAACATTACTTTTTGCGATATAACTCATAATTAAATTATGAAAAATATCCCAACAAAAACCGATAGGTAACGCTATTAATAAAGGTAAAAAGAGTACGGAACTTAAAAAACTATCTTTTTCTTGTTTTGTTTTATAAGCTACAAAAAATTTGATAATTGTAAATTGAATTCCCAATGCCATAATAGGCATTAATAAATTAGACGCTGAAAACACATACATTGCCAAACCGTAATATTCAGCTTTCAAAAATCTTGAATATAAAACGATGGTATTTACCCCACCAATTAAAAATCCTAAATAGATAATTATGGTGTTTTTAATTGATTGCCTTAATACGATTCCCAATTTATGAATTTATTAATTTGATGATTGATTGATATATTTTTTCGCCAACATTATTACCGTATAATGCTTCTTTAAAACTCTTTTTAGTGTTCAAAAACTCCTGAAATGCCTTGTTTATTTTCTGCGGATTTGTTGCTGTAATTTTAGCATAACCATTGCTTACAAGCTCTGTCCATTCGGTTTCTTCTCTAGCAATAATGCAATATTTTTCATTAAAAAAGGCTTCTTTTTGAAGTCCGCCGCTATCGGTAACCACTAAAGCACAATTTTTTAAAAGCTCGAGCATATCAAAATAACCAACAGGATTTATAAATGTGATATTCGGTTTTAATCCGTATAAATCCAACATTTTTTTTGTCCGAGGATGCAACGGCATGACCACTTTTTTTGATTTATTGATTTCTTCTAATCCTAAAAAAACATTGGTCAATTTTTGTTTATCATCCGTATTTTCTTGACGATGAATCGTAGCTAATACAAACTCATTTTTTGTCAAGTTTAAATCGGCAATAACGGTTGATTTTTCTTCGGAAAAAGCGCCGTAAAACTCCACAGCATCTTTCATAATATCGCCATGTTGCTCAATTTTAATCGCTAAATTATCAAAACCTTCTTGCTTTAAATTATCCACAGCAACTTGTGTCGGACAACTTAATAAATCGGCAATTCTATCAGTTATAATTCGGTTTATTTCTTCGGGCATTTGCATATTATACGAACGTAATCCCGCCTCGACATGCACTACTTTTATATGTAATTTCTTTGCTGATAAAGCGCCTGCAACCGTAGAATTTGTATCGCCATAAACCACAATTGCATCGGGTTTTTCAGCGATTAAAATTTCTTCAATTTTCTCCAGCATTTGCCCTGTCATCGCACCATGATTTAAACCGTTGATGTTTAAATTATATTTTGGCTTGGGAATTTGCATTTCATCAAAAAAAACAGCGCTCATATTGGCATCAAAATGTTGCCCTGTATGCACAATTATTTCTTCAATTTCTTGATGATTTTTTATGACTCTGCTTAACACCGCACCTTTTACAAACTGAGGCCTGGCTCCTAATATAGTGACTATTTTTTTCAAGAATTTACTACTTGTTTAAGTATTACTGATAATTTTTTGGTTAACTCCTTTCGATGGTATTGTTCAATGTTTTTTGAAGAAACTTGCAAGCTATTTTCTTTGTAGCTTTTATACAAATTTAAAACTGATTTTTTAATTGCTTCTTTATCATCAAAATCAACAATAATTCCTGAATTGGTGTTTTTTAAGATTTCTGCTAAATCGCCATCTTCAGGACCGATTGCTAAGATAGGGCGTTTTGCTTGTAAATATTCAAAAATTTTACCTGTTATAATTCCTTTAGCACTAGGGACTTTATTTACAGCGAGTAATAAAACTTGTGAATTACGTTGATATTTTTGTACTTCTTTGTGTGGAACGTAATTTATTTTTTCAACATTTTTAAATTGATGTTTTTCTAAATCAGCAACTACATCATCCGATAATTTTCCGATTAATTTTATTTCTAAATCATTTTTAAAAGCGTTATTTTCTTCAGATAATTCAGCTAAAGCTTTCCATAAAATAGTCGGATTTCTATCTGAATTCATTAATCCGATATGTGTTATTGAAAATTTTTCATCTAAAATAACCTTGTTTTTTTCATTTTCTGATGAATCATATCCATTAGTAATCACATGAATATTTTTTGAAAATTTTTTATAATTTTCTTTCATAGTTTCACCAACTACGAGTGTTGCATCAGCATTTTCTAAAACTTTTTTTTCTAATTGATGATGTTTTTTAATGGCTTTTTTAGTTAATGGTAACTGATGAAAATAATCAATATCTGTCCACGGGTCACGAAAATCAGCAATCCATTTTATGTTTAATTTTTTCTTTAATTTTAAACCGATTAAATGCAAACTATGCGGAGGGCCCGTAGTAATAATGGCATCAATTTTATTTTCTGATAAATATTTTTCTAAATATTTTACTGATGGTTTAATCCAAAATTTACGAGCATCAGGAATAAAATAATTTGCTCTAATATATTGTAATATTCCCCCCAAAAAAGTTGGATTCGGATTTAAAAAACCTGCACTTGTTTTGGTTTCTTTCTTTTTAAATATCGATAAAAAATCATTTGGTTCATAAATTCCTTTTTTGATAACTTCTAAATTATCAGGAACATCACTTTTCAAAGATGCATCAATAATTGGGTATTTCGCTTCATCAACAGTATAAACAACAGGTTCGATATTAAAATCTCGCAAATATTTTACAAATTTCAACCAACGTTGTACTCCCGAACCTCCTGCGGGAATCCAATAATAAGTAATAATTAGTACTTTCAAATTATAAATTAGCGTATAAATTAATTAATTCTTCTGATGTTTTATCCCAAGTAAAACGATTGTTTACAAACTCTTTTCCGTTAATTGCTAACGTTGTTCTTAAAGAAGTATTATTATATAGTTCTAAAACTTTTGCTGTAAAATCGGCTACATTTTTGGCTTCATGTACCAAACCTGAATTTACACGTTTCACTAAATTTTCTTGAGCAGTTGCATTACTAACCAACAAAGGTATGCCTAAACTCATATATTGAAACAATTTATTTGCGTACGTTGTATCGTGATGAATATTTCTGTGTAATGGCGATAAACAAACGTCACTATCAATAATATATTTTTGAAAAGTACTTTCATTTTGCCATCCTTCAAAAATAACTACATTATTTAACGCTAACTGATTTACACTATTTTTAAGTTCTGAACTTACTTTTCCAACAATTACAAATCGTATATTTTTAATATTTTTTTGTAATTCTGGTAAACTTTCTATAACTGTTTTCAAACCTCTTCTTTCGCCTGTATCACCGATATATAATAAATTGAAAGTTGTATCTTTTTTAGCTGATATTTCAATATTCTGATAAAAAGATTTTCGAACCGTATTAGGAACAACCGCTATATTTTGAGCTTTTATTTGAGTTCTGCTTAAAATTTCTTGTTTAGCTTCTTCGGTTACAACAATCAGTTTTGATGCTTTATTGATTAATTCAGTTTCTTTACGTTGCCATTTTTTTACTGATATTAAAATATTCGCAGGAAACTTTTTTAAATGCGGATAAAACTTCATTATCTGCGGACGATTTTCATGTAAATCTAAAACCACTGGAAGTTGCTTTTTATTCGCTAAAAAAACAGCTTCAGCAACAACCATATCGTGGATATGAATAATTTCGATTTTATAAACGGCTAAAAAATCAGCAATTTTATTTTTCATCAAATAAGAATAAAACGGAATTGTATAGGCTAAAGCCGATAATTTATATTCTATTTTATTTGATGAATATCTGACTACTTCAATGCCACTTATAAGCTCATTTTTTTTTTGATTTCCGTAAGTTAAGCAAAACAAAAACACTTGATGTCCTTGTTTTAGTAACTCAATTGCTTCGTTTTCAACTCTAGGATCAGGCGGAAATGTTTTGTCTAAAATCATTCCTATCCTCTTCCCTATTTTGATGGCTTTTTTCATATTTTTACGACTGTTTTTCTGCGTAAACAGCGTAATATCTAGGCGTAAATTTTCTTAACAAAGGTCTAATTCCTATTTGATTTATAGGGCTTGTCCATTTATTAGTATCTAAAATTTTCCAGCCCGATTTTTCTAATAACCAATCGTATTGCCAATCTTCAAATTCATGATAATGTCTATCCCACATATCAGTTTTACTTCTGTATGCATCCACAAACCACAATTTTAAAGGTACAGTTGTTACAATTTTAGTAGTTTCAATAGCTCTTAAAACATTAAAAGGAGCTAGTAAATGTTCAAAAATCTCAAAAGCTGTTACAGCATCTACTTTATAATTTTTAACTATTTCTGGTAATAAATCTAAATCATCGCCTTCGGTATTATACACCGTATATCCGTTAGCTTCCATAATTTCAGAAAAAGGATTTCGAACACCTAAATCTAAAATAACTGCGGGTGCAGGCACATTTTTCTTTAAAAATTCTAGTGTATGATGATATCTTTTCTTTGGAAGTTTTTTATACATTTTTAATATTTAAACAACATTTTTAAGTTTACTTTTTATTTTTTTTCTTTCGGATAAAAAACCAACCCATCGGAATTAGTAATAATAAAGCGTATGAAAATAACGTAATTTTATTTCCTGTTTCTATTATTTTCGGTTCGTATTTAAAGATAATTTCATGGTTTCCTTTTGGTATTTCCATACCTCGAAGTACATAATTAACTTGATAATGTTGAGTTTTAACGCCATCTAAATAAGCATTCCAACCATCTTTATAATAAATTTCTGAAAATACAGCAAACTGATTTTCTTGCGTATCAGTTTTATAAACTAAGGTTGTAACATCATTTTTAATTAATGATATTGTAGCCGTTGAATCTCTTTTAAATTGATTCGCTTTCGTATAATTTTTAGCATTAATTACAGCTGATGTTTTAGTATTTAAACTATCTAAAACAACTATTTCTTCATCTGCCGATGTAACAATTTTTAAATTATTTACAAACCATGCATTTCCGTTTGCGTCCGTATTTTCTTGTAATTTATCATCACCAACAATAAAGTATTTTGCATTTAGCATATTTAATACTTCCATATTATTTTTTGAAATTTGATACTCAAATAATTCTTGATATCGCTTCATTTTGGCTGCATGATATCCTCCTATCGAATTATGAAAATACGATGTTCTTCCATCTTGCATAGGATTTACGCTAAAATTTGCTACACGATAATGGCTCTTATCTTTTAAAATTTCTTTATCAGTTTTGGTTGCTGTAAATGGTTTTAATACTTTTCTAGCCGTTTTAAAATCTTCTTTATTTACGTATTTAATATCAACAGAAACTAAATCGAAAATAATTAAAGCTCCTAAAATTAGTATAACAGGCACTTGTTTTAATTTTCCTTTCAGATAAAACCACAACAATACAGCTGATGCTAAAATCAATAAAAAAGAACGAACACTATCTTTAAATAACATGGCTTTTCTGTCAGTAATTAAGGCATCAATTAAAGTTGGTAATTCTTGATATTGCGCATCTCTTAATCCTTCAAAAGCAAATAAACTTGAACCAAAAAGTGCAAATAATAAAGTAATTCCTCCTAAAACATAAAAAGCATTTTTTAAAGCATTTTCTTTTTCTTCGGATGCTATTTTTGAACAAAATAAATCACGTAAAGCAATAATACCTAATAAAGGAACGCATAATTCTGCAATTACTTGAATTGATGAAACTGCTCTAAACTTATTATACAACGGAACATAATCAATAAAAAAGTTAGTGATTCCAGCAAAATTTTTCCCCCAACTTAATACTATTGAAAAAATAGTCGCTGATACTAACCAATATTTTAAACGTCCTTTTACCAAGAAAACACCTAAAAAGAACAAGAAAAATAAAATTGCTCCAATATATGCGGGTGCTTCTACAATTGGTTGTGTTCCCCAATAGGTTAAAACTTGTTTCGAATATTCTTTAGCAACATTTCTACCTGCATTTTTTTCTAAAGTTTGATAAAACTCAGAATTTTCGCCTAATTCTTCAACAGTTCCACCGCCCATAAAACGAGGAATTATCAAATTAAAAGTTTCCGCAATTCCGTAACTATATTCTGTGATATACGATTTATCTAAACCTGTTGATTTTTCTTTTGGAGAACCGTCTGGATTAATAGTTAATGCCGATTTTCCTCGAGTACTAAAATCGCCATATTGTTTCATCGATAATAATCGAGTTGAATTTACACCCAAACCAATCGACATCGCTGCAACTAAAACAACTGCTTGTTTTGCAAATACAGGCAAACTTTTAGTTTTAAATGCCTCAATAAATTCAACAATTCCTAAAATCAACAAACAAAAACCTAAATAATAGGTCATCTGCGGGTGATTTGTATAAACTTCTAACGCCATTGCTAAGGCAGTTAGCACAAATCCTAGTAAATATTTTTTCCTAAAAACATATAAAACTCCTGCAATTACCACGGGCATATAACCGATTGCATGGGCTTTTGCATTGTGTCCTGCTCCAAAAATAATAATTAAATAGGTAGAAAACCCAAAGGATAAACTTCCTAAAATGGCTAATTTCCAATCGACTTTTAAAGCCGTTAATAAGATAAAAAATCCGAAGAAATATAAAAACAAATAATCGGCCGGACGTGGTAAAAAACGAATCGCTTTATCAATATAACGTACAAAATCATTCGGATAATACGCGCTAACCTGATATGCTGGCATTCCGCTAAAGGCATTTCCTAGCCAATATGGTTCTTCTCCTTTATCAATTCGATACTCTTTTACTTCTTTTGACATCCCTATAAACTGAGTAATGTCATTCTGTTTTATTTGTTTACCGCTTAAAACTGGGTTAAAATACAACAACGATATAATTGCAAAAACAACAAGTGCAATTGCAAAGGGCATCATTTTTTTATAATTCATAATTACTCTAAAAGTATGTAAACGTTAATCTATTTCTTCAAAATCAACATATTCTCCTACTGAATTGTTGGTTTTATTTATGTTTTTTGAACTAGTTGCTGGGTTTTTATCAACCACAGTTTTTCCTATTTCAACATCGTTTTGTTGTTTATTCTGATGCTGATTTTGCTGATTATTAAACTGCTGTTCCGCTTTTTTCTGAACTTTATTTACTGCCTTTTTTAATAAGTAAGGACCAAATAATTTCATTAGAAATTTAGAAATATAATAAAACGCCAGAATGTATAGTATCATTTTAAAAAGACCTGCTATTCCTGCTTCATTGATGTGTGTCATATTCACTTTTTAATAAAAAATTAATCAAAAATAACAATTTGAAGCAAAACAAACCGTTAAGACTTTACAAAACTTATATTAAATAGTAATTTCTATTTTATGTATGTTTGTAGTAATTGTATAAATTGATGTTATAACATGATTAAGAAACTCCTTTTGCTTTTTATTTTTTGCTCTTGCCTAGCTGTAAACGCTCAGTATACAACGGTTATAAATTCCAATCGTCCAGGGTTTTCTGAAAGCCCTTATAGTGTTGGTTTAGGTATTTATCAATTTGAAACAGGAGTGTTTTTTAGAAAAGCAAAAGCAACGCCTACCTTTAGTAATCCAGAGGCCTTCGGATTGAATCTTTTATTTAGAACAAGTTTTTTTACTGAAAAATTAGAATTTAACGTAAACACAAGCCTTCAAAAAGATAAAATTACCTTTAAAAATGTCTTTGAATCATCTACTAATAAAACAGGATTAAGTGAGCTTACTTTGGCGGCTAAATATTTAGTGTACGCGCCTAAATATGATGATAAAAAAAAAGAAATTAGAAGTTGGAAAAAAAGACATTCTTTTGATTATAAAAGACTAATTCCGCATGTTGGTGTTTATGTAGGTGCTAATTTTGGAAGTGTTTTAATGGAACATCATCAAAAAGGAGGTATCAATGCAAAGGCAGGGATTTTACTTCAACATGAACTTTCAGACAAATTATACGTTATTACAAACGTTTTTTATAATTATATTGGTAGTGATTTTAAAGAAATGTCATACATCGTTACCGCTACTAAAAACTTAAACGATTATTGGTCTGCTTTTGCAGAAATACAAGGAACTTCTGATCAATACCAAGACAAAACAAATATTGGCGTTGGCGCAGCGTATTTATATAGTGAAAACTTACAATTTAACGCAACTCTTAGAGGAACTTTACAACAAAAAGAACTTGGAATGTATGCCGGTTTAGGAGCTTCTTACCGATTAAATAAACACCACGATAAATTTTTAGAAGTAGATGAGTTTGGAAATAAAATTGAAGAACAAGAGGAAGAAGGTTATGACGAAAACAAAGGCTTTTTTGGTCGTTTAATCGCTAAAGTTAAAGGATTATTCAAAAATAAAAACAAACAAACTATTACCGTTAAAAATGGTGAAAAAGAAGAAAAAATAACCATTGATAAACCTAGAAGAACTCGTTCTAAATCATTAATTGAAATGATAACGAAAGAGGATAAAAAAGAGAAGAAAAAAACAACAAAAGAAGCAAAGAAAGCAGCTAAAAAAGCGAAAAAGAAAGCGAAAAAAGAGCTTAAAAACATAGAGAAAGAGCGTTTAAAAGCTGAAAAAGACAGTAATAAAGAGGCGGAACGTAAAGAAAAAGAACGCTTAAAACTTGAAAAAAGCATTCAGAAAGAAGCCGAAAAAGAAGCTAAAAAGAAAGAAAAAGAGCGATTAAAACTCGAAAAGGAAATAAAAGAACTCGAAGAGGACTTAAAAGAAGAAGAAAAGGATAAAGAAAAGGATGAAGAAAAAGAGGACGATTAAAAATAGTACATTTGCTCTATGATTAAAATTAAAGAAGTATTTTCTAAGAAGGAAATGAAACAATTTGTAAAGTTTCCTTTTTCTCTTTATAAAGACAATAAAAACTGGGTTCCTCCTATTATTAATGACGAACTTGATAATTTTGACAAAGATAAAAACCCTGTTTTTGAATATGCAAAAGCACATTTTTTTATCGCCCTAGAAAACAATAAAATTGTAGGAAGAGTTGCAGCAATTATCAATACCTATGAAATTGAAAAACAAGGCATCAAAAAAATGCGTTTCGGTTGGTTTGACGCTATTGATAATATAAAAGTTACCCAAGCTTTGCTCAACAAGGTCAAAGAAGTTGGGCGAGATAATAACCTAGAATTTATTGAAGGACCGGTTGGTTTTAATAACTTAGATAAAACAGGTGTTTTAGTCGATGGTTTTGACCATATCGGAACGATGATTACTTGGTATAATCACCCGTATTATGCACATCATTTTGAGCAATTAGGCTTTCAAAAAGAAAAAGAATACTTAGAAAACAAATTCCTTTTCAAAAATGTAGATGAAGTAAAATATGGTAAAGCAAGCAGCTTAATTCAAAGAAGATACGGCTTAAAACCCTTAGATTTTACTTCCACAAAAAAAATAATGCCCTATGTTGATGAAATGTTTGAATTGTTTAGTAAATCATATTCAAAATTATCAACATACGTGCCTATTTCTGATGCACAAATAACCCATTTTAAAGAAAAATATATTAGTTTTATCAATCCTGAGTATATCAAATTCGTAGTTGATAAAAATGATAAATTAGTTGCCTTTGCCATTGTAATGCCCTCTTTTTCAGAAGCACTTCAAAAAGCTAACGGTAAACTTTTACCCTTCGGATTATTTCATTTATTAAATGCTCGTAAAAATTCAAAAGACGTTACTTTTTACTTAATCGGTGTGGCTCCTGAGTATCAAAACAAAGGTGTTATTGCTATTATTTTTAAACAATATTGTGAAACTTTTGCTAAAAAAGGCATTGTAAATTGCATTAGAACTCCCGAGTTAGAAGACAATACAGCAATTCATCAAATTTGGAAAGATTTTAATCCGACAACTCACAAAAGAAGAAGAACTTATAAACTTAATTTATAATAATGCAGTTATTTTTTAATCCTGATATTACCACAGAAACAACACAAATTACTTTTGACAAAGAAGAAAGTAGGCATATTGTACGTGTTTTAAGAAAAAAAGAAGGCGATATTTTACAAATAACCAACGGTGCTGGTTTTTTATTTTCGGTATCAATAACCATCGCTAATGATAAAAGATGTCTTACAACCGTTGTAAAATATGAAGAAAAACCAAACAATAGAGATTATTACCTACACGTTGCCATTGCGCCAACTAAAAATAACGATCGGTTAGAATGGTTTTTAGAAAAGGCCACCGAAATTGGTATTGATGAAATTACACCTATTATTTGTGATAATTCTGAAAGAAAAATCGTTAAAATTGATCGATTAAATAAAATTGTACAGGCGGCAATGAAGCAATCCTTACAATTTACCTTGCCTAAACTAAACGATCCTATTAAATTATCAGAATTTTTAAAAAAAGATGTTACTTCTAAATTATTTATAGCACACTGTGAAGAAAATATTGAAAAAAAATTATTAAAAAACATTGCTGATAAAAATGAAAACTACACAATTTTAATAGGGCCTGAAGGAGATTTCTCATCAAAAGAGATTGATTACGCTTTAAATCATAATTTTAAGCCGATTTCGCTAGGCGATAATAGGTTAAGAACCGAAACCGCTGGTTTAAATGTAGTACAAAGTATTGCTTTTATTCATCAGTAACTGTATATTTGATACCAAAAATTTATAGTGAATATTAAAGATATATTTGATCTCTTTTTAATTGTTAGCGCTTTACATGGTTTTGCGTTTAACATCATATTGCTTTGTTCTAAAAACGGAAGAGAAAAAAGTATGCGGTATTTAAATTTATTAATTTTTGTTATCTCTTTGAATAATATTCAATCCTGGGGATTAGAACGAAATTTAATACAGCATCAATTTTCCTTAAATTACCTGCAAATTCCTTGGCACTTTTTAGCGATGCCCTTTTTGTATATGTTTTTAATTCACTATTTAAAGATAGCTAAAAAATCGTACAATTTATTAAAAATAATACTCCCAATGTTTTTAATAATCGTAATCACGCAGGTTACCTTTATGTATAATTACAATATTCCTGATTCGCCTGAAAAATTAAACCGTATATACGAACAATACAGTTCATTTGAAGAGGGGCTTAGTTTATTGGTGTCATTAATTATTTTTGTTTATTCTTTTTTTGTACTTAATAGAAAAGAAAAAATTAAATCTAAAATTATTACTTTTGATAGCTTAAAATGGTTGCATACTTTTTTTAAACTAACTGCTATTGGCTATGTATTGTGGTTATTTGCGCTCGCTATTAAAATAAAATTAAACTTTACCAGTTTTATTTTTTCTTATTATCCGCTTAGGGTTTATACAACATTACTTATTTATTGGCTAGGCTACCAAGGACTAAGACAGGTGCGAATATCGAAAGAACGTAAGCAAATAAGAAGAACATTATTAATAGATTCAGATACCGATTTTAAGACAGACCTAAATACTGATTTTAAAACAGCTACTGATAAAAAACCAACGACTAATACAAGCCCAAACATAGAAAACACTATTCTTGACAAATACAAAGAACAGTTTTTAGAAATAGATACTTTTATTACTGATAATAAAAAATTTTTAGTTCCTAAATACACTTTGCAACATCTTTCAAAAGATACAAAACTAAGTTCTAGTACACTTTCTTTAATTATAAATAAAGTTTCTGGTAAATCTTTTACCGATTATTTGAATGAAAAAAAGGTAAAACAAGCGAAAGTACTTTTACTAGATCCTAATTATTCAAACTATACAATTACCTCGATTGGTTTAGAATCGGGCTTTAATTCAAAATCAACTTTTTTTACTGTTTTTAAAAAACAATCAGGATATACCCCTGTTCAGTTTAAAAAAGCATCGATTAATTAAAAAATAGTTAAAATTACGTAAAAATAGTTCGAAATCGTCCAAAATGGATGATTTCGAACCATACCTATATTTTTAAAGTTAAATTTGTAGCCCACAAGAAAAAAGTCTTGTAAACAACATATTTACGAAATTATTAAGTTCATTAATAATGAAAAAGAAGAGTATTCTATTAAAAACACCAATCGCTATATTGGTGTTTTTTATTGCCTAATTCTTTGTTTACTTTTGTGTAAAGATTTTTTAGATGAAAAACATATTATTTTTTATACTATTTATTAACTACAGTTTTATTAATGCCCAACAACTTGCTATTTTAAAATATAAAGGTGGTGGTGATTGGTATGCAAACCCAACGGCGTTACCTAACTTAATAAAATTTAGCAATACCAATGCCAATACTTTTATTGATAAAAAAATTAAGACCGTTACCCTTAATGATGATACTATTAATAATTACCCTATTGTTTTTATAACAGGGCATGGTAATATTTTTTTTTCTGAAGAAGAAATAATTATACTAAGAAACTACTTAACCGCTGGTGGATTTTTACATATATCGGACAATTATGGTTTAGATACCTACATCCGAAGAGAGATTAAAAAAGTGTTTCCGACACTTGATTTTCAAGAAATCCCTAACCAACACCCTATTTATCACCAAACATTTTCTTTTGATAAAGGACTGCCTAAAATTCATGAGCATAATAAAAAACCAGCGCAAGGGTTTGGGCTTTTTTACAAAGGTAGATTGGTTGCGTTTTATGACTACGAAACAGATTTAAGTGATGGTTGGGAGAATTATGAAATTCATAATAATCCTGAAAAAACAAGAATAAAAGCTTTAAAAATGGGTGCCAATATCATAGAATATGCCTTTAAACATTAATTTTAAGCATCAAAAATAGCCCTATTTTATAAAAAATTTACTCTACCATTAAAATAGCATCCTGAATATCTTTTTGAATTTTAGTTCGGATATTACTTTTAATTAACTTCCTATTTCTCATGGTAGGATATACCCTGTTTGATAAAAAAACATACACAACATCTGTTGCCGGATCAACCCAAGTATAGGTTCCTGTAAAACCGCTATGCCCAAAACTTTTATCAGAAACACAACCACAAGTTGCCTTTACTCGAGGGTTTAATTGTGGCTTATCAAAACCTAAGCCCCTACGTACTTTTCTGTTCTCATAATGACGTTTATTAAACTTATCAATAGTTTCTGATGCTAAATATTGGGTATCGCCATAATTTCCACCTTGTAAAAAAAGTTGCATTATTTTACCAATATCATTGGCATTTGAAAACAAACCTGCATGACCTCCTACCCCGCCAATCATGGCTGCTCCCATATCATGCACATAACCATGCACTAATTGATTTCGGTAATAATTATCGCGTTCTGTTGGTATAATATCCGATTTTTTAAACTTTTCAAGAGGCAAATAAGTTGTTCTATTGGCTCCTAATGGACTGTAAAAAAATTCTTCTACCAATTTATTTAAAGGTTGTTTGTATTTTAATTCTAAAATTTCTTTAAACATATAATATCCTAGATCACTATATTTATATCCTGGCTTTTTTCGTTGTTTTGCATCGACAATATGCTTATATATTGAATCTTTATAAGTGTTTTTTAAATACAGATTTTTAGCTACTTTAATATTAAAATCTGCTGTTCTTTTTTTTCGGTAATACTTTGCTGAATTTTTACCTGTTTCGCTGTCTTTTGTTTGCAAATAAAACGGAATCCAAGAACGTAAACGACCATAATGCGACAGTATTTCTTTTAGTAAAATAGTGTCTTTATTTGAATTTTTATACCGAGGTAAAACATCGCCTAAATTAGAATATAAACTTATTTTTTGTTCCTCTTCAGCCTTCATTATCATTGGTAAAGAAGCCAGTATTTTTGTTAAAGAAGCTACATCGTAAATATCTGAACTTTTTACGGGCATTCTTTTTAAAGAAGTATGATGCCCGAAGCTTTTATTATAAATTACTTTTCCATTTTTAGCTACAAATATTTGACCACCTGGCGCCATTCTTTTCATTAAAATAGTATCTATTCTTTTATCTATTATTGATAATTTTTCTGATGAAACCCCTGCTTCTTCAGGTATTGTGTATTGTAAAACATTAATTCCTTTTACAAAAACACCCGTACCTTCTTTAATATTTTCATTAATAGATACCGGTAATTTTCCTTTCAAATCAAAAGCACCAAACAATGCTTGTGCCGATAATTCTTGTGATAAAACACTGTTTTGATACGAAACTACAACGCCTTCTATATTTTCAAAAGAAGGTATTTTAAGTAAACTATACGGACTGGTAAATACCTCTAAAATAACTTTTTTATTTTTTGCTATTTCCTGTAACCAAACCATATTTTTATTTGAAAACTGATAGCCTTTCCAAGGGTTTTTATTCGATTTATGAAAACCAACAACAACTAAGTTATATTTTTGTAATTTCTGTAATAAAACAGTTATATTTTTTGCAGAAACCACCTCAACATTTGTATAATTTTTTAACATTGATACAAATGAATCTCCTTTAGCATCGCCTAAAGATACATAGGCTATTTTTTTATCTTTTAAATTTTTAATAGGTAAAACAGCCTCGTTATTTTTTACGACAGTAATGGCATTTTTTATCAATTTCCTGTGTAAAACCTCATCGTAAGGCGAATTTATATCTGAAGCAATATTTTCTGTATCAACAGATTTGTATTTATGTAAACCTACTAAATACTTTGCTTTTAATATTTTTTCAACTGATTTATGTAAACGTGCTTGGCTTAAATTTCCTGCTACTAAGGCGTCTTTTATCAAGCGTATTGTACCTGGAACATCTTGAGGAATCAGTAACATATCATTACCTGCTAAAATTGCAGCTATATTAATGTCGGCTGCTGTTGCATAATTCGCAGCTCCTTTCATGTTTAAACCATCAGTAATTACCAAACCTTTAAAACCAAGTTCTTCTTGTAGTAAAGTAGTCACCACTTTTTTTGATAATGAGGTTGGTAATTTTTCGTTCGGCTCTAATGCTGGAATACTTAAATGTGCCGTCATAACACTTGCCAGTCCTTGTCGAAACATTTTTTTATACGGATATAACTCTACCGAATCTAAACGAAATTTATCAAAATTAACCGTTGGCAATGTTAAATGCGAATCGGTAGCGGTATCGCCATGCCCAGGAAAATGTTTGGCATTTGCCAATACGCCAACGCTTTGCATTCCTTTGGTAAAAGCGATTGCTTTTCTAGTAACATTTTGTTTATTTTCACCAAAAGAACGGTTTCCAATAATCGGGTTTTTGGGGTTTGTATTAATATCTACTACGGGCGCAAAATTAATATGAATACCAAGTCTTTTACAATGCTGCCCTATTCTTTTACCTGTTGCTGTTAACAATTCATCATTATCAATAGCACCTAAAGTCATGTTCCAAGGAAATCGATAGGTGTTTTTTAAACGCATATCTAAGCCCCATTCACCATCAAAACCGATTAGCAATGGCACTTTTGATATTGCCTGATATTCATTATTTAAGCGGACTTGTTTTTCAGGAGTTCCTTGCATAAAAATTAAATTTCCGACATGATATTTACGAATCATGTTATTGATAAAATCTTGATGCTTTTTACCTTTATTCGAATAGGCTTGTATCATAAATAACTGCCCTATTTTTTGATCAATAGACATATTTTGTAAAATACTATCTACCCATTTTTTTTGATTTTCAACATTTTTAGCCACTAACGGATCCGTTGGTGCTTGTATTAATCGTTGAGCTGTTAGCGTTTGTACAAGTGCAATTGTTAGTAGTATCAGTATCTTTTTCATAATCTTTCTGCGTAGGTTTATTGACTTTAATTATCATGATCTATAATAATTAAAGTCAATTTCAAATCAATTTAAAAATCAATTGAGGAATTAAAATAGCTAAATTATACTAAAAATTGTTTGTGCCAGCTTTTATCAGCTGTTACCTCCCAATTTGTTTCAAAACCTTCTTTGGTATTTACCATATTGTTAAATACTACGGTTTGTGAGGTAATTTTTTTAGCCTTAGCTAACTGCTGAAATTCTGGTAATTTAACAATATTAATACGATCTTCATCTTTGAATGAAACATTCATTTTATCCATTAAATCAATCCTTAATTCTTTTTCTAACTCTTTGATAAAACGAACAGATGCATCAATAGAACAACCAGATACACTGTTTACACTTTCATCAACACCTAACACAAAAAATTGATTGTGCTTTAAGGTAAATGATCCTTTTAAATCAGCTCCATGACGGGTCCAACTATCGATAAAAAGGATTGCTTTTGCACAAATATATTCTACTTCTTCAATATTAAACTCTCTATCTGCCTGATACACCCAAACTCTTGAACTACTTGGTAAATTGTTATATTCTGTAAACATTTTTCTTGATTTTAATACCTTCTAAAACAGACATTATAATGATTATTAATCATACTTTATCTTAAATAAAAAGGCATACTTATTAAAACTATCTTAAATTAAATTTTTGTTGCAATGCTTGTAATTTTTCGGTGTCGCTCAGTGGTTTTTTTGGCACTACCATACGGGCTTTAATTTCACGCAATACTTTTTTGGTGTACAATGGAAAATCAGCATTTTGAATCCATGAATTATACCCTGGGTTTTCTTTAAAAACTTCTTCAACGGTGCGTCCTTTATATTTCCCGAAAGAAAAAATTTCTTGATCTTTATCGTTTATCAAAATAAAACCAGCAAAATCGGCACGTTTACCATGTGTTGAATATTCACTTAACGCATCCACAGTATTTTCAATATCGTCATATTTGTCTAACTGCGCTAATAAAATTTCGTAAGTCGCATTAGTATCAGCCTCTGCTCCATGTGCACCAACTAATTCTTGACCACAATAAAATTGATACCCAGCACTTAAAGTACGTTGTTCTTTTTTATGAAAAATTACTTGCACATCTACTGCCTTACGGTCAGTCATATCAAAATCAATGCCAGCACGCATTAATTCTTCGGCTAAGACAGGAATATCAAACCTATTTGAATTAAAACCTGCCAAATCACATCCTTCAATCATTTGGTTAATACCTACAGATAACGCTTTAAAAGTAGGCTCATTTGCTACTTTTTCATTGGTAATTCCATGAATTTCTGTTGATGCTTCGGGTATTGGCATTTCAGGATTTACCAACCATGTTTTACTTTCTTTGTTTCCATTTGGAAACACTTTTAAGATGGCTATTTCTACCACTCTATCTTTTGCAATATTGATTCCGGTGGTTTCTAAATCAAAAAATATAATTGGTTTTGTTAAGTTTAATTCCATTTGTTTTTGGGAAATTATTCGTTATTTAACGGTGCTATTTTATCGTTTATCTACGTAAAAACGTATTGTAATTTATAGTGTTTTATCTTACTTAATTACAGGCTAAAAATACAAAAATTATGCTTTTAGCATTCATTTTTTTACAGAGAATCATCAATTTTTATAATCGGCAATTTAATTTGTTTTTCAGCTAGTTTTTTCGGTGGATAAAACCGCATTTTTTTAAGTTAATTTGATTTTGATAAATTAATATTTACCTTTACCAAAAAGTAAAAATGACCTACCATAAAACAACTTTAAAAGCTAAAAAAGAAGTCTTATCGCTCGATGAACTTCATTTAAGTAAAAAAGTAAAAAATAGCATACATCAATTAATTGAGGAGTTTAGCTATATGGAGGCGCTTGATAAATATAATATTCCTGTTGATAATAAAATAATTTTACACGGGCATACAGGTTGCGGAAAAACAGCTACGGCAAATGCCATTGGTAAGGCGTTAAATAAAAAAGTAATTACCCTTAATTTAGGTGGTTTTGTATCGTCTAAACTAGGAGAAACAGGTAAAAATATTTCTGAAATATTTAGGGAAGCCTCTTATGAAGATGCCATTTTATTTATCGATGAATTTGATTTTATCGGTAAAATGAGAGATTACGACGCAAAAGATTCTGGCGAAATGAAACGCTTGGTAAACACTTTAATTCAGCAAATTGATAATTTAGCCGATACCGCCATGCTTATTGCCGCAACAAATCATATTGCTATTATTGACAGTGCTTTATTAAGACGGTTTCAGTTAAAACTAAAATACAAATTGCCTAAAAATAAAAAAATTGACGCCTATTACGATGCTATTTTAGCGCAATTCCCTACAAATATAAACACAATAAAACGAAGCTATAATATATCATACGCCGAGGTAAAAGATATTGTTTATCAGCAAGTAAAAAACAATATTATTCAATTTGAAAAACAAAAAAAAGATTCTTAGCGCCTGTTTAAAAATTAAATAAAGACTAAATTCTCGTCATGCTGAATTTATTTCAGCATCGCATCAACAGGAGAACTATGGCAAATCAGGATGCGAACGGGAACTGAATTCAGGTTGACGGATGTGATTCCTTCTTTTTCTGTCATATTATTTTTTATCTCCAATTTTCTGAAGGATAAAAAAGATAAAACCGCCTATAAAATATAAAAGAACATCTATGCGATCGGCGGTATATCTTTGGTAAAATTTCGGCAATATATATTCGTACAAAAAAGCGTAAAAACTACAGCTATACAAAATAATCCAAAGTGGAATTTGATAGTTTTTGTTGTTTTTACTCCATCTTAAAACGACCAAACTAATGGTTAATACTATTGGCATAATTAAAAAATCATTCACATAAAATTGAACAATTTGAGGAAGTTTAAAGCTCATTTTTTGAGCAACATAAATTGCTGTTCCTAAAAAAAATGAAAAGACAGCGTAGATATAGCTAATTTTTTTCATGTTAACCAGCCGCAAGCATTGCTATAAACCAAGCCAGTCCTGCACCTATAATACTCACTAATAAAAAAGCCGAATACAAAACCCAACCGAGTATTTTATATAAAAAAAAAGGATGCTTTTTTAAACGTTCTGCCAAGTTCGGATTCGCTATTTTTTGTTTCGCTTCTGCTACCTGTATTTTTTTTAAGGCTTCTTTTTTTAAGGCACGCTTTTTTTTATCAGAAATTAAGGTATTACAGTTTTCGCAATACTCTTTATCGGTATTAAACAACCCACATTTTGGGCATTTAATATTTCTTGTAACACTCATTTTTTTTATTTAATACGGTTAAAATATTTTCTTTGATTAGATGCCACACAAACTTACTTAAAAGTTAAATTTTATTCTTTAAATTCGCCATTTACTTCTTAAAAAATATTTGCTAAACTAAAAACAGCCTATGAAATTTAACTTTTTTAAAAAGAAAAAAGCTGAAAAAATAATTATTAAATGTGATATTGATTTTATTACCATCAATGAAACACCTATTACTTTTCCTACAAATTACACCACTTTAGTTGCTATTTTAGGCAAGCCCGAAAGAGAGCTACAAACAACAAATCACTATCTTTTTTGGGATATTCACGGCATTTATTGTAGCTACACCAACAGCAATCATATTTTGTCTATAAATGCCTATCAATACACTAATAACAATATTAAAACTAAGAATATTTATACGACTAAAAAATTATTTAAAGGCGAGTTATATTTAAACAATCAGCCTATTACTTATAGTGAATTTAGTAAAATTCCCTTAGGAAAAGTTGCCATTCATAGGCTTGGAACAGACAATGATTTTCGATTAGGTTTTAATTTAGGGGTTAATAAAATTTATGCAAAAAAATAATTTTTAAAATTTTAAAGTGCTTTTAACTCCCTTTTTAATTCTTGAATTGTTTTAGTGCTTGTTATTAATTTATTGATCATTATCTTTCTTAAAACATCAATATCTTGCTCAAAATAAGCCGCCCATTTATATTCTTTAAATAAAGTTTGTATTTGTTTTAAACGCTGATGTGCAAATTCAGAAGTCATTAAAAAGTAATCACTTTTATCTTGGGTTTTTAAACGCTGAATATTAGCTTGTTTACTTGTATAATTTACCTGTAAATAATACACTTTATCGGAATTATTTAACGAATAAAAATCGTTCCAAGTAGCAAAACCTACATAATAATCTTGACTTTTATACACTTCTATTCCTTGAATTTTCCAACGACAATTTGCCACTCTTCCCCAATGATTTGAGTATCGATACACGCCGTTATCGGCATAAAAATACAAACTGCCTGATTTACTTTTATAATGTGCTGATTTATCATCAAAAAAAGTCATTTCTTTTGATTCAAATTCGCAATAAGTATGTTTAAAAAAATTAAATTTATGATATTTCATTTGTCAAAAATAAGTAAAGAGTTTCGATTTTTATAAAAACAGAAACAAAAAAACGCAATCAAATTAATGATTGCGTTTTTAGTATAAAACATACTTAAAAGTTTAATTTAAAGCGGACCTCCTACACCTTTAAACTTCTCAATAAAAGAAGCTATCTTTTGAAAAACACTTTGCTTTTTAGTTAGATATTGTGGATTTAACGGACTCATTTTAGGTAAAATAGCATTTAATTCTGTACCATTTTCACTTGCATATTCACGTTTTAAAGAAGATTTTATATAACGTTTAGCCGCATCTTTATTAAGATTTTCATCTTCTATTAAAGTTGTTACTTCTGCTTTTTGTTTTTTCTGTGCATAACTAAAGAAAGCGTCTATAATAGATGCTTTTTCTTTAATCTCATCTAAGTCAGTTTCATTAATAAAATCTACTACTAAACCTTCTTTTGCTCTATTACCAATACTTGCTCTAATTACACGCCTTATTTCTTCTACTAATTCTGATTTATCTTTAATTTTCTTATTACTATCGAATATTAATTCTAAAATATAATCTAAGTTTATTTCTTGTGATTTTAATAAATCTACTTCAAAAACTACATCATCCCAATCAATGCCTGATTCTTCTGCTTCATTTCCTTGTTTTTCTCGTCTTAACCAATCACGAATATCATTATAAGTAGAGCGATAATCTTGAATGATTCTTTCTGCTGGAACTTCAATGGTTTGCATACTTAGAATATCGTCATCTGTTAAAAAGTTAGCCTCTTTAAATTCTTCTATTGCCTTTTCATCTGTTTTATCTATGTTTTGAAGTTCTTTTAAATTATTAAACTCATCATAGTTTTGCAATATGTTTTCTACTCGTAAATATTCACCAAATAGTTTTGAAAATTCTTTTTTATCCTTTTCTGTTTCTATTTCATCAGGGTTTGGAAATTTTTCATTTAATTCTTCTACTACCTCAACATAACCACGACGTGCTTTACCTGTTGCTATATCTGTAAAACCTTCTAAGTATTCTTTATAACTTTTTTCAAGCACTACATTTTTAGTACTACTATCACCAAAAAGCGTAATAGCATCAATCGTTGCTTTTTCTAAATCTCTAAATGTTACAATGTTTCCAAAGGTTTTTGTTGCATTATAAATACGGTTGGTTCGTGAAAAAGCTTGCATTAATCCGTGATAACGTAAATTTTTATCTACAAATAAAGTGTTTAATGTAGGCGCATCAAAACCTGTTAAAAACATCCCTACTACAATTAGTAAATCTACTTCTTTGTTTTTTACTCGTTTTGCCAAATCACGGTAATAGTCTTGAAAGCCTTTGCTATCAATACCATAATTCATTTTAAATGCTACGTTATAATCATCAATAGCTTTTGATAAAAACTCTTTAGCACTTACATCCATTGCGGTAGGCTCAAAGGTTTCATCTTCTATTTCTCCTATAGCTCCTTGTGCTTCATTTGCTGCAAAAGAAAAAATAGTTGCAATTTTTAAAGGCTTATCATTATCTTTTTGAAGCTTGTTTAATTCTTCATAATAACATTTTGCTGCATCGACACTACTTACTGCAAACATGGCATTAAAACCGTTGTTAGTCCCTTTTGTACGGTGTGTTTTTTGTCTGAAATGTTTTAAAACGTATTGCGAAATCTCTTTAATACGAACTGGATGCAATAAAGCTTTTTTATTTTCTGCTCCTGTTAACTTTTTTAAATCTTGTTCTGATTCTATGCCTTTAAACTTTGGGCGAACATCATTATAATCTACTTTAAATTTTAATACTTTTTCATCTCTAATAGCATCGGTAATAACGTAAGAATGTAGCTCCCTACCAAATACGCTTGCTGTAGTTTCTGAACCTAAAGCGTTTTCTGGAAATATTGGCGTTCCTGTAAAACCAAACTGATAGTATTTTTTAAACTTCTTTTTTAAATTCTTTTGTGCTTCTCCAAATTGTGAGCGATGTGCTTCATCAAAAATAAAAACTACTTGCTTTTGATAAATAGCCAAGTCCTTTTCACCTTTCATTAAGTTATTAAGCTTCTGAATGGTGGTTACAATAATCTTATTATCGGTTTTATCTATATTTCTTTTTAATCCTGCTGTACTCTCTGAACCGTTTACACTATCTGGCGAAAAACGTTGATATTCTTTCATCGTTTGAAAATCCAAATCTTTTCTATCTACCACAAAAAACACCTTATCTATAAAATCTAGTTTTGTTGCTAAACGTGCTGCCTTAAAACTTGTTAATGTTTTTCCTGACCCTGTGGTGTGCCATATAAAACCACCGCTTTCTGTGGTTGCCCAATTTTTAGTATTAAAAGAACTTTCTATTTTCCATAAAATACGTTCTGTTGCTGCTATTTGATACGGTCGCATTACCAATAACACATTACTTACATCAAAAACAGCATAGGTAAGCAATACGTTTAATAATGTGCGTTTATCAAAAAAAGTAGTTGTAAAGTCTTTTAAATCTTTAATTAATGAATTATCGGACTTTGCCCAATTCATCGTAAAATCGAAACTATTTTTAGTACGCTCTACTGTATTTGCAAAATATCGACTGTCTGTACCGTTAGATATTACAAATATTTGTAGGTATTTGAATAATGAGTTTTCTGTATTAAAACTCTCTTTGGTATAGCGATGTACTTGATTAAATGCTTCACGAATAGCTACTCCACGTTTTTTTAATTCTACCTGTACTAAAGGCAAACCGTTTACTAAAATGGTAACATCATAGCGATTGGCATTTGTTCCTTTTTGCTCAAATTGAGAAATAACCTGTAGTTTATTACGTACTACATTTTTTTTATCTACTAAATAAATATTTTGAATATGCCCATCATCAAAAACAAAATCATAAATATAATTATCGTGTAATTTTCTTGTTTTATCTACTAAATTATCACTTGGTTTGTCTAAATATTCGGCTACAAAACGCTCCCATTCTTTGTCTGTAAATTGCATATTGTTTAAATTTTGCAATTGCACACGCACATTGGCAAGCATGGTTTTTTGACTCCTAATCTTTGGAAGATACTCATAACCCTGATTTTTTAAATCTTGTATGAGTTCTTTCTCTAAATCTGCCTCTGTTTGATAACTTAATGGAGTTTCATTTAATTCTGAAAATTTTTGGTATTTATCTAAAACAATAAAATTGTTTGATTCTGCAATGGTTTTATATTCTAGCATTTTTCTTTTTCTTTAGATATTTTATTTAGGAAAACTTAGCAATTTTTCTCTATAATATTCATACTGTTTTTTACGTAGGTCTATTTCTTTTGGTAATCCTTCGCTTATAGAAGTGGTAAGCGTATCGAATTTATCTAAGATAGTTACGATGCGTTCTTGTTCTTCAATAGAAGGATTTGGAATTTTTATAGTATTAAGATTCCTTTTATTTAGTTTAGGTTGAGCTGCACCCGAAATATAAGGCGTTAAATCTATACTATTTAAATAATATTCTACAAATCTACGTTCAGCATATGTATTAAATTTTAATACATGAGCGTGATTATTAACCCAATTTTTACCACTAATACTAAATGCAATGGGAGTTTTTCTTGCTGTTAAATTTGCACCATCCTCCGATATTAGTAAAAAATCTCCGTCAAAAATATAACCCTTAACATAATCTACAATGCCAGATGCTCCATAATAAGGAATATCTCCAGATTCTCTTAATCCACTTGCAATTGGTTTTCTCTTTGAATTAAGATTTTCTGCTAAATTTTCAAGATTTTCAAACTTATTATTCTCAAAAGTCAATAATTGTTCACGATAATAGCTGTACTGTTTTTTACGTGCTGTAAGTTCTGTGGTAAGTTCTGTGGTAAGTTCTGTAAAGCTATCTAAAATACGAACTATTTCTTTTTGGATTTTTAGGGGTGGAATTGGGATTAAGAGTTTTTTAAATCTTTTTTTAGACACATTAAAACGTGTAACACCACTTGCTGTTTTAGATATTTCTTTACGCATAAAGTGGCTTCTAAATAGATATTTTGAAAATTCTGGTAATAATTCTATATCTGAATTAAATCTAAGTCCAAAAGAAAAACTATTCAAATATACTTTTACATCTGATTTATTAGTAACAGCACAAGACATCCCTGCTTCATTCGCTATTTCTGAAGAACCCGTGAAAAGAATATCACCATATTTTACTTCATATTGATTCTCGCCTGATGCAACTTTTACTTCATCAAGTTTATTAAAATCAACTTCGATATTATAAAATATGTTTTTATATGATACATATTTTGCATTTCCTTCTGAAAAATCCTCTTTACTTTTACCTTTTAAACCTCCATAAATTTCACAAACTTCACTTAAAGCTTTCCATTCCACTTCAACGCCTTCCAATAATTTTTCTAACTTGCTCATATCTTAATTTTCTATTTCAGCAACAATATTATCAATATCAGCACGTAGTTTGTCTATTTTTTTAACTGTGGTGGCTACTTCTTTGTTAAGTTCTTCAATGTTAATTTTTTCACGTGTATCTTTCGCTTCCACATAAGAGCTAACAGAAAGGTTGTAATCGTTTTCGGCTATTTTAGTATTGTCTATGGTAGTGGTTATGTGTGCAACTTCTTGTTTTTTATCGAACATTTGCATAATGTGTTCAATATGTTCATCTTTTAAAACATTGTTATTGGTTTCTTTTTTAAAGAAATCTTCACCCGTAGCATCTATAAATTGGGTTTTGGTATCGGTTTTACTTTTAGAAAGCACTAAAATAGTAACCGCTATAGTTGTACCATAAAACAGGTTAGGCGCTAAAGCGATGATAGTTTCAACATAATTATTATCAACTAAATACTTTCTAATTTTTTGTTCAGCACCACCACGATAAAAAATACCTGGGAAACATACTAATGCTGCTCTACCTTTACTAGATAAATAACTTAAAGAATGTAATACAAAGGCAAAATCTGCTTTCGATTTTGGCGCTAAGACACCAGCAGGCGCAAAACGGTCATCGTTAATTAATGTAGGGTCATCGCTACCTTTCCATTTAATAGAATACGGCGGATTAGATACAATGGCATCAAAAGGTTTATCATCTCCTAACTCAGGATTCATTAAAGTATTACCAAGCACTATGTTAAACTTATCGTAGTTTACGTTGTGTAAAAACATATTCATACGCGCTAAATTGTAGGTAGTATGGTTTATTTCTTGCCCATAAAAACCATCTTCTATAATATGATTATCGAAGTGTTTTTTTGCTTGTAAAAGTAACGAGCCAGAACCCGCAGCAGGGTCGTAAATTTTATTTACTTTTTCTTGCTTGTGCATGGCAAGTTGGGCAATTAATTGCGATACGTTTGTTGGTGTAAAAAATTCACCTCCAGACTTACCAGCATTTGCCGCATATTTATGAATTAGAAATTCATAGGCATCACCAAAAAAGTCAATTTGACTATCTTTAAAATCTCCTTCAAGTTTTAAACCTTCTACACCTTTTAAAACTGCTGCTAAACGACTATTTTTATTACCTACCGTGTTACCTAGTCGGTTACTGGTGGTATCAAAATCTGCGAACAAGCCTTTTATATCTTCTTCTGAAGGATAGCCATTTGCAGAACTTTCAATAGCTGTGAATATTGCCGCTAAATCTGTATTTAGGTTTTCGTTATCGTTAGCATTTTCAACTAAATTGACAAAAAGTTGACTAGGATATATAAAATAACCTTTAGTTTTAATCGCATCTTCTTTTATTTCAGGAGTAATTATATCATCTGATAATTTTGCATAATTGATACTTTGATCACCAGCCTCAATATATTCTGTAAAATTTTCGCTTATAAAGCGATAAAAAAGTGTTCCTAATACGAAGTGTTTAAAATCCCATCCATCTACAGAACCACGAACGTCATTAGCTATTTTCCAGATTTGACCTTGTAATTCTGCTCTTTGATTGTTACTTGTCATTTTATTTTTTTATCTTTTTTTTATTAATACTATTCTAAAATAGCCATTAATCAATAATTAAAGTATCGGTTTTATTACCCTAGTGTTTTAGGTGTATTTCTATTGAATTTAATAAGGGTAAATATATCTAAAAACACCCCTTTATCCTACTTTAAAGCTATGTTGTTTGTGGTATAGCGTAAAAACGAAAAAACGCAATCAAATTAATGATTGCGTTTTAATATATATAAAGTATAAAATATACTTAAAAGTTAAAATTACTTAACTTCTTCGAATTCTACATCTTCTACATTATCAGCTTGATCATCAGCTTTTGGCTGTGCCGCTTGCTGAGCTCCTGCACCTTTATCAGCATACATCTCTTCAGAAGCAGCTTTCCATGCGTCATTAACAATAGTTAAAGCACCTTCAATTCTTGCAACATCTCCAGCTTCGTGAGCAGCTTTTAATTCAACTAAACCAGCTTCGATTGGCGCTTTTTTATCCGCAGATAATTTTTCACCAAATTCTTTTAATTGCTTTTCAGTTTGAAAAATCATAGAATCAGCTTCGTTGATTTTTTCAGCAGTTTCTTTTGCTTTCGCATCAGCATCAGCATTTGCTTCAGCATCCGCTTTCATTTTCTTGATTTCATCTTCAGATAATCCAGAAGAAGCTTCAATTTTAATGTCCTGAGTTTTACCAGTAGCTTTATCAGAAGCAGAAACTTTGATAATTCCGTTTGCATCAATATCGAAAGTTACTTCAATTTGAGGAACACCTCTTTGTGCTGGTGGAATATCAGTTAATAAGAAACGACCGATAGTATTGTTATCAGCAGCCATTGCTCTTTCACCTTGTAATACGTGAATATCTACAGAAGGCTGGTTATCAGCAGCAGTAGAAAATACTTGAGATTTCTTTGTAGGAATCGTAGTATTTGCATCAATTAACTTCGTAAATACGTTACCCATAGTTTCAATTCCTAAAGATAAAGGCGTAACATCTAATAATAATACGTCTTTTACATCTCCAGATAAAACTCCACCTTGAATAGCAGCTCCTAAAGAAACAACTTCATCAGGATTTACTCCTTTACTTGGTGATTTTTTAAAGAAATTCTGAACAGCTTCCTGAATAGCAGGAATACGAGTAGAACCACCTACTAATACAACTTCGTCAATTTCGTCGATCGTTAAATCAGCATTTTTTAAAGCAGTAGCACAAGGCTCAATAGTTCTTTTGATTAAATCATCAATTAAAGCTTCAAATTTAGCTCTAGTTAACGTTCTAACTAAATGCTTAGGTCCTGAAGCAGTAGCAGTAATATAAGGTAAGTTAATTTCTGATGAAGTTGTGCTAGATAATTCAATCTTCGCTTTTTCAGCAGCTTCTTTTAAACGTTGTAAAGACATTGGATCTTTACGTAAATCCATTGACTCTTCCGCTTGAAATTCTTCAGCTAACCAGTTGATAATTCTTTCATCAACATCATCTCCACCTAAATGCGTATCACCATCAGTAGCTAATACTTCGAAAACACCGTCTCCTAATTCTAAGATAGAAACATCATGTGTTCCACCACCAAAATCAAAAACAACTATTTTTTTATCGTCATGAGATTTATCTAAACCATACGCTAAAGCAGCTGCAGTTGGTTCGTTAATAATTCTTCTAACTGTTAAACCTGCAATTTCACCAGCTTCTTTAGTTGCTTGACGTTGTGCATCGTTAAAATATGCTGGTACAGTAATTACTGCTTCAGAAACATCAGTTCCTAAGTAGTCCTCAGCTGTTTTTTTCATTTTCTGTAAAACCATTGCAGAAATTTCTTGTGGCGTATATAAACGACCATCAATATCTACACGTGGAGTATCATTATCACCTTTTACAACGCTATAAGGTACTCTTGCAGCTTCTTTTGAAGAATCAGAGAACTTATTACCCATAAAACGTTTAATAGAATAAACTGTTTTTGTAGGGTTCGTTACCGCTTGTCTTTTTGCTGGATCACCAACTTTACGCTCTCCACCTTCAATAAATGCTACGATAGATGGCGTAGTTCTTTTTCCTTCTGCATTAGGGATAACAACTGGCTCATTTCCTTCCATTACAGAAACACATGAATTTGTGGTTCCTAAATCAATTCCTATAATTTTACTCATAATACTATGTCTTAAATTTTAATTCAATTTTACAAGTTGTAATAGTCAAACTGTGTGCCAACAGGTAATTACTTTTGTTTTGGCATAAAAATAGCTGTTTTTTTTTACCAAAGATGACAAAATGACACTATTTCTTTTTTTTTGAAGCTACTTCCCGCTTTCCGCACTCGCTCTTTTTTTGAAAAAAATCAAAAAAAGGAGCTCAAACAATTGCTTCAATCGGGGCTAAAAATTTGTGCACTCTATTTTATAAGAGTACTAAGCGAGTACTACTAAGTTTCTTTAATAATTGTATTTTTGCAAACAAAACCACTAAAATCAGCATCGTTTTAACCGAAATTGTACTAATTATTGGTTTATCATTAACAAAAACTTTATACATTTGCGTTATGGACTTCAACAAAGACACAGCAAAAAAAACAGCAGCGCATCTGCTACAAATTAAAGCAATTAAACTAAGCCCTCAAGAACCATTTACTTGGGCTTCAGGTTGGAAATCTCCAATTTATTGTGACAACAGAGTTACCTTATCTTATGTACCTGTTAGAAACTTCTTAAAAGAAGAAATTGCAAAATTAGTCATTGCAAAACACGGTAAACCAGATGTCATTGCAGGTGTAGCCACCGGAGCAATTGCAATTGGAATGTTAGTCGCGCAAGAATTAGGTGTTCCTTTTATATATGTACGTCCTGAAGCTAAAAAGCACGGGCGTAAAAACCAAATAGAAGGTCATTTAGAAAGCGGGCAAAATGTAGTGGTTATTGAAGATTTAATCAGCACAGGAACCAGTAGTTTAAATGCCGTAAAAGCCTTGAAAGAAGCAAACGCAACTGTAAAAGGAATGATTGCTATTTTTTCTTACGGATTTCAAATTGCTTCCGATAATTTCAAAAAAGATAATATTGAACTTACCACACTAAGCAATTACGAACATTTACTTGAACAAGCTCTTGACAGCAAATACATTACTAGTCAAGAACTAAGAATGTTAGAACAATGGCGAATTGCCCCTAGCGAGTGGAAACAAAACGAAAAATAAGACTAAAATAATCAACAATGAATATTGCAGGAAACAACGTAATTGTACAAAAATCAACCAAAGAAATTTTTAATTTTTTATTAAAATTAGAAAACTTTGAACAATTAATGCCAGAAAACACTCAAAAATTTGAAGTAGATGGCGATAGTTTTATTTTCGGTTTAAAAGGCATGCCAGAAATAAGATTGGTAATCAAAGAAAAAACCGAATTTTCAAACATTACTTTAGGAGCAGCAAGTAGCAAATTACCATTTACCTTATCTTCTGATATTTGTGAAATTTCTGAAAATGAAAGTGAGGTTGTTTTAAATTTTAATGGTGATTTTAATCCAATGATGGCAATGATGGTAAAAAAACCATTAACCAAATTTATTGATACCTTAACTGAAAATATTTCAAAATTATAAACTAAAATTAATTAGGCAAACGAAACTTCTTTAATGCCAAATTCTTGAATTGTTTCGTTTTCTAATTCAATTTGGAGTTTTCCAATATCGGAAACACCAATAATTTTACCCATAAATAAAATGTTCTGACTTGTTTTAAACATGCTCGGAACATTTTTTTTATACAACACACTTAAATATTCTTTTTCTAAAGACACATATTGTTTTTTATTTAAACGCACTAATTTTTCTTTTAAGCTTAATAGCAAATTATTTAACAACAAATCGAGGTCAATATCCTGCTCTTTTTTTAAAATTCTTTTAACAGAAGAAGCGTTTGGAAGCGCCTCTGAAAAAATATTTTGATTCACATTAAGCCCTATTCCTATAACTGAGGCACTAATATTTTTTATATTTAAGGTATTTTCAATTAAAATTCCGGCAATTTTTTTGTTTTCTGACAGAATGTCGTTAGGCCATTTAATAGCCAATCGAGGTAATTTTAAAGAACTAAGTACTTCATAAACACCTAAGGAAATACTATAATTCAAATACTTAAAATCAGCAATACAAAGTGCTTCAGGCTTCCAAAAAACACTAAAAGTCAGGTTCTTACCTTTTTCTGAGTTCCAATTCGCATTCATTTGCCCCCTACCTAAAGTTTGGTTTTTAGCCACCACAACAGTAAAATTATCTAGCGGAACTTTTGCTGACATATCCTTTAAAAAAGAATTGGTAGAATCAATGGCATCAAGTTTGATTATTTTCATATAAGCTTTGCGAATAAAACAAGTATTAATATTAGGCAAATTACTCGCAAAAATATAATAACTTTGCTAAAAATATAATTTTTTTGATGACTAAAAAACAAGCAAGCACAGACGATTTAATTGCTGTGATTATAAAAGGGATTGAAGAGGTAAAAGGAGAAGACATCCAATTACTAGATTTACGAGAAATAGAAAACACTGTTTGCGATTATTTTATAATCTGCTCAGGAAACTCAAACACACAAGTAAGTGCCATTTCTAACTCGGTACAAAAAATGGTAAGCAAAGAACTTAAAGATAAGGCTTGGCATATTGAAGGACAAGGAAATTCGGAATGGGTTTTAATGGACTACGTACACGTTGTTGTGCATGTTTTTCAAAAAGAAATCCGTAGTTATTACGATATTGAAAGTCTTTGGGGTGATGCTAAAATCACGGAAATTAACACACTATAGTTCCTACTAATTTAGACACATTGTTTTATGAGTGATAAGAAAAAAAGTGCTCCAAAATTTACGTTTAATTCGTTTTGGATATACATTCCAATATTGGTAATCCTATTAGGGTTAAGTTTTTTTAATTCCAGTAATTTAGGATCTCGTAATATTTCAAAAAACGAGTTCAATAAAATTTTACTAGAAAATGATATTGAAAAAATTGTTGTTGAAAACAATAATGTAGCCCAAATTTTTTTAAAGAGTGATGCTGAAAAAAAAGAGGCACATAAAAAAATAACGGACTCTCCTTTATACAGAAAAGGAGCACCTTTATACACTTATAATTTTGGTGATTTACAAAATTTCGAAAACGAAATCAAAAAAGAGAAAGCGCAAAACAATCTTGATTTTGATCGAAAAAATGTAGAACCAACAAGCTTAGTCACAAGCATTATTGAATTTTTACCTTTTATTATATTAATAGGTATTTGGATTTTCTTTATGAAAAGAATGTCTGGTGGTGCTGGCGGCGGCGGCGGTGGTGGTCAAATTTTTAACATTGGTAAATCAAAAGCAAAACTTTTTGATCAAGACACTAAAGTTAAAACAACTTTTAAAGATGTAGCTGGTTTAGAAGGTGCAAAAGAAGAAATTCAAGAAATTGTAGATTTCTTAAAAACACCTGAAAAATACACTAAATTAGGTGGTAAAATACCTAAAGGAGCCTTATTGGTAGGACCTCCTGGAACAGGAAAAACATTATTAGCAAAAGCCGTAGCTGGTGAAGCTGGTGTTCCTTTCTTTTCATTATCAGGATCTGATTTTGTTGAAATGTTTGTAGGTGTAGGTGCTTCTCGTGTTAGAGATTTATTTAAAAAAGCACAAGAAAAATCGCCTTCAATTATATTTATTGATGAAATTGATGCCATTGGTCGTGCAAGAGGTAAAAACAATATGACAGGCGGAAATGATGAACGTGAAAACACGTTAAATCAACTTTTAACAGAAATGGATGGTTTTGGAACCGATACAAATGTTATTGTATTAGCTGCTACAAACCGTGCCGATGTGTTAGATAGTGCTTTAATGCGTGCGGGTCGTTTTGACCGTCAAATTTATGTTGATTTACCAGATTTACACGAACGTAGAGAAATTTTTGATGTACACATAAAACCATTAAAATTAGCTGAAAATACTGATTTAGAACTTTTAGCACAACAAACACCTGGTTTTTCTGGTGCTGATATAGCTAATCTTTGTAATGAAGCTGCCTTAATTGCAGCAAGAAACAACAAAGAAGCAATTGAACAACAAGATTTTTTAGATGCTGTTGATAGAATTGTTGGCGGTTTAGAAAAGAAAAATAAGGTAATTACCCCAAAAGAAAAGGAAGTAATTGCTTTTCATGAAGCTGGTCATGCAACAGTAAGTTGGATGTTAGAACACGCCGCACCGTTAGTAAAAGTTACTATCGTTCCTCGTGGTCAATCATTAGGGGCTGCTTGGTATCTTCCAGAGGATAGGAAAATTATTCAAACAGAACAAATGCTCGATGAAATGTGTGCTACCATGGGTGGTAGAGCTGCCGAAAGGTTAATTTTTAATAAAATTTCAACAGGAGCTTTAAGTGATTTAGAAAAAGTAACCAAACAAGCACGTGCAATGGTTACGGTATATGGTTTAAATGAAAAAGTAGGTAATGTTACTTATTATGACTCATCAGGAAATGACGGTTTCGTAAAACCTTATAGTGACGATACTGCTAAAGTTATTGATGAAGAAATTTCTAAAATAATTGAAGGTCAATATCAAAGAGCTATTGATTTATTAACCAAACACGAAGATAAACTTAGTCAACTTGCCGCATTATTACTTGAAAAAGAAGTGATGTTTAAAGTTGATTTAGAAAAAATATTTGGTGAAAGACCTTTTGAAAAAAAAGAAATAAAAACAACCCCAGTAATTGAAGAATAGTTTTTATTTCAATGAACTTTTTAAAAAGATTATATAAATCCTATAAAAAATCATCTAACGATAAATTAATTAACGAACAGGAAGTTAATTTATCATTAGATGATTCCTTTGTGCATAATTTTATCAGCAAAGGTGGTAAATTTTTATACTGTACTTCTATTGATGAAGTATCGGTTAATTTAATTCAAATTTTACAAGAAAATAACTGGAAACAGCTTACCTGTTCTGATTTTGATCTACTAAAAATTACTAAAAAAACAGGTACTTATACCCAAGAAAAACCTTCTAAAGAAATTCCTTTTTTTACTTCCTGTGAACACTTAATTGCCAATAATGGTGATATTTTATTTTCCTCAAATCAATTAGGAAGTGAAAAATTACCTTCTCACTCTGAAAACTTTATTGTCTATGCTACAACAAGTCAGTTAGTAAAAAATATGAGCGAAGGTTTAACAGGTATAAAAACACATTTTAGTGGAAACATTCCTACCAATATTTGTTCAACAACAAATTATAAAATAGAAGTTGAAGATGGTAGTTTTTTAAGTTATGGTAATAGTAACTCAAAAAACTTATATTTACTTCTCTTTGAAGACTTATAAACTATGCGCAACCTAATAACTAGAAGTATTTCAGGACTTGTTTATGCTATTATTTTCATAGCAGCAATCCTTTTTTCAACGGAATCTCATGTAGGATTAACTTATATTGGATTAATTGCTATTTTTTCAGCTATCTGTGTTTTTGAATTTTCAAGAATATTACAGCTAAAAAATATAGTACCCTATGTGCTTTTGCTGGCTATTATTTATGTTGCTACTATTAAAATACCGCTTTATATTGGTGGTTTTTTAATCGGATTTTCATTAGTTGGCTTAGTAGGATTACTTTATTATTTACTTACTACAAAACCAATAAAAACGACTACTACCCTACAAAAAATATTTTTACATAGTATCTATTTAATACTACCATTTTATTTTTTAATAAAGCTACCATTTATTCAAGGTAATTATCATCCAAATATTATAATTTATATCATTTTATTAATTTGGACAAACGATAGTTTTGCCTTTTTAGTTGGTAAAAATTTTGGAAAACACAAACTCTTTGAAGCAGTATCTCCTAAAAAAACAATTGAAGGTTTTATTGGTGGTGTATTATTTGCTGTTTTAGGGGCTGTTTTAATTGGAAAATTCGGAGAATATCCTAGCTCTTTTTCAATATTAAATTGGATATTTATAGCCATTATTGTTGCTGTATTTGGTTCTTTAGGCGATTTAGTCGAATCTAAATTTAAAAGGCAAGCAAACATTAAAGACAGCGGTACAATTATGCCTGGTCATGGAGGTTTATTAGACAGGCTTGATAGCTTGTTTTTCCTTGCGCCGTTCGTTTACTTATACATACATTATATACTGTAATTATACCCGATTATTTTTTATGCTAAATACTTTAGACATACAATTTAAAGAAGCTTACGAAAAAGCTTCTAGCATTAAAGAAAAGCTACCTCCCGATACTATGCTTAGGCTTTACAGTTACTACAAACAAGCTGTAAAAGGAGATCTGTTTCCCCTTAATGAAAATGACAATGACAATGACAATTTAAGAAATGGCTTTAAATTTAATGCCTGGATACAATTAAGAGGCATGAATGAAAATCAAGCAAAACAAGAATACATCAACTTAATCAATTCAATTATAAAATAATTATCATGAAAAAAATCATTTATTCTTTATTCGTATTTATTGCTGTTAGTAGCTTAATTTCTTGTAATTCGACTGCTAAAAAGGAAACAACGACTAAAAAGGAAGTAATAAAAAAAGAAGTAATTGCCGAAAAATTTGCTTTTGTATTACAAGATGCAAATAATGCTATTAATTGGACAGCTTACAAAACAACAAAAAAAGCACCTGTAAATGGTATTTTCAAAAAAGTTACAATAACTGCTAATGGAAAAGGAAATACTGTTAAAGAAGCAATTAATAATGCCGAATTTTCAATACCTGTAAGTAGCGTTTTTACAAAAGAATCAAGTAGAGATTTTAAAATTAAGAAATTTTTCTTTGGTATTATGGACAACACTAAATTACTTTCTGGTAAATTAGTTTTAGAAAACGATACCACTGGTTATGCTGATATTACCATGAATGGTGTTACTAAAAAACTTGCGTTTACCTATACAATTAACGGAAAAGTTTTTAGCCTAACAGGAAATTTAAAAATTACAAATTGGAATGCAGCAAAAGCATTAGCCTCTTTAAATGAAGCTTGTAAAGACTTACATAAAGGAGATGACGGTGTTTCTAAAACCTGGGATGATGTAGCAATAAACATCACTTCTACTTTTAAATAATACTGAAATTTTTAGTTTATTTTACAAAAGCCTTAGATAAAATCTAAGGCTTTTTTTGCTGAAAAATAATTTTATCTTAAACCCAATCAGATTCTTCTAAGGCAAAGATTACACCTACTTCAACCTCAAAAACATGAGCTAATTTTAATGCTAAAACTGTTGACGGAACGTACTTCCCTAACTCTAAAGCATTTATTGTTTGCCTACTAACCTTAGCTAATTTAGCCAACTCCGCTTGAGTAATATTTTTTTTAGCTCTTTCAACTTTTATAGTATTCTTCATAATTAGCTGACTTTTAAAGTTTATAAATTTTCCAATTAAATCTTATTATAAAAAATAATAAAACCGTAAACATATTAAAAATCATAACCCATAAAAAGGAAAGATCATAAATAAATAAAAAAGAAAATAAAAGAATACCATAGTTAACATATACTGCCCAAACTAACGACTCTAATCTTATTTTCGAAATATATTCATCTTCTATATTCTCTCTAGAAAAAGCAACAAGTAAAGAACTGATAATAATTAGAACTCCTAAAATTTCATTTAAAATATTATTTTTAACCATTCCAAATTTATTATTTTCATCTATAAAAATAGCAGGAACTTTAAAAGTTAAACAATTTGGTTCATACTCGTAAATTAAGGTAACCAAGCCAATAATCAGAGAACTAACAAGTAAAATCCATCCTGTTTTTTTAAATTTATAAGGAAATAAATAATCTAATTTCATAATAATTATCATTTAAAGTTTATCAAATGTAAAATAAACATTACAATTAGACAAACAAACTTTACATCTAATTAAATAATCAGATTATCTGTCATACTGAATTCAATTATTAAAAAAACTTTAATCATCAAACAAAAAAAAACCGTATATCAAGCTATTACAGCTCGATGCACGACTTTTTTTAACATATAAAAAAGCGATTAAAATAACACTTCTAAATAAAGGGGGATTACAATTTCATATCGGTACTTTCAAAAATTTTATCGGCTGAACCTGCAATAAAACCAGAATATAATTCACCGTTTTCCATGGCATGACGGAAAGCAAACTCATAATAACAAGACGTAATTTCTTTGGTAACTTCTTTAAAAGCTACAGGAATTCTATCAGCTAAAACACTCGATTGCTCTAAAAATACCGCTGGAGTTCCTTTAATTTCGCCACCAGAAGTATTCATTTTAAAACCTTTCTCTTTTAAAAATTCGTTTACTTCTTGTAACGATTTAAAAGTATCTAATTTATTTACATCCACGGTAAAGTGATTTGAACAAAATCCGTTTACATATAACCATGCCGCATATTCTGTTTCTGCTTGTAATTTTTCATAAACTTCAAAAGAAGGCTGTTCCCATAAACGACCTTTAAAAACTAACTCGGCAGGGTTTAAATCTTCTTCAGATAATCCATCGATTAAACGTTTTACAGTTGCTTGTAATTCCGCAGAAAACTCTTTTGTTTTTAACTGACTAATAAATACACGTGGTGCATTTTTATCGGTGGTATGCTCGTAATGTTTTGCATATAATTTTTTTGCTTCAAAAGTATAATCGCCACACTCCTTATAACCAGCGGCTAAAAATGGTGCTGCTAATACTTCAATATTAACACGCTCATCATCAAAAGTTCTAAAAGCAACGTGATCATTATAAATCTCATTACCTTTTGCTTTAAATAAATCATTGATTTTTTGTGCAGAAGGAGTACGTTCTGAGTATTCTTTCCATAATTTGTCAAATATTTGTGCTGTTGTCATGTTTTGATAATTTTTACTACAAATTAAATCATATTCCTTTTAATAAAAGCTTAAAATGATTAATTTTACACCTTAACAAGTTATTTTATGGTAAAATAATAAAATTATCAGCTTTAAAAAACCAAAATAACATTCTCTCAATCAAAAAACAGAAAATGAATAATCAATTTGATTATATCGATAAACAAATACTACTAAAATTACGTTCCGATGCTCGAAAAGCTTATTCGCAAATAGCTGAAGAACTAAATGTTTCGAATTCTTTAATTCATCAGCGGATAAAAAAACTCACTACCGAAGGGGTTATAAAAAATGCTGAATTTATTTTAGAAGAAAATAAATTAGGCTATAAAACCAAATCATACACTGGTATTCGCTTGCGAGAAGCTCGTTTTGCAAAAGAGGTTATGAAAGCTTTAGAAAAAATTCCTGAAATTACCGAATGTAATTTTGTGTCGGGTAATTATGCTATTTTTATCTTAATTTATGCCAAAGACAATGAACATTTGCAAAAAATACTATACGATAACGTACATTTAATAAACGGCGTTGCAGGAACCGACACTTTTATTTGCTTTGATACCTGCTTTAAAAGAAATATTCCTATTGAGTAATTAAAAGAAAAAAATGACAGCGATGACAGATAAAAAACTATTATTAAATTTAGATAAAAGCTTAAAAGGAACCTTATTTTTTGATGATTTACATAAAACCTTATATGCTACGGATGCCTCTGTATATCGAAAAATTCCATTAGCGGTTGCTTATCCGAAGGATTCAGAAGATATTAAAATACTAATTAATTTTGCTACCAAAAATAACGTTACATTAATTCCTAGAACTGCAGGAACTTCATTAGCAGGGCAATGTGTTGGTGATGGAATTGTGGTAGATGTTTCGAAACATTTTACCAATATATTGGCTTTTAATGAAAAAAATAAAACAATTACCGTACAACCTGGAATTATTCGTGATGATTTAAATCGATTTTTAAAACCCTACGGATTATTTTTTGGCCCGAATACTTCTACGTCTAATCGCTGTATGATTGGTGGAATGGTTGGGAATAATTCGTCAGGAAGCACCTCAATTCGCTACGGAGTTACTCGCGATAAAGTAATTGCTATACAAGGAATTTTAGCCGATAGTAGCGATGTTTTTTTCTCAGAAATTACCTCGCAAGAGTTTCATCAGAAAAAAATAAATCAAACTTTAGAAGGAAGTATTTATAAAACAATTTACAACGAACTTTCTCAAGAAGCCATTCAGCAAGAAATTATAAATGAATTTCCAAAGCCAGAAATCCACAGAAGAAATACAGGATATGCGGTGGATGAATTTTTAAAATCCGATTTATTTGGCGGAAAACAAACCACTATAAATCCTGCTAAATTTTTATCAGGAAGCGAAGGAACGTTGGTTTTTTCTACAGAAATCACCATACAATTAGACAGCCTAGCTCCTACTTTTAGTATTATGGTCTGCCCACATTTTACAAGTATCAACCAAAGTTTAAAAGCTACGGTTACCGCAATGAAACACAAATTGTATGCCTGTGAATTGATGGACAAAGTTATTTTAGATTGTACCAAAAACAACCGAGAACAAGCTAAAAACAGGTTCTTTTTACAAGGCGACCCTGAGGCAGTTTTAATGTTAGAGGTTTCTTCGGATACTTTAGAAGATGCAGAAATTCAAGCTGATAAATTAATTGAAGATTTAAAAGCGAATAATTTTGGACATCATTATCCGAAAGTTTATGGCGATGATATTGCAAAAGTACACCACTTACGAAAAGCAGGTTTAGGTTTATTAGGAAATATTGTTGGCGATATGAAAGCCGTTGCTTGTATTGAAGATACCGCCGTTGCTTTAGAAGATTTGCCAGAATATATTGAAGAATTCACTCAAATTATGGATAAATATCAGCAAGATGCCGTTTATTATGCGCATGCTGGTGCTGGAGAATTACATTTACGCCCTATTTTAAACTTAAAGAAAAAAGAAGATGTTGTTTTATTTAGAAAAATAACCACCGAAACGGCTGAACTAGTAAAAAAATATAAAGGTTCGTTTAGTGGAGAACACGGTGACGGAATTGTTCGTGCCGAATTTATTCCGTTAATGATTGGTAATGCAAATTATGACTTATTAAGAAGGATAAAAAAAGCCTTTGATCCGCAGAATGTTTTTAATCAAGGAAAAATTACCGATGCTTTTGCAATGGATAAAAATTTACGCTATGAAATTGACAGAAAAGAACCTGTTATAAAAACATTGCAAGATTTTTCGCAAAGTGAAGGAATTTTAAAATTAGCGGAAAAATGTAATGGTTCAGGAGATTGTAGAAAATCGCCAGAAGCAGGCGGAACTTTATGTCCGAGTTATAGAGCCACTAGAAACGAGAAAGAAACTACGCGTGCAAGAGCAAATATGTTGCGAGAAGTTTTAACAAATAATACGGCTGAAAATAAATTCGATTCTAAAGAATTAAAGCAAGTTTTAGATTTATGTTTAAGTTGTAAAGCTTGTGCTACAGAATGCCCAAGTAATGTAGATATCGCTTCGATGAAAGCCGAATTTTTATATCAATATCAAGAAACAAACGGTTATTCTTTTAGGAGTACTTTATTTGCCAACAATGCAAAATATAATAAATTAGGAAGTAAAATTCCTACTATTACAAACTTCTTTACAAATACAATTATCGCTAAAAAAATAATGGGTGTTGCTACTCAGCGAACTGTTCCGAAGTTAGCAAAACAAACCGTAAATGCTTGGCTTAAAAATAGAAATACAGCCTCAATAAATAAAAATAAATCAGGCGAAAAACCTCAAAAAACAATCTATTTATTTAACGATGAATTCACTAATTTTTATGATGCTGAAATTGGTAAAGACACTGTTGTTTTATTAGAAAAATTAGGCTACGAAGTTAAAAACATTCTACATGAAGAAAGCGGAAGAAGTCATATTTCTAAAGGGTTTTTAAACCAAGCAAAAACGCTCGCTAATAAAAATGTAGCTATTTTTAAAGATTTAATATCCGAAGAAACGCCATTAATAGGAATAGAACCTTCGGCAATTTTAACGTTTAGAGATGAATATATTCGTTTAGCTGATGATAAAATATCTGCTAAAAAAATCGCTAAAAATGTGTTTACTTTTGAAGAGTTTTTAGCTGCTGAACATCAAAAAGAAAATATAGATACAGCGTTATTTACAAAAGAAACTAAAACGCTTAAAATTCATGGACATTGTCATCAAAAAGCATTGTCATCAACCCATGCTAGTTTTTCAATTTTAAATATTCCTGAAAACTATAAAGTTACTATTTTAAATACAGGTTGTTGTGGAATGGCGGGTTCTTTTGGGTATGAAAAAGAACATTATAAAGTAAGTATGCAGGTTGGCGAAGACACCTTATTTCCTAAAATTAGAAACTGTGCTACAGATACCGAAATTGTAGCGGCGGGTACAAGTTGTCGTCATCAAATTTTTGACGGTACAAAACGTATTGCCAAACATCCTGTTAGTATTTTAAAAGAAGCTTTGATTTAAAAACAGCAACAAAACGCTAAGAAAAACAAGTCAATATCAATTATTTTTAATATTTAAGCGGCTGTTTAAATTTCATCTGAAAAAAATATAGTGGCAAAAAATGGCGGCAATGGGTTTTAACTCCTTGTCATGCTATTTTGATGTTACAACAATTTTTGGAATAAAATTTAAACAGGCTTTAAATATTTCTTCATATTATTGAATAATAAAGCCTCAATTGTTTCGGGGTTTTATTATTTTTAAAAAAATATTTTCCACTTAAATAATCGCTATAAAAATGAAATCATTCTTCTTTCATGCCCTAAACCTATTGCTTTGTTTCTTTATTTTCAATAATACCACAATCGTAGCTAATACAATAGATACTACGATTATTGAAAATTGTTTCAAATCAAATGCTAGTAATGCCTATGCAAATTTTGAATTATTTATCAATACAGGTACTGCAAAAAAGTCAACAAGAGTATTTTACATAGCAGGCAAAACTACTGATTTTGATAATGGATATGATTCTAAAATATTTAGCGGTGTTGCTGTTAAACTTGCATTATACACAAAATTTGTTTCAAGTAAAAAAGATAGAAAATTATCCATTCAAACAGTACCGAATGAGTACGAAAAAATGGTAATACCTGTAGGTTTAATAATTGGCGCAAATAAAGAAATTACTTTTTCTGTAGTTTCTAAAAACTTCCCTGAAAACCTTAATATTTATTTAGAAGATCGTTTAAATAACACCTTTATCAACTTATCTAAACAAACATATACCTACAAAACTACTGCTACTACAAGTGGCGTTGGTCAATTTTTTATACACACTTCTACTAACTTACCTTCGCCTCCAAATACAGCATTATGGACCGGTATTACAAATACCGATTGGCATACTTTTTCTAATTGGTTTTCAAATACCGTACCTACAACAACTGCTGATGTTATCATTCCTTCGGATGCAACTAATTATCCAACAGCGAATTCGGCGGTAACATTTAACTCATTGCTTATAAATTATGGCGCATCTTTTATCCCTAAAAAAACTGCAATAGGTATTGTAACTTATAAAAGAGCGATTGCTACTACAAATTGGCATTTAATTGCCGCACCTGTAACTGGAGAAAATACTAAAAACCTTATTGAAAAGCAGGTTTTTGCAACAGGTTCAGGTAATAATATTGGTATCGGAACTTTTATTAATAACGGAAATATTCCTTGGAATTATGCTACAGCAACGACTGCTAATCAAATAATATCAGGAGCAGGGATTGCAGTAAAACTAAAAAAACCAGGAGAACTTTCAATTACAGGAACAGCAAATACCAATACTATTAATTATCCTATAACAACTGGATCAAGAAATAATTTTAACTTTATCGGAAACCCATTTACGGCGTATCTAAATTCGGAAAAATTCGCGCTTCAAAATACAAACGTATTGAATGCGCAAACAATTTGGCTATGGAATGGAACGCAATATGTAACCTACAACGCTAATAATCCTATCGAAATTTCTCCAGGACAAGGTTTTTTCGTAGAAGCTAATTCAAATGCAACTATTAATTTTGATATATCAAACCAGAGTCATCAAACATCCGATACTTTTAAAAGACCAACTTCTAAAACATCTTTTGAATTATTTGTAGCAAATGAAACGGTTAAAAAATCAACAAAAGTTTTTTATATCGCCAATAAAAATACAGGTTTTGATAATGGTTATGATTCTAAAATATTTGGAGGAATAAAATCGGCAGGTTTTGATGTATTTACAGAGTTAGTTGCTGAAAATAAAGGTGATAAATTAGCCATACAAACCTTACCTAACACAAATATGGAAGCAATGATTATACCGCTTGGAATTATTGCTAAAGCGGGTGAAAAAGTAATTTTTTCTGTCAATACTCAAAATTTTTCTTCGGATGTAAAAATATATTTAGAAGATAGAATAGCCAATACATTTACCAATATTTCGCAAAAAAATTACAAAGTTACATTAGAAAAAGAAGCAAAAGGTACAGGACAATTTTATATTCATACAAACTCTAAAAACTTAGCAGAAGCTCCTACTAAAGAAATTTCACAAAATGTAACTATTTATAAATCGATAAATAATAGTATAACCATTTCAGGTTTACAAACTCAAAATGCTTCCTTAGATATGTACTCTATTTTAGGGCAGAAAATTATCAGTACTTCATTTAAATCAACTGGAATTCATGTTATTGAATTGCCTAAAATAGCAAAAGGAGTTTATATTATTAAGCTTAATTCTGATTTAGGAAAGCTTCATAAAAAAATTATTTTAGACTAAACGACCCTACTAACAACACAAAAATAAAGGCGCTAAATAAAACTGTTAATTGCTGTTTCATATTTTTTTCATATTATTGAATAATAAAACCTCGATTGTTTCGAGGTTTTAGTATTTTTATAACCTATGATTTTAAAAAAACAAGTAGAAGGTAAAACCATTTTATGGCTTCAAAAGAAAAATCAATATATCGTTGTTGAACCTGTTGTTGCGCAAATAATAACGCTTTTAAATAATAGTGTTTCAAACAAAGAAATTGCTCGTATTTTAGCAGATGAAATAAGTGTTCCTGAACAAGAACTAATTGATTTTATTCAAGAAATAGCCAACAATATACTTTCTGAAAAGAAAGACGATAACAACCTTAAAAATAATATTATTTTAGATGTTCCTCAAAAATTTGAGTATCATTATTACTACAAAATGAATACTATTATTATTAAAGTAAGCTATTTGTCAGATTATGAAAAATATTTAGTGCATCCAAAATTTGCACATTTAGAAATAGAAAAACCTTCAGAAACACTTAATGAAACGCATCATTATCGTGTTTATAGCAATGAAAAACACATTTCTTTTTCTATAGATAATAACATTATTGATACTTGGGTGTTAAACGAAGTTCATTATTTTCAAGGGAAATTTTCTATGAAAATTGTAGAACACATCCACCGAAAAGAAGAAGCGGAATGGCTAGGAGTTTTCCATGCATCAGCAATAAGTAACGGTAAAGAATCTATGCTTTTTTTAGGCGATTCTGGCAACGGAAAAAGCACCTCTTTAGCCTTATTACAAGCCAAAGATTTTACCTGTTTAGCCGACGATTTTGTACCGATTGATGCCGAAAAAAAACATATTTATAGTTTTCCTTCGGCAATTTCTATCAAAAAAAATAGCTTACCTACCTTACTTCCTATGTATCCTGAATTGGAAACTTCGGCGGAATATAATTTTGAACGATTGCGTAAAATTGTGCGCTATTTAGTGCCAAATAACACCGATTATCAGCAACATTTACCTTGTAAAGCCTTGATTTTTATCAAATATGAAAAAGATAGTGATTTACAGGTTGATAAAATTTCTAAATTAAAAGCTTTTGAACAATTAGTACCTGATTCTTGGTTGTCGCCGATTGCTGAAAATGCCGATAAATTTATGGATTGGTTTGAAAAACTGCCCTGTTATCAACTTACCTATTCTGATAATAAAAAAATGATTGACACGGTTCATACAATTTTTAATGATAAATTATAAGACGCTATAAAAAATGAATTATAAAGAAACCTTATTTTTTATCGGGAAATGCTTAACGATTACCCACGAAAAAGACAATCGTATTTTAGTAGAAAAACAATTAAAAACAGGTACTGTAAATTGGGATAATATAGTTAGAATAACAACAGCACATTATGTATTTCCAGCTTTATACTGTAATTTAAAACGTGCTGATTTTCTGCATTATTTACCTGAAGATTTAGTGGAATATATGGTGCATATTACAGATTTAAATCGTGAACGAAATCAGCAAATAATTAAAGAAGCCAAAGAAATAAACACACTGTTATTAGCACATAATATTACGCCTATTTTCTTAAAAGGAACAGGGAATTTATTAGATGGTTTATACCAAGATATTGCCGAACGAATGGTTGGTGATATTGACTTATTAGTTGATAAAAAAGATTGTATTCCTGCATTTAAAATTCTTCAAGAAAATGGTTATACGAATAAAGTATCTGAATTATTTAACGACCACAGGCATTTACCTCGAATAACACATCCAAAGAAAATTGCAGCTGTTGAAATTCATAAAGAAATGTTACGTGAAGAAAAATCTGATTTTTTTAATTATGAATCAATAAAAAATTCATTAAAAATCAATAATAATGTAAGTGTTTTATCTTTCAAAAATCAAATCAAATTAACTGTTTTTTCGAAACTGATTAATGACGATGCTTTTATGATAAAAAACATCAGTTTAAGAGGAGCTTATGATGTTTTTTTACTTGGAAATAAACTTCAAACAAAAATAATTATTGAAGACACTCACTTATCAAGTGAATTAAATGCTGGTTTAATTTTATACACAACACTACTCGCCTGCCCTAAAAATATTTCTTTTATCGCTTCAGAAGAAAATAAAAAATTTCTAAATAAAGCAATAAAAGCACTTGATATTAACAGAACAAATAGCTTCAAAAGAAAAATAACGCTTTTATATTTACGGCTAAAAACAAGATTAACCATTTTAATAAAAGCGCTTTTTAGTAAATCTTATTTTTTATTTGTATTCAGTAAAATCACCGACATAAATTGGATTAAAGAAAAAATTGGAATCTCTAAATCAACTCCTTAACCGCTTCAAAATCTAAACCGCCGTAATTTCCTGAACTCATTAATAGTAAAGCGGTGTTTTCTAAATTTTGATTAAATAAAAATTCTTTGAAATCGGTAGGGTTTGTATAAATAATTAAATCATCACGCTCAAAAGCAGTTGCTATTTGTTGCTCAGTAACGGCTTCTAATTGTTTAATTTTTACCGCATCTGGTGAATAAAATACAACGGCTTTATCTGCTTTAGCTAATGCGCCTTTGTACTCTTTTAAAAATTCTGCATTTAAGCTAGAATACGTGTGTAATTCTAAACAGGCTAAAACACTACGTTCTTTATATTGATTTTTTACCGCCCTGGTAGTTGCTTTTACTTTACTTGGGCTGTGAGCAAAATCTTTAAAAATTACCGAACTTTTATTTTCCGCAATTTTTTCTAAACGTTTACTTGCTCCTTTAAAACTAGCAATTGCTTCATAAAATTCATCTTCATCAATTCCCATATGCTGACAAATCCACTTTGCTCCTGCTATATTTTGTAAATTATGTTCTCCAAAAATTTCTAAAGGCAAATCACCGTCAGGAGAATCTAAATACGTAATTCCATTATCAATAAAATATTCAGGGGTTTTATACGGATAAATTTTAATAGCATTTGTTGAGTTTTCAACGATATCTTTTACAACCGTATCTTGCTCATTATACACCATCATTCCGCCATTTATTAGCGAATCTGTAAAAATTTTAAACTGCTCATTATAGTTTTCAATAGTTGGAAATACATTAATATGATCCCAAGCAATTCCGCTTAACAACGCAATATTTGGTTTGTATAAATGGAATTTTGGACGCATATCTATCGGCGAACTTAAATATTCATCACCTTCTAAAACAATAAATTCATTTTCTTGAGTTAAATGCACCATGGTTTCAAAGCCATCTAACTGCGCTCCTACCATATAATCAACCTCTCTTTCATGATAATTCATCACATGTAAAATCATCGAAGTAATGGTTGTTTTTCCGTGAGAACCACCAATAACGACACGCGTTTTATCTTTAGATTGCTCATATAAAAATTCAGGATATGAATATATTTTAACACCTAATTCTTGTGCTTTTAACAATTCTGGATTGTCTTTTTTAGCGTGCATTCCTAAAATTATAGCCTCTAAATCAGTGGTTATCTTTTCAGAGAACCAACCAAATTCGTTCGGTAATAATCCGTGTTTTTCTAAACGATTTTTAGATGGATTATGAATTGTATCATCACTTCCTGTTACGATGTCTCCTTTTTGATGTAGGGCAATTGCTAAATTATGCATTGCACTTCCGCCGATAGCTATAAAATGTACTCTCATTTAAATATTCTAAATTTTATGTAAAGATAATAAACTATAAAAATGCTTTCCTATGGTTTTTATAAAAAATTAATGGTAAAGATATTTTTCTTCGGATAAAATAAAAAACCTAAAAAAAGGCTTCCAAAATTGGAAGCCTTTTTTCTCTAAAAACTAAAAATACTATTATTATACCGTAGCAGCTACACCATTATAACATGCTTGATAAATGGCTTTAATTTCTTCGAATTTTGGTTTTCTTGGGTTAAAAAGCGTACAAGGATCTTTCATTGCATTTTCAGTTAATGTATCCAATTTAGCTTCCCAATCTTCTTTTGAAATTCCGTATTCTTTTAAAGAACCAACAACTCCAGCAGTTTCACGTAAAGTTGAAATATCTTGTGCAAAATCTTCTGCAGTAGATTTCCCTAACATTTTAGCTAAAATTTCGTATTTATCGGTTACTTTTGAGTTGAAACGAACAACATTAGGCATTAAAATAGCATTCGCACATCCATGAGGAATACCAAAAGTACCACCTAATTGATGCGACATTGAATGTACAATTCCTAACCAAACATTGGTAAACGCCATACCTCCCATACAAGAAGCATCATGCATTATTTGACGTGCTTCTAAATTTTGTGGCTCCTCAAGAACGGTCGGTAATGTTTTAAATACTAAATCAATAGCTTCTTTTGCTAAAGCGTCATTATACCTGTCGGCAATATTTGAAGCAAAAGCCTCTACCCCATGACTTAACACGTCTAAACCTGTATTTGCAGTAACATGTTTTGGCATACTTACACAAAGCTCACCATCAATAATTGCAACATCTGGTGTTAATTCGTGCGATACAATTGGGTATTTTGTTCCTTTTTCTCTATCGGTAATTACTGAAAGCCCTGTAACCTCAGTTCCTGTACCACTTGTTGAAGGTATTGCTACAAAAATTGCTTTATTACGCAAAGGTTTTACAGCAAAAGGAGCCGCTAATTCTTCTAGTTTTGAATCTGGATATTCATAATAAATCCACATTGCTTTGGCTGCATCAATAGCCGAACATCCTCCTAAACCGATAATAATATCTGGTTGTTCTTGTGTGAAAAAAGCCGCACCTTTAAGTACTGTATCAATTGATGGATCTGGCTCTACTCCTTCAAATATTGAAGATTCTATTGAAGCTTCTGAAAGAAATTTTTGAGTTCTTTCTAAAGAACCATTTTTCTTTACAGAACTACCACCGATAACGATAACGGCTTTGTTTCCTTTTAAGTTTTTTATGTTTTCAAGACTTCCTAGTCCGTGATGTATTTCTTTTGGTACAATAAATTTTGCCATCGTAATGTTGTTTTATAATTATGATGCAAAACTACTGCGACGCTTTCAAAAAAGAATTACGAATACAGTTCAACTACTTATGAAAAAAGTCCAAGTTTGTTTTGTCGAGTTTTTATCTAATAAATATCTCTAGGGTTTACACCAAATTTATTCTTAAAGGCAATACTAAAATTAGATAAATTGTTATACCCATACTCTAAATAAATATCAGAAGCTTTTAAACTACCGTTTTCTAAGGCTTCTTTTGCTTTTTGCAAGCGCTTGTCCTGCAACCATTTTCCTGGTGTTACGTTGTATTCTGAGGTGAAATGACGTTTAAAGGTAGATAAACTCATATTGCATAAAAAGGCGATTTCTTCTAATTTTAAGTTAGAATACACATTATTTTCTACCGTTTTTTTAAACGATGAACTTTCTTTAGCTATTAAAGAATGTAAATAAATTTCAAACTCAGTACCATATTTACTTAATAAATAGAGCATTATCTCCTCAAATTTAACCGAAAGAATTTTATCTTTAAAAGGAGTTTTTGTTAAGCTAATACTTGTTAGCGAATTTAAATACCAAGTAATATACGCATCATTTTCAATAACAAAATAAGAAATCTCTTCAGGTTTAATTTTAGTTAATGTTGCATGTTTTTCTAAAAAACACTTTAATTTATCTTCAGAAAAAAAAAGAAGTTTACAATAATAAATATCTTCATTATCTAATAATTCTGTCCACAAACAATTCCCATTTTTTATAAGTAACGACTGCTCTTTATTTACAGAAACAGCGGTATCGGCAAAATGAACCTGTTTTTTACCTACTTGCAAAAAACTAAACATATTCATGCTTAAATTTACCTTACTTTTAATAACATCATTTGTCATTTTAAAATCATAAACAAATAATTCGGGTTTTGTAATTGTAGCATCTAAATATGCTTCGGGAATGTTTTCTATTGCCATTTTCATCAAAATAAAGGACAAATATATTATTATATTTAAAAAATATCATCAATAAATTATGTAGTATTGTAAGTAATTTTATTCAACAATGTATCACTAAATAAAAGAACAAGTAATTGGCTCGATTTTTGAAAACACACAGCTATACTTTTTAACATATCAAAAAACATCCGTTATGAAAAAAATTAAAACACTGCTATTTATGATAACCATTTTTTCCGGTGCATTAAATGCGCAAGAAAATTACAACGGTCTTTGGGAAGATGTTGCCAAATTTGAACAACAAAACTTACCAAAATCAGCTTTAAAAGTTGTAGAAACTATCTACGCTAAAGCGGATGTTGCTAAAAACTCATCACAAATTATTAAAGCACTTTTTTATAAAAGTAAGTTTTCGTTGACTTTAGAAGAAGATGCCCAACTAAAAATTATCAATCAATTTAAAATACATATTAATAAAAGCTCTTTTCCTACCAAAAATGTATTAGAAAATGTATTGGCAAATTTATATTGGCAATATTTCAATCAAAATAAATGGAAGTTTTATAACAGAACAAAAACAAGTGAAAAAGTTGATACTATCGATTTTAGAACTTGGGATTTAGATACACTTTTTGCTGAAATTCATACCTATTATCAGAAATCATTAGAAAACGAATTACTATTACAACAAACCGATATTCATGAATTTTCAGATATTTTATACCTTGTTGAAGGTTCAAAAGAATATCGCCCTAGCCTATTTGATTTTTTAGCACATAACGCGCTTGATTTTTATAAAACATCAGAAACAAATATTACAAAACCAAATTATCAGTTTAAAATTGATAATTCTGAATTAATAGGAACTGCAAAAAAATTCACTAAACTAAATTTAGTTACAAAAGATGCAACATCACTTCAATTTAATGCGTTAAAAATTTATCAAGAATTAATTAATTTTCATCTAAAAAACAAAAATTTAAAAGCCTTAGCTACCGTAGATTTAGAGCGTTTAAATTTTGTAAATAATTATGCGGTTTTTAATGATAAACAAGATTTATTTTTACAAACATTAAAATCATCCGAAGAAAAACAGCAAAAAAATGCTACTTCAGGATTGTATAGTCATCAAATTGCAGAAGTTTACAGACAACAAGCAAACAGCTATCAATTCAATAAAAAAGATAACAAAAAACAGGATAAGAAAGCAGATTTTCGTTTTAAAAATAAAGAAGCATTAGTTATTTGTGATGCCGTAATTGCGAAATTCCCAAACAGTGTTGCATCTCAAAAATGTAAAGCTTTAAAAGGACAAATAACAAACAAATCACTGTCACTTTTATCAGAAAAATTCAGCCCTATAAATACCGCTTCTCGCTTATTAGTTACCTATAATAATATTGATAAACTTTATTTTACCGCTTATAAAATTGACAAAAATAAAATAAACGCATTAAATAATCTTTATAAGGAAGAAGAGCGTATCAATTTTATTAAAAAACTGACTAAAGTAACTTCTTGGAATGCTAAATTAAGAAATGAATTCGATTATAAACAGCACACCACAGAAGTAATTGTTCCGAAACTTGCGCAAGATAATTATTTAATTGTAGCGCATGAAAACAGCGTTTTAAATACCGATACTTTATACGCTACCGCAAATATTCAAGTAAGTAATTTGGTGTTAATTGAAAATACGGATAACAATACAACAACCTATCAAGTTGTAAATAGAAATACAGGAAAACCTATTGAAAATGCCGAATTATTATTACAAAATAATGAACGTAGAGGCGAAAAAAAATTACATCAAAAATTAATTACAGATAAAAATGGTTTTGCAACTTATATAAGTAATGATAGATATTATAATGTATCAATAACGGTTACATCGAAAAATGATACCGCTATTTTTGGCGATTACTATTTATATAAACATCAAAAAAACAGGGTAAGAAAAAACAAAGAAAGTATTACAATAAAACCATTTATTTTTACTGATAGAAGTATTTATCGACCAGGGCAAACGGTTTATTTTAAAACGATTTTAATTCAAAAGAAAGGAGAAAAAAACACCTCTTTTTCAGATTCATATATTGAAGTAATATTAAATGATGTAAACGGACAAAAAGTAAAAACCTTAGATTTAAAACTAAATGAATTTGGTTCGGCATCTGGTGAAATTATAGTGCCAAATACAGGCTTAACAGGTGAATATAATTTTTCTATTCGTAAAAGTTCAAAAGAAAAAAACAGTCTTATAAACGGTATTCCTTTTTACTTTGAACGAGAAAATAATATCAATATTATTTTAGTTGAACAATACAAACGTCCAAAATTTGAAACCGATTTTAAACCCGTTACTCAAACTTTTAAAGTAAATGATATTATTACCGTAAACGGATTTGCAAAAGCTTTTTCTGGCGCAAATGTTACCGATGCCAAAGTGGTATATCGTGTACATAGAAAAGTGCAGTATCCGAGTTGGTGGTATTGGCGTGGTGCTAATTATTCGGTAGAAGCTCAAGAAATTACACACGGAGAAAGCATTACAGATGCATCAGGTAATTTTTCAATTCAGTTTAAAGCAATTCCTGATTTAAGCACAAACAAAGAAAGTTTACCTGTTTTTAATTACGAAATTACCGCAGATATTACCGATGTAAACGGCGAAACACGAAGCACAACCACGATTGTAAATGTTGGATATCATGCTTTATTGGCTTCGTTACAAATTAATTCGACCATAAATAAGGAAGCTAATAAAGACGAAAAACAGCAGGAAATAACTATTACAACCAACAATTTAAACGGGCAGTTTACACCTAGCAGAGGAACTGTAAAAATTTACAAGCTTCAAGCTCCTAAAAATCCGTTGCGTAAAAGACCTTGGAATACGCCTGATTATCAAGATATTTCTGAAAATGAATTCAATAAATTATTTCCGCATGATGCCTATTCTAAAGAAGAAATAAACAAAACTACTTGGAAAAAAGGTGCGCTTGTTTTTGAAGAATCTTTTGATACACAAAAATCAACTGCACTTATTTTAAAGCGCCTTAAAAATTGGACTTCAGGAGCATATATCGCTGTTTTAAATACGACAGATAAATTTAATCAAAAAGTAACCGATAAAGCACATTTTAATATTACGAGTACATCCGAAGAAAAAGTAGCTGATAATCAATTATTTTTTATCAAAACAGATAAAAAAATGTATACTATTGATGAAACTGTTTGTGTACAAGTTGGCTCGGCATCAAAAAATATGACCGTAATTATTGAAGTTGAAAAAGATTATAAAACGATTGATACTAAATTTATTCACCTAAATAATGAGATAAAAACAATTGAAATCCCTGTTCATAAAGAGGATATTAAAGGTTTTGCTATCAAATATTATTTTGTAAATTATAATTCTTTTGATACTGGATTGTTAAATATTTCAGTAGAAAATGAACAAGAAAATATCCGTATTGAAACAAATACTTTTAGAGATAAATTACAACCTGGAACTACCGAAAAATGGAGTTTCACTATTAAAAATGATAAGAAAAATAAAGTAACTGCGGAAGTTTTAGCAAGTATGTATGATGCTTCTTTAGATGAATTTAAATCTCATAATTGGTCATTTAACCCAATAAGAACAGCTACTTATTATTCTCGTGGAAATTCGGCAAGTGCGTATCATAGTTTTGGAAATGAGCATTTTCGAGTTTTTAATAGACCCTATTCAAATAGTTATTCGAATCAACAATATGATAAACTAAAATGGTTTGGATTCAGATTTGGTGAAAATTATCGTCGTAGAACGATGATGATGAGCAAAAGTAGTAGTCGAGGAATGAACATGGATATTTCTGAAAGTGAATCTACTGAAGAAGAAGTTGAAGAAACTGTTATTGAATCAACTGAAACAGATGAAAGTGAACTAACAGAAGTTGAAGATAGTTCTTTTTCTAAAAACAACTCTGATGTAAATGACAAACCAAAAAACACCTCTTTAAAAGGCATTAAAATCCGTAAAAATTTACAAGAAACGGCTTTCTTTTATCCGCATTTAACTACAGATAAAAAAGGAAATATCACCTTTAGCTTTACAACTCCTGAGGCGTTAACTAAATGGAAATTGCAATTATTAGCACATACAAAAGAAGCTTTATCGGCGACTAAAACACTTACAACCGTAACTCAAAAAGAGTTAATGATTACACCAAATGCGCCACGATTTTTAAGAGAAGGTGATAACATAACTTTGAGTGCTAAAATTTCGAATTTATCCGAAGAAAAACTAGCAGGAATTTCTCAATTAATTTTAACGGATGCCATTACTGGGAAAGAAATTAATCTGTTAGATAACTCAACAAAAAATCAAAATTTCAGTGTAAATTCAAAAGGAAATACTAGCGTTTCTTGGAATTTAGCTATTCCTGATAATATTCAAGCCGTGCAATATAAAATTGTTGCAAAGGCTGGTGATTTTTCTGATGGTGAACAAAATGTGTTGCCTGTTTTATCGAACAGAATGTTGGTTACCGAAACCTTGCCGATGTGGGTGCGTTCGAATCAAACAAAAACTTTTACGCTTGATAAATTGAAAAACAATACTTCTACGAGTTTAAAACATCATAAATTAACTTTAGAAATAACTTCAAATCCTGCGTGGTATGCGGTGCAAGCTTTGCCATATTTAATGGAATATCCGTATGAATGTAGCGAGCAAACTTTTGCACGTTATTACGCAAATACCTTGGCTAGTTTTATAGCAAATTCAAATCCGAAGATTCAAGAAGTTTTTAAGCAATGGAAATCGAGCGATGCCTTGTTATCAAATCTTGAGAAAAATCAAGAGTTAAAATCATTGATAATTCAAGAAACGCCTTGGCTTCGTGATGCACAATCGGAAACCGAACAAAAGAAACGTATTGCTTTATTATTCGATTTGAATAAAATGAAAAATGAGCAAGAAAAGGCTATCAATAAGCTTCAAAATATGCAAATGAGTAACGGAGGTTTTCCATGGTTTAAAGGAGGAGACTACGCAAATACTTATATTACACAGCATATCGCCAGCGGATTTGGACACTTAAAAAAATTAGGCGTATCTAATTTTGATACTAAAACAACACAAGTTTTAGAAAAATCAGTTCGTTTTTTAGATAGAAAAATAGCAATTCAATATGCTGATTTATTAAAAGAAGCGGCAAGAATAAAAGCCAAAAAAGGACAAAGTGCATCAGAAGAATATCTAAAGAAAAATCATTTAAGTTATGCGACTATTCAATATTTATATATGCGTAGTTTTTATCCTGAAATAAATGTTGCTTCTAAAACCAAAACAGCAATTTCTTATTATAAAAAGCAATCTGCTACTTTTTGGAAAACATACAATTTATACGCACAAGGGCAAATATCTTTAATTCAATTTAGAAATGCTAAAAATGGCAAAAATAATAGTAAAATTCTTGCCTCTAAAATTTTAAAATCATTAAAAGAAAATAGTATTACTTCGGATGAATTAGGAATGTATTGGAAAAACAATGTTGCAGGATATTACAGTTATCAAGCACCAATTGAAACGCAATCTTTATTAATTGAAGCTTTTTCTGAAATTGAAAATGACACAAAAACAGTTGATAACTTAAAAATATGGTTGCTTAAAAACAAACAAACAAATCGTTGGAAAACTACCAAAGCAACTACCGAAGCCGTTTATGCCTTACTTTTACAAGGAAGCGACTGGCTTTCAATTACCGATATGGTAGATGTGAAAATTGGAAACAACAAAATTGAAGCATCGAAACTAGAAAATGTAAAAGTAGAAGCTGGTACAGGCTATTTTAAAACATCATGGAATGGCAACGAAATTACACCAAATATGAGCGAAGTTACTATTTCTAAAAAAGGAACAGGTATTGCTTGGGGAGGTTTATATTGGCAGTATTTTGAGGATTTAGATAAAATTACATCGGCAGAAACTCCGTTAAAACTACGTAAGAATCTATTCAAAAAAATAACTTCGGATACTGGTAAAGAACTTATCAAAATAACCGATAAAACAACCTTAAAAGTTGGTGATTTAATTACCGTAAGAATCGAATTACGCTGTGATAGAAACATGGAATTTGTACATATGAAAGATATGAGAGCTTCAGGAGTTGAACCTATAAATGTACTTTCGCAATATAAATCACAAGATAATTTATATTATTATGAAGCTACAAAAGACGCTTCAACAAATTTCTTTTTCGACCGTTTACCAAAAGGTGTTTTTGTGTTCGAATATGATGTTCGTGTAAATAATTCTGGTAACTTTAGCAACGGAATTACAACTATACAAAATATGTATGCACCAGAATTTAGTAGTCATTCAAAAGGAGAAAGATTGGTTATTAATAACTAGTCAATTTATCTTTTTACTATAAACAATAATATACACCTCACCTGTTTTAAAACTTGTGAGGTGTTTTTACGAAATAGCAAAAACTACACTAAAAACTTTCGGGCAAATTTGTATCTTGTATTCGCATAAAAAAGATTAAAGAAAGAAAAAAATGAGTAAACCACAAGAAATTTTAGCCCTCGAAAAAGATTTTGGAATTGTATTAACAGAAACAAAAAATGAAAGAGATATTACCCATTTTGATAAGTCAAACTGCTATTTTTTAGATAGATCAAAAAAAATTACAGGGCTTAATATGTCAGGAAATAATATTACTAAAATTGAAAATATTAATAAATTAACAGAGCTTTCAATATTAAATATCTCAAAAAATACAATTTCTAAAATTGAAAACCTTGATAAATTAACGAAGCTTTCAATACTACGTCTTTCTTTTAATCAAATCATTAAAATTGAAAATATTGAAAAATTAATAAATCTTTCTGAATTATATATTCATAATAATCAAATCACGAAAATTGAAAACATTGAAAAACTAACAAAGCTTTCATTATTAGATATTTCAGGAAATAAAATTATAGAAATTGAAAATATTGATACACTAACCAATCTTTCTCAATTATCTATTTCAAGAAATAAAATCACTAAAATTGAAAACCTGGACACACTAACGAATCTTTCTTTATTAGATATTTCATTTAATCAAATTACGAAAATTGAAAATCTTGATAAACTAACAAACCTTTCTAAATTAAAAATTATAGGTAATCAAATTACGAAAATTGAAAATATTGACAAACTTACGAAGCTTTATGAATTAAATATTTCACAAAATAAAATTATAGAAATTGAAAATATTGATAAACTAACAAACATTTCATTTTTAGATATTTCATTTAATCAAATTGCTAAAATTGAAAATATTGATAAACTAACAAATATTTATCAATTAAATTTTCATAATAATCAAATTATGAAAATTGAAAATATTGATAAACTAATAAAGCTTTCATTTTTATTTCTTTTTAATAATCAAATTACGAAAATTGAAAATCTTGATAAACTAATAAGCCTTTCATCATTAGATATTTCAAGAAATAAAATTACCAAAATTGAAAATCTTGAAAAATTAATAAACATTTCATTATTAAATATTTCAGGTAATAAAATTTCTAAAATTAAAAATATTGATAAACTAACAAACCTTTCTAAATTAAATATTTCTGGTAATCAAATAACTAAAATTGAAAATTTAAAACAAGTACTTAATCTTAAAAACCTTTACGATTTATCTGCATACGGAAACCCTTTTACGGAAAATCATCAATTAGTTTTAGAAATAAGTACTAATCATTTAGATATTATTAAAAGTGAGTTACAAAAACTAGAAGAAAACGATATTTCCATTCAACTTCCTGTAAAAATAATGCTTTTAGGAAATCATGCTGCGGGAAAATCTACTTTATTAAAATACTTACAAACAAAGCGACGCTATAAAGTAAACCCTAATAAAAATACAAGTACGCATGTTTTATCTGTCGAACATTCTAATGAAAAGATAAATTATAATTTACCAAAAGCTATTTTTTATGATTTTGGCGGACAAGATTATTATCATGGAATATATCAAGCTTTTTTTACGCAAGAATCTGTAAATTTATTGGTTTGGAATCCTCAAAATAATGAAAATAAATTAGTTGAAAAAGATAGTAATCAGCAAAGCACTCGCAATTACAACCGAATGTATTGGTTAGCACAATTAGAATATTCTTTTTTAAAAAATTTCAATAACAAAGAATATACCGACCCTTTATTATTAGTGCAAACCCATGCCGATATAGATATCGCTAAAAAAAATTGGCAAGAAGATTTTCAGAAACATCGTATTGTAGATGAATTTCATGTGTCTTTAAATAGTGATGATAAATCGCCAAAAAACAAGGCTTCTTTAGCCTATTTAACGGCTACTTTTTGGGATGTTATTGAACAGCAACAAGCTTCGGATAAAAAAGTTCCTGAGTGGTATCCTGAATTTTTAACCTATATTATTGATAATAAGAATATAAAAGAAACTTCTTTAGATGAAATTATAAAATATTATAAACGTAAAAATTTATCCGAAGAAAAAAAGAAAACATTTTTAAAAGAAGATTTAGAACAACTTGCACGTAAAGGTTTGTTGCTATATTATAAAAATGATGAAAAACTTACTAACGTGGCTTGGTTGAACCCAGCGGGAACGGTTGAAAATATTCACAAAACTATTTTAAATAAAAAAAACATTGAAAAATATAAAGGAAAACTTTCTGAAAAAGAATTTTCAAGTTTTAATATTGATTATAAAATAGAACATTTATTACGTAATGAAAAAGTACTTTTTTATGACGATGTCAAAGGTTCGGAACAATATATTATTCCGAATTATTTGCCTTTAACTTCTGAAAATGATGAAATTTTTGATTTGCTAAAGTTCGATTTTAACAAACCAACTTTTGTTTTAAAATTTGAGCGTTTTATTCCTTTTGGGCTTATCAATCAGTTAATTTGTTATTATGGAAAAAATCAGGATAAGAAACATTATTGGCGAGACCAATTGATTTTCACTTTAGATAATGAATTTAAAGTATGGATTCAACTTGATTTTTCGAAATTAACAATTGCTGTTTCTATCAAATCGCAAGAGCCGAAAAATTCAAAAATAAACGATTGTATTGAAAAAGTATTTATAGAAATATTGACTTTATATTGGAATAAACCTTTATTCGCTTTTGAAAATAATGAAAATATAAAAAGTCCAATTAATATAAAGTTTGAAAAAAAAATGAATTCTTTTTATGCATATAAAATTGATTTTGAAAAGCTAAAAAAACCTAATGATTTATATATTTCTGTAGATAACAAGTATTTTGTGCATTATAATACTTTAAATGATGAAGAAAAAACGCATGAAAATATTGTCGCTTATGAGTTACCAAATCAAAAAAATGATTTAGATAAAACCAACACAAGAACACAACGAAGTTATGGATATCGTAACTTTACTAGCAACAAAAATATTAAAAAAATGAAAAAGATTTTTATTTCATATTCCAGAGAAGATGTAGAATATAAAGATGAATTACGAAAACATTTAAACATGCTAAAACTTTTTGATGTCGCTGATAATTGGAGTTGCGAAGATATTACCATCGGCAAATGGCACGACCAAATTCAACAGGAATTAGAAGAAAGTGATTTTGTTATTTTTATGCTGTCTATAAACTTTTTTAATTCTAAATATATTTTAGAACAAGAAGTGCAAAAAACCATGGATGAAATTGCAAACGGTTCTGATAAAAACGTGTATTCTATTATTGTTAGTGATTTTCCTGGATTAGAACTTTTTAATAAAGAAGACATGAATGACAAACAAAAAAGTGTTTTAGAGTTAGGTTCTTATCAATATGGAATGTATACAAAAACCGAAAATAGGATTACGGGAAATAAAAAAGAGGAAATAATCAGTTTAAAAGAAGCTTCAAATAGAGGAATTATTGATACTCAACTTACAAAAATTGTAACTAAAATCATGAAAGATATTTCATAGTAATTTTAGTGTAAAAATTGTCAGTTCGAGAACTTTTTTATCTTCAAAACAAATAAAAATAAAAAGGAGAAAGATTAATCATAAAATAGTTTGGCATCTAAATTGTGAGGTAGTACTTTTAATACCCTTAAAAACAAAAATTATGAAAAAATTATTATTAGCCATTGGCTTTTTAACTTTAGGAGTAACATCTGTAAATGCACAAGATATTTCAGAAAATGCCATCGGTGTCCGTTTTGGCGATAATAGCGGATTTGGAGCCGAAATTTCATATCAAAAGAAACTAAGTAATACCAATAGATTAGAAATTGATTTAGGCATTAGAGGCAATAATAATTATAGCGGAATCAAGGCTACAGGGCTTTATCAATGGGTTTGGCAGTTAGAAAACGACTTTAATTGGTATGCTGGTTTTGGTGGTGGATTAGGAACTTGGAAAGTAAAAGATAAAACCATTTCAGGAGTCAATGTAAATGGAGATTCTGAAACTTATTTATTCGGAGCTGGTGTTATTGGCGTTGAATATAATTTTGATATTCCGTTAATTATTTCTTTAGATTATAGACCAGAACTTGGTTTTGGTGATTTTTACGAAGGCTTTAATTCCGATTTTGGCTTAGGAATCCGTTACCAATTTTAAACATTTTAAATTTTAAAACAGCTAAAAACCTCCAATATTTGGAGGTTTTTTATGTTACAAACAGTACTTTTTCATCAGAATTAAATAAAACTCCATCGGGGCTAGGCATTGGTACTAATTTGAATATTACTTTTTATTTGGAGGATAATTTACCAGTATTTTTCCGATTACTTTTTTATAATGCGCTACTTTTTCTGTCGGTGTTCTTTTTTCGTTTATTTTAGTATTCGCTATTCCTTGCCATAGTAATTCATTGTTTTTGCTAGTAACAAAATCAATCGTTAATTGCTCATTTATTTTTTTACTACCAATAGGAATTCCTCCTGAAAGCCCAAAATTAACAGCTCCTCCACCGCCTATTCCAACGCCAATTGTGTTTCTATTAACAGCCGCACTTTGTTTTGATAAAATATGAATATAGATATCAGGATTTTCGGCTAAAGTCATCCCCTTTTCTTGAAGCCCCAATGTTAATTCACGGGAAATTCTTTTAACATCCAACTCATTTAATCCTTTACCTGCATCATCAAAAAAATGAAATGTTTTATAATTTTCAAAAGTAGTCTGACGATCATAATCGTACACTACTTTAGTCGATGAACAGCCTAGTATAAATAGTAAAAAAAGAATTTTTAATGGTTTCATAATAATATAATTTATTAAAACTACTACAATAATCATACCTTTTAAAACGTAAAAACCCTCGAATAATCGAAGGTTTTTATTCTTTAATTTAATTAACTTATTTTATTGAACAGCTTTTAAGGCATCAATATTTCCATACCCAAACGCTGAATTTTTATTCGGATAAAAAGACGCTGACTCTTTCATTTTTTGTAATACTTGATTTCTATCCCAAGATGGGTTTTTAGCCCATACTAAAGCGGCAATACCTGCTGTTGTTGCTGTCGCCGCCGATGAACCACCTATATAATTTGCCTGTTGGTCAAAATAACTTAATACCGCTATAAAATTACCCGCACCCGTTTTTCTCTGCATTTGAACAGTAAAATCAATTTGAGATCCTGTATGACAAATATCACATTGATTATATTCTTCGCCTTCCATTATACCTGTTACAGCAACGGTCTCCTCCATGCTTGCTGGAAAAATAACCCCATACCAAGTTGTGTATGATGTTGAAGTTCCTCCGGCAGCTAAAATCATTTTACCCTTACTATACGCATACTTTATAGCATCTTCTATTTTACCAATACCAAACGGAAAACCAATAGACATTGAAATTACTTTTACATCAGCTCTATCGGCTAAAGCAATTAAAGCATCTGCAACACCTTTTCTTTCATGATAATCATCTATAACAACATTTTCAACAGCTCTATAAGTAACTAAGTTTGCATTATACGCTACTCCTACAGGTAAATTATCATCATTTCTAGGCGCTGTGGCTATCGCTGCCATTTTTGTACCATGACCACAACGGTCATCAACACCATCATAATTTTTTGACCAAATTAACCACGAATCTATAAATGTACCATATTTTTCAACGGTTCTTCCTGATGAATATCCGTCATTAAAATATTCGTTCATCCATTTTTGTTCTGGTGATAACCCTGAATCTATAATTGCAACTGTAACACCTTTACCTGTACTATAATCCCAAGCAGCTGGAATATTATGTGCATCAAAAGTCCAAGGAACTCTTGCACCTGGTGAAATCGTTCTATAATCATTTTGTTCTAAAACAGCCGTTCCATAGCCACACCCCGAACTTTCCGAAGATGATTTTGCCGTTAAACGTGCTGCTGTTTTAGGTGATTCTTCAAATTGATAACCACCCGGTTCAATATAACGTACGCGACTGTCTTTTAAAAGCGCCTCTATAACCTGTTTATTAGTCACTTTTATATCTAAAACATTGATTACTTGATCCGCATATAACTCAGTACTAGCGCCTCTAGCTGCTGTTTTTTCAAAACCACGTACTAATTCAATAATTTCAGATTTTACATCATTCGATTTAGAACCTCTTGCAAAACTATTTTTAGAGCTACCATAACCAATTGTTAAAATATTTTGACCATGTTTTACAGCGCTCCAAATTGTATGGGCACTTTGTGTATTCCAATTAAAATTTCCTGTAGTTTTTAATGATTTTTCAATAATCGTATTAATTTCCTGTTTTGAAAGCGCTTCATTTTGCTTTACAGGCATTTCTAGCACGGTATTGTTGGTACATGAAAACATTGTAATAACAATCGCCAAGCTTACTAATTGTTTTTTCATTTTTGAAGGATTTTTAGTTAAATTGTTACGAATATAACAAAACCTTCGAATAATCGAAGGTTTTTATTAAAATACCATAAATTTCAAACAGAAATTACTCTTCTAAAACAACTCTTGTAGGCGTATCTTTTCCGTTGATAATACTCTCTGTTCCTTTTGCTACCGCTTTAATCGTTTGAGTAATTACCCCCATATTTAAGGTTTTTGCTTGATCAGAAACCTTATGATAATCTTTATCAACATCAATTGGCGTTGTAGAAAATGTATGTGAAGGAACTCCTAAACGAGCCAAAGAAGCATTGTCTGACCTAAAAAATAAATTAAATTTCTCATACGGATCAGGAAATAATTGATACCCTGTACCTACCAAATTCTTTTGGATGATTTTACCAAAATCAGAACGTTCAAACCCTGTTAACCAAGCGGTATTTTTCCCAAAACTTGGCGTTTTACCAATCATTTCTAAATTAATTCCTGCAACAAATTTAGTAGGGTCGATTCCTTTTCCAAAAAAGTCAGAACCAATTAAACCCATTTCCTCAGCAGTAAAACACACAAATAAAATAGTTCTTTCGTTTGTACCTTTTTGAGCAAAATATTCGGCTAATGTTAACACCCCAACAACCCCTGAAGCATCATCATTTGCACCGTTAAAAATTAAATCTCCTTCACCTGATTTTTTAACGCCTAAATGATCATGGTGTGCAGAAATCACTACAATTTCTTCCTTTTTACTTTTCCCTTCTAAAACCCCAATAATATTACTCATTTTAATGCCTTTATGCGTAAAATTCTGGCGATAAGTAGCCAAATTCCCATAGGTTTTTAACCCAATACGCTTAAATTGGTTTTCAATATAAACCGTGGCTTTTTCCATCCCTTGAGTTCCGGGTTTACGCCCTTGCATTTCATCCGAAGCCAAGGTGTATAAATGTTTTTTAACCGATAATGAATCAAATACAAAAGCCTTTTTCACACTCTTTTTAGCCGTATTTGTAATTACTTCGGATAAAGAATTAGCCGTTTTATTCTGATCATTTTTCACTGTTTTACATGACGATAAAAACATCGGAATAAATGCTGACACGTATACTATTTTTTTAATATTGTTTTTCATTTCAGTATAATTTGGGTGTAATTTTTAGGGTCGATTCTTATTTAATTTAAAACCGCTAAAATAGCTAAATTAATTTCTTAATTTTGTTGAAAACCTACAACTTAAAATCATGGATTTAAATCTTATTCCAAATATAAAACATACCGATGCTAACAATTTTTTCCTTTTAGCAGGTCCTTGCGCTATTGAAAGTGAAGAAATGGCAATGCGAATTGCCGAAAAAGTACTTACAATTACCGATAAATTACAAATTCCTTATATTTTTAAAGGAAGTTTTAAAAAAGCAAACCGAAGCAGAATTGATAGTTTTACAGGAATTGGTGACGAAAAAGCGTTAAAAATTCTAAGAAAAGTTTCTGAAACCTTCAATGTTCCTACCGTTACTGATATTCACGAAGTTTCAGATGCTTACAAAGCTGCCGAATATGTCGATGTTTTACAAATCCCTGCTTTTTTAGTGCGTCAAACTGATTTAGTAGTTGCTGCCGCAAAAACGGGTAAAGTTGTTAATTTGAAAAAAGGACAGTTTATGAGTCCTGAGGCAATGCAACACGCTGTTAAAAAAGTACACGATGCAGGAAATCAACAAGCGTGGATTACCGACCGAGGAACTATGTTTGGCTATCAAGATATGATTGTCGATTTTAGAGGAATCCCTACAATGCGTGAATTTGCACCTACGGTTTTAGACGTAACACATTCGTTACAACAACCCAACCAAACAAGCGGTGTTACTGGCGGAAGACCCGATATGATTGAAACAATCGCAAGAGCTGGAGTTGTTAATAATGTCGATGGATTATTTATTGAAACACATTTTGACCCTGCAAATGCAAAAAGTGATGGTGCTAATATGTTACACCTTGATTATTTAGAAAAGCTATTAACAAATTTAGTAGCCATTAGAAAAACTGTCAATAATTTATAGGCACAATTTTTGATAAATAAAGTTGTTTTAAACTCTTATATGAAGCAACTTTATTTATTTTTAGTATTCGTTATTACTAGCGCTACCCTATCGGCTCAAGATTTTTCAATTGTTGATGCCAAAATAAAAACCTACCCTAAAAGAATTACCGCCAAAAAATTAGCTGACAAAATTTCTACAGATTTTACTTCTGATAATGAAAAAGTCAGAGCCTTATTTAGCTGGCTTGCTTTTAATATTCGATACGATTTAATTGCATTTAATAACCTTAGTGCCAGAAAAACACAGTTTAGCTATAGAAACGAAGCTGAAAAAAAAGCGAAACTTAAAGCTATAAAAGATGCTCTTGTAAAAAAAACATTGGCTAGAAGAAGTGGCATTTGTGAAGATTATGCACAAACATTTGCTAATATTTGTACGCTTTTAAATATTGAAAACGAAGTAATAAAAGGTAATGTTCGAATTTCTTCAAACGATATTGGCAAAGTAAATAACCAAGCGAATCACGCTTGGAATGCTGTAAAACTGAACAATAAATGGCTGTATTTAGATGCTACTTGGGCAGCAGGAGCTGTTAAAAACGGACGTTGGCAACGTAATTTTAATGATTATTATTTTAATATTCCTAAAGAAAAATATTTCTTAACCCATTTTCCTGAAGATATTTTATGGCAATTACGTGTAAAACGAATGTCTTTAAAAAGCTATTTTCAGCAACCAATATACACCACTGATTTTCTTAAAAAACAATACAAATTAATAGCTCCAACTACTGGTATCATTACTAAAAAAACAAATACACCCATTACTTTTATCCTTGAAAATATTGCTAAAAACCAAGCTATATATTGTGGATTTAAAGGTGTAAAATATGCTCAAAAACCAAAAATTTCTTTTGAAAAAAATCAGACAATTGTAAGTATTCTCCCTCCAAAAAATAGCAACGAAGTTTTTTTACTTATTGACAAACAGGTTGTGGCAATCTTTTTAATAAAATAAACTACTATTTAAATAACGATTTTTTAGAAGCTATTTCCCGCTTTCCGCACTCGCTTTTTTTATTTTTCAAAAGAAAAAAATAAAAAAGAGCTCAAACAAAGCTTCAATCGGGGCTAGGTATTTAGTACATCAAACTTTATTTTTTAACTAAAATTGAATAATCCTGTTCAAATTCTCGATACAATTTTAATTCCTTTTAGTCATTAAAATCACTCGAATTGACAAGAGTTATCAAAATAACTGTCAGTTCGAGTGTTTTTTTCCTTCAAAAAATGTATCGAGAACTTTTTTAGTATCAACAGAAAACACTTTAAATCAGGATGTGATGCTGAACTAAATTCAGCATGATGTTTAGCTGTTTAAAAAAAAAACATTTTTCCGTGCATTATAAAAGAAAAATAGTAAATTTAAATACCTAATAATTAACACTTTATAAAAACAAAAAAGCAATGGAACAAACTATTATTTATCTTATTGTAGGCGCGCTACTCGGCGCTGTTATTGGTTGGTTTATCGGAAACTTAAAAACAAATTCGAAAATTAATTCCATTAAAGAAAAAGCTCAAACAGCATTTAATTTAATCGATAAAGAATTTGATTCTTTTAAAGCGACTTCAAAACATCAGCAAGCACAACAAACTGCAACTATTTCTGAAAAAGAAAGACTAATTACAAACAAAGAAAATCAATTAAAAACATCCGAAGAAAACAGGTTTTTTTTAGAAAAAGAAAAAGCAACATTAGCAGCAAATAATAATTCAATATCAAAAATACTTTTAGAAAAACAAGAATTTATTATCAATTTAGAAGAACAAATTATTCTTAAAACATCAGAAAATAAAGACCTATCAAACGAATTATCTACTAAAACTGCCAATTTTAACGCTGCTAAACATACACTTACACAACATGCTGAGAGTATTGAAAAACAAACATCAGCATATGATAATCTAAAAGAAAAGTTTAATACAATAAATGAACACTTAGCCACTGCAAACGCCAAAATTGTTTCATCAAACGAAAAATTAACCCGAGAAAAAAACGAAATTAAAGAACTTCGAAATCAGTTTAATACCGAGTTTCAAAATATTGCGAGTCAAATTTTAAAAGAAAATACCAAATCTTTTTCAGAAGTTAATGAATCTAAAATTAAAGAGTTATTAAGTCCTTTAAATAAAGATATTAAAGAATTTAAAACTAAGGTCGAAGATGTTTATAATAAAGAAAGTAAAGAGCGTTTTTCTTTAGGTGAAAAAGTTAAGGAATTAGCCGAAAAAAGTGAGCAAATTAGTCAAGATGCCATCAATTTAACCAATGCGTTAAAAGGCGAAGCAAAAACCCAAGGAAACTGGGGCGAAATGATTTTAGAGAGTATTTTAGAAAAATCTGGCTTGCGTAAAGATGAAGAATATTTTATGGAGCATGAGCTAAAAGACGAGAACGGAAAAGCAATTCGTTCCGATGCTGAAGGTAAAAAAATGCGCCCCGATGCGGTTATAAAATATCCTGATAACAGAAATGTAATTATCGATTCGAAAGTTTCGTTAAATGCCTTTACCCGATATATTGCCAGTTCAGATGTCGATACGCAAAAACAAGAATTGACCGCGCATATTTCGGCAATCAAAAATCATATTGTTGCATTGAGCACAAAAGGCTATGATGATTATGATAAATCCTTAGATTTTGTAATGATGTTTATCCCTAGCGAGCCAGCATATATTGCGGCAATGCAAGGCGATCACAACCTTTGGAATTACGCTTACGACAAGCGTATTTTATTAATGAATCCTACGAATTTAATAACTTCATTAAAGTTAATTGTCGATTTATGGAAGCGTGAATATCAAAATCAAAACTCGATTGCTATTGCCGATAGAGGTGCTAAATTGTATGATAAATTTGTTCTTTTTGTCGAAAATTTAGAGAAAGTAGGAAAATATATCGACAACGCACAAACATCTTACAATACCGCGTTTAAACAATTAAGCACCGGGAATGATAATTTAGTTTTACAAGCAAGTAAATTACAACAATTAGGCATCAAAAATAAAAAAGAACTCTCTAAAGAATTGAAAAATGAAGCCGCGAAGCAACTAGAGATAATCTAAAAAATGTATCGAGAACTTTTTTAGTATCAAAAGAAAACAATTCAAATTCTCGATACTATTTTAATTCCTTTTAGTCATTAAAATCACTCGAATTGACAAGAATTATCAAAATAATTGTCAGTTCGAGTGTTTTTTTTTATTTTTCTGTTATAAAACTTTTTTAGATGAAATTTAAACAGACTCTAAAATTAATTTCTGATTTTTCGTAAAATATCTTCCAAACCATTTAATTGCATTTCATAAACCAAGCCCATCATTTTACCTAGTTTCCCCGCAGGAAAGCCTTTGTTTTTATACCAAACAATATAATGTTCAGGTAAATCATCTAAATAATAACCTTTGTATTTTCCAAAAGGCATTCGCATTTGAGCCGTATCAATTAAAAATTGCTTGTCTGCTAACATATTTATTATTCTTCGCCGTTTACATAGGCCTGTAAATACGCGTAACGCTCGGCTAATTCTCCGTTTTTTGTGGTCATTTTAGCGCGTTTTAAAACACCGTCTTTATCATCATTGAAAAAAGCTGGAATTACATTTTTTAAAAACATTTCTCCAAATCCTTCACTGGCGTCTTTTGGTAATTCACAAGGTAAATTATCCACTGCCATTACAGTTATTGCTTTTTCAGTGGTAAAATCAACCTCCTTTTCGGTTTGAGCATCATAGCCATAAATAGGATCAGCAATTGTTGAAGAACGAAGTGTTGTTGCTACCGGACCATCAACATCACAAGAAATATCAGCGACATATTTAATTTTAAAATCAGCATGTTTTACATCTTCTCTAGTAAATAAATACGGCGCTCCATCGCCATAAAAATGACCTGCGATAAAGAAATCTGTTACTTTCGCATAGGGCATAAAATTACTTTGATAACCGCTCGGGTCTTTATAAAAAGCAAACTTCTCACCTACTTTACCGTCGATGCGCTTGTTATATTCCATCACATCCGACACGCAATATACAGGCTCGGTAAAATCAGCCGTTAAATATAAAGCATCACTAATTTGTGCTATTTTTAAATAATCTAGAATTTCTTTTGCTCCTTGCGCTACTTTTCCTGTTCCTGTTACTAAAATTTTGATGTTTGGCAACGTAATTTTATCTAATTCAGCTTTTACAGCATCTAAATCAGCAAGGCTTTCTACTTTTGGTAAAGTGAATAATTTTTCACGTAAACCTAAAGCTCTAAAACCATTATAAGCACCTACTAAACCTGCATAACGACCAAAACCAATTAATCGAGCACCATTTTCTTTAATGATGGTTTCATGGTCGTACATTTCAATATTTTTAGCTAACATCCCTTGTAATAACGCACGGTTGTAAGGTTGCTTTTTGATGGTGTGCGAAAAGAAAAAATATTTTTTATTCGGAATTAAAGCCTCTAAAGGAACTTCTTTTACCCCTAATAATACATCACAATCAGACATATCGGTTACAACCTCTAAGCCTGCATCTTTATAAGCTTGATCGCTAAAAACACGAATATCTGAACTTTCAACTACTATTTCTGCCGTTGGAAATTGCGCTTTAAATTCTTGTAATTTTTCAGGAGAAAATACCACTCTTCTATCTGGTGGATTTTTACGTTCTTTAATGATTCCGAATTTCATGTATGTATTTTGTATAAAATTAAACAAATAATCTACAATTGTTAAAATATAACAATTTAAGCGAAAATACTTGATTTAAATGTATTTTACAAGTAGTATTTTATTACCTTTGCATTCTGTATTCAAATATATTAATAATATTTGATACTATTTTTTAAAATTTTATCATTTTGGGGACGACTGGTTTTGACAGCGAGACCAGCGATAATGTAAGCATGCCGAGCAGTGAATAGAAACTCGTTAAACTTAATTTCAACTTTTTAAACGGCGAGAATAACTACGCTTTAGCTGCTTAATCCGAATCATAGTAGGATTGGCCTAGGCACACAAGGTGTGCAAGCTTTATGTCCACGGATAGCCTTGATTTACGGCGCTTCACTTTTGGATATCGTAAAAGTAAATATAGAAAACTTGAAGCTTCGGCAGGTTTTTGAAACTAAAGAAGATAAGCTTTTAATAGATTGTTCTTAATCAATTACTGGTCGAAAACTAAGAAAGAAATATGTATGTAGAAAGCATTTGAACTGCTTGTTTGGACCCGGGTTCGATTCCCGGCGTCTCCACTTTTACAGACCTTAATAAGCTGTTAATCAACTTGTTAAGGTTTTTTTTAGTCAACATTTAGTCAACAAGTTAGAAATACACTCGTTTTATTCACTCAAAACTTACATTTATAACCAGCTGATTTATTGATAATAGCAAACTTTTATACACCCGCATAACAAACATCCACGAACTACAAAAAAAAACCTCAGCAAACTTAAAATATAAATTAATATACTTTGTCGCTGAGGTTTAAAGATAGCTTAAAACGGCTCTTTTTACGGTTCACAATCATTAATGCTGTCTAATAAATCGACTTGATAAGGCTCTTTACTAAGCATTTTCTTAACCTTAGAGACTTTTGTATGTGATACACTTAGATTTACTGCTATTTTACGTAAAGATGTATTAGGCTCTTTAATTATTGCATTCACAATTGCCTTGTTTGCTTTTAAAAAGTCAGTTCTTAACGTCTTAGTACCTTTTTTTCTGCCTTTGTAATTATTATTTACTGGCTGTTCCTGCTCCTGTTCGCAAACTATAAGAATATCAAACCCATTTTTACTTAAATCAGTAAGCACCGTTATTATTTCCGATGGTGTTCGCCCTATTGCTGAAATAGAACTAAATATTTTTGTTTTAGCTTTCATCTTATGTAAAGTGTATTTTTTTAGAATCCTAAATATTTACAGTTATCGACTTAGTAAATTATACTGGCTAACTTTTCGAATCAACAACCTTGCATTGCTATTGTATATTGTTACTGATGGCTTTTTGTAAATTTCCGCTTTCACTTTCGTAATGGTCTTTATAAATTCACTTTTAGCTTGTATTTCATCCTGTAGCAATTCATCTGAATATATAATACCAGCACAATTGTAATAAACCGTTAAAAGCATTTTATTTGCAGGAATAATATTTAATAAATTATTTAATACTGTTTTTTCTGTTCTCTTTAAATTCATAACTATTTTTTTAAAAGATTGATGTTTGATTATTATTGTAGTTCCTTTTTCTGATTACATTTTTATCTCTAATCGAATGGGCAATTTCTTTAATCTGAATTTCAATATCTAAAAACCTATATTTCGGATAGATAAATTTATTTCTGATTTTTTCGAACTGGCTAAAATCTGTTTTTAGTAGATACTTCAATCCTGTATGGCTAAGTAAAAAACTATCTTCTTTTTGCATTGAAATATTAACACCTGTTATAAGGCAAATACGAGGACTGTTTTTAAGTTGGTTTTCTAAATATGCATAATGATACTTAGTAGAACTATCAATCTGCATATTTTTGACGTTTTTTAGTACTTTAATAAGTTGCTTCTTTTTATTGTTTTTTACTCTTTTTACAAGTGGTAAATCTGCATATTTTAAGATTTCTTTTAGTTCCGTTTCAAGTTGATTTTTTAAAGTGAAATACAAACTTTCTTTTGGTAACTTTTGCAAATACTTCTTTTTTTCATTGCTGAATTTATTTCTATCTTTATGCTTCATTGCATCGAGCCAAAACTCCGTTTGATGTTCTTTTTCAAATCCTGTTAATTTAAAATCAAACAATAATATCTTCTCCCATTGTAAAAACAAACTATCTGCCAATCTTAAATAAGTTACTGGTTCAAGTAAATCCTCCAATGTATAAATATCTAGTTTCTGTAATACTTGACTTTTTCTTGCTTTTGCTTCAAATCGCAATGTATTTTGTAAAGCGTGTTTTTTACAGTCCTGTGTTTTATTGTAAATCTTTAACGATTTGTAAGTAGTACCAGCAGTATAAAAATTTTTGTATTGCTGACTTTCTGTAATTCTTAGTTTACCGAAAAAACGCAAACAATCTAAAATATAGTTTACATCTTCTTTTGTCTGAATATTAACTCCATATTCTAAACCAATTACTTTAAATTCTTTAGGTGTTATATTAAAAGTATTTATTAATTCATTCAGTACATTAATGCAACTTAACACCGTGAACCTATTAGCATTGTGTAAACCATTATTATAGAAGTAATGCACACTACCTACAATCTCAAGTCTATTGTAATATTTTATAAAAACTAAGTTCTTATAAGTCCTGACTTCTTTTGTTCTTATTTCTCCATCTTTTGTAGAACGCTCTGTTATACTCTGATATAACAAATTAGTATTGTCCCAAATTTTATTTATTTGACTACTATTATTTGTCATTATTTTTTGATTATCAATCATTTATTAATTAATACTATCGTTAAATTTTGGCATAAGTAATGCCGTACCGCTTAGGATTAAGCAGTAGCATAATAGAAAAAGAACGCCCTAAAATAAGGCGCTCTAAGGTTTTACAATTCTAAAAAAAGAATACAATGATTATCGTTATGATAGTGGCTACAATATCAATAATTAAATCTTTTGTTTGTTGAGGTGTTCGCATTGTGCTACTTATTAAGAGTTATAAGCGCATCTTCAATACTTTTGCGGGTGTATAATACCCTGTTACCGATTTTTAAAGGAACAAGCGTTCCGTTATGCCTCCAATTATGAAGCGAACTTAAATCGACTTTTAAGAGGTCGGCGGTCTCCTGCCTGCTTAAATATTCTGTTGGTTGTTTTGGTTGGAATGTTTTTTTTAATTCCTGCAATTGGTCTGCAATGCCTTTAATGATTGCGTCCTGTAGTTGCTGTGCTGTAATCTGAATAAGTTGTACCTGTTGTTCCATATTTCACGGTTTTTTTAAGACGAACTAATCATTTTAATAAGAATACACTACATTTGTAGAATTATTTTATCCGGCAAGATTAATAATTCACAAGGTGTTTCTTTTCATTTCGATGATTAAGAGCATCTTTTTTTATACTCGAAATTGTTTAATAAGAGCTAGGCAAATCTAATCAAAATTTTAATACACCAAACAATGTTCTGAACAATTAATTAAAAAAATATCCTTGAACACCTTTTTTAAGGCTTTTAAGCTATTTTCTTGATATCATCAATGAGGTGTAAACGGATAAAAAAAAGGATGCAAATATACACCTTTTTTTTACATTGTAACGTTTTTATTCTTTTTGGCTTTACCTACTTTTATTCGTTGGATGCCTTGCCTACTACCTTTAAATCTGCTTTTGGTTTGATTGCTTTTTTATTCTTTTTACCTATTTTCTGCCATATTTTTGCTAGTTGTATTCCGTAGTCAATAGGCTCTTTACCGATATAAGTAAGGAACATTTTTTCTGTTTTATGGGCTGTTATATTCATTAAAATAGGCGTTGGATATAATTCACTCGCATAATGATTTGATGCAAATGAGCGTCTGCAAATGTGAGACGAAACTAATTCGTGTTTTGGATATATTCCGCCGATGTATCTTTTTTTAACCTCATCGAATTTATTGCCATTTACTAAAGTGTCTATTCCTGCAAGTTTAGTAAGAGCCTTTAAATGCCTATTAAATAAGGCTTTACTACTATCAATATTGTTAGAGAAAATAGGCGGAAATTGCCCATCTCTTTTGTTTAAAACCTCTAATACTTCAAAATGTATCGGTATTTGTACTAATTTATTTGTTTTCTGTTGAGTTAATACGATGAAGTCAAAATCTTGTATATGCTGAATAAAACTAACATTCATTCGTAATAAATCCGATACTCTTTGCCCGGTAAAACAGCCTATTATTAGCCAATCCCTTGCAATTTGGTGGGCTTCATTAACAAACTTTGTATTTTTTATTTGCTCTATTTCGTTGAGGTTTAAAATTACCTTTGGAGCTTCAATAGTAAATCCTGTAAAGTTTTTAAGCTGTTCACTTACTTTGAAGCCATTTTTTTCAGCATCTAAACAGATACTTTTTACAAACTTTAAATAACGCCCTATTGTGTTATCGCCTAATTTGTCAATTTCGCTTAAATAATCTATAAATTTTATTCTAAACATCAAATTAACATCTATAATCTTTGTACGACTTTTAGTGTGTTTATCAAATGCAGTTAATTTATTTACAATAGTTTGATATTTTTTTTGTGTACCAATTGAAACCCCCATCTTTTTGGTTTTATCATTTGCCTTGTATTTTAAGTTCTTAATAAAATAATTTCCGTATTCCGTAATGTAGTCAAGTTCGGCAATTTCGGATTTATTAAAATGAATATCAATTTTTGATTGAAGCCAGACGCCGTTTATTTCTACTCCTTTTGTATTTGCGTTATTCACTTCTTTTGATATGAACGTGTTTAATTCGTTAAGTGTATTTGATATATTCTCAACATCTTTAAAATTATCTGCTGGTCTGCCTTTTATTGTACTCCAATTATCAGAATGAATACTTAACGATGTTTTGCGCTTGTATAATTTATTCCGCCCTAAAGATAATCTTAAATAGATCTGTGTATTTTCTCCTTTACTTTGAATAATAAATTTTATAGTAGCCATAATTTGATATCTTTTGATTATTCAAATGTAATGACAATAAAAATTCTAGTCAACATCTAGTCAACATATATTCAATTCCAATGAATTTAACTCAATTTGCTTAAATGCTCTAAAGACCAATAACAGCAAGCCATCCATTGAAAACACTAAAGAAACAGCAGTTTTACAAGGGTTACGAAAACCACCAAAAAGAGCCGTTTTACTCCCGGCGTCTCCACTTTTACACCCTGTAAACCCCGTGTTTACAGGGTTTTTATTTTTAAGAACTCTAAAATATCCAAGCAACAAATGAATAAGCAACAATTAGCTACTAAAATATGGGAATCTGCAAACCAAATGCGTTCGAAAATTGAAGCAAATGAATACAAAGATTATATTTTAGGATTTATTTTTTACAAATATTTATCAGAAAAACAGATAGAAACATTAAAAAAGAATGAGTTTTCTAATAATGATATTCAAAACCTCAACGAACAGGATACCGAAAATGTAAACTTTATTAAAGAAGAAATTGGCTATTTTATAGCTTACGATAATTTATTTAGTACGTGGATTAACGCAGGAAAAGATTTTGAAGTAGCAAATGTTCATGATGCCCTTTCGGCTTTTAACCGTTTGATAGACGACAAACATAAAAAATTATTTGAAGGTATTTTTGAAATACTACAAACTGGTTTAGGTAAATTAGGCGAAAATGCTTCAAAACAAACCAAAGTTATTAGCGATTTAATCCATTTGATTAATGATATTCCGATGGACGGAAAACAAGATTACGATGTTCTTGGTTTTATTTATGAGTTCTTAATTGCTCAATTTGCTCAAAATGCTGGTAAAAAAGCAGGAGAATTTTATACGCCTAATGAAGTATCTGTATTAATGTCTGAAATTATATCAGACCATTTAAAAGATGCCAAGGAAATTAAAATTTACGATTCGTGTAGTGGTTCGGGTTCTTTGTTAATTAATATTGGTAACAGTGTAGCCAAATACATGACCAATAAAGGTAATATTAAATACTACGCACAAGAACTAAAAAGAAATACCTACAACCTTACTCGTATGAATTTAATTATGCGAGGAATTTTACCCGATAATATTTTTACAAGAAATGGCGATACTTTAGAGGAAGATTGGCCATTTTTTGATGAAAATGAAAAAGAAACATCATACGAAAGATTGCGTGTAGATGCCGTAGTTTCGAATCCACCGTATTCGCAAAATTGGAATACCGAAAATAAAGAATCTGAAGCTCGTTACAGCCGTTTTGGTGTAGCTCCTAAAGGAAAAGCAGATTTTGCCTTTTTATTACACGATTTATATCACCTAAAACCAAACGGAATTATGAATATCGTACTTCCGCACGGTGTGTTATTCCGTGGTGGCGAAGAAGGTAAAATCCGTAGAAATTTAATCGAACAAAATCATATACACGCAATTATTGGCTTGCCTGCTGGTATCTTTTTTGGTACGGGAATACCAACAGTAATTATCGTATTACGACAAGAACGTACAGAAAGCAATATTTTATTTATTGATGCATCCAAAGGATTTATTAAAGACGGTAAAAATAACAAACTTCGTGCTTCCGATATTAAAAAAATAGCCGATACCGTTAATCAGCGTATTACAGTTCCTAAATTTTCGAGCGTTGTTGCTAAAGATGAAATTCGTAACAATGAATACAATTTAAACATCCCTAGATATATAGATGCTTCTGAAAAAACGGAAAGTTGGGATATTTACGCTTCCATGTTTGGCGGTATTCCTAAAAATGAATTAGACGATTTAAACCTCTATTGGAATGCTTTTAACGGTTTAAAAGAACATCTTTTCAAAGAAAATACTCCCGAAAATTATCATATAAATGTTACCGATATTAAAACCACTATCAAAAATCATCAAAGCGTACAAAACTTTATAAATCAGTTTACTGAAAATTTTAACGATTTTGATGCTTTTTTAGATACACAACTTATCCAAAATAAAACAACATTACATATTTCATCAGAAAAAAATGTAATTAGCAATGCTATTTTTAAGCGTTTAAAAAATATTCCGTTATTAGATAAATACGTTGCCTACGAAGGTTTTTCCAACGAATGGGAAAAAATTAGTATCGATTTAGAAATGATACATTCCGAAGGAAGCCAAACCATAAAAAAGGTAGACCCTAATATGGTTGTTAAAAAGAAAAGCGGTAAAGATGTAGAAGTACAACAAGGCTGGAAAGGGCGTATTATTCCGTTTACTTTAGCCCAACAAATTTTATTAGAAGATGATGTAAAGGCACTTCAACAAAATGAAAACCAACTACAACAACTACAATCAGAAATTGACGAACTAACCGAAAACATAAACACCGCACAAGAAGCTATTGAAAATGGTGCGGAAAATGACGAGGAATTAGAAACTGAAATTGTTGAACATAACAAACAACTAAAAATCAATAAAACAAGCCGTACAAAATTAAATAAAATCATTAAAACACAAACAGACAGCCTACACCTGCAAACAAAAGAAACTATTGAAAACCTTACCGAGGCACAAGTAAACCAATTACTTACCGCAAAATGGATACAACCTATTGTATTGTTTGTTCATAAAATGCCCGAAAACAGCTTACAACAGCTAAACCAAAAAATAACCGCTTTAGCGAAAAAATATAGCACAACCTACGCACAAGTAGCAAACGACATACAAAAAACCCAAAATAGTTTATCTGAAATGATTAACGAATTAGAAGGTAACCAATTTGATATGCAAGGATTAACAGAACTTAAAAACCTTTTAAACCATAAATAAATGAGTACAAATAAAATACCTAAAATTAGGTTTAAAGGGTTTACTGAGGAATGGGAAGTGAAAAAGTTATCTGAATTACTACAATTGGAAAATGGCTATGCTTTTAAGAGTGAATATTTTCAATCTAAAACCTCAGAATATATTGTACTAACACCTGGCAATGTTCATTTAAAAGGAGGTTTTCAATATGGCAAAGGTAATTATTACAATATTTTAGGTAAATACCCTGAAAGATTTAACTTAAAAGCTGGTGATATTTTTGTTACTATGACAGATTTAACACCAACTGCTCAAACCTTAGGTTTACCTGCTATTGTACCTGATGATGGAAATAAATACTTACATAATCAACGATTAGGAAAATTAACAAATTTAAAAGGAGATAAGGAATTTTTGTTTCAACTTTTATGTAGTAGTAAAAACCAAAAGAAAATTGTTGTCACTTCATCTGGAACTACTGTAAAACACACTTCTCCTCAAAAAATACTTGATTGTATTAACCATTTCCCCAAACAAGAAGAACAAACGAAAATAGGTTCATTTTTTGAAAATATAGACCAATTAGTAAACCAACACCAAACGCAACATAAAAAACTAACCGCTCTTAAAAAAGCAATGCTTAGTAAGCTATTTCCAAAACAAGGAAAAAAAATCCCTGAAATTAGGTTTAAAGGATTTAATGAGGAATGGGAAGTTAAAAAATTAAATGAAGTGACAACTTACCGTTCTTCAACATTATCTGTAAGTGATGCTAAAGAAGTTGGAAATTATGAATTATATGATGCCAATAAAGTTATTGGCTATACTGATAATTATATTCAATCTTGTGAATATATTAGTATTATTAAAGATGGTTCAGGTGTTGGACGTCTTCGTTTACTGCCTAAAAACACAAGTTTTATAGGAACATTGGGAGCGATAATCGCAAATAACGTTGATATTTATTTTATTTATAATTACCTCCAAATTATTGATTTAATTAAACACGTAACAGGAGCTACTATTCCTCACGTCTATTTTAAAGATTATGGAGAAGATGAATACTTAATTCCTGTTGATAAAAAAGAACAAGAAAAGATAGGAAATTATTTTCAGAATTTAGATAGTTTAATAGCAAACCACAGCCAACAACTAGAAAAATTAGAGGTTTTAAAAAAGGCGTGTTTAGCTAAAATGTTTGTTTAAAAAATTGTTATTGAAAAAGAAAAAATATGTTTAAAAACGAAGCTGAATTTGAAAAAACTTTTATTGAAACTTTAAGAAATTTTGGTGATTGGAACGATTCCGAAGTACTTAAAAACCCAACAGAACAAGATTTATTAAATAATTGGGCTAAAATTTTATATAAAAACAATAAAAGTATTGATAGGTTAAACGAAAAACCGCTTACCAATGGAGAAATGCAACAAATAGTTGCACAAATAAACACCCTACGCACGCCATTAAACTTAAACGGATTTATAAAAGGAAAAACCATTTCGATAAAACGAGATAATAAAGACGATAAATTACATTTTGGTAAAGAAATTAGTTTAAAAATATACGACCCTTATGAAATAGGACAAGGGCAAAGTAAGTATCAAATAGCACAACAACCGCAATTTCCTACTAAAAGCAAGATGTTAAACAACCGCCGTGGCGATGTAATGTTGTTAATAAACGGAATGCCTTTAATTCATATCGAACTAAAAAAATCGGGCGTTTCGGTATCACAAGCCACGCATCAGATAGAAAATTATGCACGTTCGGGAATTTTTACAGGTTTCTTTTCGTTGGTTCAAATATTTGTAGCTATGAATCCTGAAGAGGCGGTTTATTTTGCAAACCCTGGCCCTGACGGAAAATTTAATTCAGATTATTATTTCAATTGGGCAGATTTTAACAATGTAAAAATTAATAATTGGAAAAATTTTTCTAGAAAATTATTAACCGTCCCCATAGTACACGAATTAGTAGGACTTTACACTATTGCCGATAAAAGTGATGGTATTTTAAAAGTAATGCGAAGTTATCAATACCATGCCTGTCATGCAATTTCTGATAAAGTTGCAAAAACCAATTGGAATATTCACGATAAAACCAACCATTTAGGCGGTTTTATATGGCACACCACAGGTTCGGGAAAAACCTTAACCAGTTTTAAATCGGCACAATTAATTGCCAATTCAAAAGATGCCGATAAGGTTATTTTTTTAATGGATAGAATTGAGTTAGGCACACAATCGTTAAAAGCCTACAATCATTTTACCGAAGATAACGAAGAAGTACAAGCCACAGAAGATACGCAAGTATTAATAAATAAGCTAAAAAGTAACGACCCTGCCAATACGTTAATTGTATCTTCTATTCAAAAAATGAGTAATATTACCGAAGATGGTTTACGCTCGGCAGACATTAGCAAAATAAACCAAAAACGTATGGTAATTATTGTTGATGAAGCGCATCGCTCTACTTTTGGCGATATGTTACAAACCATTAAACAAACGTTTGATAACGCTTTATTCTTCGGATTTACAGGCACACCCATACTAGACGAAAATCAGAAAAAAGACAGTACCACTACTACCGTTTTTGGGCAAGAATTACATCGATATACTTTAACTGACGGAATTACAGATAAAAATGTTTTAGGTTTTGACCCTTACAAAGTTTTAACCTATAAAGATAAAGATTTGCGTTTGGAGGTAGCTTTAGAAAAATCAAAATCGGCAGATATTACCGATGCTATGGCAGACCCAAAAAGAAAAAAAATATTTAACAAGTATATGAACGATGTTCCTATGGCTGGTTATTTAGATGAAAATAGCGTTTATAATGTTGGTATTGAAGATTTATTACCAAAATCGCAATATCAAACAGAAAACTATTATAATGCGGTTGTAAAAGATATTTTAGAGGGTTGGAAAGTTTTAAGTCAAGATAATAAATTTCATGCTATTTTTGCAACCAGTAGTATTGCTGATGCTATTATGTATTATCGAAAATTTAAAAGCGAAGCGTCACATTTAAACGTAACCGCTTTATTTGATGCAACTATTGATAATAATGGGAGCGCACCATTTAAAGAAGATGGTTTAGTTGAATTAATGGAAGATTACAACGCCAAATTCGGGCAAAACTTTACATTAGCAACACACGGTAAATTTAAAAAAGATATTGCTTTACGCTTGGCACACAAAACACCTTATCAGCGCATAACAACAAGCCCCGAAAAGCAATTAGATATTTTAATTGTCGTTGACCAAATGCTAACGGGTTTCGACTCTAAATGGGTAAATACGTTGTATTTAGATAAAATGTTAAAGTATGAAAACCTAATACAAGCCATATCACGTACCAACCGACTTTTTGGCGAAGACAAACCTTTTGGAACTATTAAATATTACAAGTTGCCACACACTATGGAACGTAATATTAATGATGCTGTAAAACTTTATTCAGGCGATAAACCCTTAGAATTATTTGTTGATAAATTAGATAAAAATTTAATCGCTTTAAATGATGTATTTACGGAGATAAAAGAATTATTTGAAAATGCTAAAATTGAATCGTTTAGCAAATTACCAACAGAAAAAGCAGAACGTGGTTTATTTGCAAAATTATTTAATACGTTTAATCATTATTTTGAATCAGCAAAAGTACAAGGTTTCCGTTGGGATAAATTAAATTATACTTTTGAAGAAAAGAATTTAAAAATAGAAATACGTTTTGATAAACAAATTTTTTTAACGTTAGTACAACGTTATAAAGAGTTATTTAGCAATTCTGATACTGATGAAAAAGATTCAGATATTCCTTTTGATATAAAAACACATATTACCGAAATAGACACGGGTAAAATAGATAGTGATTTTATGAATTCGAAATTTAAAAAGTTTTTAAAAAACTTAGAAAGTTCAGAGATCAGTAAAACAGAAAAAGAAAAAACGTTAAATGAGCTTCGAAAATCGTACGCAAAACTAAGCCAAAATGAACAAAAATATGCCGAAATATTTTTAAGAGATATAGAAAGAGGTGACGTTGTTTTAGAGCAAGATAAAGATTTTATGGATTATATTGTCATATATCATCAAAATGATGAAAACGATAAAATAAAACAAATTTCTATTGCATTTGGTTTAGAGGAATCTTTGTTACGAGGAATGATAAATACGGAGTTTTCAATGGCAAAATTCAACAGATTAAAAGAAACTGTTGATAAAGAAAAAGCAAAAATTTATTTTGAAAAATTAGAAGGTGTCAAAATATCTAAACCTAAGGTAAATATAAAAACGCATAATTTATTAAAAGAATTTATTGTAGAACAAAATTAAGAAACAACAAAAAAACACGCAACCCATAACAGATTGCGTGTTTTTCAATAAAATATATACTTGTTGATACTCTTAAATAGTTTCTCCTAATTCTTTTAATTTAGACGTATTTTCTGCAAGCATTAACTCATCAATAATTTTCTGAATATCACCATTAATAATATTTGATAAATCATATAAAGTTAACCCAATTCTGTGATCTGTCATACGCCCTTGTGGGAAATTGTAAGTTCTAATTTTCGCACTTCTATCTCCAGAAGTAACCATTGTTCCACGTTTTAAAGCATCAGCAGCATTTTTCTTTGCCAACTCCATGTCGTATAAACGAGAACGCAATACTTTAAAGGCTTTCTCTTTATTCTTATGTTGCGATTTCTGATCCTGACATTGCGCTACTAAACCAGTAGGAATATGTGTTAAACGAACCGCTGAATACGTCGTATTTACAGACTGACCTCCAGGACCTGATGAACAGAAAAAGTCAATACGTACTTCCTTCGGATTAATAACTACATCAAACTCTTCTGCTTCTGGGAAAACCATACACGTAGCTGCCGATGTATGCACACGACCTTGTGTTTCGGTTTGTGGTACACGTTGTACACGGTGTACACCTGCCTCAAACTTTAAAGTTCCATACACATCATCACCAGAAACTTCAAACTGAATTTCTTTAAAACCACCGTTTGTTCCTTCAGAATAATCTACTGTTGATACTTTCCAACCCCTACCTTCACAATATTTGGTGTACATTCTAAATAATTCACCAGCAAAAATACTTGCTTCATCACCTCCAGCACCTGCTCTAAGTTCAACAACGGCATTTTTACTATCTTCAGGATCTTTCGGAATTAATAAAAACTTAATTTCATCCTCTAAAACAGGAATACGCTTTTTAGCATCATCCATTTCCATTTTAGCCATTTCCGTCATTTCGGCATCGCTTCCGTCAGCTATAATTTCTTTAGCTTCTTCAATAGAGTCCGTTAAACTTTGATATTCTTGTCCTTTTTTAACAACCTTACCTAAATCTTTATATTCTTTACTTAACTTAACGTAACGTTTTTGATCCATTATAACTTCAGGTTGGATAATTAAATCCGAAATTTCGTCATAACGTTGCTTTATAATTCTAATTTTATCTAACATCTTCTAGCTTTTCTGGTCTGCGAATTTACGGATTTTATCGGAATTATTTTTAAAATTCATTTAACTATATTTTTAAGGCAAATCTCCTTGTTTTGCATCAATACGCTAAAACTTTATTTAGCTTTTGATAAAAGAGCCATTTCAACCTTTTTTAGTCGTTTATTTATCTCTAAAAAACAAGCAAACAAAGCCGACACTCACTCTTTTTAAATACCGCTACTTACTGTATATTTACAGCTTATATAAAGTTGGAAATTATGCAAAACAATAACATACTAGATTATATTAAAGAAGTATTAAAAAACATGCCTGCTGATTGGCTAACCCTAACCACACATCGACTAGATATTTACAATGAAAAATTAGCGAAAGTTGAATTTACAAATCAGTTCGAAAGCTTATTTAATAACAATAACAGTCAATTATCAGCATTAAGTGAATTGCCTACTGCTTATGATTATATTCGACTTGGACATCCGTTGTCCTGTGTTTTAGAATGGGTTATTTCAAAAATGAATGATTTAAATTCTGAAAATATCATCAGTTTTTCTTCTACTACAATGCCTATTTTAGCTATTCTTAGAAGTAATTTACAGCAAAATAAAAACACCCAAATTATTTATTCAGATAAATTGCCAAGCGCTTTTAATGCCGATGTTTTACAAAATATTTATGGCTATAAATTTGAACTAAAAAAAATTGCTGATAAAATTTCTAATTTCGATGGTAGTACTATTTTAATATCCGAAGAAAAAGAAATTTGTAATTTCAATATAAATAGCAACCCAAACATTGATTTTTTTATCAATATAAACACAAAATCAGGAAGTGTTTTAGCAGTAAATAAAAAAGAAAATCAAGAATATATTTCTGCAATTCAACATGTAAGACGTAGAGAAAGTATTGCGATGACTCCTGCCGATTCACTAGCTGTTTTACAATCATTTGTAGCTAAAACAGTAAACAAAACAAGTTCAATTTCTTCGGATATTCCTAAAAACACTTTATTAGAAGATAAGGCTTCGGTTTTAAAAAGCATCCAACAAATTACCCAAAGCACCACAAAACCATTAGTTGCCTCTAGCGGACTGTCTATTCAATATGCTATTTTAATGGGATTAGTTGACCATGCACAACAAAATAATAGCGGAAAAACTATTAAAATTGTCGTTCCACCAAATTGTTACGGAGGTACCAACGACCAAGCAAGACGTGTTGCCGCTTGTCTTGAAAATGTAGAAATTGTTGATTTATTAGTCGATGGCGGTAACGATATGGTAAAAAGTATCGATGCTGTGTTGGCAGAAATAGCCCTAGAAGACGCTGTTCCTTTTATCATTGCTGAAATTCCTACCAACCCAAGAGTTGAAGTTCCTAATTTAGATGATTTAAGAGCTGTTTTAACTAAAAAACGTACTACAAATTCAGGAATAGTCGCTGTTGACCCTGTTTTTATTTTAGATCAAACTTTTTGCCCGAACGTTCACTTTTTAGGAGAAAACGCCATATTATCAAGCGTTCGTACTATTTCATTTGCTAGTGGCTCAAAATTCCCTAGTGGCGGAAAATGTACCGCAGGTTATTGTGTTGGAAACAAAAAATCGGAAACCTTAATGGATAAAATAGCCATTCATTTAAACGTTACCGACAACGAAGCGACTGATTTTCAATATGAAATATTAGCAAAACAATTGCCCTCTATGAACCAACGAATTATAGATGCGTATAAAAACACCCGTGAATTTGTAACTTTTATTACCGATAATTTACCAGGCGCAAAAATAAATTTTGTATCTGAAGAATTAGCTTCTCAAGGCTTTACGCCGTCTGTTTTCTCGTTAGATTTACCGACAAAAGGAAATTCTGATGCCGAAAAAGAGACTTATAAAAGAGCTTTAAATTTAAAATTAATCAACCTAATGATTACCGAAATACCTACCCAAAGTAAATTTTGTGTAAGCTACGGACAATTAAAAGGATGCTACTGGACGATTCCTGCAACCTCAACCCAAGGAACCACCAAAGAAGGCGATAAAGATTATATTGTACGCGCCTCACTTTCGGCAAATATGGATTTAGAATTGCATAAAAAAGTATTTTTAGACTTTGTAAAAAGCATCTAATATTTCTTTTTAAAATACTTAGAGCCTGTTTAAAAATTAAATAAACTGTCAGTTCGAGTGATTTTTTTCCTTCAAAAAATTGTATCGAGAACTTTTTTGTATAAAATTCATCAACATAAAAGAACTCAAATTCTCGATACAATTTTAATTCCTTTTAGTCATTAAAATCACTCGAATTGACAAGAATTATCAAAAAAAGCTAAAAAATACGGCAAATCAGGATGCGAAACTGAACTAAATTCAGTTTGACAGATTCGATTTCTTATTTTGATGTTACAAAACTTTTTTAGATGAAATTTAAACAGGCTCTTAGAACAGCCTTTCTATTTCTTTAATATGAAGGCTGTTTTTTTTGTGTATTACTAAAAATTATTTGAAGCTATTTCCCGCTTTCCGCACTCGCTTTTTTTGAAAAAAATCAAAAAAGAGCTCAAACAAATGCGTCAATCGGGGCTAGGGGTTTGTAACACTCTTTTTAAAGATAGTTAAAATCAAGTATATTTATCAGCAATACATCTTTCAACATAAGAAATTAACAACAAAAAAACCAGCCTTTAATTTTACATCAAAGGCTGGTTTTTTATTCAATTTTAGTTTCTATTATGGCTGAATTACTTCTTCTGAAGCCATTAAACCAAAAAACTTATTTAAGTTTGGTAAAATAATTATTTTAGTTCTTCTGTTTCTTGCTCTGTTAGCGCTTGTTTTATTATCAACCAAAGGCAAAGATGAACCTCTTCCTGATGCAATTAATCTGCTAGCATTAACGCCATATTTATTTTCTAAAATACGTACAATTGACGTAGCTCTTTTTACACTTAAATCCCAGTTATCTTTAATAACCTCATTATGAATTCCTCTTGAATCGGTGTGTCCTTCAATCATCACATCCATACTAGGTTCCGATTTAATGATATCTGCCAATTTTTTAAGCGTTTTATACGCGTTTCTATTTACATTATAACTTGCTGTTTTAAACAACATTTTATCTGAAATAGAAATCATCACTACTGTTTTATCAATATTTACATTAATATCGTCAGAATTTTCTAATTCAGAAACATTTATAGATTTTTTCAGCTGATAAGAAACCGCTAAATTCATAGAATCTTTTAGCGTTTTAGCATTTGCTAATTCAGTAGCATCAACATTTTCTAAGGTTTTACGCATCTTAATTTTCATCGAATTAGATATTACAGCACCTTCCACCATATCTAATTTTATGTCATTCTGTTTTCTTAACCCTGAATTAATGCCTCTTAATGAATTTATTTTGGTGTTATAAATAGCAACTCTATTTTCAATTTTTGAAAATTTTGCTGCTAACGTTTCTTTTTCTAGGGTTGTTTTTTGAAGCGTTCCTTGTGTTGCTTTGTATTGCTGTTCTAATTGAACATATTTTTTCTTTGAAACACATGCTGTTGTTAATACAGTAACAGCTGCTAAAACTGAAACTTTTTTCATTACTTTTTTCATTACTTAATTCTATTTAATATGACAGCTAAACTTAACTTTTAAGGTTTTAGTATACAGAGTATTTATTTTTTTAAAAACACCTCAGCCATCATACAGCGGGCACTTCCACCGCCACAGGTTTCAATAACCTCTAACGAACTGTGTATTATCGTTGTATGTTTATTTATTTCCTGAAGTTGGTTTGCTGTTAATGAATTATATGCCGATGAACTCATTATTAAAAATTGCGCATCGTTTGCACCTTTTACCTGTAACATGTTTCCTGCAAACTGTACTACCTGCTCTTCTGTAATTGCAATTACCTGTTTTCCGCTTGTTTTTAAATGCTTAACAACCGATTTTTTTTCTTTCTTATCATCAATTGAAGCTAAACAAACAATAGCAAATGTTTCGGCAACACACATCATTACATTGGTATGATAAATTGCAGCAACTTCTCCATTTACGGTTTGATTTGCGGTAAAAATTACGGGTGTATATTCAAAATCTTCACAAAATTCAATAAACAATTCTTCGTCAGCTCTTGGCGATAAAGCGCAATATGCTTTTCTATTCACACGATCTAAAATCATGCTTCCTGTACCTTCTAAAAAAATACCTTGCTCTTCGGCATCAGAATAATCAACAATACTATTTATTTTAAAACCCTGTTCTTCTAAAATAGTCAATACATCTTCTCGCTTTTCTAAACGCCTATTTTCAGCAAACATTGGGTAGATAGCCACATCGCCATTTTCATGAAAAGAAATCCAATTATTAGGAAATAAGGCATCAGGAGTATCTGTTTCTTTGGTATCTTCTACGACAATAACAGTAACCCCTACTGCTTTTAATTTTACAACAAAAGCATCAAATTCTTGCTGTGCTTTTGCGTTAATTGTAGCAGGTAACATATTAGCTAATTCTTGCTGATAATAATTATTTACAGCCGTTTGCTCGTTCATTCTAAAACTAGCAGGACGCACCATTAATATGGTATTTGTAGTTTGTTGCATCTGTTTAAAAGTGTAATTATTAAAGTATAATTGTATAAAAATTTATTTATTTTTGATGATATTCACTAGGTAACTCGCATCATTTGCAACGCCTCCTAAGGTTGCCGATCCACGGGTAAACATCCAAGGTAAACCGATAAAATATAAACCTTCAATCGTACTTACGCCACGGTAATTTTTTGGATACCCATCTTTGTCTAACTCTAAACTTTCAATCCAACTAAAATTTGGGCGATATCCTGTTGCCCAAACAATATTTTTAATGCTAGAAACCGTTTGTTTTTCAAAAGTAATATCAGTGTTTAATGCGCTATTTGTACGTCCTACAGCAATCACATTTTTTCGAGAAAGAATCTCTTTTACATCCGTTCCAATAACAGGTTGTAACGACGAATTTATTTTTTTACCAATCCAGCTATATTTGCTGTAACTTAAAAAACCGATAAGTGTAAACCACCACCATAATGTTTTTCCTAAAAATTGCTGTGGTAACGACTTTACATTAGTATTCCCTGAAAAATAAACCGTTCGAGAGCCATCTTTCGATAATTCATTTAAAATTTGATAACCAGAATCACCTCCACCCACAACAAGCGCATCACCATCTTGTAATTGACTATCATTTTTATAAAAATTACTGTGCATTTGCAAAACACTTTCAGAAATTTTAGTGTGGCAAGGTGGCGTGTACGGAATATGAAAAGGACCGGTAGCTACAATAACATTTTTGGTTTGAATTTCACCCTCTTTATAGCCTACCAAAAAACCATTTTCATTTTTTTTAACCGATGTCACCAAGGTATTTAACTGTACATTGATATCAAATTTTTTCACGTAGTTTTTAAAGTAATCACTCACCTCAACCTTTGTTGGATAATGTCCTTTTGGAGCATCAAATTTAAAACCTGGTAAATGATTATATTCTGTTGGTGTAAATAATTTTAAAGAATCCCATCTGTTTAACCAAGAAGCCCCAATTTCTTTCTCACCATCTAAAACGATGAATTTTTTGCCTATCTTTTTTAAATGATACGCCATTGATAATCCTGCTTGTGCTCCTCCAATTACTACATAATCTAACATCTGTTATCTTTTTATAATTTACCCTTCAAAGATAGGCAAAATAAGAGGCATCAATTTTTGACACTAAAAACATATTGATAGTCTTTAGTGCTTAATTTTAAGCTATTTTTATTTTAAATGATTAATTCCATGTAAATCAATAAAATAACATCATTTTAAAGTGAATTCAATAAATAATGTTATGTAAAATAGAGACGCAATAAATTACGTCTCTACCTATCTCTGTTTTAACAAAAAATTTCGTTTAATAATTTTGCCAAACGCAAGCCTCCTTTTTGCAACTGTTCTCTTACTACAGGAAAATAATCATACGAATAACGGTAACTTAGTTTATCGCCAGTTTTTACAGAACCATATACTTTTTTCGTTAATGTATGCGTGTCTTGCATCCAGTCGATAACAGTTCCTTTTTGAAGTACTTTAATTTGTTCTTTTGACAAACGCTTTGCATTATCGGCTAATTCTAAATAGCTCATATCCCACATATTTATTAAATCGCCATCCCAAACTCTATGTAGGTTTGACCCTTTTCCATGCCATTGTACCTGTATTGCATTTCCTCCTTTATTTTCTTTCTGACCAATATGCAATGGCTGGTGTAAATCACCTATTAAATGCACTAGCATTTTTAAATAAAAACGCTTGTCTTTAATACTGCTATTTTCATCTTTTAAAATTTTAACACAAGCTTCAATACCTGTAATTAAATCACCTTTTGGATTTTTAGCAACCTCGCTATATTTTGCATCCAACGGCATGTTTATGTAATGCCAAGTGTAAAATTTTCCGAAGTTTTTTCTATCTGATTTTATTTCATCAGCATACGTTGACACAAAAGCCAAGCTTTGTCCTTCTAATAATTTATCAATCTGACGTTTTGCTTTTTTCGTTAAATTATTTTGCGCAATTTCTCCTGTTGCCCTATGCCCTGTTTGCCCCCAAAAATCTTCATTATTTGCGATAGCCGATGTGCTTATTAAAAAAACACAAAACAATACTAATACCTTAAGTTTCATAAAAATTACTTTAAATTTCTACAAAAATATACATTTATTTACTCAGACATTTGGTTTTAACAAAAATTTAAACATATCTTTACGATATCATTTTGATATCACTTTAAATTAAAAAAAAATGCAAAAAGAAAAAATTATCAATCCAGTAAACGGTTATTTAATGTTCGCAATCGTTTTACTGCTCGTTATTAGTGGAATTGTAGCATCAGTAATGAATGAGAATATCGGTTTTATAGTCATTTCAATAGCAGGTTTTATACTTTCGCTTGGCTTTATTTTGGTAAATCCGAATTCCTCTAAAGTATTATTATTTTTTGGTAAATATGTAGGAACGGTAAAACAAAACGGCTTGTTTTGGGCAAACCCTTTATACAAAAAAAAGACTATTTCATTACGAGCAAGTAATTTTGATAGCGAACGTTTAAAAGTAAATGATAAATTAGGAAACCCTATAATGATTTCTACCATTTTAGTGTGGCGGGTTACCGAAACCTATAAAGCAGCTTTTGATGTTGATAATTACGAAAATTTTGTCCGTGTACAAACCGATGCAGCCGTGCGTAAATTAGCAAGTATGTATCCGTATGACAATTTTGCCGATGAAGGACACAAAGAAGATATTACCCTACGTTCTAGTATTAATGAAGTTAGTCAAGCTTTAGAAAAAGAAATAGAGGAGCGTTTGTCTATTGCAGGTATTCAGGTTTTAGAAGCTCGTATTGGTTATTTAGCCTATGCCCAAGAAATTGCAAGTGCTATGTTGAAACGTCAGCAAGCAACCGCTATTGTTGCGGCACGTCATAAAATTGTGCAAGGAGCCGTAGAAATGGTTGAAATGGCTTTGAATGAATTAAATAAAAAACAAATTGTCGATTTAGACGACGAACGAAAAGCCGCAATGGTTAGTAATTTATTAGTTATTTTATGTGGCGATAAAGAAGCCTCGCCCATTGTAAACACAGGAACTTTAAGCCATTAAATAAGATGAAAGAATACAAAGTAATTAGCACTAATTTAGGATTTTCTAAACAAAAAGAAAAATTACAAGATTTATTAAATCAACACGCACGAGAAGGATGGATTCTTAAAGAGATAGAACAAGAATGGTCTATGGTTATTTTAGAGCGTGATAAAAACAGATAAATGAAAGTATTTAAAGAAGCACAAAAATTCACACAAGTTTGGGTTATTTTACTCTTTATTTTGTTGAATAGTTTTTTCCTATATGGAATTTATCAACAATTTATTTTAAAAATTCCTTTTGGAGACAATCCAATGCCGAATTCAGTTTTAATACTATCGACTATTGGTTTTATACTATTAACACTCTTTTTTTTCAGTATGAAATTAAAAACAACAATAGATGAAACAGGTATTTATTATCAATTTTATCCGATACAATTAAAGGCTAAAAAAATAAGTTGGAGCGCTTTAAAATATGCTAGCGTTGTAACATTTAACCCAATATTAGACTATGGAGGCTGGGGAATTAAGCACAATTCATACACTGTAAAAGGTCGTATTGGCATACAACTTGTTTTAAAAAGTGGCAAAAAACTACTTATCGGCACTCAAAAAGAACAGAATGCCACACGAGTTTTAGAAACCTATCAAAAAAAGATGAAATGATTGCAATTATTACGCTAATAATAGTCGTTATTTTTAATAGTATCATTTATTTTGCAAAAAAATAACAATGGCAAAAAAGAAAGCATTTGCACTTCGTATAAATGAAGACATGATTAAGGCAATTGAAAAATGGGCTGCTGATGAATTTCGTTCAACAAACGGACAGATTGAATGGATGCTTATGCAAACACTCAAGCAAGCCAAACGTGAACCTAAAAAGGACGAACAGTAATTTCATTTGTCTTTCTCTTATAAAAACAAAAACCTCTTAATTTAATATAAATTAAGAGGTTTTTAAAATAAACACTAACAATTTAAACCGAAACACCTACTTTTAATATTCCCTTTTTTTATGCTATAATTTTGATACTTTAGCAGAAAATTAGATATTAATGACAGCACCAATTATTACAAACGATGCCATTGTTTTCGGAATTTTAATGATTTCTTTAGGCTTTGTATTTTATACCGAATCAAAAACTAGCGGTTTTTGGCATAAATTTTACAAAATAGTTCCAGGATTATTTATGGCGTATTTTATACCCGCACTTTTCACCACCTTTGGCGTAATTTCCCCTGAATGGGAAACCTTAAATTCCGCAGGTGAAATTGTACAAGGAAAATCGCAATTATATTATGTGGCGAGTCGATTTTTATTACCCGCTGCTTTAATTTTAATGACTATCAGTATCGATTTAAAAGCCATTTTTAACTTAGGCTCAAAGGCGTTAATCATGTTTTTTACAGGAACTGTAGGAATTATTATCGGTGGACCAATTGCTATTTTATTAATCTCTATCTTTTCGCCAGAAACTGTTGGAGGAGCTGGTTTTGATGCCGTTTGGCGTGGGCTTTCTACCCTTGCAGGAAGTTGGATTGGCGGAGGTGCAAACCAAACAGCGATGTTAGAAATTTACAAATACAACCCGCAAAAATACGGAGGAATGGTCTTTGTCGATATTGTCGTTTCTAATATCTGGATGGCTATTTTATTAATCGGAATTGGTAAAAAAGATAAAATTAACAACTGGTTAAAAGCCGATACCTCAGCAATTGAAAAGCTAAAAGAAACCATGTCAAAATTTACAAAAGGCGTGCAAAGAAACCCAAGCTTAACCGATTTTATGATTATGCTAGCCATTGCCTTTGGTACTGTTGGTTTTGCACATTTTGTTGCAGGGTATTTAAGTGTTTTTTGTAGTAATTTAGTGGCGGGAATTCAATCAAAAGGTTGGCAGAATATCTTTTCATTTTTAGGGGCAAGCTTCTTTTGGTTAATTAGTGTTTCAACCATTATTGCTATTGGATTATCGTTTACAAAAGCCAAAAATTACGAAGGCGCAGGCGCTAGTAAAATAGGAAGTATTTTTATCTATATATTAGTGGCATCTATCGGAATGAAAATGGATTTAGCCATGATTTTTGACAACCTCGGATTAATTGTTATTGGCGTAGTTTGGATGGCTATTCATGCAGGATTACTAATTTTAGTGGCAAAATTAATTAAAGCACCCTATTTCTTTTTAGCCGTAGGAAGCCAAGCCAATGTTGGCGGTGCCGCTTCTGCCCCAATTATAGCACAAGCATTTCACCCATCGTTAGCCTCGGTTGGCGTATTATTAGCCGTATTTGGATATGCAATTGGAACTGTTGGTGCAATTATCTGCACAATTTTAATGGAATTATCCGCTACTTTATAACAGAATTCAGCATATTTGCAACTCAAAAATTATACTTATTATGAAAAAAATCATCGCAGTTTTAGCGTTTTCTATACTAGCTTTTGCTTGTTCTTCTAAAAAAGAAGGAAATATGATTGTTAAAGGTCAAATTAAAGGATTAAAAAAAGGAACGTTATATCTTCAAAAAATGAACGATACCGTATTGGTTTCTGTTGATTCTGTTGCTTTATTAGGAAGCGATAAATTTACTTTGTCAGACGATGTAAGCTCGCCGGTAATGTATTTTTTAACTTTTGATGGAAACACCGATAATAAACATATTATGTTTTTTGGTGAACAAGGAAACATTACTATTAACGATAACTTAGAAGAATTTGGCTTTAAACCTGAAATAAAAGGCTCTAAAAACCAAGAAGTAATGGATAATTTTAACAAAATTGACACAAAATTTAAAGATTTACGTTTAGGATTTATTAAAAAAGATTTTGATGCACGTGCCGCCAAAAACACTGAATTGGTAAAGCAATTAGAAAATGATTATAAAAAAATGATGAAGCGTCGTTTTTTATTTTCTACTAATTTTGCCATTGCAAATGCCAATAGCGAAGCTGCTCCTTACATCGCTTTATCTGAATTATTTGATGCCAATGTTGTATTATTAGACACCATAAATAATAGTCTTTCTAAAACTGTTAAAAGTTCTGATTACGGAAAACGTTTGCAAAAATTTATTACCGAAATTAAAAATAAAGAAACTGAGTAATTTTATATTTCTTACAACAACAAAAAGCTCGATATTATAAAATATCGAGCTTTTTTACTTTATTTTTGGTAATTTCACTCTATTTTTTTGGAGCTACTTCCCGCTTTCCGCACTCGCTCTTTTTTGAAAAAATCAAAAAAGGAGCTCAAACAATTGCTTCAATCGGGGCTAGGCTTTAGGTATTCATTTATTATTAAATAACTAAACTACCTTATATTTTAAACGATATTATCGGTAATTTACTATGATTAGCAATATCTTCAGAAATACTTCCTTCAAAGAAATGAGAAATTCCTTTACGCCCATGTGTTGCCACAGCTATAATATCGGCATTGCTTTTACCCGCGTAATATAATACACCACTCTCTACGGTATAATCTGAAATAATTTTTACATTTTTTACATTGGCAACATCTTCACCTGCTTTTTCAAAAAAACCAAGCATATTTTGCTCAATTTCTTTACTACTTTTAAAACTAATCGTTGGCGTGCTTACATATAATAATTCTAGTTCGCAATCTAGTTTTTTAAAGAAATTTTTAGCCGTTAAATATGACGTTACATCATTGGCTGAAAAATTACAAGCAAATACCGCTTTTTGTAATTTCGAAGTAATTGGCGCATCTTTTACTACTAAAACTGGCGTAGTTGCATATCTAATTACCTTTTCGGTATTTGAGCCAATAAACATTTCCTCAATACCACTTGTACCTTTAGATCCTATAACAATTAAATCTACATTTTCACGCTTTGCTAAGGCATCTAATTCTGTAAAAATTTTAAAATGCTTAATAATAGGTGTTACTTTAATTTCTGATAAATAATCTTTATCTAAAAATTCGGTAAACTTTTTTTTAGCCAATTCTAATAAAAAAACCGATTCTAATTGCGTAAAATTTGCCGATTGATTCATCATTGCATGCGACAGCTCTAACATATGAACAACAACAATTTCCGCATTATTTTTTTTAGCTAAAGAAGCGGCAGTTTTTAAGGCATTTTCAGAATACACTGAAAAATCAACGGGAACAATTATTTTTTTCATCTTAGTATTTATTTAGGTTTTAGTACTCACTAAAGTTACTAAATTTAATTGATAAAAAGAGCTATTAGTATGGCTAATTCAATTTAATGACAGCCCTGAATTGGTGCCGTTAAATTACTTACTGGCAATGGAGAAATATAGGGTATTCCTAAGCCTAAACCTCGTAAAATAAATAAGATTCCTATAAAAACTACTACATAAGGAATGGCTTGTTGTATTGTTTTTCTTAGCAATCCGTTGGCAAAATTACCAACATATACAATTATGGTCATTAAAGGAACTGTTCCTAATCCGAAGAGAAACATATACAAGCTTCCCGACAAAGCATTAGAACTAGCGAGCGCACCAAAAACAGCCATATAAACCAAACCACAAGGTAAAAACCCGTTCAAAAAACCTATGGTAAAAAAAGTATCATTCCCTTTGTTTTTAAGTTCTTTTCCTAGTGATGATTTTACCTTCATTACCCATTTATTAATCGGTTTTGAAAAATTATATTTTTGAAACGTTTTTGGTAAAAGAATTACCAAAATCATCAAAATACCTGCTGCTATTGAAAGTTGCTGCTGAAATCCGAAGAAATAAAAACCTTTTCCTAAAAAACCAAACAACAAACCGATTAAACTATAGGTGAATAATCGCCCAAAATGATAGCTTAAAATTTGAAAAAATTGGGTTATTTTATTTGTTCTATCAACAGGCAACATAAAAGCGATAGGACCGCACATTCCTATGCAATGAAAACTCCCTAACAAACCAAATATGAGCGCTGATAAAAACATTAGTACATTAATTCTTGCTCAAATAAATAAGGCGTATTTTTGTAGTTCCAAGAAACAATAATGTTCCATCGACCACCCAATAAACGTTTCTCAGGCACGAGCAAATATGTATTAGAAATTGAAATAGGTATTTCAAAATCTAATTGCTTATTAGATGGTCGGTATAGGAACACTTTTCCTGTAATATCAGTAGGATTAAATGCTGTTGGAAAATAGATTTTTAATCCTTCTGATACTCTTTGTACTTTAATGTTTTCTGATAATTCTTTGGCGTTTTTAGTAGCATCTATATCGCCCTGAAAAACCAACTCTTTTTGATAATACTCTTCTGATACCAAATCATGATTGTAATTATTTCCTGTACTCATTGATATAACAAAATACAGAATAAAACTCATAAATGCGATAATTGCAATTACGATACCCGCGCCCCAGTTTAGTTTCATTTTAAGTGTTTTAATATGATTAAAAATAAAGTAAGCCGCCTAAAAAAAACAGCGAACTTTATGTATATTTTTAGCTAGGAATAATAACTAGCGATAACTTCTTGGTCCTAAGAAATTAGTTTTTGTGGTTTCAATCAATTTATCGCCACTAAAAACACCAATTCTAAGGGTTACTTTTTCATCTTCCATTTCAGCTTGGTGCATTTCAATAAATAAGGTTCCTTCTGCTAATCCTTGTTTAGGAACCTCAAAAGCTTGCTGAGTTACCGTTTTTATCGTCCCTTTATGAGAAAGTAATTTATAGGTTACATTATCAATCTCTTTGGTTGTTTTATTGATAACCTTAAAGGTATAAACATTGCTAATTACATCATTTTTTTTGTGTTCGTATAATCGCCCTGGTAATCGTAAAATAGTAGCTTCTACGTCATTTCTTAAAAATAACATTCCTATTAAAACGGCTATTAAAATACCTAAAACAGCAGTATATCCTTTCATTCTAGCGGTAAATTGAAAAGGTGTTTTCTCTTCAATGTTTTCTTCACTAGCAAATCGAATTAATCCTTTTGGTAAACCGACTTTTTCCATCATGTGGTCACACTCGTCAATACACGCGGTACAGTTTACGCATTCTAATTGTGTTCCGTTTCTAATATCAATTCCGGTAGGGCATACATTTACACATTGAGCACAGTCAATACAATCTCCTTTTCCTGTGGTTGCTCTGTCTTCTTTTTTACTGAATTTCCCACGTCCTTTTTCACCTTCTCCTCGTACGTGATCGTAGGCTACATTAATTGTTTTATTATCTAATAAAACTCCTTGTAATCTTCCGTAAGGACAGGCAATAATACACACTTGCTCTCTAAACCATGCAAAAATAAAGTAAAAAACTCCTGTAAAAATTAATAAAGAAATTAAGGTACTTGTATTATCTAACGGATTGCCTGTTGCGTATTGAATAACAGTATCACCACCAATTAGATAGGCTAAAAACACATTGGCTATTAAAAATGAAATAATAAAAAAGATACACCATTTTAAAAGTCGTTTTTTTATTTTTTCGGCATTCCAAGCTTGTTTTTCTAAACGAATTTGTTTCCCTCTATCGCCGTCAATCCAATATTCAATTTTTCTAAAAACCATTTCTAAGAAGATGGTTTGCGGACATATCCATCCGCAGAAAATCCGACCAAAAACAACGGTAAATAAAATAATAAATACAATTCCGACAATCATCGAAACTACTAATAAATGAAAATCTTGTGGCCAAAAAGGAAATCCGAAAATATTAAATTTTCGCTTTATTACATTGAATAATAAAAACTGATTGCCGTTAATTTTTACAAATGGTGCTGCTAATAACAACAACAGTAAAAAATAACTTACATACGATCTGTATTTATAAAACCGTCCGCTCGGTTTTTTAGGATATACCCAAGCACGCTTACCGTCATTATTGATGGTACCAATACTATCTCTAAATTGTTCGTTCTTGGGTGTTTCCATTATCAACTATTAAAAACCTATTATTATTTATTGTACACTATCTTTTGCTTGTGTAATAACCTCTTCTACTGCTGCAGATTCATCTTTAAATAATTCTCCTTGCGCAGCTTTCGGGTTTGCAGGCGTAGTACCTTGAAAAGCCATAATATAACTTGCCACTTTTTGAATATCCTTAGGTTTTAAAGTTTTACCCCATGCAACCATTCCTTTTCCGTCTCTACCTCCATTGGTAATGGTGGTAAATACGTTTTTAATTCCACCACCTAAAATCCAATATTTATCGGTTAAGTTAGGACCGATACCTCCACCACCATCAGCAATATGACAGGCGGCACAGTTTAATTTATAGATAGCTTTACCTCTTTTTAAATCACTTTCTGAAGTTAAAATAGTAACGCTTTCAGCATCAATAACAGCTTCTTTTGATGTTGACTTATAGGCTGCTAATTCTCTTTTAGCAAGGGCTACCGATTCTTCATATTCCATTACTTGTGTATATCCATCTAAAACTTCAAAACGCACTAAATAAACTACAGCAAAAATAATTGAAGCATAAAATAATCCTACCCACCATGGTGGTAATGTGTTGTCTAATTCTCTAATACCATCGTAATTATGGTCTAAAATAATTTCAGCCTCTTCTTCAACAGCTTTGGCTTTGGTCCATTTAGATATTAATGTTCTTGCCCAAGCTAAATGATCTACTTCCTCAGGATTTATTCCTGCCTTAATCATTGCTGCTGCTTCAATTTTTTTAACACCTATTATTGTTAAAGCTTCTTTTGCTAAAACAACCAAACCAAAAGCTATAATTCCAAGCCAAACTAACGGGTTTTCTAAAATATTATAAGGATTTGCATACGAGCTAATTGCTTTTGCCAATGCAAATGGTGTTAAAAAGATAAACAAAAATGATATTGCCGATTGAACTCTTGTATAGTTCTTTGGCATTGCTTCATTTGCTTTGTTTACCACTGTGTTAGATAGTACTTCTTTTAGAAGTACTACCAAACCAAACCCAATGGTGATGTATAAAACTATTGAGTTTTCTAAAAAATTAAACGGTTCTTTATATGCCTTAAATACCACTGCTAAAATAAATGGCATTGAAAAAACAAAAAGAAAAGATACTATGGATTGAATATATTTTTTCATAATAATTTGTTTTAGTCATTTAAAGGTAAATCGCTTACCTTACTTATATATTCTTTTTTGGCTGTAAATACCCACCAAAATAACACTACAAAAAATGTAAAGAATATTGTTAATGAAATCAAAGGGTATATTTCAATACCTGCAATGCTATCCATATGATTTTTTACGAATTTTAACATCTTTTCTATTTTTTACTTAGTTGTTTTTGAACATCTTTTACTTTAATATCAGTACCTAAACGTTGTAAATAAGAAATTAAAGCGACAATTTCTCTATCTTTCATTTCGATAAATTCTTGTCCGTTTTCTTTCGCATATTTTTTGTCAGAAGCATAATTTTTAGCAAAATCAGGATCTTGATGTAAGTTCTCTTGAATTTTAGCTCCTTGTGCATCCATATTGGCTTGCGCATTTGCTATTTCTTGCTCAGAATAAGGAACTCCTAAAGTTACCATTACTCTCATTTTATCTTCGGTACTGCTTTTGTCTAATCTGTCTCTTATTATCCATTGATAAGAAGGCATTATTGAACCTGGCGAAGTACTTTGTGGATCGTACATGTGATTTAAGTGCCAGCTATCAGAATATTTACTTCCAATTCGGTGTAAATCTGGACCCGTACGTTTAGAACCCCATAAAAATGGATGATCATATACAAATTCACCAGCTTTTGAGTATTCACCATATCGCTCAACTTCACTTCTAAATGGTCGAACCATTTGAGAGTGACATCCTACACATCCTTCTCTAATATAAAGGTCACGCCCTTCTAATTCTAGCGGTGAATATGGTTTTACACTCGATATAGTTGGTATGTTCGATTTTACTAATATCGTTGGTACAATTTGAACCAAACCTCCTATTAAAATTGCAATGGTAGCAAAAATGGTTAATTTAATTGGTTTTCTTTCTAACCAAGTGTGCCATGCTTCTCCTTTAGTTCTGTGCTTAGATACTTTTGTTAATGGTGCTGCTTCGGCTAAATCATCAGTAACATCGCTACCAGATCTAATCGTTTGTACCATATTGTAAATCATTACAAATGCTCCAATAATAAACATACTTCCTCCAATAGCACGCATCCAATACATTGGAATTATTTCTGCTACTGTTTCTAAGAAATTCCCATAAGCTAATGTTCCATCAGGATTAAATTGTTTCCACATTGATGCCTGTACAAAACCTGCAACATACATTGGTAATGTGTACATAATAATTCCTAAAGTTCCTATCCAGAAATGGAAGTTTGCTAAAGCGGTAGAGTATAATTTCGTTTTGAATAATCTTGGAACCATCCAGTAAATCATCCCGAAGGTAAAGAAACCATTCCATGCTAATGCTCCAACGTGAACGTGTGCAATAATCCAATCAGAAAAATGCGCAATTGCATTTACATTTTTTAATGATAACATAGGTCCTTCAAAAGTTGCCATACCATAACCAGTAATTGCAACTACGAAGAATTTTAAAACAGGATCGGTACGTACTTTATCCCAAGCACCACGAAGTGTTAATAATCCGTTTATCATTCCACCCCAAGACGGCGCTAATAACATTATTGAAAATGCAACTCCTAAATTTTGAGCCCAAGTTGGTAATGCTGTATATAATAAATGGTGAGGTCCTGCCCAGATATAAATAAATATTAACGACCAAAAGTGAACTATTGATAATCGATAAGAATATACTGGTCGGTTTGCTGCTTTCGGAACAAAATAATACATCAATCCTAAAAATGGTGTTGTTAAGAAAAATGCTACGGCATTATGTCCGTACCACCATTGTACTAATGCATCTTGTACACCTGCGTACACTGAATAACTTTTCATGAAACTTACAGGTAATGATAAACTATTAAATATATGTAATACTGCAACAGTTACAAAAGTTCCTAAGTAAAACCAAATTGCTACATATAAATGACGCTGTCTTCTTTGTAAAATCGTCCAAATCATGTTTACACCAAAAGCAACCCAAACCAATGCAATTGCTATATCAATAGGCCATTCTAACTCTGCATATTCTTTGGAACTTGTATATCCTAAAGGAAGTGTTATGGCGGCAGCAACAATAATTAATTGCCATCCCCAAAAATTGAAATTACTTAGAAAATCACTCGCCATCCGTGCTTTTAGTAATCGCTGTAACGAGTAGTAAACTCCTGCATAAATAGCATTTCCTACAAAAGCAAAAATTACTGCATTTGTATGTAACGGACGTAAACGACCAAAACTTAACCATGATATTCCGTCTGTAATATTTGGGAATAAAAACATTAATGCCAATAGCAAACCTACCGAGAAACCTACTATCCCCCAAAGAAGTGTGGCGTAAATGAATTTTTTTACGATTTTATTATCGTAATAAAATTGTTGCATTTCCATAATTTAATTGAATTTAATATCTATTGTTAATTATTGTTTTTTGTTTCTTCTTTTACTAATTCGTCATCAAAAAGCATACGAACTGATGGTGTGTACGAATCATCGTACTGTCCATTTTTTACTGAAACAATAAATGCAATAAAAAAAATTAGTGCCACTAAAATACTTAGTGTAAGTAGTAAGTAAATAACGCTCATATCTTGCCTGATAATTGTACTACAAATTTACTTTTGAAGACTTTCTTAAAATATGATATTTGTCATATTTTAAAGTTTATTTAGTATTTTCATAAAAAAACACATCAAAAAAGAAGAAGAAAATTACTTTTCAGCAATAAAGCAAAAAACCTCTTAAAAAGAGGTTTTTTGCTTTATTTATACTCATTTAAAGAGTATGTATTCTATGTATATTTTACCAATCTCTATTTCCTGCTAATATTTCAATATCAGCATTTTCATATCCATATATTTTTGAAATATTTTCAAAATCAGACATTATTGATTCTCTAGCTACAGTTTCAATTTCACTTTCATTTTTGTAAAATTCATCTTGAAGTTCATTAAGTTCTTCAATATATTTTTCTCCTAATTTATATAAATATTCTAAGTTTACTATACTTTGAAATTCAATTTCTTTACAAAAATTCAATAAAATATCTTTACATTTATCTACTAAAAAATCAGGAAAAAAATTATCAGAATACATGTCTTTTAAAAAGTTATATTCTTGTGCTTTTTTATTTTTTAACTCTTCTACTTTCATTATATATTTTTTAATTTATCGGCTAAAGTAATCAATATTAATATTGTTTCTTCTTCAATAAAAATGCAGCAAGAATACCTGCCACAGCTCCAAAAAGATGTCCTTCCCATGATATATGACTTTTTAAAGATGGAACTAATCCCCAAATTAATCCACCATAAACAACAGCTACCGCAATAGAAACAAGTATTGGAATAAACTTTCGTTCTAAAATACCGTTTGCAATTAAAAATGAAGCAAGACCATATATAAGTCCACTAGCTCCAATATGATTTGCACTTCTAGCAAACATCCAAACAAACATTCCTCCAACTAAAATGATAAATATAATTACAGACAATGTTTTCTTCGGATAAAAAAAATTAAGCACCGTTAACAATACGATTAAAGGAAGTGTATTTGAAATTAAATGCCAAATATCAGCATGTAAAAAAGGTGATGCAAAAACACCAATTAATCCATTAAAAGTACGTGGTATAATTCCGAATTTAGTAATCGGAATAAAAAAACTTATCGCATGAACAACATATAAAAAGACTATTAATTGAATAGTATATTTGTGTTTTTTAGAAATCATACATTAATATTTTTTCCACAATGTGGACAGTTACATTTTTTTTCTTCGGATTTTTCTTGCTGTTTTTCAGATTGAATTTTATCAATAAAAGCCGAACTAATAATACCTGTAGGAAGTGCTACAAAGCCAATTCCGATTAAAGCAATAACACCGCCTAATAATTTACCCCAAGGCGTTACAGGATATACATCACCATATCCTACAGTAGTTAATGTTGCTACTGCCCACCAAAAAGCATCGCCGATACTTGCAAATTTTTCTGGTTGGTCATCATGTTCTATATAATACATTAATGTAGATGATAAAATCATCAGTACAAAAGTTACAAAAACAGTCATAGAAAGTTCTGCTTTTGTTTCTTTAAAAATATATTTTATTGTTTTTAATGATCTTGAATATCTACCTAATTTAAAAATTCGTAGCAACCTAAATAAACGAAGAATACGTACAATTCTTAAATCAAAAGGAAAAATAAAAGGTAAATAAAAAGGAAGTATTGCTATTAAATCGATAATTCCTAAAGTAGAAAAAGCAAAATTTAAACGTTCTTTTTTATTTTCTTTTGTAATATCAGAAACCCAGATTCGGATAAGATATTCAATAGTAAATACCGCTACAGAAAACACTTCAAAAAAATAAAAAAAAGCGCTATACTTTACATTTAATTCTTGATAAGACTCAAGAATTAAAACAATAATATTCAACACAATAAGCGCATAAATAAATTTTATAAAATACGTATTGTAAGTAATAAAATTACGTGCTTTTTTTTTCATTAAACCCAATTTTTCTTAATGTATTTGGCAATTGACTTTGGTAAACTATTTACTACTAATGCTTTTTTAGGATTGTTTTTATGATAGATTATCCATACTTTTTTAGTTCTAATTTTTTTTATAGTACCTAAACAAGTGGTTGCATATTCTATTTCTTTATCTTCAGAAAAATAAGCGAATTTAATTCGATAACCGCTTTCACCTTCTACATTATTAGAAAAATAGAGTTCTTTACCTAAATATCTTCCTTCAGTAATAATACCATTACTTAGAATTGTAATTTCTTTTACGGTATTTCGAATATATAATCTAAAAATAAATAGGGTAATCAATGGAAATACCAAATAATAAAAAAATGGATTTCCATTAGGTATATAATCAAAATTTTTAATAACACTATATGTAGGTTTTTCAATATTATAAATAATATTTACCGCATCACCTATTTTTAAATTAGCCCTAGAATTATAAGATACCCACCTATGATATTCTTTATCAATCGTATATTCAAATTCATAGGCTTTTACCATTGCTTGAAATTGGTCGTCTTCTATATCTGTAAAATATACTTCTGTAATAGTTGCTTTTGTTTGGTTTGTATTAATATTCAAATAAAAACACTCTCTAAAATCAATATTTTTCATATTAGATTTAAGCGATAAAAAACTAAAATAAAGAAGAATAAGTATAAAAATAGTAGAAAACCCTCTGTAAAGCAATCGGATTTTTAAATTTATAGGAAGTGATTTTGTTATTTTTTTATGCATTTATCTGATTCATTTTATTGATAAATAAATCTAATTTTTCTTTACTACAACTACTTAATTCAATATAACTTTTACCGCTTTCAGGAAACGTATGTATTGCTAAATGACTTTCACCTAACAACCAAAAACAAGTATATCCTTGCTCAGGAAAATGATGTTCATTAAAAAGAATAATGGTAAAACCAGCCTCTTTTAATAAATACTCATACCTTATTTTTAGTACTTTTGGCACAGTACAACTATCCCAAATTTTATGACTGTATATATTTGCTTCTATATGTTTGTAAGATGTATTCATAGTTAATATAAATCCCAATTACCGTTTAAATAATAGTTGTAAAGAACGGGATTGTGTACTTTATTAACTTCAATACTATCTTTAGAATTAAAAAATTCCTTTCCAAAAGATGTTATCAATTGCATTGCTTCGTTATTTATCCAATTGGTTTTAACATTTTTGAATTCAATTTTTTGCAATTTATCTTTTAATTGATTCGAACTAATATTCTTGTTTTTTGTTCCAAGTATCCAACCCCATTCCCCCATCGATAACACTTGATTATGAAGTTTTACCGTATTAAAACCAGCAGATGTTATTGTTTTATCAATACAATTATAAGCATTTGTTGCAAAATATGGACTTCCTGCTTGCGTAATAATAAATCCATTCGGTCTTAATTTTCGATTACAAAGTGAATAAAATTCATGTGAATATAATCTTCCTAATTCAATATTTCTAGGGTCAGGTAAATCAATAATGATAACATCATAAAAATCAGCTTTATTTTGTTCTAAATGAATATAAGCATCTTTGTTAAAAATACTCAATTTATCATTTTTCATACTTTTTTTGTTGATTTTCTGCAATACAGGATGATTTAATCCTAAATCCGTCATTTTTGGATCTAAATCAACCATATCTATTTTTTCAACAGTCGGATATTTTAATATTTCACGAACAGCACAACCATCACCACCTCCAAGAATTAAAATTCGTTGCGGATTTGGATGTAATTGCATAATCGGATGCACCAACGGTTCATGATACATTTTTTCATCAATAGAACAAAATTGCAAATTTCCGTTTAAATATAACCAATGTTCATTTTTCCATTCGGTTACTACAATTTTCTGATATTCTGTTTGTTCAGCATAAATAACTTTGTCTTTATATTTCTTTTGTTCGCCCCATTGAATAATCGGTTTTGTAAAAGAAATACCCGTTATTAAAAGCCCAAAAACAACTACTAAAACCGCTTTTAATCGAAAAATATGGCGTTTATTTATCTTTTCTTTAAATCGATAAAAAACAATTAACGCCACTAAAAAATTAATAATTCCTAATACAAAAGGCGTGTAGGCTAAACCTAATATCGGCAAACCGATAAAGGCAAAAAACACCCCTCCGATAAGACTTCCGTAGTAATCTTTTTCTAAAATAGAAGAAATATTACTTTTTAAATCTTCGTATTCTTTATTTATCCGAACAACTAACGGAATTTCTAATCCGATAAGTAAACCGATGAGCATACTTAAAGAATAAATTACAAATCCGTAATAATCACTTACCGAAGCCAAGGTATAAACCAACACCGACGAAAATGCAACAATTAAAGAAAGTGATATTTCTAAGATTAAAAAATTTTGAATTAAGTTTTTTTTAATTAATTTACTCAATCGACTACCTAAACCCATGCAAAAAAGCATCAGCGAAACAATCATCGTCCACTGAAAAATGGAATTTCCAATAAAATAAGTTGCTAAGGTCGATAAAGTGTATTCGGCTACTATTCCTGCAAATCCTGTGGCAAAAATAGCAGCTTTTAATACAAAAGAATTCTGTTTTAAATACTCCATGTAATTAATATAGCAGCCCCGATGTAAGCAAAAGCTTCCATTAAACCTGCACCAATATTTGGTTTTTCTTGATTGATAATTTCATCGGTAAGTTTTCTTCCTGTTAATAAAATTTTATCAGCAAAAAGACGCATTATTGGCAATAATAAACAGCCTAATAAAGTTTGTAAACTAATATCGATAAGCGTTGTTGTCCAGTCTAAAAATGGATCTAAAATGGCATTCATGGTAATAATTCCGATAGCAAGTATCGCTCCCGAAAAACTAACTCCAGCGGCAACATTGTCTTTTTCTATTTGATTATGAATATCATATTCCATCCAAGCAATAAACACTTTAGATGCTAAAATAAGCACGATATTCCCAAGAACCCAATAGATTATAAACGTTGAAATTCCTGCAATTAATGTTTCCGATTCCCCAATTAAAGCACCGTATAAAACAAGCCCATTTGCAATATAAATAGATGCTTCAATAACACCTGCACCTTCATTTTGATCGGTAATAATTTCTTTTTTTAAATCGAACTTATTTAAAATCACTTTATTACTAATCCAAGCGGATAAAAGCAATAATAAAATGGCAATAATTCCATAGCTAAAAATTTGTAAAATATCGGTTATAAAACCAGCAGTTTCGCCAATAATAGCACCACCAATAACAATAATTAAAGCTGCAAAATAACCTACATAAGAAATAATAAATGCAAAATTATCTTTTTCAACTAATTCATCTTGAATATTAATCTTCGGATGTAGCATTTTATACGCTATTTTTCCAAGGATAAAAATGATAAATCCACTTATAATATATCCTAATGAATGAACTATTTCTATAATATTTATGTATTCGTTAATATATTGATTCATGTTTACGAGCATTTTATACCATTATTTACCATAACCACCACTTCTAGAACGAGAAGAACTTGAACTGCGATATCGGTTACTATTTCTTGTTGTTCGGCTATTTTTCGTAGAATTTGAGTAACTTTTACTAGAGCTATATCCTTTCGACCTTAAAGAAGTCGCACTTCTCTTTACGTTAGTTCTTACTTTATCTTTAAAACTTTGAGGTTTCGAATTCCAAGTACTACTCGTATTTCTAGTTGATGATGTTCCGTAGGTATTATTTCTTCCGTAATAACTACCTCTTCCCTGATTATTGGTTCTGTAATAGTCATAATCACTTCTTCCATATCGCCTACTCGAGCCGCCTAAAAGACTACTCATAAAATGATACTGCCCATAAAATGCCCAAAAAGAAGAACCATTACTTTGTCGTTCCCAGCTTCCGTACTTTTGATTTCCTACGTAATTATTGTAACCCGCAGGCGTTGATTTTTTATCTAGAACACCATTTTTCTTTGATAAAACGGTCATTCCTAAATCTTTTTGATGCTCTTCAAAAGTGATTGCAGAAACTTTTTTCCAATCGGTACGTTTTATATCAAAATCATCTTCAGTCGGTTTCGTTGTTTTATTATTTTTTTCAAGGATAATTTTATATTTATGAAAATAGGCATCGCTATCTTCTTTATAATCCATATCAGTTAGAATAACACTGTAATTTTGTGTATCAATATACGTGGTAATAATTTCATCTAAAGGAGATTTTAGATACTTTTTTCGTTCTGACCCACAAGAAACCACAAGCAAAAGTAAGCTTGAAATTAGTAATGTTTGAAATATTTTCATTGTAATTAATTTGAAACCAAATTTAGTATTTTTAGTATTAATAGCTATCTGCAACAGGCAATATATTTGAAACAGCAAGCTCATTGATAATAATCCCTTTGCTTACTTCAAATTCTTGTTCGCCATATTGTTCTATGCACAGTGTTTTTTCTTCGGATTCATCTAAATAATCGTAAGAAATTAATTCTTCCCAATTAGAAGCGTCAAGTTCTTTGCAAAATCCTGGTGATTTTTCATCTAAAAAATAACGAGTTCCTTCAAAATTAATTTTTTTAGGTGGTTTTTGATTTTCATCCATATAATCACAAACTGTTTCACCTAACTTTCTTAGTTTTATTTTTTCTGATAAAGTAACTACTAAACCGCCATCATCTTCAAGGTTTAAAAATTTTTCAGTAGTTCCATTTTTGATCACAAATTCACGTGTAAAATAATCATCACCCCAATCGTATTCAAATAATGCTGTAACCGTCCAGGTTTCGGTAGCGTATTCAAAAATATATCCTTTTCCTAAATCGTTAATTTTAATATTGGTTGGATCAAAATGTCTTTCCGTTTCTTTTTTCTTAAAAAAATCAAGTATTCCCATGTATTTATATTGTTTTGTGTGTGTTTATTTAAAACAAAAAAAGCCCTTCTTTTATATAAAGAAGAGCCTAAATTATTAAATATAATAATTTTATAAGCCCATTTGTTTTTTTAATTCCTCTAAATTATTTGCTGCACTTGTTTTTTTAGTACCCAATGCTTTGTCTAATTCATCATCAATACTTTTTGATTCGTTAGCAATATCACCATAAGCTTCGGCTAAAGCTTCTTCTTCGGATACTTTTTCTTTCATTTTTTCTAGCATATTAACCGTACTAGAACTATCGATTGCAGCCATTTGTTTATTTAAATTTTTGGTTGCATTCGAAACTTTTACACGAGCTTTAAGAGTTTTTAATTCGTTTTCCCATTTGCTGATGTTATTTTTTAAACTGTTCACATTCGTTTCTAATTGCGATACTGATTTTGAAAAATTAGTCACCTCAACCTCACAGCGGTTCACATGTTCGGTATTTTCTTCTTTTTTAACCAATGCTTCGGTTGCTAAACGGTCGGCATTTTCGGCAGTAAGCTCTCCTTTTCCTGCTTTCTGTAAAATTAACATCGCTTTATTTTGATAATCCTTCGCTTTTATTTCAAACTGTGTTTTATCATTTTTAGAACGAATTAACATCGCTTTTACCTGCGCAAGCCCTTCTAATGCTTGTGTTAAATCATTTTTCATGTCTTTAATACCCTGCTCTGTCATTTTGATAGGGTTTTCCATTTTATCAATTGCTGAATTTGCTTCTGCTTTCCCTACGTTAAATAATCTTCTAAATATGTTCATTATATGTTTTTTTTAGTGTCTGTTAATTTGTATTTTTAATTATGCTTTCGAAAATTGAATAATATTTTCTGAATACTCACTTAATAATAAACTCAACGAATTTATAGAACCTTCCAATTCGTTTAAGTCAAGATTTTCAATTTGTAAAGTATCTCTAAAAATTACTTTCGTACCTGTTTCATCTAACACAAAAGCACCGTGAACGATGTCTCTATTTTTTTGTAATAATTGTTGAAAAATAGTTTCATCAGGATTTGTAATTTTAAAAATATATTGTTCAATAATTAAAATCGGGCTGGCAATTCCTATTATTAAATTATTAATTCCTTCATTTTCATTCTGAATCATTAAAATTCCTTCCGACGGATCTTCATGAGTAATGTTGTAATTTAACTCAAGTAAGTAATTTTTAATCCTATTAAATTGTTTTTTCATCGATATACTTCTTTTTCAAAATTGCTAATCATTTTAGAACTATTGCTATATTCTGTAATATTACTCGCTAATTTGAGTATTTTTGACAGGTCAAATATAACTATATTTAAACAAACTGCAAATAAAATTAGCAAACTATGTCATTTTTTGGTAAAAATATTAAAAAGATAAGAAGTGTAAAAAAACTTAGCCAACAAGCTTTTGCAGATATATTCAACTTAAAAAGAGGTACTTTAGGGGCTTATGAAGAAGAACGAAGCGAACCTAAAATTGATACTATTATAAAAATTGCTAATTATTTTAGCATTTCTATTGATGACATCCTAACAAAAAACATTACTGTTAATCAATTATTGCGGTTTAATGAAGGCATTACTACAGATATCAATCAAATTGTAAAAGCTAGTTTTACTGATATTCCGTTTGTAAACTCCTTAAACAGCCATCAATTTATGACTGATTTTAAAACTACAGAAAACTATGACTCTTTACCTGTACTTAGCATGCCAATAACAGCGACTGCGGCATTATTAGCATTTACAGTACCTAATTTATATATGGTATCTAATGAAGAAGGTTTATTTCCTGGTGATGTTGTAGTTGGCGAAAGTGCTATTTCTGATGATTTAACTAAAGGAGATGTCGTAATTGTATTGGCAAACGATGCCTTATCAATCAGACGCTATAATACAACCGATACAGGGTACCATTTATCAGCCGATCATATACATATTGCGCCCATCATAATTCCTTATGGAATTACTATTCATTTCTGGAAAGTTTCTTATGTGTTTTTAAAGCGATACCCAAAATTCACCTCAAAATTAGACATTCGATTAGATAAATTAGATACAGTGCTAAAGCAATTAAATAAGTTATAAAAATTACTGTTTATCTTTTAATTCCTTGAATAAACATTCATAATCGGTAATTTTATCATATAATTTTTGACACTCTTTTTGTTGTTCAAAATTAGAAAATAACCCCGCTATCGCATTTATTTTAGGCTCTTTTCTAAAATCATCTATATTTACTAAAATATAATCGAGTATCTTTTCATTCTTAATTTCTTCTAAACTTAAAGGCTCATCAGTTAAAAGCATATTGCCTTTACCTGTAATTAGCCAATTAAAGTTTAAATCAGGGAAATTATCGGAAATTAATCCGAGCCATTTTGAATTAATCTCTGTTCCTTTCTTTAAAGCATTCCGTAAAGTACCATCACTAGCACCAATAACACGCTCTAACTTACTAACAGCCACACCTTTATGTCTTATAAATATTTTAATCCTACTTGCTACCATAATTTTTCGTAAAATAATACGTAAATTATTTTCATAAACGGAAAATAATACGATATTTGCATCGTACTAAACAAAGGTACAATTAATAAGTGTTACTATTTTTCATTTAACCTGTTGTAAACTATTTGACAACTATGAAATGGAATTTAATTGATATAAAACACTTATAGCGAAGTAAATAATTGTTTTAAATAAAAAGTTATTTATTTGTTAAAAAAAGAACGTTCAATAAAAAATAATTAAAGGAGTTAGTTTACGTATTGTGGTTATTGTGAAGGGTGTCATAATAAATAAACTATATAAATCCTTTTTTTTAAACCAAGGCTTGTTTTATCAAGCCTTGGTTTCACCCCTTTATTTTTAGAAGCAGAAAACCTCTAAATTGTCATCGAAAACAATTTTGTTTCGGGCTTATTATTATGCAAACGCTTATCAAACGCCATACAAATATTTCGAACATAAGGTCTTGCTTTTTCAGGAACTGTTAAAGTATTTCCATCGATAAAAACCAAACCATCAGCCACCATTTCTTCTAATTTTTCTAAAAGGATTTCGATACCTTTAACCTTTAAATCTTGAGCATCCCACGAAGTGGTAAAATGACACATAATATTTAAAATATGCTTTCGGATAATTAAATCTTCTTCGGATAAAATATGTCCTCTAAAAACAGGGATTTCTCCTTCATTCACTATTTTTTGATATTCTTTTACTGTTTTTACATTCTGTGCAAACCCATACCAAGAATCAGAAATTGACGACATTCCTAAACCAATCATTAACTGCGTTTTATTGGCAGTATAGCCCATAAAATTACGATGCAATGTTTTTTCATGAGTTGCTTTATATAAACTATCCGATTTTAACGCAAAATGATCCATTCCTATTTCAACGTAACCCATTTCGGCAAATAACTCCTTCCCTATTTCGTACAATGCACGTTTTTCTTCATTCTTTGGTAAATCTTCCTCCTTAAAACCTCGTTGTCCAACACCTTTTACCCAAGGAACATGTGCGTAACTATAAAACGAAATTCTATCAGGCTGTAATTCTTTGGTTTTATTAATGGTATGAATTACATTTTCTTTGGTTTGAAATGGCAATCCAAAAATCAAATCGTGACTGATAGATGTATAGCCGATTTCCCTAGCCCATCGAGTTGCTTTTTCAACATTTTCAAAAGGTTGTACTCTGTGTATTGCTTCTTGAACCTTTAAATTATAATCTTGCACGCCGTAACTTACTCGTGTGAAACCGACATCAAATAAAGTTTGTAATTGTTCTTTTGTGGTATTATTTGGATGTCCTTCAAAACTAAATTCGTGCTTCGGATGTTTTTTAGCATTGATAAATAAACCATCAATTAACTTTTTTAAATTTTCTTTTGAAAAAAAAGTAGGTGTTCCTCCGCCCAAATGAATTTCCTTGATAATTGGCGTTTCATCGACTAAATTCGTATATAAATTCCATTCTTTTAAAACGGTATCAATATAATCTTCTTCTACTTCATGTCTTTTTGTAATATGTTTATGACAGGCACAAAAAGTACAAATACTTTCGCAAAAAGGTAAATGAATATACACACTAATTCCTTCGGATGAATTACTTTCTATAAACGATTTTTTAAAAGTTTCAATCCATTTATCTTTAGAAAAAGTTTCATTTTTCCAATAAGGAACTGTCGGATAACTCGTATATCTTGGACCTGGAATATTGTATTTTTGTATCAGTGAATTCATGTATATTTTTTTAGAATATCAAGTCAATTAGCCTAAAAACTTAGCGGAATAATAATAAATTGATACGCTTTAGCTAAACAACCTTTTTTAATAATTATCATTTTCAGAAACCCCTTTAGTAACCAAAGAAACCCCTGCTGATGTTCCTAAGCGAGTTGCGCCTAGTTTAATATATTTCGCTGCTGTTTCAATATCTTTAATACCGCCAGCCGCTTTTATTTGAACGCTATTTTTAACCGTAAACTTCATCAATTCAACCTGTTTAAAAGTAGCGCCACTTGTACCAAAACCTGTCGATGTTTTTATAAAATCAGCACCTGCATTTACCGCGAGCAAACAAACTGTTTTCAGTTTTTCTTCGGATAAATAACAATTCTCAAAAATTACTTTTAAAACATTATTTCCGATGGCTTTTTTTATCAGCCTTATTTCATTTTCAACATAATCATGCTCGCCAGCTAACAATTTACCAACATTAATAACCATATCAATTTCTGACGCACCATTTTCAATACAATTAACCGCCTCAAAAATTTTAACTTCGGTAGTCATTGCTCCTAAAGGAAACCCAATAACAGCGGCTATTTTCACATCAGAATTCACTAAAGTTTTTTTTGCTAATTTCACATAACAGCCATTTACGCAAACGGCAAAAAAACCATATTTATTGGCTTGTTCACACAGTTGTATAATATCGTTATCTGTAGCGGTTGCTTTTAGTAAAGTGTGGTCTATATAGGTATTTAATTGCATCAATTTTATATTTTTTATACGTTCTCAACTCTTTTTACCGTATCTGTTTTTGATAATGACAAACGTACAACACTTTCTCCTACTGCTGTTAAATCATGTACTACTTGTGGTTTTAATGAAATTATATCTCCAGCATTTAATTGCTTTATTTCGTTATCAACACCAAAATCAATACAACCTTTTATCACCTGAACAATTATTGCAAAAGGTGCTTGATGCGCTTCCATTACTTGTCCTTTTTTAAAGACAATTCGAATTTCTTTTGAAAAACCAGTATCTAATAATAATGATACCGCTGGTTTGTTTTCATTAAACTTAATATCTTCTAAAAATGAGGCTACTTTCATAATAATTATCTTTTAAAATTATTTAATTTTTTTTCCTAATAAATTTGTTGCAATCGTTGTAAATAACACGATGCTAATCGAACTTAAAGGCATTAGTATTGCCGCAATTACAGGTTTTAATTGTCCTGTTGTAGCAAAATATAATCCAATTAAATTATAACATAATGACAGCATAAAACTATACTTAATTATTTTGATTGCTTTTTTTGATGCTTTTATGTATCCTGAAATTTCATTAAATTTTGAAGCATCTAAAATAGCATCACAAGCAGGTGAAAACACGTTAATATTTTCCGATAATGAAATACCAACATTACTTTGTGCCAAAGCTCCCGCATCATTTAAGCCATCACCAATCATCATTACGCTTTGTCCTTTATTTTGTAAATTTTCCACGTAATTTAATTTATCTTCTGGCTTTTGATTAAATAAAAACGACGTATTTTTAGGTAATAAAGCTTCTAAATATTGTTTTTCTCCTTCATTATCACCAGAAACAACCGCCAAATTATAATTAGTATTTAATTCCGAAAACAAGTCTTTTACACCATTTCGATACGCATTTTTAAAGACATACTTTCCTTTATAAACTCCATCAAAACTACTATGTACCGAAGTATCTAAATTGAGTTTTTCTTTGGTATTATTCACAAAAGATGACGAACCTATTTTTACATCTACCCCATTACATCTAGCTTCAATTCCTTTTCCTGTGTATTCTTTAAAGCTATCAACAGGCAACATTTCTACCGATAAAAAACCGTATAACATTCTACTTAACGGATGATTTGAAGCTCGTAAAGCACTTTTTAAAAGTACTTTTTCTTCGGATGACAATTCGCTTCCTTTATACTCAATTTGATTTTCTTTACTTGTTGTAAGTGTTCCTGTTTTATCAAAAATAACAGTATCGATTGCGGCTAATTGTTCTACAACCGTGGCATTTTTCAAGTAGAATTTCTTCTTCCCAAAAATCCGAAGCATATTCCCTAAAGTAAACGGAGCAGCTAAAGCAATCGCACACGGACAGGCAATAATTAACACAGCGGTAAATACATTTAAAGCTTTGCTAGCATCATAATACAGCCAAAATGCGGTTGAAAAAAAAGCGATTATTAAAACGGTGACCGTAAAATTCTGACTTATACGATCTGTCAATGTTTTAAATGAGGAGTTTTTATCTTTCTTAAATACATCATTACTCCACAATTGTGTTAAATAACTTTGCGAAACCGAGCTTAAAACTTCCATTTCTACAACTCCCGATAATTGCTTTCCTCCTGCAAATAATTTATCGCCCGATTTTTTAGCTACAGGAACTGCTTCACCTGTAACAAAACTGTAATCGATTTTTGCATTTCCGTTGATTAAAATTCCATCAACAGGAATTAATTCTTGATTTCTAATTAATAATCTATCGCCTTTTTCAACATCATAAATTTGTACATTTTCTTCTTTTCCTTCGGATGAAATTCGAGTTACCGCAATGGGAAAATACGATTTATAATCACGTTCAAAAGACAAGAAATTATAGGTTTTCTGTTGAAAAAACTTCCCTAATAATAAGAAGAAAACCAAGCCTGTTAAACTATCAAAAAAACCAGTTCCGATATCAAAAATAATTTCAGCAGAACTTCGGATAAATAAAACAGCAACTCCTAAAGCAATAGGAACATCAATATTTAAAATTTTAGCTCGTAATCCTTTATATGCCGAAATAAAATAATCCTGCGCAGCATAAAAAACTACAGGTAATGAAAAGAAAAACATCAACCAACGAAATATTCCTTTGTATTGTTCCAACCAAAAACCAGTTACTTCAAAATATTCTGGAAACGATAAAAACATTACATTTCCAAAAGAAAAACCAGCAATTCCTAATTTATAAATTAAGCTGCGGTCAACTTTCTTTTTGCCAACTTCGTAATCTTCTAAACTGATATACGGTTCGTATCCGATAGAACTCAACAATAAAACAATTTCTTTCAAAGAAATAATTTCAGAATTATACGTAATTCGAACCGTTTTTTTAGGAAAATCAACTTGCGCCGAACTAATGTTTCGTTGTAATTTATGCACGTTTTCTAACACCCAAATACACGAACTACAATGTATATGAGGTATATATAAGTTAACAACATGCAAATTACCATCGTTAAACTCTAGTAGTTTATCGGTAATAGATGCGTTGTCTAGAAAGTCGTATTTTCCTTGAATTTCATCAGGGATTGCTCCTGGATTGTTTTGAAAATCATAGTAACAGGTTAAATCATTTTCTGAAAAAATTTCAAAAACCGTCTTACAACCATTACAACAAAAAGATTTCTCTTTAATAGTGATGGTTTTGGTATCGCATTCGGTACCACAATGAAAACATTTTGTGTTTTCCATATTTACTCTTTTGCCTAGTGCAAAGGTCTTATAAGAAGCGTAATTAAAACATGATATATATCAGCTTTTTGTTATCTTTGAACTAGCCTAACTAAAAATTACTATGAGCAAGTGTGAACAATGTGCTATTCGTCAACTTAATTCCTTAAAATCACTCACAAAAGATGAATTGATTCGGGTTGCGGGGTGTAAAACATCTAAAACCATAAAAAAAGGAACTGTTTTGTTTGAAGAAGGCGAGCATATTAATGGTGTTTTCTGTGTTAAAAAAGGTATTTGTAAAATATCTAAAATGAGTGATAACGGAAGAGATCAAATAGTAAACCTTATACAAAAAGGCGATTTATTAGGCGAGCGAAGTTTAATTAATGATGAAGCTTCTAACTTAAAAGCAATTGCTATAAATGATATGGAAATTTGTTTTATCCCTAAAGAAGAAATTGTTAGAGATTTAGAAGAGAACCAAAAATTTACCATGGATATTCTTAAAACAATGGCATCTTCTCTTAAAACTGCGGATGATTTTATTGTTGATATGGCTCAAAAAACCGTTAAACAGCGCTTAGCTTCTACCCTATTAAACCTTGATCGTAAATTTACTAAAAATGAAAATGGGGCTTTAGACATTCAATTATCTAGAGAAGATATTGCCAATATTATTGGTACAGCGACCGAATCGGCAATTCGATTACTTTCTGAATTTAAAAAGAAAAAACTAATTGATTTAAAAGGAAAACAAGTTTTTATTCTTGATAAACAAGCCTTAAAAGATATTTCAACAGGGTTTTAAAATATTTTTTACTTAAAAATAAAAAAACGTCTAATTATAGACGTTTTTTTTTATTTTTAAGCTTCCCCTGTTGTCCCTCCAAAATTCATTGGAATTGGCACCTGCTCATAGTCTTTAATTTCACCATTTGTTTGTTCAAATTTTTGAACATTTTCAACCAAAGCCTTTGCAAGTCTTTTAGCATGTTGTGGTGTTAAAATAATTCTTGATTTTACCTTTGGCTTTGGAATACCTGGCATAATATTGATAAAATCAACGATAAATTCTGATACTGAATGATTGATTATCGCTAAATTACTATAGGTTCCTTCAGCAATATCTTGATCTAATTCAATATTTAATTGTGGTTCTTTATTGTTTTCCATAATATTAATAAAAAAAAAGGCCTCTAAAAAATTTAGAGGCCTTTGTATTAAAAATTATAAATTTTCTTCCATTTCTTCTCTAGGCCCTACAATCTGACGATCGTAAGATCTCATTCCTGTACCTGCTGGTATACGTTTACCTACAATTACATTTTCTTTTAATCCTTCTAAGGTATCAATTTTACCGTTTACTGCGGCTTCGTTTAATACTTTAGTAGTTTCCTGGAACGACGCTGCCGATATAAATGATTTCGTTTGTAACGAAGCTCTAGTAATCCCTTGTAAAATTTGTTCAGCTGTTGCTGGTTTCGCTTCACGAGCGGCTACTAAATTTTTATCTGCTCTACGTAAAATAGAATTTTCATCTCTTAATTGACGTGCCGAAACAATCTGTCCTGCTTGTAAATTTTCAGAATCTCCTGCATCTTCAACAACTTTCATTCCGTAGATAGCATCGTTGTCTTTGATAAAGTCATTCTTATGAATTAATTGATTTTCTAGTAATAAGGTATCTCCAGAATCAATAATTCTAACTTTACGCATCATTTGACGTACTACTACTTCGAAATGCTTGTCATTAATTTTTACACCCTGTAAACGATATACTTCTTGAATTTCGTTTACTAAATATTGTTGTACCGCTGAAGGTCCTTGAATATTTAAAATATCGATAGGCGTTGTAGCTCCATCAGATAAAGGCATACCTGCTTTAATAAAATCGTTCTCTTGAACTAAAATTTGGTTAGATAATTTTACTAAATACTTAGTAATATCACCAGTTTTAGATTCAATAATAATTTCACGATTTCCTCGCTTAATTTTACCGAAAGATACCACACCGTCAATCTGAGCAATTACTGCTGGATTCGATGGGTTACGTGCTTCAAATAATTCTGTTACACGTGGTAAACCTCCTGTAATATCGCCTGCTTTACCAGACTTACGTGGAATTTTCACTAAAGTATGACCTGTTTCAACTTTATCACCATCGCTAATCATTAAGTGAGCACCTACTGGTAAACTGTACGAACGTAACGCATTACCATCAGCATCTTCAATAATTAATGAAGCAATAATTTTTTTGTTCTTAGAGTCAATCATAACTTTCTCTTGGAAACCAGTTTGCTCATCAACTTCAACAGAGTAATTAATACCTTGTTCTAAGTTATCAAACTTCACACGACCTCCAAATTCAGATACGATAACCCCGTTAAATGGATCCCACTGACATACAGCATCTCCTTTTTTAATGGTTTTCATATCTTTATTAAAGATAATTGAACCATAAGGAATAATGTTTGTACTTAATACGATTTCTGTCTTTTTGTCAATGATTTTGATTTCTGCAGTACGTGAAATAACTATTTCTATTTCATTTCCTTCTTTATCTTTACCATTTACAGTACGTAAATCTTCTATTTTAACGTTACCTTCATATTTTGCAATCAACTTATTCTCTTCAGAAATGTTTCCTGCTACCCCTCCAACGTGGAAAGTACGTAATGTTAACTGTGTACCAGGCTCTCCAATAGATTGTGCTGCAATTACACCAACTGCTTCACCTCTTTGAACTTTTTTACCTGTTGATAATGATTGTCCATAACATTTTTCACAAATTCCTCTTTCAGATTCACATGTTAATGCCGAACGAACCTCTACTTTATCAATACCAGCAGCTTGAATTGTATCTGCTAATTTTGACGTAATTAATTCACCAGAAGCAACGATAATATCATCAGAATTTGGTGCATATACATCTTGTAAAGAAGTACGCCCTGTAATTCTATCGCTTAAAGATTCAACAATTTCATCATTTTTCTTTAAAGGAGCTACTTCTAACCCTCTTAAAGTTCCACAATCAACTTCGTTTACAATTACATCTTGCGATACATCTACTAAACGACGTGTTAAGTAACCAGCATCGGCTGTTTTAAGAGCCGTATCCGCTAAACCTTTACGTGCACCGTGAGTAGAGATAAAGTATTCTAAAATTGATAATCCTTCCTTAAAGTTAGAAAGAATTGGATTTTCAATAATTTCTCCACCACCAGCAGTAGATTTTTTAGGTTTTGCCATTAATCCACGCATACCTGTTAACTGACGAATTTGCTCTTTCGAACCCCTTGCTCCAGAATCAAGCATCATAAATACCGAGTTAAATCCTTGCTGATCTTCTCGTAAACGCTTCATAGATAATTCTGTTAATCTATTATTAGTAGATCCCCAGATATCAATTACCTGATTATAACGTTCTTTATTTGTTAACATTCCCATGTTATAGTTAGATACAATTACGTCCACCTCTTTATTAGCTTCAGCAATCATTCCAGCTTTTTCTTTAGGAATAATAATATCTCCTAATGAGAAAGATAAACCACCTTCAAAGGCGTATTTATATCCCATATTTTTAATTTCATCTAAGAAATCTCCAACAGTTGGAATATCAGTAACTTTTAAAATATCACCAATAATACCTCTTAATGATTTTTTAGTTAAAACCTCATTAATATATCCTGCAGCTTTAGGTACCTTTTCATTAAATAAAACTCTACCAACCGTAGTTGCTACAATTCTAGTTACGTGCTCACCATCAACAACATCTGCTGTACGAACTTTTATACCTGCGTTTAAGTCTACTCTTTCTTCATTTAAGGCAATAATTACCTCTTCTGGAGAATAAAAAGTTAATCCTTCACCTTTAATAATAACTTCAGGTGTCGATTTTCTTTCTTTGGTCATATAATACAGACCCAATACCATATCCTGAGATGGTACCGTTACTGGTGCTCCATTTGCAGGGTTCAGAATATTGTGAGATCCTAACATTAAAATCTGCGCTTCTAAAATAGCTTCAGGTCCTAATGGTAAGTGAACTGCCATTTGATCCCCATCAAAATCGGCATTAAATGCCGAACATGCTAATGGATGTAAACGAATCGCTTTCCCTTCAATTAATTTTGGTTGAAAAGATTGAATACCTAAACGGTGTAATGTAGGTGCACGGTTTAATAATACCGGGTGTCCTTTAATTACGTTTTCTAAAATATCCCAAACAACTGGCTCTTTTCTATCTATAATTTTCTTTGCAGATTTTACAGTTTTTACAATTCCTCTTTCAATTAACTTACGAATAACGAAAGGTTTGTATAATTCTGCTGCCATATCTTTTGGCAATCCACATTCAAATAATCTTAATTCTGGTCCAACAACAATTACCGAACGTGCAGAATAATCAACACGCTTACCTAGTAAGTTTTGACGGAAACGACCTTGTTTCCCTTTCAAACTATCAGATAACGATTTTAACGGTCTGTTAGACTCTGTTTTTACTGCTGATGATTTACGTGTGTTATCAAATAAAGAATCTACTGATTCCTGTAACATACGTTTCTCATTACGTAAAATAACCTCAGGTGCTTTAATTTCCATTAATCGCTTTAAACGATTGTTACGGATAATTACACGACGGTATAAATCGTTTAAATCTGAAGTCGCAAAACGACCACCATCTAATGGCACTAAAGGACGTAATTCTGGCGGTATAACTGGTACAGCCTTCATAATCATCCACTCTGGGTTGTTTTCTCTATTTTTTTGAGAATCTCTAAAAGCTTCTACAACATTTAAACGTTTTAATGCTTCGTTTTTACGCTGCTTAGAAGTTTCCGTATTTGCTTTATGACGTAATTCAAATGATAAGGCGTCTAAATCAATTCTTTCTAATAAATCGATTAAACATTCAGCTCCCATTTTAGCGATAAACTTAGTAGGGTCTGTATCATCTAAATACATGTTTTCTTGTGGAAGTGTATCTAAAATATCTAAATACTCTTCTTCTGTTAAGAAGTCCATTTTATTCAATGACTCTCCTTCAGCAGTTTTAGCATCACCTGCTTGAATTACTACGTAACGTTCGTAGTAAATAATCATGTCTAACTTTTTAGATGGCAACCCTAAAAGGTACCCCATTTTGTTAGGCAATGATCTAAAATACCAAATATGTGCTACTGGTACAACTAAATTAATGTGACCTACTCTGTCTCTACGTACCTTTTTCTCGGTAACTTCAACCCCACATCGATCACAAATGATTCCTTTATAACGGATTCTTTTGTATTTACCACAGGCACACTCATAATCCTTTATAGGACCGAATATACGCTCACAAAATAACCCATCTCTTTCTGGTTTATGTGTACGGTAATTTATAGTTTCTGGTTTTAAAACCTCACCTCTAGATGCCTCTAAAATAGACTCTGGAGATGCTAAACCAATTGAAATTTTGTTAAACTTTTTAACAGTGTATTTTTCGTTCTTTCTTGCCATAATAAGTAATGGATTCGAATTAAAAATTTGCCCCTAATTAAGGCGTATATTTAAAATGATTTATCATTAGGCAATCAAGACGATTACCTAATGATATTTCACTGTTTGTTATTCCTCTAATTTAACATCTAATCCTAAACCTTTCAGTTCGTGCATTAATACATTAAATGATTCTGGTAAACCTGGTTCTGGCATAGTTTCACCTTTTACGATCGCTTCGTAAGTTTTGGCTCTACCTAATACATCATCAGATTTAACGGTTAAGATTTCTCTTAATATACTTGATGCACCATATGCTTCTAATGCCCAAACTTCCATCTCTCCAAAACGCTGACCTCCAAATTGAGCTTTACCTCCTAATGGTTGTTGTGTAATTAAAGAGTAAGGTCCGATAGAACGCGCATGCATTTTATCTTCAATCATGTGACCTAACTTAATCATATAAATGATCCCTACCGTTGCTGGTTGGTCGAAACGTTTTCCTGTTCCTCCATCATATAAATAGGTATGTCCGTAACGTGGAATTCCTGCTTGATCAGTTAAAGCGTTAATTTGGTCAATGTTTGCTCCATCAAAAATTGGTGTCGCATATTTTTGATCTAATTTTTGACCTGCCCATCCAAGAACAGTTTCATAAATCTGACCAATATTCATACGCGATGGTACCCCTAATGGATTTAATACGATATCAACAGGTGTTCCGTCTTCTAAGAAAGGCATATCTTCTGCTCTAACAATACGAGCAATAATACCTTTATTTCCATGACGTCCTGCCATCTTATCTCCTACTTTTAATTTACGTTTTTTAGCAACATAAATTTTGGCAAGTTTTAAGATTCCTGCTGGTAATTCATCTCCTACAGAAATTGTAAATTTCTCACGACGTAAAGAACCTTGTAAATCGTTTACTTTAATTTTATAATTGTGAACTAATTCAACAACTAATCTATTTAAGTCTTTATCGGTAGTCCAAGTTCCGTGTAAGTGCGTAAAATCACCTACAGAGTTTAACATTTTTTGAGTGAATTTTTTACCTTTTGGTAATACTTCCTCTCCTAAATCATTAAATACTCCTTGAGAAGTTTTCCCTGTAATTAAGTTGAATAACTTTTCAATTAATAAATCTTTTAAATCTTCGAACTTATGAACATAAGATGCTTCTAAAGTAGCAATTGCTTCTTTATCACGAGCACGTTTTGTCTTATCTTTTACAGCACGTTGAAATAATTTTTTATTAATTACTACACCTCTTAATGACGGAGAAGCTTTTAATGATGCATCTTTTACATCACCTGCTTTATCACCAAAAATAGCGCGTAATAATTTTTCTTCAGGAGTTGGATCAGATTCTCCTTTTGGTGTAATTTTACCAATTAAGATATCACCAGGGTTTACCTCTGCTCCAATACGGATCATTCCGTTTTCATCTAAGTCTTTAGTAGCCTCTTCTGAAACATTAGGAATATCGTTTGTTAATTCTTCAGCTCCTAATTTAGTATCACGAACATCTAATGAATATTCGTCAATATGAATAGAAGTGAAAATATCTTCACGAACCACTTTTTCTGAAATTACAATCGCATCCTCAAAGTTATACCCTTTCCAAGGCATAAAGGCTACTTTCATATTTCTTCCTAAAGCTAATTCTCCTTTTTGTGTTGCATAACCTTCACAAAGTACTTGACCTTCTTGAACTCTATCTCCAACTTTTACAATTGGCTTTAAGTTAATGTTCGTACCTTGATTCGTTTTTCTAAACTTAATTAAGTTATATGAAATATCATCTGATTCAAAGCTAACTAAACGCTCTTCGTCTGATCTGTCATACTTAATTCTAATTTTATTCGCATCAACATACTCAATAACTCCAGGTCCTTCAGCATTGATTAAAATACGAGAATCTTTTGCAACTCTACGCTCTAATCCTGTACCTACGATTGGTGATTCTGGACGCAATAATGGAACTGCTTGACGCATCATGTTCGATCCCATTAAGGCTCTATTGGCATCATCATGCTCTAAGAAAGGAATTAATGATGCTGATATAGATGCTATCTGGTTAGGGGCAACATCCATATAATCAATTTCAGTTGGTGTTACTACAGGGAAATCTCCCCCTTCACGTGAAATTAATTTATCTCCAACAAAATCTCCAGCTGCACTTACCTCTAAATTAGATTGTGCAAACTTCATTCCTTCTTCTTCTTCAGCACTTAAATATATATGCTCTTGGTGTACATCTACATTTCCTTCGATAACCTTTTTATAAGGTGTTTCGATAAAACCTAAACTGTTAACCTTTGCAAATACTGCTAAAGATGAAATTAATCCAATATTCGGTCCCTCAGGAGTTTCAATTGGACATAAACGTCCGTAGTGTGTATAGTGAACATCACGAACCTCGAATCCTGCTCTTTCTCTAGATAAACCTCCAGGTCCTAGTGCTGATAAACGACGTTTGTGCGTAATCTCAGCTAATGGATTGGTTTGATCCATAAATTGAGATAACTGGTTAGTTCCAAAAAACGAATTAATTACTGAAGATAAGGTCTTCGCATTAATTAAATCAATAGGAGTAAATACCTCGTTATCACGCACATTCATTCTTTCACGAATAGTACGAGCCATACGAGCTAAACCTACACCAAATTGACCTGCTAATTGTTCACCAACAGTTCTTACACGACGGTTAGATAAATGGTCAATATCATCTACTTCTGCTTTTGAGTTAATTAACTCAATTAAGTATTTGATAATGGTAATAATGTCATTCTTAGTTAATACCTTCTGATCAATCGGCTCATTTAACTGTAACTTGGTGTTCATTCTAAAACGACCAACTTCACCTAAACTATAACGTTGCTCAGAGAAGAATAATTTTTCAATAATTCCTCTTGCTGTCTCCTCATCTGGCGGCTCAGCATTACGTAATTGTCTGTAGACGTGTTCTACTGCTTCTTTTTCAGAATTCGTAGGATCTTTCTGCAGTGTATTGTGAATGATGGCATAATCGGCCATGTCATTATCTACCTTATGTAATAAGATAGTTTTAGCACCTGCGTCAATTATTTCATCAATATGTTCTTTCTCTATGATGGTATCACGGTCGAAAACAATTTCGTTACGTTCAATAGACACCACTTCACCGGTATCTTCATCAACGAAATCTTCATGCCAAGTTTTTAAAACTCTAGCAGCTAATTTACGCCCTAATACTTTTTTTAATCCTGCTTTAGAAACCTTAATTTCCTCTGCTAAATCAAAAATTTCTAATATATCTTTATCTCTTTCAAAACCAATGGCTCTGAATAACGTAGTTACTGGTAGTTTTTTCTTTCTATCAATATAAGCATACATTACTTGATTGATATCAGTTGCAAATTCTATCCAAGATCCTTTAAAAGGAATTACTCTTGCAGAATACAACTTAGTTCCGTTTGCATGGAAAGATTGTCCAAAAAACACCCCTGGTGAACGGTGTAATTGAGATACAACAACTCGTTCAGCTCCATTAATAATGAAGGTTCCAGAATTTGTCATATAAGGAATCGTTCCTAAATACACATCTTGAACAATAGTTTCAAAATCTTCGTGTTCAGGATCTGTACAGTAAAGCTTTAATCTTGCTTTTAAAGGAACACTATGTGTTAAACCTCTTTCAATACATTCTTGGATGCTATATCTTGGTGGATCTACAAAGTAGTCTAAAAATTCTAATACAAATTGATTACGGGTATCTGTAATCGGAAAGTTATCCATGAAGGTTTTGTACAAACCTTCTTCACCTCGCTCATCAGCTTTGGTTTGCAATTGGAAAAAATCTTGGAAAGATTTCACCTGAATATCCAAAAAGTCTGGATAATCGGTACCTAATTGCGATGATGCGAAGTTAATTCTTTCAGTAGTGTTTATCGTTGCCAAAAGAGATGCTATTTTTAAATTAAAAATATTATTTTTTGAAACTATCTCGTTTCAATAATGCAATTTTAATTGCTTTGCTAACTTAGTGTCAGCTCTTTACAGTCGTACTATTATAGTGTTACAGATGTAATAAAATAAAGAACGAATATATACACAAAATGGTTTAGGACCAGAAACGAATGTTTCTAGTACCTAAACCTTAATTGTTTTACCTAGTTAAACCAGGGATATAGATTACTTAATCTCTGCTTCAGCTCCTGCTTCTTCTAAAGATTTTAAAAGACCTTCAGCCTCATCTTTAGTTACTCCTTCTTTTACTGGTGCTGGTGCGCTATCAACGATTGCTTTAGCTTCTTTTAAACCTAATCCAGTTAATTCTTTAACTAACTTTACTACAGCTAATTTAGAACCACCTGCTGCTTTTAAGATAACATCAAATTCAGTTTGCTCATCTGCTGCTGCTCCTGCTTCTCCTGCTGGACCTGCTACTGCTACTGCTGCTGCTGGCTCAATACCATATTCGTCTTTTAAAATATCAGCTAATTCATTAACTTCTTTTACTGTTAAGTTAACTAATTGCTCTGCGAAATCTTTTAATTCTGCCATTTTAATTGTGTTTTGAAATTTTATTATTTAGTTTATTCGTGCGCGTACTTATTTCTCTGATAATGTCTTTAAGATACCAGATAACTTGTTACCTCCTGATTGTAATGCTGAAACAACATTCTTAGCAGGCGATTGTAATAATGAGATAATATCTCCAATAAGTTCTTCTCTAGACTTAATGTTAACTAATGCGTCTAATTGGTCATCTCCAACATAAACAGATTCTTCAACAAAAGCACCTTTTAATAAAGGCTTCTCTGATTTTTTTCTGAACTCTTTGATAACTTTAGCAGGGGCGTTAGACACCTCTGAAATCATCATTGAAGTATTTCCTTTTAAAACAGCTGGTAAGTCTCCGAAGTCTTTATCAGAAGCTTCCATTGCTTTTGAAAGCAATGAGTTTTTAATAACAGCTAATTCTACGTTTGCTTTAAAACAAGCTCTTCTTAGATTTGAAGTAGTAACTGCATCTAATCCAGAAATATCTGCTAAATAGATTGTATTTGTAGCTGCTAATCTTGCTGTTAAATCTTGTATTACTTGTAATTTGTCTTCTCTTGTCATAATTAAAAGTTTAAGTGCCTATAATGATATAGATTTTTCATCTACAGCAATACTAGGACTCATAGTTGAAGACATAAATATACTCTTTATATAATCTCCTTTAGCCGCTGTTGGCTTTAATTTAACTAACGTTTGTAATAACTCATTTGCATTTTCCTGAATCTTCTGAGCATCAAAAGATACTTTTCCGATTGCAGCATGTACAATACCAGTTTTATCAACTTTAAAGTCAATTTTACCAGCTTTAACTTCTTGTACTGCTTTTGCAACGTTCATAGTTACTGTACCTGTCTTTGGGTTAGGCATTAAACCTCTTGGTCCTAAAACACGACCTAAAGGACCTAACTTACCCATAACACTAGGCATAGTTATAATCACATCAACATCTGTCCAACCTCCTTTAATTTTCTGAAGGTATTCGTCTAATCCAACATAATCCGCACCAGCTGCAATAGCTTCTGCTTCTTTGTCTGGAGTAACTAACGCTAATACTTTTACGTCTTTTCCTGTTCCGTGAGGTAATGTTACAACACCACGTACCATTTGATTTGCTTTACGAGGATCAACTCCTAAGCGTACTGCTAAATCAACTGATGCGTCAAATTTTACAGTTGTAATTTCCTTAACTAAGGTTGATGCATCTTGTAAGCTGTAAACTTTAGAGCTATCTACCTTAGAACGAGCTTCTTTTTGCTTTCTAGTAATTGCCATTTCTAAATATCTTTTAAAGTTTAAGCAGGTGCATTACCTGTTACTGTTAATCCCATAGAACGAGCAGTTCCGGCTATCATTTTCATTGCTGATTCGACTTTAAAGGCGTTCATATCTACCATTTTGTCTTCTGCAATTACTTGAATTTGATCCCAAGAAACACTTGCTACTTTTTTTCTGTTTGGTTCTCCCGAACCTTTCTTAATTTTGGCCGCTTCTAACAATTGTACTGCAGCTGGTGGTGTTTTTACAACAAACTCGAAAGATTTGTCTTTATAAACAGTAATCACAACAGGTAAAACTTTACCTTGCTTGTCCTGCGTACGAGCATTAAATTGCTTACAGAACTCCATGATATTAACACCGGCAGCACCTAAAGCGGGTCCAACTGGTGGCGACGGATTCGCAGCACCTCCCCTAACTTGTAGTTTAACTAATTTACTTATTTCTTTTGCCATTGTTTAAGATTTAAAAACGATATGCTTAAAATGGAAGCTTTAAACACATCTAAATATAGGTGTAACGATTATATTTTTTCTACTTGCATATAGTTTAATTCTAATGGAGTTTTTCTTCCGAAAATTTTAACCATTACTTCTAACTTACGCTTTTCCTCATTAACTTTTTCAACAATACCGTCAAAACCATTAAAAGGACCATCAATTACCTTCACTGTTTCACCAGCATTAAAAGGAATTGCAATATTTTCATCTTTTACAGAAAGTTCATCAACTTTTCCTAACATCCTGTTTACCTCTGATTTACGCATCGGTACTGGTTCACCACCTTTTGTTTCACCTAAAAAACCAATAACGCCTGTTACTGATTTTATCACGTGAGGTACTTCACCGGCTAAATTAGCCTCTACCATTACATATCCAGGAAAATAAACTCTTTCTCTGTTAACTTTCTTTCCGTTTCTTACTTGAATAACTTTTTCTGTAGGAACGATAACTTTACTTACAAAATCAGACAAACCAAAACGAGCGATTTCTGTCTCAATATAAGTTTTAACCTTATTCTCTTGACCACCAACAGCTCTTACCACATACCACTTCATTACTGAGTCAGCCATCATTAAAACATTTTAAAGAAATTATCTAATCCTGTTTGAAAAACTTTATCTACTCCTGCTACGACTAAAGCAAAAACGATTGTAAACGCCGCAACAATTACAGTAGACTTTTGTGCTTCTTCACGAGAAGCCCATGTCATATTTGTATTTAATTCTTCAAAAGAACCTTTGATGTATTGTATAAAGTTATTCATTTTGTTATCCTTTTAGCGAGTTACAATTTATCATTATAACTCGCTTTAATTATGCACGGACGGAGAGATTCGAACTCCCGACAGCTGGTTTTGGAGACCAGTGCTCTACCGCTGAACTACGTCCGTATTTTATTTTAAAAGGAGTCTCTCATTTAAGAGACTCCTTTTTTATAATATAAACTAATAAATTAGTCTAAAATTTCAGTAACCTGACCTGCACCTACTGTTCTACCACCTTCACGGATAGCAAACTGTAAACCTAAGTTTAATGCAATTGGCTGGATTAATTCAACTGTAATAGTTAAGTTATCACCAGGCATAACCATTTCTACACCTTCAGGCAAGAAAATATTTCCTGTTACATCAGTAGTACGTACGTAAAACTGAGGGCGATAGTTATTATGGAATGGAGTGTGACGTCCACCTTCTTCTTTTTTCAATACATACACCTCAGCCTTAAACTTAGCGTGTGGAGTTACAGAACCTGGCTTACAGATTACCATTCCTCTTTTAATATCTTCTTTAGCAATACCTCTTAATAAGATACCTGCATTATCTCCAGCCTCACCTCTATCTAAGATTTGACGGAACATTTCAATACCAGTAACTGTAGAAGTTAACTTCTCAGTACCCATACCAATAATATCTACAGACTCACCAGAATTGATGATTCCTGTTTCAATACGACCAGTTGCAACAGTACCACGACCAGTAATAGAGAATACATCTTCAATAGGCATTAAGAAAGGCTTTTCAGTCTCTCTTAAAGGCTCTTCAATCCAAGCATCAACAGCAGCCATTAATTCTAAAACAGTATTAACCCATTTTTCTTCACCATTTAAAGCTCCTAAAGCTGAACCTGAAACTACAGGACCATTATCTCCATCGTACTCATAGAAAGATAATAATTCTCTTACTTCCATTTCTACTAACTCAAGTAACTCCTCATCATCAACCATGTCAACTTTATTCAAGAAAACAACCATACGAGGAATACCTACTTGACGACCTAATAAGATGTGCTCACGTGTTTGTGGCATAGGACCATCAGTTGCAGCTACTACTAAAATAGCTCCATCCATTTGAGCAGCACCAGTTACCATGTTCTTTACGTAATCCGCGTGACCTGGACAGTCTACGTGAGCGTAATGACGGTTTTCTGTTGCATATTCAACGTGAGAAGAGTTAATTGTAATACCTCTTTCTTTTTCTTCTGGTGCATTATCGATTTGATCAAAATCTCTAGCTTCAGAGAATCCTGCATCAGCTAATACTTTTGTGATAGCAGCAGTTAATGTAGTTTTACCGTGATCTACGTGACCAATAGTTCCAACGTTTAAGTGGGGCTTCGAACGATCGTAAGTTTCTTTTGCCATGATATTAATTTTAATTCTTTAGTTAAATATATTTAGTGTTACTTTAAATCTTTTTTCAAAAAAACTCTAAAAAAAGAGCCAATGATCGGATTTGAACCGATGACCTCATCCCTACCAAGGATGCGCTCTACCAACTGAGCTACACCGGCGTGGACAATAGAGCGAAAGACCAGGTTCGAACTGGCGACATTCAGCTTGGAAGGCTGACGCTCTACCAACTGAGCTACTTTCGCGTATTTTTAAAACCTTTCATCAATAATCAAAAGTTGAAGCTTAACTATTGACTAATCAGTTTTAAAAAAGTGGGGAGAGCAGGATTCGAACCTGCGAAGTCGTAAAACAACGGAGTTACAGTCCGTCCCAGTTGGCCGCTTTGGTATCTCCCCTATTTTTTTGGTACTTAATAAATAATGAACTTTTGTTTTATTGAGCCGATGGAGGGACTCGAACCCACGACCTGCTGATTACAAATCAGCTGCTCTAGCCAGCTGAGCTACATCGGCTTTTTAATTGTCAATAAAAACAATCCGCTATTTCTAACGGATTGCAAATGTATAAAGTAATTTCTATATTTTAAAACTTTTTTCAAGTTATTTTTAAAAAACTTTTATTTTTTTATTCAACTAACGTGCTTCTTTGCTTCTCTTTTGACTTTTTTAAGCTTCTTTTTAAAGAGTCAATGGCAATGTTTACGCCTTCTTCAAAGGTTTTGGTTTGTTTTTTAACCATAAACTCATCGCCTGATATGTTTATTTTGATCTCCGTGATTTTATTTTCCTTCTCGCTAGCTTTTTGTACTTTTAAATATACTTCTGCATCAACTATTTTATCATGGAACTTTTCTAAACCTTCAATTTTCTTTTCAATATAATCGATTAAACTTTTATCTGCTGTAAAGTTTACTGACTGTGTGAATACTTTCATAATTTTCCAATCTTTATTTTGACTCTCTAGGATGAGCCTTATTATACACTTTTTTTATTTGCTCCAAGCTACTATGCGTATATACTTGGGTCGAGGCTAAACTTGAATGTCCTAGTAATTCTTTAACCGAATTTAACGACGCACCGTTATTTAATAGGTGTGTAGCAAAAGCATGCCTTAATATATGTGGGCTTTTTTTTGCTTTCGTAGACACTTTACTAAAGTACACATTTATTATTCGGTACACAAGTTTTTCGTAAATTTTAGCACCTCTTTCAGTTATCAAAAGTGCTTCTTCCCCTGCTACCTCGTACGTTTTCTTTAAAATTAAATACTCCTTTAACGTTTTTAGTACTGTTGAAAGCAGCATTACATAGCGTTCTTTATTTCTTTTACCTAGTACTTTTATGGCTTGTTTGCTAAAATCAATGTCTTTTTCTTTAATATTAATCATTTCAATTCGCCTCATTCCTGTAGAATAGAGCAACTCCACAATTAATTTATTCCGTACCAATTCAAAATTATCAGGTTCACTTAAAAGCGCAATTACTTCTTGTATTTCATCAACATCAAAAGGTGTTTGTATTTTTTTTTGAACTTTTAATGCTTTGTGTTTTGCCATTGGATTGTTTTCAATGGCGGCTATTTTTTGCAAAAAAGTATAAAATGTTTTTAAAGAACTCATTTTTCGATTTACACTTCTGTTTGATATTTGAGCATCAATAAGTGAAACGATCCAGGTTCTTATTTGATTGTAATGAATAGTTGCCAAATCTTCTTGGTCAAATTCGGTGATGCAAAAATCTTTAAAACCAAGTAAATCTATCCGATAGGCATTAATCGTGTTTTTTGAATAGTTTTTTTCGTGTTCTAGGTAGTCTAAGAAAGCCGTTAGTAGCATAAAGCCTATTTTAATATTTTGATGCTGCTATTCTAACAGCTTTTGAAAAATAAAAGTACAAAAAAAAACCTGCATTGAAATTAATCAATACAGGTTTCTGTAAATTAATAAACTATTTCTAGCTTACTTCTTCTTTAGTTCTTAGTCCTTGAACGTAAGACGCTTTCTTCATTTGAGCACGTTTAACAACAGACGGTTTATTGAACTGTTTTTTATCACGTAGTTGTCTTAAGATTTTTACATCTCTAAACTTTCGTTTGTAACGTTTTAACGCTCTATCGATATTCTCTCCATCTTTAATTGGAATAATTAACATATATTAGCACCTCCCTTCATTGTAGTCTCTAAATTTTTATTTTTAGGACTGCAAATGTACTGAGTCTTATTTTAATCTACAATTATTTTTATACTTATTTTAAAGTTGGTCACCGCATTAGCGATTGAAACGGCATCCTTTTTTATTTTTTATAAAAAAGATATAGTGGAAAGCGCGACCTGCAAGGGAATGCCCAAAACATCTTTCTTATAGTAATTCAACAATTAAGTTGCCGGCTTATACTCTTTTTTGTCAATAATCATTTTAGCGATAATCTCTTTTAGAATTTCTGAAGTTCCACCACCAATAGGACCTAAACGGCTATCGCGCAACAAACGTGCCAACGGATATTCTTCCATATACCCATAACCACCCAATAATTGCAAGGCATCATAAATTACTTCATCCGCCATTTTGGTAGATAGCATTTTACTCATACTCGCCTCTTTTACTACGTAAACGCCATCGTTGAGTCTTTTTGTAATCGAATAGTTATATTCTCGACACATATCAACTTTTGATGCCATTTCTGCCACCTTATGACGCAGCGCCTGAAACTTGTCTAAGGTTTTACCAAAGGCCTCTCTTTCGCTCATGTATTTCAACACATAATCAACCGCATATTCGGCTCTTGCATGGGCGTTAATTGCCATAATTAAACGCTCTAAGGCGAAATGTTGCATAATATAAGGAAACCCTTTTCCTTCTTCTCCCATTAAATTTTTAGCAGGAATAACTACATTATCAAACGCAATTTCTGCGGTATCAGATGCTCTCCATCCTAGTTTATCTAACTTGGTTGCTGATATTCCTGGGGTATCTCTATCAACAATAAAAATACTCATTCCTTTATGTTTTTCCTGCGGATTTGTTTTAGCAGCAACCACCAAATAATCTGAATATATTCCGTTGGTAATAAATGTTTTTGAACCGTTAATTACATAGGTATCGTCTTTTTTAACAGCCGTGGTGCGCATTCCTGCAACATCGCTTCCGCCAAAAGGTTCTGAAATACATAGACAGCCAATTTTATCGCCGTTAATACTTGGTGTTAAATAGTCTTTTTTTATACGAGCGTCTCCTTCTTTATTTAAATGTGTCATTGCCAAGTAAGCGTGTGCCCACATTGCAGCGGCAAAACCTCCTGAGTTTACTTTCTGTAATTCTTCTAAAAAAATTACGGTATAAAAAAGATCTAGCCCTAAACCGCCATGTTCTTCTGGCTGATTTAATCCGAAATAACCCATTTCACCAAATTTCTTCCAAATAAAACGTTCTACAGCTCCATTTTTTTCCCATTTATTTATATGAGGAACTACTTCTTTTTGTAAAAAGCTTTTAAAACTTTCACGAAAAGATTCGTGCTCTTCAGTAAAGTACATATTGTTCATAATTGTATATGCGTTTATTGTTTGTTTATTCTGCTTTCAAATATAAAACTATTCTATCATATTTATCAATTGGAAATTCAGCGATGTTTTTTATTTCTGATATATCTTGAAGTTCTGCAACTTCTTCTCGGTATTCCATAATTTTTTTACAAAGCTGGTAATTAATATGAGGGATTTTTAATATTTGTTTAAATGAAGCAGTATTTATATTGATTTTAACGATTCGTTTTGCTGTTTTTGATGCAGCTTTCTCTGAAAAATTTACAGTAGAAAAATCAGAATAATTTGAAGTGCGTCTTTTTTTTGCTGCGTCTTTTTTGCGTTTTAGTACCCAATCTGGGAATTTAAAATACGGCGAAATTTTACCGAGTAAACTATCTGATACTTTTGTTATTTGTTGAAATTCTTTTGCTGAATTCACAAATTTACCTTGTTTTCTGTACGCGTGTAATTTATCAATTTCTAGCAGACTCATACCTAATTTACTTCCTTTAAAATCGGTAATATAATTGGGATTAAAAGGGTATGTTTTTGGTTTTTTAGCTGCTAAAGCGATTGTTTTTAAACTGTCTATTTTTTGTTGAAAAACACGTATTTCTGTTGAAGTTGTAGCTATTTTTTTATCCGAAGAAAAAGCAATGTAAAAATAAATAACCTGAAGGATAAAAAGAATAAGGCATAAAAAGAAAATCCCATTTCTTTGGCGTTTGTGATACCAGAAATGGGATTTAAATAATTTCATTTTTATATTTTTTTAGCTGTAATAAAAACGCTTTAAAATCTTATAAATTCTATAAATTTTTTGCCTTAATAGCATCTAAATAAATGGTTAATTCTTCTTTTACCTTTGGATATAAGAAAAACAATCCAATTACGTTTGGTACTGCCATGGCAAAAATCATTGCATCAGAAAAATCTGTTACCGCTCCTAAACTTGCTGCTGAACCAATAATTACAAATAAACAGAATAAGATTTTATACGCATAATCTGCTGCTTTTGAACGACCAAATAAGAACATCCAACCTTGTAATCCGTAGTAAGACCATGATAACATCGTTGAAAAAGCGAACAATACTACTGCCATTGTTAATACGTAAGGAAACCAAGGAATTACCGAAGCAAATGCTTTTGAGGTTGCCAAAACACCATCTGGAGATTTTGTTCCGTAGGTCATAATACTTCCGTCGCCATTGGTAATAATAATTACTAAAGCAGTCATGGTACACACCACTACAGTATCAATAAAAGGCTCTAATAAAGCCACTAAACCTTCTGATGCTGGATATTTTGTTCTTACTGCTGAATGGGCAATTGCCGCCGACCCAACTCCTGCTTCATTTGAAAATGCTGCTCTTTGAAAACCAATAATTAACACTCCTAATATACCTCCTGAAATTCCTTTTGCATTAAAAGCGCCATCCCAAATTTGACCGAAAGCGTTTCCTATTAACGAAAACTTAGCAACTAAAATAATCACGGCTGCTAACACATAAATCCCTACCATAAAAGGTACGATTTTTTCTGTAATATTTCCAATTCTTTTAATTCCTCCAATAATTACAACCCCTACTAATATAGACATTACAACACCGAATGTTAAAGCAGTTGATAAATCATTTGAACCAATCATACTACCAAATTGCTGAGCTGCTTGGTTTGCTTGAAACATGTTTCCTCCTCCAAAAGAACCACCAACAACCATAATAGCAAAAAGAACGGCTAATATTTTACCTAAAGTACTTTTACCTACATCGGCTAATCCTTTTCGTAAATAATACATCGGTCCACCGTAAATGGTACCATCTTCGCCTACATCTCTATATTTTACCCCTAAAGTACACTCTACAAATTTTGATGACATCCCTATTAAACCTGCAACAACCATCCAAAAAGTTGCTCCTGGTCCTCCTAATGATAACGCCACCGCTACCCCTGCAATATTTCCTAAACCAACAGTTCCTGAAAGTGCTGCTGTTAACGCCTGAAAGTGAGAAACCTCACCGTCTGTACCTTCTACTCTAATAGTTTCAATCGCATCACCTCCTGGTGTTAGATCTCCCGCCATAACATCAGTAGTTACATGGTCAATTTCGTCATATTTTCCGCTAACAATATTTATAGAGGTTGGAAATAATCGAATATTTACAAATTTAAATAGTATTGTAAAAATCAACCCTGCCATTAATAACATGATTATTACTAGTGGCATTTTTACACCGCCACCCAATTCTATCGAGTAAAAAACAAAACCACCCCAAGTATCAGCAACAGGCTTAAATCCTTCATTTATCTTTTCGGCTAAACCTTTTTCTTGTGCGAACGTGAACATCGGTATTATTAATAATAACAACGTAAGAAGTCTTTTATTCATATAAATATGTTTGTTTTTAGTTTGTAATTCGCAATATCATAAAAAATTGTACTTTCAACAAGTTTTTGTGCGTTAAATATACTCTTTAAGTTAGTTTTTCTTTAAATTTCTGTAAATTTTCTTGGAATGATTTTGGATAAAACTGCAATACTTCAGTGGTCTTTTTTAGGTTAAAACCTGTTTTAGGGGGTCTTGTTGCCGCCTGCTGTAATTCACTTGTTTTTATAGGCTTAATTAAGCTTTTATCTAACTGAAAAACTACTGCTATTTGCTGGGCTATTTCATAAATACTCAACAATGTGTTTGATGAAATATTAAAAATCCCTGTGGCTTTTTTATCGAGTGCTAATTTACAGGCAAGTGCCAAATCATCTACATAGGTTGGCATGCGGTATTGATCATCGACAATGGTAATTTCTTTTTTATCTTCTAATGATTTTTTTACCCAAAGCACAATATTACTTCGCGACATATCAAAAACTTTTCCATACACTAAAACAGTTCTAAGAATGGTGTAATCTATGTTTGATTGGGTTAAAATTCGCTCTGCTTTTAATTTTGATTTCCCATAATAATTAACAGGATTTGGCGCATCAGTTTCTTTATAAAAGCCTTTTTTACCGTCAAATATAAAATCGGTAGATATGTGAATTAAATGTGTGTTATTAGCTGATGAAAAAAATTTCAAAGTATCAACGACATCAATATTTAAAAGATCGCAGGCTGTTTTATTGGTTTCACAAGCATCAACGTTTGTCATTGCAGCGGTATTTATAATAACATCTGGTTGATATTCTTCTAAATTTTTTAATAGGTTTTTTTTATCTGTAATATCAATAGAACTATATTCAAAATCGGTTCTTCCGCTTCTATTTTTTCCTTTCGAAAAACCAATTACTTGATATTTTTGTGGTTCTTCTAATAATAAATTAACCAAACTTTGCCCTAACAATCCATTACTTCCTGTAATAACTACTTTTTTCATTTTATTTTTCATTAAAATAACTCCCTTAACTTAATAATTTGCTCAGGACGACCTAATACAATTAAACTTCCCCCAGCTTTAAGACTCAAAGAAGCTTCAGGATTAATAATATACTCCTTATTCTTTCTGCGATATCCGATAACGGTACAGCCTGTTTTTTTTCGTATATCTAAATCTAAAATTGTTCTATTTAAATATTCTGTAGGCAGGTTATCAATCTGTATTTCTTCCAAATTAGCCGTCGTATCGCCTTCTATAGTTAACCGATCTACAAATTCAATAACATCAGGAGTTACCACTAATGACGCCATGTGTGCACCGCCTAATTTATCGGGCATAATTACATTATCGGCCCCTGCAATTTTAAGTTTACTGCAAGATGATTCTTCCGAAGCTCTGCTAATTATTTTACATTTTTTATTTAACTGACTAGCGGTTAATACCACAAATAAATTGTCGGCATCTGAAGGTAAAACGGTTATTAAATAATCGGCATTTAAAATCCCTGCCTTTAGCAATGCTTCATCGGTAGTAGCATCGCCTTGAATATTTAAAATTTCATGTTCGTCTAATTCTTTAATAATATCGTCATACTTTTCAACAACTACTAATTTCTGATTGTAGCTATGTAATTTTGAAATGGCTTGTTTTCCGTTCCTTCCATACCCACAAACAATGGTATGCCCTTTTAACTTTTCAATTTTTTTTTGCACTTTTTTTGTTTTTAATTGATCAAAAAATTGCCCACTTATTAAATATTCTGAAAATAGCGAAACGGCATATCCGAAGGTAAATAAACTTGATACTATTAAACCGATCGTAAATATTTTTTCGCCAGTTCCGAACGGATGAACTTCACCAAAACCAATAGTGGTAATGGTAATTATAGTCATGTATAAAGCATCAATAAAAGAATACTCAAATAGCCACATATACCCGACTATTCCTATTAGTAAAATAAGTAACGAGAATAAAACCGCCTTATATAATTTTGATTTAAAGAGGCTCTTTATCATAAATCAAAAACAGAGGTTCGTTTGGTGTAAATCATATCTTTTAATCGCAATAAAAAAGCGAGCGTTAAATACACGCCAAACGATAAACCGATGGTTACAAATGATATGTAAATAAAAAATAACCGCACATTGGTGGCACGCATTCCTAATTTATCGGCAAAGCGAGAAGATACCGCAAAACCATGGCGTTCAAAAAAATGACGCACCGCATGAATGAGTTTCATATTAACTTGTTTTAACTGCAAGATACCAATTTACAGCCATTTGTTTATAACATCGGCTTTAAAATAAATTTGGTTTCTGTAACTTTGCTTCTTTGGTTTAAATTAGTGTTTAATTTGGGCTTAATTTAGTAAAAACAGCACTTTTGAAAAAACAAGAATATATTGAAGTTTACGGAGCTAGGGTTCACAACTTAAAAAACATTGACGTTAAAATTCCTCGTGAAAAACTCGTGGTTATTACCGGGCTAAGCGGTAGCGGGAAATCATCGCTTGCTTTTGATACTATTTATGCCGAAGGACAGCGCCGATATATTGAAACTTTTTCGGCATATGCACGTCAGTTTTTAGGCGGATTAGAACGCCCCGATGTTGATAAAATTGATGGTTTATCGCCCGTAATTGCTATCGAGCAAAAAACCACGAATAAAAGCCCGCGCTCAACAGTAGGAACAATTACAGAAATTTATGATTTTTTACGATTGTTATTTTCTCGTGCCTCGGATGCTTACTCGTATAACACAAATCAGCAAATGGTCCGTTATTCTGACCAGCAAATAAAAGAATTAATTTTAAAAGATTTTAACGAAAAACGTATTGCTGTTTTAGCGCCTTTAATCCGAAGTAGAAAAGGACATTATCGCGAGCTTTTTGAGCAAATTGCCAAGCAAGGTTTTGTTAGAGTTCGTGTAGATGGTCAAATAAAAGAGCTTGAAAAAGGCATGAAACTTGACCGCTACAAAAACCACGATATTGAAGTGGTTATTGATCGGTTGGTGGTTAATGAAAAATCAGAAAAACGCCTAGAAGAGACTATTAAAACTGCTTTATATGCAGGTGATAATATTTTAATGGTAATTGATGTTGATGCTGATGATAAACCTCGTTATTTTAGTCGGGAATTAATGTGCCCATCCACAGGGATTGCCTACCCGAACCCCGAACCAAATTCATTTTCTTTTAACTCCCCAAAAGGAGCCTGCTTGAAGTGTAACGGCTTAGGAATTACCGATCAAATTAACATAAAAAAATTAATTCCTGATGATAAAATATCGATTAAAAGTGGTGGAATTATTCCGTTAGGAACTCAAAAAAGCAGTTGGATTTTTAAACAAATCCAAACCATTGCCGACAGGCATAATTTTAAATTGACCGATCCAATAAATAAAATTCCAGCAACAGCGATCGACATTATTTTACATGGAGGTAATGAAAAATTCGAAATTAATTCGAAAGAACTTGGCGTTACCAGAAATTATGAAATTGATTTTGAAGGAATTATTGCTTTTATAGAAAATCAATATAAAAATGCCGAAAGTGCGACTATAAAACGCTGGGCAAAAGATTTTATGGATGAAGTTACTTGCTCAGATTGCGAGGGAAAAAGATTAAAAAAAGAAGCGCTTCATTTTAAGGTTACTGATAAAAACATCAGCGATTTAGCACAAATGGATATTACCGAGCTTGCGCTTTGGTTTGAAAATATTGAAGATGATTTATCAGAAAAACAACGCCTAATTGCTTCTGAAATAATCAAAGAAATTCGCACAAGAATTCAGTTTTTATTAGATGTTGGCTTGGATTATTTAACCTTAGATAGAACCTCAAAATCATTATCGGGTGGTGAAGCGCAACGGATTCGCTTGGCGACTCAAATTGGGTCGCAATTGGTGGGTGTTTTGTATATTTTAGATGAACCAAGTATCGGTTTACATCAACGAGATAACGAAAAATTGATGAAATCGCTTATAAAACTTCGTGATATTGGAAACTCTGTTTTAGTGGTCGAACATGATAAAGATATGATTGAACAGGCCGATTTTGTACTAGATATTGGCGCAGGAGCAGGAATTTACGGTGGCGAAATTGTAAGCCAAGGAACTTTTGAAGATTTAAAAAAACAGGCTACTTTAACGGCTGATTATTTAACAGGGAAAAAGAAAATTGCCATCCCAAAAGAGCGCCGAAAAGGCAACGGAAACTTTATTAAACTTTCGGGAGCATCAGGAAATAACCTAAAAAATGTTACGGTAAAATTTCCTTTAGGACAAATGATTTGCGTTACCGGAGTTTCTGGTAGTGGAAAATCGACCTTAATTAATGAAACTTTATATCCTATTTTAAATGCACATATTTATAATGGCGTAAAAAAACCAATGCCCTACAAAAAAATTGAAGGCTTAGCACATATTGATAAAATAATTGCCATCGACCAATCGCCAATTGGTAGAACGCCACGTTCAAACCCCGCAACTTATACAGCAACGTTTACCGAAATTAGAAGTTTATTTGCCAAAACTCCCGAAGCATTAATTAGAGGTTACAAACCTGGGCGTTTTAGTTTTAATGTAAAAGGCGGGCGTTGTGAAACCTGTCAAGGTGGTGGTGTTCGGGTTATTGAAATGAATTTTTTACCCGATGTTCAGGTGGAATGTGAAACTTGTCAAGGGAAGCGTTTTAATAGAGAAACTTTAGAAATTCGCTATAAAGGAAAGTCAATTTCTGATGTTTTAAATATGACCATCGATCAAGCAACTGATTTTTTTGAGTTGATCCCTAAAATACATCGAAAATTAAAAACCATTAAAGATGTCGGCTTAGGATATATCACTTTAGGGCAGCAATCGACCACGCTTTCTGGTGGTGAGGCGCAGCGTATTAAATTGGCTTCCGAATTATCAAAAAGAGATACAGGAAACACCTTTTATATTTTAGATGAACCTACCACGGGCTTGCATTTTGAAGATATTCGGGTGTTAATGAATGTTTTAAATAAACTTACTGATAAAGGAAATACGGTGTTAATTATTGAGCATAATATGGATGTTATCAAGCTTGCCGATACTATTATTGACATCGGTATGGAAGGTGGTAAAAATGGTGGCGAAGTGTTAACTATTGGTTCTCCTGAAGAAGTTTCCAAACATAAAACGAGTTATACCGCGAAGTTTTTGAAAAAGGAATTACAGTTATAAAGAGATAAACGTCATGCTGAATTTATTTCAGCATCGCATCAAAAGGAGAACTTCGGCAAATCAGGATGCGAACCTGAAACAACACGATATTTCTTACAAGCTAATTTATTCGTTGCAAGTTAATTGCAGTGAACACGGTTGTATTTGTGGTATCAAAACAAACAATTTAATAGGTGCACATATATAATTTGGGTTGATACCGATTGTAATTAATTACAAAATACAATCAAAAAAAGAAATAGTAATTTATAAAAATGTAATTTTATAAAAAATTTAAATGATTTTGGGGTTTTAGAAATAAGTAAATCTGAGCAACAGATAATTGATGGAGGAGGATGGATTTCTGAAGCTTGGGAGGTACTAAAAGAAATCGACAAAGGATGGGATGATTTCAAAGATAGATTGGGTAATGGTTGGGATTCTTATGGAGACTGTGCTTGTTAAATATTTAAAATTATAAAAAATGAAAAATTTAGATTTTTGTAAAGAGTTAAGTTCAGTAGAATTAGTTGAGATAAATGGAGGTGGTTTAGTAGAGGATATCGGTTACGCAGCTCATGCAGTTAGTGATGGTATATGTACTGCTGGTAGATGGGTTGCAGATAGGGCATCTGATGCTTGGGATTGGTGTTGTAACTAAAAACAAAAGGCTCTTTTGTTATAATAACAAAAGAGCCTTTCTTCTAATTTATAAATTATGTTTTCTTTTAAAGATAAAAATATTCAGTTTGATTTTATTTATTTATTTATTTATATTTGTTTTTACTTTCAACATGTTAATTTTGAAAATTATTAATCATATATATAAAAAACCTTTTATAGATGAAGATGATTTTTCAAAATTAACTATTGGCATTTTTGTAACATATGTTTTTTTGATTCCTTTAATAGAAGAGTTGTGTTTTAGAGGTGTTTTAAGTTTATCAAAAAAAATATTTTTTGTATCGCTTGTAGCGATTTTAATTGTTCTTTTATGTTTTTTTAAGTTCAATTTTATTTCATTATCAATTATTAGTTTAATAATTATTTTAGGTATTCTAACTTTAGTTAATAATGATTTAATTTTCCGAATTAAACGTTTCGTTGATGAAAATATTATTATTGTAATAATAATAACTGCTATATTGTTTTCTATTGCTCATCTTAAAAATTATACCAAAATTTACTGGAGGTCTTTATTTAGGGTATATTGCTTATAAATATGGAATATCTAGGTCGTATATTCTTCATGGAATAAATAATTTAATTCCTTTTATTATTATTCTAATTGTAAAATATTTTAGGTTTTGATTATTTAAACTAGAAAAAACTCTTCCCTGCAAATAAATTGCAGTAAACAAAGCTTTCTTTGTCGTTCTTAAATTGAAAAGAATGGCAAAAATTACTATAAAACAACACGATATTACCGATTGCGGGGCAGCATGTTTAGCATCTATTTCGGCACATTATAACTTACAACTTCCTATTGCACGTATTGCCAATATGCAGGTACTGATAAAAAAGGAACGAATGTATTAGGCTTAATAGAAGCATCAGAAAAATTAGGTTTTGAAGCAAAAGGTGTCCGTGGTGAATTAGATAGTTTGTTTAAAATACCAAAACCAGCCATAGCACATATAATCGTTAAAGAACAATTACACCATTATGTCGTTATTTACGAAGTAACCAAAGAGTACATAAGAAACTTCCTTTGCGTATTTCTCTATCAAAAAATAGTTTTAAGTTAAAAAATAAATTCTTTTTTAAAAAAAATCATTTTTTTCTTGCTATTCTCATTAAAAAAAGTACATTAGTAAGCTTGCTGAAAAAGTAATTTTAGCAGTGTTACTTAGTACATAAATTATAAAAAACGAGAATATGAGCCCGAATGATGATAGAAAAATACAAGAAAAATTACAACCAAAAACTTGGAACGAAATAAAAACAAACGACTCTTGGGCCATTTTTAAAATTATGGCGGAATTTGTTGAAGGTTATGAAAAATTAAGTAAAATAGGCCCATGTGTATCTATATTTGGTTCAGCCAGAACAAAACCAGAAGATAAATACTACAAACTAGCCGAAGAAGTTGCTTATAAATTAACTCAAAATGGTTTTGGAGTAATTACTGGTGGAGGTCCAGGAATTATGGAAGCTGGTAATAAAGGCGCACATCGAGGTAAAGGAGTTTCGGTAGGTTTAAATATTGAATTACCTTTCGAACAGCACGACAATCCTTGGATTGACCAAGGAAAAAGTTTAGATTTCGATTACTTTTTTGTTCGTAAAGTAATGTTCGTAAAATACTCACAAGGTTTTGTGGTAATGCCTGGTGGTTTTGGTACTATGGATGAATTATTTGAAGCAATTACCTTAATTCAAACTAAAAAAATTGGACGTTTTCCGATTGTTTTAGTTGGTAAAAAATTCTGGGGTGGTTTATTAGATTGGATCAAAAACACCTTAATTGAAGAAGGAAATATTAGCGAAAAAGACCTAAATTTATTTAGAGTTGTCGATACTGCCGATGAAGCGATTGATCACTTAAATAAATTTTATGCGAAACATCAATTAAAACCAAATTTCTAAAAATACCAAAAGCTCGTTGTACTAAAATTCAACGAGCTTCTTCTTCTTCTTCTTCTTCTTCTTCTTCTTCTTCTTCTTCTTCTTCTTCTTCTTCTTATTATTATTATTATTATTAGAACCTGTTTAAGTTTCATCTAAAAAAAAATATAACAGAAAAATAAGGAATTGAATCCGTCAAACTGTTTAGTTCAGTTTCACATCCTGATTTTCCGTAGCTATTCACTTTATGCGATGCTGAAATAAATTCAGCAGGACGTTTATTTGCCTTGAAACAACAAAACAAGTCTATCTTATAAAAATCAGATTTGTAACAACAATGAGTATTCATCGAATTTACAACTTTATAAGAAGATTTTACTTACATATAATTCAATAAATTAGCTATTTATTCGTAATAATTTAAAGAATAGTCAATAAATGCGTAAATTTTTAAATTTAGACTAAAAAAGCTATCTTTGTAACCAGACCAAAAAATAGATAATTATGACGCAAAAAACCGAAATAGCCAGTACAAAACAACTTTCTTTTGAAGATTTTAAAAACGATGTTTTAAACGATTATCGAATTGCACGCTTGAGTAGAGAATGTAGTTTGTTAGGGCGTAGAGAAGTTTTGACAGGTAAAGCAAAATTCGGAATTTTTGGTGATGGTAAAGAAGTGCCTCAATTGGCAATGGCTAAGGCGTTTAAAAATGGTGATTTCAGATCAGGATATTACCGTGATCAAACCTTTATGATGGCGATTAACGAACTAACTCCGCAACAATTTTTTGCAGGTTTATACGGGCATAATAGCATCGAGGTTGAGCCAATGTCGGCAGGTAGACAAATGGGGGGGCATTTTGCTACACATTCGTTAGATGAAAACGGAAAATGGAAAAACTTAACCGCTCAAAAAAATTCGTCATCAGATATTTCACCAACCGCAGGACAAATGCCTCGTTTATTAGGTTTGGCGCAGGCTTCTAAAATTTATCGAAATGTAAAAGGTTTAGAACATTTTACTGATTTTTCTGATAAAGGAAACGAAGTTGCTTGGGGAACTATCGGAAATGCAAGTACTTCAGAAGGCTTATTTTTTGAAACAATTAATGCTGCCGGTGTTTTACAAGTGCCGATGGTAATGAATGTTTGGGATGATGAATACGGTATTTCAGTACATGCAAAATATCAAACAACCAAAGAAAGTATTTCTGAAATTTTAAAAGGATTTCAAAAAGAAAACGATACCAATGGTTATGAAATTTTTGTGGTAAACGGTTGGGATTATGTACAGTTAATTGACATCTATAATAAAGCAGGAAAAATTGCTAGAGAACAGCATATTCCTGTATTAATTCATGTAAAAGAATTAACACAGCCTCAAGGACATTCAACTTCAGGGTCGCATGAGCGTTATAAATCGACAGAAAGATTGCAGTGGGAACAAGATTTTGACTGTATTTCTCAAATGCGAAAATGGATTTTAGAATTTGAATTAAAAGATGAAAATGGGGCTATTTTAAAATTTGTTAATTCTGAAGAAGAGTTAATGGATATCGAAAAACAAGCTAAAAAACAAGTAAGCAAAGCAAAACGTGATGCTTGGAGCGCTTATACAAACGAAATAAAAGCGGAAGTTGCCATGGCGGTTTCTTTATTAGAAACTGTTGCTGAAAAAAGTAACAATGGCTCTTTTATTACCAAATATAAAAATGATTTAGCAAGTGTTGTTGAACCAATTAGAAAAGATATTTTAGTTGCAACGCGTAAAAGTTTGCGTTATTTAAAAGACGAAGATTTTGCCGAAAAGAAAATACTTCAAAAATTTATTAAAGATGCTATTGATAATGCGGCTGTTAAGTTTTCGTCACATTTACTAAGCGAAACCACTTTTTCTCCTGAAAAAATAGCCGCGGAAGCGCCTAAATATGCCGCTAAAGAAAACCTAGTAGATGCGCGTCTTATTATGCGTGATAATTTTGATGCTATTTTCAAAAAATATCCTGAAGCCTTAATTTTTGGTGAAGATGCTGGTTATATTGGTGATGTAAATCAAGGTTTAGAAGGTTTACAGGAAAAATATGGCGAGCTAAGAGTTTCAGACACAGGAATTCGTGAAGCTACTATTTTAGGACAAGGTATTGGAATGGCAATGCGTGGTTTACGCCCAATTGCTGAAATTCAATATTTAGATTACCTATTATATGCCTTACAAATTATGAGTGACGATTTGGCAACACTTCGTTACCGTACTTTTGGAAAGCAAAAAGCGCCGTTAATTATTAGAACTCGTGGGCATCGTTTAGAAGGAATTTGGCATTCAGGTTCTCCAATGGGTGGAATTATAAATAATATTCGTGGAATTCACGTTTTAGTGCCTAGGAACATGACCAAAGCAGCTGGTTTTTACAATACTTTATTACAAGGTGATGACCCAGCTTTAGTGATCGAATGTTTAAATGGCTACCGATTAAAAGAAGAATTACCTATTAATTTAGGTGATTTTAAAACGCCAATCGGTGTGGTGGAAACCATTAAAGAAGGAACTGATATGACGGTAATTTCTTACGGTTCTACCTTGCGAATTGTAGAAGAAGCGGCAAAAGAATTAGCTCAAGTTGGTATTGATATCGAAATTATTGATGCCCAAAGTTTACTTCCTTTTGATATCAATCATGACACGGTAAAATCGGTAGCAAAAACAAATCGTTTGTTAGTAGTTGATGAAGATTTACCTGGTGGAGCATCGGCGTATTTATTACAAGAAATTGTAGAAAATCAAAATGGATATAAACATTTAGATAGCAAGCCACAAACCTTAACAGCAAAGGCACACAGACCTGCTTACGGTACCGATGGTGATTATTTTTCAAAACCATCTGCTGAAGATATTTTTGAAAAAATATATGCTATTATGAATGAAGCAAATCCTAGTAAATATAAGAGTTTATATTAAATTTTTTCTTTTAAGAAACAAAAAAGATGTAACATATAAATGTTACATCTTTTTTTATTTATAGATGCTACTAATTAATTATTCCGAAACCTCTATATTATTATCTATCTTTTGATTTTTAGCTTTGTAATCCTCTATTTTTCCTTGTAACACCGCTATAAGACTTGATGATGAAAAATCAGCATTATTAGTAATTTTCTCTAATGCTTTTATTTTATCGGTCATTGATCCTGAAGCTATTGCTAGTCCTGCAAATTTAGCAACAGCAACATCTACTGAAGCTTCAGATAAATTTCCTGATTTAATCCACCCTTCTTCAATATACTGTCCTTCTGCTCTTTTACCTTTAACATGCATCCAATCATCTTGCGTTTTTAAAACAGCAATAATATCCATTGCACTATATTTTTTATTCGTTTTAGTTAATAAATCAGGTCTTTTATAAACATTTGCTTCTTTAAGTAATGTTGAAACCTTACCATTAACAGCTAAAAAAGTTGCTCTAGTCCAACCTTCTTTTCCATCAATTAATCTTACCTTGTAGTATAATTTTTTAGAAACAGAATCAGTCACTTCCTCCCCTGTAAATTCAATTTTTTCCCCTAAACTCATCGAGGTAATCCATTTACCTTTTGATTTAGGAGTAACTCTTACTGAAAGCTTTTCTAGCAAACAAACAGCAGGTGTTAAAACTTCTTTTTTTTGCGATTCCACAATTGTTTCTCCATTTTGAGAATTCGTTGTTTCCTTATCATTTTTACAACTTAATAAAACAAAAGCTGCCGAAATTACAGTAATAAATATTTTTTTCATAATAATAATTTATAACAAATATATACTCTTTATTACTCATTTTGAAGCTTAAAACATTTTAGTTGATTTTTCTGATGTCATTATTTTTTCTACTACTTCTTTTTTGACTCTTTTTTAAGTATTTTATTTTCCCTTTAAACCACTTTAAACTGCGTTACAAAATCATCAGAAATATCTTTATAGCTATTCGTACAATAAATATGATTGATATTTTCTTTTAACTCATCAAAACCATAATTAAACTGTCCGTGTGTTACGTATAAAAAAACTTTAGTAGCACCTTGATTTTTCAATTCTTTGGCTAAAAAATTAAACGTTCTTCCGCCATCGGCTAAATCATCCACAATTAAACATTCTTTATTTTGAACAGCTCCTTGAATTGTTATTTTTGGAACTCCCGCTATTCGTACTTTATTTGACGGAATTAAATCTGCTTTTAATTTTTCTGCTATTTCGTGTGTTGTTTTATATGCTCCTGCATCTGGGCTTATCAATACGGGGTTTCCAATAGCATTATATGCTTTTTTTACAAACTCATAGTTTTTTAATTCTACAGAATTATCAATCAACGCTAAACTTATTGAACTGTGCGGATGTAAAATTTCCACTTTATCAAAACCTATTGAATTTATAAAATTAGCAATTACTTTTAAATCAAAAGATTCTTTTTCATTAAATCGTCTGTCAGAACGCTGCCCTATCAAACAATACATCGTTAGTATCGCTGTGGCTGTTTTATGTAAACGATTCTCGGCATCCCAAGCTTCTTTTATCGATGCAATACGGAATAAATCTTCATAAGTATTTCCTCTTATTTTAACATGTAAATTTCCTTTTTCAAGGATTTTAGCAGTTACCTGCCCGTCATTAAATTTCTTTATTTCGTAGTTCATAACTTATTTTTAAACTAAAACAGTACTATTTATATTTTGATTGATGCCTTCTCTAACCTCATTTAAGGTTACAGTATTGTAAAATTTTCCATCTTGATAAATTTCTTTTAATTCTCCTTCATTTTCTTCAGCTACTGAAACTTGATCTATCAAACTATACTCTCCGTTTTCTATAACAACTTTAACTAAACCTTTTGCTGATTTTTTAATACCATCATCCGTAATCGGATCTTTAAATATTTCTCTTCTTTCGCCATTAACAACAACCGAAGTCGCTTTCATAGCAAAACCAAAAGTATCTCTAGTATTATATTGATAGGTAAACGACCCGATTCCTAACACAATATTTGTCGAAGCAAAACCTTTATCGTGTAATTGTTTACAAATTTCTTCGGCGCTGTCCGTGGTGATGCTATCGCCATAAATAGCGCCAATATGAGTATCTAATACTTTAAAACCTTGTGCATTTACACTTCCTCCAAAAATATCCCATAACAATTCTACTACGCCTTTTTCTTGTGGAGTACTTCCGTTTAATGCGGTATTTTCACCACAAATTATAGCAACAGGATCTCCGCTATCTGGTCGAATTACTAATTTCCCATCTCTACTTAAAATTTCTGATTTTAAAATTGGTAAATACGTTGTTAATACTTTCCATAAATCCCAAGTATCGCTTACTACGGATAAAATTCCTGTCGGATATATTTTCATTAACTCTCTAAAAGTTCCTATTTCATCATCTTTTGTTCCTGCACACATCACCGAATGTTCCGTAGCATTTACCGATCCGATAACAAAACCTGTTGCTTTATAATATTTTCTCAAACTACTAATTACTGGCAAAGTATCCGACCCTAAAAAAACACTTGCATGTCCCATTCCTGATAATACGGCACTTTGTAAACCTCCCATTCCTCTCATTGAAAAATCGTGTCCTTGAAAATCGATAAATCCTATATTTTCTGTATCAGTTAAAGTTGCCCATTTTTTAAAAATTCGTTTATATCGTAACGCAATTGAAGCAGAAGTCATCGGTTGCCACAACATGGTTGATAAAATGGTTTCTAAAAAATTCGTTACCCAATAAAACTCTTTTACCGTATTTACAACCGTTAACATCGGCACTCTTACGGGTATTTCTACGCCTTCTTTTATTGATTTTACTTTGATGGGTAAATATTGTAAATCATGTAGTTTTTCATAATGAGAAACATCATAATCCGTTCCTAAATATAAAGAAAGTTCTTCTTTTATTTCTTGACAAATTACATCTTTTGGCTTGCTAAAAAAGTTTGCTTCAAAATAATTATGTAACCAAGTAATTACATATTGTTGTCCAAAGGAAACTACTTTTTCACATCCTTTTGGCGCATATTTATTACTTCTTGGTGTCCAATTAGAATAGACTTCTTCTGTTCCTTTTGGATATTGTTGGTGATGCCCTGTTTTGTAACCGTCCGTTAATAATAATCCGTTCATAGCCTACATTTTTAGCGTTAATTTGCGTAATTATGACACAAATATATTTCATATTTTTATATCTCGCAATTAATTTGCGTAAAAATAACGCTAACTATGTTTTTAACTGTTTAAATATCGAAAATTATTCCTTCTTTTTTTAGTTGAAAAAATCTTTTTTCATTAAATTGGAACAGTTTTGCTGGTCTTCCTGAGCCTTTTGATGTTTTTTCATCTAATTCATCTAAAATATTCAAATTCATTATTTTTTTTCGAAAATTACGTCTATCAACCGCTCTTCCTAAAAGTGTTGCGTAGAGTTTTTCTAAATCTGAAAAAGGAAATTTACTTTCTAATAATTCAAAACCAATCGGTTCATAGGTGATTTTTGCTTGTAAACGATTTATTGCTTTATCTAAAATATCTTGATGATCGAAAGATAATTCTGGTAATTTATCAATAGAAAACCATTGGGCTTGCTCAGCATCAGTACTGGCTTTTAGTTTAAAACAATTTGGTTTTACAAGCCCAAAATAAGCAACCGTTACTACTCTTTTTCGGGGATCTCTTTCTGGTTGACCAAAAGTATATAACTGCTCTAAATAATTAATTTTAACACCTGTTTCTTCTAATAATTCTCTTTCAACAGCGGTTTCTAACGATTCGTCAGCAAGTATAAAACCCCCTGGAATTGCCCATTTCCCTTTAAAAGGTTCGTATTTTCTTTTTATCAATAATATAGAAATATTCCCCGCTTCATAGCCAAAAACTACGGCATCTACAGCTAATTTTATTTCTTGTTTTAGTATCATTATTATTAGGTGTTATTTGTACGCAAAAGTACATTATTTCGATAATAAATGATTTAACTATTAATCTGTTTAAATTTTAAAAAAGTATTTTTAAAAACAGATAAACGTTAATAAATTCAGGTTGACGGATTCGGTTTTTTAGCTATAAAATGTTTTTAAATAAAATTAAAAAACAACTATAAATATTAAATAAATTAAGTCATCAATTTTTATAATAATCAAACCTTAATTTGTATTAAAAGCAATTGTATTTTTGCCTGATAAATAAATTCAACAAAATGAATAGTATAGAAAATTTAAAATGGCGATATGCTGTTAAAAAATTTGACGAAAATAAAACACTTTCAAACACACAAATAACAACCTTAAAAGAGGCTTTTAATTTAACGGCAACTTCTTTCGGATTACAGCCTCTTAAAATGCTGGTTATTCAAAATAAAGAAATCCAAGAAAAATTAGTAGCCCATTCTTGGAATCAGCCACAAATAGCACAAGCTTCTCATGTATTGGTTTTATGTATTCCTAAAAAATATGAGGTATCGGAAGTGGAGGCTTATTTTTCATTGGTAAAAAAAGTAAGAAATACGCCTGATGAAATTTTAGCGCCGTTTAAAAAAATGCTAACAGATACTATTAGTAGTAAAACTCAAGAAGAATTAACCATTTGGAATAAAAATCAAGCCTATATTGCCTTAGGAAATTTAATGACCGTTGCGGCAAACCAGCAAATAGATTCTTGCCCAATGGAAGGTTTTATCCCTAAAAAATACGATGAAATTTTAGGTTTAGACAAACATAATTTAACATCAGTATTAGTATTACCTGTTGGTTTTAGAGCCGAAGATGATTATATGAAAGATCTAAAAAAAGTGCGTAAAAACACTGCCGAAGTTATTATCGAAATGTAATTTTATCGGTATAAGTTATGAATTACGATGCACAAAATTAGTACTTTCGTAATTCATAATTTTTTAATTAAATTACATGCAACCACTACATATATTGCTTCTTATTATTGCCTATTTTGGGGTTTTAATGCTCATTTCATACTTTACAGGTAAATCGGCAAATAATGCTACTTTTTTTAAGGCTGACAATTCCTCTCCTTGGTATTTAGTTGCCTTCGGGATGGTTGGCGCTTCACTCTCTGGCGTTACTTTTATTTCCGTTCCTGGCTGGGTTGAAGGGCAGCAAATGAGTTATATGCAAATGGTTTTTGGCTATGTGCTAGGGTATGCCGTAATTGGTTTGGTGTTACTTCCGCTTTATTATCGCTTAAATTTAACCTCTATTTACACCTATTTAGAAACTCGTTTTGGGCGATATTCTTATAAAACTGGTGCTTCTTTTTTCTTATTATCAAGAACTATTGGTGCGGCTTTCAGGTTGTTTTTAGTAGCCAATGTTTTACAATTAATTTTGTTTGATGCCTACGGAATTCCATTTTGGCTAACCGTAACGATTACCATTTTATTAATTTGGTTATACACTTTTAAGGCAGGAATCAAAACCATCGTTTGGACAGATACTTTACAAACATTATTCATGCTAATTTCGGTAGGTATTTGTATCATCATGATTAAAGACAGCCTACAAATTGACAGTTTATTTAGCTATATATCTGAAAGTAAATCGGCTAAAATGTTCTTTTTTGAGGATATAAAAGCAGGAAATTATTTTTGGAATCGGTTTTTATCAGGGGCATTTATAGCTATTGTAATGACAGGATTAGACCAAGATATGATGCAAAAAAACTTAACCTGTCGTAATTTAAAAGATGCTCAAAAAAATATGTTTTGGTTTACGATTGTTTTAGTAATCGTTAATTTTTTCTTTTTAGCTTTGGGAGTTTTACTGACAGATTATGCAACTATTAACGGATTAGACGCACATAAAGACCAATTATTTCCGATGATTGCCATGAGTGGTAATTTAGGTTTAGTAACTTCTTTATTCTTTTTATTAGGATTAATTGCCGCCGCCTATTCAAGTGCCGACAGTGCTTTAACCTCCTTAACCACCTCTTTTAGTATTGATATTTTAGAGATTGATAAAAAAGAAGATCATCAGCAACAAGAAAAAACCCGTAAGAAAATACACATTTTATTTTCATTTATATTAATCGCAACTATTTTAGTTTTTAAATATTTTATTGCAGATGCCAGTGTAATTGCTAAAATATTTCAATTTGCGGGCTATACTTATGGTCCTTTATTGGGGTTATATGCCTTCGGATTATTTACAAAACTGACTATTAAAGATAAATTTGTTCCTATCATTTGTATTGCATCGCCTATTCTTACTTTTTTAATAAGCCACTTTAGTAAAACACAATTCAATTTCGACTTCGGATTTTTCGTATTAGTTTTAAACGGACTGCTTACTTTCTTCGGATTATTAATGATAAAAACATCAAAATAAATTAAAATATTTCTTTTAAAAAAAACATATAAAATATAAAATGCCTAAAAAAGGAAAAGCCAAAAACACGGCAAACAAAGCAAAACATACCCGTTTAATGAAGCAAAAATTAAACAAGGTAAAATTAGAGAAATTACAAAACAAAGAGCGTTTAAAAGCTTTGGTTAAAAAAATGAATGAGCAGAAGAGTGTGGAAGAATAAGTTTGCCTAATTTCATTTGTTTTCTACCTGTATTTTAATAACTTAGCTAATATTAAATTTCAGTTATTAATATATTATAAGCAAACTAAATAACCACATAAACAATGAGAATTTGTAATATAAAAATTGAAAATTTTAAAGCATTCGAAATCTTAAATTTTGAATGTAATAGTAATTTTAATTTTATCGTAGGAGAAAATAATATAGGTAAATCAACACTATTAGAAGTTATCCTTTTATGGAAAAGCTCTTTTGATAAACTTATTCAAACTAATGGAGAAGACTTCTACGGAGCAAACACTCCATGTTATTTAGAGTTTGATAAATTATTTTTTCTAAGATTAAGAAATGATAACGACATTTTTAATAAAAGTGCGAAAAAAAAACTTTCAATCACGATATCTTTTAAACATGGAGAAGATATTTACCCCTTAAAAATTACGCTTGAAAAACCAGGTAATATATCTAATTCATACTTTAGAATAAAGTATGATATTGACTTATTTAATTCATTCAAAAATAAAGAAATAGAATTAGGATTAAGCCTAAAAGATGCCATTTTTGTTTATCATACTAGACCAATATTTCATTCAATTAAAAATGAAGCCTTTTACAATAATGCACAATTGTTGAAAAAAATTTCACTAGGTAAATCACATGAAGTAATCAGAAACAAAATTTTAAAATCAGAAAATCCTGACACCAAATTTCAAGCCTTACAAAACCGCTTAAATAATGTTTTTAAGTCAAATTTTAAAATTCGTTTTAAAAACAAAAATAGGCAAGATGATGAGTTTGTACGTATTACTATTCAAGAGCAAAATAAAAAAGAAATTGAAATATCTCTAATGGGCAGTGGTATGCTTCAGATTATAGAAATTTTCTCAACTCTTGAGTTTATAAATAGAAAAGAACATTGTGTTAATATCTTACTTATTGATGAACCTGATTCTCATATCCATTCAAACCTTCAAGCTAATTTATTAGATGAGTTAAAAACTAATACAAATTATCAAACTTTTTTAATATCACATAATGACAGACTAATAAACAAAGCAGATGAGGGTGAATTATTTTTTCTTAATTCATTAACAATAAGTCAAGGTTTAATTTCTAGTATGCCAAAAAGCTGTTATTCATCCGTAGGTAACGAACTAGCACAAAACCTATTATCTCTTGCGGATATTGAAAGACAAAAAATAATAATTATTACTGAAGGAAAAACCGATAAAAACATATTAGAAATAGCTTTTAAAAAATTAAATAACGGAGAAGAATCTCCTTATCATATAGTGTCATCTGGGTTAGATTTAGATGAACAAAAAAGATCTGGAAATGCCGACACTGTAAGAAGAACTATTGAATTTATATCTACTATTTCAAATAACTTAAAATTAGTCGGTCTTTTTGATAATGACAGGGAAGGAAATGAGCAGTTCAAAGGCTTAAATAAAAATATATTTGAAGAATATATTCCAAACTCTATTATTAGAAAACATAAGGAAAAAATGATTTTCGGACTGTTATTACCAGTCACGGATGAAAAAAAGGAATTCATTACTGATAACATTACTCAAAGGTATTTTGTAATGGAGCATTATTTTAGTAATGATTTTTTAAATATTCATAATATGAAAGGTGATAATATTTTAACAACAAATGTTTTTGAAATAAGCGGTAATAAAGTTCAATTTTCAAATGATATTGACCAAGCAAATCCTGTTGAATTTGAAGGTTTTAATATTTTATTTAACGAAATTGACGCATTATTCAATGAAGTTAATATACCTGTCTTAGAATTAAATATAAATTAATACTCTAACAACCTGTTTAAATTCCATTTAAAAACGTTTTATCCCTGAAAAATCGAATCCGTCAAACTGAATTTATTTCAGTTTCACATTCTGATTTGCCCTATTTCTTCACTTTATGTGATTCTGAAATAAATTCAGAATGACGATAATTTGGTTTTTATTTCATTTTTAAACCTGCTTTAACAAAAAAATCCCAAGCCATACAGCTCGGGATTTATTATCTTTTAAACAATAGTATTATTTATCAATAGATCCTAAAACACGCTTCATAAAAGTATTCAACGCTTCTTTTTTAGGAGTACCGTCTTTTATCATTTTATCAACCTCGATAGCTCCGTACATATTGGAAATTAACTCACCAATAACGTCTAATTCTTCATCTTTTAAAGATGAAACCTCTGTTAAAGCCTCTAATGTTTCAATAGTTTCTAGTACATAATCTTGATCGTTTTGCTCAATAAAAGAAGTCAAATGTTTTATTACTGGTAATTTCATAACGCTATTTTAATTTAAAACTATACAATCTCTTTAACTTCTTTAACCTCATTAATTAACTCTTTTAAAGAATCAAATTTATTGGTTTGTACTTGATTTACAAATTTACCATCTACAAAAGTAGCAAAAGTAGGTAACTTACTTACATCGGCTAATTTTCTGCTTTCTGGAAATTTTTCCGCATCAACAACTACAAAAGTAATTTCTTCATTTTCCGAAGCTAATTTTTTAAATTTTGGCTTCATTATACGACAATTACCACACCAAGTTGCTGAAAATTGTACCGCTACTTTTTTGTTGTTTGCTACTAAATTTTCTAAATTATCTTGACTTAATTCTTGTACCATAATTATAAGTTTTTAAGAGAAAGGAGTTCGTGCATATAATCCCCCAATCAGTACACGAACTGAGCCCTTTCATTATATTGTATTAGTGAGATGCTAAATATGCAGCAGTTCCTTTTGCATTTGGTTTCATAGCATCTTTACCTTCTTCCCAGTTTGCAGGACAAACTTCTCCGTTTGTTTGAACGTGTGCATACGCATCAATTAAACGTAAAAATTCGTTTACATTACGCCCAACTGGCATGTGGTTGATTCCTTCATGAAATACCGTTCCTTCTTCATCGATTAAATAAGTAGCTCTGTAAGTTACGTTATCACCAACTACTTGTACCGTTTGAGTTGCTTCGTCAAAAACCTCATCAGTAATATCTAAAATACCTAAGATTGATGATAAATTACGGTTGCTATCTGCTAATAAAGGATACGTTACACCTTCAATACCTCCGTTATCTTTTGGCTGATTTAACCATGCAAAGTGAACCTCAGGAGTATCACAAGAAGCACCAATTACAACCGTATTTCTTTTTTCAAATTCTCCTAAAGCAGCTTGAAAAGCATGTAATTCAGTAGGGCACACAAATGTAAAATCTTTTGGATACCAAAATAACAATACTTTTTTCTTGTTCTTTACAGCCTCTTCTAATACATTTACTTTAAATGTATCACCCATTTCGTTCATTGCATCTACACTTAAACCTGGAAACTTTTTACCTACAATTGTTGACATTTTTTTATTTTTTTATTGATTATTATTCGTTTTCACAAGTACAAATATACCAAGCAAAACAACTATAAAATAAAAAACTTGATCCTAATTTTTTATATCATCATCAAGTTTTCTTATACTTAATTAGTTTATAATTGCTTTATCTTATTTACTAGCAAATAATTTTACATCCTTTTCAGAAATTTCTTTTTCACCTAAAATAATTAAACGTTCTACGACATTTCTAAGCTCACGAATATTCCCTGTCCAGTCATATTCTTGTAATAATTTAATTGCTTGTTTTGAAAATGCTTTTTTAGGAGTTCCTTGTTCATCAGAAATTTTTGAAGTAAAAAAATCTATTAATAAAGGAATATCTGTTCTTCTATCGTTTAACGAAGGGACTTTAATTAAAATAACGGCTAAACGATGGTATAAATCTTCTCTAAAACGTCCTTCGGATATTTCTTTTTTCAAATCTTTATTCGTTGCCGCTACAATTCGCACATTTACTTTTATATCTTTATCTGAACCAACACGTTGTATTTTATTCTCTTGCAAAGCTCTTAATACTTTAGCTTGTGCCGATAAACTCATATCGCCAATTTCATCTAAAAAAATAGTTCCACCATTTGCAGCTTCAAATTTCCCTGCTCTGTCTTTATTTGCTCCTGTAAAAGAACCTTTTACATGCCCAAACAATTCACTTTCTATGAGTTCCGATGGAATAGCTGCACAATTTACTTCAATCATTGACGCTTTTACCCTGTCTGATTTTTCGTGTAACCAATGCGCTACTAATTCCTTTCCTGTTCCGTTAGGTCCGGTAATTAAAACACGAGCATCGGTTGTTGCTACTTTTTCAATAATTTCTTTAATATGGGTAATCGCATCACTATCGCCAATCATTTGGTAGTTTTTACTTACCTTCTTTTTTAAGCGTTTATTTTCAACAACAAGCGCTGTTTTATCTAACGCATTACGAACAGTATTTAATAAACGGTTTAAATCTGGTGGTTTTGAAATATAATCAAACGCCCCCAAACGCATGGTATTTACTGCGGTATCTAAATCGCCATGACCAGAAATCATTACCATTGCTGTTTCAGGCTTTATTTTTTTAGCCCTTTCTAATACCTCAACACCATCCATTTTTGGCATTTTAATATCACATAAAACCAAATCGTAGTCGTTATTTTTAATCATTTCAAGACCAATTAAGCCATCTTGGGCTTCCGATACTTGATAGGCATCATTTTCTTCTGAAATAATTTTTGTTAAAACTCTACGGATTGCCGCTTCATCTTCTATTATTAATATTTTGCTCATATTTTTCATTTTCTATATGGTTATCAAGATACAATAATCAAGCTATTAAATCATTTTGTTGCAGTATATTTTTATTATTAGGATGCTAAAATTATTACAACTGATTACTTGCAATTTTTACTATTTAAATTACGATTCAATTGTATTGTATTTTTTCGGCTTTATATTTTGAATTTACATATTACTAAAACTGATTGATAATTATGTATATTTAAGTTTATACTTTTATGTCTTGTTTTAAAAGAATATTGTTTTTGTTTAAAGCATTTATAAATAATATCTACTCTTTTAAGCTAATCTGACAAGAATTTTATTTTAATAACACTGAAGTATTCTGGCGAGTTTCGTTTGGGAGTCATTCAAAAGTAAGTATGGAAATTTTGAAAATAGGACAAAGTTGCCTTTTTTGTAAAATGATAAATAATACAATTTACAGCCATTGCCAGAGCTAAAATGCTAAAATACAGTAAAAAACGGAAAACCCATTACGGAAAACAAAACGAATCACTCCTCATATATTTAACTACTCTTATGCCTATTAAGAATTAAAAACTATATTTTATTTTTAATAATATAAATCTTGGCAATAATTTGTATTCAATCTTTGAAGTACTTACATCGTTTATTGAATATTTATTAAAATTTTTAATATTTAATAAATTTTTTCCTGTGAGCCCTACATTTAATTTTTTGTATTTTTTAAATTTATAATTGACTTCAAAATCCGAAAAATAATATGCTGTATTTACTTTTGAATTACCAAAAAGATAACGTTCATTTTTTATTTCAAAAGTTAAATTATTATCAATTCTAAATAATAAATCTAAAAAACTAACATTACTTAGTGCCTTAAAAATGTTTGTATTTACTTTTGTTCTGCTTCTAATCCATTTTGTTCCTATATGGTAATTAAAAACTCCATTAAAACCTGAGCGCAATTCTAATTGGTAATTATAATTATTTGTAATTATGTTTCTTTGTTTAGAGTTGTTTACTGTATTATTAAATTTACTTTTTGAATAGTTTAAGTTTAGTCTAAGATTAGACGCTAAGCTTTTAAAATAATATTCTATTTTATAGCTAACATATAATACGTCGCTATTTTTTGATATGGTTTTTTCATACTGATAAAAATTTTGAGTTACCTGTGCATTTGTTGAAAAAAAATCATGGTTCTTTTTATAAGTGATAAAAAAATCTGTAAAAAAGCTACTATTCCAATTTCCTAATTGATAATTAAAAGTAACATTAGAAGCTTCTAATTGATTAAATGCACCTGTTCCTTTAGAAAAATAACGGAAACCTTTTAATACATAACCGTTATAAACATCTAAAATATTTGCATTTTTAGTTGTGTATGAATAGGATAACCTCACGTTATTTTTTTTGTTAACTACCCAATTAAGAGCTATTTTAGGATTTATAAAGAAGGGGGTATTTTTACTTGTTTTTGTTCTATTTTTTAATTGATTAAATATGGTATGTATTTCTAAGTTCCCTATCAAATCAAAATTATCAATTTTATATACATATTTTCCTTTTAAATATGTGTCGTTTATTTGATATGATGTTTTATTTTGATATCCTTTTGGAGTACTTAAAAGAATATTTTCTTTTAATAATGAAAATTTAGTATTTAATATATCAGTACGATATTGATTACCTACTTGAAGTTCTAATAAGTCTTTGTTTTTTTTTCTATTTAACAAATGTGCATTAAAACCAATAAATTGCATGTGATTATTGGCTGTTTGTTTTACATTATTTCCTTTAGAGAACTTAGGTAGTAGATTTTGATAAAAAAACTGATTTGTACGATACTTTTGAGGAGCTTTTTTATCTATAAAGCGCCCTGTTAATAAAAATACTTTGCTTTTATTTATTTTATTGGTGCACACTATTTTCTCATCAAATAAAGTGTATTTATTTTCTAAGTTTTGAATAGTTGAATTTCCATTAAAAATTAAGTCCGTAACACTACCTTCAACATTACTGCTGTATTTTGTAGTACTTTTTATTTTTGCTTTTTTAGATATATTGTAAAAAAAATCAACCTTAGCGAAAGTTGTTCTTTTTTGATTTCTAAATTTTTGCTTTTCATAATTTGTAAAACTAAGCTCCTTGGTATTTATACTTGTTGTACTGCTATTAAACAAATCTGTTTTATCCCAATTAACAAAAGCAAGAGTTTTTATTTTTATTTTTTTTGTTATATTAACAATTGTATTTAATGACACCAATTTTGAATTATTAAAATTGGTTCTACTTTTTTTAAAATCAGTTACAGGAGCAGCTATGTTTAATACATTATAAAACTTTTGTGTATCGCCAATACTTATTTCGTCTTGACGATATGGAGCTATTAAATTTAATATATTCCCTGTAGCATTAAAACCAACAGTATTAAAATTGGTTAAAAGATAATGTTTACTTTTTTTACCAAAATTCATTAAATTAGTTTTTAAGTTATAAAAACTACTGTTTCCGATACCAGAATTAGCTTCTACATTTCCAAACCAAACTCGTTTAGCTTTTTCATTTAATTTTAAATTTAATGCTATTTTATTACTTTCTTCAATTCCTTTTAAGAGGCTATTATTTGAATAATTTTTAAGTACTTCTATTTCATCAATAGGATCTGATGGCATGTTTTTAGATAGAATTTGATAGCCTCTTTCAAAGAAATCTTCTCCATCAACCATTAATTTATCTATTTCTTGTTTACCTACCTTTATGACCCCATCATTATCAACCGTTATTCCTGGTATTTTTTTCAATAAGTCTTCAATACTTTGCTCATTTCCTTGTTTAAAACTTGATGCTTTATAACGAATTGTATCATTCTTAATAACAATTGATTTTTGAGCTTCAATGAATACCTCATTTAGTTGTAAAGTTTCTTCAATTAAAATAAAATTTTTGTTTTTTTTTATATTTAAACTATCTATAGCTACTGAAACAGCCTTATACCCTAAAGAGGTCACTTTTATGTATAGCTTTTTTTTTGATGGTACACTTATTTGATATTCACCTTTTTGATTGGTGCTTGTATATGCTACAATTTTTTTTGTTGTATTTTCTTTTATTAAAATATTACCGTAAGCAATAGGGTTATTTTGTATGTCTTTAACAGTACCTTTTAATAGTTTTTGACTATTAACTATAAGTACTTGAAAAAAAAACAGAAGTATACTTATTTTATTCATTTAGTATATGTAAAATTTACAATTTACTCTTGTTTTTTTTAGCTCTTGCTTTTGCAATTTTTAAGATTCTTTTTCTTCCAAAAATTTCTAAATTCTTACCTTCAACACTACACCCCATACATTCTGGAATAAAAGAACTACTACTTCCTTGACCTCTTTTACTATCGTATTTTTTAATATCCTCAATAATTAATCGTTCATCTTCTACAATATATTGATTAATTGTCATGGCATTTTTAAGATTTTTTATGTCAAAAGGAATTTTACATTTCTTTTTTGTGCTAACATCAACTTTTACTGCTATTATTTGCCATAATTTTTTTGAATCGTATACCTCTAAAATAAGCCCTGGTAATCCTTTAAATTTCCATGGACCGAATGATGAAGCTATTTCTGTAGTAAACCAAGCAATAAATGTTCTTCCTCTAAACCTAATACTGGCATTTTGGCAAGTAAACTTCCCTATCTTTTTAGTTTCTCCTAATAATTTCCATCGCCAACCAAAAGCATTTTCTTTAATAGTTAATGTTTTAGCCCAACTTGTATCTGAAAAAAAAGTTTCTTTTTTAGTAGCATAGACATATTCATCATCTTTATTAGGCGTTTCTACCAATGTAATAACAACATCTTCATTTATATTATTTAAAGCTGACTCGTCTATATCTTTTAAATAAGGCTTTGCTTCTTTACCTGTAATATACTTAGCATAAGAGGCTTCTTCATTAAACATTGTGGTTAAAATAGTTTGATAAAATAAGCTAATGTTTGATGTTTCTTTATAAACTACTTTACCACAAATGCTTTGTGAATTACTAGTATAGATACTACAAAACAATACTATGATACTTATGTGTTTTTTCATTATATTTTTTTTATAAAAGCAGTTTGCTAATAAAATTTAGCAAACTACCTTTAGTTTTATTTTCTTTAAGATGTTACCTCTTAAAGTAATTTTACTCCAGCACCTTTTTCTTCAAATTTAACAGGGTGAGTAGGAGCAAGTATTTTTTCATCTAACGGCACCGGTAAATACTTTACAACCACACCACTACATGTTTCTCTTCTACAGAATGTCCACTTTTTTTTACCACCAACTAATCTATATCTGCAATGAGTTATGGTACAAAATTCTGTAATAGCTACTTCTTCTTTAGATTCAACAGCCTCAGTTTTCTTCGATGCTTTTTTAACAGGATTACCTGCATACGTAAATACACCTGATATAAGTACAAATACGAAAGTAATTAATAAATTTTTCATTTTATATTCATTTTAATTAAACACTTACTCTTTTAAGGCTTTTCAGTTTCCACCTAATTTGTTGCAACAAATGTTTTGATACGTAAATATATATATATATATACTGAAAACTAAGTACTTTTATTAAGTTAATTTAATTGAATCTGAAATCTTTTAAAATTTTTGTTAACCTAAACTTGCTTTAAGTTCTCTTTCTTAATACCTGACTCTATGAGTGATGAGATTCTGAAATAAATTCAAAATGACACTTATTCTTCAATATCATTAAAAAAATTGTTGATACTTTGTTAAAAACAGATTAATTAATAACCTCATAATGAATATATTTGCTATTAGTAGACCTTATAAAATTAAGGCGCTGAAAATTCCCTTACAATAACATTTATTATCTTATAATATGAATATCTCGCTGTGGAAACGGAATTGAAATATGGTGTTCTCTAAATAGTTCATCAATTTTAAAACGCAAATCACTTTTAGGTATTTGTGCCTGAAAACTATCATTTAAAGTGAATATTAATTTAAAATCTAACGAGCTGTCTCCAAAATTTTCAAAAATTACTAAAGGAGCAGGATGCTGATATACCTTCGGATGTTCGGTTGCTGCTTTTAATAATAATTCTTTTACCAATTGAACATCGCTACCATAAGCAACCCCTACTTTTACACTTTCACGCGTTGTAGTACCGTTTTGCGTCCAATTATACAGGCTACTTGTTAAATATTTATGATTCGGAATTACCAGTACTTTATTATCAATAGTTACCGCACGGGTGGTTCTTAATTTTATCTCTTCTACCCTACCTACTTTATCATCTAACTCAATAATATCGCCTACATGTACACTTTGATCTATAATAATAAAAATACCTGATATTATATCTTGAAAAAAAGTTTGCAATGCCAAACCAACTCCAATTAATAAGGCTGCTGAAGCTGCAAATATAGCTGTTACATTTACGCCTAATGAATTTAAGGTGGTTAAGAAAATAATAATATATAACAACCAACTAGCAAAAGAAAAAACAGTGCTAAACTTGTTTTCGTCTTCATTTTGAAGTCTTTTTTTAACAAATTTCTCAAAATATTTTAATAAAAAAGATGCCAAAATTAGTATAACTATTAGCATTAAAACTGCTTTAATACTAATGCCTATTTCTTTGTTAAATTGAAGCGTATAGTTCAATATTTTATTCAATTCTTTCATGGAACTAAAATTATAATAAATTGTTCATTTTAGCCACAAAAAAAGCAGTTATTTTAATAATAACTGCTTTTCATATTTAATTAATTTAGTGCATCGATTTTAACTACCGTAACGCATCCATTTCCATAAATCTTTATAGGTTGGTTTTTTACCATACATTAAAATACCTACTCGGTAAATTTTTGCAGCAACCCACACAATTGCTATAAAACTAAGGACTAACAATAGCATTGATAACGCAATTTCCCACCAAGCAACACCAAAAGGCACACGCATTAGCATTACAATTGGCGATGTTAACGGAATATAAGAAAAAATTACAGAAACAGGACCATGTGGGTCATTAACCACCGTAAAAGCACCCACATAAACAGCTAACATTAAAGGAAGCATAATTGGCGTCATAAATTGTTGCGTATCGGTTTCGTTATCTACTGCTGCTCCAACAGCTGCAAATAAAGAACTGTACAGCATATATCCTCCTAAAAAGTAAAATATAAATAAGAAAAATAAGGTAAACCAAGGTAATTTTCTGATTTCTAAAAATAACTCGGCTTTATTTCCCATTAATGCTTGCATTTTTGCCACTTGATTGGCATCAATATCTTGCGAAAAAACCTGTGAAGTATCAATTCCTATAAATAAAGAAACGACGACAGCTCCAAGTAATAATAAAACTCCCCATATAAAAAACTGTAACAATCCTGCGGCTCCGTTTCCTACAATTTTACCCAACATTAATTGAAAAGGCTTTACTGATGATACAATTACCTCTACAATCCTACTGGTTTTTTCTTCAATAACACTACGCATTACCGATGTTCCGTACAAAATCATAAACATCATTAATAAATAACCAGCAATGGTTCCTACACCAATTTTCATGTTATTAATCATTTTTGATGATTTTTCACCCGAAAAATTATACATTTTTATATCCGAAGAAATTTTAGCGGCTTTTATTTTTTCTAAATTAATGCCTAATTCCTTCATCTTTAAATTTCGTAAATGCGTATTTACGTTGCGCTCTATGTTTTCTATGGTATTTAAACCTGGCGTATCTTTTGAATAAAATTCTACTGAATTTGCCAACAATTCTAAACTATCTTGTTTGGGGATAATTAAAACACCAAAATGATCGCCTGCTTCTACTTTCTTTTTAGTTTCTTCGATGCCAAAAGTGGTAAAATCTTTGTATTTTATAGTTTCGGTATCTTTAAAATTATCTTTTGAAAAAATACCTGAATTATCGACATATACAATGTCTTTAATTTTCTGATCGTTTTGTTTCATCAAAAAAACAATCAACGCCATCATGGCAATCATTATTACTGGGCTTAAAAAAGTCATCATAATAAATGACTTATTTTTAACCTTCGCTTTAAATTCTCTTGCTATTATTAATTGTAACTTACTCATTTTCTTTTAACTATTTTTACGTATTGACTCAATAAAGATATCGTTGGCGGTTGGTATTAATTCTACAAAATGTTGCACCTGTCCTTGGGTGGTTAAAAATGACAACAAATCGTTTGCTGAATTTCCTTGGGTTAATTGTATTTTTAATTTCAAACCGTCATTTAACAATTTAAAATCGGCAGGTAAAACCTTAAAGTTTTCTTTTAATTTTGCTTCTACTTCGGATGGGTTTGCCGTATTTACACCTACTTGAAAGGTATTTGTTCTAAATTGACGCTTAATATCGTGTAATTTACCGTCTAATATTTTGTTTGATTTATGAATCAAGGCAATTTCATCACACATTTCTTCTACCGATTCCATTCTGTGAGTCGAAAAAATAATGGTTGCCCCTTCGTCACGCAATTGCAAAATTTCTTTGGCGATTAGTTGTGCATTTATCGGGTCGAAACCAGAAAAAGGTTCATCAAAAATTAATAATTTAGGCTGATGCAATACTGTAACAATAAATTGTACTTTTTGCGCCATTCCTTTTGATAATTCTTCTAATTTTTTATCCCACCAGCTACTAATTTCAAATTTATCGAACCAATATTTAAGGCGTTTTTTTGCTTCGGATTTAGTCATTCCTTTTAACTGTGCCAAATACAAAGCTTGCTCGCCTACTTTCATTGATTTGTATAAACCACGTTCTTCGGGTAAATATCCGATGTGTTCTATATGATGTGGCGCTAACTTTTCGCCATCTAAAATAACTTCACCGCTATCGGGCATGGTAATTTGATTGATAATTCGAATCAACGATGTTTTTCCTGCTCCATTAGGACCCAATAAACCGAAAACACTTCCTTTTTCAATACTAAGCGATACATTATTTAACGCCGTATAATCGCCATAACGCTTTACTACATTTTTAATTTCTAATAAATTACCCATTCTTTTTATCGTGATTTTTTTTTAGTTATTTTTTTAAGCTTGTAACACAAACTTACATATTTTTATACGGATTAGTCATAAGTTTACGCCAAACGTTACACTTTACGTAAATGTTAAATTTACTATGCACGCATAATTTTTACAAAAAAATACTATGCACGCATAATAAATTTCTGTATCTTTGGACGAACATGGATAAAAATAAATCAATCGATCATCAATTAAGAGCCACTTGGCAAGCTGTTGCAAAAATGTACAATGAGCAAGCTGCAAAGCATGACAGTACCATGGCAACTGCTTTTGTATTATTAAATATCGATTTTGAAACAGGAACTCCTTCCACCGCACTAGGTCCTTTAATGGGCATGGAACCAACAAGCCTTTCTCGCTTATTAAAAACAATGGAAGACAAAGGCGTTATCTGCCGAGAAAAAAATCCCAATGACGGAAGAAGCGTAATTATTAAGCTGACCGATCATGGTAAGGAGATGCGTAAAATTTCAAAAGGACATGTGTATCAGTTTAACAATCAAGTAAAAAAACATATTACTGAAGAAGAACTAAACCTTTTCTTTAAAGTAACATCAACCATAAACAAACTTATTACAGAAAAGAAGGTGTATATTGATGCCAACAATAAAACTGTATAAAAAAACCTAAAAACAAATGACAAGAAGAATTAAAAAAGTAGCAATTATCGGTTCGGGGATTATGGGAAGCGGTATTGCATGTCATTTTGCCAACATTGGCGTTGAAGTCTTATTATTAGACATCGTTCCTAGAGAACTTAACGACAAAGAAAAAGCAAAAGGACTTACGTTAGAAGACAAAGCTGTTCGTAATCGTTTGGTTAATGACGCTTTAACGGCTTCTTTAAAATCGAAACCATCGCCAATTTATACTAAGGAGTTTGCTAGTAGAATTACTACAGGTAATTTAGAAGACGATATCGCCAAAGTTGCCGATGTTGATTGGATTATGGAAGTTGTTGTAGAACGATTAGATATTAAAAAAATCGTTTTTGAAAAATTAGAAAAATACCGTACTCCTGGTACGATTATTTCGTCAAACACTTCAGGAATCCCTATCAAATTTATGAACGAAGGACGAAGCGAAGATTTTCAAAAGCATTTTGCTGTAACGCACTTTTTTAATCCTCCACGTTATTTAAAATTATTTGAAGTTGTTCCTGGTCCTGATTGTAAACAAGAAGTTACTGACTTTTTAATGGAGTATGGTTCTAAGTTTTTAGGAAAAACGTCTGTTTTAGCCAAAGATACGCCTGCTTTTATTGGAAATAGAATTGGAATCTTCGGAATTCAGTCTTTATTTCATCAAGTAAAAGAATTAGGTTTAACCGTTGAAGAGGTTGATAAATTAACAGGCCCTGTAATTGGTCGCCCAAAATCGGCAACTTTTAGAACGGTTGATGTTGTTGGTTTAGATACTTTAGTACACGTTGCGAACGGTATTTACGAAAACTGCCCGAACGACGAAGCACACGATTTATTCAAATTACCAGGTTTCATCAACACTATGATGGAAAATAAATGGTTAGGAAGTAAAACTAAACAAGGTTTTTATAAAAAAGTTGTAAACGCTGAAGGGAAGAAAGAAATTTTGACGTTAGATTTAGAAACGATGGAATATCGTTCTAAAAAACGTGCGAAATTTGCTACTTTAGAATTAACAAAAACTATTGATAAACCAATTGACAGATTTAAAGTGTTGGTTGGCGGAAAAGATAAAGCGGGAGAATTTTACCGTAAAAACTTCGCAGCAATGTTTGCGTATGTTCAAAATAGAATTCCAGAAATTTCTGACGAATTGTATAAAATTGACGATGCCATGAAAGCTGGTTTCGGTTGGGAAAACGGGCCTTTCGAAATTTGGGATGCCGTTGGTATCGAAAAAGGTATCGAATTAATGAAAGCCGAAGGAAACCAACCTGCTGCTTGGATTAGCGAAATGGTTGCAAATGGGCAGAAATCTTTTTATGCTATTAAAGAAGGAGCTACCTATTTTTATGATATTCCTACAAAAACTCAAACTAAAAAACCAGGGCAAGATGCTTTTATCATTTTAGATAATATCAGAAAAACAAAAGAAGTCTTTAAAAATTCTGGCGTTGTTATTGAAGATTTAGGTGATGGTATTTTAAACTGTGAATTCCAATCTAAAATGAACACCATTGGTGGCGATGTTTTAGCAGGATTAAACAAAGCAATTGATTTAGCTGAAAAAGATTTCCAAGGATTAGTTGTTGGTAATCAAGGTGCAAATTTCTCGGTTGGCGCAAATATCGGAATGATATTTATGATGGCTGTTGAACAAGAATATGACGAATTAAACATGGCGATCAAGTATTTTCAAGATACCATGATGCGTATGCGTTATTCTTCAATTCCTACTATTGCTGCGCCTCACGGAATGTCGTTAGGTGGTGGTTGTGAATTGTCATTACATGCCGATAAAGTGGTTGCCGCTGCTGAAACTTACATGGGATTAGTAGAATTTGGTGTTGGAGTTATCCCTGGTGGTGGTGGTTCAAAAGAAATGGCGTTGCGTGCTTCGGATACGTTCCATACAGGAGATGTTCAATTAAACGTATTGCAAGAATATTTCTTAACTATTGGTATGGCTAAAGTAAGTACTTCGGCACATGAAGCTTTCGATTTAGGCTTATTACAAAAAGGAAAAGATGTTGTTGTAGTAAACAGAGAGCGTCAAATTGCACAAGCTAAAAAACACGCCGTATTAATGGCAGAATCTGGTTATACACAACCTGCACTTCGTAAAGATGTTTTAGTTTTAGGAAAGCAAGCCTTAGGTGCTTTTATGGTCGCTACCGATTCTATGCACGCAAGTAGATTTATATCAGAACACGATCAGAAAATCGCTAATAAACTAGCGTATGTAATGGCTGGTGGAGATTTATCAGAACCAACAAGAGTTTCTGAACAGTATTTATTAAACCTAGAGCGTGAAGCATTTTTAAGCTTAACAACAGAGCGTAAATCATTAGAACGTATTCAGCAAATGTTGAAAACAGGAAAACCATTACGTAACTAAAGTTCACTCTAAAACATCTACAGAAAAATGAAAACAGCATATATAGTACAAGGATATAGAACCGCTATCGGAAAATCAAAAAAAGGGGCATTTCGCTTTAAAAGAGCCGATGAATTAGCAGCCGAAACCATTGAATATTTAATGGAAAAGTTACCTGATTTCGATAAAACTCGTATTGACGATGTTATTGTTGGTAACGCAATGCCTGAGGGTTCACAAGGATTAAATATGGCGCGTTTAATTTCTTTAATGGGATTAAAAATTGATGACGTTCCTGGAGTAACAGTAAATCGTTTTTGTTCATCAGGATTAGAAACTATCGGTATGGCAGTGGCTAAAATTCAGTCAGGAATGGCAGAATGTATTATCGCTGGTGGTGCCGAAAGCATGAGTTCTGTACCAATGACAGGTTTTAAACCAGAATTAAATTATGATGTAGTTGCCGATGGGCATGCTGATTATTATTGGGGAATGGGAAATACTGCCGAAGCGGTTGCTGAAAAGTATAATATTTCTCGTAAAGATCAAGATGAATTTGCGTTAAACTCACATTTAAAAGCATTAAGAGCGCAAGCTGAAAATCGTTTTCAAGATCAAATAGTTCCTATTGAAGTTGAAGAAACTTATGTTGATGAAAACGGAAAAAAAGCGACAAGAAAATATACGGTAACAAAAGATGAAGGTCCTCGTAAAGGGTCAAATATTGCTGGTTTAGAGCGTTTACGCCCTGTATTTGCTACCAACGGAAGTGTTACCGCTGGTAACTCATCGCAAACAAGTGATGGTGCAGCATTTGTAATGGTAATGAGTGAAGATATGGTTAAAGAATTAAACATCAAACCAATTGCTCGTATGGTAAGTTATGCCGCTGCTGGTGTACCGCCAAGAATTATGGGAATTGGTCCTGTTGCAGCAATTCCAAAAGCATTAAAACAAGCAGGATTAAAGCAAGAAGATATCAGTTTAATTGAATTAAACGAAGCTTTTGCATCGCAATCATTAACGGTAATTAGAGAATTAGGTTTAGATGCAGACATCATCAATGTAAATGGAGGTGCTATCGCTTTAGGACATCCTTTAGGGTGTACAGGTGCTAAATTATCAGTACAATTATTTGATGAAATGCGCAAACGTAACATGCAAGGAAAATACGGTATGGTAACCATGTGTGTAGGTACTGGGCAAGGTGCTGCTGGTATTTTCGAATTCTTAAACTAAACTAACAATTAAAACAAAACAAAAAATGGCAGATTTATTAAGAGGAGGTCAATTCCTTGTTAGAGAAACAAAGTGTGAAGACGTTTTTACTCCTGAGGATTTTACCGAAGAGCAAAAAATGATGAAAGAAGCGGTTGGTGAATTTAACGACCGTGAAATTATCCCTCATAAAGCACGTTTTGAAAAGAAAGATTACGCATTAACCGAAGAAACCATGCGTAAAGCTGGTGAATTAGGGTTTTTAGGTGTTTCTGTTCCTGAGGCTTACGGCGGATTAGGAATGGGCTTTGTTTCTACCATGTTAACCTGTGATTATATTTCAAGCGGAACAGGTTCTTTTAGTACTGCTTTCGGAGCGCATACAGGTATTGGAACGATGCCAATTACTTTATACGGAACCGAAGCTCAAAAACAAAAATATGTTCCAAAATTAGCAACAGGAGAATGGTTTGGTGCTTACTGTTTAACAGAACCAGGTGCTGGATCGGATGCTAATTCAGGAAAAACAACTGCTACCCTATCGCAAGATGGAACGCATTATAAATTAAACGGACAAAAAATGTGGATTTCAAACGCAGGTTTTTGTAACGTTATGATTGTATTTGCTCGTATTGAAGATGATAAAAACATTACTGGTTTTATCGTTGAATATGACAAAGACAATAACAATGGTATTGTTTTAGGTGAAGAAGAGCATAAATTAGGAATCCGTGCTTCTTCTACCCGTCAGGTATTTTATAATGATACTATTGTGCCTATTGAAAATATGTTATCGGCAAGAGGAAATGGTTTTAAAATTGCCATGAATGCCTTAAATGTTGGGCGTATTAAATTAGCTGCTGCTTGTTTAGATTCTCAAAGAAGAATTACCACTACGGCAATTAATTACGCAAATGAGCGTAAGCAATTTAAAACGGCTATTTCTGAATTTGGTGCTATCAAAATGAAATTAGCCGATATGGCAACCAATGCCTATGTAGGAGAATCGGCATCGTACAGAGCTGCTAAAAATATTGAAGACCGTATTGCTTTACGTGAAGCGGAAGGAAATACACATCAAGAAGCGGAATTAAAAGGTGTCGAAGAATATGCCATTGAATGTTCTATTTTAAAGGTAGCTGTTTCTGAAGATGTACAAGCCTGTGCTGATGAAGGAATTCAAGTTTTTGGTGGAATGGGATTCTCGGAAGAAACTCCTATGGAATCGGCTTGGAGAGATGCTCGTATTGCTCGTATTTACGAAGGAACGAACGAAATTAACAGATTACTTTCTGTTGGAATGTTGGTTAAAAAAGCGATGAAAGGTCATGTAGATTTATTAAATCCTGCAATGGCTGTTGGCGAAGAATTATTAGGTATTCCTTCTTTTGATACGCCTGATTATTCTGAATTATTTGCTGAAGAAAAAGAAATGGTTGCTAAATTAAAGAAAGTTTTCTTAATGGTTGCCGGATCTGCAATTCAGAAATTTGGTACAGAATTAGAGCAGCACCAACAATTATTAACCGCGGCTTCTAATATTTTAATTGAAACTTATATGGCAGAATCTGCTATTTTGAGAACCGAAAAGAACGCTAAACGTTTTGGTAAAGATTCTCAAAAAGAACAGATTGCAATGACGCAATTATATTTATATAATGCGGTAGATATCATCATTAAAAACGCTAAAGAAGGTATTGTTTCTTTTGCAGAGGGTGATGAGCAACGCATGATGTTAATGGGCTTAAAACGTTTTACAAAATACGCAAATCAGCCAAACGTAATTGGATTACGTAACATGATTGCTGAAAAATTAAAAGCAGAAAATAAATACTGTTTCTAAATAAATAAGATATCAAGGCAGTAACTGTTTTGATATCTTATATAAAAAATCTTCTAAAACTCTTCATAATAAGTTTTAGAATTTAGTTGTTTGTTTAAAAGGTCGTCAATTTATTTTGACGACCTTTTTTTTATTGAAGGAATTTAAAGTTTTAATGAGGGTGTTTTAAATTTCATCTAAAAAATATATCATAAAAATAAGAACTCGAATCCGTCAAACTGAATTTATTTCAGGTTCGCATCCTGATTTATCGTAGTTCTCTGTTGATGCGATGCTGAAATAAATTCAGCATAACGTTTATCTCTTTTTAAAAAGACTTTATTTAAAATTTAAAACAGGTTCTAATTATTTTTTTGTAGTTTTAAAGAATTGGAAAAGATTCTGTACCTAATTAATTTACTATAAAGAAAAAATAATGATAGTTAAACCCACTACAAAAATATTTCAAGATTTTGATATTCAAAGTTTCATAACAACTTCAAAACTTATAGAGATATTAGAAAAAAGAAATGAATTCAAAGAAAAACTACTTTCGGTTTTTAATATTGAAGAAAACGTTATAAAAATAATTCAAATTGGTAATTCAAAGCAATTAATCAATGCTATATTAGAAATAGATACTAAATGTCATAAAATAGATATAAATTCAAAAATAAAAGATATACACTTAAAAAAATTACTAAAAGAAGAAAAGGCAGAATTTGAAATTGTCAATATAACCGACAAGTATATCTTTAACCATAATAAATCTGATATATTTATCGGAGAAACAGCTTATTCAGCAAAGAGTGATTTATTAGAGTACTACAATTTCAGTAGATTTGCTAATTACTGTAGAGATAACAATTTTAATGATTTAATTGATACCATTAAAAAATACCTCATCGATAAAAATATTGAAAATGAAGAAACAAAAAAATTAAGATTAATTCATAAATTCGAAGATAATAAGTATTATATACGTGCATTAACTTCGATAAGTGGCTATAAAGATTTTGGTCTTAATTTTTCGGTATTTGTTGCCTTAGTCACTTTAAATAATTACAGGAAAAAATCTAATAATGGAATTTATATTGATAAATTTAAAATTGATGATTCCTATATTTATGTTTCATTTGCGTTAAATAATGAAATACCTATTGATGATAAAATTTCTCTTTCGTTTAATTTAATTTTAGAAAATGATGAAATTAAACAAAAATCAGTTTCTTTTAATGGGGTTTTTAAATTAAAATGGGAAGAAAATGATGAAAAGAGTGAGCTCTTTTTAAAACCACCAGGAATTAAAAAAGACAATAAACCCAATCCCGTAGATTTATTAACATATCAACATAGAGGTGAAGTACAAGGTGTTTTTGATAAAATTCAAGAATTACCTAATTTAATTGATTTCTTTATTAGACAAGTAAGTGAAGATGCCAAAAAAATTTCGAATATTTCACATCATGATCATGTAAAGAAATTTATAATAGATAAAATTAAAGATTCTAGAAAACCTCAAATTAACGTTTACAAACCTAAAATTTTAAAAAAATTAACAAGTATTTCTGTCGATAATACTTTTCAATTATTTGAACTATTAAGAGAGGTCGAAGATTTGTTTGAACATGACGATATTATTTCTATAAATTTTTGGAGAACGAATTTGTACGAATTATTAATTAACAAAAAATAACACTCTTTATCCTCCCACAAAAAAAAGCCTCCGTCAAACGGAGGCTTTTTTCATTTATATAAAACACTTTTAGTTAATAATTAAAAGTACCAAACTCACTATTTATAGTTAATTTTTTAGTTTCAGAAGCTTCTACCCTACCTACAATTTGTGCATTTACATTGTACGATTTTGAAATCGCTATAATATCGTCAGCAACTTCTGGCGATACATAAATTTCCATTCTATGCCCACAGTTAAATACCTGATACATTTCTTTCCAATCTGTTTTTGATTGCTCTTGTATCAACTTAAATAAAGGCGGAACAGCAAACATAGTATCTTTTATAATATGCAACTCATCAACAAAATGTAAAATTTTAGTTTGCGCGCCACCAGAACAATGAATCATTCCGTGAACCGTATCAGCATTAAATTTCGATAAAATCTCTTTAATAATAGGTGCGTATGTTCTTGTTGGCGATAACACTAATTTACCCGCATCGATTGGCGAATTTTCAACAGCATCTGTTAATTTCATTTTCCCAGAATACACTAAATCCGCAGGAACAGCCGCATCAAAACTTTCAGGATATTTAGCTGCTAAATAGTTATCAAAAACATCATGCCTTGCCGATGTTAATCCATTAGAACCCATTCCACCGTTATACTGTGTTTCATAAGTTGCCTGCCCGAAAGACTCTAAACCAACAATTACATCGCCAGCTTTAATGTTTGCATTATCAATAACATCGGTACGTTTCATACGAGCTGTTACGGTAGAGTCTACAATAATTGTGCGTACTAAATCACCAACATCGGCAGTTTCGCCACCTGTTGAATGAATAGTTACACCAAAACCTTTTAAATCGTCGATTAACTCTTCAGTTCCGTTGATAATTGCTGATAAAACTTCTCCAGGGATTTTACTTTTATTACGTCCTATTGTGCTAGAAAGTAGTATATTATCGGTTGCTCCAACGCATAGTAAATCATCAATATTCATGATTAACGCATCTTGTGCAATTCCTTTCCAAACAGAAATATCGCCTGTTTCTTTCCAATACATATAAGCTAATGATGATTTTGTTCCTGCACCATCGGCGTGCATTATTAAACAATAATCTTCATCATTGGTTAAATAATCAGGTACAATTTTACAAAAAGCCTTTGGAAACAACCCTTTGTCAATATTTTTTATAGCATTATGAACATCTTCTTTAGATGCCGATACGCCTCGTTGTGCGTAGCGTTTAGATACTTCGTTACTCATGTGTTATGTTGTTGTTAATTGCAAATTTAACAGAATTCAAAAGGGTTTCCTATTTAATTTTTAGTTAATTGTTTTTATTGTTTTATCTGATAAATAATAATTCTCTATATTTTGTTAAAGGCCATAAATTATCATCTACTAATAATTCTAACTTATCACAATGATAACGGATTTCATCAAAAAACGGTTTTACTTTATTACAATAATTATCGGCATTTTTTTGCCCAAAAAATTTGTTCGTTTTTTTACGTTCTTCGGTCATTTTTTCAATTTTAGAATTGATTTCAGCAAGATGCCCCGATATTTTTTTAATTAAATCAAGCTGTTCTTTAGCGTATTGCTCAAAGCCGTTTCCAAAAATTTCTTTCAAGCCTTTTACATTTTCGATTAAGGTGTTTTGATATTGAATAGCCGTAGGAATTACATGATTCCTGGCAACATCTGCTAAAACTCTACTTTCAATTTGAATTCGTTTTGAATACTCTTCTAATTCAATTTCATGACGAGCAACCACCTCTATTTTATTCATCACATTCATCTCTTCAAAAAGTGAAATTGATTTTTCTGATATTTTAGCTTTTAAAGCCTCAGGCGTTGTTTTATGATTGCTTAATCCGCGTTTTTTAGCTTCTTTTTCCCATTCAATTCCGTAGCCATCACCTTCAAATCTAATTTTTTTAGATGCCTTTATATATTCTCTTAATACATTAAAAATAGCTTCGTCTTTTTTCAAACTTTTTGCCTCTATTAAGGTATCTACCTCAATTTTAAATTCTTTTAGCTGTTTTGCTATAATCGTATTTAAAACTGTCATCGGTCCTGCACAATTAGCCCACGAACCAACGGCACGTAATTCGAATTTATTTCCTGTAAAAGCAAAAGGAGATGTTCGGTTTCTATCGGTATTATCTAATAATATTTCTGGAATTTTACCGACAATATTTAATTTTAAATCTGTTTTTTCTTGAGGCGATAATTTTCCTTTGGTAACGTTTTCTAATTCGTCTAATACTTCGGATAATTGCGAGCCAATAAACACCGAAATAATTGCTGGTGGCGCTTCATTTGCTCCTAACCTGTGATCATTACTAGCACTTGCCATCGATGCTCTGATTAATTCTTCATAATCATGAACTGCTTTAATAGTATTTACAAAAAAGGTTAAAAACTGTAAATTTTTCATCGGAGTTTTTCCTGGGCTCAATAAATTAACACCTGTATTTGTTTCTAACGACCAGTTATTATGTTTCCCTGAACCGTTAATTCCTTCAAAAGGTTTTTCATGAAACAATACTTTAAACTGATGACGTTGCGATACTTTTTCCATCACATCCATTAATAATGAATTGTGGTCAACCGCTAAATTAGCTTCTTCAAAAATAGGCGCTAACTCAAACTGATTCGGTGCTACTTCATTATGACGTGTTTTTACAGGAACACCTAATAACATACATTCTTGCTCTAAATCGCGCATAAAACTCAGTACTCTATCAGGAATTGACCCAAAATAATGGTCATCTAATTGCTGTCCTTTTGCAGGAGAATGCCCTAAAAGTGTTCTTCCTGTCATCATTAAATCAGGGCGTGCAGCAGCTAATGCAGTATCAATTAAAAAATACTCTTGCTCCCAACCTAAGGTTGCACTTACTTTTGAAACATTCTTATCAAAATATTTACAAACTGCGGTTGCCGATGTATCAACAGCTTGTAAGGCCTTTAATAAAGGCGCTTTATTGTCTAAAGATTCGCCAGTATAAGCAACAAAAACTGTTGGAATACACAACGTTGTACCATACACAAATGCTGGCGATGTAGGATCCCAAGCCGTATAACCACGAGCTTCAAAGGTGTTTCTTATCCCGCCATGCGGAAAACTAGATGCATCAGGTTCTTGCTGTACCAATTGCCCACCATCAAAACGCTCCATAGCGCCACCGCCTTCAATAGTTTCAAAAAAAGCATCGTGTTTTTCCGCCGTTGCCCCCGTTAATGGCTGAAACCAATGCGTATAATGAGTCGCATTTTTAGACAGCGCCCAATCTTTCATACTTACCGCAATTTGATCGGCAATTTTTCTGTCAATTTTAGTTCCAAATTCAATGGCATTCATCACACTTTTATACGCATCTTTTGTCATATACTGACGCATTGCTTGTTCGTTAAAAACATTTTTCCCAAACAATTCTGAACGACGCCCTTTTTGTTCTATAAAAACAGGTTTTCTGTGTAAAGTTTCTTTTAAAGCGCTAAATCTTAAAGTTGACATAATATAAAGTGTGAATTTGAGGTCAAAAATACATAAATTTATCAAAATTAAAGAACACCCCCTAAAAAAACAGGGGTTGCACGGGTAAAAACTAATATTAAATATTTTACCCCTATAAATTTTAGCATATAATATAAATTATTTATTTTTGCTTTGAATTCAATTCTAAATAATAGATTCTAGTATCATGGCAAAAATTAAGTTAGAGTATATCTGGTTAGATGGTTACAAACCGACTCAAAACCTACGAAGTAAAACAAAGGTTGAAGAGCATGAAAATTTTCAAGGAACTTTAGAAGAGCTAAAAAATTGGTCTTTTGACGGGTCTTCTACAAAACAAGCTTCAGGAGGCGCTTCTGACTGTGTTTTAAAACCTGTTGCAATTTATCCTGATCCTGCTCGTGTTAACGGATATTTAGTAATGAATGAAGTAATGAATGCTGACGGAACTCCGCATGAATCTAACGCTCGTGCTACTATTAATGATGACAATAACGATTTCTGGTTCGGTTTTGAACAAGAATATTTTATTATGGACAACGCAACACAACTTCCTTTAGGATTTCCTGTTGGCGGATATCCAGGACCTCAAGGAATGTATTACTGTTCTGTAGGTGGTAGAAATACTCACGGTAGAGATTTTGTTGAAAAACATGCCGATTTATGTATTGATGCTGGTTTAAATTTTGAAGGAATTAACCAAGAAGTTGCTTCAGGGCAATGGGAATTTCAATTATTTGCAAAAGGTGCAAAAATAGCTGGTGATGAAATTTGGATCGCTCGTTATTTATTAGACAGATTAACAGAACAATATGGTTATTATATTGAATATCATCCAAAACCTGTAAAAGGAGATTGGAATGGTTCAGGAATGCACGCAAATTTCTCTAACACTACCTTAAGAACTTGTGGTTCAAAAGAAATTTACATGAAAGTATGTGAAGCTTTTAGACCTGTAACCAAAGAACATATTGACATTTACGGAGCTTACAACGACCAACGTTTAACAGGTTTACACGAAACTGCTTCAATTACCGATTTTAGTTACGGAATTTCTGACAGAGGTGCTTCAATTCGTATTCCTATTTTAACAGTTGACAACGATTGGAAAGGATATTTAGAAGACAGAAGACCTGCTTCAAACGGAGATCCTTACAAAATTGCTTCTAGAATTATACAAACAGTAAAGCCTGTTTGCGATAACTTATAATATATTTTCCATTACAACATACCAACAACAACAACAACAACAACAACAAAAGAGGCCTTTAAATTCGTTTAAAGGCTTTTTTGTGCGATATATTTTATAAGAAAAAGGATTATTTGAAGCTATTTCCCGCTTTACGCACTCGCTTTTTTTATTTTTCAAAAGAAAAAAATAAAAAAGAGCTCAAACAATTGCTTCAATCGGGGCTAGGGATTTTGCTAATTTTCATAATTTCAGAAATTAATTATAATTTTACTGCAAAAACTCATAAACAAGCAGTCAATTCGAGTGATTTTTTTCCTTCAAAAAAATGGTATCGAGAACTTTTTTATCTTCAAAATCAATATAAAACAATTCAAATTCTCGATACCATTTCAATTCCTTCTAGTCATTAAAATCAATCAAATTGATAAATACCATCAAAAAAAAGCTAAAAAATATAGCTAATTAAAATGCAAAAATGAATTTAGTTCTGTTTAACCGAATTCAATGTATTATTCTATGTTATAAAAGTATTTTTAAATAAAATTCAAACAGGCTATTAAACATAAACCTCACAGGTTTTAAAAACTTGTGAGGTTTGTTACTTTTATATAGTAGTTTTTCTAATAAAAACCCATACAACCAACTTATTAACTCAATTTTAAATATACAAAAACGGTGTAAGTAACTAATAATATAATTCCATGAACCCAATTTAAGCGTAATTTCTTTGGGAAAAATGCAAATAGCAACACGATAAACGAAATGGCAAGCATCCAATAAATATCATTATTTACCAAACTTAAAGCATCAGTACCTAATTTTATAGGTGTAATAATGGAAGTAATTCCTAAAACTGCCAATATATTAAAGACATTCGAACCAATTAAATTTCCTAAAGAAATAGCTTTCTCTTTTTTCAAAACTGCAATGATTGATGCCGCTAATTCTGGTACACTTGTTCCTACAGAAACCACGGTAACCCCAATAATAGCATCACTTACACCCATACTTTTTGCTAAGTTTGTAGCACCATCAATTAACCATTCCGAACCTAACCACAGGCAGAAACCACCAATACTTAAAAATAACACCACCTTATATAAAGGTAACTCTTCATCATCTTCAGGCATTTCATCGACTACCGCTGTTTTTTGAAAACGCAATAAATATACTAAAAACACCACCAACATACTAAATAAAATAATCCCTTCGTATTGCTCAATGGTATTATCAAAAGCGATAAAAAAATATAATAAACCTGAAGCCACCATCATTACAGGCCAATCGGTTTTATAAAAGTTTTTTTCTACTTCAATAGTTGATAAAATTAGCGTAATCCCTAAAACCAAGCCAATATTAGCAATATTAGAACCAATTACATTCCCTACTGCCAAGCCTGGAGCGCCGTTTAATGCCGATTTTACACTTACAATTAACTCTGGTGCTGAGGTTGCAAAAGAAACAACCGTCATTCCGATTACTACTTTTGGGATATTTAATTTTAACGATAATCCAACGGCTGCTTTTAAAAGCCAATTCCCTCCAAGAACTAATAATAACAATCCTAACGCTATATATACAATATCCATCGATTCTATTTTTTCTTGCAAATATAGAACTTTGACATCAAAATAAACAAGTGCTAAAAGGCTTAAAAAAAGAACAAACACCAAAAAACAAGCTTTGTAAACACCTGTTTTCCTTTATTTTCTTTAAAAGAATTATAAAACTCCAGTATTAAATTATCATTCAAAACATAAAAGTAAGTTTCTGCTTAAAAATAAGAACACAAAACAAGTAAACTCTCTTATAAATTAAAACCATTTACCACCTTTCAACTTCTTATTTAAATCCAAACGGATTAAATGCTAAATATCTTTTTGGAAGCGAGCTTTTCTTTACGCTATATTCATAAAAAATTAAGAATTATAAACCAATTAAAAAAACCAAACAAATGATTGCTATTACATTAAAACTAATTATTATCGCAATAAAAATTGCAACGATTATCGCTTTATTATCATAACCAACTCTTAAAACTAAACTATATTTTATGCTAACATTTATCGGAGTATTATTAATTATTACAGGGCTAACAACGATGTTATTAAGCTCAATTATTAAAAACAACAAAATTTTAACTTGGTTTACTTTTCAAAGAAGTATTCAATTAACAGCGCTTGGTGCTTTTATGAGCATTATTACAGGAATGTTTTTTTATGCAGATGCAGGTACTGCTTATGCGGTACAATACGTTTCTGGTGGCGATAAAATGATTACCACCCAAGGATTAAAATTAAAATGGTGGGGACGAATTATTCCTTTATCGTATGAAACCTCTATAAAAGATATTATTGTTAAAGAACAAAGTGAATTACCAAAAAGTGACCGAGGTATTTATAACCGAAAAGCACAAAAATGGGAATTTAGCGATGCTATTAAAGCTGAAATAAGCACTTCTGTAATTGTAGGTGTAAATATTAATGATGAAGCGGTTTTTTTAAACATGGCAGATAGAAACAGAAGCGAATCTAAATTAATTTACGGAAGAGTTTTACCAAATATTGATGCCGCTATAAAAAACACCTGTAAATTGATGGATGCACAAGATTATATTTCTGGACAGGCTTCTGATTTTGATAGGTATTTTAGAGATCAATTAGAAAACGGAATGTATCAAGTAGAGCAATATTACGAAGCTGAAAACAGCAATGAAGTTGTAGGCGATACAACCACTATTCGAAAAATAAAAATCGGAAAATCAAGTAAACAGAAAAAATTTAGAATAAAAAGGGCGAAAGATGGTACGATTACTAGAGATGATTCTAATTCATTAAAACAATATGGTTTAAAAATTTACCAAGCACAAGTAACAGGTATTGATTGGGAATCTTCTTTTGATGAGCGTTTAGATTTACAAAAAAATGAAGTTGCCCAAACACAGTTAGAAAAACAACAAGCCGAACGTGAATATTACAGAGCTAAAAAAGAGGTTGCTAAAGGAGAATCTGAAAAAGCAAAAGAAAGAGCAAGGTTAGAAAAAATCCAAATTCAACAAACAATTGAAGCTGAAACAGAAGCAAAAGTAGCTGGGTTTAACTTAATCAAAGAAAAAAAGCAATTTGAAGTTGAGCAATACAAAGCCAAAAGTAAAAAAGTAGCTGCCGAAGCGCAATATTATGAAAACGCTAAATTAGTTAGTGCTGGTTTAACCCCACAAGAAAAAGCAGAATGGGAATATAAAACAGCCGTTGGTGTTGCCCAGCAAATAAAAGACCTACAACTTCCTGCTACCTATATTGAAGGTGGAAATAGCGGAGGAAACGCAAACGGAAGCTTATTACAGTCATTAATTGGTGCTGACTTAGCCAAGAAAATGATGCAAAGTAAAAAATAAAATGACTTTTATTACTAAGGGCAACCTATCTGGCTTTATGTTACCCTTAGTAATACATTATTTTTCAGTATTTTTGATATAGAATCAAATATATCAATGAAAAAACAATCTTTTAAAGCTTTAGCAAAACTAAACAAACTACTACTACCCTCTTTTACAAAAAGAGCGTTAGATATTTCTACAGCTTCGAAATTTCAATTAGCTATTATTGGATGGCGAGCATTTATTACTATAAACTCATTAGATTAACATATTAAAACTTAAAATTATGAAAGAACACGTAAAAGCATACACAGGAACTTCAATTTTAGCAAACAGGCTTGCTTTTTTATTAGATGAGGCTAAAATTCCAAGTTTAGTTAAAGACACAAAAGAATCTGGAAGATTAGCAGGTTTTGGTGCTACAGGTGATTCTTGCGAATTATTCATTTATAAAGCTGATTTTCAATACGCTGAAAAAATAATAAATGATTTCAAAAAAGAATTAAATTAATTTTTGAAAAAAAAAGTAAAAAAAACTTGAATTTATTTTTTTTATCAATAAAACAGTTGTAGATTTGCACTCGCAATACGGCCACGTGGCGCAACTGAATAGCGCACTTGATTACGGCTCAAGAGGTTGCTGGTTTGAATCCAGCCGTGGTCACAAAAACACTAAGATTTATTTCTTAGTGTTTTTTTTTGCTTATTGCTTATTATTTCCCCACAGCTGCTGTTTTAATAAAAATTTTATAAAACCTACTGTTTTCGGTTAACTCGTACGCTGCTTGTTCAATTCGAATTTCTTTATACTCGGTATATTCACAGCAGCCCTTTGTTTTTCTTTGTGAATTTATATAGACCTCGAAAATATTTTTATCGGCTATTTGAATCGTATAATTAACAATTGCTGTTTTCCATCCAATAGAAGTCATTTCGATGATATTATAATTATTCTTATCGATAAAACGAAATTCAATAGGTTTTTTAGTAGTACTATTTAATATTCTAATATCTTTTGAGGTAAATTTTCCTGTGGTAAATAAATTTTCTCCTGTTAATTTATCAACTAATTCAAATTGAAACGGATCTGGCGGTGTAAAACAGTCTATATCTTCACATTCACTTATAATATTGCAAGATTGCATAAAAAGTAAAAAAGTAAATGTTAAAATTATACCTATCTTTTTCATCGTATTGTTTTTAGCTGTTTTTTATAGCAATAAATGTAACCTAATTTAAAAAAAACAATATTTCTATTACTTTATTTTTAAGTTAATAAATAAATCGACACAATAAAAAATAGAAAAGACCCTAAGCTTTCGCTTAAGGCCTTTTCATCTAACCAAACTTAGTATAAAAACTAACTACTACTATTTTAATACTCTTAAAAAATATTTATTTAAAATTCTTATTTCAATTATTTACAAATAATATACACTACTATGACACGCTTATTTTTTAAACGTCACATTAAACCAAAAAAAAAACTCAAAATAAGTTTTTTTTTGAGTTTTTTAATATAAATATTTCCTTAAAAATACACGGTGAGCAGGTATTGCTTTATCGTAATTTTCAACTAAAACCTCTAGTATTTCAGGGGGATTAACCCCTATTTCATTTTTTTCATTATATTTAGAAACATATAAATTATAGATTTCTTGATTTTTTTCAAAAATTAAAAAATGTTGCTCATTTAATATCGCATAACAAATTTCATTTCCTGAAAAAGCAGCTGATTCATCCTTGATAAAATCAGAAAATTCATAATACCTAAAAATATTTTCCATCTTAAATTATTTCTGCTGATAAACCTAATTGTAACAATTTAGCACATCTTGGTTCTAAATCTTTATACTCACCTGTTTTAACGGCGCATTTACCTTTGTAATGAACTAATACAGAACATTGCTCTGCTTGCTCTAATGTATGATCACAAACATCAACCAAGCTATCTATTACAAAATCGAACGAATTTACATCATCATTATGTAAAATAATTTCGTGCTTTTTTATTTCTTGAGTTAAAACGTCTAAATCTTCTTGTATTTTTTCTATCGTACTCATTTACGCTGTTTTTTGATACTGCAAAGCTACCCAATTATTTCTTTTGATTGTTTTTTGTAATGCTAAACCGTATTTTGAAACTTCGGCATCTATAATAGGAATATCTTCGCTATAAAAACCACTTAACAATAAAATACCTGATTTATTTAAGCATTTTGTATATATTTCCATGTCGCTTAATAAAATATTACGATTGATATTCGCTATAATAACATCGTATTTTTTATCCACTAAAAGCGATGAATCTCCTTCAAAAACTGAAATATGCTTGCGCCCATTTCTTTGCACATTTTCTACAGAATTTTCATAACACCAAGCATCAATATCAATGGCATCAATAGGATTTGCTCCTTTCATTTCAGCAAAAATTGCTAAAATCCCTGTTCCGCAGCCCATATCTAACACTTTTTTATTGGTTACATCTAAATCAATTAAATGCTGTACCATCATATGTGTTGTTTCATGATGCCCTGTACCAAAACTCATTTTTGGCTCAATAACAATGTCGTATTTTAAATGAGGATTTTCATGAAACGGCGCTCTGATACTTACCAAATCATCTACTTGAATTTGATTAAAATTCTTTTCCCATTCGGCATTCCAATTGGTTTGCTCAATTTCTTTATGATCAAAACGAATAGAAAAATCTTCCGATTTCAAAATAAAAAGATCTTCTAGCATGTTTTCTTTCCAGTCATTTTTCTGGATGTATGCCGTTACACCGTTATCAAGTTCGACAAAACTCTCAAAACCAACCTCACCTAATTCTGCTATTAAAATTTCAGTTGCCGGATCTTTAGGGCTTACTTCAAAATTATATTCTATATAAATATTATCCATTACTCTTGTTTATTCTTAATTATATTGCTTCAATAATTGTTACAAAATCAGCTGCTTTTAAAGCCGCTCCTCCAATTAATCCTCCGTCTACATCTTCTTTTGAAAAAATTTCTGCGGCATTTTCAGGCTTTACACTTCCACCGTATAAAATTGAAATATCGTTTGCAATTGCATCACCATATTGTTTTGCAATAGTTGCTCTTACAAAAGCGTGCATTTCTTGTGCTTGTTCTGCCGATGCTGTTTCACCAGTTCCTATTGCCCAAACAGGCTCGTAGGCTAAAATAATATTCGAAAAATCAGCTTTATTTAAATGAAACAAGCTATTTTTCAATTGATTTTCTACTACTTTAAAATGATTTTCAGCTTTTCTATCTTCTAAAACCTCTCCGAAACAAAAAATAATTTCTAAATTATTTTCAAGAGCTGCTGATACTTTTTTAGCTAAAATAGCCGCTGTTTCACCAAAATATTCTCTTCGTTCAGAATGTCCTAAAACAACTAAATTCAATCCTAAAGAAGTTAACATATCTGCAGATATTTCTCCCGTAAAAGCACCGCTTTTAGCAAAATACATATTTTGAGCTGCTACTTCAATTTTAGTTTTCTTTGCTTTTTTAACTGCCGTGTTTAAATTCACAAAACTAGGCGCTATAATTACTCTAGTATCATCTGATAATCCTGCTTTTATTCCCTTGTTTATTTGCTTGATTAACTTTTTAGTTTCATCAAGGTTTACATTCATTTTCCAGTTACCTGCAACGATCTTTTTTCTCAAAATTACACTCTAATTTATGTTCTTAATTTCTATTTTACTACTCTTTTAATGCGGCTGCCAACCTTGGGTCAAATGGCTCTGTTACATTTCCTAACGAAATAATACCGCGCTCATTAACCACCATATAACTTGGCACATCTTTAATCCCTAATCCTTTTGCATATCCGCCTTTAAGCGCTGCGGGTAAAAAATAATGATCTCCATCAATATTAAAAAAACGTGTTATTCCTTTTTTCCACTGTGCTACTGTTTTATCTATTGATAAAAAAACAAAAACAACCTCAGGGTTTTTAGCTTTTAATTCCTTTATTTTTGGTGTTCCTGACACACATTCGGCACACCAAGAAGCACATACTTCAAACATCACTTTTTTTCCTTTATATTTTGCCAGAATTTCTTTAAAAGTAATTGCTTTATCGTTGGTTGTTAAAAATTTCTCTTGTAAAATATTTTCTGAAAAAGCGGCTGGTTTTTCGGTATTACAAGATAAAAGTAATGCAATTACGAATAGGTAAATAAGTTTTTTCATGAGTTTTTTTTATTTTTTTTTCGCTAAAAATACGTTATTTTTTCACATTTTTAGCCATTAAAATTGCAGAAACTTTTGTTTGATTAAAAACAACAATTTTGCCCTGTTCGTCAATTAATAAATAACGAGGAATCCAACTTAATCCTAAAAATTTAGCAAAACTTCCTTCCCATCCTGATTGCATAAAATAATGCTGTCCTTTTATATTCAAGCGTTCAACACTTGAATGCCAATCTTCTAGTTTTCTATCTAGAGACAAATATAAAAAGACCATTTCAGGGTTTTCTTCTTGTGCTTTTTTAACCGCAGGTAAGTTTTCTAAACAATCTGTACACCAAGAAGCCCAAACATCTATCAATATTTTCTTTCCTTTATTTTTAGCTAAAACATCTTTAAATGGCACTTCTTCTTTAGTATTTATTGCTACAAAAACATCCGCCAAAGCTTCTTTTGAAAATTCGGTAGGGCTTTGAGTCGAACAACTAAGTAAGGCTAAACTTACGGCAAAAATAACGCCTATTTTTTTTATCATCTTTTTTATCATCTTTATTTGTTTTTTAAATGAATTTTTAATGTGTTTTATCTTTAACTTTTTTAGAAATACTCGACGCTTTAAAAACAGTGATTTTCCCTTTTTTATCAACAATTAAAAACCTCGGAATTGTTTTTAATTTTAAAAAATTAGCCAACGCCCCTTTTCCTTTTTTAGGAATGTAATAGTACGCGCCTTTTAACTTGTTATTTTTTTTAATATTTTCAAGCCCTCTTTTCCAATCAAAATAAGAATGATCTACCGATAAAAAAATATAATTTACCAATGGATTTTCGGCTTGAAACGCTATCACATCTTTAAAACTACGCTGACTAAAAGGGCAATAGGTTGCAAAAACTTGTATAAATTGGGCTTGTCCTCTATTTTTATCAAAAATTTCTTTTAGCGTAATCGAATCTCTGCTTGTAGTTACTAATTTTTCATTTAAAGCTTGTGCTGTAAAAACTTTAGGCTGAAAAACAGCACAACTTTGCAATACTAAAAATGCTATCAAACATAAAAAATAGTTCATATTAATTCAATTTAATTCGCGGATCTAACCAACTGTAAATAACATCTACCAATATATTAATACCTATAAATAAAGTTGCCACTACTAATACACTCCCCATAATTACAGGTAGATCAAGCGTATTTAAGGAGTTTACAATTTCTTTCCCTAAGCCGTTCCAATTAAAAATATACTCTACAAAAACCGCACCTGCTAACATCGAAGCAAACCATCCTGAAATTGCTGTTACCACCGGGTTTAACGAATTTTTTAAAGCGTGTTTTTTAAGCACTTGATACTTGGTTAATCCTTTTGCGTTTGCGGTTCGTATATAATCTTGATTTAAGGTTTCTAATAATGAGTTTCGCATTAATTGAATAACTACCGCCAACGGACGAACCCCTAAAACAATGGCTGGCAATAGTAAATTTTTCCATTGCATACGTATTTCTTCGCCAAAATCATCAACTTCATATAAACTTCCTGTCATTTCTAAACCCGTAAATTCATGCAGTACAAACCCGAAAAACCACGCGACTAAAATCGCCGAAAAAAAAGAAGGAACACTCATTCCTAAAGTACTTAATATAGCGATTATTTTATCAAAAAAAGTATCTTTATATAAAGCTGATAAAATTCCTAAAAATATTCCTAAAAATAATGCAATTGCAATGGCAAAAATAGCTAAAACAGCGGTGTTTGGTAAGGTTTCAGCAATTACTTCGGATACATTTTTACCGTTTTTTTGAAATGATTGCCGTAAATATGGGTATTTAAGCACCAAATTTACAGAACTTATGCCAATTATTTTTTGAAACGTATATTTTCCTTCGGATAAAAAAGTATAATCTTCCTCTTTATTACTGTGTAACGATAACGGCGAAACATCGTTTAAATAATATAAATATTGCGTAAAAATAGGTTTATCAAAACCGTATTTTTTTCTGATATTCTCAAGCTGTTCGGTATCTTCTCGTTGGTCTAACATCATTCTTGCTGGGTCGCCAGGCAATACGTTAAACAGAAAGAAAATTACCGTAACTACGCCAAAAAGTGTTAAAAATCCGTAGAAAAATTTATTGATTACATATTGAAACATATCTAACAAAGATAATGGAAAGTCTTAAAAAAGTGTACTTTTGCTTAACTTTTACAACAACACATGACTACACAAGAATTAGTTACGCAAATTAACAAAAAGAAATCGTTTTTATGCATCGGTTTAGATGTCGATTTAACTAAAATCCCTACCCATTTATTAAAAGAAGAAGACCCAATTTTTGCCTTCAATAAAGCAATTATCGACGCCACACATCATTTATGTGTTTCTTATAAGCCAAACACGGCTTTTTATGAAGCTTACGGTATAAAAGGTTGGAAATCTTTAGAAAAAACAATTAAATACCTCAACGAAAAACATCCTGAAATTTTTACCATTGCAGATGCCAAACGTGGCGATATTGGCAATACCTCAACCATGTATGCCAAAGCTTTTTTTGAAGATTTAGCCTTCGATTCGGTAACGGTTGCGCCTTATATGGGAAAAGATTCCGTAGAGCCTTTTTTAGCTTTTGATGATAAACACACCATTATGTTAGCGTTAACCTCTAACCAAGGAGCGTTTGATTTTCAAACAAAAATGGTAGGAGAAACAGACAGGAAAGAGGTTTACAAACAGGTTTTAGAAACCTCTAAAGACTGGAAAAATTCAGAAAACTTAATGTACGTTGTTGGGGCTACCAAAGCCGAATATTTTACAGAAATACGTAAAATTGTACCTGATAGTTTTTTATTAGTTCCAGGAGTTGGAGCGCAAGGTGGTAATTTACAAGATGTTTGCAAATACGGAATGACTAAAAACGTTGGTTTATTAATTAATTCATCTAGAGGAATTATTTATGCTTCGGATAAAGAAGATTTTGCAGAGGCTGCTGCTAAAAATGCTGAAGTTTTACAAGAACAGATGAAGGATATTTTAAATACTTTATAAAAATATTTGACACAAATAGCTTACTATTTGAATTCAAAACAAAAAAAGCACTCAATAAATTGAGTGCTTTTTCGTTTTATAGTATAAACCTATTAGTTTATAAAAGGATTGTTTTGAATTTCAGATTGTGGAATTTCAAAAGTTAATCTCTCATCGTTATAAGGAATTTCTTTTCCTACTAAACTTAAGTGATTATCACCTCTTTTAATAGTTGCCTTATTACGTTTCATTGCTAAGTAACTTTTCCCTTCACCCCAAAGCTCTACACGAGTCTGGAAATAAATTTCATCTAAAAGAGCTTTTCCTGATAAAGCATCAATATAAGAAGCATCTGGCATTCTTTTACTAACGATAGCTTTTAATCTGTCTTTAGCTAAAGTTTCGTTTCCTGTTTTTGCTGCCATCTCTGCACTTAATAAATAGATTTCACTAATTCTCATGAAAACATAATCAGTAGTTACTACTTGCTGACCTCCAATTTCTTTATCTTGGTGATAAAATTTATTGTTAGGTATTAAGTGATTTGAAGTTCCTTTATTATCGTTAAACTGTGTTTTACGAATATCGGTAGCATCAATTGCATCATATAAATCTTGGTCAATTGATTTTTTATCACCTGCCCATTGGTAGCTATAGGTATAAACATCCATTTGCCCCCACCAAGATACTAAACCGAAGTTCATATCTGTAGTAAGATCGGCACCCCAGATCCATCCGTTAATATTTACATCGTCAAAACCTCCAACAACTTCATCTTTAGACATTACTTTAAAACTTCCAGTGTTTACCACTTCGTTCAATAATGCTAACGATTTTGCATTTGATTCCGTAGTGTTCATTGCTCCGTAAACGTATGCTAATAAACCTTTAGCTACTTCGCTATTTACTTGATTTTTAGTTCCTCTTACAAAACCGTTTAATAAAGTAATTGACGATTCTAAATCGCTAATCATTTGCTCGTATACTTCTTTAGTAGTGCTTTGTGCTACGTTTGGCGTTTTAGGGTTTGTATAAATAGGTAAAACCTTCGTGCTAGGGTTGTACTCTTTCATATAGAATTGACTTAAATAAAAGTACGCATAAGCTCTTAATGCTTTTGCTTGCCCAAGCGCATATTTAGCTTCTACAGTTTCTTGCGCATCACCTAAACCGTTAATAATTAAATTAGCTCCTCTTACAATTCTGTAGTAATATCTCCAAGGCCTGTAATTTGTCAATCTTGTATAGTCAACCGTATCTTCTAAAGTTGTAAGACTTCTATAATACCCGTACGAACTTAATGATAAAGCCATATCTCCAGATAACATATCACTATAGATATCATATCCTTTTTGACCAAAATCATCATCGTTTGTAGTTCCACCTGTTTCAGGGTTAATCATTGTAGAATAAACACCTCTAAGGGTACCATCTAATACATCAGGATTAAGACTACCTGAAAGATTGTAATCTTCTACGTTAATAAATCCTGTAGGTGATTTTTCTAAGAAATCATTACCACATCCAACAGATATCGTTAAGATAGCTACTGCTGCAATAGATTTTAATATTGTTTTTTTCATCTTTTTTAAATTTTCAATGATTAAAATTTAATTCTTACTCCGAAAGCAAATGTTGTTAAAGGAGAATATCTGTATTGATCTGAAGAACCAGTTTCTGAAGTTGCTGGATTAAATCCATCTCTTTTACTTAATAAAAATAAGTTATCTCCAGAAGCATATAAGTTTACGCTACCTAAACCTGCTTTTTTAATGTATTGTACAGGAATTGTATATCCTACTCTTATATTATTTAACGCTAAGTAATCTGTAGACGTTAAAAATCTGGTAGAAGAACTTGTAACAGCAGTAACTTCGTTACTATATAATCTAGGAACATTTGTAATGTCACCTTTCTTTTGCCATCTGTCTCTCATATCAGTAGACCAGTTGTTACCTCCAACTTGACCGTTCGACATTAAGTTTGCATATGCACCATCATAAGCATAACCTCCTAAGCTATATGCAAATTGAGAACTAATATCAAAATCATGAATTTTAGCAGATAATCTGAAAGCTCCTCTTACTGTCGGAATTGCCGATTTATCTACATATTTCTGTGTAGCTTGTGAATATACTTTAGTAGTTCCTTGTGATATTTTAGCATCTGGGTTGTCTGTTAAAAACTTATTATAGTTTTTAATTTCTTCTCCCTTATCAAAAGCATCATTTTTGTTTGCATCTACATAGTTTACATTCCACATTGCAGCACCGTCGTTAGCATCAACACCAGCCCATTCTCTCATGTAGTAATCAAATAATGAATGCCCTTTTGAACGTCCGTAGTTACCACTTTGATCTAATAACTTAGCCTTTCCTGTTGACGGGTCAATAGGCATTTGCGTTAATTCATTCTTTAAAAACTCTCCGTTTAAAGAAACATCGAACGTATAGTTTTTCTTATTAATAATATGCGTAGTAATATCAAATTCAAAACCAGCATTTTTTAATTTACCATCATTTACCTTTTCTAAAGCATCTCCTATAGAAGGTCCTAAACGTCTGTCAAAAATTAAATCTTCTGTATTTTTAACGTAGTAATCAAAAGAAGCATCAACTAAGTTATCAAACAAAGTAAACTCAACACCTGTTTGAAACATTTTAGAAGTTTCCCAAGTTAATTCAGCATTTTGTCTTGCACGTACAGGAAGTGAAATTTGTCCTCCTAAGTTTTCAATATCATATCCGTTTTGCCCAGCATAAATATCACTTAATCTTGAACCGATAGATTGATCACCTAAAATACCATAACTTACTTTTACTTTAAGATTGTTTACAAACTCAACATCGTTCATAAAGTTTTCTTTGGTTACAATCCATGAACCACCGATAGAACCGAAAGTACCCCATTTATTGTTTTTAAATCTTGATGTACCATCTCTTCTTACAGAGGTAGTAAAAAAGTATTTACCATCATAATTATAGTTTGCCTGCCCGAAGAAACTTTCAATAGCCGTTTCTTCTCTATATCCTGTTGATTTACCAGCAGTTTCTACATAGTTTGTAGGATCATCTAAACCATTATTAAGGTTTACAACTCTTTTTACATCAGTATAACCTCTTTGTCTTTTCCATTGATTAGACTCATGAGCTGCGATAAAATCAACTTTATGATCACCAAAAGAAGTATTATACTTAAACATGTTTAAGAAGTTTTGCGTAACCGCATACTGGTTTTGTTTAAATAAACGACCTTTAGTATCTCCTCCAGCTGCCGATCCGTAGAAAGGGTTTTGAATATTATTATGAATATAACTATAATATTGAGCTCCATATCTAGACTCAAAACTTAAGTTTTCTGCTAATTGAAAGTTAAAAGAAAAATTAGCATTTAACGAATGTCTTTCTGACCTTTTTAAGTTATACTTAGCATTTGCAATTGAGTTTGTTAAAGCTCCAAAACCACGTCCTGCATCTCCAAAATCGTAAATATGACCTCCGTAAATAGGATCATCAATTTTTTTACCATTGGTATCTCTAGTAAATAATGGGTAAATTGAAGGAATATTATCAACAAACCAAAAAACACTTCCTGAATCTTCAGACTGTCCGTTTGAAGTCGTTTTTCCAAAAGTATATCCTAAATTAACACTTGCTTTTAACCAATCAGTTGGGTTATGTGTTAAGTTTAAACGAGAAGTATATCTTTTATAATCTGAATTAAGTACATATCCTTTATCTTCTAAATAACCAAAAGAAGAAAAGTATTTTGTTTTATCATCACCACCACTCATTTTTAAGTTTGCCTCTGTTCTAATAGAAGTTTGGAAACCATAATCAGCCCAGTTTTCTGGCGTGTATTTTCTAGCAACACCTGCTCTAACTTTTCCTGTAGCAGGATCAATTAATTTAGAAACATCAGAAACATTCCATAAATTATAAGCACTGTTAACTCCTTTTCCTGAAAAAAGATTCGCATTTGCATACGCAGTTGCATCAGCTTTACCATTAAAATCTCCTTTATTTCTCATTGCTTCCCAAGAAAGACCAATGTATTCTTCTGGTGATTTAATAGTACTATATCTTGCTAAATTGCTAAAATTAACACCTGTTTTAACATCAAGTTCAATTGATGAAACACCATTTTTACCTGATTTTGTTGTAATTAAAACAACTCCATTTGCTCCTCTAGAACCATAAATTGCAGTTGCCGTAGCATCTTTTAATATCGTTGTAGATGCAATATCAGATGGGTTAATCGTATTAAGTGCTCCGTCAAAAGGAACGCCATCAACCACAAATAAAGGATCTCTGTTTCCGTTTACAGAACCAAAACCTCTAATTCTAATTGTTGCCGATGCTCCTGGCTGACCTGAAGTATTTATAACCTGTACCCCTGCAGCTTCACCCGCTAAAGCTTGTGAAATATTTGAAACACTTTTTGCAGCTAATACCTCAGCCTTTACAACTTTTGCAGTACCTGTAAATGCCGATTTAGTTGATGTTCCGTATCCGACAACAACAACCTCTTCTAGTACATTTGCATCTTCTTGCATTACTACGTTAATCGTAGTTTTTGCACCTACCAATTTAGTAATATTTTGCATACCTACAAAGCTAAACACTAAGCGTTGCCCTGCTGATGCTTTTACAGTATATGTACCATCAAAGTCAGTTTCAGCACCTGTTACTGTACCTTTTATTACAACATTAACTCCTGGTAATGGACCAGCACTGTCTGACACAGTACCTGTAATCATCTTTTGTTGTGCACTTACATTTACTAGAAAACCTAGAAAAAATAAAATACACAATACGTTTTTGTAACGTGGATTCATAAAATATTTAATTTTAATTATTATTGGATGTAAATTTAAAGGCAATAGTTACTCCTTAACAAGCTTTTGAAGCTAAACACCGCTATTTTGATGTGAAAAACCTTTAAAAAGCGGTTAATAACTGTTTCAAAACCAAAAAAAATGTTAATTTTTAACAATAAATTGGTATTTTAGTATCGGAATTACTAATTCATTGTTTAAATTTGTACCCTCAGTAGTCTATTGACCTATTTCTCAATAACTTTTACTACTGATTTTCATAAAATATTTCCTCAAAATATGCAAAAATCTGTCCTAATTATCGATAGCGACCAACAAGCTATCAACAACTTAAAAGAACTATTAACTGAATTTGATTTTTTAAAAGTAATAGATCAATGTGCTACAGCTATTGAAGCTATTGATAAAATCAACACACTAAAACCCGATATTGTGTATCTTGATACACAGCTAAACAACAGCAGTGGTTTTGATGTTATTGACAACATAACACTTTCTGAAAAACCTGTTTTTATTTTTACATCTTCCTCAAATAAAGATGCTTTAAAAGCCTTTGATTATGCTGCATTTGATTATTTATTAAAACCCTTGAATAAAGCCCGTTTTTTTTAATTCTATAGATAAATTAATAGCACGTAAAAAAATTGAAAATCGCTTTAGCCTTAAAAGTAACTTAAATGATATTTTAGATTTTATGAAAGAGAACTCTGAAGAAAAAACTAAAATAAACACCACTGTAAAAGGCACTAAAATCAATATAAAATCAGGTAATAAAGTAATTTTACTTGAAAGAAATATGATTAAATACATATCGGCTTCGGGTTACTACATTGAAATTTTTACAACTGATAACCGTAAATTTTTACTACGAGAATCTTTATCGAGTATCATAAAACGATTAAACGCTAGTAACTTTATAAGAATACACCGTTCAACAATTATCAATACTAATTTTATTGATGAAATAATTGCTTCTAATTACGGCGAAACTGATGTAAAAATAAATGACAATAAAACATTTCGTATCAGTAAAAGTTATAAAAAAGAATTTCAGGAAGTTATAGGATTTTAGAACCTATTTAAAAAGCTAAAAATTTACTACAGTAATACCCTTTTTTTACACTCTTAAATACAAGAGATCAAATTAATTTAGAAGTCCCCCACTTTTACCCAAATTAAATAATATGTTCGTTTTTTCATAACGATACATAATCTACATCTATAACCTTACTGTTTTTAACTGAAAAATAGGCAAATAAATCACAAAAAAAACACCACATTAATTTTAAAAATCAACGAGGTGTTTATAATTTTATTTTAAGCTTTTAAGCCTAATTTATATTTTTTAATACTTGTCTTGCAACGCAAATACCTGACGTAATAATGCCGTATTTCGCAATCCTGCTTTTTCACGAATTCCTTTTTCTTCTACAGCAATCATAGTAAAAACACCTTGTAAAGCTTGAGTTGTAACATAATCTGTTAAATTCGGATTTACTCTTTTTACAAAAGGAATACTATTATATCTATTGATTAAATTCGTCCAAATTTTATCTGCTCCAACCTTTGAAAATGATTTTTTAATCACCGGGTTAAATTTACTGTATAAGGCCGTAGTTGTTTTTCCTTTTAAATAAGAAGTTGCTGCGTTTTTATCGCCTAATAAAATAGTTTTTGCATCGTTAAAAGACATCTGTTTTACAGCATTTACAAAAATTGGTGTTGCTGTTTTAACAGCATCTGCTGCGGTGCTATTAATAGCTCTTAAACCTTGGTCGGCTAATTTACTTAAACCGATTTTACGCAAGCCTTTATCTACTTTTTTCAACTCTTCTGGCAAAGCAATTCTTACCAATTGATTGTTATAAAAACCATCTTTAGCAGTTAATTTTTTTACTTGATTTTTAATTCCGTTGTCTAAAGCCTGACGCAAACCATTTCCTATTTGCTGTTGCGACAAACCACCACCAAGAGTTCCTTGTGGCAATTGGCTTACAACTTTTTGTAATTCGGCACAGCCTGTTAAAGAAAGTGCTAGTACTGCTACTGCTATAATTTTTTTCATTTTTAATCTTTATTTTGTTTTGGTTTCTATCTTTTAAGATACATTTTATTAGTAATCGTCACACTCTTTTCTATTCTACTTGAAGCTATCTGTTTTTTTATCATATCCAAAAGGACAATGTTTACAACCACTTTTACAGCAGTATCCACGCCTTAAATGATAGGCTTCTTTAAAAACCCGATACCCTTGCTCGTTTACATAATACTCATCGGGAGTTGCTTTTAAAATTTCGTTTATCATAATTTATCGTACTGCAAATATCAAAAAAAGATACGTTATTTAGAATTTATTTTAATTTCTTAATAAACTATAAGACCTCACAGGTTTTAAAAACCTGTGAGGTCTAAAATAAAAGATACTAAATTTTTCTTACTTTTTACTATTTTCTAGCGGATATTCAGCCAATATCTCTTTTACAAATTCTTTAATTCTAGCTTGCTTTCTTTCAACACTACGACTACTTAACGCACCAGTACCAATACCCTGCCAAACCAATGCTTTGTTTTGAGCATCTAAAACATCAATAAATAAAGTTCCTTCGGTATATTGAGATACATTTATTCGATTCATGTTATTCAAGCCATTCATACCATAATAATATGGATAATAAAACCCGCCATACATCCTATCATTAACATTAATTCGTTCTCTTGATTTTGTAAACAAGCTCACTAAAACATCAGGCGATGCCGATTTAGCCATCCCTTTTGCTATTAATTCTTGTTCAATAGCGCGCATAATACGTTTTTTATCTAAATCAGAAATAGCCGCTTTGTCAATTCCTTTTTTATAAAACGCAAATGTTTTATAACTATTAAAATCAGCTTCTGTATCGTAATCGGTTGTTACTCTTACCGAACTACACGAGGTTATCATTAAAGCGATAATTGGTAAAAAAAATAGGCTAGATAATTTCATTTTAGTAGGATTTATTCTTGTTTAAAATCAGTATTAAATAAGGCATCATCTACAAAATTAGGAACGGTAACTTGCAATTCCTTTTCAGACTTCATAGCACGTTTAATTGCAAAAACAGCGCCGTGATTTCTCGCCCAACTTCTTCGTGCAATTCCGTTATTTACATCCCAAAAAAGCATTGATTTTAAGCGTTTTGATGCTGCCTTAGAACCATCAAGAAGCATGCCAAAACCACCGTTAATAACTTCGCCCCAGCCAACGCCACCACCGTTGTGAATAGACACCCAAGTAGCACCTCTAAAGCTATCGCCAATTACATTTTGAATTGCCATATCAGCGGTGTAACGAGAACCATCGTAAATATTTGAAGTTTCACGATATGGCGAATCGGTACCCGAAACATCATGATGATCACGCCCTAAAACAACCTTTCCTATCTTCCCTTTTTTAATCGCTTTATTAAAAGCTTCGGCAATTTTTGCACGTCCTTCTGCATCGGCATATAAAATACGTGCCTGCGAACCGACGACTAATTTATTTTCTTGTGCGCCTTTAATCCATTGGATATTATCCGCCATTTGCTGTTGAATTTCAACAGGAGAATTCTTTCTAATTTTCTCTAAAACTTTACAAGCAATTGCATCTGTTTTAGCTAAATCTTCAGGATTTCCCGAAGCACAAACCCAACGAAAAGGACCAAAACCATAATCGAAACACATCGGTCCCATAATATCTTGCACATAACTAGAATAGGCAAAAACTTCGCTTCCTAATTTTGAATTATCCACCGTACAAAAAGCATCATTTTCATCTTTATGAACCGTTGCTCCTGCTCTACTTGCTTCTAATAAAAAGGCATTTCCGTAGTCAAAAAAGTACGTTCCTTTTTCAGTATGTTTATTAATCGCTTTTGCATGACGACGCAAGGTTTCTTGTACTTTTTCTTTGAATAATTCAGGCTCGTTTGCCATCATTTCATTGGCATCATCAAAAGAAATATCGGCAGGATAATAACCACCCGCCCAAGGATTATGTAACGATGTTTGATCTGAACCTAAATCGACATGTACATTTTCTTGGTCAAATTTCTCCCAAACATCTACGATATTTCCTAAATAAGCGATTGAAACTGTTTCTTGGTTTTCTTTTGCTGATTTTACTCGTGCTACTAATTCATCTAAATCGGTGATTTTTTCATCAATCCAACCTTGCGATAAACGTATTTCTGTAATCTTCGGATTTACCTCAGCACAAACCGTAATACAACCTGCGATACTTCCTGCCTTTGGTTGTGCGCCACTCATTCCACCTAAACCTGCTGTTAAAAAGACATTTCCTTTAGGTGATTTTTTAATTTTACGAAACGCATTTAATACCGTAATTGTAGTTCCATGCACAATTCCTTGCGGACCAATATACATATAACTACCAGCGGTCATTTGCCCATATTGTGTAACTCCTAAAGCGTTGAATTTCTCTAAATCATCAGGTTTTGAATAATTTGGAATCATCATTCCGTTAGTAACGACGACTCTTGGCGCATCTTTATGCGACGGAAATAAACCCATCGGATGCCCAGAATACATGGTTAAAGTTTGAGTATCTGTCATTTCAGACAAATATTTCATAGTTAATAAATATTGCGCCCAGTTAGAAAAAACGCCACCATTTCCTCCGTAGGTAATTAATTCATGCGGATGTTGGGCTACGGCATAATCTAAATTATTTTGAATCATTAACATGATTGCTTTTGCCTGGCTACATTTCCCTGGATATTCTTTAATATCTCTTGCCTTCATTTTATAAGTAGGGCGAAAACGGTACATATATATTCGTCCGTAATCTTCTAATTCTTTAGCAAATTCAGGCAATAAAACAGCATGATGTTTTGCATCAAAATAACGCAAAGCATTTTTTAGCGCTAATTTTTTTTCTTCGGATGTTAAAATATCTTTACGTTTCGGAGCCCTGTTTATTGACGAATCATACACGGGCATTTCAGGTAATTCATTAGGAATACCTTGCTTAATTTGTTTTTTAAATGACATCATAATTTCTTTTTTTAACAAACTTTAAACTCTTGATTTTTAACCATCTTAATTAGCGCATTAATATCATCTTTCAAAATACGATCTTCCTCTAATTTAGCTACTTTATTTCTGATAATTTTAAAATTTTCTTCTAAAATTGGCGAAAAAGTATTAGGTCTTCTAAAATCCATTGCCTGTGCTGCGTACATTAATTCGATGGCTAATATTTTATCTAAATTCCCTAATATTTGATTGAATTTCCTTCCTGAAATACTTCCCATAGATACATGATCTTCTTGCCCTAATGAAGTTGGCACACTATCTGCCGAAGGCGGAAAACACAAGGATTTATTTTCGGTAACCAAAGCCGCCGTAGTATATTGTGGAATCATAAAACCAGAATTTAAACCACCTGCCGATGTTAATAATCTTGGCAAACCGTGCTTTCCTTCTAGCAATAAATAACAACGTCTGTCGGCTATATTTCCTAATTCAGAAACTGCAATTGATGTATAATCTAACGCCATTGCTAAAGGTTGTCCGTGAAAATTACCTCCAGAAATTGCTTCGGTTTCACTCAGTACAATAGGATTATCGGTTACAGAATTCATTTCTATTTCTGCCAATTCTTTTAAATGTGCATAGGCATTTCTTGACGCTCCATGAACCTGTGGCATACAACGAATCGAATACGGGTCTTGCACTCTTTCGAATGTCGTATCAGCAACATTTTCAGAATCTTTTAAAAGCATTCTCATGCGTTCAGCTACTTTTAAATTCCCTTTAAACGGGCGAATTAAATGTAATTCTTCTTTAAACGGCGATACATTTCCTGAATATCCTTCTAAGGTCATTGCCCCAGTAACATCGGCTAAATCTAACACATATTCCATTTTTTTCAAGCCTAAAATAGCGTGCGATAATATAAATTGCGTACCATTAATTAAACCTAATCCTTCTTTTGCCATTAATGTTAAAGGCTGTAAATTATGCTTTTTTAACACTTCTTTTGCTGAAATAATTTCTTCGGATTGCCAGAATTCTCCTTCACCTAACAACGGTAAAAACAAGTGTGACAACGGCGCTAAATCACCAGAAGCTCCTACCGAACCTTGCTCAGGAACAACAGGCAATAAATCGTTTTCAATAAAATAGATAATACGCTCAATTAGCTCTAAACGAACCCCTGAAAAACCTTGACAAAGTGCATGAACCTTACAAATCATCATCATTTTTGACAATTCTTTATCAATAGGATTACCAACACCAACGGCATGGGTTATCAATAAATTTTCTTGTAATTTACTGGTTTCTTCAGGCGATATTTGCACGTCGCACAAAGGACCAAAACCGGTGTTAATTCCGTAAACAGCAGCGGTTGAATTTGCCATTACCTCCACCTTTGTTCTACATTCCTTTATTTTAATTGCGGCATCGCTTGTAACCACCGCTTTTAAAGTTCCTTTTGATATTTCAATAACTTTATTTACCGTTAAGGCATCTATTCCGTACTTAAACATTGGCTTCTATTTTATTTTACACAAAGTTATTTATATTTTTGATACCTAATAAGACTTAAAAAGTTATCAATTGATACCCATGAGTAATCAAAGAAGTAATCAAACAGAACTACGCCATCTTCGTTATTTTTTAGCCGTTGCCGAATGTTTACATTTCAGAAAAGCAGCAGAACGCTTGTTTATTTCGCAACCAGGATTAAGCCGACAAATAAAACAAATGGAAGCCGATTTAGAGGTGCAATTATTTGTGCGTCATAACAGAAAAGTAGCATTAACCGAAGCGGGAAGCTATTTAAAGGGAGCACTTACTCAAAATTTAAAAAACCTAAATCATATTTTTGAACATGCCAAATTGCTACAGGAAGGTAAAAATGGGCATTTAAATTTTGGTTATGTAGGTTCTGCAATGCAAGAAATCATCCCTAATTTATTGATTGAATTTAAAAAAGACCACCCAAATGTGCAATTCGGATTGCAAGAAATGGACAATCAAAAACAAATTGACAGCCTGCTTTCTAAAGATATTGATATTGGTTTTGTAAGGCTAGATAGAGTGCCTAGAGGACTTGCCATTCAGCCGATTTTAAAAGAGCCTTTTTGCTTGGTTTTACCGAAAAATCATCCTGTAAATACGGCTAATTTTAAAGGATTATCAGCATTAAAAAACGAATCATTTATTCTTTTTGATCCGTCTTATAGTCCTTCTTATCATGAAAAAGTAATGCAAATTTTTGATGATGCTAAATTCGCTCCTATAATATCGCACAATACCATTCATGCAGCTTCAATTTATAAATTGGTCGAAAATAATTTTGGTTTATCAATTGTTCCAAAATCGTTACAATATGGCTACGATATGGGCGTGCAATTTATTGACCTCACCACTATAAAACAACGTACTACCTTGTCGGTTGTTTGGCATAAAAATAATAGCAACCCTATTTTAAAATCGCTACTAGAAAAAACAATACCTTAACCACTAGCTTACTAAAACAATATACTCTCCAAAATATAAATGCTTATTTTTACACACAAACCACCCCTTATAATTTTATGATTTTTATTTCAAAATTTCTTATTCCTAAAGGATTTGTTGGGCTCGCTTTATTTCCTTTTATCTTTTTAAAAAAAGAAGAATTAAGAGAAAATTACGTTTTAATAAATCACGAAAAAATTCACCTAAAACAACAGCTAGAATTACTCGTTATTTTCTTTTATCTTTTTTATGGCATCGAGTGGCTTGTAAAATGTATCAAATACAAAAATGGTTATTTAGCCTATAAAAACATCAGTTTTGAAAGAGAATCTTACCAAAATGAAGATAATTTATACTACCTTGAATCTCGGAAAAAATGGGCTTTTATTCATTATTTATAAGTCGTAAAGAATTGCTGTCTTTTTTAATAAATTCGTAGATTGCTTCATTAATTTGATTTAAAGCACTACGGATGAGAAAAATAACACCCTATAAACCAACAAACAAAATACGAATTGTAACAGCTGCTTCATTATTTGACGGGCACGATGCTGCCATAAATATTATGCGTCGAATTATTCAATCCACAGGTGTTGAAGTAATTCATTTAGGGCACGACAGAAGCGTTGAAGAAGTTGTAAACTGTGCAATTCAAGAAGATGCCAATGCTATTGCAATGACTTCTTATCAAGGTGGGCATATCGAGTATTTTAAATATATGTTCGATTTATTAAAGGAAAAAGGTGCTGATCATATCAAAATATTTGGTGGCGGTGGCGGTGTAATTCTTCCTGAAGAGATTAAAGAATTAATGGATTATGGAATTACTCGTATTTATGCTCCTGATGATGGACGCGCACTAGGATTGCAAGGAATGATTAACGATTTAGTGAAAACTGCTGATTTTGCCATTGGCGATGTTTTAAACGGAGAAATAAATCATTTATCAAAAAAAGAAATCGGAAGTATTGCTAGAATTATTTCTTCTGCAGAAAATTTCCCTGAAGTAGCAAAAGAAACATTACGTACAATTCACGAAAAAAATAAAAATTCGAAAACACCAGTTTTAGGAATTACAGGAACTGGTGGTGCTGGAAAATCATCTTTAGTTGATGAATTAGTCCGCAGATTTTTAATTGATTTCCCTGAAAAAACTATCGGAATTATTTCTGTTGATCCTTCAAAAAGAAAAACTGGAGGTGCTTTATTAGGTGATCGTATTCGTATGAATGCCATCAATAACGACCGTGTTTATATGCGTTCGTTAGCTACTCGTCAATCGAATTTGGCGTTATCAAAATATGTAAATGAAGCCATCGAAGTTTTAAAAGCTGCCGAATTTGATTTAATTATTTTAGAAACCTCTGGAATTGGGCAATCTGACACCGAAATTATAGAACATTCTGATACCTCATTATATGTAATGACGCCAGAATTTGGTGCTGCAACGCAATTAGAAAAAATCGATATGCTTGATTTTGCTGATTTAGTAGCTATCAATAAATTTGACAAACGTGGTGCTTTAGATGCCATTCGTGATGTCAAAAAACAATACATGCGTAACAATAATTTGTGGGATATTCATATGGATGACATGCCCGTTTTTGGAACAATTGCTTCTCAATTTAACGATCCTGGAATGAATACGCTATACAAACGTATTATGGATAAAATCGTTGAAAAAACTGGCGTTGATTTAACATCAAAGATGGAAATCACCAAAGAAATGTCTGAAAAAATCTTTGTAATTCCACCAAGAAGAGTTCGTTATTTATCTGAAATATCAGAAAGTAATAGAGCTTACGATAAAAAAGTAGATAGCCAAGTTATTGTTGCTCAAAAATTATATGGTATTGTTCAAACCATTTTATCTATTCTTCCGAAGGAAATAAAAGAAGATTTTCTATCTAAAAATGGATTAGAAAAAGATGATATTTTAAAAGAAACTCCAAAGGATGAAATTGATTTTGCAAAATTATTAATAGCGCAATTTGATAAAGTAAAACTAAATCTTGATCCTCATAACTGGGAAGTAATTTTAAATTGGAAAACCAAAGTTCAAAAATACAAAGACCCTGTTTATAGCTTTAAAGTAAGAGATAAAGTTATTAATATTGATACACACAGTGAATCTTTATCGCATACACAAATTCCGAAAGTAGCCTTACCAAAATACCAAGCTTGGGGCGATTTATTACGTTGGAATTTACAAGAAAATGTTCCAGGAGAGTTTCCATATACCGCAGGATTATATCCATTTAAAAGAACTGGTGAAGACCCAACACGAATGTTTGCAGGTGAAGGAGGACCAGAACGTACCAACAGACGTTTTCATTATGTAAGTTTAGGAATGCCTGCAAAGCGTTTATCAACTGCTTTTGATTCGGTTACTTTATACGGAAATGACCCTGGTAGAAGACCCGATATTTACGGAAAAATAGGAAATGCAGGAGTTTCTATTTGTTGTTTAGACGATGCTAAAAAATTGTTTTCAGGGTTTGAATTAACACACGCTTTAACTTCTGTAAGTTTAACAATTAATGGTCCTGCGCCAATGTTGTTAGGTTTTTTCATGAATGCGGCAATCGATCAGAATTGTGAAAAACACATCAAAGAAAATAATTTAGAAGATTTAGTTGAGGCTAAATTTGATGAAATTTATAATTCAAAAGGTTTAGAAAGACCCACCTATCAAGGAGGTTTACCGCAAGGAAATGATGGTTTAGGATTGATGCTTTTAGGATTAACTGGTGATATGATTTTACCTTCGGATGTGTATGCTGAAATCAAAAAAACTACCTTAGCACAAGTTCGTGGTACGGTTCAAGCGGATATTTTAAAAGAAGATCAAGCACAAAACACGTGTATCTTTTCAACAGAATTTGCCTTACGTTTAATGGGCGACGTGCAAGAATATTTTATAAAAGAACAGGTACGTAATTTTTATTCTGTTTCAATTTCTGGATATCATATTGCCGAAGCTGGTGCAAATCCGATTACGCAGCTTGCATTAACACTATCCAACGGATTTACTTATGTTGAATATTATTTATCTCGTGGAATGGATATTAATAAATTCGGACCTAACTTATCGTTCTTTTTCTCTAACGGAATTGACCCTGAATATTCAGTAATTGGTCGTGTTGCTCGTAAAATTTGGGCAAAAGCCATGAAACATAAATACGGAGCAAACTCAAGAGCGCAGATGTTAAAATATCATATTCAAACCTCTGGTCGTTCTTTACATGCTCAGGAAATTGATTTTAATGATATTCGTACAACCTTACAAGCTTTATATGCAATTAACGATAATTGTAATTCGCTACACACAAATGCTTATGACGAAGCAATTACAACGCCTACCGAAGAATCTGTACGTAGAGCAATGGCTATTCAATTAATCATCAATAAAGAATTAGGATTAACTAAAAATGAAAATCCGATTCAAGGTGCTTTTATTATTGAAGAATTAACCGATTTAGTAGAAGAAGCTGTGTTAACTGAATTTGATAGAATTACAGAACGTGGCGGTGTTTTAGGTGCTATGGAAACCATGTATCAGCGTTCTAAAATACAAGAAGAAAGCTTGTATTACGAAACTTTAAAGCATACTGGAGAGTTTCCTATTATTGGTGTAAATACTTTTTTAAGCTCGAAAGGTTCGCCAACGGTTCAACCTGCGGAAGTTATTCGTGCTACAGAGCAAGAAAAACAATTCCAAATTCAAACTAAAGAATTATTGAACAAAGCCAACGACGGAAAAGTTCAAGAACAATTAGCAATTCTTCAAGAAGCGGCTGTTCAGAATGAAAACTTATTCGATAAATTAATGGAGGCGACTAAATTCTGTTCTTTAGGGCAAATTACCGAAGCTTTATTTAAAGTTGGTGGTCAGTATAGACGGAATATGTAAGCTGATACTTAGTTATAAAAAAAATTAAAAACAATGATAAATATCATGAATTAAAAGTAATAGTAAGCCTAAATTTATACTAGTAATTAGAAGTTATATTAATAAATTAAAAAACTACTTATGATATTAAACGCAACAGAAGGACAGTTAGAAATTACAATGGACAAACCAGCTTTTAACAAGTTTTCTTTTAAAGATGCTGGCTTAAAAGAAGATTCATATACGGTTGAAGGTGGTAATTTACGTTTAAAAATAGCATTAGGATATATTCAAGATTACCGTTTTTTTAAAATGCCTGTTATCGAATTAGAATACGAAAACAACATCAAAGAAAGCGGATGGATTGTAGAATTTAATGGTGAAAACATTTTAGAAGCAAAAGATCATTCTGGTTCTAAAACTGTTTTATTATTAAACCGTAATAAAATGAGTAAATTAGTACATCGTCATGAAAACACCTTAATTATTCATGGTGATTTTTCTGAAGCAGTAAAAATTAAAAACACCAGTACGCTTAACTTATTAGAAGCGCCAAGTCATTAATATTTTTAGTATTTTTTTTCATATACCAAAATCCTCAAGTAAATTACTTGAGGATTTTTTATAGTTATTAAACATTATCACATTTTTTTTAGTATCATAAGTTTTTTAAAAATTAAATAAAAATTAGATAACCGTCATGCTGAATTTATTTCAGCATCGCATAAGGCTAATAACACTGGAAAATCAGTATGAGAAACTGAAATAAATTTAGTTTGACGGATTCGATTTTTCAGCTATAAAACGTTTTTAAATGAAATTTAAACAGACTCTAAGCTTTATTTGAAAAATAAATATTCATACCTTCTCTAATAAAATACTTCTGTCAATGTACGTACAATATGAATTAAAAAAAATATTTCATTAATAATCTATATCAATCTAAGACGAAACATTTTGTTTATAAAAAAAACCCCGAAAAAAATCGGGGTTTAATTATTGAAAAATAGTTAAAATTTAAAAGCCTCCAGTTCCTGGAGCTTCTGGACCTGGACTTTGTACTTGTGCTTTTTGCGGATTTAAAACTAAATATGTTCCTAATGCTGTTAAACTAGCATATTTTCCGTATTTCCCTATCTTTTGTAATGCTTCTTTTCTAGATATATTTTCTACTTTATTTTTAGTTTGTTTTTTCATAATATTTATCTTTTTTATTAAAAATTATTCTAAGATAATTTTCTTTGTGATTTTTTTTGAATTAGAAATTACTTCTACAATATAAACACCTTTTGCCATTTTAGGTAATTCAATTACCCTAACGCCTGTTACTTTAAATTGTTTGCTAATTACTTTTTCACCTAACATTGAATATACATTTAACGATGCATTTTCCGATTGTAAACCTGTAATCGTTACACTATTATTAGCCGATTTATAAATACTTACATCTTGTAAGTTTTGCTCAATAGTTACATTTTCTAAATCTTTAGAAGTAGTATGAATATAGAATTGACCAGTACCTTTAGCTGCGTTTTCTAAAACAACTTTATATCCTTTGTTAGATATATTTGTAAAAGTATTCGCTACTCTATCTTCTAAATAGATATTAATACCTTCAGGAAGGTTTTTAGCATTTACAGAAAATGTTACTTCTTTACCAGCTTCAGCAGTAATTCCTACAGGAACAACCATTGCTTCCATATTAGTACTAGGTAACGATTGTATTGCTAATTTATTTCCTTTATTTTCGGTAATTAACTCCGTAAATACTTCTAGTTTCGATGCTTTAACTCCTCCAAACATTTTAGAATCGTATCCATTATCAAAACCAGTCGTTTTATTCGCTATATAAAAAACTTTTGTTGATTTTTTACTCGCTTCGTTTTCTACAAATAATTCAAAAGATTGTCTAGGTGATTCTCTTTTGAAAGTATCTGATGCTTGATGACTTTGATTTGATTTCGCAAAAATAATGTCACCATCAGCAACTGCCTCAACAAAGAAACCTTGTCCTGGCGATATTTCAATAGGCGTTGTTGCATTGTATGTTACATATTCAGACCCTTCCCATACCCAGATAGTTTGTTCTGTAATTAAATCTCTATTTGCAAGACCAAAATCTTTAGAATTAACGTAAGCCATAAATGGGTTACCAACTAAATTAAAATTAGTTCTAGCCCCTAAAGTTATTGGCTGATTAACATCTGAAATATTTGCTATTCCTGTAACTGAAAAATCACCAATATTTGCTAATTTTATTGAAATACCAAGTCCTAAAGGCATTGTTCCAGTTTTAGCTGAAGTTGCATAATCCCAAGGTAAACCTGTAGCATTTGAATATACTCCAATACCAATATTACCACCAGTTCCTATAGCAAGTGTATTATTCGCAATAATACCTTCATAAGTTGCATCTGCAACAGGTGATGATACTAAATGCCAATTTCCAGCAGGTAAGTTTCTTTTGAAAGTTACAGGACCTGTTACGGTCGCTTGAGGTATAAAAGAAGCTCCTGATTCAACCGTTAATGATTTAACAGTTAATGCTGAACTTGTTGTTGGGTAATGAGTTAAACCAGTTGGTATTACAATATTTGAAGTAGCTAACGGAACTGTGTTTGTACTCCAGTTAGAAACATCATTCCAATCATTACTTGTACCATTCCAAGTAATAGGCATTGATGATACTGCTGCGTCTACAATTAATTGTAATGCTGCTGCATCGGTAGGTGCAGGACTTGCTGCTGCTACTGCTGTTTGAATTGCTGCTATTTCAGCAACACTTAAACCGGTGTTTGTTACTCCTGCGGCTGTTAATTCAGCTTCTGTTAAAGTTCCATTTCCTGCTGATGTTACTGCTGCTAATACTGCTGTAGTTTCTGCTGCTAATTCAGTTACTGCTGCGTCTACAATTAATTGTAATGCTGCTGCATCGGTAGGTGCAGGACTTGCTGCTATTTCAGTTGCACTTAAACCGGTGTTTGTTACTCCTGCTGTCGTTAATTCAGCTTCTGTTAAAGTTCCATTTCCTGCTGATGTTACTGCTGCTAATACTGCTGCAGTTTCTGCTGCTAATTCAGTTACTGCTGCGTCTACAATTAATTGTAATGCTGCTGCATCGGTAGGTGCAGGACTTGCTGCTGCTACTGCTGTTTGAATTGCTGCTATTTCAGCAACACTTAAACCGGTGTTTGTTACTCCTGCTGTCGTTAATTCAGCTTCTGTTAAAGTTCCATTTCCTGCTGATGTTACTGCTGCTAATACTGCTGTAGTTTCTGCTGCTAATTCAGTTAATGCTGCGTCTACAATTAATTGTAATGCTGCTGCATCGGTAGGTGCAGGACTTGCTGCGGCTACTGCTGTTTGAATCGCTGCTATTTCAGTTGCACTTAAACCTGTATTTGTAACTCCTGCGGCTGTTAATTCAACGGCTGTTAAAGTTCCATTTCCTGCTGATGTTACTGCTGCTAATACTGCTGCAGTTTCAGTTACTAATTCAGTTAATGCTCCGTCTACAATTAATTGTAATGCTGCTGCATCGGTAGGTGCAGGACTTGCTGCGGCTACTGCTGTTTGAATTGCTGCTATTTCAGTTGCACTTAAACCGGTGTTTGTTACTCCTGCTGTCGTTAATTCAGCTTCTGTTAAAGTTCCATTTCCTGCTGATGTTACTG